>NZ_JAOEJU010000028.1 GCF_025447595.1 Pseudomonas koreensis | reverse complement strand
AGATGTGTATAAGAGACAGGGCCTGTACGCTGGACACGCCTGACAGGTTGTCCGGGATCAGTACGGTAGACGCCGACAGGACTGCGCCGATGGCCATTGCGAGCATGAGCTTTTGAATGTGCATATCGTTCTCCGTCTTTGTTGTCTTGGTGGGGAACATGAATCTGCATTGCTGCGGTTGATCCGACCCGTTCCCCGAGGTCAGTGGATACTCGAAGCCAGTTCGAAGATCGGGATGTACATCAGGATCACGATTACCCCGATCAACAGGCCGATGAAGGTCATGAGCAGTGGTTCGAACAGACGCACGAACCACTCGATCCAGCGGCTGATTTCCTCGTCATAGAAATCGGCGCTGCGTTCCATCATTTGTCCCAGGTTGCCGGACTGTTCGCCAGCGCGCAGCAGGCGCAGGGACACCGGTGTCACCAGGCGGTTGAGCTCAAGCGCCGTGGACAGCGATTGTCCCTCGCGTACCCGCTCGCAGGCCTGGTCCAGCCGCGCCCGTGACGCCACGGTGAGCAGGCCGCGGACCATGCCCATCGCGGTCACCAGCGGAATCCCGCCTTGCAGCAGAATCCCCAGTGACCGGTAAAAGCGCGCCAGCTCGTACATGAAAATCCGCTGGTGCACGGCGGGCAGTTTTTCGACAAGCCGATCCAGTCCTCGGCGAAACGCCGGTTGTTTCTGCAGCACGGCGAGGGCGATGACGATCACCGCCAGTGCGCCGAAAAACTCACCCTGATGGGCATGCAGGAACATGCCGCTGCTCATCAATATCTGTGACAGCCACGGCAGGTTAGAGCCCAGTCCTTCGAACACCAGACTGAAGCGCGGCACCACGTAACCCATCAAAAACAGCACTACACCACCGCCGACCACCAGCAGCAGCAGCGGGTAGATCGAGGCGCTGACGATCTTCTGCCGCACCTCGTCCATGCGCTGGCGATAGCTCACGTAACGGCCCAGCGCATCGCCGACTGCGCCGGTTTTCTCGCTGGACTGTACCAGCGCCACGTACAAGGGCGGGAAAACCGCCGACAACTGGCCCAATGCCTGGGAGAACGACTTGCCTTCGTACAGAAGGCGAACCAGCTCACTCAAGGTCTTGCGGGCAGCGGGTGCGGTTTCCTTTTCTGCCAGACTTTCCAGCGCATCAATCAAGGGTAGACCGGCATTGAGCAACGTGGTCAGTTCCTGGCTGAACAGCACCAGATTGAAAGTCTCGCGCTTGCTCATGCGCAGCGAACGCCAATGCCGCTCGGCGTGCAGGCTGACCACGCGCAAGCCCTGGTCTTCAGCAATGCGTCGCGCCTCGCTTTGGCCCGGCGCCTCTACACTTAGCGACACCACGCCGGCCTTGCCGACGGCCTTCAGATGAAAACGCATGCGCTGTGCTCCGCTTATTGCCAGTTGGTGACTTCGGCGTTTTCACCTTCGCCGCCGGGCTGGCCGTCCTTGCCCATCGACAGCAGGTCGTATTCGCTGTTTTCGCCGGGATAGCGGTAGGTGTAGTTACGACCCCACGGATCTTGCGGCAGCTTTTTCTGCAAGTACGGGCCCGTCCATTTGGCTTCGTCACTGGGTGCTGTCACCAGTGCCTGCAAGCCTTGTTCGGTGGACGGGTAGTGGCCGACTTCCAGCCGGTACAGATCCAGCGCCTTGCTCAGCCCTTCGATCTGCGCCTTGGCGACTTTCACTTCGGATCGCCCCAACTGGGCGAAGTATTTGGGGGCGACGATCCCGGCCAGCAGACCGAGCACCACCAGCACCACCAGCAGTTCCAGCAGAGTGAAACCGCGCTGGGTACGCGGACGAAAATGCAGCTTCATGATGACCTCCCGTGAGTGGCAGCCGTGTCGCTACAAGGGCTTATGCAATTGCCATGCTCAGCCACCCGATAAATCCAGTGTATGGGCTGAAGCCCTTGTAATACGGGCTTTTCGGGAGTCGGCACAGTGCTTGCGTACGGCTGATTCACGACGGGTCAGTGGGGCATTTCCCCCAATTTTTCGGGCCTGTCAGGGGAGGCCCAATGATCCAATCATTCACTGCAGGACTGCTCGGTTGCCTGATGTCGGTCGGTGCCGCGCAAGCCGATGTCTTCGTCTCCGTGGACGCCAAGGGCAGCTACGTGCTGTCCAACGTCCACCGTCCCGGACGCACCTACGAACGGGTGATCCGCGAAGCCGATGCGCCGCTGGTCAGCCTTGACCGGCAACCGCAATTGATCGCCAACCAGCCCTACGCCGAGCTGGTGTCAGCCGCCGCCAACGCCAATCAGCTACCCGAAGCCTTGCTGCATGCGGTGATCAAGTCCGAATCCAATTACAACCCTGGCGCCACCTCGCCCAAAGGGGCCGGCGGACTGATGCAACTGATGCCCGACACCGCGCGTGAGTTGGGGGTGAAAGACGTTTACGACCCCAAGGCCAACATCCAGGGCGGCGCCAAGTACCTCAAACGCCTGATGACTCTGTTCGACAACGACATCGCCTTGGCGGTGGCGGCCTACAACGCCGGGCCCGATGCGGTGCTCAGTCGTGGCCGGGTGATCCCGCCGTTCGCCGAAACCCAGCGTTATGTGCCCAGCGTGCTGCGTCAGTACCGGCGTTTGCAGGGCCTGGCGGCGGACGCGCCGTTGTAACTCTAAGCCCGGTTTTCCCCACTATCGGGGCAAGACCGTCGGCCCGGAAAAGTGGGGAAACGGGTGGGGAATATCCCCCGGATTCTCAAGTGACTTGTGTAACTGGCTGAACTGGAAAGAATTTTTTTGTGGCACGCGGATTGCTCCAAGGGGTTTGTCGAGAATCATTCCCTGTGAGCACCCACTACGAGGTTTCCGATCATGGTTGGCATTCACCACGTACCGTCCCTGTTGAACTGGCTGCTGTTGCTGGCCTCTCTGCTCAGCGTCGAGCTCGCCAACGCGGCCGTGCGCTGCGAACGCAATCTGGTGGCCAACGTGGTCGCTTTCGATCAACCGCTGATGTTCAACCGCCTCGGCGCGCAGAATGCCAACGGCATGATGTACGCCCTGCGTCGCGATGTGGTTGATGACCATGATGTCTCGCTGGCCTATGGTGGCAGCGCGGTGCCGGGCAAAGTGTCGCTGCGTGCGGACAAACGTCCACGGCCGCTGGTGCTGCGGGTGGCCGCTGGTGACTGCCTGACGATCAACCTGCAGAACCTGCTCGATTATCAGGCCAACCCCAACAAGCATTTCGAAGGGCCGGAGGGCGAAGAGGAAGGCGAGGAGGGCATCGAGAACGCCGGCGGCGCTGAAGCCTTCAAGGTTGACGAGCAGGTCGCTGACCGCCATGTCGGTTTCCAGGTCAACGGCCTGCAAGCGGTGAACAGCATCGACGACATTTCCTCCTACACCGGGCGCAACGCCAACACCCTGGTGCCGCCGGGCGCGAGCCGTTCGTACGTCCTGTACGCCGAGCGCGAAGGGGCGTTTGCCGTCAGCAGCCGTGGCGCGACATTCGGCGGGGAGGGCGCGGCCGGCAACGTCGCCAATGGCCTGTTCGGCCAGGTCGTGGTGGTGCCGAAGTCGGGACGCACCTATCGCAACACCCTCACCGAAGAAGAAATGCGTCTGGCGACCACCGGCCGCACACCGGCCGGTCACCCCATCGTCGATTACCAGGCCCGTTATCCGCAGCGCGAACCGTGGGTGCGTGAAGGCAAGGCCGGCACGCCGATCATCAGCATGGTCGACGGCAACGAAATCATCTCCAGCGAAAGCGATGCGATTGTCATGGGCAGCAACGCCGATGGTAGTTTCCCATCCAGCACCTATCCGTTGGAATCGGTGGGCAAACGCAACCCGGCGATCCCCAACCGCCTCGAGCCGTTTCGCGATTTTGCCTCGCAGTTCCAGGACGAAACCGCCGCTACCCAGGCATTCCCCGCCTACTGGGCCGACCCGGTCATGGCCCATGTGCTGGAGCCGACCCGCGACTCGTTCATGATCAACTACGGTTCCGGCGGCATGGGCGCGGAAGTGGTCGCCAACCGCTTGGGCGTGGGGCCGATGCACGACTGTCTGTCGTGCGCCTACGAAGAATTCTTCCTCAGCTCGCACACCGTCGGTGACGTGGCGATGCTGGTGGACGTGCCGGCCAATACCGGGCTTGAGAACATCGCCCCCGGCCAGACACCGAGCGCCGATCAGGTCGGCGTCAAAGCCACCATGGCCCTCTATCCCTCGGAGCCTTCGAACGTCAACCACAGCTACATCGGTGACTTCGTCAAATTCCGCAACACCCACAACGGCCACGAGCAGCACATCTTCCACCTGCACGGCCATCAGTGGTTGTTCAACCCCAATGACGACAACTCCGATTACGTCGATGCCCAAGGCATTGGCCCCGGCGCCGGCTATACCTACGAAATCGCCAACGGCGGCTCCGGCAACCGCAACCGGGTGGCCGGCGATGCGATCTATCACTGTCACTTCTATCCGCACTTCGCCCAGGGCATGTGGGCCATGTGGCGGGTACACGATGTGTTCGAAGAAGGCACCCGGCTGGAGGTCTCACAACAAGGCGCTGATGGTTATCACAGCGAACCCTACGCACTGCGCAGCGGTAAACCGGCCGCGGGTGCCCGCGCCTTGCCGGATGGCGAGATCATTGCCGGCACGCCGATTCCGGCCGTCGTGCCGCTGCCCGGCAAAGCCATGGCCCCGATGCCGGGCAAAGTGGTGGTGGTGCCGAAAATCGGTGAAACCCTGGTCGCCGGTAACGATGACGACGATGAGGAAGAAGAGGGCGATGACGACGGCGAACATCACGGCGGCAACGGTGGATCGCAAGCCATCGGTTCCCTGGCACTGGTCGATCGCAGCGAAGCCAACCGCAACGCCGACGGCAGCCTGAAAAACCCTGGCTATCCATTCTGGATCGGCGGCATGGAAAGTTCGGTGGGACAGCGTCCGCCAACCCCACCGCTGGACATGCTCGACGCCGCCACCGCGCAATCCTTGAAAGCCAGCGGCAAAGCGCTGTGGGCCAACCTCGACCCGAATCAGTCCGGTGGCTGGGACGGCGGATTGCAGCGGCACGCCCTCGATGGGGTGTCGGCCGGAGGCGAGGCGCACACCGTGACCACGTCGCTGGACTTCTCCAAGGAAGTCACCCGCGCCAAACCGATTTACCTGCCCGAAGAGGGCACAGAAGTGGAACAGGCCGCGATGGCGTTCCACGCGAAAAAGGATCACCCAAGCTTTGCCTTGCTGCCTGGCAACCAGATCGTGGCCAAGGCCTTCCGCACCAATGGCGCCTTGCCGATCGCCGGCGCGCCGTACTACGAACCGTGCATGGACGACCGGCAAAAGCGCCTGACCAGCAGCGCCGGCACCGGTGAATTCGCCAGCGGCGATCGGCTGGACGGCATGTCCTTCGTCGGCGCCTCGACCTTCACCGCCGACCGCCCGCGCATCTACAAGGCTGCCAACATTCAGTTCGACGCGGTCTACAACAAGGTCGGTTATCACTTCCCGCAAGCCCGGATTCTGGCGCTGTGGGAAGACGCCTGGCCGGTGATCACCAAGCAGCGTCCGCCAGAGCCTCTGGTGATGCGCATGAACACCTTCGACTGCGTGCAATACCAGCAAACCAACCTGGTGCCGGCCACCTACGAGATGGATGACTATCAGGTGCGCACGCCGACCGACGTGATCGGCCAGCATATTCACCTGCCGAAGTGGGACCTGACGTCTGCCGACGGTTCCTCCAACGGCTGGAACTACGAGGACGGCGTGCTCTCCCCAGGCGCTGTTCAGGAACGCATTCACGCAATCCGTGAATTCAACCAGTGCGAAGGCACCGACCCGCGCGACGGCACCCAGGCGTGTCCGAAAGCCAAGGCGCATCCGTTCTTCGGCCAGTTCGGGCGCAGTGACTGGATGGGCGCGCGCACGGCCATGCAACGCTGGTTCGTCGACCCGGTGGTCAACGCCAAGGGCGTGGATCGGGGGCTGGGCACCATCTTCACCCACGACCACCTCGGCCCATCGACTCACCAGCAGATCGGGCTGTATGCCACGGTGCTGGCGGAACCGGCCGGTTCCACCTGGTTCCACGCCGAAACCGGCGAGCCTCTGTACAGCGGCGCGCGGCAGGACGGCGGGCCGACCTCGTGGCAGGCGGTGATCAACACCGGCGACCTCGACGGCGATGGCAAGAACGACAGCTTCCGTGAGTTCTTCCTCGAATACAGCGACTTCCAGCACGCCTATGAAGCCGGTGTGTACGTGGGCGCCGGTCCCAACGGCGTGCCTAACCCGCAAGCGTTCCCGGCCACGGCCGACAGCTTCCGCTACGCGATCAACCCGCCGGTGCGCAACAACGCCAGCAGCCTGCTCGAAGGCGTGCTGGAAGTGCAGGGCGGCCAAGTGCCGGGCTGCCCGAACCGACCTTGCCCGCAGGCGATTTCCGTGGATGATCCGGGCATGTTCGTCGTCAACTATCGCAACGAGCCGCTGGCCCTGCGGGTCTACGACCCGAACAAGGTCGGCCCGGACGGCAAGCGCGGCATGCAGGCCGACGGCCTCGGCGGTGATCTGGCGTACGCCATGCAAAGCCGTACCGACCGCGCGATCCCGGCGATGAACCTGGCGCCGAACCTGGTCACGGCAGCCACCGGCCCGACCGGCGGCACCACCCTGTTCCCGCCGCACATCAACAAGGGCGGCAGCGAGCCGGGCGATCCGTTCACCCCGATGCTGCGCACCTACACTGGCGACAACGTGCGTCTGCGGGTGCATGCCGGCGGCCACGAGGAAGAGCACAACGTCACCCTGCACGGCGTGAAATGGCTGCAGAGCGGTTCCGGTTTCGGCAACAGCTCCAACTCTGGCTGGCGCGCCTCGCAGATGATCGGCATCTCCGAACAGATGGGCTTCATCGCACCTGTATCGATGCTGTCCAGTTCTGCCGCGACCACCGGTGACTATCTGTACTCGATGGACGCTTCGATCGAAGGCTACTGGAGCGGGATCTGGGGCGTGATGCGCAACTACACGGCCAAACGCAATGACCTGTTCGCCATCCCCAACAACCCGAGTCCGGCCGGCATGCGCAACACCGTGGCATTCGACGGCAGTTGCCCACGGATCAGCGCCAACCCCAACGGCATCGGCACCCGGCCGACGGTGCAGCGCAACTATGAAGTGGTGGCGGCGCTGGCCAACGACATCCTCGGCAATTCGCTGGGCCTGAGCATCGGCGATTCGGCCGGCCTCGGTCAGCATGTCGGCGGGCCGCTGAATCCGGCGGGCGGCACCCTGGTGCTGAACTCGCGCACGGTAAGCATCCCGCAAGTCACGGTGACTGATCCTGAGGACGGCGAGACCATTACCATCGGTGGCCAGAGCGGGCCGCTGCATGATCCGACGGCGATCCTGTACGTGCGCAAATCCGACCTCGATCCGGTCAGCGGCAAGCTCAAACCCGGTATTCCGGTCGAACCGCTGGTGCTGCGCGCAGCCGCCGGGGACTGCATCAATATCACCCTGGAAAACCGTCTGCCGAGCGTGATGCCCGACCTGACGCAAACCGCCGTGATGCAAGGCATCGTCAAGCGCGACCGCAACAGCGGCCTGGGCTCGACCACCTTCAGCAACAACCTGATGCGGCCATCCAGCCACGTGGGGCTGCACGCCCAACTGCTGGCCTACGACATCACCAAATCCGACGGCACCAACGTCGGCGCCAACCCGACCCAGACCGTGCCACCACGGGTTGGCAGCAGCGGCGCCTACCCGACCCGTACCTATCAGTACTACGCCGGGCACCTGGAGCGTGAAGGCAAACCGGTCACGCAACTGGGCCGCAGTGTCGACAACATCAACGCCACGGCCGTGGAGTTCGGTGGCCTGAACTTCACCCCGGCGGATGTGATCAAGCAACCGCAAAAAGGCCTGGGTGGTGCGATGAGCATCCTGCCGATCGGCGCGACCTGGGTCGACGATGCGCGCAAGGTCAACGCCACGGTCACCGCACCGGGGCAGACGACTTACCGCGACTTCGCGATGGTCTGGCACAAGGCGTTGAACACTCGCTGGGCCAATGGCCGGCCGGTCGAAGGCATCGCTGCCGAGGGCTTCGGTGTGCCGACCGATCCGCAGGACAACTCGAGCATGGCGATCAACTACAAGACCGAACCGCTGTGGTACCGCTTCGGCCTCGCCCCGGATGCGCCGTTCGGCCATGCCGATGGCGCGGGTTACGGCGACATGACCAATGCGCACATGGCCTACAGCAATGCGCTGGTGGGGGGCGATCCGCAGACGCCGGTCTTGTATGCCAAACCGGGTCAGCCGTTCCGTACGCACATCCTGATGCCGAGTGGTGGCAGTCGCGGCACGACGTTCCAGCTCGACGGACACGTCTGGTCGCTCAACCCGTTCCAGGCCGAGAAGAGCGACACCGGCGGCTACCCGATGGGCACGCCGGGCGTGGGTTCGGTGCGCTTCGGCTACAACCCGATGTCGATGTACATCGGCGCTCACGAGAGCGTCCTGCCGGCGGCGCACTTCAGCTTCATGATCCCGAGCGCCGGGGGCAGCAACGCGATACCGGGGGACTACCTGTTCCGCGATTACGCCGCCTATGGCAACACCTCCGGGCTGTGGGGATTGCTGCGGGTGACCAATGAGCCGGAGCCGGCGCCGCCTGCTCAGTAGCTGGAATGCGATGGATCGGTGGATGCAAAAACTGTGGGAGCGAGCTTGCTCGCGAATGAAAGCAACTCGGTTTCGAGGGGTGAGGCGTCTGACGCCTTCGTCGGAACGCCGCCCGGACCAAGCTCGCTCCCACAGGGCGGTGGTGTTTCGGACAATGTGTCAGGGGAGAGCGACATGAACAGGATCATCAACATCATCGGCGTCTGCCTGCTGGCGATGGCCGGCGCGCTGCTCACGCTGAGCGAGATTGCCCTGGCGCAAACCGGCGCCGGGCAGGTGCTGACCCGCGACGGCGTGTCGATCGCCTTCGATCTGAAGCCGCTGGCCAGCGACGGCCAGTTGCGGGAGGGCGAGTTCGCCGACGTGCAGTTCCGCGTCACCGACGGCGCCTCCGGCCAGCCGTTGTCCGGCGTGGCGCCGGGGGCCTGGATCGATCCGGAGACCGTCGCTGCCGATCAGGCCCAGGGCCGCGATCAGAGCTGCAAGTCGCGGGTCGGCACGTTCCTCAAATCCAACATCGGCGCGCGGCCGCTGCTCGACCTCAACAGCTATTTCCTGTTGGTGATGAACCGCGATGCCAGCGTTTCGGTGGTTGATCCGTCAGTGTCGGTCGGCGGCATCACCAGCACGCTGGCGCGGATCGAACTCAAGCAATCGCCGATGGACTGGGTCACGCCCAAGGACAACAAAAAGGTCTTCGTGTCGATGCCGACGGCGGGGGAAGTGGCGGTGATCGACAGCGAGCAATTCAAGGTCATCGACTCGGTGGCCGCCGGCAGCCAACCGGTGCGTGTGGCGCTGCAACCGGATGAGCGCCTGCTGTGGGTCGGCAACAACGCGAGCAAGACTGAAGAATCCGGCGTCACGGTGATCGACACCCAGAGCCTCAAACCGCTGAAACACCTGGCGACCGGTCGCGGCCACCACGAAATCACCTTCAGCAAAGACAGCCGTTTCGCCTTCGTCAGCAACCGCGACGACGGCACCCTCAGCGTCATCGACATCGCCAGCCTGAGCCTGCTGCAACAGGTCAAGACCGGTTCCAGCCCGTTGTCGGTGGCGTACTCGCCGCTGTCCGGCGCGGTGTACGTGGCCGATGGCAAGGACGGCACCGTCACGGTGATCGACAGCAACAGCCGCGCCGTCCGCCGGGTGATCAAGCTGCAACAAGGCCTCGGCCCGATGGACTTCAGCGCCGACGGCCGTTTTGGCGTGGTGCTGAACACGCTGGAAAACCGCGCCACGGTCATCGACGCGGCCAACGATTCGGCGATCCATGATCTGGAAGTTTCAGCCGAACCCTATCAAGTGGTGTTCACCCAGGCCTACGCCTACGTGCGCGGACTGGCCTCGCCGAAAGTCACCATGATCAACCTGTCTTCGCTGGGCGAAGGGCGTCAGCCGATTACTCAAGGTTTTGAAGCCGGGCCGCAGCCGCCACGGCTGGCCGGGGATCTGCCGCTGGCGTCGAGCCTCGCCGTATCGCGCGATGACAACGCGGTGTTCGTGGTCAACCCGGTGGACAACACCACCTACTTCTACGCCGAAGGCATGAACGCGCCCATGTCCGGTTACCCCAACCGGGGGCAAATTGCCCGCGCCGCGCTGGTCATCGACCGCAGTCTGCGCGAAGTGTCGCCGGGGCTCTACAGCGCCCGTGTGAAGCTGCCGGCGGCGGGGCGCTTCGACGTGGCGTTCCTGCTCAACCAGCCGAACATCATTCATTGTTTCACCGCCCAGGTGGCGTCCGATGGCGCGCCTGAAAAACACGTGGGTGCGCCCAAAGTCGAGTTCCTGCTGGACAAGACCGCCGTGGCCCTCAACGACCCTTACGTGGTGCGCTTTCGCATCGTCCAGGGCAAGCAGAAGATCCAGCGCAGCGGCGTGACCGACGTGCAGTTGCGCTACTTCCTCGCGCCAACCTCCCGCCCCCGTGAGGTGGCGGCGCTGGAAGTTGCCGACGGCGTGTACGAAGCCCCGGTGACCCTCGACCGTAGCGGCGCCTGGTATCTGCATGTGCGCGCGGCCTCGCTGGGCGCCGGTTTCGACGACAAGACATTTGCCAGTGTCCGGGTGCTGCCCGGCCAGACTCAGTGACGAGGAAAAGAACATGAACCGATTTGCATCCCGTGGCGTGTTGACCCTGTGCCTGTTGGCCGTCGGCATCCATCAAGCCCAGGCCCATTCGGCGGACGAGCATGCCGGGCACAAGGCGCCCGCCGCCAGCACTCAAGAGCACGCCCAGGTCAAATTCGCCGACGTGCCGCTGCTCGACCAGAACGGCAAGACCGTGCGCCTGGAACAGGATCTGGTGCACAACAAAATCGTCGTCATGAGTTTCATCTACACCAGTTGCACCACAGTCTGCCCGGTGGTCTCGTCGATCATGGGCAAAGTGCAAAAACAGCTCGGCTCCCGCGTGGGCGGCGAAGTGCAACTGGTATCGATCAGCATCGACCCGCAGCGCGACGACCCGAAACGCCTGCAGGATTACGCCCGCACCTTCCAGAAAGGCCCGGGCTGGAGCTGGCTCACCGGTTCGCCGCAGTCGATCACGGCCACCCTCAAGGGCCTCGGCAGTTTCAGCGGCGACTTCAAGAGTCACCAGCCGCTGATCCTCGTCGGTGACGGCAACAGTCGCCACTGGACGCGCTATTACGGCTTCACCGACCCGGCATTGCTGGCCAAGGAAGTCGAGAAACTCAGCGGCCTGCGCACCCACGCCAAACACACCGCGATTGCCATGGAGCAACAACCATGAGAACCCTGGACTGGATCACCCTGACGGTTTGTTTCTGGATTTTCAGCGCCATGGCCTTTGCCCACGAAGGTCACGAACAGCCCGCACCGGCAACCGCCAGCGCGGCGACCGTACCGGCCAAAGGCACTCACGACGCGAAAACCTGGTTCACCGACACGCCGCTGCTGGATCAGAACGGCGATATCCAGCGTTTCTACAGTGATGCACTGCACAACCGCGTGGTGCTGCTCAACGTGATCTTCACCAGTTGCAACGACGCCTGTCCGCTGATCACCCGCAAACTCAAGGAAGTCCGCGAGCTGCTGGGCGACAAGGCTGACGGCATCACCTTCATTTCCCTTACCAGTGATCCGCTGCGCGACACGCCGGCGGTGCTCAAGGCTTACACCTTGAAGCAGGGCGCCGATGACCCTCACTGGCTTTTTCTCACCGGCGACAAGGCGCAGATGGACCTGGTGCTGGGCCGCATCGGGCAGATCGTGCCGACGCCCGAGCAGCACTCGACCCAGTTGATCGTCGGCGATGTGGCCAACAAACGCTGGAGCAAAATCCGTCCCGATGCCCCGGCCGCCGCCATTGCCCAGCGCTTGCAGTTGCTGACAATGCCTGTGGCCGGCCGCTGAGTCCGCGCCATGAACCTGCGTCGCGTCCTCGCCCTGATCCTGCTCACTGGCGTCAGCCTCGGCGCGGCCGCGTTGCCGCTGACCGATGAAGAAAGCGCCGGCAAGCGCCTGTACCGCGAAGGCCTGTCCGCCAGCGGCGAGCCGATCATGGCGCGGGTCGGCGCGGCGGATGTGTTGCTGCCGGCCACCAGCCTGCCGTGCGCCAACTGCCACGGCGCCGACGGCCTCGGCCGGCCCGAAGGCGGGGTGCGTCCGCCGGAACTGAACTGGTCGCGGCTGACCAGCCTCCACGGTCAGCAGCAGGTCAATGGTCGTAATTACCCGGCGTACACCGACAGCACGTTGGCGCGGGTGATCCAGCAGGGCCGCGACCCCGGCAACAATCGCCTCGACCCGAGCATGCCGCGCTTCCTGCTGTCGATGAAGGATCAGCGCAATCTCACGGCGTACCTCAAACGCCTGGCCGAAGATCGCGATCCTGGGCTCGATGACCAGACCTTGCATTTGGGCACCTTGCTGCCCAGCCAGGGGCCGCTGGCCGAGGAGGGCGCCACCATCGCGGCGGTACTCAACGGCAGTGTTGCGCGGATCAATCAGGCCGGTGGCATTCACGGTCGGCAGTTACGCCTGACCGTGGCCGATCCCGGCCCGGATCGCGCGAGTGCCGAGCAGGCTTTGCAACGGCTGATCGAGGAAGAGAAGGTCTTCGCCCTGATCGCACCGCTGGCCCCGGCGCTGGACAGCGAACTGGCGCCGCGTCTGGAACAGTCCGGCGTGCCGCTGATCGGGGCCATGTCGCTGCTCGGCCCGGTGCAGGCCAGCCCGCAGATTTTCGAACCGCTGCCGGGTCTGCGCGAACAGTTGATCGCGCTGGCGGACTACGCCGCCGCCAGTCTGCGGGTGCTGCAAGGACCGACGCTGATTGCTTATCCCGACGACCCCGCGCAGGTGCAGGCGGCGCAGGCGCTGGGCGGTTATCTAAAGGATCACGGCTGGCAAAAAATCCATCTGCAAACTTACGACTCTGCAACGGACAGCTTGCCGCTGGGCTCGCGATCGGTGTTCTACCTGGGTAGCGGCGGTGGTTTCAGTCGTCTGGCGACCGGTTTGCAGAACGCCGGTCAGGTGCCTTACCTGTTCGCTGCATCCAGCCAGGTGGCAGGGGACCTGCTGCAAGTGCCGGAAGGTTTTTCCCGACGAGTGTTTCTGGCTTATCCATTCGTGCCCAGCGACTGGACCCAGGCCGGGCGGATGGCGTTGACATTGTTGCGCGAACATCAGGGCCTCGGCGCCCAGCATGCGGTACTGCAAGTCGGCGCATACGCCTCGATGCTGTTGTTCAGCGAAGGCATGAAGCAGGCCGGTCGCGATGCCAGCCGGGAAAAACTGGTGGCGGCGCTCGAGGGTCTGCACGACTTCGACACCGGCCTGACCCCACGGCTCAGCTTCGGCCCCGGACGACGATTGGGTCTGAGCGGGGCGCATGTGGTCACCGTCGACTTGCCCGACCAGCACTTTTATCTGGTCGCGCCCTACAAACCTGTTGTCCCGAGTCCCTGACCGGAGGCCTTGATCATGAAGCTCAAAACCCTGTGCTGGCTGGTGGCTTGCTGGTTGCCGGTGACAATGGCGAACAATGAGCCGGTGGCGGCCCGCGTCAATGGCGAGGCAATTTCCGGGTTTCGCCTTGAACGCTATTTTGCCGAATACCTGGAGGACCAGGGCCGCGCCGTGGCGAGCATTCGCAACCCCAAGGCCTACAAGCAATTGCGTCAGGCTGCACTGGATGCGTTGATCGACAAGGAGTTGCTCTGGCAGGAATCGCTCAAGCGTGGCGTGAAGATCGATGAACAAGCGGTTCGCCAGCAAGTCGAGCAGACCCGCAGCGCCATTGGCGGCACCGACAAATTCCTGCAACGTTTGCAGGATGCCGGTTTCGACGAGGCCTCGTTCACCGAATACACCCGCCGCGAACTGGCGGCGCAGCAGATGTTCGCTGAACTGACCAAAACCGATGGGCCGAACGAGCAGCAAGTGCGCGCATTCTATGAAGAGCATCGGGCTGAGATGGGCACGCCAGAGCAGGTGCAGGCCCGGCACATCCTGATCAAGGTCGCGGCGGATGCCGACGCCGCCACGGTTGAGGCGGCGCGGCTACGCTTGATGGAGTTGCGTGCCGCTATCGCTGAGGGGCAAACCTTTGCTAGCGTCGCGAAATCGGGTTCGCAAGATGTCACCGCCAGCCAAGGCGGCGACCTGGGGTATTTCGCCCGTGGGCAAATGGTGCCGGCCTTCGAAACGGCGGCGTTTGCCCTGAAACCTGGCCAGGTCAGCGAGGCGGTACGATCACCGTTCGGCTGGCATTTGATTTTTGTCGAGAACCACAAGGAGGCGGCCGATGTCCCAGAGGAGCAAGGGCTGGAATCAGTCAGGGCGTACCTCGCCCGACAGCAACAGTCCGAGGCTCGTCGTCAGGTGCTCGCGCAATTGCGGGCGCAGAACAGGATCGAACGAATTGACGACGAATGAAGGTTCCCCCCCAAAAGTGGGGAATGGCTTCGATGCCCATTCAGGTGCTTCCCCGTTTCTGGGGAACGGGGGACCAGGACGAGCGGGCATTTCCAATCAATTCAAGGACATGAAGACGAAAATTTTCCGGCACTCAGCCTGGCATGAAGTGTGCGTTACCTCCTGCAAGGGGCACTTCAGCGGGTTCGGGTCATTGAATTTCAATTGCCGGCACTTGCGGTTTCAGGGAGTACACCTTGGTTAACAAAGTACTGGTTGTCGAAGACGAACTGCTGCTTGCACAGAACCTTCAGGATTATCTGTCGGCGCAAGGGCTGGACGTCCGGATTGCACATGACGGCGCAGAGGGAATCGGCCTGGCCGAGACTTTCGCCCCCGACGTGCTGGTGTTCGATTACCGCTTGCCCGATATGGAAGGGTTCGAGGTGCTCGACGCGGTCCGCCAGAACAGGACGTGTCATTTCGTGCTGATAACGGGTCACCCGACCGCTGAAGTGTGTGAGCGGGCGCGGCAACTGGGAGTCAGTCACATCCTGTTCAAACCGTTTCCACTGGCGGAACTGGCCCGAGCTGTCTGCGACCTTCTGGGGGTTCAGCGCGAAGCGAAACCCGGTGCGAGCCCTTCAGAGGGGTTTGTCGAACGACGCCAGAGCAGGACCGAGAGCTTCCCGTTGCAGTTGTACGATGGCAGTTGGGTGCTGGCGGATCGCCGACGTAACAGGTCGGAGGTCATGGCACCGGACGACGATCAAATGCTCACCGGGGAGTAATGGCGCGATAGACGTTCCGGCACTCGCCGAATTCGCCTCCCGCGCCGTCAGGGCCTCAAGCCCCGGGTGTTGGAGAGCAAGCCATGGATCGTCTGTCCGTTGTCGTCGAACCGCTGTCGGTCAGTTCCCTGTCGCAAGAGCAGGCCCCGCTGCGTTTTTCCAGTGAGCAACTGGCCCAGGCCCGGGCACGGGCCGGCACTTCCGGGGAACGGGTGCTGGATGCGCTGGCCGTGCTGTGTGAACTGGCGCCAATGCCGTTCATTGCCAGTCTCGGCGCCACCCTGCATTACCCGGTGCTCGACACCGACACGCTGTTTCAAGCGATCCCGGTGTTCGACCGGGTCACCCTCGCGCAATGCCTCAAACGTGAATTCATCCTGCTGCGGCACAACGATCAGGTCATCGGTGTGTTCGCCGACCCGTTCGACACGGCACGCCTGGCCTGGATCGACGAATGCCTGCACGGCGCGCCGCTGTATCTGGTGCATGCCGACGACCTCAAGGCCTATCTGGCCCGTCATGAAGAAAGCTTTCACGCCGTCGAATCGCTCAATGCCCAAGCTGATGCCGGCAGTGAGACCGACACCCTGCAAAGCCTGTCGCTGACCAGCATCAGTGAAGACTCGAGCGTGGTGGTGAAACTGGTCAACTCGACCCTGTACGACGCGCTGAAAATGCACGCCAGCGACATCCACCTCGGCACCACGGGCCAGGGCCTGGTAATCAAATACCGGATCGACGGCGTGCTGAACAACATCGGCAAGATCCAGGGCACCGAGTTCGCCGAACAAGTGATTTCCCGGGTCAAGGTCATGGCCGAACTGGACATCGGCGAAAAACGCGTGCCCCAGGACGGTCGCTTCAAGATCGGCATCAGTGGCCGGCAAATCGACTTTCGGGTGTCGATCATGCCGAGCATCTTCGGCGAAGACGCGGTGCTGCGGGTGCTGGACAAACAGGACCTGGCCGACAAGGTTTGCGGCGTGCAGCTGCAAGCGCTGGGCTTCGAAGACGAAACCCTGCGCCAGTTGCGGCGCCTGGCGGCCGAACCCTACGGCATGGTGCTGGTGACCGGCCCCACCGGTAGCGGCAAGACCACCACGCTGTACGCGATGATCACCGAGATCAACCATGGCGTGGACAAGATCATCACCATCGAAGACCCGGTGGAATATCAACTGCCCGGCGTGCTGCAAATCCCGGTCAACGAGAAAAAAGGCCTGACGTTTGCCCGTGGCCTGCGCTCGATCCTGCGCCACGACCCGGACAAGATCATGGTCGGCGAAATCCGCGACCCGGACACCGCGCAGATCGCCGTGCAATCGGCGCTCACCGGTCACCTGGTGTTCACCACCATCCACGCCAACAACGTGTTCGACGTGATCGGCCGCTTCACCCAGATGGAAATCGACCCCTACAGCCTGGTCTCGGCGCTCAACGCGATTCTCGCCCAGCGCCTGATCCGGCTGGTGTGCAGCAGTTGCAGCACGCCGGTCAACCCGAGCGATGAAGAGCTGCGCGCCTCGGGTCTCGATCCACAGAAAGTCGAGCACTACCACTTCGTCCACGGCAAGGGCTGCGGCCACTGCCGGGGCAGCGGCTATCGCGGGCGCACGGCGATTGCCGAGTTGCTGCACCTGGACGACGAACTGCGGCAGATGATCGTCGAGCGCCAACCCATTACCCAAATCAAAGCCCTGGCCTGCGCCCGTGGTTTGCGCCTGTTGCGCGAATCGGCGCTGGAGCTGGTGGAGCACGGTCGGACCACGCTGGAGGAGATCAATCGTGTCACTTTTATCGCGTGATCATTTTATTGCCGTGCTCGGCGCCAGCGGTGTCGGCCTCGGCCAGCGCCGGGGCAGCGACACCCTGTGGCTGGGCAGCGTCGGCTACATCGACGAAGGCTTCCAGAGCTACGCGGTGGCGCTGGACACCCTCGACCGCCTGCTCGGCGAACACACTCGTGCCGGCGCAGAGCTGAGCGTGGTGATTTCCGGGCACTTCAGCCGCTTCTGCCTGGTGCCGTGGAGCGAGCAGATCAGCAGCCCTGAAGAACTGCGCGGCTTCGCCCAACTGTGCTTCGAAGACCTGTTTGGCGCACCGACCCAACCATGGAGTCTGGTGTTGTCCGCCGAGCCGGCCGGTTACGACCGTGTCGCCAGTGCGCTGCCGCAGGACTTGCTCGAGCGCCTGCGCACATTGGCCAGCGGTCGCGGACTGCGCCTGCGTTCGGTGCAGCCGTACCTGATGACGGCGTTCAACCGCTTCGACAAAAGCCTGGACGCCGGAGACTTCCTGTTCGTGGTCGCCGAACCGCAACGCAGCGTCTTGCTGCTGGCGCGGGAAGGGCGCTGGGCGTCGGTGCGCTCGGTGGGCGGCAGTGACAGTGATGCGGCGTTGAGCGCGCTGATCGGTCGCGAACGGCAACTGCAAGCCTCCACCAGCGACCGCGCCTTCAACGTTTACTTGCACGCCCCGGCGCGCCTCGATGCACATCCGGACATTCCCGAAGTGCATCTGCGCACCCTCGAAGACGACTCGATGACCGTGCGTGACGGCTTGTACGTCATGTCCCGGGCGGTGGCCTGACATGCGCGCCTTGAACCTCGACTTCCAGCCTCGTCCACGTTCCGGCCCGCTGGGCTGGAGCCTGCTCGGCGGCGGTGTGTTGCTCGCGCTGGTGTGCTTCGGCGTTCAGCAGCACCTCGGCGATCAGGCCGAACAACAGCAGGGTCACTTGCAGCACACCCAGCGTCAGCTCACCGGCGACAGTGGCGCCAAGACCAGTCTGAGCCCGGCTGAAACCCGCGAACAGGCGCAAAACCTCGCCGAAATGCGCAAGGTCTCGCAGCAACTGCGTCGCCCCTGGGAGCGCCTGTTCGCTATGCTCGAAGCCATGCCGCGCGACGACATTGCCTTGCTGACCCTGACCCCGGATGCACGCAAGGGCCAGGTGCGGATCAGCGCCGAGGCGCGGGATCTGCAAGCGATGCTGGATTTTCACAAAGGGCTGGAAGCCAGCGACGAGCTCTCCGACGTATCGCTGCTGAGCCACGAGATCGTCGTCAAATCGCCGGAACAACCGGTGCAATTCACGCTGTCGGCGACCTGGGAGATGGGCGATGCGAATCCCTAGACTGATCGTTCACGAGTACCTGCAAGGTCTCGGTGTTCCTGGCCTGGCCGGGCTGGCACTGCTGATCGCGGCATTGGTCTGGGCACTGGGCGGTTTGTTGCCGGGTTGGCAATCGCTGCAGCAGCTGAGTCAGCAAACCCAGGAAGCTACCGAGTATCTGGCCAAGGTCGAGGACGGCAGCATTGCGCCGCCGGTAGTGCCACAGCGTCAGCTCGATGACTTTCGCAACAAGCTGCCGGCCCAGCCGCAAGCCACCGTCGCCATCGACCGCATCTACGCCTTGGCCGCGCAGGAACACATCACCCTGGCGCGTGGTGAATACGCCCTCGGCGTCGATCCCAAGACCCATCTGGCGCGTTACCAGATCCTGCTCCCGGTGCGCGGCAGCTATCCGCAACTGCGCCGCTTCCTCCACGCCTTGCTCGGCCAGTTGCCGGCCGTGGTGGTGGAAGACCTCGAATTGCAACGCAAGAAGATTGCCGACACCGACCTCAACGGCCGGATCCGTATGACCCTCTACCTGTCGAGGTCGTGATGAACACCAAGCGCGTAACCGGCTGGGTAGCGTTCTTCGGCGTGGCGGCGGCGCTGGCCTGGTTGCCGGAGTATTTCTCGCCGGGCGATGAGTCGGATTCGACCGAGGTCGCTGTCGTGAGCCCGTCGAAAGCCACCGCCCGTGGTGCCTTGCCGGCCAGCAGCGCTAAAACCAGTGCTGCGCCGATCAAGGACCTGAGCCCGGCCGGCGACCTGTTCGCAAGCAAATCCTGGAGGGCCGCGCCGACCCTGGCCACGGTCACCGAACAAGCTGTCAACCCGACCCCGGTGGTGCAAGCCCCGAGCCTGCCACCGGTGCCGTTCCAGTTCGTCGGCAGGCTGCATGACCGCAGCGACCTGCAAGTGTTTTTGCAGGACGGCGAGAAAATCTACGTCGTGCGCAACGGGGATGTAATCGACAACACCTGGAAGATCGCGGCGATTTCCGATGTGGAACTGAGCCTGGTCTACCTGCCTTTGCATTTGTCGCAGACCTTGTCTGTGGGGAGTACGCAATGAACAGATCCCGTTTGCTGATGAGCCTCGGCCTGTGCGCCGGGCTGGCCGCGTGCAGTTCCGCGCAGGTCGCCAACAAGGAGGCTTCCGACCTGATCGAGCAGGGGCAGTACGAGGCGGGCCTGGCCCGGATCGAAGAAGGCTTGCGGGAGAATCCTCGCGACACCGAGCTGCATCTTTTGCTTAACAGCGGCCGGGCCAAGGCCATTACCGCGCTGCTGACCTCCGGCGACACCGATCGCTCGCGGCGCGACTTTGCTTCGGCGCGTACCGCCTACAACCGCGTGCTGACCATCGAGCCCAACAACCGCCGCGCCCAGGACGCACTGCGCCAGCTCGAATACCTGCGCAGCATGGACGAAAAGATCGAACTGGCCCGTGGCGACCTGCGTCGGGGTGACATCTACGGCGCCGACCGTCAGGTGAAACAGGTACTCGAACTCGACCCGACCAACGAAGGCGCGCTGGAGCTGCAAGGCAATATTCGTCTGGTGCAGAGCCGTAACGTCATCCAGTACCCGCAACTGCGCACCCGGCTCGACCGCCCGGTGACCCTGGAGTTTCGCGACGCCAACCTCAAGACCATTTTCGAAGTGCTGTCGCAGGTCGCCGGCCTGAACTTCATCTTCGACAAGGACCTGCGCCCGGACATGAAAGCCACGATCTTCGTGCGCGATGTGCGCATCGAAGATGCCGTGCAACTGCTGCTGCAACAGAACCAGTTGCATCAGAAAGTGGTGAACGAAAACACCTTGCTGATCTACCCGGACTCGCCGCAGAAGCTCAAGGACTATCAAGAGCTGGTGATGCGCACGTTCTACCTGACCAGCATCGACGCCAACACCGCGCTGAACATGATCAAGACCATGCTCAAGACCCGCGATGTGTTCGTCGACGAACGCCTCAATACCCTGACCATGCGCGACACCGAAGACGCGATCCGCATGGCCGAAAAGCTTCTGCAATCGCAGGACCAATCCAATCCGGAAGTGGTGCTGGAAGTGGAAGTGATGGAGGTCGCCACCCAGCGCATTCTTGACCTGGGCCTGCAATGGCCGAACACCTTCGGCGTGGTCAACAGCGACGGTTCGGCGGTGACCATCCTCGATCAACTCAAGGGCATCGACTCCAGCCGCATCTCGATCTCGCCGTCGCCGCAAGCCAAGATCAATGCCCAGGACAACGACATCAACACCCTGGCCAGCCCGGTGATCCGTGTCAGCAACCGTGAACAGGCGCGCATCCACATCGGTCAGCGGGTGCCGATCATCAGTGCCACCTCGGTGCCGTCCACGCAAGGCCCGGTGATCACCGAAAGCGTCACCTACCTCGACGTCGGTCTGAAGCTCGAAGTGCAGCCGACCGTGCACCTGAACAACGAAGTGGCGATCAAGATTGCTCTGGAAGTGAGTAACGCCACGCCGCTGGAGCCTACCCGCCAGGGCACGATCCCGGTGCAGGTCGACACCCGCAACGCCCAGACCTCACTGCGCCTGCATGACGGCGAAACCCAGATCCTCGCCGGCCTGATGCGCAACGACCACGGCGCCACCGGCAACAAGATTCCGGGCCTCGGCGACATTCCGGGACTGGGCCGGTTGTTCGGCAGCAACAAGGACACCATCGGCAAATCGGAACTGGTGCTGTCGATCACCCCACGGATCGTACGCAACCTGCCTTATCAGAGTCCGTCGGACATGGAATTCCCGACCGGTACCGAAACCAGCATGCACATCCAGGCACCGAATCGTTCGCTGCAGTCTTCGTCGAGCCCGGCCCCGTCGGTACAGCCTCGCGCCGTCGGTGAAGCGGCTGTGGCAACCACACACGTCACCATCGAGAAGCCTTGATCATGAACGCCTCGCAACGCGGTTTTACCTTGATCGAAGTCGTGGTGACGCTGGCCCTGATCGGCCTGCTGGCCGGCATGGCCGCGCCGCTGACCGAGACCCTGGTACGGCGTGGCAAGGAGCAGGAACTGCGCACCGCGCTGTATCAGATTCGCGATGGCATCGACGCCTACAAGCGTGCCTTCGATGCCGGTTACATCGAGAAATCCCTGAACAGCACTGGTTATCCGCCGAACCTCAAAGTGCTGGTCGAAGGTGTACGCGATGTGCGCAGCGCCAAAGGTGCGAAGTTCTACTTTCTGCGCCGGATACCGCGGGATCCGCTGGTGCCGGCCAAACGCGACGACGACGGTGGCTGGGGGCTGCGCGCCTACAACAGTTCGGCCCAGAACCCGCGCGATGGCGAGGACGTATTCGACGTCTACTCCCACGCCAAGGGCCGTGGTCTCAACGGCATCGCTTACCGCGAGTGGTGACTCTCATGCGCCGGGAAAAAGGTTTTACCTTGCTGGAGCTGATGGTGGTGATGGCGATCATCGCGACCCTGATGACCATCGCCTTGCCGCGCTACTTCAACAGCCTCGAAACCTCGAAAGAGACCACGTTGCACCAGAGTCTGTCGGCCATGCGCGAGGCGCTGGACCATTACTACGGCGACACCGGGCGTTATCCCGATTCGATCGAGCAACTGGTCGAGATGCGTTATCTGCGCAATGCGCCAGTAGATCCGATCACCGAGCGCAGCGATCAATGGGTACTGATCGCACCGCCGGACGGCGTGGCGGGCGGCGTCGCGGACATCAAGAGCGGAGCTACCGGGAGGGCGCGTGATGGCAGCCAGTATTCCGAGTGGTAAGCGCGCGGAGCAGGGTGGGTTCACCTACCTGGGCGTGCTGTTCCTGATCGTGATCATGGGCATGGGCCTGGCGAGTGCCGGCGAGTTGTGGTCGACCGTGTCGCGGCGTGATCGCGAGAAGCAATTGCTCTGGGTCGGCACTCAATACGCCCAGGCCTTGCGCAGCTACTACCGCAGTTCGCCAGGGCTGGCGCAGTACCCGAAAGAACTGGTGGACCTGCTCGATGACGAGCGTTTCCCCGAGGCGCGTCACCATATCCGCCAGCTCTATCCGGACCCGATCGGTGGCGGTGAGTGGGCACTGCAACGCGGCTTCGACGGGCGCATCACCGGCATCAACAGTCCGTCGACCGAGTTGCCTTTGAAGCAGGCGGACTTCCCGGCGCAGTGGTCGGATTTCGAAGGCATGCAGCGTTATTCGGACTGGCAGTTCGTGGCCGAGAAAGCCTTCCTTGACGGCACCAATGGCCCGGCCAAAGGCCAGTCGGCCCTGCCGCAGGCATTGCAGCCATGAACGGAAAATGGTGGTGCGCGTTGATCCTCTCGCTGGCGGCGTCCTGCGCCATCGCCGGTGAGGAAGACGAAATGATGGGTTTCATCGTCGACGACACCATCTCGCACATCGGCCACGACTTTTACTACTCGTTCAGCGAACGGTTGCGCGACACCAGCCCGATGGATTTCAACCTGGTGGTGCGCGAGCGCCCCGATGCGCGCTGGGGGAGCCTTGTGACCGTGGAATATCAACAACGCCTGGTGTATCGGCGCTTCCTGCCGCCGAACACCGTGGAACTGAAGGACGAGGCTTACGAGGCCGCCGACTCGGTTCGACTGGAGGTCGTCCGGCGCAAGCTGGAAGCCTTGTTGCAGGACACCACCGACCTTGAGAAGGACGAACTATGAACACGACAACGTTCTCACGGCGCAGCGGATTCTGGATCTCGGGTTTTCTGATCGGGCTTGCCAGCGCTGCGGCCGTCCAGGCCACCGAACTGGTCTACACGCCGGTCAACCCGTCGTTCGGCGGTAACCCGCTCAACGGCACGTGGCTGCTCAACAACGCCCAGGCGCAAAACGATTACGACGATCCGGACCTGAAGAAGCGTACGACTGTGGCCGGCACTTCGGCGCTCGAACGTTTCACCAGCCAATTGCAGTCGCGGTTGCTAGGGCAACTGCTGGACAACATCTCCACCGGCAACACGGGGAGCCTGTCCACCGACGCTTTTATCGTCAACGTCGTCGACGACTCGGGGGCACTCACCATTGAAGTGACCGACCGAGCGAGCGGTGAAGTTTCTGAAATTCAGGTGAACGGCCTCAACCCATGACGGGATGACGGTTCCGGGGAGTGATGGATATGAAAAAAATAATAGCGCTAGGGCTGATGTTGGCAGCATTACAAGGGTGCAGTCTGCGCGAGCCGATGCCGGCCGAGCAGGACACCAAGACCCCGACCCTGACCCCCAGGGCCTCGACCTACTACGATTTGCTGAACATGCCACGACCCAAGGGCCGGTTGATGGCGGTGGTGTATGGCTTCCGTGACCAGACCGGGCAGTACAAGCCGACGCCGGCCAGCTCGTTTTCCACCAGTGTCACCCAGGGCGCGGCGTCGATGTTGATGGACGCGATGCAGGCCAGCGGCTGGTTTGTGGTGCTCGAACGTGAAGGGCTGCAGAACCTGTTGACCGAGCGCAAGATCATTCGTGCCTCGCAGAAGAAGCCGAATACGCCGGTGAATATCCAGGGTGAGCTGCCACCGTTGCAGGCGGCGAACATGATGCTTGAGGGCGGGATCATCGCTTACGACACCAACGTGCGTAGCGGTGGGGAAGGGGCGCGGTATCTGGGGATCGATATTTCCCGGGAGTACCGGGTTGACCAGGTGACCGTGAACCTGCGTGCGGTGGATGTGCGTAGCGGGCAGGTGCTGGCGAATGTGATGACCAGCAAGACGATTTATTCGGTGGCGCGCAGTGCGGGGATTTTCAAGTTTATCGAGTTCAAGAAGTTGCTCGAGGCTGAGGTGGGTTATACGACTAATGAGCCGGCGCAGTTGTGTGTGCTTTCGGCGATTGAGGCGGCGGTGGGGCATATGGTGGCGCAGGGGATCGAGCGGCGGTTGTGGCAGGTGGCGGGGGATAGTTCTACGCCTTCGCAGGATGATGTGTTGAATCGGTATTTGACTCAGAACAAGGTGGTGGATCCGGAGGCTGAGTGAACTTGGCGGCCTTTGGGCCGACCAGGTTCCTTTGGGGTTTTGGGTACATATCCGTTGCTGCGGTAACGGCTTCTTATGGTTTCGCCCTTACGGCGACTCCCTTTGGCAAACGCCCCAAAGGAAGCAAAGGTCTGGGCCCCGGCGTTCGGCCCCTCGCTGGGGCTCGGGGTTCCTTCGCTCCGGGATTCATCCGGGGGCATCGCCTCCGGTTTGCTTCGCTGCACCTCCTCTCGATGTGTTTGGCTTCGCCAAACGGTCGCTGCGCTCCCACCCCCGGATAAATCCCTCCACTCAGCCTTCCGAAGGGGCCGGCACGTCAAGAGCGGTACTCGAGCTAACGCTCATTGTGTTGAGTGGTGAGAAGCAAAAGCTGGAGCTTGGTTGTTTGGCTCCTGCTTTTCTGTGGGAGCGAGCTTGCTCGCGATGGCGGCCTGACAGCCGACCGATCACTTTCGGCTGTACGTGAGCCTTGTGCGGTAGCGAGCGTCCGCACCCGATTGATCGTTCCCACGCTCCGCGTGGGAATGCAGCCGGGGACGCTCCGCGTTCCATTCTCGAATGTTTAAAAGTTGTTTCGGTTTTGCCGATCCTTCCCACAAGGTTTTCAGGTTGTCCGTCGGAAGCGCGGGCTCTAGCCTGTTTCGGTCGCTGCCAATTCAGCGATCGGGATTGGAAACCCGACGAGAACCGAGCGCACAAGCGCTTTTCATAACGTATGCTTGCGCACCTTAAAAAGTGTGCACTCCGTTATGGCGGCTGTGCGCGGGAGACCTTCGGGTCAACCGGGTTCTCCGTTCCCCGGGTTTCCAGCCTGCGTACAGCTGCCACCCCTTCGTTCGGAAACCGAATGGGGCAGCTTCATTTCAGGATCGGAGATTCACCATGTTCAAACCAACGCCAAACCCACCCGAAGCCACTCTCGAAACCGACCCAACCTCCCCATACACCTCCGTCAACTCGAAGAAACTCCACGAAGCCGCCGAACGCGCCCTCGATCATTACCTCTGCCCCGGCGCTCACATCATGGGCAGCGTCAACGAACCCGCCCCGATGTACCTCGCCAACCCGGCCTACAACACCGAATGCCTGCTCGCCAACGCCAGCGAATCCCTGGGCTCGGCCAGCGAAATGCTCAACAACTTCGCCGCCACCCTCGATCCCGCCCACCGCAAAACCGCCCTGGGCATCGCACAGATCCTCATGCTGGGTGAACTGGCCGTAAATCAGGCCTTGGATCACGTTGAACTGAAGGACTGATCCAGCACATCCCCAATAAAAAACGCGGCCCAGCAATGGGGTCGCGTTTTTCACATTCCAACTGGAGCCACCATGGATCCCCAAATATCCCCAATCGTTTCAGACTTCGAAAGCGAAGATCAGGCCGCCAGCTACGACCGCTGGTTCCGTGCCGAAGTCCAAGCGTCAATCGATGACCCGCGTCCAAATATCCCGCATGAGCAAGTGATGGCTGAAATACAGGCATTGATGGAAGAGGTGCAACGCAAGTACGAGGCACTTCAGGCGTCGAACAAGGACTGCACCGCAGCACCAGATTGATCGTTCCTAGGCTCTGCGTGGGAATGCAGCCCCTGACGCTCAGCGTCAAATTCGCGAGCTGGAACGCGGTGCGTCCCTTGAGGCATTTCCAGAGTCGGTTCGACGTGGGAACGATCAACGACTCAAGCACCAGCGAAAAAAAACGCCCCCAAAAGGGAGCGCATTTTTTGCTTCAGTGGGGTTATTCATTCTGTGACCGAGCGCCACATCACGGATATTCCTGACGTGCGTGCACAACGCCCAGAATATTTATCCGGCCCACCGCTTGGTAAATAAGCAGGTAGTTGGGATGTACGACCATCTCACGAGTGCCGGGAGTTCGCCCCACTCGATAGAGGTGTGGATGTTTGGTAAGGGTAACCGTGGCGGCTTCGATAGCGTTTGAAAGCTTGTTAGCCGCTTTGAAATTCCGGTCACTGATGTAGTCAAGAATGTGCAGGAGTTCAGCCCGAGCTTCGGGCTGCCACTCAACCTGCATCGTATTTTTTACGCTTTGCTTCCATCAGGGCATGCATTTCGGCCATCACCTGATCATTAGGAATACTCGGACGTGGGTCATTCATGGAAGCTTGTATTTTGGCGATCAACCAACGGTCATAACTCGCAGCCTGTTCCTCAGGATCAAGATCCGAAACAACCGGGCACAGTGGGTCGATCAAAGACGGGTCGATCATGGAACCTCCGGGTTGGGTGCCTGGAAGTCTATTCGTTAACGGTATCGCTGTCGTCGCTGTCTGGATGAATTGCATGTAGGCCAAGCTCCATGGGGATCAAGTTGTCCCGGCAAATCCTAGAGCCTGCACTTCCGACGGCCAACCGCCAGAATTCGTCAGAAAACTCCCTGAATTTCTGAAAACGTTCCGTTTTCCGTAGGACGTCACTCAAGCGCCAGCGCAAAAAAAAACCGCGACCTTCACCAGGTCGCGGTTTTCCAACACCCAACGCTTACTGCTGCAAAACCGTCGCCTGGTTAGCCGACCCGAACTGTTGAATGTTCGCGGTCTGGGTCATCCCGCTCTGATCCACATTGGCAATGTTCCCCGTGCCGCCCTGGGTCACGTACGCCACGTTCATGGTGTCAGCCTGTTTCACGGTGATCATGTTGTCGTTGCCGTACAGCTGTGCGGTATACGCCTGGTTGCCGGTGCCCGATTGATCGAATTCGGCACTGTTGCCCGAGCCGTTCGACGAGCCCTGAATCAGGTTGGTAGTGCCGCGCTGATCGGCGATGAGGATGTTGTCGCTGCCGTTCTGGTCGAAGTACAGCTCGTTGTAGGAATCAGCCTGACTGACGGTGGTTTTGTTGCCGGTGCCGGTCTGGTTGGTGGTCATGATGTGGCCGATGCCGTCCTGTTTGAAGCTGGCGATGTTGCCGTTGCCGGCCTGGGTGACGGTGGCGCGCTGGTTGCTGCCGAACTGGCCGCCCAGTTGCGGGCCTTTCCAGTTGCTGGCGTAGACCTTGTTGTTGTCACCCGCCGAGGTGGCATTGAGCACGTGGCCGTCGCCGTTCTGGTAGGTGAAGTGCACGTTGCCGTTGCCGACTTGATACAGCGCAAGCGTCGAGTTGACCGATTCGAACTGGTCGGCGTAGATGGCGTTGGTGTTGCCGACCTGGGTGACGGCGGCGGTGTTGTTTTCGCCGAAGCTTTGGTCGACCACGGTTTCGTTGCTGTCGCCGTACTGGTTGACAGTGGCCTGGCTGGCCAGTTGCGAGTCTTGCCAGATTTCGGTGCCGTTGAGGTTGCCGAACTGGTTGATGGTGATGTTGCCGCCGGTGCCGTTGCGCTGGTCGCCGTAGGCGTAGTTGGTTGCGCCGGCCTGGTTGATGCCGATCTGGCCGCCGTTGTGCAGTACCTGTTCGGCGGTGCCGTAGTTGGCGGTGCCGTATTGGGTGATCACCGAACTGTTGCCAGTGCCTTCGTACAGTTGCTCGATGTTGGCTTCGTTGCTGTCGCCGAACTGGAAGGTCTTGCCTTCGCTGCCGTTCTGCGAGTCCTGGTAGACGAACGAGAAGTTGCCGGTGCCTTGCTGTTGTTGCAGGGCCTGGTTGCCGGCGCCGAAGCCGAGGGACTGGCTGGCGTGGGCGGTGTTGAAGGCGCCGGTCTGTTGCTGGGTGATGGTGCTGTTGTCTTCGAACAGCTGTTCGGCGTAACCGGCGTTGTAGTCGCCGACGGCGTCCTGGGTGATGACGCTGGTGGCGGTGTCCTGCACGGCGGCGGCGTTGTTGCCTTCCCCCAGTTGGGTCTGGGTGGCGGTGCTGAACGGGGCTTGGGTCTGTTTCACATCGGCGATGTTGGCAGTCCCGAACTGGTTCTGGGTTGAAACACTGTCATCGGCCATGGCCTGGGCACTGATCATGACCAGGATCGCGGCGGTGAGGGGCGTCAGTTTGAACATGATGAACTCTCCAAGGTTGCAGGGCTTTAGCGGTATTGCTTGACCGAGACGCTCATTCCGTTGCCCGACTGGGTCACGGCGCTCTGCAGCCCCGTGCCGGCCTGCTCGATGCTGGCGTCGTTGTTGTTGCCGTTTTGCGAAATCTGCGCGCGGTTGTGGCTGCCGTTTTGTGTGATGGATGCGGCGTTGCCGGAACCATTTTGCGTGATCAAGGCCATCAGGTCGCTGCCTTGTTGCAGGATGTACGCCTCCTGATTGCTGCCCGACTGCACGATCCGCCCGAGCAGCGACTGACCGTTTTGTTCAAGCAAGGCCACGTTGACCTGGCCGTTCTGGTCGATCAGCGCTTGCTGGCCCACCGGGGCCGGCAGTTCACCGAGGTCGGTGGAGGGCGCCAGGTCATCGTTTTCCATCAGGTCGTCGGCGCGCACGCCTGCACTGCCGCAAAAGGCGAGCAGGCAAAGCAGGGCGGCGGTCGGCGTGTTCATGGCGTTGTCCTGTGTTGTCCTGAATCCGAAATCCGGCCTGAGCGGGCCCCACCCACGCCGCATCGAACGGTGTGGGGTGAGTGGGGCGTGGGCTCAGAGGGTGGTTACCGACACCGTGCGCACGGTGCCTTGGGACGAACGGATGGTGGCGGTCGGATTAGCCGATGGCACTACCGTCGTGTTGTTCAGCGTCAGCCGCCAGCGCCCGGTGACCGGCACCGTGGTTGTACCCAGCGTGACCAGCCCGGTCGGGGTGGTGACTTGCACGGTGATGGTGTTGCCGGTAGTCACTGACGAGGTGCCGGTGAAGTCCCAGTTGAAGCGTCCACCCGAGCGCGCTTGCACCGTTGAAGCGGTAATGGTGAAGGTTTCCGCCGCTGGCCGTGGCGACACCTGCACCGTGACCGTCGCCGGCGCCGACTGGGCGTTGAAGCTGTCCCGGGCGATGTAGGTGAAGGTCGTGGTAAAGGCCGTGGTCACGGTGGCCGGTGGGGTGTAGGTGATCACCGTGCCGTCAGTGCTGACTGTGCCGCGTCCTGCCGGCGGTTGGGTCAGGCTGGCGACGCCCAGCGGTGTGTTGCCTTCCGGATCGGTGTCGTTGGCCAGCACGTTGATCGGGATCGCGACACCCAGGGTGGCGACGCTGTCGGCGACGGCGGTCGGTGGCCGGTTAGGCGCAACGCTGATCGTCACGGTCGCCGGGTTCACCGAGGCCAGACCTTTGCTGTCCTGGGCCTTGTAGGTGAAGGTTGTGGTCAGCGGCGCGTTCACTACGGCTGGCGGGGTGTAGACCACCGATGTGGTGCCGTTCAGGGCAACGGTGCCCTGGCCCGCAGCCGGTTGAGTCAGCGCAGTGATGGTCAGCGGTACGTTGCCGTCCGGGTCGCTGTCGTTGGTCAACAGACTGAGGGTGATCGGCACGCCGAAGCTGGTGCTGCCGGTGTCGGCGACGGACAACGGCGCCTGGTTTTCACCGGTGTCAGGCGCGGTGCCGACGACTACGACCGCCTCGGTATCGCTGCCGCCGGCAGCGGATTTCACTGTAACGGTGGCGGGTGGTTGGGTCAGGTCGGCGACGGTGATGCGTTGCAGGGTGCCGGATTTCGAAAGCCGTCCGTAGCCCTGCGCAACCATGTCTGGCACGGCGACCTCGTCGGTCGAGGTGGCCTCGATCAGCAGGCTGTGGTTGGCCCAGCTGTAGCGCGCGGTCTGGATTTTCACCACGTCGGTGAGCTTGGCCGAGACGGCCGTCGGACGGGTGGTGCCGGCCGGGTTGGTCGCGGTCACGACCACCACCGACGGCAGGGTTCCATTGCCCAGACGCTGGCCGAAGAACAACCCGTTGTTGTCACCCAGCAGACTGGTCTGGCAAGGCGTCGGTGGCGGGCCGGGCAGCAGCGCCAGGGTTTCGCGGAAGCACAGGGTCGAGCTGGTGTCGGCCTTGGCAAACACTTCGGCGCGTACCCCGGCCGAAGTCCGGCGATAGGTAGCACGGTCGATGGCGACATGGGTTTGCTGACGGTTGTCTAGCACCTTGCCGGCAACGGTGAACAGATTGGTCTGAATCGAGCCAACGCCGGAAGGACCATCGATCCGCACGAAGTTGGTGTTGAACGGGCTGCCAGTCACCGCTTCGGTGAGGTTCGGGTCGCCGACGAAGGTCTCGATACCGCCGGTGTCCGGGTTCACTTCGGTGTACGGGCCGTTGATGCTGCGCAGGAATGGCCCGATGGCGCCGTTGAGCGCACCGCTGAAGTTGCCCGGCGCGCCGATGCCGATGTCTTTGGTGATGTTGATCGCACGTCGGCCGGGGGTGGTGACATTCACCGTTTCCACACCATAGGGGTGGGTGATGGTGTAGGTGCCGGCCACGGGTACGTTCACCCGGATGCGGATCCGCGCGAAGCTTTGCTGATCGCCATCCACCGGGTTTTCCGAGGCGAACGCCGCTTCGATCCCGGCCACATAGGCGTCCATGCCGAATCCGGCGCCATTGTTGGCAATGTTGGTTTCAGCCAGGAACCAGAAGGCTTCCGGTGGCCAGTTGTCGGGGAACACCATCGGCAGGGTGTCATCGAAGATGCCCGGTTCCGGCAGCAGGGTGCACATGTACGCCGGCGGGGTGCTGACCGGTACTCGCGAGCTCGCGGCGCGCGACTGGCAGAGCTCCATCGACAGCTGGTTGTTGTCCTGATACCACATCGGGAATTTCCCGGTGGCGAAGGTGTAGGGACCGGGATCGACAGCGGCCAGTTGCGCGAACGCACTGCCGGTCAGCGAGATTGTCAGCCCGAGCGCGTTGAGCGCAAAGCGTGGCCACTTGTTCATGATGCCTCCTGATGCGGATCTGGGCATGTGAGCGTTCATTGCACGATGACCACTTCTTCGATATCGCTGCCGCCGTTGGACGACGTCACCCGAACCCTGGCCGGTGGAATCGGCGAGATGCCGGTCGTCAGGGTTTTCACCGCGCCGTCGCCGCCCAGGGCGCCGATGGCGGCGCCGCCGTCGGACGTGACGGTGAGCACCGGTGGCGAGGTTTCGTCACTGGTCGACGCGATCACGGTCAATTGCCCGGAGTTCAGGCTGTACTCGGCGCGCTGGATCACCACCAGGTCAGTCAGGTTCATGGGCAGTGTGGTCGGCGAGCTGGTGGCGATGGCCAGGTGGTTGTCGGCGGTCACTTGCAGCACGGTCGGCAAGGTCGGGTTGACCGACGATTGCGCATACCAGCTGCCGGTGCTGTCGGCTTCTTTCATGTTCACCACCGGGGTGCTGCTGGTGATGGCGGCTGTGCCGGGCGCTGGCGGTGCTTTGACGAATACGTCTTGTTGGGCAACCGGTGCGCTGTCGCCGGGTTTGCGCGAGTAGGTGCTGCGCTCGGTGATCAGTGGTGTTGGTCGAACCACGGTCGACAACTTGCCGGACACAGCGAACGTGGTGGTGCGCAGATCAATGCCGCCAGGGCCTTCGATACGCACGAAGTTTGTATTGAACGGGCTGCCGGTCACGGCCTCGTTGAGGTTCGGGTCGCCGACAAACTGCTCGGCCGCACCGGTCACCGGGTTGGTCTCGGTGTACGGGCCGTTGACGCTGCGCAGGAACGGGCCGATGTCACCCTTGAGCGCGCCGTCGTAGGTTTTCGGGGTGCCGATGCCGATGTCGCGGGTCATGTTGATCGCGCGCCGGCCGGGGGTGTCAATGTTGAACACGTCGACGCCGTACGGGTGGGTGATGACGTAGGTGCCGGCGGTGGGGACATCCACCCTGATCCGGATACGCGCGAAGCTGACCTGATCACCCTCGACCGGTTCCTCTGCGGCGAACGCGGCTTCGACGGCGCTGACGTAGGTCAGATCGATTCCGCGAGCGGCGTCGACGATGGTGGTTTCGCCGGTAAACCAGAACGCTTCATCGGGAAAGTTGGTCGGGAAGACGATCGGCTGCGCGTCGTCGAACACGCCGGGAGTCGGCAGCAGCGAGCACATGTACGACGGGGCGCCCGGTGTGCTTGGCACGCGGGAGCTGAGTGCTTTGGACAGGCACAGATCCAGCGTGCGACCGTGGGTGTCCTGATACCAGCTGGCGAAACCGCCGTTGGCCGGTGTGTAGGGACCTGGGTCGACGGCGAACAGAGCGGCCTGGGCAATGCCCTGGGCCAGAGCGCTCACGACCAGCACGGTCGCGGTTTTGGACAGTAAAGGGTGCATGAGTAAATCCCTCTATCGAAGTACCTGCCCCTTGGGGTTGGGTCAGTTGCAGCAGGCCTTTACAACTTCCATACCAACGACGTATCAACAGGCAGCAAAGGCCCGTGGCACAAGGGTTCGAGGCTGGGTGCGAGGGAAAGGACGAAGGTCCGGATAGGGCGACTGTCCCCAGCATTGGGGATTGTGGGGATCAATCCGCAAACCCGAACTGTGGGAGCGAGCCTGCTCGCGATGAGGTCGGCACACTTAACATTACCTGGGCAGACACACCGTCATCGCGAGCAGGCTCGCTCCCACAGGGTTTTGTGGATATCCGGGGGGGGGGCGGATGGGGCACCCGCATCCGGGCAAACCCCCAACCGTGGGCTATAACCCTATAGGGACGTATCGGGAAGTCGCCGCCATGAACATGCAGTCAGAATCGCTACCAATCGAGGAGGGCAGCCTGCGGCTGAACTCGCGCAAGCAGCCGTTCAATCTGTTGCGCTGGTTTTCATTGATCAGCATGGCGGTGATCGGCACTGTGGCTGTGGCGCTCGGCACCGTGTCGACCCGGTTCGTGATCGAGGAAAGTGTGCAGCGCGACGCGCTGCTGACCGCGCAGTTCATCCAGGCCATTGCGGCGGCAGAGGTGCGCCATGTGTCGATCCCCAATGTCCGCACCATGGGCGAGTTGCTCGATCCGCGCCAGGACAAGGACTTTCCCGACGTCGATCCGGCGGCCCGCGCCAGCGCCCGAGGCGAATTTCTCGATCACATCGAACATTTGCCCGACGTGATTCTCGCCAATATCTATGCGCCGGATCGTTTGGTGATCTGGTCGACCAACCCGGCGCTGACCGGCACCCGCATTCACGCCGATGATGACCTTGATCGTGCATTCAATGAAAAAATCCCGGTGTCGGCCAGCTACCACGACGTCGACAAAGGGCGCGAAGAACAGAAATTCGTGGTGCCACCCGAATACATTTTCATCGAGAACTACATCCCGCTGTTCGATGCCGAGGGCAAGAATGTCACGGCGATGGTCGAAATCTACAAAGAACCCAAAGACCTGATCACCCGGATGGAGCGGGGGCTGGCGCTGATCTGGCTGGCGACGGCGCTGGGTGGCGGACTGATTTATCTGGGGTTGTACTGGATCGTGCGGCGGGCGGCGATTTTGCTGGCGGCGCAGCAAAAACAGCTGATCGCCAACGAAACCTACGTAGCGCTCGGGGAAATGTCCTCGGCAGTCGCCCACAGCCTGCGCAATCCGCTGGCGACGATCCGCTCCAGCGCCGAGCTGGCGCTGGAGTTCGATGCAGGGCCGGCGCACAAGAACATCAATGACATCATCGGTCAGGTCGACCGCATGTCGAAGTGGGTGCGGGAGCTGCTGCAATCGCTGCGCCCGCTCAATGACGAGCCGGAACCGGTGAATCTGGTCGCGGCACTGCACGACAGCCTGATGGCGTTCGAACAACAGATTGCCAAAGCCGGCGTACACGTTGTGTTTCATCCCCAGCAGACGCCGATGGTGCTCAGCCAGCAGGTGCAACTTACCCAGATTCTCAACAGCTTGCTGGCCAATGCTCTGGAAGCCATGGACAAAGGAGGAACGTTGACGGTCAGCCTCGAACCACAGGACAACCGTCGTGTGAGTGTGATGCTCAGCGACACCGGCAAGGGCATGAATGAAGAGCAGCGCAGCATGGCCTTCCGGCCGTTCTTCACCACCAAACAGGGTGGACTTGGGGTTGGGCTGGTATTGGTCAAGCGGATCATGGAGCGCTTCGGAGGCGCCGTGACGCTGGACAGTCGGGAAGGACAGGGAACTACCGTTCGTCTGGCGTTTCAGCTCATTCAGTAAATTGGGGTGAACTTTCCCCCAGCACTGGGTGTCAGGCCCCGGTCACCGGGGAGTGGGGAAACCAACAGCACTCCCAAGTCCTTGTAACAACTGGAAATGATTTTTTGGCGAGGTAATTGCAAAACACCATCACCCCTTCCTTAGATGAGGCGGCTGGTGATGGACAGAACAACGCGTTACCCCAACAAGTTATTTCTGCTGACGCCTTTGAGCGTCTTTCTGGCTTTGACCCTCGGCACCATGACCGTGGTTCGAGCGAGCCCGATCGATGACGAAAGCCAGCCGGAAACTTCCGACCCCTCGGCGTACTACGACGAACCGGCCGATGAGCCGGCGGCACTCAATGCCATTCTGACGATGCCCGAGGCCAACGAAGATTCCTTCGATTTGCCCGACGGGGTCAAAGGTACGCGCAACACGACGCGCACGGAAAACATCCTGCCGCCAGCCGCGCAAACCAGTTTCAACTACCCCACCAACGGCAAGCCGAGCCCGCTGTTCGGAGCGCTGCCGTTCACCCAGCAACTGGTTCTGTTCGAAGAGTTCGGCCCGGAAAAACTCGACCCGACCACGCCGGCCGCTCCACTGAGCTTCCCGCCAGCGGCCATCGGCCCGGCCCCGGCCCAGGACCCCAACAATGTCGCCCGCAGCGCACCGCCCGGCACGGCGCTGGATGCGTTTTTGCGTCAACCGGGACTGACACCATTCCCCAGTCAGTTTGCCAACGTGGTCGACCGCAACCCGTGGCAGGCGCAGATCGAACTGTTCCTCAACCGCCATATCGGTTCCTCTGCAGAAGGCCGGCCACCGGGAAAAGGCTGGGCCCATCAGCGCTGGAACGAGTTCTACCCGCAAGTCGCCTACAAGACCGTGCAAACCGGCGCACGGCTGAACGGCGGTCTGCGTGACAGCCGGCAGATGCACGGCTACGCCGTCGGTGAGTTCGGCCCGGGCGGGCTGTATCACAACGTGGCCGGGATTCCGGCGACCGATGGCACGGCAAAAGGTGTCGATCCACGCTTCCACCCGGCGATGCCGCCACAAGACCACAATTCGGTGTGGACCTTCGACGGCACGCTGCCGCCAAAACTGCTGATGGTGCGTTACGGCCAACCGGTGCTGATGCGTCATTACAACGGCTTGCCGATCGATCCATCGGCCAACCGTGGTTTCGGTCTGCACACCATCACCACCCACGAACACAACGGTCACGCGCCGGCGGAAAGTGACGGCTATGCCAACGCGTTCTTCTTTCCCGGCCAGTTCTACGACTATCGCTGGCCGATCCAGCTTGCCGGTTACGACAGCATCAACACCAAGGCCGAGGACCCACGCGCGGCATTCCCTTGCGCGCCGGGGGAAACCCTCTGGGTCAACGACCTGCAGCCTGCGAAAAAGACCTGCGACCACGGCACCATCAAGATTCGCGGCGACTGGCGCGAAACCATGAGCACTCACTGGTTCCACGATCACATGCTCGATTTCACCGCGCAGAACGTCTACAAGGGCAACGCGGCGATGATGAACTACTACAGCGCCCTGGACCGTGGCAACGAATCGGTGAACGATGGCGTCAACCTGCGTTTCCCCAGTGGCAGCGGCTTGCCGTGGGGCAACCGTGACTACGACGTCAACCTGGTGTTCGCCGACAAAGCGTGGGATCAGCAAGGTCAGTTGTGGTTCAACCCGTTCAACACCGACGGCTTCATTGGCGATCAAGTGTTGGTCAACTGGCAATGGAAACCGACCCTCGACGTGCGGGCACGCAGTTATCGCTTCCGCATCCTCAACGGTTCGGTGTCGCGTTACTTCAAGCTCGCGCTGGTGCGGGAAGTCAAAGGCACGGGCGGCGAGTTTCAGGGGCCGAAAAACTCCGGTGTGTCCTACAGCCGTGTGCCATTCCACATGATTGCCAACGACGGCAACATCATGGAACACAGCGTGCCGTTCGACGGCTCGATGGATCTGGATGCCGACGGCGACAAGCAGAACCACAACGCGATCCTGCCAACCCAGGGCATCGCCGAGCGCTTCGACATCATCGTCAACTTCGCGAAAAACGGCATCAAGCCGGGGGACAAGCTGTTCTTCGTCAACCTCCAGGCGCAAGACGATGGCAAAGGCCCGAAAGAGGTGATTCCGCTGGCCGATGTGCTCTCGGAGAAATACCTGCCGGTGATCAAGCAGACCAGCAAGGGGCCGCAATGGGACAAGGGTGACCCGGTGGTGGGCAAGGTCCTGCAACTCAACGTCAAGGCGTTCACTGGCCAGGATCTGGCCATGGATCCGGCAGCCTACGAACCGGCCAAACCGGGCAAGGCTGAAGGCAAGGTGATGATCCCGCTGAAGATCCACCGCGACAACGCTGCCGACAAGGCGCTGCTGGCCAAGGCGCTGCACCGGACCTTCATCTTCGGCCGCTCCGACGGCACCGATGAAGCGCCGTGGACGATCAAGACCGATGGTGGTTTTGGCTTCCACATGGACCCACGCCGGTTGAATGCCTCGACCAAACTGGCAAGCGGCCCGACCGACGCCGGGGTCAGCGGCATCGGCACCTTGGAAGTGTGGAACATCAAGGCCGGCGGCAAAGGCTGGAGCCATCCGGTACACGTGCACTTCGAGGAAGGGATCATTCTCAGCCGTGGCGGCAAGGCACCACCAGAGTGGGAAAAATGGGCGCGCAAGGACGTCTATCGCATCGGTTCGGAAGCCGACGGGCTGGACAGCGTCGAGATGGCAATCAACTTCCGCGAGTTTGCCGGGACCTACATGGAGCATTGTCACAACACCCAGCATGAGGACAACTCGATGCTGCTGCGTTGGGACCTCGAGAAACCCGGGCAACTGCAGTTGATGCCGACACCGCTGCCGAGCTGGGATGGCGTGCGCTACGTGAACTCTGCCGCGCTGCCAACCTTCCGCACTGGCGATGGCTTTGGCCCGCAAGTGGTCGTGAAACCATGAGCAGGGAGGGAGCCGACATGACACAGCCAACGCCGCGCTCCCGCGCCCTGGGCATGCATTTGATCCTGGTGCTGGTCACCTGCCTGCTCGGCAGTCAGGTGCTCATCGCCCATCAGGCGCAGCCCGAAGGCGCCAGCGAATCCGCCACCCCGTGGGGTGGCGACTATTTCCCCAACACCCTGCTGACCGACCAGGACGGTCGGCAGGTGCGTTTTTTCGATGACCTGATCAAGGACAAGGTGGTGGTGATCAATTTCATCTTCACCTCGTGCAGCGATTCTTGCCCGCTGGAAACCGCGCGCCTGCGCCAGGTGCAGAAACTGCTGGGGGATCGGGTCGGGCAGGACATCTTTTTCTACTCGATCAGTATTGATCCGCTGAGCGATACCCCCGAAGTGCTCAAGGCCTACGCGCAACGCTTCAAGGTCGGTCCCGGCTGGAAATTCCTCACCGGCGAATTCGAAGACGTCACCGACTTGCGCAAGAAACTCGGGCTGTTCATTGAGGGCGTCGATAACGGTCGCACCAAGGATCACAACCTGAGCCTGATCGTCGGCAACCAGAGCACCGGGCGCTGGATGAAGGCCTCGCCGTTCGAGAACCCGTGGATCCTCGCCGATCAGCTAGCAAATACGCTGCAGAACTGGAAGCAGCCGAGCGTCGAAGAAAGCTATGCCAATGCCCCGGAAATTCGCCCGCCGAGCAACGGTGAGGAACTGTTTCGGACGCGTTGCGCCTCCTGCCACAGCCTCGGCCCGCAGGATGGCGAAGGTATCGGCATGCGCAACATCGGCCCGGATCTGATCGGTGTGACCCGACAGCGTGATCCGGCTTGGCTCAATCGCTGGATTCGCGAGCCTGATCGTGTGCTGGCGGAAAAGGATCCGATTGCGCTGCAACTGTTCGAGCAATACGAGCGGATTCCGATGCCCAATTTGCGTCTGGACGAGCAGTCGGCGCAGTCGATCATCGACTTTCTGAGTGCTGAAACCGAACGCCAGCGTCCGTCCGCGCAACCCTTGGCCGACGGGGCTTTGACGCCAGAAACAGCAGGTTCTGCGAGTGAAACAATCAGCCGGATGCAGTAGCGGCTAAATAGCATCATCGAGCCGTATGTCACGCCGAATGCCACCTACACTGTTTCGTGTAACGGCTGTAAGCGGCCCGATACAAAAAAACGCCAGGGCATACCCATGCAACCATTGGACGAACAAAAACTACCGGCGCCGAACGCAGCGTTGGCCGTTATCAAAAGCTGGGGTGGACAGTTCAATCTGCTGCGCTGGTTTTCCCTGGCGAGCTTTTTCATCATCGCGGCCGTGGCGCTGGGGCTGGGCTATATCTCTACACGCTTTGTGGTCACCGAAAGCGTTGAACGCGATGCATTGCTGACCGCGCAATTCGTCCAGGCCATCGGCGATGCAGAGATGCGCCACGCCGGCATCACGCCAGAACGCACCATGGGCGAGATGCTCGATCCGCGGCAGGACAACAACTATCCGGATGTCGATCCGTTGGCCCATGTCTCGGCCCGCGCCGAATTTCTCGATCATGTCGAACACTTGCCGGACATCCTGCTGGCGACGGTCTATGCGCTCGATCGCACGGTGATCTGGTCGACTAATCCGGAACTGATCGGCGCGAAGTTCGAGGACGACGATGAGCTGGATGAGTCATTCGAGCTGAAAGTGTCGGTGTCCTCCAGCTACCACAAAATCGATGACGAGAAACCTGAGCAGCAACTGTCGCGCGAACCCAAATACCTGTTCATCGAGAACTACATCCCGATGTTCAACGCCGATAAGAGCAAGGTCGTTGCGATGGTCGAGATCTACAAGGAACCGGCGGATCTGGTCGAGCGAATCGATCGCGGATTCGCTTCGATCTGGGCCGCGACGATTCTGGGTGGCGCGGCCATTTATCTGGGACTGTTCTGGATTGTGCGGCGCGCCTCGACGCTGCTGCAAAGCCAGCAACAACAGCTGATCAGCAACGAAACCTTTGTGGCTTTGGGTGAAATGTCCTCGGCGGTCGCGCACAGCCTGCGCAACCCGCTCGCGACCATCCGCTCCAGCGCCGAACTGGCCCAGGAAGTGGCCAATCAAGGCGCGCAACGCAATATCGGCGACATCATCAGTCAGGTCGATCGCATGTCGCGCTGGGTTCGTGAGTTGCTGGTGTCGCTGCGCCCGATGAACGATGACGGCGAGGCGGTCGATCTGTGTGCGGCAGTCGAAGACACGCTTGGCGCTTTCGACGCGCTGATTCGGCGCAACGGCGTCGAAGTACGATTTACCCCGCAAAATTGTCCGCCGGTCGTCAGTCAAAAGGTGCTGCTGACGCAAATACTCAATAGCCTGTTTGCCAATGCCCTGGAAGCGATGCCCAAGGGTGGTGTGCTGAGTGTCGACATTGAAACACCGCAGACCGGACAGGTGCGTGTGACCTTGGGTGACACCGGTAAAGGCATGAGCGCGCAGCAACAACAACTGGTGTTCAAACCGTTTTTCACCACCAAGCAGGGCGGTCTCGGCGTCGGCCTGGCGTTGGTCAAAAGAATCATGGAGCGTTTTCAGGGCTCGGTCGTGCTGACCAGCCGCGAGCAGGAAGGAACCCGCGTCAGTCTCAATTTTAGAGTGGCATCGGGAGGGGAATATGGAACACAGCATTCTGCTGGTCGAGGATGACGAACTGCTGGCCGAGAATATCCAGACCTACCTTGAGCGCAAAGACTTCGAGGTGACGGTCTGCCACTCGGCCGAGGACGCGTTGGAGCAATTGGGCCGCTTCAATCCGGACGTGGTACTGACCGACAACTCGCTGCCGGGCATGAGCGGTCACGACCTGATCCAGAAGCTGCGCATCAGCGCGCCGGATCTGAAAGTCATCATGATGACCGGCTACGGCAACGTTGAAGACGCGGTGGTCGCGATGAAAGAGGGCGCCTTTCATTACGTCACCAAACCGGTCGCATTGCCCGAGCTCAAGCTGTTGCTGGACAAAGCGTTGGCGACTGAAAAAATGGAGCGCACGCTGTCGTTCTATCAGGAGCGCGAGGCGCAGAAATCCGGCGTCCAGGCACTGATCGGCGAGTCGGCCCCGATGCAGTATCTGAAAAACACCATTGGCCAGTTGCTCGAAGCCGAGCGGCGCATGGCCAGCGGTGACCTTCCACCGGTGCTGGTGGAGGGCGAGACCGGTACCGGCAAGGAACTGGTGGCGCGTGCGCTGCACTTCGACGGCCCGCGCAGCAAAGGTCCGTTCATTGAATTCAACTGTGCGTCGATTCCCTCCAACCTGGTGGAGTCGGAGCTGTTCGGCCACGAGAAAGGCGCGTTCACCGACGCCAAGGATCGCCGGGTCGGTCTGGTGGAAGCCGCCGACGGCGGTACGTTGTTTCTCGACGAAATCGGTGAAATGGACCTGATCCTGCAGGCCAAGCTGCTCAAGCTGCTGGAGGATCGCACCATTCGCCGGGTCGGTTCGGTGAAGGAACGCAAGGTCAACCTGCGGGTGATCAGCGCCACCAATTGCAACCTTGAGCAGATGGTCCAGCAGGGCAAATTCCGCCGCGACCTGTTCTTCCGTCTGCGGATCATCTCGATCAAGGTTCCGCGCCTGTACGCCCGTGGCGATGACATCCTGCTGCTGGCCCGGCACTTCCTCGCCAGTCACGGCAAACGCTACGGCAAACCGAACCTGCATTTCAGCGATCAGGCCGAAGAACTACTGCTCAGCTACACCTGGCCGGGCAACGTGCGCGAGTTGCGCAACATGCTCGAACAGACTGTGCTGCTGGCGCCGGGCGACACCATCGCTGCGCACCAGTTGAACGTGTGCATGAGCCTGTGCGACGAGTTGCCACCGCAGCTTCAGCATGAAGTGCCGCACTTCGACAATCGCCCGGCGAGCAACACCGAGTCGATGAACCTGCCGGAGGTCGAGCGCGACATGGTGCGCAAGATGCTCGACAAGACCGACTGGAACGTCACCAAATCGGCGCGCCTGCTGGGCTTGAGCCGCGACATGCTGCGCTATCGCATCGAAAAACTCGGCCTGGCCCGCCCGGACAAACGTCAGTGGTAAACGGCGTTGCTGCGTGGATTCGGCTGGCTCAGGCATTCGAGCACGCACGTCGGGTCCAGCACTTCGTCGTTGACGTAGATGCCGCGCTCGGCATCGTAGGTGCGGATAAATACCCGGACCGTGGCGTCGGCTACGGTGGGCAGTTGCGAATCATGGAACACGTGGCGATCCGGGATCACGATGAAGTCCTGAGGCGGCGTGTCATCGAACGGCCGGGGCGGCTGGGCGGACAGCGACGGCGGAGCAGGGTGGGCAAAAGGCTGGTCCGACCCGTAGTAGTTGAAGTTGCTGTCCAGCGCTTGCGCTTGCGTGGCGGCGAGCAGGCAGGCGGACAACAGCAGTCGATTGAACATTCCCATGGCAGCACCTGTGGAAGCGGATTTCCCCAAGGCTATTAACTATAGCTGCCCGCGCTGCAGGCGTTGGTGCAGGCGCTGGTGCAAGTTTGCCGGCTTACAAGTTCGCAACAACCTGTAACGCGAGGCTGAACTAGACTCGGGCCGCTCAATCAAGAGCATCGCCCGGAGTGCGCCATGGAAGTGCCAAACAATAAAAATGCCGTCGAGAGCAATCGTCAGGCGTGGAACGATTCCGCCCGCCATCACCAGGACTCACCCGACTGGCAGGCTTTGCTGACCGAGGTCATGCAGGCTGACTTTTCCTGCCTCGACGACACCCTTCGCGGCTTGCTCGAAGAGGTCGGTGTCGATGGCAAAAACGTTGTGCAGCTGTGTTGCAACAATGGCCGCGAAAGCCTGTCACTGTTTGCTCTCGGCGCGCGGCAAGTGGTCGGTATCGATCAGTCGAGCGCGTTTCTCGAACAGGCCCGCGAACTGAACAAGCGTTCGCCGCACAACGCCGAATTTATCGAGGCCGATATTCATCATTTGCCTGAATCGCTGCGCGCCCGTTTCGACGTCGCGCTGATCACCATCGGTGTCTTTGGCTGGATGCCCGACATCGGCGAATTCTTGCGCCACGTCGCCTCGGTCCTCAAACCGGGCGGACAACTGGTGATTTACGAAACCCACCCGTTCCTGGAAATGGTCGACCCCGAGGCCGTGGACCCGTTTCGCCTCGCCACCTCATATTTCCGCGAAGAACCGTTCGTGCAGGAAGAACCGATCGTTTACGTCGGCAAGGTCGAACAGCCGGCGGCCAAGTCCTACTGGTTCGTGCACACCCTGGGTGCGATCTTCACCGCCGCCATCGAGGCCGGCCTGAACATCACGCACTTCAAGGAATACCCGCACTCGAACCGGGAAGACGTGTATGACCAGTACCAGAACCGCGAGGCGCAGATGCCGATGTGTTTTACGTTGATAGTCATTAAAAGCTGAAGTTCTGGCGAACCGGTGTGTTGAGCTTACGGGCCCCTTCGCGAGCAAGCTCGCTCCCACAGTGTTTTAGTTCACCGAAAATTACTGTGGGAGCGAGCTTGCTCGCGAAAGCGGTAAAGAGAACGCCGCAAATCTCAAAACTGGATCAAGCCTGCGCAGCCGCCGTCACTACCGGTCGTCCCGGTTTGCGCAGCGGGTCCAGGCGTGAGCCTTCGTAGCGGGTTTCGCGGAAGAAGCGCCATTTGCCGAACAGGCAATAGACGTGCATGACTCGGCCCTGTTCGTGGTAGCCCATGCGGATGTGCAGTTTCAGCGCCGGGATGTTGTGGGTTTCGCAGACGTCCACCACCTTGTTGCAACCTTGGGCGGCCATGGCTTCCCAGAGGGCGACCTGGACGTCCACCGACAGGCTGCTGCCGAAGTAGGCGCGGGTCATTTCGCCGCCGAACTCGAAGAACTCGCCGGGTTTGACCGGGAAGGTGCAGCCGTAATAGTGGCGGTCGTGGTAGTCGCGAATGCTGCCCCAGATAAACCCGACCGCATGGCCGTCGGCGTCCAGGTACATGTGCCCGGTGTGGCCCTCGTTGGCCAGCTCGGCCATGGTCTCCACGCGGTCACCGAAATGCTTGGCGAACGCGCCGGCATTCTCTGCGGTGATGTCGACTTTGCGCAGGCCGTCGTAGGGGCGCAGCTTGTGCGGCGGTACCGGGCTGACCAGGTCGCGCTCCATCCACAACAGCTCCCAATGGAAGAACACGTAGCGTTTCCACAACGTGCCGAAGGTGCGGCCCAGGCCTTTTTGCTTGATACGTTCGCGCAGCTTTTCAATGACGCTCATGATGCCCTCCGTGGCCGAAGCCCGGGTGTTGTGGATGACGCTTTTGTGGGTATAGATCACCCCTGCAAGTCCATGTCAAAGCGCCAGCTTTGAAAGTATTGCAAGTTGTGTAACGGTTCAGAGTGCCGCAGCACCGCGTAGAAAATCCTTGTTCAGATCGGCATAGCAAACCCGGGGAACGCCCGCCAGCCGCTGCTCTAGTACGCGGCTCAGGGACTCTCCGGGTTGCAGATAGGCATCACCGAAATCATCCCCGAGCTGGTTCGGATGGGCGACGATTTCCAGCACGCCGTCGGTCGGCGCGGGAGCGTTGCGCAGGTCGACCGGCGTGCAGACGTAATCCGCCGTGGCTCCGGCCAGATCTTGCAACCGACGGTTGAGCAAACCTTTGAACATGCGTTTGGGCAGGCTGAGGTTTTGCCCCAGGTTGCGCGCCAGGCGCACGGGCACTCCTTGATGGGCGGCGAAGCGGGCGACGATCTCGCCGATCGGCCAGATGTTGTGCACGTGCTGATGTGAATCCAGGTGGCTGGGACGCACGCCGTGATCGACGCAGCGCTGCCATTGCGCCTGCAATTCTTCCTGTACCGCCTCGCGATCTTCACGGCCCAGCCACAGGCTGTGGCGCGGCAGGTTTAGGTCGAACACACCGTGGCTGTCGCAGAAGGTGCGACGCTCGAGAATGGCCCGGCTCAAGGGCCTGCCGTAGGTCAGGTTGAAGTGCAGGCCGATCCGGTCCTTCAGCAACGGCAGCCGGGCCATGGCGCAGGCCGCTTCGAACGCCGGCATGTTGGCCATGGCGGTGGCGGAACTGATGACCCCGGCCTGGAACGCACCGAGGATCACCGCGTTTTCGTTCGGACTGAGGCCGAAATCGTCAGCGTTGACTATGACTTGGCGAGGCATGTTCGCCCTCCTTGGTGGGGTTGATCACAGGTGTCGCAATGACCGCCGCCTTGGCCGCCGCACGCTTCGCCCGCCACTGTTGCAAAGCAGGTTTGAGACGGTGCCAGACGCGCAGCCCGAGTCCCAGCAACAGACCGCTCGGGCGCCACGAGTAGAAGCTCCAGCGCCAGTGCTCCAGTTGCCCGGTCATGCGTTCGTGCAGTTGATGGCTGGAGTTTTCCAGGCTGACCCGCGAGGCATCGATCCAGCGCCAGTTGTCGTCCAGCCCCCAGCGAATCCATTCCTCCAGCAACACCCGACCGCTGCCCAGATCGGCGTATTGCGGCAGGAAGGCGAGGTTGTAATCGTAGAGCCGACCCTGTTCGAACAGGCCGAGCCGATAGCTGATGCAACGTCCGTCCAGCTCCAGCATCACGACGCGGACCCGGCCCGAAGCGGCGAGGGCGGTGAAGGCGTTTTCCATGCAGCGGCGGCTGCGCTCGCTGGCAAAGATCCCGACGCCTTCGTCACCTTTCCAGCTCACTGCTTCGACTTCGCTGATGGCCTGCAGCAACGGGCCCATGGTGACTGCATCGGGAATGATCCGCCGGACCTCGGCGCCACACGCGGCAATCCGTTTACGTGCCCGGCGCAGTTTGTAGCGCGGGTCACCCGAGACTTCCTGGCGGTCGGCGTCGCTGATCAGGTGCACCGGCACCCGACAGCTCAAGCGACGTTCGCCGGTGGAGCTGTGGGCCATCCATTCGGTGAGCACGCTTTCGTCGCCGACCGGCTCGTTGATTTCGTTGAGTTGCAGCAGGGCGTGGGGCACTCGCTGGCGAATCAGCCGCAGGGCCTGGCGCATACTTTCGGCGTCCAGAACCGATAACAACGCCAGGCGATCGGCCAGCGGATAACCCAGGTGATGCACCACTCGAAACGGCAAACCGAAAAACCGTTCACGGCTCGCCACCAGTGGCAGGCACAGGCGCAATTCGTCTGCTTCCCAACCCAGCAATACGTGCAGCCGCTCGTGCGCATCGAGCGCCTGCTCTGCCGCACACAGCCAGTCGAGGCTGTTGAACGGCGTGTGATCCGTCACCCGCAGGCGCAGCGCTTCATAGGCCGCCGCCGGGAAGTCAGGTGCGCACAACGAGGTGCGCCATTCGAATTGCGCCATAGGCTCAGGTCACCGCTGCTGTAACAGGTGGACGGGAAGGTTTGCGCAGCGCATCCAGGCGCGAGCCGCTGTAGCGGGTTTCGCGGTAGAAGCGCCAGCGGCCGAACAACTCATACACATTCATGATCCGGCCCTGTTCGGTATAGCCCATGCGCAGGTGCAGCTTGAGTGCCGGGATGTTGTGGAACTCGCAGACGTCCACGACTTTGTCGCAGCCCTGGGCGGCCATGGCTTTCCACAGTTCCAGTTGCAGGTCTACCGACAGTTCGGTGCCCCAATAGGCGCGGGTCAGTTCACCGCCGAACTCGAAGAACTCGCCGGGTTTCACCGGAAACTCGCAACCGTAGTAATGCCGGTCGAAATAGTTGTGCGGACAGCCCCAGATGAAGGCCACCGCGTCGCCTTGGTCGTCCAGATGCATGTGCCCGGTGTGATCTTCCCGGGCCAGTTCGGCCATGGTGACGACGCGGTCACCGAAGTAACGGGCGAAGGCGCTGGCGTTGTCCGGGGTGATTTTCACCACCCGCAGTGCCGGGTAGGGCTTGAGGCTGTGGGGCGGCACCGGACTGACCAGATCGCGCTCCATCCACAGCAGTTCCTGATGGGAAAAAATGTAGTGTTTCCACACCTTGGCCAGCGTGGCCCGCAGGCCTTTCTGCTTGATGTGGGCGCTGAGTTTTTGCAGGACATTCATGCTGTTCACTCCTGATGACGATGTATCGCGCGGCACGAAGACTGCGCGGCCAAACATCAAAAGGGCGGTCATGAAGCGCTCCAGCTCAGGGCAAACAGGGTCTGTCCCGGGAGTTCGAAACGCACTCGACCGTCCTGGCAGTGAAAAGGTGCGTCGCGGCTGCGATTGTCCGCGCCGAAGTAGCGCAGGGCGCCGTTGTTCAACGGGCATTTGGCGCCCGCCAGATCGACACGTTGCAAGCGCGTGCCTTTGTTTACACCGAGCAGCCCGCGCTGATCGTCGCTGGCCATCGCCAGCACATCGACTTCGAACGCGTCGTTCTCCAGCCACAGCACGTTGTGCAGCCAGTGCTGCTGGATGAACTGCTGGGCCAGGCCCACGGGTTTCAATTCGAAACGGTCATCGCCCAGCACCCGCAACATGCCTTTGGGATATTGCGGCTCATCGGCGGCCTGGAACCAGTTGAGCATGGTCAGCAAGCCGTCCTGGGAGGCGTTGATCACCACCGAGGCCCACCACAGCGAAGTGAAATGGGTTTCCTGATCGTACGGGCTCAGGCTCGAGCCGCTGGACAGGTTAGTCTGGTCCAGCAGCAAGGCCTTGCGCGGCTGGCCCTTGGCGTCGAGGCCGACCAGATCGGCAGCGCGGCGCACACTGTCGCGGTAGACGCGAGTGGCGAGCAGGTCGCGAATCATCCATTCGTGCCAGGCCAGCGCATCGACCTGATCGGGGGACTCATTCAGCAGGCGCCGGGCCCAGTCGATCCCCCGCTTGTTCGCTGCGTTGTCGGCGAACGGGCCGTTGACCAATCGCGAACTGGCCGGCATCGCGATGCGCACGCCGGCCCTGGCATTCGCGGGATCGTTGCGCACCTGCCGGGCCATGCTGGTGAAGATCGAACGATATTGCTCGTAACTCGAATAATTCAGGTTGGGCTCGTCAGCGAACCCGATGTAGTGCGTGCCTTTGCCGCCCAGCGCACGGGTGCCGGCCAGCCAGGCGTCGAGGCCGCTGTTGCTTTGCACGTCGGCGCGCAGATCGGCCTGACGCTGGCTGCCGGCGAGCAAGGTGATGTCCTGACGAATGCCGAAACGGTCCTGATAGACCTGACGAAACGCATCTTCGAAGTGGGGTTTTCTCGCCGTTACGTCGACAAAACTGTAGAAACTGGCGGCCGTCGGTTTTAGCGCATCGAGCAGCGGATGACTAGCCGGCGGCGGCATCACATAGGGCAGCGCGATGCCCAGATCCGGGGTGCGGCCGAGGACTTTGTCGTGCAGGGTCAGGCGCGTCTGGCCGTCGTCTTCGTGCAGCGGTTTGAGCTGTTGCGGGGTCTGTGCGAACAGATTGGCCGTGCCGTCGAGCCAGAACGCCGCTTTGCCGCTGCCTTGCAGTCGCAGGCGCCAGATCTGCTCGCGCTCGCTGACCGGCAACGCCACCTGATCGAACTGCCAATAGGCGTGATAGGGTTTCAGCGCCAATGTCAGGGGCTGTCCGTCACCGACCCGCTGCGCTTGCAGGGCGCTGACCCCGCCGTGGAACTTACCCGCCAATATCGCGTGCTCACCGGCGGCGACCTTGAAATACAGTTCATCGCCGTTACGGGTTTCCGCGCTGAAATGCACCTTGGCCGGGGCGAACAGGGCCACGATGTTTTCGTCGTGCTCGACCCGGTAACTGCGGAAGCTGTAGCCGGGGATTTCCAGCTGATAACTCGCGGCCCCCGGCGCCAATGGCCAGCTCTGACTGCCACGGGTTTCACTGGCCTTGATCAAGCGGTCGCCCTGCAATTGGCCCCGGCCGTCGAGCAGGAAAATGTGCTCTTCGTTGGCCTCTGCCTGCCACGCCGGCACCCAGCGCACGGTCACCGTGTCGGGGCGATCCGCCTGCAGGTACAGACTGCCGTCGCGAATGTCGCCCCAGCGCATCGACGCCGCGAAGACGTCCAGCGACAGGCCGAGACCGAACAGCAGGGCCAAGGCTTTCATGCGGATTTCCGTTGTAAAAAGCGGCGCTGCAACATCAGCCACATCGGCGTGAGGTCGCTGGGCACGATGATCAGGGTTTGCCAGAACGCCACGCCGCTCAACCGGCAGTACAACACCAGCATTGCCACGGTCACCGCCAGATAGGCAATCGACGAAGCCGCCGCCGCGCCGACGATGCCGTAGGCCGGGATCAGCAGTAGGTTCAGCGCAAGATTGAGCAGCGCGCCGATCCCCATCAGCAACGACACCGTGCCGGGGCGGTTCTTGCCGATCAGGTCCAGGCGCAGGATGCTTGCGTAACACAGGCCCAGCAGTCCCGGCAGCAACGCGAGCAGCGCCGGATACGCCGGTTGGTAGGCGACGCCGAACAGGGTGACGATCAGCCATTCGCCGATCACGGCCATGGTCAGGCAGGCACCGAGCATCACCGTAGCGGTCAGGCGCAGGGCCAGCGGCGTAACTTTGTCCATGCCTTCGTCCTGTTGCAGCAGGCGTTTCATCAGGGGTGTGGTCACCGCTTCCGGCACGATCAGCAGCAACTCGGCGGCGGCGCTGGCCATCGCGTAATGCCCGAGCGCAGTGCTGCCGAGCAGGGCGCCAATGAACAGGTAGTCGGAACGCAGGATCACCTGCTGGAACAGCAAGTCCGGGTGACTGCGCGCACTGAAGCGCAGCAGTTCGTTCTGGCTGGCGCGATCCCATTGCAGCTGCAACGGCTGCGCGCGTTTGAGCCACAGCCAGCCGACCAGCACCACCAGACTGATCCCGGCCAGCCAACTGATCAGTGCGGCTTCAAGCGCCGCTTCTTTCCACATCCAGAACAGTGCGAGAAACAGCAGCAGCGGCGCCAGGGATTCCACCAGCCGCAAGGCGTTGAACGCGACCACCCCGCCTGATGCATTGTGAAGGGTCAGCAGACCGCTTTTGAGAACGGTCAACGGCACCGCCAGCAACAACAGCCACGCCAGCAGACCGAGTTGCACGGTCACGTCCAGTTCACTGCCGAACTCGCGCACCAGCGCCACCACCAGCAAGGTCAACAAACTGGCGAGCAAGCAGCCGAACACCAGCACCTGAGCCAGCAACAACCCCATCGGCCGTTGCTTGGCCGCCTGATAACCGACCGCCGAATTCAAACCGCCGCTGGTGGCGGCGCTGATCAGATCGGGCAGAGTGCTGAGCAGGGCGAACAGGCCCCGTTCGCTGGGGCCGAGAATTCGCGCCAGCAGCACATTCCTCAGCAGGCGCAGGGCGATCATCGCCAGTTTGGTGCCCATGCTCAGCGCCAGATGCTTGAGGTAACTGCCTCGACTCATGGCCGCGCCCCGCGATAGATCCGCCACGACAGCAACTCCGGATTGCGCGCGGTGCGCTGGCTGACACCGAAGCGCGGCAGGTTCAGCGGATCACCGGTGCCGCGATAGATGCCGCTGCCAGTGCCGAGCGCGAAGGGGTAATCGTGATGGGCAATCTGTTCGCGCACGCGCTCATCGTTGTCACCGTTGGGGTAGCAATACACCGGCAGCGGGCGGTTGCAGCCATTGAACATGGCATCGCGGCTGCGGCTGATTTCTTCGCCCAGGCGCACATCGTCAAGGCCTGTGAGGATCGCGTGACTGGCGCCGTGGGGGCCGAAACGCACCAGGCCGGAAGACTCCATCGCCCGCACCTGATGCCAATCCAGTGCCTGAGGTTGCGACTCTTGCGGGCACTCGTCGGTCAGGCGTTCGAGCATCATCGGGTCAAGCGCTTTAAGCCCTTGCAGGTAATGCAACAGGGTCAGGCTGCGCCGATCCACGTCGATGTCGTCCAGCAACACCGGCACGGGATGGTGGATCGACTGCAAACATTCGATCAGGTGCATGCGCGGCTTTTCGCCGTGGCTGCCCCACAGGGTTTCACCGATGCTTTCCCACCAGAAACGCTGACGGCTGCCGATGAAATCGGTGGAGAGAAAAATGCTCGCCGGCACCTGATGTTTCTGTAGCAGCGGAAAGGCATTGGCGGCGTTGTCGCGCCAGCCGTCGTCGAACGTCAGCGCTACTTGTGGGCGCTCGGTGCGCAAGGCGTTGGGCTGGAGGATTTCCATCAGCGGCACGCAATCGAAATGCTTGCGCAGCCACACCAGCAGATGTTCGAAGGCCTTGGGGCCGACGCACAGTTCGTTGCGGTGCGGCAGGTCGGCGGCGCGGTCGTTGGACAGCACCCGGTGCAACATCAGGATCACGCCGGCGCCGTGTAACTGGTTTCGCCCCACGGACGAGTTGAGATAGAGCCAGCCGCTGGTGCGTTTTATCAGTTGTTTGATCGCCATGGCTCTGTCCCTCTCAACGGTTTTGGTCAGGGTTCCACTGGGCGTAACGCTGGCCGCGCAGGAACTGCCACAGGCCGATGCTCATGCCCGCCAGTGTCACCAGCAGGAATGCCGCAAGGCGGAACGGTTTGGGTAAGCGGTGTTGCGAATCCAGCAGGCCGGCAATCGCGATGGCGTAGCCGACCAATTGCGCGATCAGGCAAAGGCGATAGAAACCGTGGTCTTCCCACAGCCAGAAATTGCTCAGCAGCAGCGGTAGCAACAGGATCGGCGCCAGGCGGCGGATCAACTTGTGGCTGATCAACGCAATCGAGTACAGCCCATGCTTGAACGGATTGAGCAGTTCACTGCGCTGCGCCAGGCTTTGCAGCCCGCCGACGGTGACCCGCTGGCGACGGCGAAATTGCTTGTCCGCTTCGTCCACACCGTGGTCGATCACTTGCGCTTCGGGCACGTAGACAATGCGTTTGAATTTCACCGGGGCGCAGGTGCTGATGAAGAAATCGTCGTTGACCTCGGCCGGCACGTTCTCGAACAGTTCGCGGCGCAGGGCGAGCAGGGCGCCGTCGGCGGAGACCATGCAACCGGTGCGATTCTCGACCCGGCGCAACCAGCCTTCGTAGTGCCGATAAAGACTGTCGCCGATGCTCAAGCCGCCACCGGTGACCGGGATCACCATGTGCCCGGCGCAGGCGCCGACCTGCGGATCGCTCAGGGGCGCCAGCAGGTAGCCGAGGGTTTCGCGCGCCCATTGGTTGTCGGCATCGGTGAACACCAGAATGTCGCCCGTGGCCAAAGCCGCACCGGCGTTCAGCGTGGCAGCCTTGCCCTGGCGGGGCAGGTCGAGCACGGTGATGCGCGGGTCGACGACCTTGTGCGCGCAGGCCACCGTGTCGTCGGTGGAACCGTCGCTGGCCAGAATGATTTGCAGGGTCGCCGGCTGATAATCCTGGGACAGCAGCGAGCGCAGCTTGTGTTCGATATGCCGCGCTTCGTTGTGGGCGGCGATGACGACGCTGATGTTCAGCGGCGGTGCCGGGCTGTGGCGCCACGCCGGGAACAGCGGCGCGAGCAGCGTCAACAGCAGCGGGTAGCCGACATAGGCGTACACCGGCAGCAGCAGGCACATCCAGAAAATGAATTCAGCCACGGGCAGGCCTCCTGGCGTTCCAATGACACAGACTGAGAATGAACGCGGCACCGGCCAGGTGCAGACGCACCCAGTGCAGGCCCCACAATTGCAGGGTGAAGCCGAGGTCATGTTGGCGATGGCTCTGGCGCACACTGAGCACCAGCGCCGGGATCAGCGTCATGGTCACCATGATTGCCGCGTGGTGGGGGAAACCGTTGAGCAGCGCGGAAATCGCCAGCAGATCCAGGACCCACGCCACCAGCGACAGCAACGGGAAGCGCAGCAAGCGCAAGCTGAAACCGTGGGTGCGCAGCAATTGCAGGTGACTGCCCTGGCGCCACATTTCCTTGCCCATCCATTCGCGCCAGTTCATTTCATAGCCCCAGTGCAGCGCCACGCTTTCGTTGACCGCGAGCAACCGCGCACCCTGTTCACTCAGGCGCAGGGTGAATTCCTTGTCTTCGCCGGTGCGCAGGGTTTCATTGAAACCGCCGACCTTGTCGAACCAGCGCCGACGCAGCAGCAGGTTGGCGCTGGGCAGCCAGTCAACGATATGGGCGGCGTGGGTCGTCGGGCGCAACGTGCGGCGCTGCCACGCAGTGGCGTACCACGGCGCGGCGGCGGGGGTGTGCAGGTCGAGCCCGAACACATCGGCCTGGCCTTCGGCTTCGAGCGCGAACAATTGTGTGAGCCAGTCTTCGGGCATTTCGATGTCGGCGTCGATGAACGCCAGCCACTCCCCGGTGGCGATGGCCGTGCCGCGATTGCGCAGGGCGCCGATCAGCAGGCCCGGCATCACCAGCACGTGGGCGCCGAACTGCCGGGCGATCTGCGGGCCGTCGTCGCTGGAACCGTTGTCGACCACGATCAGCTCGCATTCGACATTCGCCGCGTGCGCGGCTTTCTGCGCGGCCAGCAGGGTGCGGCCAATGTGCCGGGCCTCATTGAACATCGGGATGACGATGCTGATCCGGCTCATGCTTTGGCCTCCGTCATTGGCGCCTGTTCGGCCTTCAGACGCAGGACGCTGGTCAGCGCGAGCATGATCCACAGGTACTTCTGGTTCGGTGCGCTGAGGAACATCAGGAACAGCGTCAGCGACAGGAAACTCACCCCGAGGTGGGTCATCAGATCCGCTTGTTGCCAGTTGCTCCGCAGCATCCACGCCTTGCGCGCACGCATCAGGTTGTACAGGCCCAGCGCGAGCATGCCGACGAACATCAGGCCGGCGGGAACCCCCAGTTCGCTGAAGATTTCCAGGTAGGTGTTGTGTGCCCGGCGATACAGGTCGCCGATCTTGCGGTTGGCGGAAAACGCCTTGGCGTAGCCGGTGGTGGCGTAGTGCAGCGGGAAGGTGCCGGGACCGGAGCCGAGCAGCGGGTTCTCGCGGATCATCTGACCGCCGACCACGATGTACGAGGCGCGACGGCCGAGGGATTCGTCATTGTGGCCTTTGGCGCCGGCGCTCAACACGCTGAGGGACTGGATACGGGCGATATAGCCCGCAGGCATCGCGTAGATCGCCAGCGGAATCACGATCGCCGCGCCGAGCATGGCAAAGCCGAGATGACGCGGACGAATCCGCGCCAGTTGCGCACGGTAGTGCCAGCAACCGATCACCAGACTCAAGGCCAGCACCACCAGCCCGGAGCGCGATTCGGTCTTGGTCATGCCGCCGAGCAACAGCAGGCAGCATCCGCCCCAGAACAGCCGATGCAGCAGGTTCGGGCTGCGAATTACCAGCAGCAGCCCCAGCGGAATGGCGAATGCGATCAGCAGGGCAAAGGCGTTGGGGTCTTCGAGCAGGCCGGCGGCGCGGCCCTGATCCTGGAATTTGGTGGAGAACATGGCCATGGCGCAGGTCGTGCTGACGGCCAGGGTCACCAGCCGGGCGAACAGGTCGAGGTTCAGCTCGCGGCCGATCAACAGGGTGATGACAAACAGAATCAGACCGACGCTGATTTCCCGCAGGTGACCGAGCGACATGCCCATGTCATCGGTGTTGAGCAGGCTCAGAAAGTACAGAGTCATAAAGGCGATCAGAAAGCGCCAGATATTGCTGCGCAGGCGATCCGAGGGAATCTGGTGCATCGCGAGTTGCAGCATCAGGATCACCGCCAGCGAAGCGCCGATCAGTTTGCTGCCCGACAACGAGCTGTCCTTGAAGAAACCCTCGAACGGCACCAGGGCGGCAATGCCGAGCAGGCCCCAGGTCGGTTTGCGGTACAACACCGCGAACCCCACCAGACCGAGTACTGCGCCCGGCGCGAGGTAGGGCCAGGGGCTGGCCAGCAGAGCGATGCAGACCAGGCCCAGCAGACTGACGATCGAGAGCGGGAAAATCATGCGCGTGCCTCCCGTGCCGTGCGGATGTACAGCTGCGACCAGCGTTCGGCCAGGGCCTTGAGGTCGTAGCGGTCCTGTTGCGTGCGTTTTGCGTTGTCGCGCAGTTGCCGCGCCAGGCCTGGCTCGGACAGCAACGTGTCGAGCTGGCGGGCGAGGGCGGCGCTATCGGTCGGGGCAGCGAGCAAACCGTTGTGGCGGTGCTCCAGCACATCGGGAATTCCGCCGACGCCGAATGCCACCACCGGCACCCCGGCCTGCATCGCTTCCAGCAGAATCATCGGTGTGCCTTCAGTGCGCGAGCTGATCACCAGCGCATCGAGTTGCTGCCACCAGTGACCCATGTCGGTCTGATAACCCGGCAAGCGGATGCGCTGCTGCAAACCGGCGGCGTCGATCCGTGCCTGCAAGTCTTCGCGTTCCGGGCCGTCGCCGAGCATCACCGCGTCGAGTTGCGGGTGTTGATGACACAGCGGAATCAGCGCGTCGAGAAACAGGTCCGGGCCTTTTTCACTGCTCAAACGCCCGACGTATCCGGCGAGCCAGCGTTGCCGGGGCGCATCGGAAAGCAGGGTGGCGACTGCCGGCAATCCGTTGGGGATCACCTGCAATTTTTCCGCGCGCACGCTGGCCTGACGGTGCAACACCGCGATGCTTTCAGCGACGCAGACCACCCGATCCACCGACGCCGTGCGGCACAGTTGCAGGCTCAGCCAGGTGTAGAACTTCTGCTTGCGGCTGCGCGGGGTAAAACCGTGTTGAGTGATCACCAGCGGCAGGCGCAACAGCGTGGCGCCGACCCAACCGAACAACAGCCCCTTGAAATTATGGGTGTTGATCAACGGACGTTCACCGCGCCGCTGACGCAAGTGCCGCAGCAGGGCAGCGAGCCCTGCGCAGCCTTGTGCATCGACGCCGGCCTCGCGAAAACGCGCAATCAGTTCCGGTGGCGCGTCGAGAAACAGCACCTGGTGCTGCCCCGGCGTCGCCAGGCAATGATCGAGCAACATCCGCTCGGCCCCGTAGAACCCGCCGCTGCTGAGCAAATGCATGATCGGCAGCGCGGCGTTCTGGGTAGAGGGCGTGTTCAATTGCGCACCCAGTGCACGAAGCTTGGTACGGTCCAGTTCTTGTGCGGATTGCTCGGCAGTGCATTTTGATCGTTGATCACCAGCAGCACCGGCAGGCCCAGCTCGTGGCTGATTTGCGCCGGGTGTTTGAAGCGGTGATCGAAGAACTCACGCACGTAGACCAGTGCAATCGCGAGTAACAGACCGGTGAACAGCCCGAACGGAATGATCAGCATCGGTTTCGGGAACGCCGCTTCAGTCGGCTCGAACGGTGGGCTCAATACCCGGGCGTTGGACAAGTCGTCGTTCAGCGAACGGGTGGTGCTGCTTTCGGCAAACCGCTGGGCGTAGGTCGAGAAAGCGGCGTGCAGCGCATCGATCTCGGTATCCATTTGCCGCAGCTTGCTCTGGGTCTGTTGCAGTTCGTGGATGCGTGCCTTGAACTCGGCGATGCGCGCGGTTTTCTGATCGATCACCTGCTGCACCACCGCCAGGTCGTTGGTGCGTTCCTGGATGCGGTTGCTCACCACTTTGAGGAACTGCTGGCGGGTACGGGCGATTTGTTCGCGGGTCAGCAGCATCGGCTCACTGCCGGGCTGGAACACGGCCAGATCGTTCATGTAGCGGCTGACCTGGGTGGTCAGTTGCTCGCCGAGCTGTTTGATTTCCCGGTCTTCAAACGCCACGTTGTCCACGGTGGTGGTGAAGGTGTAGGGAAAGGTGTAGTCATTGAGCTTGTTGTTGCTGGCGGCGGCCAGGCTGGTTTTCAGGTATTCCAGCCAGCGTTGGCTTTGCAGCAGGCGATCGCGATACAGGTTCAGTGCCTGCTCTTCGGTGTTGATCGCGTTGAGGCGGAAGGTGATTTCTTCTTTCGGATCGGACGCGCCGACACTTTCCAGCAAGGCTTGCCGGTTGCCTTCCAGTCCATCGAGGCGCACCTGGTACAGGTGTTTTTTCGATTCGTAGAACGACTGTGGCAAATCGATCGATTGCAGCGCCTGACGACTGACCAGATAGTTTTGCAGCAGGGCGGAAACGAAGGTCGTGCCTTGATGCGGATCGGGGAAGCTGTAGACGATCGAGATCACGTTGGAACCGGGCAGGGTCTCGATTTTCAGGCTGTCCATGGCTTGCTGGGTCAGTGCATCGAGCGCGGTGTCGCGCACCGGATCGGTCTCAAGCCCCAGCGTGTTGCGCACGGGGTTGATCACGTACTGACGCAGCGGCGAGCTGATGTAGCGCTTGAACGGCTCGCTCACCAGTTTGCTGAACATGCCGGGCGACGGAGTGTATTCGCCCTTGTCGCGCAGCTCGCTGATGGTCTGACGGATCAGCGCCGGCGAGCGCAGGATATTGCTCTCGGTTTCCATGTCCGCCAGCGACGGCGGAATGAAGGTGGCGTTATCCACGGTCAGCGACGTGGTGGCGTCGCCCTGGGAAAGTTTTTTCGACTGCACGATCACCTGGGCAGTGATATCGAAGCTCTGTTTGAGCAGCAGTGGCAGCACCAGCGCGATTACTGCAAAGATCAGGAAGACACGCTTCACCAGTTGCTTGTTGGCGAAGAAGATCCTGAAGAACTCATGCAGGTAGTTTTCCTTTGGATTCATGATCGGTCACCTGAGAGTCAGTTGTTGTTGCTGTCTTTGTTGTCGACGCGGTAGCCGAAGCTGAAACCCACACCCTGGAACAGCACCACGTCAGCCAGTTGCCGGGCGAGTTCGCCGGCGCTGGCCAGTTTGGTTTTCGGCACGTAGAGCATGTCGTCCGGTTGCAGGTAGGCGATTTGCGGCGCCTCGCCCGACAATGCTTTCTCGACGTCGTAACGCACGGCCTGCACCTGGTTGCCGTTACGGCGCATGATCACCACCGAATCCAGCCGTGCCTTGACGTTGGTGCCGCGCGCCAGAGTCAGCGCTTCAAGCACCGAGACCGGCCGGCGGATCGGGTAGGAGCCCGGCTGACCGACTTCGCCCAGCACATAGATTTCGTTGCCGGCGGTGGACTTGAGCAACACGTCTACGGTCATCCGCCCCGGCAGTTGCGCGTACTTCTTGTTGAGGAAGGTTTCCAGTTGGTTGACGGTCATGCCTTGCAGCGGCACGGCGCCGATTTCCGGGAAGCTCGCGTAGCCGTCGGTGCCGACAGTGATCTCGCGGCTCATGCCGGTGGCCGGATGGTTGAGGGCGTTTTTCAGGTTCTGCTCATTGGTCAGCGGGCTGATGATCTGCACCGTCAACTGATTGCGGTTGGGCTGGAACAGTTGTTTGCGCTGATAGGCGCGCTGGATTTCCTGGCGCGCTTCATCGCTGGTCAGCCCGGCGATCTTCACTGAGGTGTTGGCGCCCGGCAGCTCGATGGTGCCGTCCGGCAGCACCAGTTGATTGCCATTGAGCTGGCTGGCAGCGGTGAAGTTGAGACCGATCTGGTCACCCGACTGCACGCGGTAGGCGTCCGAGCCGCTGGTGCTGATGTGGAAGATCACATCCAGCACATCCTGCGGGCGCAGGGTCTGTTCGACCTTGGGCATGTCGGTGGCCTGAGCGTTGGCCGGGGTGGCGGTGAGGATATTCACCGGCATGTTTTGAGTGTCGGAGGTGCTTGAGCAACCTGCGAGCGGCAGCATCAGCAGAACCAGTATCTTGGCGTTCATGGCGTCATCCCTCGCGGTTGCTTACAGGTTTTTGTACAGCCATTTGGGCATGTAGTACTTGCGCCGGTTGAACACGCTGCCGACCACTTTCGCCCCGGCTTGGGTCAACCGCTGCACGGCCGCTTGCGCGACTTCCCAGCGGGTGTCTTCGGCCCGTACCACGAACACCACGCCATCGACCTGGGTGCTGATCACCAGCGTGTCGGCGGCCGAATACACCGCGTCGCCGTCGATCACCACGAAGCGGTACTGACTGCCCAACTGGTCGAGCAACGGGCTCAGGCGCTCGGCGGTCAGGTGTTCCATGGTGCGGATCGGCCGGCCGTTGGGCAGCACGTGGAATGGCAGGCTCGACACCTGCACCACGCAATCCTGCAACAGCGGCGGGTTGTCGGGGTTGAACAGCAGGTCGCGCAGGCCGCGCTCCTTGTTCAGGTTCAGTTGCTGCGTGAGGTTGGTCGCCGACTGGCTGGCGTCTACGTACAGCACCTGACCGCTGCTCATCTGCGCCAGTTGACTGGCCAGGGCCAGGGCGCTGGTGGTGGTGCCGGCGCCGGGGTTGGCGGCGGTCAGGAACAGGATCCGCAGATCCAGGTCCAGCACGGTCGAGGTCAGGTTCGACTCGCTGGGGCTGGCGATGCTCAGACTTTTGTTGGTTGAACCGTCCATTAGCTTGCTCCGTGGCCGCTGAATACTTTGAAAGGGGTTTTCAACAGGATCTTCAAATCAAGCAAAAGGCTCTGCTCGGCGATGTAGCTGAGGTCCAACTCAACGCGCTGGTCGAAGTCGATATTGCTGCGTCCGGAGATCTGCCACAGGCCGGTCATGCCGGGGTAGATCGCCAGGCGGGCGAGGTGACTGTCCTTGTAGCGGTAGGCGTTGAACGAGGTCGGGCGAGGGCCGACCAGGCGCATGTCGCCGGTCACTACGTTGATCAGATTGGGCAGTTCATCGAGGCTGGTACGCCGCAGGAATCCGCCGATCCCGGTGATCCTCGGATCCCGGTCGATCTTGAAGTCGATAGCGTCGGCACCGTGCTTGTTCAGGTGGCGCAACGACTCCTTGAGCTCTTCGGCGTTGGCGACCATGGTCCGGAACTTGTACATGCCGAATTTGCGCCCGCGATAACCGGTGCGTTTCTGCACGAACATCACCGGGCCTTTGCTGGTGAACTTGATGGCCAGCGCCAGACCGATCAGCAATGGTGAAAACACCAACAGAATCATCAGCGCGCCAAGGCAGGCCACCACCCGATTGGTGCGCGACAGTTGCCACGGGCGACCGCCGTCACGGCCGCTGAACCAGCCGCGACCCTGACGATGGATCGCCGCGTCGAGGCGCATTCGCTGTTCCGGATCCATGCGTTTATCACGCACCAATTGTTGGATCGGTACACCTTTCTCATGTCCAGTCATGGAGTCCTCCGCTGAGGTTCAGCCGCGAGCGGCGCGTGGGTGACAGGCAGTGGGGTAGTAGTCGCGGAACCAGGCGATGAATCGCCCCAGGCCCTCATCCAGCTCGATCCGGGGCTGGAACCCGGTGGCCTGGGCCAGGTCGCTGGCCTCGGCGCAGGTGTTGAGCACGTCGCCCGGTTGCAGCGGCAGCAACTCGACCACGGCTTTCTGGCCGAGGTGTTTTTCCAGCAGGGCGAGGTAGGTTTTCAGTTCCACCGGGTGCTGGCCGCCGATGTTGAACAAGCGCCACGGGGCCATGCTGCTGGCCGGGTCGGGCTGTTCGCGGTTCCACTGGGGATTGGCCCGTGGCGGTTGTTCGATCAGGCGCGCGATGCTTTCGATGATGTCGTCGATGTAGGTGAAGTCGCGCTGATGTTCGCCGTAGTTGAACAGTTTCAGTGGCGAGCCTTCGCTGATCGCCCGGGCGAACTGGATCGGCGACATGTCTGGCCGGCCCCAGGGCCCGTACACCGTGAAAAAGCGCAGGCCGGTGCAGGCGATGCCGAACAGGTGGCTGTAGCTGTGAGCCATCAGTTCGTTGGCTTTCTTGGTGGCGGCGTACAACGACAGTGGGTGATTGACGCCGTCCTGCACCGAATAGGGTGTGTGCTGGTTGGCGCCGTATACCGAACTCGATGAGGCGTAGATCAGGTGTTCGACCGGGTGCCGGCGGCAGCACTCCAGTACGTTCAGGAAACCGTCGAGATTACTGTCCAGATACGCCCGTGGATTCTCCAGCGAATAGCGCACGCCGGCCTGCGCCGCGAGGTGCACGACCACTTGTGGCCGTTCGCGCACGAACAGCGCTTGCAGAGCCGACGCGTCCGCCAGGTCAATCGTGGCGAGCTGGAAATCCCCCGTCTGTTCGCGCACCCAGTCCACGCGATCGCGCTTGAGTTGCGGATCGTAGTAGCCGTTGAAGTTGTCCAGGCCAATCACCTGATGCCCGTCGCGCACCAGTCGCAGCACGCAATGAGCACCAATGAACCCGGCTGCACCGGTGACGAGGATTTTCATGGCCGCAACCCGTCAGGCGCGATGTGGCGCAGACCGATGCCGCTGTAATGCAGGCCGGCGGCCGCCACTTGTTCCGGGTTGTAGAGATTGCGTCCGTCGATGATGACTTTCGAGCGCAGTTTGCTGGCCAGCAGCTCGAAATCCACCACGCGGAAATTCTTCCACTCGGTGCAGATCACCAGGGCGTCGGCGTCTTCCAGCGTGTCGTCGCGAGTGGCGCACAGGTGCAGGTCATTGCGGTAACCGTAAATGCGCCGGCATTCGGACATCGCTTCCGGATCGTAGGCTTGCACGCTGGCGCCTTCGGCCCACAGTGCATCCATCAAATAGCGGCTGGGGGCTTCGCGCATGTCATCAGTGTTGGGCTTGAACGCCAGGCCCCAGATCGCGATCGATTTGCCAGCCAGGCCTTGAGGGAACTGCGCCTTGAGCTTGCTGAACAGGATGTGCCGCTGGCTGTCGTTGACGTCGGTGACGCTGCGCAGCAGTTTCAGCGGCATGCCGTTGTGTTCGGCGGTGTGCAGCAGGGCGCGCAAATCTTTGGGAAAGCACGAACCACCGAAGCCGCAGCCGGGGTAGATAAAGTGATAGCCGATGCGCGGATCGGAGCCGATACCCTTGCGTACCGCTTCGATGTCGGCGCCGAGCAGTTCGGTGAGGTTGGCCAGCTCGTTCATGAAACTGATGCGGGTGGCGAGCATCGCGTTGGCCGCGTACTTGGTCAGCTCGGCGCTGCGGTTGTCCATGAACATCAGCTTTTCGTGGTTGCGGCAGAACGGCGCGTACAGCTCGCTCATCTGCTCGCGGGCCAGGTCGTCGCGGGTGCCGACGATGATCCGGTCCGGCCGCATGCAGTCGGCGAGGGCGCTGCCTTCCTTGAGAAATTCGGGGTTGGACACCAGACGCACCGCCAGGGCGCTTTTGCCGCGTCGCTGCAGTTCTTCTTCGGCGGTGTGCAGTACCTGATCCGCCGTGCCGACCGGCACCGTGGATTTGATGATCAGTGTGCGGTCGGCCTCCATGAAACTGGCGATCTGCCGGGCCACGTTGAGCACATGGCTGAGGTCGGCGGAGCCGTCTTCGTCGGCAGGCGTCCCCACGGCAATGAAGATCAGTTCGGCATGTTCCACCGCATCGCTCGCCTGGGTGCTGAATAACAAACGGCCCGATTTGATGTTCTCTTCCAAAGTTGCCGACAGGCCCGGTTCACTAATAGGTGGAACTGCCTGTTGTAATTGCTTGATCTTGTTTGGATCAATATCTACGCACATAACCCGATGTCCGACATCGGCAAGTGCTGCAGCTTGTATCAGGCCAACATAGCCCGTACCAAATACGCTCACGTCCATATTGGCGTGCCTCGTAAGACGGTGGTGGGAAGATCGAATTTGAACTGTCAAAAGGGGTATAGCGCAGAGTTGGAAAAGCATGTCAGCAAAATGACATGTTGCAGGTGTATAACACCCCCGTTTTTGGGGGCGAATGGCCATCAAGTGCTTGCTGTAGCTGGATTTGTCCCGTTCTTGACATGTTTTTCACATTAAAAAGAAAGCGACAAACGGTGGTAACCCTCGAAATCAAAGACTTCCGGTGATCAAGGTGTGTCAGGTTTGAGTCAATGTTTTTTTGACGCTTTTATGAAAAACCCGGCATTTCTTGCGCTTTGATGGCCCGATGCTAGTGTCAGAATTTGACCGACAAACTCTTGACCCTCCACGCTTCGCAAGCGTTCCGGAGTCGCCATGTTTCGATATCTGAAAGAACTGCTTTTAATTATTTATCTGCTGTTTTATTCCGATTATTACCTTGAGCGGTTAAATGCTATCGGGTTCGGTTTTTCTGTACTGCTTTTTGGCGCGATGTTTTTGGCGCTGACTTTCGCATTATTACTAACGGCTTATATACGTCAGACTTTCATTCGACACTTGTTCGCATTAGCGATGTTTATTTCGGCCGTGTTCTTCGATGTGTACACCAGAGTCACTGCCGATTATCTGACCTACAGCAGCTTCGTCTCGCTGGTGTATTCCGGCGGCTTCATCCAGGAGGCCGCGTATCAATACCGGGGAGCGATCATTCATGGACTGCTCAACGGGTTTTTGTTGCTGATCGGCATCGGCCTCAAACCCCGTCATTCGATTCCGGTGCCCAATGCCTTGCGCGTGGCGGCACCGTTTTGCGGCGTGCTGCTGCTCAGTGCCGTTTTGTTCGTGCGGGCCGGGGAGGGCGCGCGGGGTTTGCCGATCATGTACACGCCGCTGGCCTATCTGAACCTGTTCGGCTACGAAGCGCTGCACAACACCGTCGGCCCGCGTGAGCCGGTGACGCTGGCGCGCAACGGTCCGGCGGTCGGTCATGACATTGTGCTGATCATCGACGAGAGCATTTCCGGCAATTACCTGGACATCAATGCGCCGTTCGGCGTGCACAGCAACCTCAAACAAGCGCACCCAGGTGTCGAGATCTTCAACTACGGCTACGCGGCCTCCATCGCCAATTGCAGCGCCGACACCAATGTTACCTTGCGTTATGGCGGCACGCGCGCCGACTACATGCGCATCAACAGCACGCTGCCCTCGATCTGGCAGTACGCCAAAAAGGCCGGCATGCGCACGGTCTACATCGACGCCCAGCGCACCGGTGGCAACCTGCAGAACCTGATGAACGATGCCGAGAAAAAGGACATTGACGAATTCGTGCAATTCGACCAGACCAGCGTGCGCGACCGTGACATGGCCGCTGCCGCCAAGCTGATCGAACTGCTCAACGACGACAAGCCGGAGCTGGTGCTGATCAACAAGGTCGGCGCGCATTTTCCGGTGCACGACAAATACCCGGACGCTTTCATGGCCTACCGCCCGACCTTGCCGCGCGGGCAGTTCACGGAAGTTGCCGACACTGGCGAACGCACCGGTTTCAACGGCCAGCCGGATGACTGGATCCTGTATCGCAACGCCTACAAGAACACCGTGCTGTGGAATGTCGGCGAGTTCTTCTCCCGGGTATTTACCCAGGCCAATCTGAACAACGCGCTGCTGATCTACACCTCCGATCACGGCCAGGATTTGCACGAGCGTGGGAATCCGGGACTGAACACTCATTGTGGCGGCGATCCGGTGGAAGAAGAAGGGCTGGTGCCACTGGTGGTGATCCAGGGCGATCAGTTGCACACGCTCGACTGGTCGGCGCAACTGGCGGCGAACAAGGACCGCTCCAGTCACTACAACATCTTCCCGACCCTGTTGCAGTTGATGGGCTACGACCTGCCGGGAATCGAAGCGGTCTACGGCAAACCACTGAGCGTGGCGACGGCGGATGAGTTCACCTTCAACTACCGCTTCAATGCACGGCTGGGGGCCAAACCCGAATGGAAACACATCGACCTGAACAGTATCGTGACGCCGGGTGAAGCGCCGACGAGTGTGGCGGTGGGGCAGTGATTTATTGGTTGTCTTGGCTGGCCTCATCGCGAGCAGGCTCGCTCCCACATTTGGAATGCAGCTCCCTGTGGGAGCGAGCCTGCTCGCGATGAGGGTGGATCAAACACTGCAGAGTTCAGATCCATTCCTTGTATCCGCTATCCTTGGCCGACACGGATCGATCGGATGGCGGCATGCTCCAGGTTCAAAACGTCTTCAAAAGCTACCTCACCCCGCAAGGCCCGTTGCCGGTGCTGCAAGGCATCGACCTGACGCTCAAGCCCGGCAGCAGTCTGGCGCTGATGGGCGAGTCGGGCAGCGGCAAGAGCACGCTGCTGCACCTGATCGCCGGGCTCGACAAGGTCGACAGCGGCGCAATCAGCAGCGGCGAACATCGGCTGGACCGGATGAACGAGGCGCAACTGGCCAACTGGCGGCGCACCGAAATCGGTCTGGTGTTCCAGCAGTACAACCTGATCGGCAGCCTGCGGATCGAGGACAACCTGGCGTTTCAGGCGCGGCTGGCCGGGCGGCATGATCCGCGCTGGCAGCATCATCTGGTGCAGCGTCTGGGGCTGGGTGAATTGCTCAAGCGCTATCCCGAACAACTCTCCGGCGGCCAGCAACAGCGGGTCGCGCTCGGTCGTGCGCTGGCCTCGCAACCAAAATTGCTGCTGGCCGACGAGCCCACCGGCAGCCTCGACGAAGCCACCAGCGACGAAGTGCTGCGACTGTTGCTGGAATTGCTCGATGACACCCCGACCACCTTGCTGATGGTCACCCACAGTCAGCGCGTGGCAGCGCGGCTGGCGGAGCGCGTGGTGCTGTCCAGCGGTCGGTTGACGTGAGGGTTTTCCGCCACGCGTTGATGGCGCTGCTCAGTCACTGGCGGCGCCATCCGGTGCAGTTTTTCAGCGTGCTGACCGGGTTATGGCTGGCCACCAGTCTGTTGACCGGGGTCGAAGCGCTCAACAGTCAGGCGCGGGACAGTTACGCCCGGGCCAGCCAGTTGATCGGCGGCGAACCCCAGGCCAGCCTGAGCACGCCGAACGGCGCGACCTTCCCGCAACAATGGTTCGTTGACCTGCGACGTCTGGGCTGGCCGGTGTCGCCGGTGCTGCAAGGACGCCTGATTCTCAAGGGCCACGAAAATCAGCGTCTGCAATTGATGGGCATCGAGCCTGTGTCCTTGCCCGGCGACAGCGCGGTGGCCGGGCAGGCGATGCCGATCGAGCGAGTTGTCGAGTTCTTCAGCCCGCCGGGCAGCACCTGGATTTCTCCAGAGACCTTGCGGGTGCTGAATCTCGCCGAGGGCGCGACCCCGGCCACCGAGACCGGCCAGACGCTGCCACCGCTGCGAGCGCAAATCGACATGGCCCCCGGCATGCTGTTAGTGGATATTGGCGTCGCACAGCGCGTGCTCGAGCAACCTGATCAACTGTCACGTCTGTTGCTGCCGAAGGATTTCCACGGCGACGTCCCGGCCGCGTTCAAAGGCCAGTTGCAGCTCAAAAGCAGTGGCGAGGAAAACAACCTTGCGCGACTGACCGAAAGCTTCCACCTCAACCTCGATGCCCTCGGGTTTCTCTCGTTCATTGTCGGTTTGTTCATTGTCCACGCGGCCATCGGTCTGGCGCTGGAGCAGCGCCGGGGATTACTGCGCACCTTGAGGGCCTGCGGGGTCAGCGCACGGATGTTGATCGCTTGCCTGATCGTTGAACTCGGCGCGCTGGCGTTGATCGGCGGGTTGTTCGGCGTGGTCAGCGGTTACTGGCTGGCGAGCGTGCTGTTGCCGGACGTCGCCGCCAGCCTGCGCGGTCTGTACGGCGCGGAAGTGGCGGGGCAGTTGCGTCTGAGTCCGTGGTGGTGGTTCAGCGGCATCGGCTTGAGCCTGCTCGGCGCGTTGCTGGCCGGGGCCAACAGTCTGCTGCGGGCGGCGCGTCTGCCGTTGCTGGCGGTGGCGGATCCGCAGGCCTGGCATCAGCAACATGCGCGCTGGTTGCGGCGTCAGGGGGGGGTGGCCGGTGTATGTGCGTCGATTGCGTTGGCGGCGCTGGTGTGGGGCAACAGTCTCGCCAGCGGTTTTGTATTGATGGCGGGGCTGTTGCTCGGCGCCGCGCTGGCGCTGCCGGTGTTGCTCAGCGCGCTGCTCAACGGTTTGCTCGGGCGCAGCCGCTCGGTGCTCGGGCAATGGTTTCTCGCCGATTGCCGCCAGCAATTGCCGGCGCTGAGCCTGGCGTTGATGGCGCTGCTGCTGGCGATGGCGGCGAACATCGGCGCCGGCAGCATGACCGCCGGTTTCCGCCAGACTTTTAACGACTGGCTCGAACAACGGCTCACCGCCGAGCTCTACCTGAATCCGAGCAATCCGGCCCAGTCCCGCGAGCTGTACACCTGGCTCAAACAGCAACCAAACGTCACCGCAATCATGCCTAACTGGCAGGTTTCGGTGACGCTGCAAGGCTGGCCGGCGGACGTGTTCGGGATCATCGATCATCCGCACTATCGCCAGCACTGGCCGTTGCTCGAAGCGCGGGGCGACGACCCGTGGGCGGCGCTGGCGAGCGACGATGCGGTGATGCTCAGCGAACAACTCGCCCGCCGACTCAAGGTCCGGCCGGGCGATCACCTGACGATTCCCACACCGGGGCTGCCATGGTCGCCGCGCATCGTCGGCATCTACGCCGACTACGGCAATCCCAAAGGCCATGTGCTGGTTAACAGCAATCACCTGTTGCGCGGCTGGCCGCAACTGACGCCGAATCGCTTCAACCTGCGCATCGACCCGCCGAAGATCCCGGCGCTGCTCACGGCCTTGCAGGCCCGCTTCCAGCTTGATGACAGTCGCATCGTCGATCAGGCGCGGCTCAAGGGCTGGTCGGTTCAGGTGTTTGAACGCACCTTCGCCGCGACAGCCGCGCTCAACAGTCTGACCCTGGCGGTCGCCGGTGTGGCGCTGTTCATCAGCCTGCTGACCCAGAGCCAGAGCCGTCTCGGCCAGCTCGCACCATTGTGGGCGTTGGGCGTGACGCGGCGGCAGTTGATGCTGCTCAACCTCGGGCAGACGTGGCTTCTGGCGCTGCTGACGCTGGTGCTGGCCTTGCCGTTGGGCATCGGCCTGGCGTGGTGCCTGGACGCGGTGATCAACGTTCAGGCCTTTGGCTGGCGTCTGCCGTTGCGGGTGTTTCCATTGCAGTTACTGCAACTGATGGGGCTGGCGCTGCTGGCGACGTTGCTGGCTTCGGCGTGGCCGCTGTATTCGCTGTACCGCACGCAACCGGCGGATCTGTTGAGGACGTTTGCTCATGAAGATTAGGTTCGTCGCGATGATGTTGCTGTTGATGCTCGGTGGCTGCGATGACAAGGCGCCGGAGCAAAAAGGCTTCGCCGGAATGGGCAATCAGGCGCAGGCCTTCACGCCGGTGGTGCCGGGGCGGGTGTTCAGCTTTCCGGCAGATCACGGTGCCCATGACGGTTTTCGTATCGAATGGTGGTACGTGACGGCCAATCTCAAGGATGCGCAGGGCAACGATTTCGGCGTGCAGTGGACGTTGTTTCGTAGTGCTTTGAACGCTGCGCCGCAGCAGCCGGGCTGGGCCAACCAGACGATCTGGCTCGGGCATGCGGCGGTGACCTCGGCCAGCGTCCACCACGCCGCTGAGCGCTATGCCCGTGGCGGCGTAGGGCAGGCCGGGGTGCGTGCAGCGCCGTTCGAGGCGTGGATCGATGACTGGCGTTTCGTCAGTCAGGCGAGCGATCCGCTGGCAGACTTGCAGCTCAGCGCCCGGGATAAAAACTTCAGCTACCAACTGCGCCTTGCCTCCAGTCGCCCGTTGGTGCTGCAAGGCGACAAGGGTTTCAGCCAGAAATCCGAACAGGGCCAGGCGTCGTATTACTACAGTCAGCCGTTTTTCCAGGCCAGCGGCACTCTTCAGATCGACGGACAGACCTACACCGTCAACGGTCCGGCATGGCTCGACCGCGAATGGAGCAGCCAGCCGCTGACCGCCAACCAGACGGGGTGGGACTGGTTCTCCCTGCATCTTGATGGCGGCGAACACGTCATGCTTTACCGCATGCGTCAGAAGGAAGGGGCGCCGTATCTCACCGGCACGTGGATCGCCGCCGATGGCCAGACAGAAACGCTGCACGCCGAGCAGATCAAGCTGACTCCGCAGGACACTGCGAACGTCGCCGGCCGTTCGATGTCGGTGCGCTGGTCGATCGGGATTTCTGCAAAAAATCTGCAGATCACCCTCGATGCAGTCAACCCCGACGCCTGGATGAACCTGCGCATTCCGTATTGGGAAGGGCCGGTGCGGTTGAGTGGTAATCGGGGCGGGCAGGGGTATCTGGAGATGACGGGCTATTGAACGCTTGGTTTCTGGCGCTGGAACAGGTCTCGGTATGCCCCCTCTACTTCCCACTGCGCAGAGGACCGCGAAGAACCCCTGATCAGCGTCTACGCTGAATGGCACACACCGCGCTCGGCGCATTTCGGCGGGGTGTGCCGCCATCTCTCACAGGGAAGATTTCGCTTATGACGCTCAACGCACTGACGAAAGCCATCGCACTTGCCGTGACCCTCGGCGCCGCCAGTCTCAATGCAATGGCTGCTGAAATTCTGCTGGCCACAGACATTCAGGCCGACAAGTTGACGGCCACGGTGGTGAAGGTCGATCCGGCCAACCATCAGGTCGTACTGCAGGGCAATGAAGGAAAACAGGTGAATGTGCAGCTCACCGACAAGGCCAAAAATCTCGGAAAACTGAAAGCCGGCGACAAGGTCGATATCGAAGTCGTGCGTGCCGTCGCTGCGGTGCTTGATACCGAGGTCGATAAAAGTCCACCCGGCGTTGTCGAGCATACCGGCGAAGTGCGCAACGCACCGGGCAGTGCCAAACCCGGCGGAGAGGCGTTCCGTCAGGTTCGGGTCCAGTTGAAAATTACTAAAATTGATTTGGCCAAAAATCAGGTCACGCTGGAAAACCCGTCTGGCCAGTCGAAAACCCTCAACGTCGAAAAGCCTGAAATTCAGGCCAAACTGAAAAATCTCAAAGTCGGTCAGACGGTATTTGTCACTTACACCGATGTATTAAAAGTGACCACTCAGTAATAAAGTCGAGTATTAACTCTACAAGATGGTTGTTCTTGTACAAATAATTGTATGAGAACAATCATTTTAAGAGCCTTGTACAGATGTTGGGTCGATGAAAATCCGGTTAACTCATTCGTACATAAATTTCACATTTATCTGCTAGGACATATGTGCCAATTGATATTAAAATCCCACCCGTTCGCCCAGTGTCAGGGCTCTTTACCGGTGCATGGATTGCCAGGCCATTACACTGGGCGAACACCTCCTCGGAGTGGAGGCCAAAGAATTCAGATGCAAAAAGGGCGACTTTAAAGTCGCCCTTTTTATTTGTCTTACGATTTGGCAGGTCGCATGCCTTGTTGTAAATGCAGGCGCTTGAGCGTTTCCTGATACATGGTGGTGCGGCGGTGCTGTGTGCCGTATCCACCGATCGCGGCCACGGTGCCGGCCTGGATGTGATCGAGGTAGCGGAAGATCTTCCTTGGCGAGAGGCATTTGATGCCGTAGCCAAGGTTGCTTAAACGATCCTGCAGCGTGTATCCCGGAACCCGGTCGTCCATCGAAAAATGCAGCCCGTGAGCCTTGATCAGCCGTGCATTCCACAAGGTGCAGAAGCTTTTCAGATGAGTTTCCCGGTAGGGTTTTGGATCTCTGGAGGGCAACCCGAAGTGTTGTTTTGCCCGACGGAAATAGTGCTTGAAGTAACGCGAAGACAAACGCCAGGTGTCTCTAAGGACGCCGCGATCCAATTGCTCGACGCAACCTACCGCCGCTGTATCCAAAGATTGCATACACTCATTCATCATCATCGAAAAGACAGTACTGTCAAAAACGAAAGTGTCGGTGTGCAGCAAAAACAGGTAATCCGTTTCAACTTTCGCAAGTGCCAGATCAAGTGCCTTGCCATGAGCAATATGCCCCGCTTCCTTGCCGGGTGAAGGGCGCTCGATCAAGTTGATCCACTCCAGAGACCGCAAGTAGATCAGGCTTTCATCGGCGGAATCGTTATCCACCACCCACACCGGAATTTGATGCTCCTTGACGTACTGCTGGAGAAACTCCAGGCACATCCGGGTTATTTCCGGCGTCTTGTAATTGACCAATACAAGACTGAAGGCGGGCAGTTGTTTAGAGGTGGAATCGATCGCGCTCATGGTCTGGGCTCACTTCAAGTTGAAGGGTTCTGCTGACGGCAATCAGCACACAGAACCGCTGCTTTGTGGCCCGGATGGTAGGGACGCAACCTTAGTTGAAACTTAATTTTCGAGCGCCCGGGCCGGGCGACTTGTTACGGCTTGCGACACCGGCGAGGCGCTTGGCGATCAAGCGCGGTTCCACGGTAAGATGCGCCGCCATTTCAAGCTCAAGGAAGACAACGGCCCGCGCCGTTCGCCACGGATGAAACCACTTTCCCTCTACCACCCGGCCCTTTACGGGCTGCGTGTGTGGCAAAAAAGACTGTTCCGCCACATCGCCTGGCATTGCTCGAGCAAACGCTACGCGCGGCCTGCCACGACGTCAGAGCGCTTGCCTTACCGCTACCTCAAACACACCTCAAAACTGATCCGCAAACTCGGCGACTCCGACCTTGCGCTGCAACACAACAAAGTCATCAACCTCAAACTCGCCGTCGCTGCCATCGACGGCGTCATCATCGCCCCCGGCGAATATTTCTCCTTCTGCCGCCTCGTCGGCCGCCCGACCCGCCAACGCGGCTACGTCGAAGGCATGGAACTCTCATTCGGCGAAGCCCGCACCGGCATCGGCGGCGGCATCTGCCAACTCAGCAACCTCATCCACTGGATGGCCATTCACTCACCCCTGGTCGTCATCGAACGCGCCAACCACAGCTTCGACCCCTTCCCGGACCACGGCCGCGTCCTGCCATTCGGCTCCGGCGCGGCGATCTTCTACAACTACATCGACCTGGTACTGCACAACCCGACGGATCGCAGCTTTCAGCTGAAGCTGAAGGTGGGGGAGACGCAACTGGAGGGGGAGTTGTTGTGCGACCGGGAGCGGGCTTATCGGTATCACGTGTTTGAAGTGGGGCATCGGTTTGTGCGGGAGGGGGAGCGGGTGTATCGGGAGAATGAGATTTGGCGGGAGGTAAGGGAGAAGGGGCAGGTGGGGGCGTTGGTGGAGAGGGAGCGGTTGTATGGGAATCGGGTGGTGGTTAAGTATGAGGTTTTGGAGGGGATGATTGAGGGCGGATAGCGGGAATGTTGTTTTGGCCAGTTGTTTTAATCCAAATATCGAAAGTGTTTGTCGATTCTAGCTTTCCAGGTTTTTCAAAATGTTCTCTAGCGCGATTTTCAGCTCTGCCCAGTTTTTGGCTTTTTCACAATGAGTAGGATTTTGCCAGTCTTGATTGCGGATTAGAGAGATTACAAAGGAACCGTATGTGCTGAATTCTGGATACCATCCGATATCGAGTATTTGGCCGCATGGGAAAGTCGCTTGAAAAAGGTCTTCCTTCAAGTTTTCTATTTCGAGAGAGATGTCGAGTATTTGATCAAGCTGGGAAATGTCATCGAGAGTTATTTTGGCTCCGAGAGTGATGATTTTGCTTGTGTTCATTTAGTGATCTCCAAGGGGACAAAAGGGGACAGATTTGTTTTCAGTTTTAATCAGCAAAAAATAGATCTGTCCCCTTTGGATTCTTTGGATTCTTTGGATTAGAAAAATAAATAAGTTTCCTCTGGTTATAGGCCTCGTTGGTGAACTCAGTTGCGAAAGTAGAGCTCGTCGATCTGCCGTCGTCGAATCGATAAATACTCTTCCCAGATTTTCGGAAAGTCTTCGTCGCGGGTAAGGGGGAAGGTCAGGTAAATGTGTTTACCACTAACGCTAAAATACTGCCTCGTCCGTTTGAATGCGGGTTGCTCGTGAACTGATACACTCTCATCATAACCATCGTGGCGCTGCTGGATACTGATCCGGTGCGGAGCAATCATTCCTCGTGAAAAGTCGATGACCCAACTGCTGTCCACGGCAGTGGTGAGGTAACCGTACACGCCATTGTCGGATAAGCGAATACACGATCTAGCGTGTACGCCCTCATCATCGTTTACCAGTACGATTTGGTCGTTGAAATAATTGATGCGGCTTTGATTAGGACCTGTTAGCAGAAGACCCCAACCCTCTGCTCCCATATGGAACTCACCTGTATTGTTAAATTCTGCAATCCAGTCATTCGGTAGGATGATTTTGTGTCTGCTCATGTTGAGTACTTTAGTTGCTTTAGTTGGTTCAAAAAAGGCGATTTATTTCTTCAAAGGAAAATGAATCTGTCTTTTTAGTTATTTAGTTCTGTGAAGGATTGATTTGGTAACTTTGGTTGTGTTAGAGGTTGGTGATGTTGTCTGGGCCTCCACTGTTGATAAGTATTTTGATCCGACGATTGAAGAGTTCAAGCTCTTCAGGAATGTTGTGGGTCTTAACTGCTTTTTTGAGAAAGGACATTGTTGCCGAGACTATTTGTTTTTCATTATTGTCAGCGTCTCGGATTAGATCGAATCCATCCTTCGAAAGATGGGGGTGCTTGGTTCTTAAGTAGTAATAGCAGTCGATGTTCTCAAGAAGGTCGTGTGCATCGGCTATCGTAAGTTCTACAGTGCTTAGATACGAGCTAAATGCGTTTTTCAGTACATCTGTGGAGTTATTCAGTGATTTTAAAAATACGCTCGAATCCTGCCAGTTTCTGATATGTAGCTGAGTTCCCCAGTCGGGGTCTCTCGTGAAATACTCTCCTTTGCCCCTAAAATAATCTGGGAACTCGTGTTTGCTTAGCGCAATTTCAAAGTTGCTCGTCATTGTGCGTACTTGGTTTTTCATATGAAAAGGGGGAAGATTTATTTTTGCTAAAGAAAATAAATCTATTCCCTTTGGATTAGGTTTGTCGCTACTCTTTGTATGTGAATGTGCCTCTGAAAGTGATTTCTTTGCCTCGGATTACGCGGGCTGGTGGATTGCCTTGAAAAGTGAAGTCGTATATTGCAATAAGGGTGTCTATTGTTTGATTGGTAGGCTGAATATTCTTTGATTTTATGTCTGAGGATATATCGGAATCGTAAGAAAAGCCTTTAATTGCGCTCTCAAGAGAGTTGGTGTTTTCGACTTTGTCGGCTTCGATAAAATCATTATCTATAAAGCCAAGTGAAAACGCATTTGTGAACTCGCATCCAAGCGAGTCTCCATCTTCTGAATATGCCGGCAACATTATTTCCTGGAGTGTTGACGGCTCCCAACCAGTTTTTGCAGTCCAGATTGAGACTGTTTTTGTTTCTACCATTTTTTGTGCCTTAATTTTTGAGACCTGAAGGAAGGGAGTCAACGCCACCGTCTAGTCTTCTGCCAGCCCATTCATTGAGTCCTTGGCGGAACTCGCCATAATCTTTCGAATTGTCAATTACTTTAAGTATTTCATTGTGTGCTTTTGTAGACCCTTTGCCTCCATGATGACCAGTAGGGTTTACAAATTTCACGTCACTAATTGCGGTCCGTAGCTCATATATCTGTTCAGCACTCACGCCCCAGCGCTTGAATGTGTCAGCTCTCGAAACCATGTGCCACTCATGCATTCCTCCCGGGTATCTCAGCCGATCTTTAATGGCGTTTTTATAAGCTTCATTGGACCAAACAGTGTCGAACTCATCAGGTGTAAGCTCGTTGAATCATTTGTTGAACGCTCCATCTTTAACACTGGGGACGCTGCCTCCAGAGTGAAAAGGGGACAGATTTATTTTCTTTAACGAAAAATAAATCTGTCCCCTTTGGCTGCCTTTGGCTGTCCTGGTAATTATTTATTGTAAATTCGATAGCCAGCGTCAAAGTTGCTAATTGTATGGGTGTTGCTATATGTGGCGTCGAATAGGCCTGTGAGAGGTGGTTGAGTAGGTTTTTCTCTTGAATTTAGTTTTTCTAAAGATTTTTGAAGCTCGGGGTAGCTTTCTATGTATGTGTAGTCTGATGAGTTAAATTCAAGTGTTATAGTGCTGGGTGAAATGAATGCGAAGTTAATTAAAAGCTCCGGGTTCGAAAAGAGCCTTCCGCTGATGTCGTAGATCTTGTCTCCGGAGTTCAATTTTTGGCCGTGGCGTTCGTGGGTCAAATATCCGTAGTCTTGGTTTAACAGTCGTAATAATTTTTCGTAGCCTTTTATTGCCTCAAAGGAAATACTGGCTTGTCTTATTACAAGGAAGCCGTCTTCGGTCATGTTCTCCAAAAAATTTGAGTTCTGCCTGTTGATCGAGGCGATGACGGGCTCGTCGATTAAGTTAAGTACGAAGTTTGATAGATTAAGGTGAAATTTTTCCCGAGGGTTTTCGATGGGGGGGATATTGATATAGCTTATGATCCCGCCTGCGTTATCGGAGTCGATCGCGCCGAAGCACTCTGTGATATCAATTGAAAAAATCATTTTGCTCTCTCGATAATGAACCGATCAAGTGATTTGGATCCGATCTGCTCGCCTTCGATGGTCTTGAACCCCTTTGGATCAACTTTCGCTTGTGAAACGATTTTAAGCCCGAGCTCTTCAATTCTTTTGAGTGATTTTTTTATATATTTGTTGGCGTAAGCACTGCCGGTGATGGTTATCTGTCCATTTTCAGATAGCACTCTTAGGATCTCCGTATTGAAAAGGGGACAGATTTATTTTTGGGGCGCTTTTCTTGCCCGTTGTTACTTTGTTAGGTTGATTCGGCTTTGATCAGCAGATTATTGAGTTCAGGCTCAATTTCTTCATGGGGGGTGTTTTTTATAACCTCTTTGATGAAAGGTACATATTTTTTTCTATAGGGCTTCTGCCCAGTCGAGTTCATATATTGCAACTGTTTTTACATCTTTGTAGTTTGATTCGGAAAGTAAAAGTTTCAGTATTTCTATTGAGCGTTCAGTACGGTCCTCACCCAATGAGACCGCGCAACGTTGTTGCCAATATTCTGGCTTGGAAAGTATCTCTGTTGTTAAACGGTCCCATTGTTTTTTTGTAAAGTCTATCAGGACGGTTTTTGCAACAAGCTCGGTGGTGTATTCTGTCCAGTTTGAATCTTCTGAATCACCAATCCAGGTACAAAGCTTTCCATAAATCTCATCTTTTTCAAAGTTGCTCATTGAGTCGCTCCTGTCGGATATGATGAAGTAACGGCATCGTTTTCTTTGATAACCTGCCATTCAACGCCATCAACAATTTTTGTATGTTCGGTGACGAGAGCTACAGGTTCATTTCCTAAAAACTTTCTAGGTTCTGCTGCTACTTCATCATTAACTTTCAGTATTTTTGCGCCAGTCCAACTCTTAGGTGCGAAGGTATGATTGAAAAGGGGGCAGATTTATTTTCTTCAGATAATATATCCGTCCCCTTTGGATTTTTTGCTTTTTCTTTTTTCGATTTGGTGGTTATAGCGGATATTCACAGCGCCATGGTGTAGTGAAAAGCTCTGGATTGATATCGAGTTTTTCAAGTAGAGCGTTGATCTCATCCTCGGAGTTCATGGTTTCTATTTTTTCGATAGTAATATCGCGGTCATCTATGCCGTCGCTTGTTTCAAGTGTTTCGGTAGGAATTGTAAATATTACAATCGCGTATCGGAAGTTTTTTGAATGGTGGATGAAATCGTAGTATTGGTTTGGGTCGTTGGTGAAGGAGTACTTGTAAATGGCATAAACTGAAATCCATTTTCTTAATGATGGTTCATCGGATTTTAGCTCTTGCGCAATGTTGTCGTAGCCTGTCCCGTCAAGCCCATACCATACACTTCGTGGGATATATTTTTGCGCTGTCATTTTTGCCCCTCGAACGGATTCGGCCAATAAATTCGGATGACTTTTCCATCTTTTGGATGTAGCTGCAAATGAGGCATAGCGGCATGTGGGTCTGTTGGGCTGTGGTTCGCCATATAAACTTTTCGCGTTTCAATATTGGAGACAGGCGTGTCGTCCCAGTGGTAGTAGGATTCTTTGCCCTGAGGCGTTTGAAAATAATCCTTAGCTGTCACTGAGTTGAATTCCTCTGCGTTTCTATAGCCTTGACCTACATATTTCCCTCTAAATATTTCTTCTGCTTCCGCTCGGCTGCTTACAGTTACGTCCTTTGCACCTTGATCAAGCTGAGCTGACGCCCTTTTAACGGTAGGACTTGACCACTCTACATCTGGTGCTGATGGTTCTTTAGTATCGACTTTGGCATTTTTTGCCGGTGTTGTTGCGTTTCCTTGACCATCTCCATCTGGTGGGCATCCATTCAAACCCAACGGGTCCACCCACCCCGTAGGGTTAGGCACGTACTGGTAGTTATTCAACCCACCCGCAAGCTTGATCGGATCCGGTGTCAGAAACCGCCCAGTCCCCGGATTGTAGTAGCGGTGCCGGTTGTAATGTAACCCTGTCTCCGCATCGAAATACTGACCTTGGAACCGCAAAGGATTGTCGATTTCGCTGACGTCCAACGCCGCGAGGTTGCCGTACGCACGGTACTTCGCCGACCACATGATCTCGCCACTGTAGTCAGTGAGTTCCTGCGGTGTGCCCAGATGATCGAGCTGGTAGTAGAACGGCGTCGCCTTGCGCGGGCCTTCACCGTCGAGCATCGCCAGCGGTCGGAAGCTGCCCGGTTCGTAGATGTAGGTGCGATAACGGTTGTCACCGCTTTCGGCGATCAGACGTTCACCTTGCCACAAGAATTCGGTGGTATGACCATCGACAGTTTTCTCGATGCGGCGACCGAAGGCGTCGTACTTATAGGATGCAGTGCTGCCGCCCGGTAGGCTGGCGCCAATCAAGCGATGCTGGCAGTCGTAGCGGTATTCGGTGACGAGCTTCTGCCCGGTGCCACGGCGTTCGCGGATCAGGTTGCCATAGGCGTCGTAGTCGTAGTGGCGGTCGCCCTGCATCAACAGGCGGTTGCCTTTGATGTTTGCGAGGTTGGCTGTGCCTTCGTTGTTCTGGCCGAGCAGGTTGCCGGCCGGGTCGTGGGCGAAGGTTTCCGGTGTCGCGCCACGCACGCTGGTCAAGCGGTCCAGCGGGTCGTAGTGGAAGCTGCGGTTGCCCTTGCGGCTGTCATCGATGCCGGCGAGGTTGCCGTTGGCGTCGTAGTTATAGCGACGCTGGAACAGGTTTTTCTCGCGCTGGCTGACGCTGTGCGCTTGCAGGCGACCTTGTTCGTCGTACTGGTATTGGCTGAGCAGCAGTCCTTGTTGGCGTTGCTGTTCGCGACCGGCGCTGAATTGGTGGCTGGTCAGGCGTGAGCCGTTGAGGTCGATGCTGCTCAGACGTCCGCCGGACAAATGGCGGTAGTCGAGTGTGCTGCCGTCGGGGAGGCGGCAGTGACTCAGTTGCCCGACGCTGTCGTATTCGTAACGTGTGGTGCCCCAACCCTGGTGTTCGGTGATCAGGCGATCCTGCACGTCGTATTCGTAGGCCAGCGGCCAGTGACCGTCGTCGACATTCACCAAACGGCCAAGGGCATCGTAGCTGTAGTGAATTTCTTCGCCATCGGCGAGGGTTTTCACCAGCAGCCGCCCGGCAGCATCACGCTGATATTCGGTGATCAGTTCGCTGCCGTCGTCGCCGAATTCGGTTTTCTTCAGCAACTGGCCGTTGAGGTCGTATTCGTACGCGGTGCGGCGGCCGTCGAAACCGGTTTCCTGCTGGATCAGGCCGTTGGCGTAGTAGTCGAGCTTGTAGTGCTCGCCGCGTTCGTTTTCGATTTCAGTGAGTAGCAGACCGGCGTTGTCGTAGCGATAGCGCAATTGGCTGCCGTCGGAATTGATGCGGCGGCTGACCAGATGCAGGTTGTCGGCGTATTCGTAGCGGGTGATGCGGCCGAGCTCATCGCGCTCGGCGGTGACGCGTCCGTACGGGTTGTAAGTGAAAGCACGGGTGGCGCCGCCGGGGAGGGTGACCTGAGTCAGGCGGTCGACGGCGTCCCATTGGTAATGGGTGATGGCGCCGAATTCGTCCTGGCGGGTGATCTGCCGTCCAAGTGCATCGTAGCGATACTTGCGCTGACCACCGTCCGGAAGACGTTCCTCCAACAATTGACCGAGATTGTTCCAGCCCAGTTGATGGCGACTGCCATCAGGGTGATGAATTTCCAGCAGCCGGCCCTGACCGTCGTAGTTGTAGCGGGTTTCGTTGCCCTGTGGGTCGATTTGCTGGGTGATGTCGCCTTGACGGTTACGGCTGTATTGCCAACGTGCATTACCTCGTTGGACGTCGATGAGTTGGCCATTGAAGTAGTTGTACTGAGTGGGTTCGCCTTCTGGAGGAATTACCGCTATCAGACGGCCGGCTTCACTGTATTGATACTCAATGACCGCACCCAGTGGGTCCTTAATCGCAACTAGTCGCCCTTCATCGTCATAGGCCTTCTGTGTTTCACCGCCATCGGGTGCAGTTTCGCTGACCAGGCGTGCATTGTCGTCATGCACATAGATTTGCTCGCTGCCATCGGCGTTATAGACGGTGACTGAACCTTTATCGTCCCACTCGTAACGTGTTTCGAGTGACGAGTAGTTCGCCCAATGGCGGACACAACGAGAATGCTTGCCCTCGTGCTCCCATTCCCAAAAGAAGCTGGCGCCACCCGCCAATTGCCGCTCAAGGATGACGTGCTGGTCGTTGTAGCGGTAATGCTCGGTTTCGCCGGCGGCATTGGTCGCGGATACCAGTTGGTTCTGCGTGTTGTAGCGATAGCTGACCAGCGTCTGAATGGTCAACCATGGATCCTGGCGTTCGCCCCGCTCGTTGTACTCAGGACGCTGTTGTTGGTAGTCCAATGCGACGATGTGTCGGTTGTCGTAACGTAGCAGCAAGGAGCGACCCGCGCCGTTATCGATACGCTGGACGCGGTCCACCAAGTCATAGCTGATGTGTAACTGGTTGTCGTAGGCATCGCTGATCGTTATCAAGCGTCCAGCACGGAAGTGATAGAAGCGTGAGCTCGATCCGGCTTGAGTCAGGATCAACTCGCCGGGTGCATCACCCAGGAAGATTGCCGCCTGAGCCAGGCTGTTAGTAATGGCCGGACGTTGTGCGGTTGGTATCGGGAAGCGTGTCTGGCGGTTTTCATTGTCAGTCCACAGCACGCCCTCATCATCGAGTTGCAAGCTGTGGGAGAGCGAATGACTCCAGCCATGACCCAGACGACTGTCTATTTCGACTGCACTGCTACGGTACAGGCGCGTCCATTCGAAGGGCAGCAGGCCAGCCAATTTGCCATCGGTGAGTGTCAGCAACTCTTCACCGGTCACCATGGATACCGGATCACCGTTCTTGCAGGTATTGGCTGCACATTCGCTGGGCTTGTCCGCCGGGTTCTTTGATTGTTCCGGAGCGTTTTGAATAGACTCTTTTTGTTCCAGACGCGTTTCGTTCTGAGTCTTGCGTCGCGTGTGGATCTGAGAGTCCGGTTCAACCTTGGCACCCGCAGCCGGTGTGGGATGTTTGGGCTGAACGGCCGATTGGGCGGGCGTGTGAGGTGCGATCTCTGCCGCGACTTTTCTGCTTGAGTTGGTCACTCCAACGCCGGAAAGCCTCAACGGTGCGGCCGCCTCCGCGTGTGCTTTTGAGCGAATGCGGCTGATTTCAATCAGCTTGGCTGTGAGCTTCTCTACCAGTTTGAGAGCTTTTTCAGCCTGCAACGTTGATGTGACAGTTTTGGCGCCAGCACGTAATGCAACACCAAGGCCGGCAGTGAAGATAATCCCGAGAATAATATAAACAATTTCAGTTTTGAGTCTGGCGACAACTTGTGCCCGCGTTTGCGGTGGCAGCATAGTGACCCAGGCCCATACCGCAGAGATATAAACCCATAGAAGTGGCTCATCACATGCAATCAAGAATGCGGTTCGTAGTGACTCCTTCGATGAGTTATATATCTTTTTGATTGCCTCTTCGGTGAAGTACTTCTTGAGCTTTTCATAGTTTTTTCGAGGGTTGGTAACCAACTCGTAGAGCGACTTGATGTCGCCCCAAATGCTCATTATGAAGCTCCAGAAACCATCCCAGTCTGCTTGCATTTTCTGCCAGAGTTTTTCTGACAAGGATGCGTTGCTGTGCTCTTTCCAGAGGGGCAGGCATGTTGTGCTCCACTCACTTTCAAGCCATTTGGTCAAATCACCCATAACGCCATCATAGGATTTGAACAGGCGTTCGAGGTCAGCAGGAGTCGGATTCGGAAAGAAGGAGACCCGATACCGTTGGTGTGGCGTGAGGTCGGAAATAATCTCAATTCCGCTAGGGCCGATTTTCTTCTTTAGGGCGTCCCCCATCGGTTTGTTTTCTTTATCGACGGGTACTAGCTCGACTGGTGTGTTTCCAATCGGAACAAACCTTGCGGACTCGAAGCTATGAATGAGCGTTAGCTTTCCATTTTCAGGACAGGTTGCATAGTTTACGGCCCTTTCTTTACTGTCTTTAGGTGCAGGTTTTAATACCTCGTCACCGACCTGAAACTGTTGCTCCAGGTCAAGGCCAGGTAAGTATCTGGCCTTGGAACGATAATCTGAAAGGCAGCTTTTGAACTCGGCAATTATTTTTTTGGGGTCTGGTTGTTTCTCGGTGAGATAAATAAAAGTTTCGCCCAGGCTCATACATCTACCTCACTTTCCAGATGGGCCTTCAGCAGGCCGGTAAAATTTTCTTCCGTGAGTGGCGTGCGTTTTACGAAGCGCGCCACTTTCTTTTGCAGGTTCGATTCCGGGAACGAGAAGTACAGGTCGGCATGTTCGTCCAGCAGCCACTGCATCATGTTGCCGATCACGGTCGACGGATTTTCGGCCATCAAGCTGTCCAGCAGGTCTTTCGGCACCTCCCACCACGGCCAATCCCTCGCCTTCGGCACCACCCTCGGCCCGACTTCCAGGCTCCGCCCATTAATCAGATACCGCTCAAACACCGGCAACACTTCCCCAGCCGTCTCACCCAGCCCATCAAGAATCGGATAGATATGCCGCCCATCCCAGAACCGGAAAAACACTTCGGTCCCGTCCGGCATCTTCACTTGGGTCAAACTGCGCAGGTGTTCGAAAACTTCGTTGGGCTCCGAGCGGGAGACCGCCAGCCAGCCCCAGTCGAGGGCGTCGGTTTCGGTGATCCAGGGCAGGAAGGCTGAGTTGGCCTTGAGTTCGGCGACGTATGGCATCACCGGTTGCCAGGTGGAGTAGGGCGTTCCGCCCCAGACGGGAATGGCCTGCACGGACGGTTCGCTCTGATACAAGGCCTTGAGCGCTTCGGCATCGCTCGCGGCGCTGATAACCAGATACAGACGTTCGTCTTTCTGCAACGGCTGTTGTGCCAGCCAATCCTTGGGTGTCAGTCGATTAGATGGCACAGGCACCTGCCTTGCATTTTTCACACTCTTCACAAAACGGCGCATTACGCTTGAGGGTGTTGATTTGCGCCGGGGTCAGCACGGCACCTGCCTTATCGGCATCCGCCTGCTTCAGCACGCCTGGCATCAACGGCGCCGCCCCCGTGCCACTCCCCGGCCCACCGCCCGAGTTCACGTTGATCGCCGGCCCGCTCATGGTCACGCCGCCGCCATCGATCTTGATGAAGCTGCCACCGCCGACCAGTGTCAGTTC
>NZ_JAOEJU010000027.1 GCF_025447595.1 Pseudomonas koreensis | reverse complement strand
GCGCTGTTGAAGGGGCAAAGCGAATATCAGCCGAAGGCCGGTTGAGGGTTTCCCCTCAACCATAGAATCTCCCACAGTTGTTATTTCAGTGCAGCGAGAATCTCGTCCGGATCAAACCCGCGAATCAGCGTGCCATTGACGTCGATCAGTGGAATTCCGCGTCCGCCCAACGCTTCATACGCCTTGCGTGCCTCGGCATCTTTCTCGATATCGAACTCCTTGAACGGAATGCCTTTCTGATCGAGAAAGCGCTTGGTCTGCTTGCAGTAGCCACACCAGTCCGTTGCATACAGCACGACATTGGCGTTGGCGCGGACCTGTTCCGACGCCATCTGCGACGGGTTGAACACCCGCTCGATCTTGCCCCAGTTTTGATAGACCACGATTACCAGCAGAACCAGCAGAACCTTTTTCAACACATTGCCGAGCATCAGTTGCGACGCTTCAGCTGATCGGTGAGTGAGGTCGGCAGGCCTTTGATGACCAGCGTCCCGGCTTCTTCGTCGTATTCGATCTTCGAACCCAGCAGGTGCGCTTCGAAACTGATCGACAGGCCTTCGGCGCGGCCGGTGAAGCGACGGAACTGGTTGAGTGTGCGTTTATCCGCCGGAATCTCCGGCGACAGGCCGTAATCCTTGTTGCGGATGTGATCGTAGAAGGCCTTCGGGCGTTCTTCGTCGATCAGCTCCGAGAGTTCTTCCAGACCCATCGGCTCGCCGAGTTTGGCCTGGCTGCTGGCGTAGTCGACCAGGGTTTTGGTCTTTTCGCGCGCGGAGTCTTCCGGCAGGTCTTCGCTCTCGACGAAGTCGCTGAAGGCCTTGAGCAGGGTGCGGGTCTCGCCCGGGCCGTCGACGCCTTCCTGGCAGCCGATGAAGTCGCGGAAGTACTCCGAGACCTTCTTGCCGTTCTTGCCCTTGATGAACGAGATGTATTGCTTGGACTGCTTGTTGTTCTGCCACTCGGAAACGTTGATTCGCGCCGCCAGGTGCAGTTGGCCGAGGTCGAGGTGGCGCGACGGGGTCACGTCCAGTTGGTCGGTTACCGCCACGCCTTCGCTGTGGTGCAGCAGGGCGATGGCCAGGTAATCGGTCATGCCTTGCTGATAGTGGGCGAACAACACGTGGCCGCCGACCGACAGGTTCGACTCTTCCATCAGCTTCTGCAGGTGCTCGACCGCGACTTTGCTGAACGCGGTGAAGTCCTTGCCGCCTTCCATGTATTCCTTCAGCCAGCCGCTGAACGGGAACGCGCCGGACTCCGGATGGAACAACCCCCAGGCTTTACCCTGTTTGGCGTTATAGCTTTCGTTGAGGTCGGCGAGCATGTTCTCGATGGCGGCGGACTCAGCCAGTTCGGAATCACGGGCGTGCAGGACTGCGGGTGTGCCGTCGGGTTTTTTGTCGATCAAATGGACAATGCAATGACGGATCGGCATAGGCTTCTCGGCTGGTGGAAGGGAGGAGGGCGGGCTCCCCCGAAAAAGCGCTCAGTGTACCGCAACCACTGGATTTGGCGCGGGGTGAAGGGCAAATCCGGGTCACCCGACGGCCCTTATGCATTTATTTACCGATTTAGCGCAATAAACCTGACCATTTGGCTAGCTAGAGGCGGATATTTCCTTGTCTCTGTGCTAGTTTTGCCCGGTCTTGTGCGAAGTCACCGCGACAAGCATGCATTCAGCTTTTGTCAGGTCGAACCAAACCTTGATTTCGGCATCTATAACCCCGACTCGTCGTGGTTATCGCCGAGGGTGCCAGATCCAGAAGATCGGGCTCGATGGCTGACACTGCACTCTGCAATCCATATGAATTTGATAGGGAAGGAACACTACATGGCTCTTACTAAAGACCAACTGATCGCCGACATCGCTGAAGCTATCGACGCGCCGAAAACCACCGCGCGTGCCGCTCTGGACCAACTGGGCCAAATCGTTGCCGATCAGCTGGAAAACGGTGCCGAAATCACTTTGCCAGGTATCGGCAAGCTGAAAGTGACCGAGCGTCCTGCCCGCACTGGCCGTAACCCATCGACTGGCGCTGCCATCGAAATCCCTGCCAAGAAAGTGATCAAGCTGGTTGTGGCCAAAGGCCTGACCGACGCTGTGAACAAGTAAGACGCAGCGATAAAAAAAACCGTGCGCCGGAGTGATCCGGGCACGGTTTTTTTATGCCTGCTGTTTGTGTTTCAGCAGTAGTGGCGGCCGCTTTGCACTCAAACGCCGCCCCGGTTAAAACGTCTTACTTGCGCACCCAGCGTTCGCGCCGCCAGATCTGCTGCTCGGACTTGGTCTGGAAGGTCCAGGCAACGAACCGGCTCTGCTTCTGCCCCTGGGACATTTCCACCACCTGGCTTTCCAGTGCACCGGCCTTTTTCAGCGCGGTTTCGATGGCAGGCAGGTTCGAGGCTTTCGAGACCAGGGTGCTGAACCACAACACCTTGTGCGCAAAGTTCGCACTTTCGGCGATCAGTTGCGTCACGAAACGCGCTTCGCCGCCTTCACACCACAGTTCAGCCGACTGACCGCCGAAGTTCAGCACCGGCAATTTGCGTTTCGGGTCGGCCTTGCCCAGGGCTCGCCATTTACGCTCGCTGCCATTGGTGGCTTCTTCCATCGACGCGTGGAACGGCGGGTTGCACATGGTCAGGTCAAAGCGCTCGCCGGGCTCCAGCAGGCCGATCAGGATGTGCTTGCGGTTTTCCTGTTGGCGCAGCTGGATGACCTTGTTCAGGTCGTTGGACTGGACGATGGCCCTGGCGGCGGCCACGGCGGTCGGATCGATCTCCGAGCCGAGGAAGTGCCAGCGATATTCGCTGTTACCGATCAGCGGGTACACGCAGTTGGCACCCATGCCAATATCCAGCACGTTGACGATAGCGCCGCGTGGAACCACGCCGTCGTTGTTGCTGGCCAGCAGGTCAGCCAGAAAGTGGATGTAGTCGGCGCGGCCCGGCACCGGCGGGCACAGGTAATCGGCCGGGATGTCCCAATGCTGGATGCCGTAGAACGACTTGAGCAGCGCCCGGTTGAACACACGCACCGCATCGGGACTGGCGAAGTCGATGCTTTCCTTGCCGTACGGGTTGGTGATCACGAACTTCGCCAGTTCCGGCGTAGTCTTGATCAGCGCCGGGAAGTCGTAACGACCCTGATGGCGATTGCGCGGATGCAGGCTGGCTTCTTTACGCGGTTCCACGGGCTTGGCCGGGGTGGCGGAGTCAGGCTTCTTGCGCGCAGGTTTCGGTGTACGTGGGGCGTTCATGGGCGTGGTCGATTCGGGTAGGGCTGAAAGTGGCGGCCATTGTCCCACAGGGAGCCGAGTTGTTGGCCGGAAAAGTGCCGGGCACAAAAAAGGGAGGCCGTTGCGGGCCTCCCTTTTTCAGTGCGATTTGCCGTTACAGGCTGGCAATCCGCGCGTGCTGCTCGGCCAGCTTGGCCAGAGCCTGTTCGGCTTCGGCCAGTTTGGCGCGTTCCTTCTCGATGACTTCGGCCGGGGCCTTGTCAACGAAACCGGCGTTGGACAGCTTGCCGCCAACGCGCTGGACTTCGCCCTGCAGACGCAGGATTTCCTTGTCCAGACGCGCTAGCTCGGCGTTCTTGTCGATCAGGCCGGCCATCGGCACCAGCACTTCCATCTCGCCAACCAGCGCGGTGGCGGACAGCGGCGCTTCTTCGCCGGCCGCCAGTACGGTGATCGATTCCAGACGCGCCAGCTTTTTCAGCAGCGCTTCGTTCTCGGTCAGGCGGCGCTGGTCTTCAGCGGTGACGTTCTTCAGGTAGATCGGCAGCGGTTTGCCCGGGCCGATGTTCATCTCGCCACGGATGTTGCGCGTGCCGAGCATCAGGCCCTTGAGCCATTCGATGTCGTCTTCGGCCGCCGGATCGATGCGCTCTTCGTTGGCCACCGGCCACGCTTGCAGCATGATCGTCTTGCCCTGAATGCCGGCCAGCGGCGCGATGCGCTGCCAGATTTCTTCAGTGATGAACGGCATGAACGGATGCGCCAGACGCAGCGCCACTTCCAGTACGCGAACCAGCGTGCGGCGGGTGCCGCGCTGACGCTCGACCGGCGCGTTTTCGTCCCACAGCACTGGCTTGGACAGTTCCAGGTACCAGTCGCAATATTGGTTCCAGATGAACTCGTACAGCGCTTGCGCCGCCAGGTCGAAACGGAACTGATCCAGTTGACGGGTCACTTCGGCTTCGGTGCGTTGCAGTTGCGAGATGATCCAGCGGTCTGCCAGCGACAGCTCGTACGCTTCGCCGTTCTGGCCGCAGTCTTCGCCCTTGTCCAGAACATAACGCGCGGCGTTCCAGATCTTGTTGCAGAAGTTGCGGTAGCCCTCGACGCGGCCCATGTCGAACTTGATGTCGCGACCGGTGGACGCCAGCGAGCAGAAGGTGAAGCGCAGGGCGTCGGTGCCGTAGCTGGCGATGCCGTCGGCGAACTCGTCGCGGGTCTGCTTCTCGATCTTCTTCGCCAGTTTCGGCTGCATCAGACCGGAGGTGCGTTTCTGCACCAGGGTTTCGAGCTCGATACCGTCGATGATGTCCAGCGGGTCCAGGACGTTGCCCTTGGACTTGGACATCTTCTGGCCCTGGCCATCACGCACCAGACCGTGCACATAAACGGTCTTGAACGGAACCTGCGGTGTGCCGTCCTCGTTCTTGATCAGGTGCATGGTCAGCATGATCATCCGGGCGACCCAGAAGAAAATGATGTCGAAGCCCGTCACCAGCACGTCGGTAGAGTGGAATTTCTTCAGGAACTCGGTCTTTTCCGGCCAGCCCAGGGTGGAGAAGGTCCACAGGCCCGAACTGAACCAGGTGTCGAGAACGTCGTTGTCCTGTTGCAGCGCAACGTCCGGGCCGAGGTTGTGCTTGGCGCGCACTTCGGCTTCATCGCGACCGACGTAGACTTTGCCCGACTCGTCATACCAGGCCGGAATCCGGTGGCCCCACCACAGCTGACGGCTGATGCACCAGTCCTGGATGTCACGCATCCACGAGAAGTACATGTTTTCGTACTGCTTCGGTACGAACTGGATGCGGCCGTCTTCTACGGCGGCAATCGCAGGCTCGGCCAGCGGTTTGGTGGACACGTACCACTGGTCGGTCAGCCAAGGCTCGATGACGGTGCCGGAGCGGTCGCCTTTCGGCACTTTCAGGTTGTGGTCGTCGACGCTGACCAGCAGGCCGGCGGCGTCGAACGCAGCCACGATCTGCTTGCGCGCTTCGAAACGCTCGAGGCCGGCGTATTCGGTCGGAATCTTGCCGTCGATGCTGTCGTTCAGCGTGCCGTCGAGGTTGAACACTTGCGCTGCTGGCAGCACGTTGGCGTTCTTGTCAAAGATGTTCAGCAGCGGCAGGTTGTGACGCTTGCCGACTTCGTAGTCGTTGAAATCGTGGGCCGGGGTGATTTTCACGCAGCCGGTGCCGAATTCAGGATCGCAGTAATCGTCGGCGATGATCGGGATGCGGCGGCCGACCAGCGGCAGCTCGACAAACTTGCCGATCAGGGCTTTGTAGCGCTCGTCGTTCGGGTTCACCGCGACGGCGGAGTCGCCGAGCATGGTTTCCGGACGGGTGGTCGCGACGATCAGGAAATCGTTGCCTTCAGCGGTTTTCGCGCCATCGGCCAGCGGGTACTTCAGGTTCCACAGAAATCCTTTCTCGTCGTGGTTTTCCACTTCGAGGTCGGAAATCGCCGTGTGCAGCTTGGTGTCCCAGTTGACCAGACGCTTGCCGCGATAGATCAGACCGTCTTCGTGCAGGCGCACGAAGGCTTCTTTAACGGCTTCCGAGAGGCCGTCATCCATGGTGAAGCGCTCGCGGCTCCAGTCCACGGACGAGCCGAGGCGGCGGATCTGACGGCTGATGTTGCCGCCGGATTGATCCTTCCATTCCCAGACTTTCTCGAGGAATTTTTCGCGTCCCAGATCATGGCGGTTCTGACCCTGGGCTTCGAGTTGGCGCTCCACCAGCATCTGCGTGGCGATACCGGCGTGGTCGGTGCCCGGCTGCCACAGGGTGTTGCGACCCTGCATGCGGCGGAAACGGATCAGGGCGTCCATGATCGCGTTGTTGAAACCGTGACCCATGTGCAGGCTGCCGGTGACGTTCGGCGGCGGGATCATGATGGTGTAGGAGTCGCCCGCGCCTTGCGGGGCGAAGTAGTTCTCGGACTCCCAGGTGTTGTACCAGGAAGTTTCAATGGCGTGCGGCTGGTAGGTCTTATCCATGCGCGGCGGGACCCTATTGGCATTTATTCAGGAAAAGCCGGGAAGTATAGCGGGGCATGGGGCGCAGGGCGAGCGAGTGGCGACTGGACGTGGAACTAAATGTGGGAGCGAGCTTGCTCGCGATGGCATCGCCGCGATATTAGGAAAGATCGCAGTGCCTGCATCGCGAGCAAGCTCGCTCCCACAAGGGATTGGGGGATTATTCGTACTGGCCGAGAAGCCGTTCCATCCGCGCCTCGAGGCGACGTTTGATTTCGGTTTCGATGTGCGGAGCGAAATCGTCGATCACGTCCTGCATGATCAGTTGCGCGGCGGCGCGCAGTTCGCTGTCCAGGTGCAGGAGGGCGTCGGGGCCCTTATCCACAACAGCAGCGGCAGGTTGCGGGGTATGCGTCGGCGCGGGTGCAGCTTCGACGGCTTGCGGTGTGTTGTCGACCGAATCGAACAACATCGGAATCTGTTCCTGTTCGCCATCATCGACCGTGTCGGTCAACAGCGGTGGTTGCAGGTTGTCATCGCCCAGCAACTGGCGGATCGACTCGAGGTCATCCAGCAGGTGCGCGGGTTTTTGCAGCGGTTTTGGAGTGTCCATCGGCGTACTCAGAGTCGCTGTAAACGGTGGTCTTGCAGAGGATAGCCCTGTTCGCGGTAGAAACGGAAACTCTCCCGCGCCGCAGTGCGGATCGCCGGATCTTCCACCACAACCTCCGCCACCCGGGCGAATTTGTTGGCGAAAACCGGGACTTTCAGGTCGAGGTTGACCAGCAGATCCGTGTGTTGGCCACAGTCCTCGCCCAGTCCCAACACGATCAAACCTTCCGGTTCGCTTTCAGCCGGGCCGTGAGGCACGAAGGTTTCGCCCTTGAACGCCCACAGTCGCGCATCGAGATCATCACGCTGGGCGGCATCGCTGCAATGCAGGTAGATGCGGTGGCCCATGCGCCAGGCTTTATCGGTGAGCTTGCAGGCAAAGTCCAGGCGAGCCGAAGGATCGGCGCTGGGCAGGATATAAAAGTCGACTTTGGTCATTGCGGTTCCTGAGCTGAAAGCGGCGCCCCTCAAGAGAGGCGCCGCTCGCAGTCATCGGTTTCAGGCTTTGGCGCGGTCCAGCAGGTACTGGGTCAGCAGCGGAACCGGACGGCCGGTTGCGCCCTTGTCCTTGCCGCCGCTGGTCCAGGCGGTGCCTGCGATGTCCAGGTGCGCCCAGTTCAGGTTCTTGGTGAAGCGCGACAGGAAGCAGGCAGCAGTGATGGTGCCGGCTTTCGGACCGCCGATGTTGGCGATGTCGGCGAACGGGCTGTCCAGTTGCTCCTGGTACTCGTCGAACAGCGGCAGTTGCCAGGCGCGGTCATCGGCAGCCTTGCCGGCGCTCAGCAGTTGCTCGATCAGTTCGTCGTTGTTGCCCAGCAGGCCCGAAGTGTGGGCGCCCAGCGCAACGACGCAGGCGCCGGTCAGGGTGGCGATGTCGATCACCGCTTGCGGTTTGAAGCGCTCGGAGTAGGTCAGGGCGTCGCACAGCACCAGACGGCCTTCGGCGTCGGTGTTGAGGATTTCCACGGTCTGGCCGCTCATGGTGGTGACGATGTCGCCCGGACGCGAAGCGGTGCCGCTCGGCATGTTCTCGGCGCAGGCCAGGATGCACACCAGATTGATCGGCAGTTTCAGTTCCAGCACGGCGCGCAGGGTACCGAACACGCTGGCGGCGCCACCCATGTCGTACTTCATCTCGTCCATGCCGGCGCCCGGCTTCAGGCTGATGCCGCCGGTGTCGAAGGTGATGCCTTTGCCGACCAGTGCGTACGGCTTCTCGGATTTCTTGCCGCCGTTGTATTGCATGACGATCAGGCGCGGTGGCTGGGCGCTGCCCTGGCCGACGGCGTAGAAGGAGCCCATGCCCAGGGACTTGATCTTCTTCTCGTCGAGGACTTCGACTTTCAGATCCTTGAACTCTTTGCCGAGGTTCTTGGCTTGCTCGCCGAGGAAGGTCGGGTGGCAGATGTTCGGTGGCAGGTTGCCCAGGTTACGGGTGAATGCCATGCCGTTGGCAATCGCGGTGGCGTGGTTCACGGCGCGCTGCACTTCGGCCTGAGCGGCCTTGATGGTCAGCAGGGTGATTTTCTTCAGGGCGCGCGGTTCGGCTTTCTGGCTCTTGAACTGGTCGAAGGTGTATTCGCCGTCGACCAGGGTTTCGGCCAGCAGGCGGGTCTTGCCGTAGCTGTCGCGGTTCTTGACGATGATTTCATCGAGTGCCAGTACGGCGTCGCTGCCGGCCAGGCCTTTGAGGGTGTTGAGGATGCCGGCGACGATCTTGCGGAACGGACGGTCGCCCAGTTCTTCGTCCTTGCCCACGCCGACCAGCAGCACGCGCTCGGCTTTCAGGTTCGGCAGGCTGTGCAGCAACAGGCTTTGGCCGACCTTGCCGGCCAGGTCGCCACGCTTGAGCACGGCGCTGATGGCGCCACCGCTCAGTTCGTCGACCTGTTTGGCGGCGACGCCGAGTTTGCGGCCTTCGCCGACGGCAACCACCAGGGTGGCGGTTTTCAACGTTTCTGGGCTAACGCTTTTTACAACCAGTTCCATGTCCGGATCCCTGAATGAATGGTCAACACGCAGGCGTTCGACGGTGTCCGCCGTCGCCTGCTTATAGAGAGAAGAGGCGCAGGCCAGTGCCTGCGACAGAGGCGGCAGTTTGAACCTCGCTCACCGCGCCTGACAACCCTCGGTTGTACGATCTTCAACGGATTGCATGCTTGCGTGAGTGTGTGCAGTGACAGGCGCCCTCAATCACAGGATAATGCCGCATCTTTTTTCGACGGCTCTGCCTTGCGGGCCCGTCGATACGTTTGCTTGTTTGGCCGCCTTAGCCTGACAACCCTGGAGTGTCTGGTTTGATCGTCTTCCGTTATCTGTCCCGCGAAGTCCTGTTGACCCTGAGTGCGGTAAGCGCCGTGCTGCTGGTCATCATCATGAGCGGTCGCTTCATCAAATACCTCGCCCAGGCCGCCGCGGGCCAGCTCGATCCGGGATCGCTGTTCCTGATCATGGGCTTCCGTCTGCCGGGTTTCCTGCAACTGATCCTGCCGCTGGGCCTGTTTCTCGGGATCCTGCTGGCGTACGGCCGGTTGTACCTGGAAAGCGAGATGACCGTGCTCTCGGCCACCGGCATGAGCCAGCAGCGTCTGTTTCGCATGACCCTGTTCCCGGCCACCCTGGTGGCACTGGTGGTTGCGTGGCTGAGCCTGAGCCTGGCCCCGCAAGGCGCCAACCAGTTCCAGTTGCTGCTGAACAAGCAGGACGCCCTGACCGAATTCGACACACTCGAGCCCGGCCGCTTCCAGGCCCTGCGCGACGGTACGCGGGTGACCTACACCGAAACCCTGAGCGATGACCGGGTCAACCTCGGCAGCGTGTTCATCTCGCAGAAGAACCTCGGCGCCAACCAGAAAGATCGCGGAATTTCCGTGCTGGTGGCGGAAAAGGGCCGTCAGGAAGTGCGTCCCGACGGCAACCGCTACCTGATTCTCGACAACGGCTACCGCTACGACGGCAGCCCGGGTCAGGCCAACTACCGCGCCATTCACTACGAAACCTACGGCGTGCTGCTGCCCAAGCCGGATGTCAGCGAGGAAGTCACCGACCGTGACGCCATGCCGACCTCGTCTCTGGTGGGCAGCGATGACATCCGCTCGAAAACCGAACTGCAATGGCGCCTGTCGCTGCCGTTGCTGGTATTCATCGTGACCCTGATGGCGGTGCCGCTGTCGCGGGTCAATCCGCGTCAGGGGCGTTTCCTCAAGCTGCTGCCGGCGATTCTTCTTTATATGGCTTATCTGACCATCCTGATTGCCGCCCGCGGCGCCCTCGAGAAAGGCAAGATTCCACCGGCGCTCGGCTTGTGGTGGGTGCATGCAATCTTCCTGGTCATCGGTCTCGGCCTGCTGTACTGGGAACCTCTGCGCCTGAAACTGGCCAGCCGTCGCAGCGCAGCGCTGGAGGTGGCCCGTGGTTAAACTCGACCGCTACATCGGCAGCAGCGTGTTCATGGCGATCATCGCGGTGCTGGCGATCATTCTTGGCCTGGCAACCTTGTTCGCGTTCATCGACGAGATGGGCGACGTCAGTGACACCTACACCCTGGTCGATGTCCTGAGCTTCGTACTCTTGACCGCGCCGCGCCGCATGTACGACATGTTGCCGATGGCGGCGCTGATCGGTTGCCTGATCGGCCTCGGCAGTCTGGCGAGCAGCAGCGAGCTGACTGTGATGCGTGCAGCGGGTGTGTCCATCGGGCGTATCGTCTGGGCGGTGATGAAGCCGATGCTGGTACTGATGCTGGCCGGCGTGCTGATCGGCGAGTACGTTGCCCCGGCCACCGAGAGCATGGCCCAGGCCAACCGTTCGCTGGCGCAAGGCAGCGGCGATGCGCAAAGCGCCAAGCACGGCATGTGGCACCGTCAGGGCGAGGAGTTCATTCACATCAACTCCGTGCAGCCCAACGGTCGCCTGTATGGCGTGACCCGCTATCACTTCGACAAGGAGCGTCATCTGCTGAGCTCGAGCTTCGCCAAGCGCGCCGAGTTCGACACCGATCACTGGCAGCTGACCGACGTGACCACCACCAAATTCCACGAGCGCAGCACTGAAGTGGTCAATACGCCGGTCGAGCGCTGGGATGTGTCCCTGAGTCCGCAATTGCTGAGCACTGTGGTAATGGCGCCGGAATCGCTGTCGATCACCGGCCTGTGGGGTTATATCCACTATCTGGCCGATCAGGGTCTGAGCAACGGCCGTTACTGGCTGGCATTTTGGGTCAAGGTGTTGCAGCCGCTGGTGACCGCCGCGCTGGTACTGATGGCGATCTCCTTCATCTTCGGTCCGCTGCGTTCGGTGACCCTCGGTCAGCGGGTGTTCACTGGTGTGCTGGTGGGCTTCACCTTCCGCATCGTTCAGGATCTGCTGGGGCCATCCAGTCTGGTGTTCGGCTTCTCGCCGCTGTTCGCGGTGCTGGTGCCGGCTGGCGTGTGTGCGCTGGCGGGTGTCTGGTTGTTGCGTCGAGCCGGTTGATGAACAAGGTTTCACTATCGCTTTAGCCTTGAAAACGCCTCGGTCGCCAGACCGGGGCGTTTTTGCATGCAATCCGGGTGACAGGCGAACGTGACGCTTGCGCCGTGTATCAGGTACAATTCCCGGCTATTTTTCGGCGGGCCAAGCCTGCAGCCTTTTTGAGTGTTGATCCGTGAGTGATTTGAGTCATATCCGCAATTTCTCCATCATCGCCCACATTGACCATGGCAAGTCGACGCTGGCTGACCGTTTCATCCAGATGTGCGGTGGCCTGGCCGAGCGTGAAATGGAAGCCCAGGTACTGGATTCCATGGATCTGGAGCGCGAACGCGGGATCACCATCAAGGCCCACAGCGTTACTCTCTATTACAAGGCCAAAGACGGCGTCACCTACCAGCTGAACTTCATTGACACCCCGGGCCACGTCGACTTCACCTACGAAGTCAGCCGTTCCCTGGCGGCCTGTGAAGGTGCGTTGCTGGTGGTCGATGCGGGTCAGGGCGTTGAAGCCCAGTCCGTGGCCAACTGCTACACCGCCATCGAGCAGGGCCTCGAGGTCATGCCGGTCCTGAACAAGATCGACCTGCCGCAGGCCGAGCCTGATCGCGTGAAGGACGAGATCGAAAAGATCATCGGTATCGACGCCACCGACGCCGTCACTTGCAGCGCCAAGACCGGCCTGGGGGTCGACGAAGTGCTCGAGCGTCTGGTCGCGACCATTCCTGCGCCGACCGGCAACATCGAAGATCCGCTGCAAGCGTTGATCATCGACTCCTGGTTCGACAACTACCTGGGCGTTGTTTCTCTGGTGCGTGTGCGTCACGGCCGCGTGAAGAAGGGCGACAAGATCCTGGTGAAGTCCACCGGCAAGGTGCATCTGGTCGACAGCGTCGGTGTGTTCAACCCGAAACACACCGCCACCGCTGACCTGAAGGCCGGCGAAGTGGGCTTCATCATCGCCAGCATCAAGGACATTCATGGTGCGCCGGTCGGTGACACCCTGACCCTGAGCTCCACCCCGGACGTTCCGGTGCTGCCAGGTTTCAAACGCATCCAGCCACAGGTTTACGCCGGTCTGTTCCCGGTCAGCTCCGACGACTTCGAGGACTTCCGCGAAGCGCTGCAGAAACTGACCCTGAACGACTCGTCGCTGCAGTACACCCCGGAAAGCTCCGACGCACTGGGCTTCGGCTTCCGTTGCGGCTTCCTCGGCATGCTGCACATGGAGATCATCCAGGAGCGCCTGGAGCGCGAATACGACCTGGACCTGATCACCACGGCGCCGACGGTAATCTTCGAACTGGTGCTGAAAACCGGTGAAACGATTTACGTCGACAACCCGTCGAAGCTGCCGGACGTGTCTGCAATCGAAGACATGCGCGAGCCGATCGTGCGCGCCAACATCCTGGTACCGCAGGAGCACCTGGGCAACGTCATCACCCTGTGCATCGAGAAACGCGGTGTGCAGGTCGACATGCTGTTCCTCGGCAATCAGGTGCAAGTGACCTACGACCTGCCGATGAACGAAGTGGTCCTGGACTTCTTCGATCGTCTGAAATCCACCAGCCGCGGCTATGCTTCGCTGGACTACCATTTCGATCGCTACCAATCGGCTAATCTGGTGAAACTGGACGTGCTGATCAACGGCGACAAGGTCGACGCTCTGGCGCTGATCGTGCACCGTGACAATTCGCACTTCAAAGGTCGCCAGTTGACCGAGAAGATGAAAGAACTGATTCCTCGTCAGATGTTCGACGTGGCCATCCAGGCTGCCATTGGCGGTCAGATCGTCGCCCGGACAACCGTCAAGGCACTCAGAAAGAACGTATTGGCCAAGTGCTACGGCGGCGACGTCAGCCGTAAGAAAAAACTGCTTGAGAAGCAGAAGGCCGGTAAGAAACGCATGAAACAGGTCGGCAACGTGGAAATTCCACAAGAAGCCTTCCTCGCCGTGCTCAGGTTGGAATAGTCAGGTCCTATGTCACTAAATTTCCCGCTGTTGCTGGTCATTGCCGTGTTCGTCTGCGGTCTGTTGGCGTTGCTCGATCTGTTGATCCTGGCACCGCGTCGGCGTGCTGCCATTGCCTCCTATCAGGGCAGCGTCAGCCAGCCTGACGTGGTGGTGGTCGAGAAGCTGAACAAGGAACCGCTGCTGGTCGAGTACGGCAAGTCGTTCTTCCCGGTGTTGTTCATCGTGCTGGTGCTGCGTTCGTTCCTGGTGGAGCCGTTCCAGATTCCGTCCGGCTCGATGAAACCGACCCTGGACGTCGGCGACTTCATTCTGGTGAACAAGTTTTCCTACGGGATCCGCTTGCCGGTGATCGACAAGAAGGTCATCGAAGTCGGTGACCCGCAGCGCGGCGATGTGATGGTTTTCCGCTATCCGAGCGATCCGAACGTCAACTACATCAAGCGTGTGGTCGGCCTGCCGGGCGACACCGTTCGGTACACCGCCGACAAGCGTCTGTTCGTCAATGGCGAGTCGATTGCCGAGCAACTGGTCGGCTCCGAGCCGGGCACCCTTGGCAGCGCGGAACTCTACAAGGAAAAACTCGGCGTCGCCGAGCACCTGATCCGCAAGGAAATGAGCCGCTACCGCGCCACGCCGGACCATACCTGGACCGTGCCGGCCGGGCACTACTTCATGATGGGCGACAACCGCGACAACTCGAACGACAGTCGCTACTGGGATGATCCGAACATTCCCAAGGATCTGCTGGGCATGGTTCCCGACCAGAACATCGTCGGCAAGGCCTTCGCGGTCTGGATGAGCTGGCCGGAACCGAAACTCAGCCACCTGCCGAACTTCTCGCGGGTCGGCCTGATCAAGTAAACAAACACGGCGCTGTTGACCACAGCGCCGAATGCATTTCTGGCGTCGGCACAACCGGCTCCGGGGCATGAAGCCACGATATTCAGGACGTCATTTTTGAACACAGCGTTAATTGTCCCAGGCCTGCGTCGTATCCCGGCGATGGCAGTGGAATCCAGCCACGAACTCAGCGTGGGTAAACCGTGAGCGTTTCTCTAAGCCGTCTCGAGCGTCAGCTCGGTTACACCTTCAAGGACCAGGAACTGATGGTCCTGGCCCTTACGCACCGCAGCTTTGCCGGACGCAACAACGAGCGTCTGGAATTCCTCGGCGATGCGATCCTCAACTTTGTTGCCGGCGAAGCCCTGTTCGACCGTTTCCCGCTGGCGCGCGAAGGCCAGTTGTCGCGTTTGCGCGCACGGCTGGTAAAAGGTGAGACGCTGGCGGTGCTGGCCCGCGGTTTCGATCTGGGCGATTACCTGCGTCTGGGTTCCGGCGAGTTGAAGAGCGGCGGTTTCCGTCGCGAGTCGATTCTGGCCGACGCCCTGGAAGCACTGATCGGTGCGATCTACCTCGATGCCGGCATGGAAGTCGCCCGCGAGCGCGTACTGGCCTGGCTGGCCGGCGAGTTCGAAGGTCTGACGCTGGTCGACACCAACAAGGATCCGAAGACCCGCCTGCAGGAATTCCTGCAATCGCGCGGCTGCGAACTGCCGCGTTATGAAGTGGTGGATATCCAGGGCGAGCCGCACTGCCGTACCTTCTTCGTCGAGTGCGAAGTTGTCCTATTGAATGAAAAAAGCCGGGGTCAGGGTGTGAGCCGTCGTATTGCCGAACAGGTAGCGGCCGCCGCAGCTCTGATTGCCCTGGGTGTGGAGAATGGCAATGACTGATACAAACGCAACGCGCTGTGGCTATGTTGCCATCGTCGGCCGTCCCAACGTGGGCAAGTCCACGCTGCTGAACCACATCCTCGGCCAGAAGCTCGCGATCACTTCGCGCAAGCCGCAGACCACTCGCCACAACATGCTCGGGATCAAGACCGAGGGTGACGTGCAGGCGATTTACGTCGACACCCCCGGCATGCACAAAGGTGGCGAAAAGGCCCTGAACCGCTACATGAACAAGACCGCTTCGGCGGCGTTGAAAGACGTCGACGTGGTGATCTTCGTGGTCGACCGCACCAAGTGGACCGAAGAGGACCAGATGGTGCTGGAACGCGTGCAGTACGTGACCGGCCCGCTGATCGTCGCGCTGAACAAGACCGACCGTATCGAAGACAAGGCCGAGCTGATGCCGCACCTGTCGTGGTTGCAGGAACAGCTGCCGAACGCGCAGATCATTCCGATCTCGGCGCAACACGGGCACAACCTCGACGCGCTGGAAAAGGTCATCGCCGACCATCTGCCGGAGAACGATCACTTCTTCCCGGAAGACCAGATCACCGACCGCAGCAGCCGTTTCCTCGCCGCCGAACTGGTACGCGAGAAGATCATGCGCCAGCTCGGCGCCGAGCTGCCGTACCAGATCACCGTGGAAATCGAAGAGTTCAAGCAGCAGGGTGCGACGCTGCACATCCATGCGCTGATCCTCGTCGAGCGTGACGGCCAGAAGAAAATCATCATTGGCGACAAGGGCGAGCGCATCAAGCGCATCGGCACCGAGGCGCGCAAGGACATGGAGCTGCTGTTCGACTCCAAGATCATGCTCAACTTGTGGGTCAAGGTGAAGGGCGGCTGGTCCGACGACGAGCGTGCGCTGCGTTCGCTGGGTTACGGCGACCTGTAAAGCAATACATCGATCCATTGTGGGAGCGAGCTTGCTCGCGAAGACGATGTAACATTCGGCATTGATGTTGACTGTTGCACCGCTTTCGCGAGCAAGCTCGCTCCCACATTGGTTTTGGGTGATGAGTAAACCGCGTTTCCCTCAACGAGAAATCCATGTCTCAAGCGCCTCCCGCCCAACCCGCGTACGTCCTCCACTCCCGCGCCTACCGCGAAACCAGCGCATTGGTGGATTTCCTCACGCCGCAAGGTCGGCTGCGAGCGGTGTTGCGCAGCGCGCGGGGCAAGGCGGGAACGCTGGCGCGGCCGTTCGTGCCGCTGGAAGTGGAGTTTCGCGGCAAGGGTGAGTTGAAGAATGTCGGGCGCATGGAAAGCGTCGGCAACGCAACCTGGATGGTCGGCGAGGCGCTGTTCAGTGGCTTGTATCTCAATGAACTGCTGATTCGCCTGTTGCCCGCAGAAGACCCGCACCCTGCGGTGTTTGATCATTACGCCGCGACCTTGCTCGCATTGGCCGAAGGCCGGCCGCTGGAACCGCTGTTGCGTTCCTTCGAATGGCGGCTGCTCGACGACCTTGGTTACGGTTTTTCCCTGAACACTGACATCAATGACGAGCCTATCGCTGCGGACGGTCTCTACCGCTTGCAGGTGGATGCCGGACTCGAGCGGGTCTATCTGCTGCAACCCGGTCTGTTCAACGGCACCGAACTGTTGGCCATGGCTGAAGCCGACTGGTCCGCTCCCGGTGCGTTGTCCGCCGCCAAGCGTCTAATGCGCCAAGCCTTGGCCGTGCATCTGGGCGGTCGTCCCCTCGTCAGTCGAGAGCTGTTTCGCAAGCCCTGATATGCTGTGCGCCGAATCTTTCCATTCAGGAGCGCATCCGTGACCACCAGCAATCGCATTCTTCTTGGCGTGAACATCGACCACGTCGCCACCCTGCGTCAGGCCCGTGGCACGCGCTATCCGGATCCGGTCAAGGCTGCGCTGGACGCGGAAGAGGCGGGCGCCGACGGCATCACCGTGCACCTGCGCGAAGACCGCCGGCATATTCAGGAGCGCGACGTGCTGCTGCTCAAGGATGTGCTGCAAACCCGCATGAACTTCGAAATGGGCGTCACCGAGGAAATGATGGCGTTCGCCGAACGCATCCGTCCGGCGCACATCTGTCTGGTGCCGGAAACCCGTCAGGAGCTGACCACCGAAGGCGGTCTGGATGTGGCGGGGCAGGAGGAGCGGATCAGGGCGGCGGTTGAGCGTCTGTCGAAGATCGGCAGCGAGGTATCGCTGTTCATCGACGCCGACGAGCGGCAGATCGCTGCGTCGAAGCGTGTCGGCGCACCGGCCATCGAACTGCACACAGGGCGTTACGCCGATGCCGAAACGCCGACCGAAGTGGCTGAAGAGCTCAAGCGTGTGGCGGACGGCGTGGCCTTCGGTCTGGCCCAGGGCCTGATCGTCAATGCCGGCCATGGCCTGCACTATCACAACGTCGAGGCGGTTGCCGCGATCAAGGGCATCAACGAGCTGAACATCGGCCATGCGCTGGTGGCGCATGCGTTGTTCGTAGGCTTCAAGTCTGCTGTCTCTGAAATGAAAGCGCTGATCCTGGCCGCCGCCAAGCACTAAGCCTCAACATATCCCCTGTGGGAGCGAGCTTGCTCGCGATAGCGGTGTATCAGCCAAAGAATTTGTTGACTGACACTACGCATTCGCGAGCAGGCTCGCTCCCACTTAGGGTTCTTGGTGATGATTAAAGCGGAGCGGGCTCTTGAGCGGGTTTCGACTTGTCGATCCCCGGCACATGCAGATTGCCCTCGGCCACCTGATCGCCTTCAAGCTGCGGCTGGGTCACCCAGGTCAGGATGTCGTAGTAGCGGCGGATGTTCGCCACGAAATGCACCGGCTCGCCGCCTCGGGCGTAGCCGTAGCGTGTCTTGCTGTACCACTGCTTTTGCGAAAGGCGCGGCAGGATCTTTTTCACATCCAGCCACTTGTCCGGGTTCAACCCTTCCTTGGCCGCCAGTTTGCGTGCGTCATCCAGATGACCGCTGCCGACGTTGTAGGCCGCCAGGGCAAACCAGGTGCGATCCGGCTCCTGGATCGACTCGTCGAGCTGATCCTTCATGTAGGCCAGGTACTTGGCGCCGCCCATGATGCTCTGCTTCGGATCGAGCCGGTTGGACACGCCCATGGCCTGAGCGGTGTTCTGGGTCAGCATCATCAGGCCGCGCACGCCGGTCTTCGAGGTGACCGCAGGTTGCCACAGCGATTCCTGATAACCGATGGCCGCCAGCAGGCGCCAGTCGACTTTCTCTTTCTTGGCGTAGGCCTTGAAGTGCTGTTCGTATTTGGGCAGCCGTTGCTGCAAATGCTGGGCAAAGGTGGTGGCGCCCATGTAGCCGAGGACGTCGACGTGGCCGTAATAACGGTCTTTCAGGCGTTGCAGGGTGCCGTTCTTCTGCACCTTGTCCAGATAACTGTTGATCTCGTTGAGCAGGCTGTTGTCTTCGCCAGCCGCCACGGCCCAGCTCTGGCTGCGCGCGTCGCCGAGGTCGAAGGCAACGCGGATGTTGGTGAAGTACACCTGGTTCATCGCCACTTCGTTGGAATCGACGAGGGTCAGGTCGATCTGACCTTCATCGACCATCCGCAGCAGGTCGACCACTTCAACGGCGTCGGATTCTTCGTACTGGATGCCAGGATATTTCTGTTTCAGCTCCGCCAGTTGTTCGGCGTGGGTGCTGCCCTTGAGCACCATGATTTTCTTGCCCACCAGATCGCCGGCGTCGGTGGGGCGTGACTGGCCGTTGCGATAGATGATCTGCGGGGTGACTTCGAGGTAAGAGCGAGAGAAGCGCACCTGTTTCTTGCGCTGTTCGCTGCTGACCAGACCGGCGGCCGCCAGTACCGGGCCGTTGGGTTTGCCGATCTGGTCAAAGAGATCGTCGAGATTGTCGGCGGTTTCGATCTTCAGCTCGACCCCCAAATCGTCGGCGAAGCGCTTCACCAGCTCGTATTCGAAGCCGGTTTCACCGCTGCGATCCTGAAAGTAGGTGGCGGGGCTGTTTCGGGTGACCACCCGCAGCACGCCATCCTCCTTTACGCGCTCGAGTGTGTTGGGTTTATCAACACAGCCACTGAGCATCAGGAAGAGTCCGGTAGCGATCAGCCATTTGGCGTACCGCGGACGCAAAGCCGTTGGGGAAAACATGTGCGCAGTATACGCAAAGGACAACGGGCGCCATATCTCGACAGTTGCGGGGTTGTCTGCTAGGGATCACAAAACCGCGCGAAACCCCGCAGGAACGGGCCCGAAAGGCATTTTGTGACAGAAAAAATAACCCGCGTTCCAACACTCCATAAATTTGACCCTCAAGGCAGGAACACCACTCGACATCCGGGTGTAACCGTGCGTAGCGTTTCGGGTGATGTTGAGGGCGGTTTAGGCTAGAATGCACGGCCTCAAAGCACACCCCTTCCCGAGGCTGTCCCGAAGATGTTGATCCTGCGCGGCGCTCCTGCCCTTTCTGCCTTTCGCCACAGCAAACTCCTTGAGCAACTGAGCCAGAAGGTTCCGGCTGTCAGTGGCTTGTATGCTGAATTCGCTCACTTCGCCGAAGTCACCGGCGTCCTGACCGGCGACGAACAGCAGGTGCTTGCGCGCCTTCTGAAGTACGGTCCAAGCGTTCCGGTTCAAGAGCCGACCGGTCGTCTGTTCCTGGTGTTGCCGCGTTTCGGCACCATCTCGCCATGGTCGAGCAAGGCCAGCGACATCGCCCGCAACTGCGGCCTGAGCAAGATCCAGCGTCTGGAGCGCGGCATCGCGTTCTACGTGACCGGCCAGTTCAGCGAAGCCCAAGCGCAACAGATTGCAGACGTACTGCATGACCGCATGACTCAGATCGTTCTGGCCAACCTCGAGCAGGCCGCCGGTCTGTTCAGCCACGCCGAACCGAAGCCGCTGACCGCCATCGACATCCTCGGCGGTGGTCGCGCCGCGCTGGAAAAAGCCAACGTCGAACTGGGCCTGGCCCTGGCCGAAGACGAGATCGATTATCTGGTCAACGCTTTCAACGGTCTCAAGCGCAACCCGCACGACATCGAACTGATGATGTTCGCCCAGGCCAACTCCGAGCACTGCCGCCACAAGATCTTCAACGCCAGTTGGGATATTGACGGCGAGAGCCAGGAAAAAAGCCTGTTCGGCATGATCAAGAACACCTATCAGATGCACAGCGAAGGCGTGCTGTCCGCGTACAAGGACAACGCTTCGGTGATCGTCGGTAACGTCGCCGGCCGCTTCTTCCCGGATCCGGAAACCCGCCAGTACGGCGCGGTGCAGGAGCCGGTGCACATCCTGATGAAGGTTGAAACCCACAACCACCCGACCGCGATCGCTCCATTCCCGGGCGCGTCCACCGGTTCCGGCGGCGAGATCCGCGACGAAGGTGCAACCGGTCGTGGCGCCAAGCCGAAAGCCGGCCTGACCGGTTTCACCGTGTCGAACCTGCAGATCCCGGGCTTCGAACAGCCGTGGGAAGTGCCGTACGGCAAGCCTGAGCGCATCGTCAACGCGCTGGACATCATGATCGAAGGCCCGCTGGGCGGTGCTGCGTTCAACAACGAATTCGGCCGTCCGGCCCTGACCGGTTACTTCCGTACCTTCGAACAGTCGATCACCACCCCGCACGGTGATGAAGTTCGCGGTTACCACAAGCCGATCATGCTCGCTGGCGGCATGGGCAACATCCGTGAAGAGCACGTCAAGAAAGGCGAGATTCTGGTCGGCTCCAAGCTGATCGTCCTCGGCGGCCCGGCGATGCTGATCGGTCTGGGCGGCGGCGCTGCTTCCTCCATGGCCACCGGCACCAGTTCGGCGGATCTGGACTTCGCTTCCGTTCAGCGTGAAAACCCTGAAATGGAGCGTCGCTGCCAGGAAGTCATCGACCGTTGCTGGCAGCTGGGTGACAAAAACCCGATCAGCTTCATTCACGACGTGGGTGCGGGCGGTCTGTCCAACGCCTTCCCGGAACTGGTCAACGACGGCGACCGCGGTGGCCGTTTCGAACTGCGCAATATTCCAAACGACGAGCCGGGCATGGCCCCGCACGAAATCTGGTCCAACGAATCTCAGGAACGTTATGTTCTGGCAGTCGGCCCGGCCGACTTCGAGCGCTTCAAGGCGATCTGCGAACGTGAGCGTTGCCCGTTCGCCGTCGTCGGTGAAGCCACCGCCGAGCCGCAACTGACCGTGACCGACAGCCACTTCGGCAACAACCCGGTGGACATGCCACTGGAAGTGTTGCTGGGCAAGGCCCCGCGCATGCACCGTTCGGTGGTTCGCGAAGCCGAGCTGGGCGATGACTTCGATCCGTCGAGCCTTGACATCGGCGAAAGCATCGAACGCGTTCTGCATCACCCGGCCGTGGCGAGCAAAAGCTTCCTGATCACCATCGGCGACCGCACCATCACCGGTCTCGTGGCCCGTGACCAGATGGTCGGCCCATGGCAGGTTCCGGTGGCCGACGTTGCCGTCACCGCCACCAGTTTCGACGTCTACACCGGTGAAGCGATGGCGATGGGCGAGCGCACTCCGCTGGCGCTGCTGGACGCTCCGGCGTCGGGCCGCATGGCCATCGGCGAAACCCTGACCAACATTGCCGCTTCGCGCATCAACAAGCTCTCCGACATCAAACTGTCGGCGAACTGGATGTCCGCTGCCGGCCACCCGGGCGAAGACGCGCGTCTGTACGACACCGTGAAAGCGGTCGGCATGGAACTGTGCCCTGAGCTGGGCATCACCATTCCGGTCGGCAAGGACTCGATGTCCATGGCCACCCGCTGGAACGACAACGGCGAAGACAAGACCGTCACCTCGCCGATGTCCCTGATCGTGACCGGTTTCGCGCCAGTGGCTGACATCCGTCAGACCCTGACCCCGGAACTGCGTATGGACAAGGGCACCACCGACCTGATCTTGATCGACCTCGGTCGCGGCCAGAACCGCATGGGCGCCTCGATCCTGGCGCAGGTTCACGGCAAGCTCGGCAAGCAGGCTCCCGACGTCGACGACGCCGAAGACCTGAAAGCGTTCTTCGCCGTGATCCAGGGCCTCAACGCCGACGGCCACCTGCTGGCTTACCACGACCGTTCCGACGGTGGTCTGCTGACCTCCGTGGTGGAAATGGCCTTCGCCGGCCACTGCGGTCTGAGCCTGAACCTCGACAGCGTTGCCGAAAGCTCCGCTGAAATCGCTGCCATCCTGTTCAACGAAGAACTGGGTGCCGTGATCCAGGTTCGCCAGGACGCCACCCCGGACATCCTCGCGCAATTCAGCGCGGCCGGTCTGGGCGACTGCGTTTCGGTGATCGGTCAGCCGATCAACAACGGCCAGATCAACATCACCTTCAACGGTGACACCGTGTTCGAAGGCCAGCGTCGTCTGCTGCAACGTCAGTGGGCCGAGACCAGCTACCAGATCCAGCGTCTGCGCGACAACGCCGACTGCGCCGAGCAAGAGTTCGATGCGCTGCTGGAAGAAGACAACCCGGGCCTGAGCGTCAAGCTGAGCTACGACGTCAACCAGGACATCGCCGCGCCTTACATCAAGAAAGGTATCCGCCCACAGGTTGCCGTGCTGCGTGAGCAGGGCGTCAACGGTCAGGTGGAAATGGCGGCAGCGTTCGACCGCGCCGGTTTCAACGCGATCGACGTGCACATGAGCGATATTCTGGCCGGCCGTGTCGACCTGAACGAGTTCAAAGGTCTGGTGGCCTGCGGTGGTTTCTCCTACGGCGACGTTCTCGGCGCCGGTGAAGGCTGGGCCAAGTCCGCACTGTTCAACAGCCGTGCGCGCGATGCGTTCCAGGGCTTCTTCGAGCGTAACGACAGCTTCACCCTCGGCGTGTGCAACGGTTGCCAGATGATGTCCAACCTGCACGAGCTGATCCCGGGCAGCGAGTTCTGGCCGCACTTCGTGCGCAACCGCTCCGAGCAGTTCGAAGCGCGTGTGGCGATGGTCCAGGTTCAGGAGTCGAACTCGATCTTCCTGCAGGGCATGGCCGGTTCGCGCATGCCGATCGCCATCGCTCACGGCGAAGGTCATGCCGAATTCGAAAGCGAAGAGGCACTGCTCGAAGCCGATCTGTCGGGTTGCGTGGCGATGCGTTTCGTCGACAACCACGGCAAGGTCACCGAAGCCTACCCGGCCAACCCGAACGGTTCGCCGCGCGGGATCACCGGTCTCACCAGCCGCGACGGTCGCGTGACGATCATGATGCCGCACCCGGAGCGTGTGTTCCGTGCCGTGCAGAACTCGTGGCGTTCGGAAGACTGGAACGAAGACGCTCCTTGGATGCGTATGTTCCGTAATGCTCGTGTGTGGGTGAACTAAGCGCTGTGTACAAGCTCGCTTTTTTTGTTCCCGACAGTCATGTCGAGGTGGTCAAGGATGCTGTGTTCGCTGCCGGTGGTGGGCGGATCGGTGATTATGACCACTGTGCGTGGCAGGTGCTTGGATCTGGTCAGTTTCGGCCTCTGGACGGCAGTCAGCCGTTCATCGGTGAGGCGGGGCGGGTTGAGCGGGTCGAGGAGTGGAAGGTTGAGCTTGTTGTTGGCGATGAGTTGATTCGCTCGGTAGTGGCGGCTCTTAAGTTGAGCCATCCCTACGAGACGCCGGCTTATGAAGTGTGGCGGTTGGAGGATTTTTGATCTTCCTTGGCTGCTGAAACGGGAAACCCGCTGAGAGTGATTTCAGCGGGTTTTTTGTTGTTTGGGGTTTGGGTTGAGTGAATATCCGTTTCTTCGGGTGCGGCGGCTTATGGTTCCGCCCTTACGGCGGGTCACTTTGGCAAACGCCCCAAAGTAACCAAAGGTCTGGGCCCCTGCGTTCGGCACCTCGCTTTGGCTCGGTGTTCCTTCGTTCCGGGATTCATCCGGGGGCATCGCCTACGGTTTGCTTCGCTGCACCTCCTCTCGATGCATGCGGCTGCGCCGCACGGTCGCTGCGCTCCCACCCCCGGATAAATCCCTCCACTCAGCCTTCCGATGGGGCCGGCACGTCAAAAGCTTTACTCGAGCTAACGCTCATTGTGTTGAGTGGTGAGAAGCGGGAAGCGAATGCGGGCTCCTTTTGATCTTTCCCACGTTTTGCGTGGGAATGCCGCCCGGGACGCTCCGCGTTCCATTTTCGAATGTTTAAAGATGTGGAGGATTTACCGAGACTTCCCATAGGCTTTTCAGGTTGCCCCTCGGAAGTCCCGGTCCTATTGTGGTCGGGGTGTCTCAAATGGCCTGTCAGCTCTACTTACAACAGCACGAAGTGACTACCTGGAGGAATCAGATGTTGAAGTCATTTGACGATCACGTCCTTTCATCCGCATTGGACACTTTGGTCAGAAGTCCTCTGGATCAGGCTGATGGCGTAGCGTTGGTGAATGCGGCCAAAGAAGTCTGGTATTCAGAGTCGAATCTTGAGAATGAGGTCAAAACCTTCCTCACGTTTCATTGCGATGAAACCGAGCGCCGTCGGGCGGCTTATCTGCTTGAGCGATTCACTCGTTTTGCTTGCGTATCGGATAACCGCGTAATGGAAACTCTTCACGCGCTTGAGCTTTTTACCCATTCAACACCCAAGCAGAAGGTGACGCCTCAAAAAGCGGTTTCTTTACGCAATCGTCGTGACGAGTTGGCTGTCGCTTGGGGATTGAAAGAAAGTCTGGGTTTGAAAGTTCAGACTCTCATGCCATTACAGACCCGGCATTACGAGGCAGAGCAGCGAGGAAAGCTCTCTTGAGGTTAATGCGCATAAACAGGAAACCCGGCTTAGGCCGGGTTTCCTGTTTGTAATCGCTTCAAGTCAAAACTTGATGGCAACCATCAGACCTTGGCACTCACCTCACTCCGATTAACCAACCCCTCCAGCGCCGCACTCAAGCTCTGCGCCCGCTCGCCCACCAGCAAGTGCCACACGCCATCTTCCAGCGCGCTCACACCCAGACATCCAAGCTCTTTCAATCGGCTTTCCGACAGCGCCTTGCCATCGGCCAGTTGCAGGCGGATCCGGCTCATGGCGATGCAGTCGAGTTGCAGCACGTTGTCGCTGCCGCCCAAGGCGGTCAGCCATTGTTGGGCCTGGGGTGTGGAGACTGCGATGGGTTCGCTGGTTTCGACGACGGCGACAGGAGAAGTAGTCGCTGCGGCTCGGCCCAATGCGGGCATTGCCAGGCGGATTTCGTCGGCAATGCTGTCGGCCATCGGCCCCACAACAACCTGCAAACTGCCCCCCTTGCCCGGACGTACCACGGCCATCGCGCCCAGTGCTTTCAAGTCCGCATCGGAGGCTTTGTTGCGATCGACCATTTCCAGTCGCAGTCGCGTAGTGCACGCGCCAACCGTAACCAGATTCTCCGCACCACCAAGTGCCTTGATGTAAGCCCCGGCGCGTTCGTTTTCGGTCAGGACCGCTTTGTCGGCGGTGGCGACGTCTTCGCGGCCCGGGGTTTTCAGGTTGAAGCGGCGGATGCAGAAGTCGAACACCGCGTAGTAGATGACGGCATACGCCAAGCCCACTGGCACCACCAGCCAGCCGTTGGTCGAGCGTCCCCAACCCAGCACCATGTCGATGAAGCCGCCGGAGAAGGTGAAGCCCAGGTGGATGTTCAGTGCGTTGGTGATTGCCATCGACAATCCGGTCAGCAGCGCATGCAGCAGAAACAGCAATGGTGCGAGGAACATGAAGGCGAATTCGATGGGCTCGGTGACGCCAGTGAGGAAGGCGGTCAGGGCCATCGACAGGAAGATCCCGCCCATGACTTTGCGTCGCTCCGGCAGGGCGTTGCGGTACATCGCCAGGCAGGCGGCGGGGAGTCCGAAGATCATGACCGGGAACATGCCGGTCATGAACTGGCCGCCTTTCGGGTCGCCGGCGAAGTAGCGGGACAGGTCGCCGGTGACCAGCGCGCCCGTGGTCGGGTCGGTGAAGTTGCCAAACACGAACCACGCCATGTTGTTGAGGATGTGGTGCAGGCCGGTGACGATCAGCAGGCGGTTGAACACGCCGAAGACGAAGGCGCCGAAGCTGCCACTTTCCATCAGCAAGGTGCCGAAACTGTTGATGCCGTGCTGGATCGGCGGCCAGATGTAGCCGAACAGCACGCCCAGGCCGACCGCGCTGAAACCGGTGACGATGGGAACAAAACGCCGGCCGCCGAAGAACGCCAGGTACTCCGGCAGCTTGATGTCCTTAAAGCGGTTGTACAGCGCGCCGGCCATCAGGCCGCTGACGATACCGGCGAGCATACCCATGTTGATGCTCGCATCGAGCACCTTGAGGGTGGAGATCATCACCAGGTAACCGATCACACCGGCGAGGCCGGCGGTGCCGTTGTTGTCACGGGCGAAACCGACGGCGATGCCGATGGCGAAGATCATCGCCAGGTTGGCGAAGATCACCTGACCGGCGTCGTGGATGATCGCGATGTTCAGGAGGTCGGTGTCGCCCAGGCGCAGCAGCAGGCCGGCGATCGGCAGGATCGCGATCGGCAGCATCAGTGCCCGGCCGAGGCGTTGCAGGCCTTCGATGAAGAGTTGGTACATGGCGTTTGTCCTTGTTGTTTTTGTTAGCGCAGAGGCCAATGTTGATGACAGGCATGACGCACCGCGGCGGCGCTGCTCAGCTTGAGCAGATCCCGGGCGAGGCGTTGGCATTCGGCTTCGTGCAGCTGGCGCACGCGATCCTTGATTTCGCCGATCTGTACCGGGCTCACCGACAGTTCGGTCACGCCCAGGCCGATCAACACCGGCGTCGCCAGCGGATCGGAAGCCAGGGCGCCGCACACGCCGACCCAGCGTTTATGCACCGCCGCGCCTTCGCAGGTCATGGCGATCAGGCGCAGCAGCGCCGGGTGCAGGGCATCGACCCGTGCGGCGAGGCCGGCGTGGTCGCGGTCCATGGCCAGGGTGTATTGCGACAGGTCGTTGGTGCCGATGGACAGGAAGTCCGCGTGTTCGGCCAGTTGTTCGGCTTGCAGGGCGGCGGCCGGGACTTCGATCATCACGCCGATTTCCGGACGTTGATTGATGCCCAGTTCCAGGCACAGCGCATCGACCCGCTGGCGGATGTGCAGCAGTTCGTCGACCTCGGTGACCATCGGTAACAGGATCCGGCAGCGCTGCAACGGGCTGACTTGCAGTAGCGCACGCAGTTGCTGATCGAGGATTTCCGGGCGGGCCTGGGCCAGGCGAATGCCGCGTAGGCCGAGTACCGGGTTGGCTTCCACGGGCAGTGGCAGGTAGTCGAGTTGTTTGTCGCCACCGACGTCGATGGTGCGGATGATCACCGACTTGTCGCCCATGGCATCGATCACGGCTTGATAGGCGGCGCGTTGCTCTTCGACGTCCGGCGCAGTGTGGCGATCGACGAACAGGAACTCGGTGCGCAACAGGCCGACGCCGTCGGCGCCATTGGCAAACGCGTCCGCCGCTTCATGGCTGGAGGCGACGTTGGCGACCACTTCGATGGCCACGCCATTGCGGGTTTCGGCTGGCAGATGGGCCTGGGCCTGCTGGGCATCGCGCCGTTGTTGGCGGTCGATCTGCGCCTGGCGGACTTCGGCCAGACGCTCGGCATTCGGCGTCAGTTCGAGGCGACCACCGTCGGCGTCGAGGACCACCGATTGGCCTTGTGCTCGATCCAGCAGCGCCGAGCCCAGTGCGACCATGCACGGCAGGCCTTTGCCCCGGGCCAGAATCGCCACGTGGGAAGTCGCGCCACCTTCGGCCATGCACAACCCGGCGACACCTTGCGCGCTCAGTTGCAGCAGGTCCGACGGCGTCAGTTCGTGGGCGGCGACGATGGCGCCGGCTGGCACTTCGTAATGCCAGGCTTCGCCGAGCAGTGCGCGCAGCACCCGTTGCTTGAGGTCGCGCAGATCGTTGGCGCGTTCGGCCAGCAGCGCGCTGCCGGTGTTTTGCAGCACCTCGCATTGCGCGTCGATGGACTGGCTCCAGGCGTGAGTCGCCGCCGTGCCGGTTTCAATCGATTGCTGGGCGGCGTCGAGCAGTGCCGGGTCTTCCAGCAAGGCCAGATGCGCGGCGAAGATGGCTTCTTCGTCGGCATTACGGTGTTTTTTCGCCTGGGCGAGGGTGCCGTCGATTTCGCTGCGAACCTGGTTCAGCGCGGTGTCGAGGATCTGCAATTGTTGCTCGGGCTGATGATTGCCGCTGTCCGCCGGCAGGCTGATCGCGTTCAAGCGAAACAGCGGCCCGCCGACCAGACCCGGTGCGGCGCAAACACCGTGCAACACGCCAGCCTCGGCCGGGCGGTTGCGTGGGGTGGCGGCTACCGGTGCAGCAGCGTGATGATCTTCGGGCAGGGCGGTGGCCAACGCGGTGAGCAAGGCTTGCAACGCAGCCTGTGCGTCCGGCCCCTGGCAACTGACCTGCACTTCGTCCTGCTCGCCAATCGCCAGGCCCATCAAACCGATGAGGCTGTTGCACGACGCCGACTTGCCGGCGAAATGCAGCTGTGACTGGCTCTTGAAACCTTGCGCCGTCTGGCGGATCAACGCCGCCGGGCGTGCATGCAGCCCGCCGCGATGGGCGACCTGCACGTGACCGTGAACTTTCGGGCCGCCGAGTTCTTCTGTGTTCGCCGCGGCAGTATGACGAGCGACGATGTGCAGCAGCGGTTCGCCCACCTTCACCGTTTTCAGGGTGATGGGGCGCGCCTGGAAATCCTGGCTGTTGGTCAGGATCAGCAGGCTGACCAGGCTTTTGCACTGGCGGCCGACCTTGTCCAGGTCATAGCGCAGCAGCGGCTGGCCATTGCTGACCCGCGCGCCTTCCTTGACCAGCATCGAGAACCCTTCGCCTTGCAACTCCACCGTGTCCAGACCGAGGTGCAGCAACAGCTCGGCGCCGTTGTCGGCGCGCACGGTCAGTGCGTGGCCGGTGCGGGCGACGTGGATCACCACCCCGGCGCAGGGCGAGTACAAGGTGTCGTTCAGCGGATCGATGGCAATGCCGTCGCCCATCGCGCCGCTGGCGAACACCGCGTCCGGGACTTTGGCGAGCGTGAGCACCGGGCCGCTGAGCGGGGCGCTTAAAGTCAGCTCTTTATTGTTGTTGTGCATGGCTCGGTCTCATCAGGAAAACGTTCGGTTCGGACTCAGTGCGTACGGGTGACTTTGCTCAGGTGTCGCGGCTGATCCGGGTCCATGCCACGGGCCACGGCCAGACCGGCCGCCATCACGTAGAAACTCTGGATCGCCAGGATCGGATCGAGGGCCGGATGCTCGGCACGGCTCAGGGTCAGGTCGCGTTCGCTGACGTCGTCTGGCGCGGCCAGCAGCACCCGGGCGCCACGCTGGCGCATCTCGGCTGCCAGGCTCAGCAGGCCGGCCTGTTCGGCACCGCGCGGGGCGAACACCAGCAATGGGTAGTGTTCGTCGATCAGGGCCATCGGGCCGTGACGGACTTCGGCGCTGCTGAAGGCTTCGGCCTGGATCGCCGAGGTTTCCTTGAATTTCAGTGCGGCTTCCTGGGCAATGGCGAAACCGGCGCCACGGCCGATCACCATCAACCGTTCGCAATCGCGCAGGGCGTCGATGGCCGGGCTCCAGTCCTGTTGCGCGGCTTCGCGCAGGCCTTCGGGCAGGGCGTTGTGCGCTTCCAGCAATTCGCTGTCTTCTTTCCAGTGCGCGATCAGACGGGCGCTGGCGCTGAGGGTGGCGATGAAACTCTTGGTCGCGGCGACGCTGCTTTCGGTGCCGGCCAGCAATGGCAGGCTGAATTCACAGGCAGCTTCCAGCGGCGAATCGGCGGCGTTGACCATCGACACGCTGAGGGCACCGCGCTTGCGCAGCAGACGCAGGCTGTTGACCAGATCCGGGCTCTGGCCCGATTGGGAGAACGCGAACGCAACCTGACCGCTGACCTTCAACGGCGCCTGCTGCATGGTCACCACCGACATCGGCAGCGACGCCACTGGTACGCCGAGTTGCTGCATCGTCAGGTAAGCGAAGTAGCTCGCCGCATGATCGGAGCTGCCACGGGCAACGGTCATCGCCACTTGCGGCGGCTGACGGCGCAGGCGCCCGGCGATCTCGATCATTTGCGGGTCGAGCTGTTGCAGTTGGGCTTGCACGGCCTCGAACGAGGACAGCGCCTCCTCAAGCATTTTTGAAGTCAATGTCTTCTCCTTCGACCATGACGGCGGTCAGTGTGAGTGAGCGATCCAGCCGCACGCAGTCGGCCCAGGCGCCTGGTTCAAGGCGCCCGCGTTCGGTGATGCCGAGGTAGTCGGCGGGGAATTGCGAAAGACGTTGCGAGGCCTCGGCGATCGGCAAACCGATCTTCACCAGGTTGCGCAGGGCCTGATCCATGGTCAGGGTGCTGCCGGCCAAGGTGCCGTCGGGCAGGCGCACGCCGCCCAGGCATTTGGTGACGGTGTGGCTGCCGAGCTTGTACTCGCCGTCGGGCATGCCGGCAGCGGCGGTCGAATCAGTGACGCAGTACAGGCACGGAATCGAGCGCAGGGCGACGCGGATTGCACCCGGGTGTACGTGCAGCAGATCCGGAATCAGCTCGGCGAATTTGGCGTGGGCCAGTGCCGCGCCGACGATGCCCGGTTCGCGGTGATGCAGCGGGCTCATGGCGTTGTAAAGGTGGGTGAAACTGGTGGCGCCAGCTTCGAGGGCGGCGACGCCTTCCTCGTAACTGCCGAGGGTGTGGCCGATCTGCATGCGGATGCCCCGGCTGCTGAGTTCACGAATCAAACCGTCATGGCCGGCGATTTCCGGCGCGATGGTAATCACCCGGATTGGCGCGAGTGCCAGATAGTCTTCGACCTCAGCCATCAACGCGGTGTGGGCGAAGTTCGGCTGGGCGCCGAGCTTGCCGGGATTGATGTACGGGCCTTCGAGGTGAACGCCGAGGACTCGGGCGGCACCTTTCGGACGCTGCTCGCAGAACTCGCCGACCTCCTTGAGCACGCTGGCAATCTCGGCACTCGGCGCGGTCATGGTGGTGGCCAGCAGCGAGGTGGTGCCGAAGCGCACGTGGGTCTTGGTGATGGTCTCGAACGCGCTGGCGCCTTCCATGATGTCCTTGCCGCCACCGCCGTGGACGTGCAGGTCGATGAAACCCGGCAGCAGATACGGCAAGTCATTGGTCGCCGGATCGCAAGGCACGCCGTCGATCGACACGACTCTGCCGTGTTCGTGGATCAGCCGGCCGCGAATCCAGCCGTCAGCGGTAAGGATGTTGTCTTCGGACATTTCGCTTCTCTCGTTTGGCCTGGCTGCTGATCAGCGGCGAAGCTCTGCAACAAAGTCGTAGTAGTCGTTGCGGCAATAGGTGTCGGTGACTTCGATCGGCGTGTTGTCTTCCAGGTAGCCGACCCGGGTCATCAGCAGCATCGCGGTGCCGGGGGCGATGCCGACGAGAGCGGCGAACTCGTCCGAGGCGTTGATTGCCTGGATGTGCTGCAAGGCACGCACGATCGGTTTGCCGATGCTGTCGAGGTGTTCGTAGAGGGAATCGCCCACCACCTGTGGCTTGGGCATGATCGAGGCGGGCAGGGTGCTCATCTCGATGGCCATCACGGTGTCGTCGGCTTTGCGCAGGCGTTTCATGCGCGCGACCTTGTCGTTAGGCGACAGGCCCAGTCGGATCAGTTCTTCGTGGGTGGGCAGGGTGACCTCACGCTCGAGCCAATGCGAACTGGGCACGAAGCCCTTGAGGCGCAGCATCTCGCTGAAACCCGACAGGCGCGACAGCGGTTGCTCAAGGCGCGGGGTGATGAAGGTGCCGGAACCTTGCAGGCGGCGAATCAAACCTTGATCGAGCAGGACTTCCAGCGCCTTGCGGGCGGTGACCCGGGAGATTCCGAGCATTTCGCTGAGGTTGCGCTCCGAGGGCATCGCCTGTTCGGCTTTCCACTGGCCGGCATGGATCGCCGCTTCCAGGTTGCGCGCCAGTTGCAGGTACAGCGGCGTCGGCTGGGAGTCGTCGGGACGTAGGGCGTGGAGGTCGTTCATGTAAGGCATTTCCGGCGCTGATATAGGATTGTTGTCGCTCGGTATTTCGGCGAAAACTAATACCACTTGCATACCATGTCAACGCGTCGGAAAGGCCTGTAGTCCTTTGGATTCGGGTGTTACAGGGTGGGTGGTTTGAAGTGGTATTAGAGGTGAGGGCTGGAAAGCAAAAGATCGCAGCCTGCGGCAGTTCTGGCGGGTGAAAGTGGTATCACCGTTCGGACGTTGCCGCAGGCTGCGATCTTTTTGATTTATTTTTTTGCGAGCGACCAATGGTCGGGAGAGAGGGCCGTTTGGCGGCCCCTCGGGAGCGTGCTCCCTGGATGACAGAGTCAGGGGCGGATTTCAATCATCGTGCCGTCCGGCACCAGGTTCCAGACTTCGCGCATGTCGACGTTGCGCATTGCGATGCAGCCATCGGTCCAGTCCAGGGTGTGGAACAGTTGTTCCGGGTTGTCCTCGGAGTCCGGCGTGCCGTGGATCATGATCATTCCGCCAGGCTCGACGCCTTCGCGGCGGGCGCGGGCGGAGTCGCTGATGTTCGGGTAGGAGATGTGCATCGACAGGTTGAATTTGTCGCTGGTCTTGCGCCAGTCGATCCAATAGAAACCTTCCGGTGTGCGTTTGTCGCCTTCAATCAGCTTCGGGCCTTTTTTCGCGCCTTTGCCCAGGGAGATGCGATAGCTCTTGAGTGGCTTGCCGTCGGCGATCAACTGCAGTTGATGGGCCGATTTGAGCACCAGTACTTTTTCGATGAGCGGGGTGTTCGAAGGCGTCACGGTGGTCACGAATGACGCTTGGGAGACGGTGACGAACGACAGGCAGAACAGGGCAAGCAACCAGCGCATTGAAACGATTCCCCAAGAATGAAGCAGATACGTTATCTATTTATAGGTGTCATGCAGGCGCTTTCGCGAGCTGCGTGCGCTGGTTATCGGCAGGCTGGCGGTGAAATCAAGTGATGACCGGTTGAGCGAGCGGCGGTATCGACTCCGAACGAACCGGGTAGGTCTCGGCGCGCCGATCAGCGAAGAAGCATTCTAAGGTACGGCCCACCGTGCGGAAAGCCAGCTCGTCCCAAGGGATGTCCGCTTCGTCGAACAGTTGCACTTCCAGGCTTTCGGGGCCGGCGGCGAAGTCCAGATCCGCCAGCTCGGCGCGGAAAAACACATGGACCTGGCTGATGTGCGGCACGTCGATCAGGGTGTAAATGCTCAGGTTACGCACCCGGGCGCAGGCTTCCTCGGCGGTTTCGCGAATAGCGGCCTGTTCGATGGTCTCGCCGTTCTCCATGAAGCCGGCGGGCAGCGTCCAGTAACCGAGGCGAGGCTCGATGGCGCGGCGGCACAGCAGCACTTTGCTGCCCCAGGTCGGTACACAACCGGCCACGATGTTGGGGTTCTGGTAATGAATGGTCTGACAGCTGTCGCAGACGAATCGCAGCCGCGAGTCGCCTTCGGGAATGCGCTGGGTGACCGGGTTGCCGCACTGGCTGCAAAATTTCATGCTGGGGTTCCTGAATGCTGCGCCTATCTTGGCGTGCAGCGGTGGCAGTCGGCAAGTTGTCGTTTCGCGACATGACGCCCGTTCGGGGCTTGGGCGGTCGCATTGATTGGTGCATGATGCAGGGCAAGGCACCGATCGAGAACACCTATGCTGGACGAGCTATTGCACCGGGTAAGCAATCACACGCCGCGCACGCTGGAGACCGACACGCGTTTCCCCGAGGCCGCTGTCCTAGTGCCGATTACTCGCAGTGACGAACCTGAACTTGTCCTGACCTTGCGCGCCAGCGGGCTCTCGACCCACGGTGGCGAAGTTGCCTTTCCCGGCGGTCGACGGGATCCGGAGGATCCAGACCTGATCTTCACCGCGCTGCGTGAAGCCGAAGAAGAAATCGGCCTGCCACCGGGACTGGTCGAAGTGATCGGTCCGCTCAGCCCGCTGATTTCCTTGCATGGCATCAAGGTCACGCCGTATGTCGGGGTGATTCCGGACTTTGTCGAATACCAGGCCAATGATGCCGAGATCGCTGCGGTGTTCAGTGTTCCGCTGGAGTTCTTCCGCAAGGACCCGCGTGAACATACCCACCGCATCGACTATCAGGGTCGCAGTTGGTACGTGCCGAGCTATCGTTACGGCGAATACAAGATCTGGGGGCTGACGGCGATCATGATCGTCGAGTTGATCAACCTGCTCTATGACGCCAGAATCAGCCTGCATCAGCCGCCTAAAACTTTCATTAATACTTGAAAGCACCAATACCTGAAGCCATCGTTCGAATGGCCAGCCATCGTGAGCCCCTGAGGAAAACAAGATGAAATACCGCCTGGGCGACGCCCGTGTCGAAACCCATCCGCAGAGCTGGGTCGCCCCCAATGCCGTGCTGGTGGGCAAGGTCAAACTGGAAGAGGGCGCCAACGTCTGGTTCAACGCCGTCCTGCGCGGTGACAACGAACTGATCCTGATCGGCAAGAACAGCAACGTGCAGGACGGCACAGTGATGCACACCGACATGGGGTATCCGCTGACCATCGGCACCGGCGTAACCATCGGCCACAACGCCATGCTCCATGGCTGCACGGTCGGCGACTACAGCCTGATCGGCATCAACGCCGTCATCCTCAATGGCGCGAAGATCGGCAAGAACTGCATCATCGGCGCCAACTCGCTGATCGGCGAAGGCAAGGAAATCCCTGACGGTTCACTGGTGATGGGCTCGCCGGGCAAGGTCGTGCGTGAACTCACCGAGCCGCAGAAGAAGATGCTCGAAGCCAGTGCCGCGCACTATGTGCATAACTCCCAGCGCTATGCGCGCGATCTGGTCGAGCAGGAAGAATGACAACCCCGGAAAGACCCGTCGCCTCGCCGTGCGTGAGCATTTGCGCGCTGGACGAGGACGACATTTGCACCGGTTGCCAGCGCACGGTCGAGGAGATCACTCGCTGGAGCCGGATGACGAATGATGAGCGCCGGGTTGTACTCGGGCTCTGTCATGAGCGGGCGAAGGCCAGTGGCCTGGTCTGGATGATCGGCAAAACGCCAGGGCAATAGCCGATTTGATTGGCGTCATCGAAGGGCTGAAGTAACCTGTGCGCCAAATTGACAGGTCACGCCCATGATTTTCCTCATCGCTTACATCAGCAGCGTCGTGCTGATCAACTTCGCCTTCTCCACCGCGCCGCACCTGGACATCATCTGGTCGGCCTGGGGCGGGCTGGTGTTCGTGCTGCGCGACATGGTGCAGATCCGTTTCGGCCACGGTGCGATCGTGGCGATGCTGGCGGCGCTGGTGCTGTCCTATATCACGTCCGATCCGTCGATTGCGCTGGCCAGCGCCACGGCATTCGCGGTCTCCGAGTGCATCGACTGGCTGGTGTTCACCATCACCAAACGCCCGCTGCGCGACCGCTTGTGGATCAGCTCGGCGCTGAGCATTCCCCTCGATACCTTCATCTTCTTCGGCATGATCGACCTGCTGACGCCGCCGGTGCTGATCACCGCGCTGGCCTCGAAGTTCGCCGGCGTTACTGCGGTCTGGCTGATCATGGCCTGGCGTGAACGCAAACAGGCTGTCGCCGGCTGAAGCCAAACCCTCAGGTTCATGTAAAATGCCGCGCTTTCTCCCCATGGAAAGCGCGTCTGGCGTTGCTTTCCTCGATGATCCGCTTCTTTGAGGACCTGAGATGACCCGTATCGGAACTCCATTGTCGCCGACCGCGACCCGCGTATTGCTGTGTGGCTGTGGTGAGTTGGGCAAGGAAGTGGTAATCGAGCTGCAACGCCTGGGCGTTGAAGTGATCGCCGTTGACCGCTACGCCAATGCGCCGGCCATGCAGGTTGCCCATCGCAGCCACGTGATCAACATGCTCGACGGCGCCGCCCTGCGTGCAGTGATCGAAGCCGAGAAGCCGCACTTCATCGTGCCGGAAATCGAAGCCATCGCCACCGCCACTCTGGTCGAACTGGAAGCCGAAGGCTTCACCGTGATCCCGACCGCTCGCGCTGCGCAACTGACCATGAACCGCGAAGGCATCCGTCGTCTGGCCGCCGAAGAGCTGGACCTGCCGACTTCTCCGTATCACTTCGCCGACACTTTCGAGGATTACAGCAAGGCCGTTCAGGATCTTGGCTTCCCGTGCGTCGTCAAACCAGTGATGAGTTCGTCGGGCAAAGGCCAAAGCCTGCTGCGCAGCGCCGATGACGTGCAGAAAGCCTGGGATTACGCCCAAGAGGGCGGTCGCGCCGGTAAAGGTCGCGTGATCATCGAAGGCTTTATCGATTTCGATTACGAAATCACTCTGCTGACCGTGCGTCATGTCGGCGGCACCACGTTCTGTGCGCCTGTCGGTCACCGTCAGGAGAAGGGTGACTACCAGGAATCCTGGCAGCCACAAGCCATGAGTCCGATCGCACTGGCTGAATCCGAGCGCGTTGCCAAAGCCGTGACTGAAGCGTTGGGTGGTCGTGGTCTGTTCGGCGTCGAGCTGTTCATCAAGGGCGATCAGGTGTGGTTCAGCGAAGTGTCGCCGCGTCCGCACGACACCGGTCTGGTGACCCTGATTTCCCAGGACCTGTCGCAGTTCGCCCTGCACGCCCGGGCAATTCTTGGTCTGCCGGTGCCGCTGATCCGTCAGTTCGGCCCATCGGCTTCGGCGGTAATTCTGGTGGAAGGCCAGTCGACCCAGACCGCATTCGCCAACCTCGGCGCTGCACTGAGCGAGCCGGATACCGCGCTGCGCCTGTTCGGCAAGCCTGAAGTCAATGGTCAGCGCCGCATGGGTGTTGCGTTGGCCCGTGACGAGTCGATTGAGGCCGCTCGTGCCAAGGCGACCCGTGCTTCCCAGGCTGTTGTTGTAGAGCTGTAAACCGAGTCACATCTATCGCGAGCAAGCTCGCTCCCACAGGTTCGGCGGTGGACACAAGTTATGTGTGTGGCACGGACAATGTGGGAGCGAGCTTGCTCGCGAAGCTTTTGATCTAAGATCAGGCAACCTGATTCAAATCGTTATTGCGCGTTTCCTTCAGGCACAGCACGGCGATCAAGCTGAGCACTGCGGCCGCAGACACATACCCGCCCACGTAACTCAAACCACCCATCGCCACCAGTTTCTGCGCGAAGAACGGTGCTGCCGAGGCCCCGACAATGCCGCCGAGGTTGTAGGCCGCCGATGCGCCGGTATACCGGACGTGCGTCGGGAACAGCTCCGGCAGCAGCGCGCCCATCGGGGCGAATGTCACCCCCATCAGAAACAGTTCGATGCATAGAAACAGCGCCACGCCCCAGGTTGAGCCCTGAGTCAGCAACGGCTCCATCAGAAATCCGGAAAGAATCGCCAGCACACCGCCGACGATCAGCACCGGCTTGCGCCCGTAGCGATCACTGGCCCACGCCGACAACGGCGTAGCGGCTGCCATGAACAGCACCGCGAAGCACAGCAGCCCGAGGAACGTCTCGCGGCTGTAACCCAATGTGGAGACGCCGTAGCTCAGGGAAAACACGGTCGAGATGTAGAACAGCGCGTAGCACACCACCATGGCGGCGGCGCCCAGCAGCGTCGGTGCCCAGTACTGGCTGAACAGCTCGACCAGCGGCACTTTCACCCGTTCCTGGCGGGCGATGGCATTGGCGAACACCGGGGTTTCGTGCAGTTTGAGGCGCACGTACAAGCCGACCATCACCAGCACGGCGCTGAGCAGGAACGGAATCCGCCAGCCCCAGCTGCGGAACTGATCGTCACTCAGGCTCATGGCCAGCGTCAGGAACAGACCGTTGGCCGCCAGAAAACCAATCGAAGGCCCAAGTTGCGGGAACATGCCGAACCACGCCCGTTTACCTTTCGGGGCATTTTCGGTCGCCAGCAGCGCTGCGCCGCCCCATTCGCCACCCAATCCCAGGCCCTGGCCGAAGCGCAGCACGCACAGCAGGATCGGCGCCCAGGCCCCGATGCTGTCGTAACCCGGCAGCACGCCGATCAGGGTGGTGCAGACACCCATCAGCAGCAGCGAAGCGACCAAAGTCGATTTGCGCCCGATCCGGTCGCCGAAGTGGCCGAACAGCGCCGAACCCAAAGGTCGGGCGAGGAAGGCGATGCCGAAGGTCAGGAACGCCGAGAGCATCTGCGCGGTGCCGGAGGTCTGCGGGAAGAACACCGGCCCGATCACCAGCGCAGCGGCGGTGGCGTAGACGTAAAAATCGTAGAACTCGATGGCCGTGCCGATGAAACTCGCGGTGGCCACGCGGGTGGCGGAGTTGGTCGGTTGGGCAGGCGTGGTGTCGCTGTAAGCGGTACTGGTCGTCATGCGGTGATCCCTGACAGTCATGAGCTCCGTTGGAGCGAATTATTATGGTCGAACACCCAGGGATGTGGGATGAGGCGCGATCGCTGCTTCAGGTAGGAACAGTCGTCGGTGTGATGCGGATATTGCCGATGAACCGGCCGGAACTTGTCGGGTGCGGGGTAAGCACGCGGTTCGGCGGGGCTTGGGTAAGCACCGCGATTATAGGAAGGTGGCTAACGATTGAACAAGGGGCTGTCTAGCGCGCCGTGGCCAGCGCCGGGGAGGAAGTGGTGTGCCAGATCAAGACCTTGCTCACCCGGTTCTCCTCGGTTTCGAGAATCTCCAGGCGATAGCGGCCGATCTTCAGGCAGACCGCGCTTTCCGGGATGGTTTCCAGCGCTTCGGTCACCAGGCCATTGAGGGTCCGGGGTCCGTCGCTGGGCAGGTGCCAGCCCAGGCATTTGTTCAGTTCGCGGATCGATGCCGCGCCATCGATCACCATGCGGCCATCGGCTTGCGGGTGGATGTGCGGGTTGTCGAGGCTGTGCTCGCTTTCGAATTCGCCGACGATCTCTTCGAGAATATCTTCCAGGGTGACAATCCCCAGCACTTCGCCGTACTCGTCCACCACCATGCCCAGACGCCGCTGCTGCTTGTGGAAATTCAGCAGTTGCAGTTGCAGCGGAGTGCTTTCAGGGACGAAATACGGCTCGTAACTGGCTGCCAGCAACGCTTCGCGGGTCAGGCTGCGATTGTCCAGCAGGTGCCGGATCTGCCGGGTGTTGAGCACCGCTTCGACCTGATTGATATCGCTGTGGAAGACCGGCAGGCGAGTGCGCCGGTTCTTGCGCAATTGCTCGATGATTTCTTCGATCGGATCGTCGAGGTTGATGCCGTCGACATCGCTGCGCGGCACCAGAATGTCGTTGACCGTGATGTTGTCCAGCGCATGGATGCCTGAAACCGGGTGCGGACGCACCGGATGATCCGGATCGTCATGACGCTCCGCCGGCACATCGTCTTCGCTCTGTTGCACCACCTGGGCCTTGCGGATAAACGGGCGCATCAGCAAACCACTTGCGTGAGCGAGCAACCACGCAAGCGGGTAAACCGCTTTTAGCGGTACCGCCAGCAACGTATTGCCGAACGACAACACCGCATCCGGATACCGCTGGGCGAGCGCGCGTGGGAAATAGTCGGCAAAGACCAACAGCAGGGCGCCGGCGCCGAGGCAAGCCGCCCAAGGGCCGTTTTCTTCACAGAGAAAGATTGCCAGCAGCGTGGCCAGGATCACGGCGAGGGCGCGGCACAGAGTATTGCAGAGGATCAGGCTGTCGAGCGGGAAGCTGAGCTTCGCCAGCGGTTTGTCGCTGGCGCGGGAGGCGGTGCGTTGCGCGAGCAGGTGCTGTTGCGCCGCTTCGACGGCGGTAAACAGCCCTGACCAGAGAATCAGCAGGACAAATACCGCGAGCATCGGCCCTATGGGCAAACCGTCCATTTATGCCGCCCGTCAGATGTGCAGGATGTATTCACGGACCAGTTTGCTGCCGAAATACGCCAACATCAGCAGACAGAAACCGGCGAGGGTCCAGCGGATTGCCTTGTGGCCGCGCCAGCCGAGGCGGTTACGGCCCCACAGCAGGACGCTGAACACGACCCAGGCCAGGCAGGCCAGCAGGGTTTTGTGCACCAGGTGCTGGGCAAACAGGTTCTCGACGAACAGCCAGCCGGAGATCAGCGACAGCGACAACAAAGTCCAGCCGGCCCAGAGGAAACCGAACAGCAGGCTTTCCATGGTTTGCAGCGGAGGGAAGTTCTTGATCAGCCCGGACGGGTGCTTGTGCTTGAGCTGGTGATCCTGCACCAACAGCAGCAACGCCTGGAACACCGCGATGGTGAACATGCCGTAGGCGAGGATCGACAACAGGATGTGCGCGAGGATCCCCGGCTCTTCGTCGATGATCTGCACCGTGCCGGTCGGCGCAAATTGCGCCAGCAGCACCGTGATCGCACCCAGCGGGAACAGTAGCACCAGCAGGTTTTCCACCGGGATCCGCGAGCAGGCCAGCAGGGTCAGGGCGATGACGGCCGCAGCAATCAGGCTCGAGGCGCTGAAGAAGTCCAGGCCCAGGCCGATCGGCGTCAATAAATGGGTGAGCAGGCTGGCGCTGTGGGCCAGCACGGCGAGGACGCCGAGCGAGACCAGCAGGCGCTTGTTGGCCTTGGCGCCAGTGGCCAGGCGGGTGCCCTGATAGAGAGTCGCAGCGGCATAGAGAAGGGCGGCGGCGAGGGTGGTCAGCAAACTCGGTGACAAGGGGAGCATAAATCCTGTTAGGCAAGCCCGAAAGGGGCTGAGTTTGGCATAGAACCGCCATTGCACGAAAGACCGACAAGCTGACAGCGAGGTGTCCGCCAGACGCAGTCTTCGCTATAATCCGCGACCTGCCCACGCCGCAGGCTCGCCGAGCACATGTTGATTCCGGTCTGGGCCGCCATTATCCCGGTCTACACAGGGCCTGAAAGGATCGCGCAATGTTTGAAAACTTAACCGACCGTCTCTCGCAGACGCTGCGCCATGTCACCGGCAAGGCGAAGCTGACCGAGGACAATATAAAAGACACCCTGCGCGAAGTGCGCATGGCGTTGCTCGAAGCCGACGTCGCCCTGCCGGTGGTCAAGGACTTCGTCAATTCGGTCAAGGAACGCGCTGTCGGCACCGAGGTGTCGCGCAGCCTGACGCCGGGCCAGGCGTTCGTGAAGATCGTCCAGGCCGAACTCGAAAGCCTGATGGGCGCGGCCAACGAAGACCTGAACCTGAGCGCCGTGCCGCCCGCCGTCATTCTGATGGCCGGTCTGCAGGGCGCTGGTAAAACCACTACCGCCGGCAAGCTGGCGCGCTTCCTTAAAGAGCGCAAGAAGAAGTCGGTCATGGTCGTGTCGGCGGACATCTACCGTCCTGCTGCTATTAAACAGCTGGAAACCCTGGCCAACGACATCGGCGTGACGTTCTTTCCGTCCGACCTGAGCCAGAAACCGGTCGACATCGCCAACGCGGCTATTAAAGAAGCAAAACTGAAATTCATCGACGTGGTCATCGTCGATACCGCCGGTCGTCTGCACATCGACGAAGAGATGATGGGCGAGATCAAGGCGCTGCACGCCGCGATCAATCCGGTTGAAACCCTGTTCGTGGTCGACGCCATGACCGGTCAGGACGCGGCCAACACGGCCAAGGCCTTCGGTGATGCGCTGCCGCTGACCGGTGTGATCCTGACCAAGGTCGACGGTGATGCCCGTGGCGGTGCCGCGCTGTCCGTTCGCGCGATCACCGGCAAGCCGATCAAGTTCATCGGTATGGGCGAGAAGAGCGAAGCGCTCGATCCATTCCACCCTGAGCGTATCGCTTCGCGGATCCTCGGCATGGGCGACGTGCTCAGCCTGATCGAACAGGCTGAAGCGACCCTCGACAAGGACAAGGCCGACAAGCTTGCCAAGAAGCTGAAGAAGGGCAAGGGCTTCGACCTCGAAGACTTCCGTGATCAGCTGCAACAGATGAAGAACATGGGCGGCCTCGGCGGGCTCATGGACAAACTGCCGAACATCGGTGGCGTCAATCTCTCGCAAATGGGCAACGCCCAGAACGCCGCAGAGAAGCAGTTCAAGCAGATGGAAGCCATCATCAACTCCATGACCCCGGCCGAGCGCCGCGACCCTGAGCTGATCAGCGGTTCGCGCAAGCGCCGGATCGCCATGGGTTCCGGCACCCAGGTGCAGGACATCGGTCGCTTGATCAAGCAGCACAAGCAGATGCAGAAGATGATGAAGAAATTCTCCGCCAAGGGCGGAATGGCGAAAATGATGCGCGGCATGGGCGGAATGTTGCCCGGCGGCGGCATGCCAAAAATGTAAAGAACTCGCCGGTCGTCGCACCGGCGCAGAACCCGCAGGGACGCGGGATCTCCAGTAAACCCGCATATGGCGGGAGCTGACCGGCCGTTTTGAACGACGGCTCAATATGCAAATCTGCACGGCATGCCACAGGCGCCGGAAAAAGTCATTTGCAAAAGTCCGGATATTCCTTAGAATATGCGGCCTTTCGGGCACCCATGCCCGCTGTGCATTTAGATTTGCAGCACCGACTACAGGAACGATGTTCACATGCTAACAATCCGTCTTGCCCTTGGCGGCTCCAAAAAGCGCCCGTTTTACCACCTGACCGTAACCGACTCCCGCAACCCGCGTGACGGTTCCCACAAAGAACAGATTGGTTTCTTCAATCCTGTTGCCCGTGGTCAGGAAATCCGTCTGTCCGTGAACCAAGAGCGCGTTGCCTACTGGCTGAGCGTTGGTGCACAGCCTTCTGAGCGTGTTGCTCAGTTGCTGAAGGAATCGGCTAAGGCTGCGGCCTGAGCAATATGAACGCGACGCCTGCTGTTGCCGATGATTTGATCGTTATTGGCAAAATTTACTCTGTTCACGGCGTTCGCGGCGAAGTGAAGGTTTATTCCTTTACTGATCCGACTGAAAACCTGTTGCAGTACAAAACCTGGACGCTCAGGCGCGAAGGTAATGTCAAGCAGGTCGAGCTGGTCAGTGGACGCGGGAGCGACAAGTTCCTGGTCGCAAAGCTCAAAGGTCTTGATGATCGTGAAGAAGCTCGTCTTCTGGCCGGTTACGAGATTTGCGTGCCGCGCAATCTGTTCGCTGAATTGACCGAAGGCGAGTACTACTGGTACCAGCTGGAAGGTCTGAAGGTCATCGATACGCTTGGGCAATTGCTCGGGAAAATCGATCATCTTCTGGAAACCGGCGCCAATGATGTAATGGTAGTCAAGCCTTGCGCTGGCAGCCTGGATGATCGCGAACGCCTGTTGCCCTATACGGAGCAATGCGTGTTGGCAGTCGACCTCGCAGCGGGCGAGATGAAGGTGGATTGGGACGCGGACTTCTAAGCGTGGCTAACTTGCGCGTAGAAGTGATCAGTTTGTTTCCCGAGATGTTTTCCGCCATCGGCGACTACGGCATCACCAGTCGTGCGGTCAAACAGGGGCTCTTGCAGCTGACCTGTTGGAATCCGCGGGATTACACGACGGATCGGCATCACACTGTGGACGATCGCCCGTTTGGCGGTGGTCCGGGCATGGTGATGAAGATCAAGCCCCTGGAAGATGCTCTGGTTCAGGCCAAGGCAGCAGCCGGGGAGGCGGCGAAGGTGATTTACCTGTCCCCCCAAGGCCGTCAACTGACTCAGTCGGCGGTACGCGAACTGGCTAAATCGGATGCATTGATCCTGATTGCCGGTCGCTATGAAGGCATTGACGAGCGTTTTATTGATGCTCATGTCGATGAAGAGTGGTCGATTGGTGACTATGTGTTGTCTGGCGGCGAGCTGCCGGCCATGGTCATGATCGATGCGGTTACACGACTGCTGCCCGGAGCTTTAGGGCATGCGGATTCCGCTGAGGAAGATTCCTTTACGGATGGTCTGCTGGATTGCCCGCACTACACCCGACCTGAGGTGTATGCGGATCAGCGTGTTCCCGACGTGTTGCTGAGTGGCAATCACGCGCATATCCGGCGTTGGCGTTTACAGCAGTCCCTTGGTAGGACCTATGAACGGCGCGCCGATCTTCTGGAAAGCCGCTCGCTTTCTGGAGAAGAGAAGAAGCTGCTCGAGGAATACATCCGCGAGCGGGACGATAGTTAACAACGTATCGATGGTAGATCAGACGATTTACCTTAGGAGCACAGCATGACTAACAAAATCATCCTTGCACTCGAAGCAGAGCAGATGACCAAAGAAATCCCTACCTTTGCCCCAGGCGACACCATCGTCGTTCAGGTGAAAGTGAAGGAAGGCGATCGTTCCCGTCTGCAAGCGTTCGAAGGCGTTGTAATCGCCAAGCGTAACCGCGGCGTGAACAGTGCGTTCACCGTTCGTAAAATCTCCAACGGTGTTGGCGTAGAACGTACTTTCCAGACCTACTCCCCGCAGATCGACAGCATGGCTGTTAAACGTCGCGGTGACGTACGTAAAGCCAAGCTGTACTACCTGCGCGACCTGTCGGGTAAAGCAGCTCGCATCAAGGAAAAACTGGCTTAAGTCCAGCTTCCGATGCAGAAAAAAGCAGCCTACGGGCTGCTTTTTTGTTGCCCGCCATTTATCCACAGCACTCTGTTTCAGGCCAGGCCCATGACCCCTCGCGAGCAAGAAATCGAACGCCGCACCGAGCTCTCGGTGACCCGCGTGACCAAGGCGGTTTTCCCGCCGACCACCAACCACCACAACACCCTGTTCGGCGGCACTGCGCTGGCCTGGATGGACGAAGTGTCGTTCATCACTGCTACGCGGTTTTGCCGTTTGCCTTTGGTGACCGTGTCCACCGACCGCATCGATTTCAATCATGCGATCCCGGCGGGTTCCATCGTCGAACTGGTCGGGCGGGTGATCAAGGTCGGCAACACCAGTCTCAAGGTCGAGGTGGAAGTGTTCGTCGAAAGCATGAGCTGCGACGGCCGTGAGAAAGCCATTCACGGGCAGTTCAGCTTTGTTGCGATTGATGATGACAAGCGTCCGGTGCCAGTGCTGCCCGGGTTTGCAGCCTGATTCAAAATCGAGTCGCGGCATTCGCGGGCAAGCTCGCTCCTACAGATTTTGTGTAGTCCGTTGATGTTGCGTTTGAAACGGATACTCTGGGAACGGGCTTGCCCGCGATTTGATCTTTCAGGCGCTGACGCTCTCAGGCTGAATCAGCGCCAGCAGCGTCCACCCCGGCCCTGGTTTCAACACGGTTTCCGGCGAGACGACGTGCACCCAGTCGCTGTCATCGCGCATGAACAGCAGCGTCGCGCGGTTGCCATGCAACGCACGGTAATCGTCCCAGCCAAAACCGTCCGTCAGCGTCGTGCTGTACAACTCGGCACCCTGACTCAGTTGGCTGGCCAATCTGGCGTAAGTCAGCGCTTCGCTCCCCAGTTGATTACCGCGATGTTCAAGGCTGGCGCGGTGCTTGGCGCTGCGACGGCTTTCCTGGCCGCTGGCCAGACCAAACAGGCGCTGGTGGCCGAAATCATGGCGAAAGCGCATGGCGGCCAACGTATTGAGTTCGCCGGACGGTGACAGCGCCAGCAAATGTCCCAGCCCCACCAGATCCAGGTGCGCATCGGCATGCTGCGAGGCCGGGTTGCCGAAGTAGGTCGGCAAGCCTTCCATGCGCGCCGCGCGGATGTTTTCCCAGCTCGAATCGGTCAGCAGCACGCGGCTGCCCAGTTGCTGCAAATACTTGCCCAGCAGGCGGGCCGGACCGTTGGCACCGACGATCAGAAAGCCACTGGGCGCAGGCTCCGCTACTTTAAGAAAACGTGCCAAAGGGCGAGCGGTAGCACTTTGCAGCACTACGGTGCCAATGATTACGGCGAATGTCAGTGGAACCAATAACAAGGCGCCTTCGTGCCCTGCCTCATCCAGGCGAATGGCGAAAATCGCCGACACGGCTGCTGCCACAATTCCCCGTGGGGCAATCCAGCACAACAGTGCGCGCTCGCGCCAGCTCAGCGTGGAGCCAGCCGTACTCAGCAATACGTTCAATGGCCGCGCAATCAGTTGAATCACCAGAAGCAGTATCAGTACCAGTGGCCCCAGGCCGATCAGTGCGTTCAAGTCCAGACGCGCCGCCAGCAGAATGAACAACCCGGAAATCAGCAGTACGCTGAGATTCTCCTTGAAGTGGAGGATATGTCTTACATCCACGCCCTTCATGTTCGCCAGCCACATGCCCATTAATGTCACTGCGAGCAGACCCGACTCGTTCATCACCTCGCTGGATGCAATGAATATCCCCAAGACCGCCGCCAATGAAGCGAGGTTGTGCAAGTATTCTGGCAACCAGTGTCGGCGAATGACGGTGCCGAGCAGCCAGCCACCGGCTATCCCGAATGCGCCTCCACACAGAATCACACCGGCGAACGTAATCAGGCTTTGCTTGAGCCCGTGGCCCTCGGCACTCGCGATGATGAAGCTGTAGACGACCACAGCGAGCAGCGCGCCAATAGGGTCGATAACGATGCCTTCCCAGCGCAGGATATTGGCGATCGAGGCTTTGGGGCGTACTACGCGCAGCATTGGCACGATCACCGTGGGCCCGGTGACGAGCGTCAGGCTGCCGAACAGGATTGCCAGCAGCCAGTCGAACCCGAGCAGCCAGTGAGTCGCCAGTGTAATGATGACCCAGGTTGAAATTGCCCCGATGGTCACCAGCCGGCGGACCACACTGCCAATTTCGCGCCATTCCGAGAGATGCAGGGTCAGGCTGCCTTCGAATAGAATCAGCGCCACCGCCAGCGACACCAATGGCATCAGCAGTGGTCCGAACATTTCCTGTGGGTCGAGCCAGCCAACTACCGGCCCGATGAAAATGCCCGTTAACAATAAAAACAAAATCGCCGGTAGCTTCAAACGCCACGCAAGCCACTGGCAACCCAGCGCCGCAACGCCGATTGCGCCGAACACCAAGAGAATTTGCTGTTCGCTCATTTAGGCTCCCTGTTCCTTGAAATAGCGGGCTATGAAAGACTAGCGGCCATTTCAACCGTTCACTCTTTATTTGCGCGCAGTGCCAAGCCTGCGTGTCTTGAGCGCCCATGCCTGCCATCGACCACCCACTGATTGACCAGTTTCTCGACGCCCTCTGGCTGGAGAAAGGCCTGTCCGACAACACCCGCGACGCCTATCGCAGCGATCTCGCGCTGTTCAACGGCTGGTTGCAGGACAAAGGCCTCGAGCTGATCAATGCCGGTCGCGAACTGATCCTCGATCACCTGGCCTGGCGTCTGGAACAGAACTACAAACCTCGCTCCACCGCGCGATTCCTCTCCGGTGTGCGTGGCTTTTATCGCTACCTGCTGCGGGAAAAACTGATTTCGGTCGATCCGACCTTGCGCGTTGATATGCCGCAACTCGGTCGGCCGCTGCCCAAATCCTTGTCGGAAGCCGACGTTGAAGCATTGCTTAAGGCGCCAGACTTGAGTGAAGCCATCGGCCAGCGCGACCGCGCCATGCTCGAAGTGCTTTACGCCTGTGGACTGCGGGTGACCGAGTTGATCAGTCTGACCCTGGAACAGGTCAACCTGCGTCAGGGCGTGTTGCGGGTGATGGGCAAGGGCAGCAAGGAACGGCTGGTGCCGATGGGCGAGGAGGCGATTGTCTGGGTCGAACGCTACCTGCGCGATGGTCGCGACGAGTTGCTGGGCGGGCGCCCCAGTGATGTGCTGTTCCCCAGCCAGCGTGGCGAGCAGATGACCCGCCAGACCTTCTGGCACCGTATCAAGCATCAGGCCAAGGTCGCCGGGATCGGCAAGTCGCTGTCGCCACACACCTTGCGTCACGCGTTTGCCACGCACTTGCTCAACCATGGCGCCGACCTGCGGGTGGTGCAGATGCTGTTGGGCCACAGCGACCTGTCGACCACGCAGATCTACACTCACGTCGCCCGGGCACGTTTGCAGGATCTGCATGCCAAACATCACCCGCGTGGCTGAGCGCCGTTTGTCTTGCGACAGGCGCATTCGGCCACGGGAGCCTTATGTGGTAGGCTTTGCCGGTTTGCACGATGGGCGGTTATGACCCGGTGTTCCGGCACGGGCGTTCTGATCGTTCCATTTGTCCGCCTTCAGGAGTTCTCATGCGTCTGACCCAGATTTTCGCCGCCGCAGCCATTGCGTTGGTCAGCACCTTTGCCGTCGCCGATGACGCGGCCGACAAAGCGATTCGCCAAAGCCTGGAAAACCTCCAGCTCGATGTGCCGGTGGACACCATTACCGCCAGCCCGCTGCCGGGCCTGTATGAAGTCAAGCTCAAGGGTAGCCGCGTGCTCTACGCCAGCGCCGACGGCCAGTACATCGTTCAGGGCTACATGTTCCAGCTCAAGGACGGCAAACCGGTCAACCTGACCGAGAAGACCGAGCGCCTGGGCATTTCCAAACTGATCAATGCGATCCCGGTGGCCGAGACCGTGGTTTACCCGGCCGTGGGCGAGACCAAGTCGCACATCACCGTTTTCACCGACACCACGTGCCCGTACTGCCACAAGCTGCACGCCGAAGTGCCCGAGCTGAACAAGCGCGGCATCGAAGTGCGCTACGTGGCGTTCCCGCGTCAGGGCCTCGGTTCGCCGGGTGACGAACAACTGCAAGCCGTGTGGTGCTCGAAAGACAAGAAAGCCGCCATGGACAAAATGGTCGATGGCAAGGAAATCAAGGCCGCCAAGTGCGAGAACCCGGTTTCCAAGCAGTTCGCCCTCGGTCAGTCGATCGGCGTGAACGGCACACCGGCCATCGTTTTGGCTGACGGACAAGTCATTCCGGGCTACCAGCCTGCGCCACAAGTCGCCAAACTGGCGCTGGGCGCGAAGTAATTCGCATCGTCACGCTCAGGCGTTGACGAGCGTGGTCCGGCGGCAGGATTGCCGGGCCATCAACAGAGAGCCGCGAACCTGCGGTTGTTTTCACGGCCGGCCTCGTGTCGGCCGTTTTATGGGGAGTTCACAGTGAAACCGGTCAAAGTAGGCATCTGTGGGTTAGGGACCGTCGGTGGCGGAACCTTCAACGTACTTCAGCGCAACGCCGAGGAAATTGCTCGTCGTGCCGGGCGTGGAATCGAAGTGGCACAAATTGCCATGCGCACGCCAAAGCCTCAGTTCCAGACGACCGGTATTGCGATTACCAACGATGTCTTCGAAGTGGCCACGAACCCTGAGATCGACATCGTCATAGAGCTGATGGGCGGCTACACCGTTGCCCGCGAGCTGGTACTCAAGGCCATCGAGAATGGCAAGCATGTGGTCACCGCGAACAAGGCTCTGATTGCCGTTCACGGTAATGAAATTTTCGCCAAGGCACGCGAGAAAGGCGTGATCGTGGCATTCGAAGCGGCGGTAGCCGGCGGCATTCCGGTGATCAAGGCGATCCGTGAAGGCCTGTCCGCCAACCGTATCAACTGGGTCGCCGGGATCATCAACGGCACCGGCAACTTCATCCTCACCGAAATGCGCGAGAAGGGTCGCACCTTCGAAGACGTGCTGGCCGAGGCGCAAGCGCTGGGCTACGCCGAAGCCGATCCGACGTTCGATGTCGAAGGTATCGACGCCGCGCACAAACTGACGATCCTGGCATCGATTGCATTCGGTATTCCGCTGCAGTTCGACAAGGCTTACACCGAAGGCATCACCAAGCTGACCACCGCCGACGTGAACTACGCCGAAGCGCTGGGCTACCGCATCAAGCACCTGGGCGTGGCACGCAGCACCGCCGCCGGTATCGAGCTGCGCGTACACCCGACGCTGATCCCGGCCGATCGCCTGATCGCCAACGTCAACGGCGTGATGAACGCGGTGATGGTCAACGGTGACGCTGCCGGTTCGACCCTGTTCTACGGCGCCGGCGCCGGCATGGAGCCGACCGCTTCGTCGGTGATCGCGGATCTGGTGGACGTGGTTCGCGCCATGACCTCCGACCCGGAGAACCGCGTGCCGCACCTGGCCTTCCAGCCGGACTCGCTGTCGGCGCATCCGATCCTGCCGATCGAAGCCTGCGAAAGCGCCTATTACCTGCGCATCCAGGCCAAGGACCATCCGGGCGTGCTCGCTCAGGTGGCGAGCATCCTCTCGGAGCGCGGCATCAACATCGAGTCGATCATGCAGAAGGAAGTCGAGGAACACGACGGCCTGGTGCCGATGATCCTGCTGACCCACCGCGTGCTGGAACAGCACATCAACGATGCGATCGCCGCCCTCGAAGCGCTGGCGGGCGTGGTCGGTCCGGTTGTGCGGATCCGCGTCGAGCACTTGAACTAAGCCGATCTCCTTCACCGGTCCCGCCAGCGGGGCCGGTGTCGTGAACACTGTCCATTGGAGTCAGTCATGCGTTACATCAGTACCCGCGGCCAGGCACCGGCCCTGAATTTCGAAGACGTCCTGCTGGCCGGTCTTGCCACCGACGGCGGTCTGTACGTCCCGGAAAACCTGCCACGTTTCACCCAGGAAGAAATCGCTTCCTGGGCCGGCCTGCCGTACCACGAGCTGGCCTTCCGCGTCATGCGCCCGTTCGTCACCGGCAGCATTCCGGACGCCGATTTCAAAAAGATTCTTGAAGAAACCTATGGTGTGTTCGCCCACAACGCCGTTGCGCCGCTGCGTCAGCTGAACGGCAACGAATGGGTGCTGGAGCTGTTCCACGGCCCGACCCTGGCGTTCAAGGACTTCGCCCTGCAACTGCTCGGTCGTTTGCTCGACTACGTGCTGGAAAAGCGTGGCGAGCGCGTGGTAATCGTCGGCGCCACCTCCGGTGACACCGGTTCGGCCGCCATCGAAGGCTGCAAGCACTGCGAAAACGTCGACATTTTCATCCTGCACCCGCACAACCGCGTGTCCGAAGTGCAGCGTCGGCAGATGACCACCATCCTCGGTGAGAACATCCACAACATCGCCATCGAAGGCAACTTCGACGACTGCCAGGAAATGGTCAAGGCCAGCTTCGCCGACCAGAGCTTCCTCAAGGGCACGCGCCTGGTGGCGGTGAACTCGATCAACTGGGCGCGGATCATGGCCCAGATCGTTTACTACTTCCACGCAGCCCTGCAACTGGGCGGCCCGGCGCGTTCGGTGTCGTTCTCGGTGCCGACCGGCAACTTCGGCGACATCTTCGCCGGCTACCTGGCGCGCAACATGGGCCTGCCGATCAATCAGTTGATCGTCGCCACCAACCGCAACGACATCCTGCACCGCTTCATGAGCGGCAACCAGTACGTCAAGGAAACCCTGCACGCCACGCTGTCGCCGTCGATGGACATCATGGTCTCGTCGAACTTCGAACGCCTGCTGTTCGACCTGCACGGTCGCAACGGCGCGGCGATTGCCGGGCTGATGGATTCGTTCAAGCAGGGCGGCGGCTTCAGCGTCGAACAGGAACGCTGGACCGAAGCACGCAAACTGTTTGACTCGCTGGCCGTGGACGATGCGCAAACCTGCGAAACCATTGCTGAAGTCTACGAACAGACCGGTGAAGTGCTGGATCCGCACACCGCCATCGGCGTAAAAGCCGCTCGCGAATGCCGTCGCAGTCTGGACATCCCGATGGTGATTCTGGGCACGGCGCATCCGGTCAAGTTCCCGGACGCGGTGGAGAAAGCAGGCGTAGGAAAAGCTCTCGAGCTACCTGCACATCTTTCTGATTTGTTTGAGAGAGAAGAGCGCTGCACTGTCCTGCCGAACGAGCTCAAAGCCGTGCAAGCCTTTGTCAGTCAGCATGGCAACCGCGGCAAGCCTTTTTAAGCCCGCAAAGCTGTCACATTTTGAAGCCCGTCTCCTGACGGGCTTTCTTGTTTTTGCATGCCACACTGCGCGCGTTTCGCCCACCAAGGACGGGCGAGTCGATGACGAAGGATGTGGCAATGCGGTTTTTTTCAGGATTGAAACCAGCCCTGTGCTGGTTGTTTTTATTGGGCTGCTTCGGGTTGTCACAGTGGGCCGAAGCAGCCCATCTGGCGAAGCATTCCGATGCGCTGGAGGCTGTTCAGCCCATTGAGCTCGATGAGCACGAGCGTCAGTGGATTCGAGATAACCCTCGGGTGACCGTTGCTTCGGTGCAATACCCGTTGTACCTGTTTCAGGATGAGCATGGCCATTGGAGCGGCTTGAACAATGATGTGCTCAAGCACATCAGCGCCATGACCGGGTTGCAGTTCGTGCATCAGGAGTCGTTTTCCACCGATCACATGCTGGAGCGGCTCCAGGGCGGAGTGGCTGACATCAGCACGACATTGGCAATGAACGACGAACGCAAGGCGTTTCTGGATTTCAGTCACGCGTTCGGCGGTGCCGGCTGGGTGTTCGTCGGGCATGCCGACGAAGCTGCGATACAGTCGCTTGCGGCGCTGGCCAAGCGGGTACTGGTACTGCCGGCCCGGCATGCGCTGGAGGACAGCATTCGGCGCGACTACCCGTCGATCCAGATCCGCTCGGTCAAGACCTATGCCGAGGCTCGGGCGCTGGTCGAAAGCGGCGAGGCCTACGCCACCATTGAAAACGAGATTGGCGCACAGCTGTTTCCCTCCGGTCTGCTTAAGGTCGGTGGTCTCGTGGAGGGCAAGTGGGAGGCGGATCACCTGGCGGTCCGCAAAGGGATGCCTGAGCTTCTGAGCATCCTCAACAAGGCATTGGGCGCCTTCTCGGCCGCCGAGTTGCGGGCCATGCGCCTGAAATGGCTGGATGGTATTTCACCGGTGCCCCCCCTTTCGCTCGGGGCGCGACTGGTGATGTGGGGATGCTGGGCGATGGGAGGGCTCGGATTATTCGGTCTGCTGTCGCTGATCTGGAATCGCCGTCTGGCGGCCGAAATCAGACAGCGTCGTGTGGCCGAAAAGGATCTGGGCGATCAACTGGCCTTCCAACATGCATTGATCGACGCGATGCCCGACCCCGTATTCGTTCGAGACCTGCAGGGACGACTGGTCATGTGCAATCGCAGTTATGAAGATGCATTGTCGGTTCGACAGGAGCAGGTGCTGGGTCTGACACTGTTCGAGTTCGATGCCCTTCCACAATCCACGGCATTGATGCTGCACGACGAGTTCATGGTGCAACTGCGTACGCGCAAGACTCGCTTCAGCAAACGGCAGTTGTTGTTCAAAAGTGGGTCCCGTCACATCTACCAGTGGACGGTGCCGTTTTACAGTGCCAATGGAAACCTGCGCGGCCTGCTCGGTGGCTGGACCGACATCACTGAGCGGAGGAAAGAAAGCGGGTGCCAGTGTCTGCCTTGAAGATGGGAAAAGTCCTATAAAACGCGGCTACTTTTCTGATGGGAGGCTTAGGACGACTGCCCTAGAGTGACAAGCCACTGCGGCGTGAATCCGCGATTGTCGTCCAGAGGTCGTCCCATGCGCTCGCTCAAAGTCCTGATTCTCGAACCCAATCCGTTCCAGCTCATGGCGCTGCATCAGATGCTCAACGCCATCGGTATCTACGATGTGCTGACCGCGCCGTCGCTGGGTTCGGCAAAGCGTTCATTGGCGCGTCGTGGCGCCGTTGACATCACCCTGTGCAATCCACAGTTGCAGAGCGGTGACGGACTGGCGCTGATCCGGCACCTGACCGACCGGCAGGACACGCGAGCGTTGATTCTGCTGGGGGGTGTGGCGCCGGGCCTGCTGGCCGATCTGGAAACCTCGCTGGGTGAACACGGGATCCTGTTGTTGGGTCGCCTGCACACACCGGTCTCGGCGGTCCTGATGAGGGCACTCCTGGATAGCTACATGACGATCCCCCCGCGTTCCGTCGACGTTTAGCCTCACGGTTATTTTTCTGTCATCTTCCCCATGCATGCTCAGATAGGCCGGGTGACGCTCCGGGAGAGGCCGGCGACAGGCGAACTTTCCTCTCGGGCCGGTGGTCATTTACTGTGAGCACGCCCCAGACGCTGTGTTTTCGGACTATTGAGTGGAGATCGAGATGGAAAGTATCAGTCTATTGCTCGGTGAGGCTCTGAGCCCGTATCAGGTGACGTTGACCCCTTGCGGTCGCCACGGCGAATGCCTGGTGACCTTGAAGAACGGCAGCGGCGCGATCGTGGTAGAGCGCGAATTCAATCAGGCGCAATTGAGTGACAAGCGCCAGCTGACGGATGTGGTCGACGGCTTGCACCGTGACATCCTGATTGCCGAAGGCCGGCTGGAACCCTGTGTGATCGCCGCGTTGCGAAACGCTGCCCTCGACAAGCATCCGACCCTCTGAAACTGATTTTTAATTTGTGGGAACCTTCCTGCATCCAAGTCAGTCAGACCCCGTAACAGCAGGATCAAGCATTGTGCTCCGGTGCTTGTCGCTTGCTGCTACGGGTCTTTGATACAGGCCACGTTTAACCCCGAGTCGTCTCCCCACTTCTCGGGGTTTCTTTTTGTCCGGATTTCACTGCGCGGCTTGTTGCTGGAAGAAAATCCGCGCCTGTTCCAGGTAGTCTGGCCGCATGTCCGGATCAAGCCAGTCGGCGTAGAGCTGGTTGAGGTGTTCGTGGGGCAGGGTGCGCAACAGCTGATTGATCTCAGTGATCGCCTGCCGGCCCGCCGTGGTGTCGGTGCAGCCAACATGGCCTGACAGGTACTTGCCCGTGCCGCGAATCGGGAAGAACAGCAGTTCGTCTTCGGCTATCTCGGCCTGGCGCGCCTGGTAACGGATCTCCGGCCAGTAACCCAGCACCACCTGCAACCGCCCCAGACGCTGCATCGACAGCAGGCTACTGAGCGCATCGTTGCCGTAGTGCGGCGTCAGTGCGCCAGTCGGTGCCTGATGCAGCAATGTATCGATGTACTCGCCATAACTGCGTTCCGCGACCACTCCGACTTTTCGCTCGCCGTTGGCCAGAAACGCCGACAGATCGACCTCGCCCTCGACCAGAAACGGCTCCAGCACTTCGCGATCTCTCTGGCGCACTACCAGACCATTGCTGACAGCGCGAAACGCGGGAATGGAGAAGGCGATCCACTGTGCCCGTTCCTTGTTCCAGATCAGTGACGGATCGCAGGCGAAGGGATGTTCATGCAGCATTTGAATGCCACGGGCGCGATTGACCCGCATCAAGGTGTGTTCGTATTGCGGCATGCCGGCAATCAGCATCGGCATCAATTGATCGATAACGCCCTGGCCCTTTTTCGGGCCTTCGAAGATCGTCAGTGGCGGCAGGTCGCGCAACAGCCAGATCAACGTCGGTTTGGCCTGCGCCCACGCCGGCAGCACCAGCAGAAATAGCAGGCCGAACAACCGCCAGGTCCACCAATGGTGGGCGCGGTTCGAGGCCGAGGGCATCAGGCGCTTCAGCTCAGATGGCTCCGTCTTCGCGCAGCCGGGCGATCTGCTTCTCGTCGTAGCCAAGATCGTGGAGTACCTGCGCATTATGTTCACCGAGCTGCGGTCCGACCCATTCGGACGTGCCGGGTGTATCAGAGAGTTTCGGCACGATGCCCGGCATCTTGAAGGGTTTACCGTCCGGCAGTTTGGCGTGCAGGAACATTTCCCGGGCCAGGTACTGCGGATCGTTGAACATGTCTTCAGCACTGAAAATCCGGCTGGCCGGGACTTCGGCCTGGTTCAACAGGTCCAGCACGGTTTGCAGCGGCAGCGAATTGACCCAGCGGTCGATCACGCCGTACAACTCGTCACGGCGGGTGTCGCGCCCATCATTGCTGGCCAGCGCCGGGTCATTGGCCAGATCTTCGCGGCCGATGATCAGCATGAAACGCTTGAAGATCGCATCGCCGTTGGCGCCGATCTGCACGTGTTTGCCGTCGGCGCTGGTGTGGATCGAGGAGGGCGTAATGCCCGGCATGATGTTGCCGGTGCGCTCGCGAATGAATCCGAACACATCGAACTCCGGCACCATGCTTTCCATCATGGCAAAGATCGCTTCGTAAAGCGCGACATCAACCACTTGGCCGAGGCCGCCGTTGACCTCGCGATGACGCAAAGCCATCAACGCGCCGATCACGCCCCACAGGGCGGCAATCGAGTCGCCGATGGAAATCCCGGTACGCACTGGCGGGCGGTCTTCGAAACCGGTGATGTAGCGCAATCCGCCCATGGATTCACCGACAGCACCGAAACCTGGCTGATCCTTCATCGGCCCGGTCTGACCGAAACCGGACAGGCGCACCATCACCAGTTTCGGATTCAGTGCGTGCAGGGTTTCCCAGCTCAGGCCGAGTTTTTCCAGAACGTCGGGGCGGAAGTTCTCGATCAGGATGTCGGCTTCGCCCAGCAGTTTTTTCAGGATTGCCAGGCCGTCGGGGTGTTTCAGGTTCAGGGTCAGGGACTTTTTGTTGCGAGCCTGGACGAACCACCACAACGAAGTACCTTCATACAGCTTGCGCCACTTGCGCAGCGGATCACCGCCGTCCGGCGATTCGATTTTGATCACTTCGGCACCGAACTCGCCGCAAATGCGCGAGGCAAACGGCCCGGCAATCAAAGTACCCAATTCAATGACTTTCAGACCGCTGAGCGGTTTGTTGGCGAACGGCATGCGAGATCCTGTAGGACAAGGCTGAGCAGATACAGCGTTTTAACATAGCCGGCTGTCAGTCGCGCAAGGTTGATCGCCATCAATTCGTGGATTGCCTACAGCATCGGTTAGACTTGCCGACTTTCCTCGTATCAAGAAGCCCGTTCATGGCCCAGCCGTCCACTACTTACAAATTCGAACTGAACCTCACCGATCTCGACCGCAGCGTCTACGAGAACGTGAAGCAGACTATCGCCCGTCACCCTTCGGAAACCGAAGAACGCATGACCGTGCGCCTGTTGGCCTACGCGCTCTGGTACAACGAGCAGCTGTCGTTCGGTCGTGGTCTGTCGGACGTGGATGAACCTGCGCTGTGGGAAAAGAGCCTGGATGATCGTGTCCTGCACTGGATCGAAGTCGGCCAGCCGGACGCGGATCGCCTGACCTGGTGCTCCCGTCGCACCGAACGCACCAGCCTGCTGGCCTACGGCAGCCTGCGCGTCTGGGAAGGCAAGGTGATCCCGGCGATCAAGAACCTGAAGAACGTCAACATTGCTGCTGTTCCTCAGGAAGTGCTGGAAACCCTGGCTCAGGACATGCCCCGTGTCATCAAGTGGGACGTGATGATCAGCGAAGGCACGATCTTCGTTACCGACGATCGCGGACAGCACGAAGTGCAGCTCACCTGGCTGCAAGGCGAGCGCGGTTGAGTCCGCGCTACTTCCGAAAAATCCCACGTATTCAAGAGAAGCTTCTGTCACCCCATGCGTATCGATCCTCGCCCGTTGCCCGCCACTCTGCCTTTTCTCGGTGAACTGCCACCGCTACTGACCCGCCTGTACGCGGCGCGGGGCGTGCAGTCCGAGGCAGAGCTGGACAAGAGCCTGGCGCGGCTGATTCCGTTCCAGCAGCTCAAAGGGATCGATGCAGCGGTGGACCTGCTGGTGACGGCACTGGAGCAGCGTCAGCGGATCCTGATCGTCGGCGACTTCGACGCCGACGGCGCGACGGCCAGCACTGTGGGCGTGCTTGGCCTGCGCTTGTTGGGCGCGGCGCATGTCGATTATCTGGTGCCGAACCGCTTCGAATACGGCTACGGCCTGACCCCGGAAATCGTCGAAGTCGCGATGACCCGCGAGCCGCAACTGTTGATCACTGTCGACAATGGTATTTCCAGTGTCGAAGGTGTGGCGGCCGCGAAGCGTCATGGCCTGAAAGTCTTGATCACCGACCACCACTTGCCCGGCGATGAGTTGCCGCAAGCCGATGCACTGGTCAATCCGAACCAGCCCGGCTGCGAGTTCCCGAGCAAGGCGCTGGCCGGGGTCGGGGTGATTTTCTATGTACTGATGGCCTTGCGCGCGCGCCTGCGCAGCCTCGGCTGGTACGAGAACAAACCACAGCCGAACATCGGCGAACTGCTGGATCTGGTGGCGCTGGGCAGCGTTGCCGACGTGGTGCCGCTGGATGCCAACAACCGGATTCTGGTGCATCAGGGGCTGGAACGAATTCGCGCCGGACGTGCGCGGCCGGGGATCAAGGCGATCCTGGAAGTGGCCAAGCGTGAAGCCTCGCGCATTACCTCTACCGACCTCGGTTTCATCGTCGGCCCGCGCCTGAACGCGGCGGGGCGTCTGGATGACATGAGCCTGGGCATCGAGTGCCTGCTGACCCACGACGCTGCGCTGGCCCGGGAAATGGCGGCGCAGTTGGACGGCATGAACCAGGATCGCAAATCCATTGAGCAAGGCATGCAGCGTGAAGCGCTGGCCCAGCTCAAGGACTTGCCGGTCGAGTCGATGCCGTTCGGCCTGTGCCTGTTCGATCCGGAATGGCACCAGGGTGTTATCGGTATTCTGGCTTCGCGGATGAAGGAGCGTTATTTCCGCCCGACCATCGCCTTCGCCGATGCTGGCGACGGTTTGCTCAAGGGCTCGGGGCGTTCGGTTCAGGGTTTCCATATCCGTGATGCGCTGAGTGTGGTCGCGGCGCAGCATCCGGATCTGATCGCCAAGTACGGTGGTCATGCGATGGCGGCCGGTCTGACCTTGCCGCAGGAGAATTTTCCGTTGTTCGCCGAGGCATTTGACGCCGAAGTACGTAGGCAACTTCGCGAAGAAGACCTGACCGGGCGCCTGCTGTCGGACGGCACGCTGGCGGTCGAGGAGTTTCATCTGGAATTGGCTCGGGCCCTGCGTCACGCCGGGCCATGGGGTCAGCATTTCCCGGAGCCGCTGTTTCACGGCGTGTTCCAGTTGGTCGAGCAGCGGGTAGTCGGCGAGCGACATCTGAAAGTGGTGCTGAAAACCGAATGCGGTTCGGTGAAGCTGGATGGCATCGCCTTCGGCATTGATCGCGATATCTGGCCGAACCCGACGATCAAATGGGTTGAGCTGGCCTACAAACTCGATCTCAACGAGTTTCGCGGCAATGAAACCGTGCAACTGATGATTGCCCACATCGAACCGCGCTGACCCCTTCGCGAGCAGGCTCGCTCCCACAGGTACGCTGTTGTCCTTGTGGGAGCGAGCCTGCTCCGGGCGGCGTTCCGACGATGGCGGACTTACACACACACAGAATCACTCTGAACCCTCCCTCATCCCCGGATGTCGACTAGGCTCTAAGCACTGCTTGATTGGCCTTGTGACGTCTTGTCGAATTTTTTGCCCGCGGGGGCGGGTGCTGCACCTTTTTCCTGTCACTCGTCGACTTTTCAAACAGAACCCTGGAGCCTGCCCACTGATTTGAGAGGTGCCCCATGAGTCTGCTGCTTGAACCCTTTACCCTTCGCCAACTGACCCTGTCCAACCGCATCGCCGTGTCGCCCATGTGCCAGTACTCCAGCGTCGATGGCCTGGCCAACGACTGGCATTTGGTACACCTCGGCAGCCGTGCCGTGGGGGGCGCTGGACTGGTATTTACCGAAGCCACGGCGATCACGGCCGACGGGCGAATCACCGCCGAAGACCTGGGCCTGTGGAACGACGAACAGATCGCACCGCTGCAACGCATCACCCGTTTCATCAATGCGCAGGGCGCAGTGGCCGGCATTCAACTGGCCCACGCCGGGCGCAAGGCCAGCACCCATCGGCCGTGGATCGGCAAGCACGGCAGCGTCAAACCGGATGACGGCGGCTGGACGCCGGTCGGGCCTTCGCCGATTGCCTTCGACCCGCAACACACCCAACCGAAACAACTTGATGAGAGTCAGATCGCCCAGGTCATTCAGGACTTCGTGGCAGCAGCCAAACGTGCTCTGACCGCCGGTTTCAGTGTGGTCGAGGTGCATGCGGCGCACGGTTATCTGTTGCACCAGTTTCTTTCGCCGCTGAGCAATCAGCGCCGTGATCAGTACGGTGGTTCGTTCGAAAACCGGATTCGTCTGGTGCTGCAAGTGACCGAGGCGGTGCGCGCGGTGTGGCCGGAAGAACTGCCGGTGTTTGTGCGCCTTTCGGCCACCGACTGGGTTGAAGACGGCTGGAATCCGGATGAAACCGTGGAGCTGGCGCGACGATTGAAAGCCTTGGGGGCTGACCTGATCGATGTGTCATCGGGCGGTACGGCGGCCAACGCTGAAATTCCTGTGGGGCCCGGCTATCAGACGCGCTTCGCCGAACGGGTGCGCAAGGAGTCAGGCATTGCCACCGGCACCGTGGGAATGATTACCGAGCCGGCCCAAGCCGAGCACATCCTGCGGACCTGTCAGGCCGATATTATCTTCCTCGCCCGTGAGCTGCTGCGTGATCCGTACTGGCCGCTGCATGCCGACGATGATCTGGGTGGACGCAAAGCAGTGTGGCCGGCGCAGTATCAACGTGCGACCCATCGGGATCAGCCGATTCACGAGTCTGATCTGCGGGATTGATTCCGATCCGCCGCCCAGCCTATAAAACCCGCCATTGAACTGGCGGGTTTTTTCTTGCCTGTCGTTTGGCGTTGCAAAGGAAGGGGCCCAATGTTGATCGAACGAACGCTGACTGAATCGGACTTGCCGCTGCTGGCGTTGATCGACCGCAGCGAGTTGATCGAGGAATGTTATCGCGTGGAAAACGGTGAGCTGATTCTGTATCCGGCGCGTTTCGACATGCGCGGCTGGCCCGCAGGGGAAGCGGAGGAGAACGCGCAGGTATTGGAGAAATGCTGGCGCAGCGGAGGGTGGCTACACGGTTTTTTCGATGGCGAGACAATGGTGGCGGCGGTGGTTGTGGATAACCGGGTTATACACAATCAGGGCCTGAGGATGCGGCAGTTGAAGTTTTTGCACATCAGCCGTGCTTACCGTGGACAGGGCCTCGGCGGGCGTTTGTTTGCCCTTGCTTGCGAGCATGGCCGGGAAGTCGGTGCCGAGGCGTTGTACGTCTCGGCGACCGAGTCGCGCAATACTGTGGAGTTCTATCAGCGCCAGGGTTGCCGGTTGCTGGCGCAACCGGATCCCGAGCTGTTTGCACTCGAACCTCACGATATCCACTTTTACTGTCGCCTGGATTGACGCCATCGCGAGCAAGCTCGCTCCCACAGGTTTTCGGTTGTACACAAGCTCTGTGATCAATCGATATCCATGTGGGAGCTGGCTTGCCAGCGATGAGACCCGATCTGCCGCCAGCGAATCATCAAGGATACTTGCGCTTGTCCGGCGCCGGCGGGAAGTACTGGTACAGCCAGGTCTCGCTCAACGTGCGGTCGTTGGTGCGGATGAACAGACGCAGTTCCACCGGCTCCACGCTGTCATTGGTCGGGTACCAGTCGAACAGGATCCGGTATCCCTTGATGTCATCCAGCACCAGCACGCTGAAGTCCTGCACCTTGCCGTTGGAGCAAGTGACCACCGGTTCGATCCCGGTGCCCTGCGGCAGGCGATCCAGGCCGCCACCCGTGAAGTCCACGGCGAAACGACGAGCCCAGACCGGCGGGTAATGCTCGCCCGGTGCCCAGCCTTCGACGAATCCACCCATGCCCGAACGGGTCGCATGCACTCGCGCCAGCGGTGTACCTACTGGCGGTAGGGCGCTCCAGTAGAGCTTGTAGCCGTAGTTCAGCGAATCGCCGGCGGCCACCGGTTTTTTCGGTGTCCAGAACGCAACGATGTTGTCGAGGGTTTCGCCGGTTGTAGGAATTTCCAGCAGATCGATAGAGCCTTCGCCCCACGCGGTTGTAGGTTCTACCCATAGGCTCGGGCGCTTGCTGTACCAGTCGACGGTGTCTTGGTAGTTGGCGAATTCGTGGTCGGTCTGCACCAGACCGAAACCTTTCGGATCGGTATCGGCGAAGGCGTTGAATTGCAGGGTTGCCGGGTTGTTCAGCGGGCGGCAGATCCACTCGCCGTTGCCGCGCCACATGGCCAGACGATCCGAGTCATGGATCTGCGGGTGGATGGTGTCGCACATCCGGCGTTCGTGGGTGCCGCAGCTGAACATGCTGGTCATCGGGGCGATGCCCAGTTGTTCGATGGCGGTACGGGCATTGATGTGGGCGTCGACTTCCATCACCACGCGCTCGGCCTGGCAATCGATGTCGAAGCGATAGGCGCCGGTCGCGCTCGGCGAGTCGAGCAGGGCGTAGACCACGAAGCGGGTCGCGTTCTGATCCGGAGTTTCGAACCAAAACTTGGTGAAGTCGGGGAATTCTTCGCGTTTCTTGGCGTAGGTGTCGACGGCCAGGCCACGGGCGGAGAGGCCATATTGGCCAGTGGCATCCACCGCGCGGAAGTAGCTGGCGCCGAGGAACGACACCACGTCATGCCGATCCAGTTCCGGCGCCTTGAACAGCTTGAAGCCGGCAAAACCCAGGTCGCCCTTGAGCTGCTGGGTGTCGACGGAGGTGTTTTCATAGTTGAACAGCTGAGGGCGGAAATGCACCTCGCGGGCCGTGCGGGTCTTGGGATCGACGCTGTACATGCGCACCGGCTGGCGGAAACCCATGCCGACGTGGAAGAACTGCACATCGAGCTGACCCTTGTTCTCTTTCCACAGCGAATGCTCGCCGTCGTAGCGGATCGCGTTGAAGTTCTGCGGGGTCATGGTCGCCAGGGTCGGCGGCAGCACCTGTTTGGTGTCCTGATACGCGCTGCCGGCCAATTGCTTGGCCTGGCGCTTCAGCGTCTCGAAGTCGAAGGCCTGGGCTTCACCGTCGGCGGCACCGCCAGAGGCGGCCCAGGCGCGTGCGGCGAGCAGGCCGGAGGCGGAAAGGCCGGTGTAAGCCGCAATGGCCATGGACGCTTTGAGCAAATTCCTGCGGTGCATAGATACAACCTGTCGTGGACAATCCCGCGCCGTTCCTGGCACGTACTGGATCAGAAATTACGGTTCGGACAAGCCTTCGGCCAAACGCTACGGACTAGTAACAGATGCCCGCTAGCTTAATCCGTTCGCTGATTTTGCAAAATTCATTGATAGCACGGCGACAGCGTCTCAATGAAACAAGACGTTACGGTTACTTATCCCACAGCCTTTTCTGATTTATAGGGCATATCTGCTTTTTTCGACTAATTACTCTAAAAACAGCTTTTCAGCGCCGATTTAATTTCTATTCTATGGGCATCGCCGGTCACGACACATCCGACCGGCAGGGCTCAAATCGCTGCTTAAAGGAGCAGGGCGATGCGGTTTTCGAAAATTTCTGACGTACTGGAAAAGGACATCGTCCATGACAAAAGGACAAGGCATCACCGAAATGTTGGGCATCTTTCCCTGCCTCACCAACGTCCGGCGAAGACGCCGGCTCAGTCCTGACGAACTGAAACTGGTGGAGCGTTACCGCGAGTTGTCGGAAAGCGACCGGATTGCGATGCGGTATCTGGTGGATGCGATGAGGAGTGTTTCGCGGTTTTGAAACAGGAGGTTCACCGTGAAAGCCATTTGGCTTTCACGGTGGCCAGATCAATCAACTTACCCGCGTCAGCATCGGCGAGGCCGACATGGATTGCGTGCAGATGCTCGGCAACCGCGCATTGTTTGACGAATTTTTGCAGGTAGTCTTCAGCAAAACTCTCGTCGCTCGGGATGATTTCGAGAATGGGCGGTAGTGCAGGGATGGCGTTGTGCATCTGTTAGGGGCGCGCTCAGAAATGCGTCGAGGTTGATGGTGAACATTGAAGGGGCGGACTCTGGAGTCCGCCCCTTTTTCATTAGCTCAAGTGAGGCCGTCAGCTACATGTCCCCGATACCTGATAGGGCTGCTGACCGAGCACCAATTCCGGCATATCACGCCATTTCACCCAGGCCTGTTGTTGCCAGTGGAGCAGCGGTACGGTGACTCCGGCCCAATGCACCGAGCTCAGGCTCGGGCAGTTTTCCGCTGTTGTTGAGCCGGTTTCCCGCAGGATGGGAATCACCTCATTGCTCAGCCATTGCCGCAGGTTGCGGTTTTCCGGGATGAAGTGGTGAACCAGCAGCGCATACATGCCGGATTCGCTGACCATCGGAGTCTCGACAACGTCGCCGTCCTTGCGCAGGCGGACGGTTCGGCGTTGGTCGGGGTCGAGTTTGAGCGTGACGCGTGGGTTCAAGGGATGGCCCATCATGCGGCCCAGATCTTGAGCGCAGAACCAGGCTTGATGATCAAGCAGGAGGGCGTGGAGGAAGCGGTTGTGGCGGGTGAATACGGTGGGGATGAAGTAAGGATGATCTTTAGAGGAATTTTGAGTTTGATTGGGCATTTGTCGACTCCAATATTGAGAATAGAGCCGCCACTCGGATGAGTGCGGTTGCGCCGTTTTGATTTTGTTCCGGCTTCGACACCGGGCTGCTGACTTCGCTGCCGAAAGGAAGCGTATCGGTCAGGTGCTTATGGTGCCAAGCCCGGTTAATCGACGCTTGTTGTCGGAATTGAAGATCTTTCTCGTAGGCAGCATCTGTAGGAATTTCCTGTTTTTGCATGTTCTGCAGAGAGGAGGCCCCTGAGCCACAATTTTTCCTATATTCATTCGAATCCTCGGAACGAACCTCAGGTTTCTTCCCGACGATCCAATATTCGGTTTCCAGTTACGGCTTGTTTCAGGCGGGTCACTGCGACCTATGGCAGCTGTTTATCGTCAGAGCAAAACGCTTTAAAGCACTGCGCTGTCGTCCTTTAAATCGGTCGGAATAGTCCTACGATCAGCGGCGGTTGCAGATCCCGAAACCAAGTATTACGTTGGTGTGGCGAGTAATACTCAAGGAGCATGAAATGACGACAACCATGACGAGTAAGGGGCAAGTGACGATTCCCAAGCCAATCCGTGATGCCTTGCATCTCACGCCGGGCTCGGCGATTGAGTTCAGTGTCAATGAGCAGGGAGAGGTGGTACTGCACAGTGCGAAGCCCGATACAGGTAAAGCAAAAATTCCGGATCGATTTGATGCTGTTCGTGGCAAAGCCGATATCAAATGGCGAACCGATGATTTGATGGCGTTGCTTCGGGGTGATGATTAATGGTGTTGGTTGATACCAATGTGTTGATTGACGTTTTGGAGGACGACCCAGCTTGGGCTGACTGGTCTATCCAGCAACTTCGCGCTCAGTCGCTAATTCATGAGTTGGTCATTAACCCGATCGTCTATGCAGAGTTATCCCAGACTTTTTCAACGTTTGAAGCTCTGGATGGGGTGGTTAATCAGCTCGGCTTGGTCATGCAGGAAATTCCGCGACCTGCGCTCTTTTTGGCTGGTAAAGCGTTCGTTCGTTATCGAAAGGTAGGCGGAGGAAAACACAACGTGTTGGCGGACTTTTTCATTGGTGCTCATGCAGCTGTAAAAAAACTACCTTTGTTGACACGAGACTCTAAGCGCTACCGCAATTACTTCCCCTCCGTCGAGTTGATTACACCTTCCTGATTTGTAGTTACGTTTTTAAGTAGCCTGGATTCGTAAATCGCCCCGGAAGTATCTGAATCTCCGGGGCGATTGTGTTTAGCGACCCACCTTCCACGCATCCCCAGCCGGCGCCTTCCCATGGTCATACGGCTTGCCAATCCACATGTAAACCAGCCCCAGCCCAATCACGATCGCCGTGCTCAGGACCATCGCGTAATTGATGTACCACGCGGCATCCGGCGTGCGGGGCCAGGCCATGTTGATGATTGCGCCGACGCCGTACACCAGCGCGCCGATGTTCACCGGCCAGCCCCAGGCACCGAGGGTGAATTTGCCGCTGGGTTTCCAGCCTTTGCTGCGGGCGTACAGGGCGGCGAGGACGATCATCTGGAACGCGAGGTAGATGCCGATGGCGGCGAAGCTGACGATGGTGGCCACGGCGTCTTGCAGGAAGAAGCCGAGGGCGATGATCAGGCCGGGCAGGACGCCGGACACGAACTGCGCAGCAACCGGTACCTGGGTCGTAGGAGAAATCTTTTTCAGCAGTCGGCTGCCGATGACCATTTCATCGCGAGCGTAGGAATACAGCAGACGACTCGCCGCCGCTTGCAGGCTGATGACGCAGGAGATGAAGGAAATCATCACCACGCCCATCACCACTTTCGAACCGACCGGGCCGAAGGCGTTGTTGAGGATGGTGGTGACCGGGTCCTTGTCGGTGCCGTTGATCACCGCTTGCATGTCCGGCACGGCGAGGATCAGCGCCAGGCAAGCGAACATCGCTGCGATGCCGCCGATGTAGATGGTCATGCGCATGGCCACCGGGATTTTTGCGCTCGGGTTCGGGGTTTCTTCGGCGACATCGCCGCAGGCTTCGAAGCCGTAGTAGAGGAACATCCCCGCTAGCGACGCGGTGAGGAAGGCCGGCAGGTAGGAGCCGTCGACGCTGATGTCGAAAGTGTTGAACAGCACGCTGATCGGTTGGTGACGCTCGAAAATCAGCAGGTACACGCCAACGATCACCGCGCCCACCAGTTCGCAGAGGAAACCGAACATGGCGATCCGCGCCAGCACTTTGGTGCCGCTGAGATTCACCACGGTGGCGAACAGCGTCAGCACCAGGGCGATGACGATGTTGGTGTTGTTGCTCGGTTCAAAACCCAGCATGGCGGCGAGGTACGGGCCGGCGCCGACAGCAACGGCGGCGATGGTCACGCACAGGGCGATGGAGTAAATCCAGCCGACCATCCATGCCCATTTCTTGCCCACCAGACGCCGCGCCCAAGGATAAACGCCACCGGAAATCGGGAACTGCGACACCACTTCGCCGAAGATCAGGCACACCAGCAATTGCCCGCAACCGACCAGCAAATAAGCCCAGAACATCGGTGGCCCGCCAGCGGCCAGGCACAGGCCGAACAGGGTATAAACCCCTACGACCGGTGACAGATACGTGAAGCCCAACGCGAAGTTTTCCCACAGGCTCATGCTGCGGTTGAAGTTGGAGGTGTAGCCCAGTTGGCGCAGTTGTTCGGCATCGCTGTCGGCAACGGTGGCTGAGAGATCGGGTGATGCACTCATGTGTGTTTGCTCCGTGAAATCGGCAGATTTCGGATGGCCGAAACCGTGGCGGGGCTTGGTGAGCGCCGCCCGGATCGGTAGTTATTGTTAGGTGTTGAATCCTGGTGGTGCGCAGAGCCGGTTTCTGCCTTGAATCCGGGTTGACGCCATCGCGAGCAAGCTCGCTCCCACATTTGAAATGCATTCCCCTGTGGGAGCGAGCTTGCTCGCGAAGCTTTTGACTTTTAGTGCTTGAACATCACATGCCGAACCGTGGTGTAGTCCTCCAGCCCGTACATGGACATGTCCTTGCCGTAGCCGGACAGTTTCTGACCGCCATGGGGCATTTCGCTGACAAGCATGAAGTGCGTATTCACCCAGGTGCAGCCGTACTGCAACCGAGCGGACAGTCGATGCGCACGTCCTACATCCGCCGTCCACACCGAGGACGCCAGGCCGTAGTCCGAATCGTTGGCCCATTCCAGCGCCTGAGCCTCATCGGTGAACTTGGTCACAGACACCACCGGTCCGAACACTTCGCGGCGGACGATTTCGTCGTCCTGCTGCGCGTCGGCCAGAACGGTCGGTTCGAAGAAGAAACCGTTGCCGTCCACCGCCTTGCCGCCGGTAATCAAACGAATGTGCGGTTGTGCCACGGCGCGTTCGACAAACCCGGCCACGCGGTCGCGATGCTGGGCGGTGATCAGCGGCCCGAGTTCGGTCGACGGATCATCCTGCAAGCCGTACTTGATGCTGCTGACCGCTGCGCCGAGCTTCTCGACGAACTTGTCGTAGATGCCTTGCTGGGCGTAGATCCGGCACGCGGCGGTGCAGTCCTGGCCGGCGTTGTAGAAACCGAAGGTACGAATGCCTTCGACCGCTGCGTCGATGTCGGCGTCGTCGAAGATGATCACAGGCGCCTTGCCGCCCAGTTCCATGTGCATGCGTTTGACGCTGTCGGCAGTGCTGGAAATGATGTTCGAACCGGTCGCGATGGAGCCGGTCAGCGACACCATGCGCACTTTCGGATGGGTCACCAGCGGACTGCCCACGCTCGGCCCACGACCGAACACCAGATTGAGCACACCGGCCGGGAAAATCTCCGACGCCAGTTCGGCCAGACGCAACGCGGTCAGCGGGGTTTGTTCCGACGGCTTGAGCACCACGGTATTACCGGCGGCGAGGGCCGGGGCGATTTTCCAGGCGACCATCATCAGCGGGTAGTTCCACGGCGCAATGGAGGCGATCACGCCCACCGGGTCGCGGCGGATCATCGAGGTGTGACCGGGCAGGTATTCGCCGCCGGCGGAGCCGCTCATGCAACGACTGGCGCCGGCGAAGAAACGGAACACATCGGCAATCGCTGGGATCTCGTCATTCAGCGCAGCGCTGTAGGGTTTTCCGCAGTTGTCCGATTCCAGTTTCGCCAGTTCTTCGCCATGGGCTTCGATGGCGTCGGCGAGTTTGAGCAGCAACAGCGAACGGTCTTTCGGCGTGGTCTGCGACCATTCGGCGAAGGCACTGTCGGCGGCACGCACGGCGGCATCGACCTGGGCCTCGGTGGCTTCGTTGATTTCCACCAGCACTTCACCGCGCGCCGGGTTGAGCACCGGTTGCGCCGGGCCTTCGCCGTTGACCAGTTGGCCGTTGATCAAGAGTTTGGTTTGCATGTTGTTGTCCTCACTAACACTTTTATTTTTCTGCCTGAACCGAATTGAAACTGTGGGAGCGAGCTTGCTCGCGAAAGCGTTGCTCCAGCCGGCATCAATGCTGGATGTGACGGCCTCATCGCGAGCAAGCTCGCTCCCACAGGGAGTTGTGGTTTGTGTTTTCTGTGTAGATGTTCATTTGCCGCCGCTGCCGGCCACGCTCTCGCCACCCCGGGTCAGGTAGTAGGCGCCGAGGATCGGCAGCATGGTCACCAGCATCACGAGCATCGCCACGACGTTGGTCACCGGCACGTCCCGTGGGCGGCTCAGTTGATTCAGCAGCCACAGCGGCAAGGTGCGTTCATGGCCGGCGGTGAAGGTGGTGACGATGATTTCGTCGAACGACAGCGCAAACGCGAGCATGCCGCCGGCGAGCAAAGCCGAGCCGAGGTTCGGCAGGATGATGTAGCGGAAGGTCTGCCAGCCGTCGGCGCCGAGGTCCATCGACGCCTCGATCAAGCTGTGTGAGGTGCGGCGCAGACGGGCGATGACGTTGTTGTAGACGATCACCACGCAGAAGGTCGCGTGGCCGACGATGATGGTGAACATCCCCGGCTCGATCCCCAGTGTCTTGAAGGTCGCCAGCAGCGCGATCCCGGTGATGATCCCCGGCAATGCAATCGGCAGGATCAGCATCAGCGAAATGCCCTGTTTGCCGAAGAAGTCCCGGCGATAAAGCGCAGCGGAAGCGAGGGTGCCGAGCACCATCGCGATCAGCGTGGCGATGGCTGCGATCTGCAACGACAGCTTGATCGCTTCCAGCACGTCCGGCCGGGAAAACGCCACGCTGAACCAGTGCAGCGTGAAGCCTTTCGGTGGAAAGCTGAACGCCGCGTCTTCGGTGTTGAAGGCGTAGAGGAAGATGATCAGGATCGGGAAGTGCAGAAACACCAACCCGCCCCAGGCTGCGATTTTTAAGCCAATTGAGGCCTTTTCAGAGTGCATCGAAAGCCCCCAGTCGTTTGACGATGGACAGGTAAATGGCGATGAGCACGATCGGCACCAGCGTGAACGCCGCAGCCATCGGCATGTTGCCGATCGCGCCTTGCTGCGCGTAAACCATGCTGCCGACGAAGTAGCCCGGCGGACCCACCAGTTGCGGCACGATGAAGTCGCCCAACGTCAGCGAGAACGTGAAGATCGAACCGGCCGCGATCCCCGGCACCGACAGCGGCAGAATCACCTGCATGAAGGTCTGGCGCGGCTTGGCGCCGAGGTCGGCGGAAGCTTGCAGCAACGACGGCGGTAGGCGCTCCAGCGAGGCCTGGATCGGCAGGATCATGAACGGCAGCCAGATGTAGACGAACACCATGAAGCGCCCCAGATGCGAGGTCGACAAGGTGCTGCCGCCGACCCCGGGAATCCCCAGAATGAACTGCAGAACCGGCTCCAGCCCCAGGTGCTGAACGAACCACTGCGCCACGCCGCCCTTGGCCAGCAGCAGCGTCCAGGCGTAGGCCTTGACGATGTAACTGGCCCACATCGGCATCATCACCGCGATGTAGAAAAACGCCTTGGTCTTCCCGGTGGTGTAGCGCGCCATGTAGTAGGCAATCGGAAACGCGACGATGGCGCTGGCGATCGACACCACGACAGCCATGCTCAAGGTGCGCAGGATGATGTCGAAATTCGACGGCTGAAACAGCGCGGCGAAGTTGGCCAGAGTCAGGTCGGGCGTGATCGCCATGGTGAAGTCGTCGAAGGTGTAGAAACCTTGCCACAACAGCACCAGCAGCGAGCCCAGATAGATCGCGCCGAACCACAGCAGCGGCGGCACCAGCAGCATCGACAGATACAGATTCGGCTTGCGATAAAGCAGGTTGGAAAACCTGCGCAACGGCGCCGATTGAGGGAGGGCGAGGGCGGTCATGTCACACCCCGCTCGCAACGGTGTCGTGCAGCGGAATCATCGCTTCCCGCGCCCAGCGTGCACTGACGCGCTGACCGGTCTGGTGCTGCGCGCTGCTGTCGATCCATTGATTGTTGGCCTGGCTGATGCTCAGGGTCTGGCCGTTTTCCAGCTTCAGTTCGTAGCGCGTGGCGCTGCCCTGATACTGGATGTCGTGGAGCAGGCCGCTGACTTCGATTTCATGGCTGGCCAATGGGCCTTCGGCGAAACGCACGTGTTCCGGGCGGATCGAAAACGGCTGCGGATGGCCGCTGAGCTGGCGCGCCAGATCGCCGCGAATCACATTCGAAGTGCCGACGAATTCGGCGACGAACGTCGTGCTGGGTTTCATGTACAGATTGCGCGGGGTGTCGACCTGTTCGATGCGGCCCTTGTTGAATACGGCCACGCGGTCGGACATCGACAGCGCTTCGGTCTGGTCGTGGGTGACGAAGATGAAGGTGATGCCGAGCTGGCGTTGCAGCTTCTTCAGTTCACTCTGCATCTGTTCGCGCAGCTTCAGATCGAGGGCGCCCAACGGCTCGTCGAGCAACAGCACTCGCGGGCGATTGACCAAGGCGCGGGCGAGGGCGACACGCTGGCGCTGACCGCCGGATAACTGCACCGGTTTACGCGCGCCGTAGCCGCCGAGGGCGACCATGTCCAACGCTTCTTCGGCGCGTTTGTGGCGCTCGTTCTTGTTCACGCCTTTGACTTTCAAACCGTAGGCGACGTTGTCCAGCACGTTCATGTGCGGGAACAGCGCGTAATCCTGAAACACCGTGTTTACGTCGCGTTGGTAGGGCGGCAGACCGGCGGCTTCGGCGCCGTGAATGCGGATCGAGCCCGCGCTCGGTTGCTCGAACCCGGCGATCAGGCGCAGGCACGTGGTCTTGCCCGAACCGGAAGGGCCGAGCATGGAAAAGAACTCGCCGTCCTGAATGTCGATGGAAACCCGGTCAACGGCCTTCACCTCGCCGAACTGCCGGGAAACGTTGGTGAACTGGACTGCAAGCGTCATGGTGCGGTGCTCCGAAAAGGCGAGGGCCGTCGCAGCGGCCCTGCCTGGACTTCTGAAAAACGAACAACGGTTATCTGTTGCCAGGTGAGATCGCGGTATTGGCGGTGATCTCATGTGGGAGCGAGCTTGCTCGCGAAGACGGTGGGTCAGTCACCTGCAATGTTGGATGTGATACCCACTTCGCGAGCAAGCTCGCTCCCACAGAAAAGATCGATTACCTACCGCCCATAATCGCAATGTAGTCCTGCGTCCACCGGCTATAAGGCACAAACTTCCCACCCTCAGCCTGCGGGGTTTTCCAGAACGCGATCTTGTCGAACTGATCGAACCCGTTGGTCTTGCAGCCTTCAGCGCCGAGCAAATCACTGCCCTGGCAAGCCGCCGGAACTGCCGGCAACGAGCCGAACCACGCCGCCACATCACCCTGGACTTTCGGTTGCAGCGACCAGTCCATCCATTTGTACGCGCAGTTCGGGTGCTTGGCCTCGGCGTGCAGCATGGTGGTATCGGCCCAACCGGTGGCGCCTTCTTTCGGCACGGTCGAAGCGATCGGCTGTTTGTCATTGATGAGGCCGTTGACCTGATACGGCCAGGCGCTGGACGCGACCACCCCTTCGTTCTTGAAGTCGCTCATCTGCACCGTGGTGTCGTGCCAGTAGCGGTGGATCAGCTTCTGCTGGGCGCGCAACAGTTCCAGCACGGCTTTGTACTGATCTTCGGTGAGCTGGTACGGATCCTTGATCCCCAGTTCAGGCTTGGTGGATTTCAGGTACAGCGCCGCATCGGCGATGTAGATCGGGCCGTCGTAGGCTTGCACGCGACCTTTGTTCGGCTTGCCGTCAGGCAGGTTCTGCGCGTCGAACACCACGTTCCAGCTGGTCGGTGCGGTCTTGAACACGTTAGTGTTGTACATCAGCACGTTCGGGCCCCACTGGTACGGGGTGCCGTAAGTCTGGTTGTTGACCACGTACCACGGCGCGTCTTTCAGACGCGGGTCGAGGGATTTCCAGTTCGGGATCAACGCGGTGTTGATCGGTTGCACACGCTTGCCGACGATCAGCCGCAGCGAGGCATCGCCCGACGCGGTCACCAGGTCGTAACCGCCCTTGGCCATCAGGCTGACCATTTCGTCAGACGTGGCGGCGGTTTTCACATTGACCTTGCAGCCGGTTTCCTTCTCGAAACCGGTCACCCAGTCGTAGGCCTTGTCGCTTTCACCGCGTTCGATGTAGCCGGGCCAGGCGACGATATCCAGCTGGCCTTCGCCGGCGCCGACGGCTTTCAGCGGCTCGGCGGCCTGCAGGCTGGCGCTGGCCAGCAGGGCCATGGTGATTGCACTGAGCAGTGCGGTCTTGTGCACGAACATGGTGAACCCTCTTCTTTAAATTATGGTCGGGGCAGTTGTGAACGCGGTGAAGCATGGCCGTGGTCGGCTTGTTATTAGCGTAGTCAGAGATGCTGGCCGTGGCGGGCCATGATGTGCCGCACCACGCTGTAGTCCTGTAGCGAATCGCTGGATAAGTCTTTGCCGTAACCGGAGCGTTTCAGGCCTCCGTGGGGCATTTCGCTGACCAGCATGAAATGGCTGTTGATCCAGGTGCAGCCGTATTGCAGGCGCGCGGCGACCTGCATCGCCTTGTCCAGATTCTGGGTCCAGACCGACGAAGCGAGGCCGTATTCCGAGTCGTTGGCCCAGTCCACCGCTTGCGCCAGTTCGTCGAAGCGGGTCACGGTCACCACCGGGCCGAACACTTCGCGCTGGACGATTTCATCGCTCTGTTTGCAACCGGCCAGCAGCGTCGGCTGATAGAAGAACCCGGCGCCGGAATGTACGGCCGCTCCGGTCACCCGCTCGATGTGCGGCTGGCCGAGGGCGCGCTCGACGAAACTGGCCACGCGGTCGCGCTGGCGGGTGCTGATCAGCGGCCCAATCTCGTTGTCGGCGTCGCGTTTGCCGGCGAAGCGCAAACTGCTGACCGCTGCGCCGAGTTCGGCGACCAATTTGTCGTGAATCCCGGCCTGGGCGTAGATCCGGCAAGCCGCCGTGCAATCCTGCCCGGCGTTGTAATAACCATAAGTGCGCACGCCTTCGACAACGGCTTTGAGATCCGCATCGTTGCACACGATCACCGGGGCCTTGCCGCCGAGTTCGAGGTGCGTGCGTTTGAGGGTTTTGGCGGCGGCCTGCAATATTTTCTGGCCAGTGACGATATCGCCGGTCAGCGACACCATGCGCACTTTCGGATGGCCGACCAGGTGACTGCCAACGCCTTCACCGCCACCGCACACGATGTTGATCACCCCGCGCGGCAGAATCTCGGCCAGCGCTGGTGCCAGCGCCAGAATCGACAGCGGCGTGTGCTCGGACGGCTTGAACACCAGCGTATTGCCGGCGGCGAGGGCCGGGGCGATCTTCCACGCGGCCATCATGATCGGGTAGTTCCACGGTGCAATCGAGGCGACCACGCCAATCGGATCGCGGCGCACCATGCTGGTGTAGCCCGGCACGTATTCGCCGCTGAGCTGACCGGTCTGGCAACGCACGGCGCCAGCGAAAAAACGAAACACATCGACGGTGGCGGTCAAGTCGTCCTGACGCGCCAGGTGCAAAGGCTTGCCGCAGTTCAGGGCTTCGAGGCGGGCGAGGTGATCGGCGTGCTTTTCGACGGCGTTGGCGATTTCCAGCAGCAGATTCGAGCGTTGTTGCGGGGTGGTGCGCGACCACTCGGCAAAGGCGCGGTGGGCGGCGAGGATGGCGGCTTCGACTTGCTCGGTGCTGGCTTCGGCGATCTGGGTCAGGACTTCGCCGGTGGCCGGGTTGAGGATCGGTTCGACAAAACCCTGGCCGGCGACCAGTTCGCCGTCGATCAGCAACGCGGTGTGCATGTGGGTCTGCGCGCCAGCCATTTTCCGGGATCTCTTTTCTTGTATGGCCATGTTGCTCCCTGTTCCGGGAGCCGACCGTCTTTTAGATGCAGCAAGACTAGTGCGCGGCTCCGGGGTCGACAAATTCTAAATACTGAAGGTGGCATTCGATTAAATAGATGGCTTGCGTCCGCCGTGAGGCTGTTCGCGGGCCACGGTCAGGAAAGGATCGACCAGCGCGGGGCGCGCGGTGCCGCGACGCCAAGCCAGACCGACGTCGAGGGTCTGGTTGAGGTCGGCAATTGGCCGGGCTTCGATGATGTCGCCTTCCAGCGACCATGGACGGTAGGTCATGTCGGGCTGGATCGACACGCCCAATCCCGCCGCCACCAGACTTCGCACTGCTTCGGTGGACGCGGTTCTGAGGGTGATCTTCGGTTGCAGCCCGGCGCCGCGCCATAGACGTTGGGCGTTGCGATCCATCTCGTCGACGTTCAGCTGAATCAACGGCTCCCGGGCGACATCGGCGAGGTTGATGCTGTCGTGTTCCAGCAGCGGATGCTGGGCCGGCAGCCACAGACGGTGCGGCGAGTGGGTCAGCACTTCGGTCTGCAGGGCGTGGCGGTCTTCGAGGTTGGAGAGGATCAGCACCCCGACATCGATCTCGCCGCTGACCAGCAAATGCTCGATGTACGGCCGCTCGTCCTCCATCACCCGGATCTCGACATTGGGATAGGCGCGTTGGAAACGGGTCAGTAAATCCGCCAGGTAATAACCGGCCACCAGGCTGGTCACCCCGACGATCAACTGTCCGGCGACCTGATCGGTGCTCTGTTGCAGGCTGCGTTTGGCGTTGTCCACGGTCGCCAGAATCAGGTGCGCCTGGCGTAGGAATTGATGTCCCTGATGAGTAAGGGTCATGCCCTTGGCGTGGCGATTGAACAGGCTGACGCCGATTTCTTCCTCCAGTTGCTGGATGGCCAGGGTCAGGGTCGATTGGGAAATGAACGCGGTTTGCGCGGCGGCGGAGATCGAGCCGGTCTCGGCCACTGCGATGAAATGGCGGATCTGACGCAAGGTCATCATGGAAGGTTTACCCGGTGGGCGGTTTTTATAGATTGCCTCGAGTGTATATCTATTTTCGCGAATGGCTGCTCCGGGCTAAGCAACATCTGGAAGCACACTCGCACCCAAGTCACGGGCACTTTCGAACTAGGCTGAGGGCCTTATTGATCCGGATAACCCTGTTTGGAGACGGAACATGAACACCCGTGGATTGCTCGATCAACTCCTCAAGTCCGGCCAGGATCTGCTGCAGAACAAGGCCGGCGGGGCGCAGAACAAACCGGCTGCCGGTGGTTTGGGCGGCTTGCTGGGCGGATCTTCCAGTAATGGCGCACTCGGCGGTTTACTGTCAGGCGCAGGCGGTGGTGCCCTGGCAGCCGGCGCCATGGGCCTGTTGCTGGGCAGCAAAAAGGCCCGCAAGGTTGGCGGTAAAGTCGCCATCTACGGTGGCCTCGCCGCACTGGGCGTGATCGCCTACAAAGCCTACGGCAACTGGAACGCCCAAAAAGGCACCGCCCCGCAAAGCGAACCGCAAACCCTCGATCGCCTGCCGCCGGCGCAAGTCGAACAACACAGCCAGGCGATCCTCAAGGCCCTGGTCGCCGCCGCCAAGGCCGACGGCCACATCGACGACCGCGAACGCCAGCTGATCGAAGGCGAATTCACCAAACTCGACAACGATCAGGAGCTCAAACACTGGCTCCATGCCGAACTCAACAAACCCCTCGACCCCACCGACGTCGCCCGCGCGGCAAGCACGCCGGAGATGGCGGCCGAGATGTACGTGGCGAGCGTGATGATGGTGGATGAGGAGAACTTCATGGAGAAGAGCTATCTGGACGAACTGGCGCGGCAGTTGAAGCTGGAGCCGGGGTTGAAGGTTGAGTTGGAGAGGCAGGTGAGGGTGGCTGTTGCGTAACCGAAAGACTTGATGAATCCCCGGCGAGGGGCTAGCACCGCTCGCCGGGTTTTCTTCAGTGCAAACCTGCGGCTTTGCAAGCCTCGACAAAGGTCGCGCCTTTCTTGTCCATAGCGCTTTTGACCAACTGATTGGCTTTCACCAGTGCCGCACTGGGTTTGGCCCACTGCTCCGGCGGCAGTTGCTGCGACCAGGCTTGAACCAGTTCTGGCAGAACGGGACGGCCCTTGCGGTGAGCCGATTCGGCGAGGATGTAGAAGAAAAAGGTGGCAGATCTATTTGCTAGAAAATGGATCTGCCATCTTTCTGTTATTTATATATTTAGATAAGCAGTCAGTGTAATCATGAAGTTTTCAATAATCACCATTGCCAGCCTTTTTCTGTATATATGGCGCTGTTTGGTAGTACTGCTTTTAAAATGTTCAAGTAACGATCGAATGTAGCCGTTTCTTGGAAGCGTGCTTCGAATCCCACTGATTGGTTGGTTCTATGGGTGACTATCATGAGTCTAGACCGATCTACAGTTACAAAATTGTATTCCGCCCAAGGGGAGCTGCGCGAGTTGGTTATTTTGTTTTTCCAGCCGAGAAGGAATTTTGCTGCTCCTAGCGCCATAGCTGCCGGGCCGATCATAAAGGCTAAGGATCCTGTATAAATCGCAACGCCTGAGAAAAATAATATTATAAAAATAGCGAGGCTTTTGAAGATGGTTCCGGAAGACTCTGGATAATACCGAAAATATTCGACTTTTCCATAGTTCTCTGTAATGGAGTAATTGAATACTGTTTTTTGGCGTAATATAAGTATGAAGTAGATGGTTAGTGCGTACGAAAATACATACGCCGACAAAAGTCCAAGCATATATTGTGGCAGGTTGTTCCAAGTGATGGCTGTTACAAAAATATTCATTAGCGTCGCGCCAGCAAAGAGCCAGAGCTGTGCTTTCATGATTTCTTTAGGTGGAGATTTTATTGTTTTTGCCGACCATTCCATAAGGACGCGTTCATGTGCATTTGATTTTTCTTCAACGGCTCGGCATGGAGTCTGGTTGAATGAGTTGTCACTGGGTTTTGTCATGTTCGTATTATTCCGCTACGGCCAGGATCATCGCGCCTTTACGACTAACAGATTTTACTTGAAGCTCTGTAATGCTCAGCCCGTCGACGGAGGTGCTTCCTACTTTGTCAAGCTCTAATTGGTAGAGGTAACCTTGATCTTCAACGCCAGCTGCTAAAACGTTTGTAGGATACCAAATTTGCAATTCAATAAAGTCAGCACTTTTGTCAACCGGGATCCATGTCCGCCAGACAATGTCTTGGCCGGAGGCAGGCATTGGCGGAAAGCGCGCAGCGCGTACATCCGCAGTGTATGGTGAGTTTGTGTCTGTGCCAAATGCACTGGTGCTCGTAAATTGCCCTTTGTCCAGAAACGGATCTTGTACAGGATCATCCATTTTTCTAACAGGTAGCAGGGGTAGAATACGTTTGCTATCGATCACATTAAATTGGATGAGTTGACCGCGTACTGCACTTGGCAATCGAAGATGTACCCAAGCTCCATTCAGTATTTCTTCGTTTTGATATCCAAATCTTCCTCTGAATACGCGCCTGGTATCGAAGGTGCTCTTAACGTAGATCTGTGGGCTTAGTTGAATTTCCAGCAGAGCACGCTTTTCCTCCGCTTGGCCTTCAAGAGTAGACTGGTACTGCAACTCTTTTGAGCGTGACCAACAACATTTTCGCAACCACCAGCCCACACCGTCCGATTTGAAATAATTAAGTGCCAGCGTCGCTGCCAAATAGACAGCGCCAAGTACCAGCATCGCAACTGCAAACCAAGGATTCATGACTAATACAACCATGTCACCTGCAAGTGTTACTCCTGTAAGTAACTGTGCAATCCCTGCGATTCCCATTCCAAATACGGCGAGGCCTTTCACCCACATTGCGGCCTTTTCCTCGGAACTTCTCGCGTTTCCATAATCGTCTTGGATGTCCCATATCTCGAGAATTGTGGAAATGACTGCAAATGCCCCCATTGCGACCATTCTTCGGCTAAAAGCACGGACAGTCGCTGCCCACGCTGCCTTGCCTTCTGCCGTCCAGAACGCTGCTGATCTGCTTAATATTCCGACTTCCACTTCGTCAATTAAAACCGGGGCCGCATTTTTTATCGTTTTCCAAGGAGTTTCGACAAAAACCGCCATCAATAAGTTGAAGCTGTATCCCAACCCGTAGCTTATTTTGGCGACGTCTTTTTTACTGAACTGGCCGTCTTTTGTAAGGTCGCGGTAAGTGAGGGCGGTGTTTATAAAGTTCAGCAGCACTACGCCCCAAACTATTGCTCCTGCATTCAATCCCCACTTTTCGCTCCAGGCTTTGGCTTTTGCTTGCCAGTTTTTCACGACGTCTGCACGGGAGGAGGCAAAATTCTTGATTTCTTCTCTTAGTAGTTCCGCGTACTTGTTGTTTTGGTAGTCGAGTATTCCTGGCATGTTCAATTCATGCATTTGCAGCTTTGCTTCCTGCTGCTGCAGTACGCGAGCGAGATTCTTTCGTTTTCCAGGTCGGTCCGGATAGATCCACTGTTTACGTGTATCAGCAATTTTTTTGTTCAACAAGAGCCATTCGTTTTTCCAGGTCCTGAGCTTTTCAGAAACTTTTACATCAATCGCTGGGCGATCTGGTGAGTTAATTAAAACTTGTCCGATCATTAGGTTTCTAATGAGAGCGCTGATGTTCTGGTTTTTTCCCAAGGCCATTCGGCTATCTGATGGGATCAGTGCTATCAGAATGGACTCTGCAGTTGCTTTACCTTCTTTGCTCGCTAGTTCACGCAAAGCTTTGAACGTGTCTTGAACAGGCTTTTTTAATGCCTGCATCCAGGGCTTTTCAGCGAACCCCTCCTGGTTCAGTACACTGTTAAATTCACCAACTCTCGTTGCAAGTGTGGTCATGTCCCCCATGCCATTAAGCAAAAGATTGGCTTGTGTATCCAAAGCGTCTTTCAGAGCAGGTGAAAAACCATACCGAACAGTGCCGAAGAGACTTTCTGCATTAGCGTCTTCTTTTGAAAGCCAAATACTCGAGTTTGCGTCTTGGCAGTATATTGAGAGGAGACTCGCCACTGTCTCCTGGAGGTATAAAAGCTGTTTCTTGTTCGTAGTGTCGATGAACAATCGTAGAGGGTCGTTGCCTACGTATTTGGCCAGGGCTTGAAAGTCATTCTGGGTGTTATGAATGTTTTTAAGCAGAGCTTCACCATCGCCTTGATAGGTCTGGATATAAGCGTGGGCTCCATCAAGATCAATTTCGCGTCGCCATTTACTTCGATCAGACCAAGCCTGATAGTCAGATTCCGTTGGAGACTGACCATATTTTGATTTGATTGCATCCGCCATTTCAAAGGACTTGAAGCTTCCCGGCAATGTGATAGCCGTGTTTGTGCCACCCATGGCGCTAAGAACGGATTGAGTATTTTCATGCTCTCTTTGAGCATAATAAGCATCCAAATCCCGTTGGAATTCCCGTGTTTTCGACGCGTCCCCACGGATAGATGCTGGCAGTTTGTCCGGGGCCACGCTTGCACCGCACAACGCCTCCACTGTTTGAGCAATCTGTATTTTATGTTCGTGTTTTTGCTTCCAGCCCTCATAAGCGGCTTGATCGGCAGCTAATTGCATCCCGATGTCATTCAAAATGGCTATTGGATCATCTAGAACAATGGCTAGAGCACTTTCTTTGTCAGGTACACTACCTGTCCAATAAGTATCAGCTGCCAATGTGCTGAAAATCGCTTTGCCGTTCGATTTACCTTCGGTCGCATAGGGTGGAATGGCTGAGTCAGCGAGTCGTTTATCGGAAATTACTGCTCCCTTATCAACATCGGCAACTGCGTCAGCAAGCGACACCAGAGGTAAGGTTTCAGCCGCTGACATGCTGATGCAATAGCTCGGCAGGTCGAGGGTTTTCATCCACTGTTTACGGCTGCCAGGATTTGATCTCATATGCTCGCATACACGCCAAGTCCACTGAACCGGAGAGTACGCAATATGCAGCTTGTTCTTACGCGGATATATCAGATGGCTTTTGCTTTCTCCGGAGGCTTTACGCTCGTCTTTACCGGTGTCAGCGTCACTCAGTTGTACTCGGGTTAATACACCGTGAGTGGCGGAAAATTCGTATTCGTGAAAGGTTTTTGCGGTTTCGTCGTAAACGTAGACATAACCGTCGTATAGCTGGCGCAAAGTGTAGTTACGTGTTTTCAGTGCAGGTAGTACAGCCCACTTGCCAGACTTCATTAATGGCTTAAGCTTTGCTGGGTTCTCATCGTACCGGGAGCGATCCAACGCATAACGCATCGGAACGATTGCTACATCTGGTCCGTTAAGAGGGCAGCCGCCGGTGGCTTTGGCCGGAGTCGTCGGGAAGGACGCATTGCGCTGTTGTTGGAGTGTTCCGTTTTTGTCAGCCATTTGCAGTGTCCTTTGCTTCCAGCCTTTGGTGGCGATAATCATCCAGTGCTTCGATGCGCAATTCGGGTGCGAGGCGCCCATTTTCGGGGTTCTGGGTCAACCATTCCTGGTAGGGGCTATCAAGGCGTTCGGCGAAGTCTCGTCCCCAATCAACGCAGGTTTCTGCCCATGTTACCAATCCTCGCTCACTGACCAGTCCCCAGGCAGTGCCACTTTCTAAAACATGTTCAAGCCACCATTCCGTTTGATTGCTGTTCAACAGGGAAAAGGTTGCGCGATTCCGGGTCTCCAACCACGCATATAGGCGCTCTTTGAACTGCCACCTATATGCAAGTTCAAGTGCTGTGAGTTGTTGCTCTCCAAGCAGGGCAAATTTTTTGTCACGAGTCTCTTTTGACATTGGGCATGCGAACGATTCAATTTGTGAAGCGCCCTCCCGCTGCCAAGTATGGATCGGCGTCTTTACCCATATCGTTTTGATCGGCCCCAATACGTGACTGAGATGTTCGGACCCGTAGCTGGAGAGCCAGTGGTAAGTGACTATAGGGTCTGCAAAACGTAGCAGGCCGCTGTTGCCGTTCACGTCTGGTGGGCAGATAAAGTGTCGAAGATGATCTGCGACGTCACTGAGTGAGGCTGGACTGTACAATGGGCAAGAGTCCAAATGAGACAGATGGTTTTGCTGCCAGTCTTGGAGAATTGTTGAGCCACCTTGTGGCTTTACCAAAATGGGCCCTAAATCGTTCAGTTCAGTCCAGCGAGTTCCCACGTACAACGGTTCGATTTCCAACGGCTCTCCACGCTGATACAAACTAGCGATTGCGTTGGGGCGCAGGACCCCATCAATCAGCAAAAAATTTGCGTTAGAAAGATTGCTCATGTGGCGGAACCCTTCGCAAATTCGGCGGCGGCCTTTTCACAAATCTCACAACGAGGCGTACCTCGCATCAACGCCTGCCTCTGCGCCGGCACCAACAAACTCCCGGCTTTATCCATATCCGCCTGCTTCAACGGCCCCGGCATCAACGGTGCAGCACCGGTCCCGCTCCCCGGTCCACCGCCGGAGTTGATATTGATCGCCGGCCCGCTCATGGTCACGCCGCCGCCATCGATCTTGATGAAGCTGCCACCGCCGACCAGTGTCAGTTC
>NZ_JAOEJU010000026.1 GCF_025447595.1 Pseudomonas koreensis | reverse complement strand
TGCGTCAACAGTCAGAAACCAGCCTAGTCCCTCCTCCTCCCTTCAAGTACCAGCATACAAGCCAGCCTGCTGGCGATAGGGCCGGCACATTCAACATTTGTGTTGGTTGACACCACGTCATCGCCAGCAGGCTGGCTCCCACATTGTGCTTCGGTGGATACAGGCGCACCGCTTTCGCGCCAAATCCGCCACCTCGTCTATACATAACCCCGTCAATCCGTGACTGGCACGACCGCTGCAACATCCCCCGCGTCCTCCCCCTTTCCAGCAAGGAACGCCCCATGACGCAAAACGATCCCGGCAACGATTACCCCCTCAGCGAAGTGCCGATGCACGCTCGCAAAGGCCTGGCCTCCACAGCGATGGTGCTGCTGGGGTTTACCTTTTTCACCGCGACCATGTTCGCCGGCGGCAAGCTCGGTGTGGCGTTCAACTTCGGTGAGATGCTCGCCGTCATCATCATCGGCAACCTGCTGCTCGGCGTGTACGCCGCAGGTCTCGGTTACATCGCCTTCAAGAGCGGCCTGAATTCGGTGTTGATGGGGCGCTTCTGTTTTGGTGAAGTCGGCAGCAAGCTCAGCGACCTGATCCTCGGGTTCACCCAGATCGGCTGGTACGCCTGGGGCACCGCGACAGCGGCGGTGGTGCTGGGCAAGTATTTCGATCTGAACGAAGGCACGGTGCTGGGGCTGATGGTGCTGTTCGGCCTGGTGTTCTGCGCCACGGCGTATGTCGGTTATCGCGGCCTGGAGATTCTGTCGTACATCGCGGTGCCGGCAATGATGTTGCTGCTGATGCTGTCGATGTGGGTCGCGACCGTGAAAGTCGGCGGCCTCGACGGATTGCTCAGCGTCGTACCCAGCGGTTCGCTGGACTGGTCGACCGCCATCACACTGGTGTTCGGCACGTTTGTCAGCGGCGCGACCCAGGCCACCAACTGGACGCGTTTTTCCCGCTCGGCACGGGTCGCGGTGCTGGCCAGCCTGATCGGTTTTTTCATCGGCAACGGCCTGATGGTGCTGATCGGCGCCTATGGCGCAATCGTCTACCAACAACCCGACGTGGTCGAAGTGTTGCTGTTGCAGGGCTTCGCCATGGCAGCGATGGCGATGCTGTTGCTGAACATCTGGAGCACCCAGGACAACACCATCTACAACTTCGCCGTCGCCGGCTGCAACCTGCTGCGCACCGGGCGCCGCAAGACCGTGACCCTGGCCGGTGCCGTGATCGGCACGGCGCTCGCACTGCTGGGCATGTACGACATGCTGGTGCCTTATCTGATCCTGCTCGGCACGGTGATCCCGCCGATTGGCGGCGTGATCATGGCGGACTTTTTCTTCCGCTGGCGCGGGCGCTATCCGCGTCTGGCCGACGCACGGTTACCGGCGTTCAACTGGCCGGGGCTGGCGGCTTACGCGGCCGGAACTGTCGCGGCGTTTGGCTCGCCGTGGGTCGCGCCGCTGGTCGGCATCGCCGTTGCCGCGTTAACGTATATCGCAGTGACCGGCCTGCTCGGCGCCCGCAACGCGGGCGCCCCTCTACAAGATCTATAAAAGGATTCGCCCGATGCACATCATCAACGCCCGACTGCGCAACCAGGAAGGTCTGCACGAATTGCACCTCGAAGACGGCCTGATCCGCAGCATCGCGCGCCAGACTGAAGCGCCGACCCTGGGCCCAGACGACCTCGACGCCGGCGGCAATCTGGTGGTGCCACCCTTCGTCGAGCCGCACATTCATCTCGACGCCACCCTGACCGCTGGCGAGCCGCGCTGGAACATGAGCGGCACGCTGTTCGAAGGCATCGAATGCTGGGGCGAGCGCAAGGTCACCATCACCCAGGAAGACACCAAAACCCGGGCCAAGAAAACCATTCAGACCCTCGCAGCCCACGGCATCCAGCACGTGCGCACCCACGTCGATGTCACCGACCCACAACTCACCGCGCTCAAGGCAATGCTCGAAGTGCGCGAGGAAAGCCGTCACCTGATCGACCTGCAGATCGTCGCGTTCCCCCAGGAAGGCATCGAGTCGTTCCGCAATGGTCGCGAGCTGATGGAAGAAGCGATCCGCATGGGCGCGGACGTGGTCGGCGGGATTCCGCATTTCGAGTACACCCGCGACCAGGGCGTCAGCTCGGTAAAATTCCTGATGGACCTGGCCGAGCGAACCGGCTGCCTGGTGGACGTACACTGCGACGAAACCGACGACCCGCATTCGCGCTTCCTCGAAGTGCTGGCCGAAGAGGCTCGCAGCCGCGACATGGGCGCGCTCGTGACCGCCAGCCACACCACCGCGATGGGCTCCTACGACAACGCCTACTGCGCCAAACTGTTCCGTCTGCTCGGGCATTCGGGGATCAGTTTTGTCTCCTGCCCGACCGAAAGCATTCACCTGCAAGGACGTTTCGACAACTTCCCGAAACGCCGTGGCGTGACCCGCGTGAACGAGTTGCTCGAAGCCGGCATGAACGTCTGCTTCGGCCAGGATTCGATCGTCGATCCGTGGTATCCGCTGGGCAACGGCAATATCCTGCGGGTACTCGAAGCCGGGCTGCACATCTGCCACATGCTCGGCTACCGTAACCTGCAAAGCGCGCTGGATCTGGTCACCGACAACAGCGCCAAAGCCATGCACCTCGGTGAGCGCTATGGCCTGGAGCAGGGCCGCCCGGCGAACCTGCTGATCCTGTCGGCAGACAGCGATTACGAAGTGATCCGCAGCCAGGGTCTGCCGCTGTATTCAATCCGCAATGGCAAGGTGTTGATGAAGCGGCAGATGCCGGTGGTGGAGTTCATGGAGGGTTGAACGGCGGTTATTGCTCGCGTCGGTTTTATCGCAAAACGATCGTGTCGCCCTGTCAGATCTGACAGGCGACAACCTTTGCCAACAGGCCCACAGTAAGTCCCAAGGGATCCATCGTTCCCGGGGGGACGATCATGAAAGGGAATTCACCATTTCGCCTGACCTTCGCTGTCTGCCTGATGATCGCCACAACGGCAGCGGCGATGGCTGGCGTTCGCAACGGCAGCGGTGAAGAAATCCTGTTGCAGGGCTTTCACTGGAACTCAAGCCGCAATCAAACACCTTGGTACTCGGTACTTGCGCAACAGGCGACGACCATTGGCAAAGACGGATTCACCCTTGTCTGGTTCCCGCCACCCTGGATGGATAAATCAAGCTGGTCCAACAGCCAGGCTCAGACTTCCGGTGGTGGCGAAGGCTATTTCTGGAGCAGCTTCGACAAGAACAGCGAATATGGCAGCGATCAGCAACTCAAGGCGGCGGCGTCAGCTCTGAAGAATGCCGGAGTAAAAGTCGTCTACGACGTGGTGCCCAATCACATGAGCGACCAAGCGGTCTATTCCATGTTCCCCCGCGGGAACAATGCGTGGCGGCATGACTGCGCGCAATGTGACGAAGGCGACGCGTTCATGGATGGCGCCGCGGATCTGAACACCGCTCACCCAACAGTCTTCGACGCCTTCAAAAAAGAATTCATCAACTTGCGCGACAACTATGGTGCTGAAGGTCTGCGCTTTGACTTCGTCCGCGGTTACGCAGCGGAAACCGTGAATCGCTGGATGAACGCCTTCGGCAACCAGCAATTCTGTGTCGGCGAAAACTGGAAAGGCCCCAACGAATACCCGCAGGGCGACTGGCGAAGCAGTGCGAGCTGGCAGGATGTGCTCAAGGACTGGTCGGATCGCTCGCATTGCACGGTGTTCGATTTTGCCCTCAAGGAGCGCATGCAAAACGGTTCGCTCGCCGAGTGGCGCCACGGTTTGAATGGCAATCCGGATCCCGCCTGGCGCGCAATCGCAGTGACCTTCGTCGAAAACCACGATACCGGTTACTCACCTGGCGCCTACGGCGGCCAGCATCACTGGGCGTTGCCCGATCCTCAGGTCAATCTTGCTTACGCCTACATCCTCAGCAGTCCCGGCACACCGACCGTGTACTGGCCGCACATGTACGACTGGCAGCGCGATCAACTGATCCGGGAATTGATCAAACTGCGCAAGGCCGCCGGTGTCCGCGCGGATTCGCCGGTTCGCTTCAACACCGCCTATAAGGGGCTGGTCGCCACCACACAGGGCATGCGCGGCACATTGGTGATCGCCCTGAAATCCGATCTGCAGCAGCTGCCACAGGGCCTGGGCACACCGACATTGAGCTGGGATAACGGCGATATCCGGATCTGGACCGGCCCTGTCGAACCTGCGACGGCGGCAGTCAACGTGCATTGCGACAACGCCAATCCGCAACCGGGCGAAAGCGTCTATGCAGCGGGTTCATCGCTGGAGTTCGGGGCATGGGACCCGCAGCATGCGCTAGCACTGACATTGGCCAATAACCGCTGGAGCGCCAGGGTTGAGGTGCCGGGTCAGCAAAAACTCGAGTGGAAGTGCATCGTGCGTGGCCAGACTCAGGCGACGGTGTATTGGCAGGCCGGCGCGAATAACGCATTCACCAGCGGTGCCGTGAACGACACCGTCGGGCGCTTCTGATCTTGAGGTTGCAGCTATTTTTCGTCGCGCACTGCGGTGCCGAACAGACGCACGCCGGTCAGTTCTCCGTCGCGCTCCTCCAGCAGGATTGGCGCCGTACCGCCCGGCATCACCACCTGAACTTCTCCCGCCGACACCCAGCCCACCCGCCACGCCGCGCTCGCCACCGCACTGGCGCTGGTGCCTGAGGAAGCGGTCGGGCCTTCGCCCCGTTCGAACACTCGCGCCACAATGCGTTGATCCCCGACGCGCATCGCCCATTGCAGGTTGACCCCGGCCGGGCACGGCTGGCCGGCGCCAGTGGGCATGGCGTAGGCGATTGCGGTCAGACTGTCCGTCAGCGGCGATTCAAGCATCTGCGCGTTGCTCGGTAAAGCGGCCTCGTCCTGCACCAGCGTCACGCAATGTGGATTGCCGATGCGTACGAACTGGCTGTGTGCCCAGGCGGGATCGAGTTGCGCCAACGGTCGAACACGGCTGACCTGCGCACCGTTGAACGGAACCGGTTCAACGCCGAGCGCACCAACCGCCGCCGGGCCGAAATCGGGCTGCCCGAGATCAAGCCAGAAGCCTTGCACGCCTGCCACTTGCGCCGGTTTCACCGAGGTCGACACGGGCGACTGCGCATCCCGTTTGTCGTGATGCACCCGCATCGTCGCGCCCTCCTGCGGCATCTGCCCCTGCTCAAGCAGCGCCTGAGAAAAAATCGTCAGGCCGTTGCCGCTGCGCTCGGCCAGCGTGCCGTCGGTGTTGACGATCAGCAGGTCGAAGGGTGGCGAAGATTGAAACGGGCCGATCAACAGGCCATCGCTGCGATGGGACTTGCTACCCGCGGGGCGACGACCTTCGGGCCAATCGCAACACAAGGCAATCGCGGCGTGGCTCCACGCCAGTCGAGACAAGGCACACTGCGTGGCACTGGCGGGCAAATCGATACCCGAGTCGCGCAGCGCCTGCGGTGAAATCACCCCGTAGATATTGCCCCGTGCATCGTAGAACTGCGTCATGTACTGACCCTTGTTTTCGAGTTGCCAAAGACGTCACTGTAAAACGCAATTCCTTGTGGGAGCGAGTCTGGCCGCGATGCCGTCGTGCCAGTCGAACTTTCATTGACTGATACACCGCCATCGCGAGCAGACTCGCTCCCACAGAAAAGCTGTGCAAGGATGTCCGCTGCTGAAACGTTTTTTGCCAAGGATCGTTATGACCAGCCTCACCCCTCAAGACACGTTCGTTCCCGGACGCCTCGAACAGATGTCCACACGCATCGCCTTCTTCATCGCCGGACTCGGCATTGCCGCGTGGGCGCCGCTGGTGCCCTACGCCAAGGCGCGGGCCGGGCTCGATGAAGGCACGTTGGGTCTGTTGTTGCTGTGCCTGGGCGTCGGCTCGATTCTGGCGATGCCGCTGGCGGGGATTCTGGCCACGCGGTTTGGCTGCAGAAAAGTGGCCACCGGCGGCACGTTGCTGATCTGTGCAGCGTTGCCGCTGCTGGCGACGGTGTCGTCGATTCCGGCACTGATCGCCACGTTGTTCATGTTCGGTGCCGGACTGGGCACGGTGGATTCGACGGTGAACCTGCAAGCGGTGATCGTCGAACGGGCCAGCGGCAAGAACATGATGTCGGGGTTCCACGGCCTGTTCAGCCTCGGGGGGATCGTCGGCGCGGCGGGTGTGAGCGCCCTGCTCGGTCTCGGGCTGTCGCCACTGGCAGCGATGCTGGTGGTGGTCGTGGTGCTGATCGCGGCGCTGTTCAAGGCGGTCCCGCACATGCTGCCTTACGGCAGTGAAAGCTCGGGCCCGGCGTTCGCGGTGCCCCACGGGATCGTGCTGTTCATCGGCGGCATGTGCTTCATCGTGTTCCTCACTGAAGGCGCTGCGCTGGACTGGAGCGCAGTGTTTCTGGCGCAGGAACGCGGGATCGACACCGCCTACGCGGGGCTGGGTTACGCAGCGTTCGCGCTGACCATGACGGTGGGTCGTCTGACTGGTGACCGGATCGTCCGGGCATTGGGTGCGACCCGGATCATTCTGTTTGGCGGTCTGCTGGCGGCGGCGGGATTGTTTCTGGCGACCTTCGCCCCGAGCTGGCAAGCCGCGCTGCTCGGTTATGCACTGGTCGGTGCCGGCTGTTCGAACATCGTGCCGGTGCTGTACACCGCAGTGGGCAAGCAGACGGTGATGCCGGAAAGCATCGCCGTGCCGGCAATCACCACGCTGGGTTATGCAGGGATTCTGGCGGGGCCGGCAGTGATCGGGTTTGTCGCCCATGCCAGCAGCCTGAGTTTTGCCTTCGGGTTGATGGCGACGTTGCTGGTGGCGGTGGCGATTGGCGGGAAGGCGCTGAAGGTCTGAACTCTGGCCTGTCTACTGTCAGATCTGACAGTAGACAGGTGAGAGGATGGTCATCAAGCTGGCTCCCGGTCGTTGAGTTCCGGAGCCAAATATGAAAGCTCTTATTACCCGCGTATATGTTGCTGCCCTGATCGTCGGGCTCCAGGGTTGCTCGTCCTCTGACCGCCACGATTGGGGCGAAGATACGCCCAACTTCACCCCTGCAGAACGCCTGTCCAATGTCGATGGGCGATACGACCACTGGCAAGCCATCGGACGTGTCGAAGTGGAAAGGGGCATGACCTGCTCCGGGACGCTGATTGACACCGGGACCGACGACGTGTCGACACAACCGGCCTATGTCCTGACGTCGGGACACTGTACTCATCCTGAAGTCGGCAACAATGAAGTCATCGACGATCTACCAGCCTCTGGTGTCGTCAGATTCAATTTTTTTCATGACACCCGGTCACAGAGCAAGGCCTATCCGGTATCGCGGATCAACAGGAGCACCCTGCGTGGCCAGGATCTTTCCATTATCGAGCTGTCAGCAACACTTGGACAGTTGATCATGGATGGTATACGTCCACTTCCTCTGGCCAAACAGCCGCTGATGCCGGGCAATGACATTCTGATAGTCGGAGCTCCGGTCGGCGGCTACATACAAAGAATGGCCTGCCCACAGGATCACTCCGCGAGCATTATCGAAGGTCCATGGCGCTGGGTCGGGCAATCGAGTAACCGCTGCCTGGATGTAGTGAGCGGGCTCTCTGGCTCGCCACTGCTCTCACGCTACAGCAACACGATTGTCGGCGTTTTGGGAACCACCACACAGGGTAGTGACCGGAGTCGCTGCGCCAGAGGATCCCCTTGCGAGGTGTTGGCCGGGCAAGTCGAAAAACGCCCCGACACCAACTACGCCTCCACCACCGAAGGCTTGGTCGGTTGCTTCACTCAAGGCCGGTTCACTCCCGGACTCGGCGGCTGTTCTCTGGGAGCGGCGTGGTCATTTCCGATATCGACCGTGTCGAGCGGGTACGCAAAGGTCGAACGTGACGAACATGGTCAGATACGCCCTTGGCAGTGGCACCAATCCTTCACCTTGAACGCCCCCTACTACCGATATCGCTTTACCCGCAGTTTGAATGAGTGCCAGGCATTTGATGGCTACAGTTCACCTCAATCCGCTCGCCCCGATGCGGAGAACCACTTGAGTCGCGAACTGAGAGAGGGTGCAGGACTGTATTTCCTTTGCCTGCTCGGGCAAAAAAGCCCTACGGATGTACCTCGGCAATGGGAAGGACGGACTCCCCGCGTTTACTGGCGATGGTTGCTGGAGGCACCGTCACCGCTTGCACCCGGTTACAAGGTCGATTGGGTGAACGGTGATGATTTCGACATCAGGGTGTTCCCGGCTACACCGGATCTCGCCCCTGACCAATTCCGCTATAAAAACGGGCTGGCACAAAACATCGACTGTGACTCGGAACAAGATTACCAACCCGTAACGGCATCAACTGGAGTGTTCCATGTTTCAGTAACCCAAGGTCAGCAGACGGTGTGCCTGAAGGGTGCCGATGTTGTGGGCAACTCGGGAACAACCGTCACTTTCAAGGTGCCTTGACGGGCTGTCGGTGCTGAACCGGTCCATGACCGGTTCAGCAGCATCACAAAGTCAGAAACCGACGCTGGCCTGCACGAAGAACGTCCGTGGCGTGCCCACGTAGATCCCCGAGTTGTTGTCACTGGAGCGGGTGAAGTACTGCTTGTCGAAGATGTTCTTCACCCCTGCGCCAAGCTTCAGGTTCGACAACTGCGCACCAAAGTCATACCCGCCACGCACGTTCCAGGTCACGTAACCCGGAATGTCGCCGTACTGCCCGTCCGCCGTGCCTTCGGTGATGTAATTGCCATTGAAGCTGCCGTCAGCATTTACACCGGTGCCCGGCGAGCGTTGTTTGGACTGGGCGAAACCGTCGATGTTGTAGGTCCAGCGGTTGATGTCGTAACGCAGGCCGACGGTGGCCACCTGACGCGAGTAGAACGGCAGGTCACGACCCTTGAAGCCCGGGATCTCGCCTTCATAGGTCGCGCGGGTGTAAGTGAAGCCGGCGTTGGCGGTCAGGCCGTCGAGGCGCGGATCGAGCGCCGCCATGTCGTAGTGCACCGAAGCTTCGATACCCTGGTGCTTGGTCGCGCCGAGGTTGGTCCAGCCCACATCGTTGCTGATGTATTGCAATTCGTCATCGAAGTCGATGTAGAACAGCGTCACTTCCCCGCCCCACACGTCATCGTTGTAGCGCGTACCGATTTCGTAGGTCTTGGCTTTTTCCGGTTCCAGACCATTGGCGGTCTGGTCACCCGAACCTCCCTGGCCGAGCTGGAAGTATTGCAGGCTGCCGAACGACGTCTCGTAGTTGGCAAACAGCTTCCACGCATCGGACAGGTGATACATCACGCTCAGAGCCGGCAGCGGCTCGTTGCTCTCGATGCTGCGGTTTTTCTCCGGCACGCGTTTGCCGGCGGTGTCGAGCACGGCGCGATCATGCCAGTCGGTGCTGATGTGCTCGAAGCGAATGCCCGGAGTCACGGTCCAGTTGCCGACGTCGATCTTGTTGTCGATGTAGACCGAGTTGGCCTCGGTGCCGCCGGTGCGATCCTGGAACACGTGACCGTCGGAGGTTTTGGTGACCACCGGCACATTGTTGACCAGCGCCAGACGGCTCGACTGCTCGTGCATCGCCTCTTTCAAATAACGGTAACCGACGCTGACTTCCTGAGTGGTCGGGCCGACGTCGAACACACGCGAAACACGCGGCTCGATGCCCAGCGTGTAGTAGGAACGCGGAAACGAGCTGAGGGTTTTCTGATCGCGGGCGGCAATGGTGCTGCCACGGAAACTGTCGGAATAGTAGGTCAGCACTTCCGCCTGGGTGCGCTCGTCGATCTGCCGAATCCACTTGAACGACACGTCCTTGCGGCGGCCGCTGAAACCGTCGTAGTCACGGTCGGACTGGAACGGTTTGTCGTCGTATTGCTTCTGCGTCAGGCCGCCGGGCATGTCGGCGCTGGCATCGTAGTAGTGGAAGTTGAGGCTGAAATCGTCCTGCTCGGTCGGTGCCCAATGGGTCTTGAGGATCACGTCGTCGATGTCGTTGCCGTTGTTGCGCTCGCGGTAACCGTTGCCGTTCACGCCCGAGTACAACAGCGCCATGCCGATGCCGTTGTCGGCAGTGCCGCCGAGGAACGCGGTGTCGATGTGTTTCCAGCCACCGTGCTGCGAGGTTTCCAGAGTCGTGCCGATTTCACCGGTGGTTTTTTCCGGGATCGCGCGGGTCACGAAGTTGATCACGCCGCCGACGTTCTGCGGCCCGTAACGCACGGAGCCGGCACCACGGACCACGTCGATGCTGTCGAGGTTGCCGGAAGAAATCGGTGCCATCGACAGTTGCGGCTGACCGTACGGAGCGAATGCAGCCGGCACGCCGTCGATCAAAACGGTGGAGCGTGGCGACAGGCGCGACGTCAAACCCCGCACGCCGACGTTCAGCGAAATATCGCTGCCGCCAGTGCCGTTGGCTTCCTGCACCTGCACGCCCGGCACGCGGCGCAGCACGTCGCCGACGTTCATCGCGCCCTGCTCGACCATCGCTTCACGGCGGATCACGGTGCGCGCGCCGGGGTGGTTCTGCACCACGGCGGCGTTGGCGTCGCCGAGCCAGTCGCCGACCACTTTGATGTCGGTCACGCCCAGCTCCAGCGGGCCGTTGGCGGCGGAAGTCGGGGCCGGGGACAAGGTCACCGAACCTTCATTGATCTGGTAATCCAGACCGCTGCCTTGCAGCAATTGGCGCAGGGCCTGTTCCGGGGAAAGATTGCCATCCACGGCCGGCGCCTGTTTGCCGGCGACCAGGTCCGGACTGAAAAACACCTGCAACGAAGTTTGCTGGCCGAGTTCGCTCAGGGCCTGACCCAGCGGCTGTGCGCGGATGTGAATGGCTTCGGCGGCGAAGGCCATCGGCACGGCGGCGTTCACCGCCAGTGCTAGCGCCAGCGGCAACCAAGAGGATTTTTTGTTTTTGGCGGTGGAGTTTTTCACGTCGAACGGAGTCCTGTGGATCGCAAGAGTGTGCGGCTGTTAATGCAAACCAGTTGCAGTTGAACAGGAAGACGACGAACTCGAAAAAAACCTGAATTTTATTTTGAAATTATTTCCTGGCTGCCGTCGGCAAGAGTGCGCACGGCCACCGGAAGGATGCTCGGCAAGGCCTTGAGCAAGGCATCGGTGTTGTCGGATTTGAACACGCTGGTCAGGCGCAAATTGGCCACGGCGGGGTTGGTGACCTTCAGCGGCTTGTCGCGATAACGCGACACTTCCTCGGCAACTTCGCTGAGGCTGGCGTTGTTGAACACCAGTTTGCCGCTGCGCCAGGCTGTCAGCTCCGCCGGGTTGACCGCATAGGCCGGCGCCACTTTGCCCTGGGCATCGATCCGCGTGCCGAGGCCGGCGGTGAGGCTGATGAAATCGGCATCGGCTGCATCACGGCCCTGCACCTTGACCGTGCCCTGCTCCACCGCAACCCGGGTCTGGGTCACGTCGTGCCGCACATCGAAACGAGTGCCGGTGACCGTGACCTTGCCGCTGCCGGCCTCGACCACGAACGGGCGGGAAGTGTCGTGCTCGACGCTGAACATCGCTTCGCCTTCAGTCAGCTCGATGAGCCGCCGGTCCTTCTCGAAACGCACCTGCAGACGGCTGCGGCTGTTGAGATCGATCATCGAACCGTCCGGCAGCGCCACATGCTTGCGCTCGCCGAGCGCAGTGGCGAATTCGGCGCTGTAACCTTGCGGGTGATTCAGTCCGCTGAACAGACCGAGCCCGAGCGCCACCGCCACCACGCTGGCCGCCACGGCATAACGCAACAGCGGACGGCGTTCACGCCGCGTCGGCGGGGTTTCGCACAGGGCCTTTAGCCGTGGCGCCGGCAGCAGATCTGCCGCTGTCCACAAGCCTTGCAGCAACTGGAACTCGTCGCGGTGCTGGGGATGTTCGTTCAGCCACGCGTCGAAGCGCTGCTGTTCGTCGACACTGACGGCCGGCTCCTGCAAACGCACAAACCAGCGTGCCGCGTCATCGCGCACCGTTGTTTGCCCGCACGCGCAATCACGAGTATCCATCATGGAATGTCCTGTTTGGCTGGGGATGAAAAGACGCCGCGGCTCATGATTGCGCCCCGTCCAGGCGATCACGCAGATGCCGCAGGGTGCGGATCATATACTTTTCCACCATGTTCTTGGACAGGCCCAGGCGTTCGGCGATTTCCGCCTGGGTCAGGCCCTCGATCTTCTGCCAGACGAAAATCCGTCGGCAGTTGACCGGAAGCTCCGTGAGCGCCCGTTCGATGGAATCGGCCAGCTGGATCGCATGCATGTAATGCTCCGGATCGCCGGTCGGCGACTCACTGAGATCGATCGCCTCCGACTCCATGGCGCCCCGCCGGTCCTCACGCCGATAGCCGTCCACCGCGATATTGCGCGCGGTCTGGTGCAAATACGCCCGGGGTTGCTGCACCGCCGACGAATCGGATTCGAGCACCCGCACAAAGGTGTCGTGCGCCAGATCCTCGGCCTGCGAGCGATTGCGCAGGCGACGGGTCCAGGTGCCAATCAACTCTTCGTAATGCTCGAGAAAGCCGGGTCTGCGGGGCAGCATGGGGATCATTGCGGCGTGCTGAGGAAAGGGGCGTGAATAGTAATGCTTCCTATTAAGCCCGGCAAATCATTCCTGGGTCCCTCGACAAGAGGATGCAAACACCCTATTTGCCTTTGACCTTGCCGATACCTTTTCCCTGATCCGGGTCGACAATCCCGAAGCAGCCCACCGGTGGGTGCAGGTACTGATACAGGGGATTGACCAGCAGGTGCGCATCACCGCAAGTAATCAAGTGCATGTGGTCACGGTAAGTGTCGATGAGGTGCTGGATCGAAGGCGCGATGTAGGGATGAATGCCAGTGCGCAACCCCATGCCGGCCTTCACGTAGTTCGAATAGAGTTCCTTGAACTTGCCACCGTCCTTGGCTGACAGCCGCGTCGTTGGCGATGGAGGAGCACTGAACAGATCCTGAAACTTCTCGAACCCCGTCCTCTCTCCCACGTAGGGCCTGGCAAAATCTGTGAGGGCCTTGTACTCGGCCTTTAGAAATCCCATGTCCGCGACTTTTTTGCAGTCGTCCAGCATGCCTTGGACGAATGCAACCATGACATTGGCGGGAAAGTCATGCGCTTTGTTGTAGTAATTCTTCATCAGGTTTTCAAGGATCGGGAAAACCGAGTGCTCCCAGCCGAAAACCTTGCCCCGGTCGAAAACCGGCGCGAACAACGGCGGCACTGACTGACGCGTGACGTCCCTTGGATACTGCTCGACATGGCAGACGATCTTGTTGTCTTCGATCAGCGGACCGAAGAAGTCTGCCCATACACCCTGAGCCGCCCACTGAAACGGCGGTTCCCGGTGGGCATCGCCGGTGAGAAAGATCATCGGGTCGTAATCATCCGGAAAATGTTCGGCGGCCGCTGCAAGATCCTCCGCCCGCTCATCCGACATCAACACCCCTTCATCGATCCACCAACTGCTGCCGAACTTCTTGCCCATGAAATTGCACTCCGTCAGTCCCTTGCAGTGAGCATCCGTTTCATGACGCTAGCCGTCATCCGGGATTTTTCCAGCAGCCCACGACACCCGGGGCTCATGGAAAGACCCGAGCGCTGTTTCTGCGGCAAAAAAATTGGGTTTAGGGGATGACTGAAATTTTGGGCGGATTGATATTGGTTGGCTGCGATGAAGTGCTGTGTTGGGGCTGAATGGCGGTCAGCGTCTTTATTAAGTGTTTATGATGGGCTCTCTTTAAGACTTTTTTGTGGTCCTGCCGGGGCTGGTGAAGAATTGGAAACGGTTGTGCGGCGCATTACAAAAACGGTGGATGATTTGTTTTTCCCAATCATGGATCGGCAGAGGCAGGCAGGTTAATGGCTTTACCTTCATTTGACAGGACTTGGCGTGGCCAACAGGAAATCAGGCCTCGTATTGTGGTGCTCGAGATTCGAGATAAGGCGCGCGTTGAGGAGCTCCCGCTGGGCTGGGTTGTGGTTGAACGCGAGGAGACATATGTACGCAATGGTGACAAGGGTGAGATCAGCGAGGCTTCAATACGTTTGTCATACCGAACAATCACGGCCAAACGTTCGTCCTACGCACATGGGAGTGGCCAATTCTGTGGTAGTTACTCACACCTTTTCAATGCGGTTTCTCTGACATCGTCGTCGATGGCTAAAGGCGCAGTATTCCTTGACTTGCCGGAGCTTAGAGGGCAACGGGTTGGCACCTACTTGATGAACGAAATCGTTCAGTGGGTGAAGCAATGGCCGGAGGCTGAAGTTAACTCCATAGAGTTATTGCGTGGGCAGGCGCGTGGCGACAATAAGGCACGGCGTAACAGATTCTACGAGCAGTTCGGCTTGTGTTTTGACTATACGGATTCAGGACAGCGTGAGGGCTTTTCGCGTCCGATGCTGGTTAAGGGTTTGTCCATTGTCGATGCATGGGAAAAGAATATTCGCGAACACAGGATGTTTGATTACCTCAGTGAGCGAATGGACGTTCTTGATTCCGTAGAGCTGGAGCTTGGAGGACGCAAGCAAGCTAATGCGTACTTGAAAGACGAGCTCAATAAGGCCGAGTCACGCCCTTTGCGGTGGGCCTTGAGGCGGTTCTACATCCTGCATTCTGGATTGATGACAGCGGGGCTAGTCCTGGGGCTTTTTGCCAGCGTGTGTTGGCTAAAACTCAGCTGACTTTCAGCCCCTCGCCAATGAACACTGCGCCACTCACGTGACGGGGGTGTTGATCTTCTCTTGCAGCAACATGAATCGCCCCGGGGTTCGTAGACACCTCCAGCGTTCTAACCCGCGGCAATCTCTGCCCTGCGCGAGCAGAACCAACCATGCATCAAACCCGCCTGAAAGAACTGGACCGGCGTCTCGAACCCGGCCGACTCGATCAGACCGGCAACTTGCGGCGCCGGCAGAATCGCCACATCCCGAGCATAGGCCAAACGCGCCCGCTCAAGCATTTCCGCCGGCACCTGAGCCGACGCCATCAGCGTCATCCAGTGACACAGCAATGCTTCATAGGCCGGTGATGCGGTATCAGAGGCCAGATCAGCATTCGCCAGAACCCCGCCGGGTACAAGACGAAGGGCAATCTCACGGAAAAAGTCGATACGAACCTGAGGATCGAGCAAAAACTGCGACACAAGAAAACAGGTCGCGCCGTCGTAACCGGATTCATCCGTCAGCGTATCGAGGTAGCCTTCGTGAAAATGGCAACGGTCAATGAAACCACCCTCCGTCGCTCTTTGGCGGCACACGTCGAGCATGGCGCCCGAAGGGTCGACTGCGGTGAATTGCCAGCCAGGAAACTGCTGCGCCAGATGGGCCATTTCCACCCCGGTGCCCACGCCGACGCAGAGAATCCGGGCATTCTCCGGCAGGCCCGCGAACACTGAATCCAGCAGCAAATACAGGGCATCACGAAGGGGCGCCATGCCGCTCCACTGTTTGTCATAGACAGCGGATTGCTGGTCGAACAAGGCCTTGAGTGCTTGATTGTCCATGGAAAATCTTCCTCTGCATCATGATCGCGGTGAAGCTTCATTATCGCAGGGCTGTCAAGACTTCTCCGGCACAGCCTGCGATTGATCATTCCGCCCATCAACTGGTCGCAATCCATCAACTCCAACCTCGCCTCGCACCCTAGATTAGATCCCACAACAACACGCCGTGGAGATCGCCTCATGCACAGTTTCCAGACCCGCAAGCAGCACAGTCCAGTCGACGCCTGGGATCAGCAGGATCCGGAGCAGGCCTTCACCCTGCCCTCGCGTTATTTCTACGACGACAGCTTGTTTCGTACCGAGCGCGACAACATTTTCATGAAGGCCTGGCATGTCGCCGGGCACGTCAGCGAGTTCGCCGAACCGGGGCAGTTCATGGTCACCGATCTGTTCGACCAGAGCGTGGTGGTGGCGAAGAACCGGCAGGGGCAGATTCATGGATTTCACAACGTCTGTCAGCATCGCGGCAATCGCTTGCTCGAAGAACGCCGTGGCACCACCGGCGGCGTGGTGCGCTGCGCCTATCACTCGTGGTGCTACGAGATGGACGGCAGCCTGCGCGGTGCGCCGCGTTGCGAGCGAATGAAAAATTTCGAGCTGGCGCAGTTCAACATTCCCCAGGTGCGCACCGAAGAACTCGGCGGTTTCATTTACTTCAACCTAGACCCGAATGCGCCGTCGCTGCGGGATCTGTTCCCCGGCGCCGACGAGGAAATGCGCCGGGTGTTTCCGGATCTGACCGACATGCGCCTGATCGAGGAACAGGACGTGATAGTGCCGGCCAACTGGAAAGTGATCATGGATAATTCCATCGAGGGCTATCACTTCAAACTGTCGGGCCCGTGCCACATTGACCTCGCGCGGCTGATCGACTTCAAGGGTTACCAGTTGATCAAACGCGACAACTGGTGGACCTACGCCGCACCCGCCAATCTGTCGGCGACCGAGGCCTACGGCGTGCCGCTGAAGAGCGAACTGAACCCGCAGGAATGCTTTTTCAACATCGGCATGTGGCCGAACAACACCTTCTACACCTTCCCGTTCTCCGAATTTCTCGGCTCGTTCATCATGATTCCGCTGGATGCCGAGCGCTCGCTGCTGCGCTTCGGTTACTACTCCAGCAACCCCGAAACCGCCGCCGTCAGCACGGCGTGCATGAAGTGGATGAACGAAGACCTCGGCCCCGAGGACATCGCCCTGAACATCTCGGTGCAAAAAGGCCTGCGCTCGCTCGGTTACGACCAGGGCCGCTACATGATCGATGCCCAGCGCAGCAATGAAAGCGAGCATCTGGTGCATCACTTTCATCGCCTGGTGTTCAACGGTATTCACGGCCATTGCTTGGACTGATCCGCCCTTCCCTCGTCATTCGTAAGAACGGAGCAAACCATGGACGAAACCGGGTTTGATTACCTGATCGTGGGCGCCGGCTCGGCCGGTTGCGTGTTGGCCAATCGCCTGAGCGAAGACCCGAACGTGCGCATCCTGCTGCTGGAGGCCGGGCCCGAGGACAAGAGCTGGACGATCGACATGCCGTCCGCCGTGGGCCTTGTGGTGGGCGGGTCGCGCTACAACTGGAGCTATCAGTCTGAGCCCGAGCCGTATCTCGACGGCCGCCGAATCGGCACGCCGAGAGGCCGAACCCTCGGCGGTTCGTCGTCGATCAACGGCATGGTCTACATCCGTGGCCATGCCCGGGATTACGATGGCTGGGCCGAACAGGGCTGCACCGGCTGGAGCTATCGCGAAGTGCTGCCGTACTTCAAGCGAGCGCAGGCTCACGCCGACGGTGGCGATGACTATCGCGGCGGCGACGGCCATTTGCACGTCACTCCCGGCGATGTCGAAACACCGTTGTGCGCGGCGTTCATCGCGGCCGGGGCCGAGGCCGGTTATGGCGTCAGCGAGGACTTGAACGGCTATCGGCAGGAAGCCTTCGGCCCGGTGGATCGCACCACGCGCAACGGTCGGCGCTGGAGCACTTCGCGCGGCTATCTCAGCGAAGCGCTGGCTCGGGGCAACGTGCGCGTGGTGACCGATGCACTGGTGTTGCGCATTCTGTTCGAGGGTCGGCGAGCGGTCGGGATCGACTATGAACGGAACGGCGAAACGAACACCGTTCGCGCCCGTCGGGAAGTGTTGCTGACTGCCGGGGCGATCAACTCGCCGCAGTTGCTGTTGCTCTCGGGCGTGGGCCCGGCGGCAGAACTGCGCGATCTCGGGATCGGCGTCGTGCACGACCTGCCCGGCGTCGGCAAACGCCTCAACGATCACCCGGACGCCGTGGTGCAGTTTCGCTGCAAGCAACCGGTGTCGCTGTATCGCTGGACCTCCGCGCCGGGCAAATGGTGGATCGGCGCGCGCTGGTTCGTCCGTCACGATGGCCTCGCGGCGAGCAATCATTTCGAGGCCGGCGCGTTCCTGCGCTCCCGGGCCGGCGTCGAACATCCGGACCTGCAACTGACCTTCATGCCGCTGGCGGTGCAACCGGGCAGCGTCGAGCTGGTGCCGACCCACGCGTTCCAGATCCACATCGATCTGATGCGCCCCACCAGCCTGGGAAGCGTGACCCTGCACAGCGCCGAACCCCGGCGGCCGCCGAGGATTCTGTTCAACTACCTGAAGACCGCGCAGGACCGTGCCGACATGCGCGCCGGCGCACGGCTGGTGCGGGAAGTCATCGAGCAACCGGCAATGGCGCCATTCAAGGGCGAAGAGCTGGTGCCGGGCCGCTCGGTGCAGACCGACGCCGAACTCGACGCCTGGGCGCGGCAGGTCACGGAAACCGGCTACCATGCCAGCGGCACCTGCAAGATGGGCCCGGCGGGCGACCCTGAAGCGGTGGTCGATCCGCAATTGCGGGTGCACGGCCTCGACGGCTTGCGGGTGGTGGATGCGTCGATCATGCCGGTGATCGTCAGCGGCAACACCAACGCACCGACTGTGATGATCGCGGAAAAGGCCAGCGACCTGGTCCGCAACCTCGCGCCGTTGCCAGCCCTCGATGTACCGGTGTGGACCCATCCGCACTGGCAGACCGAACAACGATGAAGCAGAGATGGCGATGACCCGATCCGCTGAAGCTGTACCGCGCAATGATGCACCGCTGCGAGTGGCGGTGCTGTTGTTGCCGGCGTTTTCCAATTTCGGTCTGGCGGCGGTACTGGAACCGCTGGCCATCGCCAACTGGCTGAGCCAGCGCACGCTGTTCGAGTGGACGTTGCTGTCGTTGCAGCCGGGGCCGGTGACCGCGAGCAACGGTCTGGCGAGCATCGCCGAGGACGGTTTGAACAACGAGCAGGCCTTCGACGCCTGCGTGGTGCTGGCCAGTTTCGAGGTGCATCAACACAGCCGCAACCCGGCGCTCAAGAGCTGGTTGCGCAAGCAGGCGCTGTTCGGCGCGGTATTGATCGGCGTGGAAACCGGCACCGAACTGCTGGCCGCCGCCGGTGTGCTCGACGGCTACGAGGCGGCGGTGCATTGGGACAACCTGCAGGGTTTTCAGGAGAGTTACCCCAAGGTCCGCGCGCGACCGCAGCTCTACACCCTCGAACGCCAGCGCCTGACCTGCGCCGGCGCGACCACCATTCTCGACATGCTGCTGGGCTGGATCGGCCAGCGCATCGATGCGGATCTGGCCCGGGAAATCGGCCTGCACCTGTTGATGGGCCAGATGCGCGCGCCCGCGGACAATCAGCTCGACGGCGGCCTGGGCAACAGCGGGATGTACGGCAACAAGATCCGCCGCGCCGTGCAGTTGATGGAAAAGGCTCTGGAAGAACCGCTGGATTGCGAGGCGATTGCCAGCGAGGTCGGCCTGTCGCGACGGCAACTGGAGCGCCAGTTCAAACATCAGACCGGGCTCTCGCCGCTGAAGTATTACATCACCCTGCGCCTGGCCCGGGCACACAACCTGCTGCAACAGACGCAGATGAGCGTGGCCCAGGTGGCGGCGTGTTCCGGGTTTGGCTCGCTGGAGCATTTCTCGCGCACTTACCGCGCACGGTTCGGCTGCCCACCGAGCGAGGATCGACGTCAGGCGTGGAGCGCGCCGGTGATGCGCCAGCCGCTGGGCAAGCATCAAACCTGACACACATGCCAGTGGGAGCGAGCCTGCTCGCGATAGCGCGGGATCAGTCGACACCCGTGCTGAATGACACTCCGCCATCGCGAGCAGGCTCGCTCCCACAGTTATGTGTGCCAGAGAGCGGATTTCAGGTCATTGCCTATACTGCTGCTTCTCTTCGTCGAGGATGTGCATCAGCGCCGCAAAATGCTTATCCGCAAACCCCGGATACTCCATCCATTGGCGACAAGTCTTGCGCGCCACTACATCGCTGACCACACGCAATTCGCGCCCGGTCGCCAGTGCGGTGATGTACACCTCGCAAGCCCGCTCGAAGTAATACAGATCATCAAACGCCTGAGCCACGCTCGGTGCTGCGACCAGCAAGCCGTGATTGCCCATCAGCAGGATCGGCTTGTCACCGAGCAGCCTGCTCACCCGCTCTGCTTCTTCACCCAGCCCCATGCCATCGAAGCCGTCATCAATCGCCACCCGCTCGAAAAACCGCATGCTGTTTTGCTCGATCGGTGGCAGCCTCGAGTCTTTCAGGCAGGCCAGCGTCGTCGCGTATTTGCTGTGGGTATGCAGGATGCAACGGGCCTGGGGCTGGTTACGGTGCAAGGCGCTGTGCAAGGCCCACGCGGTGATGTCCGGGGCGTCCGGGCGGTCGAGACTGGCCGGATCGTCGGCATTGAGCAACAGCAAATCACTGGCACAGATTCGTGAGAAATGTTTGCCGTAAGGGTTGATCAGAAATTCGCGACCGTCCTGCGAAGTGGCCACGCTGAAATGGTTGGCGATGGATTCGTGCAGGTTCAAACGCGCGGCCCAGCGCAAGGCGCAGGCCAGCTGGATTCTCAGGTGTTCGACGTTGTCGTGCATGGCGCGGCCTCCCGGTTTCACCCGAGTGTAGAGCGCATGCTTTCATCGACTTGACGGGAAACGACAGTGGCTGCCGTTTTGAGCGGGGTGTCCATCAGAAGCGGGAGCGAGCACGCTCGCCCCCGCCGGTTTCACTGACGGTCAATCAACCTTTTTCGTCGATCCCTGCTTGCAGGGACTGACTGTCCAGATGACCGCTCAGGGTCACCGGGCCGACTTTCAGGTTGCCGTTTTCAAGGGACACCTTCGGTGCGTTTTCTTCGGTTTTGTGTGGCAGGTCCAGACCGGCTTTTACGCCGTAGTCGAGGTTGCTCAGGTCGCTGCTGCTGGCCTTCGAGCCGCCCAGATCGACCTTGCCTTCGGCGGTAGAAATCCGCGCACCGGTCAGCTGAGTAACGCCGCCGACCGTGAGATTCACACCCTGACCAGCACTGATACCGGACGCCTGTTTCACGCTGTCCTTGTGCGAGTATTCACCCGCGACTTTCAGCGTTGGTTTGTAGTCGGTGCCAGCCAGTTTGCCCTTGTCGTCGGCCGGGGTCTTCTTGGCGGTCAGGCCCAGATCCACATCGACCTTGGCATGAATGCTGGAGTCCTGACGGCTCTCAACCGACAGATCACCCGCCACCTTGCCGCTGACATTGCGCGCATCGATCCGCGCACCGCTCAGGCTCGCATCACCGCCGCTGTTCAACACCACCGTGTCAGCCTTGATCTGGCTGTTCTGCTGGGTGGTGCCTTGCAGGTAGTCCACGCCAACCTTGGCCCCGGCATTGAAGCCGTGATCGCTGCTGACTTTTTCATCGGCGGCGGTCGGTGTGCTTTTGCTCAGATTACCACCGGCGTTCAATGCAAGGCTCAAGCTGTTGCGGTTGTCGGTGGACTGCGCGGACTCCTGAACGAAGCCGCCCTTCTGCGCGTCGATGCCGACGTTTGGAGCAGTGACCTGAGTGCCTTGCAGGTGCACCGAATCGCCGCTCAACGCGATGCCGTTCTGGCTGTTGAGCTCGCCACCGCTGAGGGTCTGCGTGTTCTCGTTGACCCGACCGATGTTGAAGTTGCCGCTGAGGTTGCCGCCCTGATCGCGGCTCTTCTCGCTGCTGGTTTTGCTGCCACCCGCCTTCAGGCCGCCGCCGAGATTGCTGCCGGTGGCGACGTGCGAATCGGTCGCCGCTTGCAGGTCGAGCTTGCCATCGGCCTTCAGGTCGATAGCGCCAACGCTGTCGATCTTCGTGCCCTGCTGCACCTGATTGCCGCCGCTGCTCAGTTGCACCGGGCCGTTGCCGTTGAGGCTGGCAACGTGCGCCTGGCTGTCAGTAGTCTGGTTGCCTTTGTGATCGAGCTGGAAGCCAGCGCCGAGATCGACGTTGGTGCCATCGGTGCCCGGCAAGGTGCCGACGGTCAATGAACCGTTGCCACGCAGGCTGGAGCTGTCGCTGCTCTGATGGTCATTGGCCTGGTTCAGCGCCAGGTCACCGCCGGTCTTGACGCTGACACCGCCCTGCCCGCCATCGAAACGGCTGCCTTCGAACTGTGCATCGCCGCCGACATTGATGTTCACGCCCTGATTGCCAGCGTAACCACCGACCACTGCCATGGAACTGTCTTTGCTCGACTGGCTGCTGCCACCCGCGCCGCTGCCGGCCACGTTCACGTCTTCACCGGTCTTGGTGTAGACGCGCACATCGACCTTGGCATCCACCGAATTCTCGGTGCTGCTGCGGGTGTTGCTGGCCGCGTCGGCCACCAGTTTGTCGGTGCTGATGTTCACTTTGCCGGCGCTGGCGTTGTACTGGGTGCCCTGGTCGTGCAGCGTGCCGCCGACCTTCACCTCCACTGTCTGGCCGTCGAAACGGCTGACCACGGCGTTGCTGCCCTGCTCGGTTTTATCGGCGCTGGCATGACCGATTGCCACGTCGATACCGACGTTCGGCTGACCGAGATTGGCCAATGCGTCCTTGTCCGGCACCTTGCCGTCGAGCACGTCTTTCACCGCGCCGGCAATCGGCCGGGCGATGTCTTTGTACTCGACGTTGGCGCCGATGTCCGCCGACCAGTTGCTCTCCTTATGGGTGCTGCTTTCGGTGTGGCTGGCGGCACGGTTGTCGACTTCGTTGGCGGCGACATTCAGACCGTTGCCGGCCTTGAGTTGCGCGCCCTCGGTGGCGAGTTTGTCAGCGTTGATGTTCAGGCTGCCGCTGCTCTGCACGCCAGTGGTTTGCGCGGTGGTTTTAACAGTGGTGTCTTGCGAGGTGCTGTGCGAGAAATCCACACCGCTGCCCGCACGGTCGAGGCCGCCGGTGTAGTAGAAACCGCCACCGGTGCTACGGGTTTCGGTCGAGGTGCTGTGGCTATCCTGCTCGGCCAGCAACGAGACGTTCTTGCCGCCCAGGGTCGTGTCGCCGGCGGTGGATTTCACCTCGGCGCCCTTGATCGTCACGTCGCCGCCCGCCTTCACTTGCACGCTGCCGCCGCTGAGGCTGGAACCTTGCTGGGTGACATCATTGGCAGTGAAGGTTTGCGCCTTGTCTTCGTAATGCACGCCGGCGCGATACTGCTCCGCCGTCTGCTCCTTGGCGTAGGCGTCGAAGCCACGGGTCTGTGTGCTGTTGCTGCTGTCGTGGGTGTTTTGCGTCGAATGCACATTCACGTCACCGGCCGCATCCGCCGTCAGCGAACCGCCGGCCTTGACTGTGGAACCGGCGACTTCGATGTCCTTGGCGCTCTTGAGCTTGAGGTTGCTGTCGGAAGCCAGCTCGCTGCGCACCGTGGTGCTGTCCTTGCTGTTCTGCCGGGACTCGTCCTTGGTGATGCCGAAGAACTTGCTGTCCTTGTCGTGGTTGTTGCTGTGCGAGGTGTCCTGCACGCCGTCGATGGTCAGCGAACCGTTGTCGCTGATCACGCTGGCGTCCTTGGCGCCACGCACCTGACTGCCGCTGATGCGCACGTCGTCAGCCTTGACCACCAGTTTGCCGGCCGCGTTGATCTTGCTGCCCTGATGCTGGGTCTGGCCCTTGTCGGCGTCGCCGGTCTTGCCGAAGAAACCGCCACCGACCAGATCACCGGAATATCGGTTGTCGCTGCTGCGATTGGTGCGGGTCGCGGTGGTGATTTCCACCTGTTTGCCGGCCAGTTGCAGATCGCCGGCGCTGTTCAATTCAGCGCCTTCGGAGCGCAACAGTGCGGCGGTTTGCAGAGCGATGTTGCCGCCTTTCAACTGGCTGGTGATGCTGCGCTGCTCTTCGCTGCTGCTGTCCCAATCGGCTTTCCACAGGTGTTTGCGGTGCTTGCCCTGATCGGTTTGCACATGGCTTTCAGTGGCGGCGCTCAGGCGCAGATCGCCGCCGCTTTGCACGCTGAGGTTGTTCTTCGCGTCGACCTTGGCGGCTTTCAGTTCGGTGTCTTTGCCGGACGACAATTGCGCGTCGCGGCTGGCGACGATCTGGCTGCCGTGCTGGCGCGAATCGCTGTCGGTCTTGGTGCGCTCGTAGGTTTCCCAGGTGATGCCGATGGTGCTGTTGTTCCAGTTCTCGCGCTGTTCCTGGAGCTTGCGGCTTTCGACGGTGGTCAGGGTCAGATTGCGTTTGGCATCGACCTTAACGTCACGACCGCTGACATCGGTGGCGGCCAGCGTCAGGTCCTTGCCGCTGTGTAGGCCGACGTCGCCCTGACTGCTGCGGATGCCGGCGCGGGTCACGTCGAGGCTGTCCGGGATCGCCTGACCGCTAACGCTCAGGTCGCCCGCCGAACGAATCTGCACACCGTCACGCCCGGCGACTTGCACAGCGCCGACCTTGACGCCCGCGCCTTCGGCGGTGCTGACGATATTGATGCGCCCGGCCTGCATCGCGCCGAACAGGCTGGCGTCGATCCGTTGATCGGTGGTGTTGCCTGCCGGGTCCACAGCTTTCACCTGGCCGCTGGCGTAGTCGATCTGATTGCGCCCGACGGTGAGGTTCAGTTGATCGCGAGCGCTGATCGCGCCCTGGCTGTCGATACGCGGGGCGATCAGGTTGATCGAGCCTTCGCCGTTGCGCAGGCCGCCGCTCTGGATCTGCAACTGGCCGGTGGCGTCGCGGGTGCTCAGCGCTTGCAGCTTGCCGTCGTTCAGCTCGGGACGGCCAACCACCAGATTGGCGTTCGGCGTATTGATGAAACTGCCGCCATTCACCGAAATGCCGTTCGGGTTGGCGAGTACGTAGTCGGCGGCTCGACCAAAGATTTCCTGAGCGCCGTTGATGGCCGACGGGTTGCGGCTGATCACTTCGTTGAGGATCACGCTCGCGGCCTGACCCTGCAATTGCGGGTTGGCCGCCAGTTGCCCGGCGAGCTGCGATTGCCCGGCCTGAAGGGCGTTGTTCAGGACCAGGCCCTGACGGTCGACGTTGTAATCGAGGAACTGGTTATGCGACAGGCCCGAGCCGTTCGGCGCGACGATGTTGACGATCGGGACGCCGCCCTGGGTCTGCAGTTGCGCGGTGCCGCCGGGGCCGGGCGCGACCACCACACCGCCGGCCATGGCGCCCGGCAGGTGAGCGACCAGGAACAGGCTGGCGATGGCCCAGCGCAGTTTGCCCCGTGGGGAAAGATGAAACGCAAAGGTATTCATTGGCATAAAAAACTCTCCATGTAGTGCGGCATCACGTTGCGCGTTGAGTTGAAGACCACGGCTGTCGCGCTCAGGTCCGATGGCTGTTGTTCACTGACGTTCATATCTGTAATCCGACCCGCATCAGCCAGGTTTCAGGCTCGCGGTGCAGGCCGGTCGGGGTGTTGAGGCTGCGTTGGTAATCGACATCCACTTGCAGGTTTTTCCAGCCCAGATTGAGGCCGATGCTGGCGCCGCTCAGGCGTTGAACCGGGGCACCGTGATCGGCCTTGATCCAGCCGTGGTCGAGGCCGACGCGCGGGGTGAGCTGCACGGGAAAATCAGTGCGCAGTGGCAGGCGCAGGGTGTTGCGCCAGATCGCGCCGCTGGCGCCGGATGCACTGCTGACACGGTAACCGCGCACGGCGGAATCGTCGGTACCGAGCAGTTGCTCGATCGCCGGCAACGGATCCGGGCTGTACTGCAAATTGAGCTGGCTCTGCCATTGCCAGGCTTGCGCGCCGAGCTGGCCGTTGCGCCATTGGCTGAGGCCGGCGCGGTACTTGCGAAACTGTGCCTTGGGCAGGTTTTTGACCTGGCGATCGGCATCGTCGTCGGCACCGAACCAACGCAAACCCTGGGCGTAATTGACGTCGAGATTCCATACCGCGCGGTCGAGCCAGAACAGATTGAGCCCGGCCTCTGCCACGGTCAGGGTCGGGCTCTGAATGCCGAGGCGGACGTTTTCCAGATAGCTGTCGACATCCTTGTGCGCCAGTTGCAGGTTGGCGCTGAGCTGATGGCTCTGGTCGCGCCACAACACCCGGTCGGCGCGCAGGCTGAGCTGATCGGTGATGCCGGTGCTGTGAAAGGTCAGCGTGCTGAGCTTGAACGGCGCGCGGTATTCGGCGTGGCTGGCGAAGGTGCTGAACGTCCAGTAGCCGTAGGGAATCGCGTAGTAGAGGCTGGCGTTGCGGCTGTAGCGGTCGCCCTGATTGAGGGTGTCGCTGGCGCTGAGGCTCAACAGATCGTTGAGTTCGAGCGGACTGTCGAGGGTCACGCTCAGCGTGTCGCGATCACGACCGGTGCTGGCGCTGCCTAGGTTGTCGAAACCGGCACCAAGAGCCCAGCGTGACTGCCCGGAAGTACGCGAACGCAAGATGATTTTCGACGCTCCGGGCTGGCTGCCGGGGGCGATGTCGGCGGTCAGATCGAGCGAGCGCAGGCGGTTCAACTGATCCAGACCCTGCTCCAGATCCCGCAGGTTCAGCGGCTTGCCGAGCATACCGGGAAACGCCCCGCCGAGTGACACCGGCAGGCTTTGATCCGCCAGTTCGATGGACTCGATGTAGCCTTCATCGATCAGGATATCCAGCGACTGCCCGGCCGCCGGCGCGCTGCTCAGGTAAGGCCGACTGGCGATGTAGCCCTTCTCCACGTACAGCGCGGTGATGGTCGCCAGCAAATGGTTGATCTGGCCGACGCCCATGCACGGCGCCAGCAGCGGTTTGATCCGGGCATTGAGTTTGTCCTTATCGATCAGCGTGACACCGCCGATGCGCGTGCCGCTCAAGGGCCAGCAGCGTTCGTCGGGTTGGATCGATTCAGGAATGGCCGGAGTGGCAGGTGTCGGGCCGAACGCGCCGCGCTCCAGTTGCCGCTTGCGCTGTTCGAGTTGCAGCTGTTGCAGATCGCGCTGTTGCAGTTGTTGCTGGCGCAGCACTTCCTGGCCAGGGGCTGGAGCTTCGGCGGCGAGAACGCTGGGCGCACACACACTCAACAACAAGGCCGACAACAGCGGGCGCGGCAGGGAACGACTACGAGAAACAGCGCGAAGCGAATACGGCACTCAACATCCTTGCAATCAACTGGCTTAATGCCACCCCATCAATATAGGTGATAGTCAGAGCCTTCCTACGCAAATGCAAGACGCTTCCTACAGCGCTTACATTTCTTAAACAAATGATCAGCTTTTCTTTCAACACCCCTATCTGACGACCGGCGATAAAAATCAATTGCCACAAAATATTACTCGCGTCATATTACGGTCGTAATAGCCATCTCGCTTTCCCAGGTATTACGCCATGACCAGCATGTCCACCGTAGAACCCGATCTCGCCGTTCCGGTCAGCGCCCCCAAACCTCCCCTGCTCAAACGCTTGCTGCTGCCCACTGCGGGTCTGGCCGCGTTGGTGTTCGCCGGGTTGTACGCCGTGCATTGGTGGGGCGCCGGGCGGTTTCTTGAAGAGACCGACGATGCCTACATCGGCGGCGACGTCACGGTGATCGGGCCGAAAGTCGCCGGTTACATCGAGGAAGTGCTGGTCAGCGATAACCAGAAGGTGAAGGCCGGCGACGTGCTGATCCGCCTCGATGCCCGCGACTACCGCGCCAATCTGGCCAAGGCTGAAGGCGCCGTCGCCGCCGAAGAGGCGCTGCTGGCCAACCTCGACGCCACCGAACAACTGCAGCAAGCGGTGATCGGTCAGGCCCGCGCCGGCATCGATGCTGCCAGTGCCGAAACCGCCCGTTCGCGGGACGACAACGCGCGCTACAAACGTCTGGTGACCACCAACGCAGTCTCGGTGGAAAGCGCGCAACGGGCCGACGCCACCTTCAAGACCGCGCAAGCCTTGAGCGCCAAAGCCCAGGCCGAACTGCTGGCCGCGCAACGCCAACTCGCGGTGATCGAAACCCAGAAACAACAGGCCCGCGCCGCCCTTCAACAAGCCCGGGCCGAACGTGATCTGGCGCAACTCAACCTCGGCTACACCGAACTGCGCGCCCCGGTCGACGGCGTGATCGGCAACCGCCGCGCGCGGGTCGGCGCCTATGCCCAGGCCGGTTCGCAGCAGCTGTCGGTAGTGCCGGCCAGCGGTCTGTGGGTCGATGCCAACTTCAAGGAAGATCAATTGGCGCGGATGAAGCCCGGCCAGCGCGTGAGCATCCGCGCCGACGTGTTGTCCGGCCAGGAATTCCACGGTCGCCTCGACAGCCTCGCCCCGGCCACTGGCTCGCAGTTCAGCGTGCTGCCGCCGGAAAACGCCACTGGCAACTTCACCAAAATTGTTCAGCGTGTGCCGGTGCGGATCCTGCTCGACCCGGCCGACGGCGTGCTCGGCCACCTGCGTCCGGGCCTGTCGGTGACCGCTGAAGTCGACACCCGCGCCCAACCTGAAACCACCGCCGTGGCCAGCGCGCCATGAGCACCGCCCTCACCGCCTCCGCGCAGCCATTCAATGCCGCCGAGATGGCGACGGCGACCAAAGTGTTCGCCTTCGCCACCATGTGCATCGGCATGTTCATCGCGCTGCTGGACATCCAGATCGTCTCGGCCTCGCTGCGTGATATTGGCGGCGGGTTGTCCGCCGGCACCGATGAAACGGCGTGGGTGCAGACCAGTTACCTGATCGCCGAAATCATCGTGATTCCGCTGTCGGGCTGGCTGTCGCGGGTATTCTCCACGCGCTGGCTGTTCTGCGCTTCAGCGGTCGGGTTCACCCTCGCCAGCCTGCTCTGCGGCATCGCCTGGAACATCCAGAGCATGATCGCCTTTCGCGCGCTGCAAGGGTTTCTCGGCGGGTCGATGATTCCGCTGGTGTTCACCACCGCTTTCTTTTTCTTCACCGGCAAGCAGCGGGTCATCGCCGCCGCGACTATCGGCGCCGTGGCTTCGCTGGCGCCGACATTGGGCCCGGTGATCGGCGGCTGGATCACCGATATTTCGTCCTGGCACTGGCTGTTCTATATCAACCTGGTGCCGGGGATCTTCGTCGCCGTGGCAGTGCCGATGCTGGTCAAGATTGATCAGCCGGAACTGTCGCTGCTCAAGGGCGCGGACTATTTGAGCATGGTGTTTCTGGCGCTGTTTCTCGGCTGCCTGGAATACACCCTCGAAGAAGGCCCGCGCTGGAACTGGTTCAGCGACCAGACGATTCTGACCACCGCGTGGATCAGTGGCCTCGCGGGGCTGGCCTTCATCGGCCGCACGTTGCACGTGGCCAATCCAATCGTCGACCTGCGCGCGCTCAAGGATCGCAACTTCGCCCTCGGCTGCTTCTTTTCCTTCGTCACCGGGATCGGCCTGTTCGCGACGATTTACCTGACGCCGCTGTTTCTCGGCCGGGTGCGCGGCTACGGGGCGCTAGACATTGGTCTGGCGGTTTTCTCCACCGGGGTGTTCCAGATCATGGCGATTCCGCTGTACGCCTTTCTCGCCAACCGCGTCGATCTGCGCTGGATCATGATGGCGGGCCTGGCGTTGTTCGCGTTGTCGATGTGGGAATTCAGTCCGATCACCCACGACTGGGGCGCCGGAGAATTGATGCTGCCGCAAGCCCTGCGCGGGATTGCCCAGCAACTGGCGGTGCCGCCGGCGGTGACGTTGACGCTCGGAGGGCTTGCACCTGCGCGGCTCAAGCATGCGTCGGGCCTGTTCAACCTGATGCGCAATCTCGGCGGTGCTATCGGGATTGCGGCGTGCGCGACCATTCTCAACGACCGCACCAACCTGCACTTCACGCGGTTGGCGGAGCATCTGAACAGCAGCAACGAAGCGGTGAATCAGTGGCTGGCCCAGGTCGGCGGCAACTTTGCCGCGCTGGGTCAGAGCGGCGACGTCGGCCTCACCGCCAGCCTGCGTCAGCTATGGCTGCTGACCTACCGAGAGGCGCAGACGCAAACCTACGGCGACACGTTCCTGATGATCATGGTGTGCTTCGGCATCGCCACAGCGATGGTGCCCTTGATGCGCAAGGTGCAACCACCGGCCGCGCCGAGTGCCGATGCACATTGATCGATCAGGCTTGCGGGGTTTTACGGAAGCCCACGGCCAGACGGTTCCAGCTGTTGATGGTGCTGATCGCGACGCTCAGATCGACCATTTCTTTGGGCGAGAACTGGGCGGCGACCACTTCGTAGTCTTCGTCCGGGGCGTGGGTCAGGCTTAGTTGGGTCAGGGTTTCGGTCCACAGCAGCGCGGCGCGTTCACGTTCGGTGAAGAACGGCGCTTCACGCCATGCGGTCACGGCGAACAACCGGCGCGGGGTTTCGCCGCCCTTGATCGCGTCGGCGGTGTGCATGTCGATGCAGAACGCGCAGCCGTTGATCTGCGAAGCACGCAGCTTGACCAGTTCGATCAGGGTCTTTTCCAGCGGCAGTTTCGAGACGGCGGTTTCCAAGGCGATCATCGCTTTCAGGGCATCTGGGGACGCGGTGTAGAAATCGATACGAGGTTTCATGGCGACTCTCCGGGGCAAGTGAATGTGTGGCTACGTTAGTCCCGGGGCCGGGTCAGGCAAATAGCCAATCTCCCGAAAGTCGGGTAGGCCATTGCATTGGCGTTAGAAAAGAAAGTGTTGCGGGACAATTGCCAGCGCTCGTTCTGTGCCACTAGAATGCGATCAATTCTTAATTGCACAGTTTTCGCACTCACGACCGCACCCCCTGGCAACGGACGCCCGAAACGAGTATCTGCCCTTCATGTCGTCCCTCGATCAGCCGTTGAATCAGCAAGTCCAGACGCTCTACAGCGAACACCACGGGTGGCTGCAGGGCTGGCTGCAGCGCAAGTTGGGCAATCGCTGCGATGCGGCCGACCTGGCGCACGATACGTTCCTGCGACTGCTTACCCGTCAGGTGATCAAACCGCTGGGCAACGAACCACGAGCACTGCTGACGCACATCGCCAAGGGTCTGGTGATCGACCGCTGGCGCCGCCAGGACCTGGAGCGCGCGTACCTGGAAACCATCGCGCACCTGCCCGCCGCCGAAGTGCCGTCGCCGGAAACCCGCTACCTGATTCTCGAAACCCTGTGGCGCATCGAAGCGCTGCTGCGCGAACTGCCGGAACAGACCCGCGAGACCTTCCTGTTGTCGCAGATCGAAGGCCTGACCTACGCGCAGATCGCCACGCGCCTGAGTGTTTCGCTGATCACCGTCAAACGGCACATGCGTGCCGCGTTCATTGCCTGCCTGAGTGTCGCCTGATGAATTCGTCGATGATCAATCCGCAGATTCTCGGCGAAGCCGCCGACTGGCTGGTGCAACTGCATTCCGGCACCGCGACCCCGTCCGATCATCAGGCCATCGCCCAATGGCGCACCCGCAGCGCCGAGCACGCCATCGCCTGGCAACGGGCCGAAGCGCTGCTGGGGGATCTGCGCAGCGTGCCGGCCAACGTCGCGATCCAGACCTTGAAACGCGCGTCCCGCAAGGAAGGCCTGAGCCGTCGCCAGACCCTCACCCGCCTCGGCTTGCTGTTGATGGCCGGGCCGTTGGGCATCGCCTCGCAACATGTGCCGTGGCAGCAATGGACCGCCGACCAGCGCAGTGCCGTCGGCGAACAAAAGAACCTGCAATTGCCGGACGGCACTCAACTGGTGCTCAACACCGACAGCGCCGTGGACATCGCTTTCAGCCCGGTGGAACGCCGCGTCCTGCTGCTCAACGGCGAAGTGCTGATCAACACCGCCGCAGACGCCAGCGCTCGTCCGTTCATTGTCGAAACGCCGCAAGGTGCAGCCCGCGCGCTGGGCACGCGATTCTGCGTGCGCACCGAGGGTTCGCGCAGTCAGGTGTCGGTGCTCGACGGCCAGGTTCAGATCACCCCGCAATTGCTCACACAAAGTGCGACTCTCAAGGCCGGCGAGCGGCAGCGCTTCAAGCTCAACGGCTTCGACAGCGCCGAAACCTTCGACACCGCGTCTCTGGCCTGGGACAAAGGCATGCTGCTGGCCAGCAACATGCGCCTGGACGAATTGCTCGGCGAACTGAGCCGCTATCGCCGGGGCGTGCTGCGCTGCCATCCGGACGTGGCGGCGATGCGCGTGTCCGGAGCGTTTTCCCTGCGCGACACCGACGCCAGCCTGCGTCTGCTCAGCGACACCCTGCCGCTGAACATCAACAGCCTGACCCGCTATTGGCTGTCGGTGGAACCGCGTGTCTGAGCCCTCGGAAAATATTTTCAATATTCGCTGATACCTTTTCGCGACTCGTCCGGTGAGTGGATAGACCTCTCAATTCCACGCCCCCGACAGGAACACCGAATGACCGCAATGCCATCGCCCCGTCCTACCACTTTTGCGCTCAAAGCCCTGAACCTGAGCCTGGCCCTGGCCTTCAGCGCACTGCTGCCGACCGCCGCCCACGCCGCCGACAGCGTCAGTGAAAGCGCCAGCCGCAGCGTCAACATCGGCCCCGGCCTGCTCAGCCATGTGCTGGCGCAATTTGCGGTCAGCGTCGGTGTGCCGCTGTCGTTCGATCCGGCGCAACTGGGCAATCGCCAGAGCCCCGGCCTGCAAGGCAGCTATACCGCGCAGAGCGGTTTTGCCCGGTTGCTGGAAGGCAGTGGTTTCGAGCTGATCAGCACCGGCCACAACGGTTACACCGTGGCCCCGAAAGTCGCGGCGGACGGCGCGCTGGAACTCGGCGCCACCAACGTCAGCGCGCTGCACGACGACAGCGGTGACACCTACGGCGGCGAACAGGTCGCGCGCCGCGCGCAGGTCGGCATGCTCGGCAACCAGGAGGTCAACGACCTGCCCTTCAGCGTCACCAGCTATACCGCCAAGACCATGGCCGATCAGCAGGCCCAGACCGTCGGCGATGTGTTGCTCAACGACTCTTCGGTGCGCCAGTCCAACGGCTTCGGCAACTTCTCGCAGATGTTCATGATCCGCGGCTTGCCGCTGGCCTCCGATGACATTTCCTATAACGGCCTTTATGGCGTGCTGCCCCGGCAGATCATCGCCGTCGAAGCGCTGGACCGGGTGGAACTGTTCAAGGGCCCGAACGCGTTCGTCAACGGCGTGACCCCGAGCGGCAGCGGCATCGGTGGCGGGATCAACCTGCAACCCAAACGCGCGATGGACACTCCGACCCGCAGCGTCACCCTCGACTACAGCGCCGACGGCCGGGTCGGCGGGCATCTGGATCTGGGCCAGCGCTTTGGCGAGGACAACCGCTTCGGCGCGCGGGTCAACCTGATGCAGCGCGAAGGCGACACCGCCGTCGATGACGAAGACCAGCGCTCGTCGCTGTTCAGCGTCGGCCTGGACTATCGCGGCGATCGTCTGCGGGTCTCGACCGATTTCGGCTATCAGAAGCAAGTGATCAATCAGGGTCGCTCTGTGATCTATGTCGATTCGAGCCTGACAAAAGCCCCCAAGGTGCCGCACGCCAACGCCAGCTACGCCCAGAGCTGGAGCTATTCGCAACTCGAAGACACCTTCGGCATGGCCCGCGCCGAGTACGACCTGAACGACAACTGGACCGCCTACGTGTCCGGCGGCGCCAAGCACACCCGCGAGAACGGCGTGTACTCGTCACTGACCGTCACCGACCTCAACGGCAGCGCCCGTGGCGGCATGCTCTATTCGCCCCACGATGAAGACAATAAAAGCGCCATGGCCGGGCTCAACGGCCGCTTCGACACCGGCCCTGTCACGCACCAGTTGAACCTCGGCTGGGCGGGCATCTGGGGCGAGCAGCGCTCGGCGTTCGAAACCGTCGGCGCGGCCGGGCGCTACAGCACCAACCTGTACGACGTCACCGACAAGCCGCGTCCGGCGCCCACCTCATTTGCCAGCGACATCAACGACCCGCGCATCACCGGCAAGAACACCCTGCGCAGCGAGGCGATTTCCGACACCCTAGGCTTCGTCGATGACCGCATCCTGCTGACCCTCGGCGTGCGCCGTCAGGAACTGAAAGTCGACGGCTGGAGCACCGCCACCGGCGCCCGCACCTCCAGTTATGAAGAGTCGATCACCACCCCGGTCTACGGTCTGGTGATCAAGCCGTGGGAACACGTTTCGTTCTACGCCAACCGCATCGAAGGCCTGGCCAAGGGCCCGACGCCGCCGACCACAGCAATCAACCGCGACGAAACCTTCGCCCCGGTGCGCAGCAAGCAGATCGAAGCCGGCGTGCGCCTGGACATGGGCAGCTACGGCGCCAATCTCGGCGTCTATCGCATCGAGCAACCGTCGAGCTACACCCAGGACGGAATCTTCCGCGTAGATGGCGAGCAGACCAACAAAGGCGTGGAGCTCAACGTCTACGGCGAACCGCTCGACGGCCTGCGCCTGCTCAGCGGCGCGACCGTGATGAAGACTGAACTGGAAGGCAGCAGCAACGGCGTGAATGACGGCAACCGCGCCGTCGGGGTGCCGCGCTTCCAGTTCAACCTCGGCGCCGACTGGGACATCCCGGGCCTCGAAGGCGCCGCCCTTAGCGCGCGCATGCTGCGCACCGGCGGCCAATACCTGAACGCGGCCAACACCCAGAGCATTCCGGCGTGGAACCGCTTCGACCTCGGCTCGCGCTATGCCTTCAAGCTGGATGAAAAGCAGATCACCCTGCGGGCCAATCTGGAGAACGTCGCCAACGAAGCCTATTGGGCCTCGGCCAACGGTGGTTACCTGACTCAGGGCACGCCGCGCACGCTGAAGGTTTCGGCGACCGTGGACTTCTGACCGCTCGTCATCCGGCCGGCACCAAGGGTTCGGCGCGTCAGACCAATATCAGGTAAATCCCCCCTTCCGGAGACAGACCATGATGACGCGCAAACTCACTTCGCTGTTGCTGATCGGCCTGCTGGCCACAGGCTCGGCCGTCACGTTCGCCGCCAACGACGGCGCCGATGCCACGGGCACCAAATCCGGCTCCACCGGTGGTTCACAAATGCCGCCCGACAACACGCCGGGCTCGCCGTCCGGCGGTAGCGGCGCGGGTGGCGGCACCGGCACCAACGGCGGCGCCAGCGGTTCGGGTTCGGGAGCGGGCGGTGGCACGGTTCGGCCGGTGGCGGTACGGGCGGAGCCGGCGGTGGCACTGGCGGCTGAACGAACAAGAGCAGGTCATGGTGAAGACCATGGCCTGTGTCTGAACCCGATTGGTTTTTGTCAGCGATCCGAGCGCAGTAATTCGCCGAAGCCGACGTCCATCGACAACACGGCGGCGCGATTGCGGCCGGCGTTCTTGGCCTGATACAGCGCCGCGTCCGCGCGCTGGATGAACAGCTCCGGGCTGTCGTTGCCCAGCGGAATGAACGAATAGCATCCCAGGCTCACCGTCAGATAACCGGTCGGCGAGCCGCTGTGGGTGATGTGTTTGTCCATGACGCTGCGGCGAATCTGCCCGGCAATTGCCAACGCGCCGTTGATGTCGGTATCCGGCAGCAACACCGCGAACTCTTCACCGCCATAGCGCACCGCCAGATCGGACTTGCGCTGGCAGCAGTTTTTCACCACCTGCGCGACCTGCGTCAGGCAATGGTCGCCGGCCACATGGCCGTAGGCATCGTTGTAGCGTTTGAAGAAGTCGATATCGAGCATGATCAGGCTGACCGGGCTCGACTGCCGCGCGCCCCGGGCAAACTCCACTTCCAGCGAACGCTCGAACAGGCGCCGGTTGGCCAGCCCGGTCAAGCTGTCGTGGGTGGCGATCTGCTCTAGCGCCCGCTGGGCCTTGCGCAGGTTTTTCTCGATCCGCTCGCCATCGCGCACCTGATGAATGAACACCCAGCCGAACAGCCCCACCCCGAGGATCACCAGCGCGACGACAACGCTGGACTGGAAGGCCCGGGCATGCCACCCCTCCAGAATCGTGTCCCGCGATGAAGAGGCGGACACCACCAGCGGATAACTTGCCAGCTGTCGATAACCGTACAGACGCGTGACACCGTCCACCACCGAATCGATCATCGCCGTGCCAGCAGATGCATTGGGCAACAGCTTCCCGTAGATCTCGCCCTTGGCCAGCGAGGTGCCGATCAAAGCCTCGTCGAACGGTCGGCGGGCAAGCAAGGTGCCATCGGTCAGGCCGAGGAACATGGTGCCGTTGTCGTCCAGACTGAAGCTTTTGAAGAACTGGTCGAAGTAGGACATCTTGATCCCGGCCAGCAACACGCCCTGGAAATGACCGGCATGGTCGTTAACCCGTTTCGAGATCGGGATGATCCACTCGCCATTCTCACGGCTGCGGATCGCCGGGCCTATGTGCGCCACGCTCGACACGTTCTGCTGGTGAAACTTGAAGTACTCGCGATCCGCCACGCCATTGCCGCGCGGCAGATCCGGGAACGAGGTAATCACCCACTGGCCATCCCGATCGAACAGAAACAGCCCGTGCAACTGCTCAAGTTGCTGCACCCGCCGGGCGAAGGTTTTTTGCAGACGCGGCTTCTGCGTCGTGCCGTAGCCATCGTCCTGAATCCAGTCGACGAGGCTGGTCATGACCAGATCGGCCGCTTGAAAGGTGTCTTCGGCCTGCTGCGCCATGGCCCGGGTCAGGTTCGCCGACGACATCTGCGCACTCGCCAGATCCTGACGCCGCGACTGCTCGATCTGCAAATACAGCAAACCGGACAGGCTCAGACACACCGCAACAATGAACAGCACCGCCGCCTTGCGCAGGGGCAAACGCTTGAGGGTGCCGCCGGGGGCCTGATGCGGATCGTGAATGGGGATAGGCAAAAGCGTGTCCTGGGCAGGTACGACAGGGGCAAAGGCCCGAAACCCTTGTTTTTTGTGAGCGTAGCCCACCGGGTTGTGTGGGGCAACCAAGTGCCACCGAGACAATCCCGACCCTGTTGCTATCGGCGCGCAGGGCAATTGGATGACCTGCCGAACGAATTATTTTTGCCTGCCGGTTTTTGCCCGCATCAGCCCTGACGGGCCAACCGCCGCATCGCACTGTGCAGATGCGCCCGCGCACTTTCCGGATCGCCCTCGCGCATTTGCTCGTACGCCCGTTGCGCAACCGCATGCGGCACCGATTTCAGCACCCGTTGTGTGGCCATCGCCAGCAGTTGCACCTGCGCGGCACGCTCCAGGTAATACAGATCGTCCCAGGCTTCGGCGATGGTCGGCGCCGCGACAATCACCCCGTGATTCTTCAGGAACAGAATGTCGGCCTCGCCCATGACTCCGGCGATCCGGTCGCCTTCACGCTCGTCCAGCGCCAGCCCGTTGTAATGCTCGTCCACCGCCGTGCGCCCGTAGAACTTCAACGCGGTCTGACTCAACCACAACAGCGGGGGCCCTTCCAGCAGGCACAACGCGGTCGCGTTCGGCATGTGGGTGTGGAACGCAACCTTCACCCGAGGCAGCCGCTGGTGCAGGCGCGCATGAATATAGAAAGCAGTGGCCTCCGGCTGCCCCTCGCCTTCCACCACGTTGCCGTCGAAGTCGCAAATCAGCAGGTTCTGCGCCGTCACTTCGGAAAACGCATAGCCGTACGGATTGACCAGAAACAGGTCAGTGTGGCCCGGCAACATCGCCGAAAAGTGATTGCAGATCCCCTCCTCCAGCCCGTGCAACGCCGCCAGTTGAAAGCACGCCGCCAGCTCTTGGCGGGCGGTGATGATGGCTTCGCTGTCGAGGTTCAACGCGCCGGAACGCGCAGCTCGGGCGCTGCCGGTCAGGGTATGGGCCATGGCGAAACTCCTTGATGACGGGCGAGGTTTATTACCAGCCGAGGGACGAGAACAGCGGCAGCACTTCGTCCAGGGTTTTGAGGATCGCGTCGGGCCGATAGTCCGGCAGCAACTGACGACCGGTCCCACGGTCGATCCATACACAGCGAAAATGCATGTCGCGGGCCGCCGTGTGGTCGAGCATCGGGCTGGCGCAGATGTGCACCACCTGATCGCGGCTGACGCCCAATTGCTCATGAGCGTAGTCGAACAGCCTCGGCGCCGGTTTGTAGGCGCCGGCCTGTTGCGCGGTGATCACCCGGTCGATGTGGCCACCGAGTTGAGCGACGTTGCCGGCGATGATGTCGTCATCGGTGTTGGAGACGATGCATAGCTTGAAACCCCTGGCCTTGAGCTGCGCGAGGGTCTCGACGACTTCGGGAAACGGCGGCATCTGCGGGATCGCGGTAGCCAGGCGCTGACTGTCTTCGCTGGCACTCGCCAGGCCCAGTTCTTCCAGGGCCAGTTGCAGGCCGAGGGTGCTGAGTTCTCGAAACGAGCGATGCGGTGGCGTCTGTTCCAGGCGATGTTCGTGGCGATCGTAGACCTCGATCAGGCGCCCGGCGTCGACCCGGTGTTCACCCTTATCGCTCAGGATCCGCTCGGCCACGGCGCGCAGGCCTTCGTCCCATTGAATCAAGGTGCCGTAGCAATCGAAGGTCAGCCATTGCGGGCGCGGTGTGTTGATCAAGGTCATGGGGCATTCCTCTGCAAGTGAGGACTTCAGCTTATGAACTCGGGGTGATAGTGTGAAATTAAATAAATAGCCAACTGTAAGTTGCCAAACAAATATCGAGACCGCCGCCATGCTGGATCTGGAACTGCTGAAAACCTTCGTCTGCGTGGTCGATGAAGGCAGCTTCACCCGCGCCGCCGAACGCGTCCACCGCACCCAATCCACGGTCAGCCAACAGGTGCGCAAACTCGAGGACCTGGTCGGCCACGCCCTGCTGTTGCGTGATCGCACCGGCCTGAACGTCAGCGTCACCGAGCACGGCGAACTGCTGATCCACTACGCCCGCCGACTACTGGCCTTGTCCGCCGAGGCCAGCGAAGCCCTGGCCAGCGATCTGGATCTGGAAATCCTGCGCATCGGCATGCCGGAAGATTTCGACGCCCGGCGTATGGCGCTGATCCTCGCCGGCTTCACCCGCAGCCACCCGCAAGCGCGGCTGGAAACCGTCAGCGGCATGAGCCTCGACTTGCGCCAACGCCTCGACAGCGGAGAAATCGACATCGCCCTGATCAAACGCGAACCCGACAGCGGCCCTGCCTGGGCGACCTGGCCGGAGCGACTGGTGTGGGTCAAGGGCGTGGAATTCGACTCATCCAGTGGCGTGTTGCCGCTGGCGTTGTTTCCCCAAGGATGCCTTTACCGACAACGGGCGATCCGCCTGCTCGACGTGGCGCAACGCCCCTGGCGCGTGGCCTTCGGCAGCCACAGCCTGACCGGCATTCAAGCGGCCGTGGCCTCGGGGCTCGGGGTTTCGGTGCTGCCGGCGTCGGCGGTGTTGCCGGAGCATCGGGTGTGCACGGACTTGCCGCCGCTGCCGCCGACGGAGCTGGCGCTAGTCAGTCGCGAGGGGGTGTTGAGTGGATTGCAACGCGGATTGGTGGAGTTTTTGCGGGGGGAATTGGGGGTGGATGCGGGGGGATTTGCCTGATCCCCCCGATTAGCGCGGAGCTCAGGGCTTGTTGACTTCGCGCAGCAGGTCTGCGACCGGGAGGTTCATGGTGTTTGAGTAGTAGGGTTTGTAGCCGTAAGCGGTGACGACGACTTTGCAGGGGATTTGTTGTTTGCCTGAGAGGAGTTGGTTGATTTCTGCCACTGACAAGGATCTTTCCGAGCTTCGGTTGCTAGAGGTCTCGGAAATGAAAGCATGGGTCAAATAAGAGTAGCCCGCCGGGGCTCCGTCTCTTTTATCCGGCGATATCAATCCAAACGCTGAAAACCGAATGGCTTTACCAACCGAGAAGTCCTGATCTTCAGCCAAAGCACAATGAAGCATGCCTGAAGCCATTCCTACCCTCTCTCCCCGACCAAAAAGATCCAAGACATCAACATTCGACTGATACCTGATTACATATAGAGACCTGTCTCTCTCAACAGACACATAGCTCAAATTCGCCGGAGGCCATACATGGTCTTTTGCACAACCAGAACAAATCACGAAAAGCAGGCAAACGAACAGTCTATACATCAGGAAAATTCCTCCATGATCGAGTCAAACAGCAGATCACCAGCAGACTTGTTTCCCGCGATACGTGCGGTAAACAGACCCAAAGCGTTTGCATGATTGGTATCCACATTCGCGTTCAGTGACGGGCCACACGTGATAAGCCATTTTTCGCCAAAGTCGGCGACCCCATCTGAAGGGTCTCTTTTGCTAGGCGTAGCCTTGATATTGACCCAGTTGGCCGCAACCGGATCAGGACGGTCAAAATAAATATCTGAGCCCAACCAGACCAAAGCGCCCTCACCCACGGGATCAAGGGTAACCAGCATCTGAACCCGGTATCCCCATTCGGACATGATCTTTGTCAGGTGCGCGCCATTCCAGCCACCGAGGCTGTGACCGACGATATATACGGGGCAGCTTTTGTAAGGGATCAGGCTTAGAACATACCGCTGAATATCTTTCTTTCCTTTGACTTCGTTGTACCCCAACCAATCCGACTTATATTTCCCATCCGTTGCCAAATCCTGAACGCGCTGATCGAAGTACTTACGTGCTTCTTGAATGTTTCCATACGGCCCTGAAAAGTAATAACTCTCCTTATCCCCAGCGCCTCCGACAAACACAACAACCGCCTTGGTACTCTCCACCGGCACAGCCTTCACACTGACATCCGTCTTGTCCGTCAGCGCATGTTCCTTGTGCAGCTTGTAATTGTTGCCTTTCTCGCACGTAACCGTTTCCGCACTCATGCTTCATTCCTCCAGAAACAGTTTGATGGTTTCAGGAAGATGCGAACTGATCGTGTGGGTAAAACCGGCGGCGTCAGACACGCCATGCTCCATCCGACCGTCCGCGCGCTGAATCATGTACGGATGATTCGGCATCGGTTCGCCGGTCGTGTCGTTCACCAACTGCAACTTGTCGGTGAAGTGCACCGGCATTGGCAGCAGGCCGCTGAAAGGGGCGTTCACCACGGTATCGCCGATGATCACGGTGCCAGATCCACCGATGACCACATTCCCATGCCCACCGGTACTGTCCAGGGTGGCGGCGTTCAGGCCATTGATAAAAACCGTCGAGGCAACGCCACCGGTAATCGGACTGCCGCACGCCGACTTGTCGGTCATTCGCGCAGCGGGCAGCCCGTCGAAATTCACATTCGGTGAACCGCTGACAATCGGGTTGGTGCCATGCCCCGGCAATGGGCAAGCGGTCGGGTCGGTCACTCGGGCAGCGGGTTTTCCGCTCATGAAAAAGCTCCTTGCAGTATCGCGTCATCATCCGTGGGGCGCGCAGCATGAACAAAGTCCTTCCATTGATCAAACCCGATTGCAAAAAAAAACAGGCGCCTGAAAAGGCGCCTGTTTTTTATGACCGGTAACCGTTCCGGTCAACGCGACGGCGGCACTCGAATATCCCCCGCCCGGCACTGGGTTTTCACGCCCTTGCCGCAGGCGCCGAATTGCAGGTCTTTGCCCATGCACACGCGCACTTCCGAGAGTTCCGGGCCGTTGCAGATCACGGCGATGCCGTCTGACGGGATGCCCGGATTGCTCTTGCGGAACAGGTCGGCAATTTCCTGCGCTTCGAAGTAATAAGAGCTACTGAATGGTTGCAGCTCTTGCGGGATGTTCACCGCCGCCACAGCCTTGTCCGCTTCGTCCAGATAGCCCATCGCGCCGAGGCCGCTGCAGGTGCCGTGCTTGCTCCATTCGTGATCGAGCAGTTTTTTGGTCGGGAACAGCGTCAGGCCTTTGGCCGTTTCGGCGGCAGACAGGTTGGTCAGCGGCGGGCAGGACTCCGGCCAGCCGCCCTTGGCGTATTGCGGCCACAGGCCATGCAGGACAAAACCGTAACCTTTGCCAGTGCATTGCGGGTCGTCCTTGTGGGTCAGGCAAAAGGTCGGCGACCAGGACAGCGTCAGCAGGTAGTAATCGAATACCCCCGCCACCGATTCCGCCTTGCTGGCGGACGACTGGCGTGCCGAACTCAGGCCGATGCTACCGACCGTCAGCGCAATCAGCGCCATAATTGTAAAAAGCTTTTTCATGTTCCCGTTCCCTGGGACGCGTGCGTCCGTGGTTTCTGTGGTCTGACCATCACTTGGCCAGACGCTGATTGAGTCATGCATGTGTTGCAAGCGCATGACGCAGGGCAAAACCTGCATTACTTTGAAAGGACTACGATGATGTTGAAATCACCACAGGGAACCGACATGAGTAAAGCAGACGAACTCGCCGCGAAACTCAAACAAACCCGGCACACCCATGCTGACGAAATCACCTGCGCCGAACTGGAGATCGATTGCTGGCCGGCTCAGGTCTACGCCTTGTATCACCGCATCGAGGGCTGGTTGCAACCGGTCACCGAGGTAGGCCTGAAGATTCGGCGAAATCCTACCCATGTTTGCGAAAGTTCGCCGGATGGCGAGACCCACGACTACGCCATCGACCAGTTGATCATCGAAGCCAACCATCACAGCCTGACGTTCGACCCCATCGCCCGTTTCACCGAGGACGGCTCGGGGCGCGTGCAAATCGTCCTGCCGGGGCGCGAAGCATCGTTGCTGCGCACGGTCGATGAACATGGCGAAAGCCATTGGTGGTTGCAGACGCTTGAGACCGGGCAACAGCTGGATGCGATTGCGTTGACGGAAAACAACCTGCTGTTGGTGGTTCAGGAAGGCCTCGGCTTGTAGGAACCGTTACTGCCGCCGCGCCGAGCAATGGTCGACGATCACTCGTGAAACCGCTTCGATCATCTGCGGGTCCGCGTGACTGGCGGTGAACAGGCGAAACTCGGCTTCCGGCAATGTCGGCAAACCCAAGTCCGTACCGAGCGCCGCCAGCCCCGGCCCCAACTGACTGGCGGCCATCGGCGCCACCGCGAATCCAGCTAACGCAGCGGCGCGCAAACCGGCAGTGCTGGTGCAAAGCATGGCGGTGCGCTGGGCGATGCCAGCCTGGGCCAGGCGAGTCAGCGCCGCTTCACGATACGGACAAGGCTCGGGGAACAGCGCCAGCGGCAACGGTGTCGGCAATTGAGCGACCGGCTGCGCCGACCACGCCCACACCAGCGGTTCCTGCCAGAGCAACAGGCCCGGCTCGCGCGTCTCGCACAACGAACCGATGACCAGCTCCAGATCGCCCTGCTTCATCTGGCTCAGTAACGTGCCGGGAATATTCACCTGCACATCGATCTGCATCCCTGGATGCTGTGCCGCGCAATCCTGCAACGCCCGCAACAGCCGTGGCTCGACAAAGTCCTCCGACACGCCAATCCGCACCCGCCCCTCAAACGGCGTGCGCGTGAGCTGCGCCCAGGCATCGCGATTCAGCGCCAGAATCGTGCGCGCGTAGGCGATCAACCGTTCGCCATCAGCCGTCAATTGCTGGGAGCGTGTGGTGCGCTTGAGCAGCGGCTTGCCGATCTGTTCTTCCAGCCGCCGCAGATGGCCGCTGACCGCCGATTGGGTCAGATGAAGTTTTTCGGCGGCACGACTGAAGCCGTCCTCGTCGACAACGGTGACAAAAGTCTTCAACAACAGGGCGTCGAACATAGTTTGATTCGTAATCAATGGATTGAATGTTTACGATTTATAGTGAGAAGACAGCTATGTTGCAATGCCTCGCCTATCCCACCCGAACGTCGAGGCCAACCGTGACCACCCTTCTGCACATCGAATGCTCTCCCCGCAAACAACGCTCAGCGTCCATGGAAGTGGCGCAGCGTTTCATCGAGCGCTATCGGCAAAATGCCCCGGATACCCATGTCAGCACGCTCGATTTATGGAGCCTGCAACTGCCGGAATTCGACGAAGACGCGATGAACGCCAAGTACGCCGGCCTGAGTGGAACGCCGCTGACGCCATCGCAACAATCGGCCTGGCGAACCCTCGAAGACCTCGCCGCCCACCTGTACCGGGCCGATGTGCTGGTGTTTTCGGTACCGCTGTGGAATTTCAGCATTCCCTACAAGCTCAAGCACTTCATCGACCTGGTGTCGCAGAAAGACATCCTCTTCAGCTTCGATCCGGAGCGCGGGTTGCGCGGTTTGCTGCAAGGCAGGCAAGCCGTTGTGACCTATGCGCGGGGGATGGATTTTTCCGCGCAGTCGAGCACGCCGGCCGAGCGTTTCGACTTTCAGAAACCGTACGTGGAAGCGTGGCTGGAATTCATCGGCGTCAGCGATGTACACGCGCTGATTGTCGAGAAAACGATCTTCGGTGAAGAAGTAGATCGTGATTCGCGGGATGCCGCCTCGCAACAGGCAAGAGACCTGGCGGACGACCTGACCCGCCGAACCTGACACAACTGTAATCCGCCCCTCAGCCAGCTGAAAGCTGCCGCTGGTTAGCCTCCCCGTCATTGGTCAAACGGGGACTTCCAGCGCATGCCTTCCACCACCTCAAGACGCACCTTCGTCAAAGGCCTCGCCGCCGGCAGTCTGCTCGGCGGCCTCGGCCTGTGGCGCACGCCGGTCTGGGCCTTGAACAGCCCCGGCCAGGTGAACGAGTTAAGCGGCACCGACTTCGAGCTGTTCATCGGCGAAACCCCGGTCAACTTCACCGGCCAACCTCGCACCGCGATGACCATCAACGGCAGCCTGCCCGGCCCGCTGCTGCGCTGGCGCGAAGGCGATACCGTGACGCTGCGGGTGCGCAACCGACTGAAGGACAGCACGTCGATCCATTGGCACGGCATTCTGCTGCCGGCCAACATGGACGGCGTGCCGGGCCTGAGTTTCAAGGGCATCGAGCCGGGTGGCGTGTACGTCTACCAGTTCAAGGTTCGCCAGCACGGCACCTACTGGTATCACAGCCATTCCGGCTTGCAGGAGCAGGCCGGCGTCTACGGGCCGCTGGTGATCGACGCCCGGGAACCGGAGCCGTTCCAGTACGACCGCGAGCATGTGGTGATGCTCAGCGACTGGACCGACGAAGACCCGGCCAGCCTGATGAAAACCCTGAAAAAGCAGTCTGACTACTACAACTTCCACAAGCGCACCGTCGGCGACTTCATCCACGATGTCGGCGAAAAAGGCTGGGGCGCCACCGTCGCCGATCGCACGATGTGGGCGCAGATGAAGATGAATCCCACCGACATCGCCGATGTCAGCGGCGCCACGTACACCTTCCTGATGAACGGCCACGCCCCGGATAACAACTGGACCGGCCTGTTCCGCCCCGGCGAAAAACTGCGGCTGCGGCTGATCAACGGCTCGGCCATGACCTACTTCGACGTGCGCATCCCCGGCTTGAAAATGACCGTGGTCGCCGCCGACGGCCTGCACGTCAAACCGGTCAGCGTCGACGAGTTGCGCATCGCCGTGGCGGAAACCTATGACGTGATCGTCGAGCCCGCCGCCGACGCCTACACCCTGTTCGCCCAGGCCATGGACCGCACCGGTTACGCCCGTGGCACCCTCGCCGCCCGCGCCGGATTGTCGGCCCCGGTGCCGGCGCTGGACCCGCGCCCGCTGGTGACCATGGACGACATGGGCATGGGCGGCATGGATCATGGCTCGATGGACATGAGCAGCATGGATCACTCGAGCATGAACATGGGCCCGATGCAGTCGCACCCCGACAGCGAAAAGGACAATCCATTGGTGGACATGCAAGCCATGACCACGGCCGCGAAACTCGACGATCCTGGCCTCGGCCTGCGCAACAACGGTCGCCGCGTGCTGACCTACGCCGACCTGCGCAGCCCCTTCGAAGACCCGGACGGCCGCGACCCGAGCCGCACCCTCGAGCTGCACCTCACCGGCCATATGGAGAAATTCGCCTGGTCGTTCAACGGCATCAAGTTCTCCGACGCCGAGCCTCTGCGTTTGAAGTACGGCGAGCGCATCCGCCTGGTGCTGGTCAACGACACGATGATGACCCACCCCATTCACCTGCACGGCATGTGGAGCGATCTGGAAGACGAAAACGGCGACTTCCAGGTGCGCAAACACACCATCGACATGCCGCCCGGCACCCGCCGCAGTTACCGCGTGACCGCCGATGCGCTCGGCCGTTGGGCCTATCACTGCCATCTCCTGTACCACATGGAAATGGGCATGTTCCGCGAAGTGCGGGTGGAAGAATGAGGACGCCGACCATGACTCGATTTGCCGCGTTTTCGTTGTCACTCCTGTCGCTGTCTTCGGCGTTCGCCACCAGTGACATGCAGGGCATGGACCACAGCCAGATGGGGGATATGCAAAGTATGGACGACGGGATGATGCAGCCCGCCGCGCCGACCGAAAGCCGCACGCTGATCCCGGCGCTGACCGACTCCGACCGCGCCGCCGTGTTCACCAGCCACGCCGGGCATCAGGTCCACGACAGCGCCATCAACACTTACTTCCTCGCCGACAAACTCGAATGGCAGGACGCCGACGACGCCAGCACCCTGGCCTGGGATTTGTCCGGCTGGATAGGCGACGACATCGATCGCCTGTGGCTGCGCTCCGAGGGCGAACGCAGCAACGGCAAGACCGAAGACGCGGAGATCCAGGCGCTGTGGGGCCACGCGATTTCGCCGTGGTGGGACGTGGTCAGCGGCGTGCGCCAGGACTTCAAACCCGGCGCCCCGCAAACCTGGGCCGCGTTCGGCCTGCAGGGCATGGCGCTGTACAACTTCGAAGCCGAAGCCACGGCATTCCTCGGCGAAAACGGCCAGAGCGCGCTGCGGCTGGAGGGTGACTACGACATCCTGCTGACCAATCGCCTGATCCTGCAGCCCACCGCCGAACTCAACGTCTACGGCAAAAACGATCCGCAACGCGGGATCGGTTCGGGCCTCGCGAACACCGAAGCCGGACTGCGTCTGCGCTATGAAATCCGCCGCGAATTCGCGCCCTACATCGGCGTGACCTGGAACCGCACCTACGGCCAAACCGCCGATTACGCACGGGAAGAAAGCGAGGATCGCAGCGAAGCGCGACTCGTCCTCGGCGTGCGGCTGTGGTTCTGAATCCCATCAAAAAACAGAGGTCTTGCATGCGCACATTGAAAATCTCCCTCGTCCTCGCCAGCGGTTTGCTTTTCAGCACCCTGGCCCAGGCCCATCCGAAACTGCTGTCGTCGACCCCGGCCGAAGGTGCCGACGACGCGGCACCCGGCAAGATCGAACTGCGTTTTTCGGAGGACCTGCTGACCCAGTTCTCCGGCGCCAAACTGGTGATGACCGAAATGCCCGGCATGGCTCATTCGCCGATGCCGATGAAGGCCAAAGTCAGCGCCGGCAGCGACCCGAAAACCATGCTCGTCACCCCGCTCTCGCCCTTGCCGGCCGGCAGCTACAAGGTCGAATGGCGCGCGGTGTCGTCGGACACGCACCCGATCACCGGCAACGTTACGTTCAAAGTGAAGTGAGCGATGGCCGAACTGATCAACATCCTCCTGCGTCTGGTGTTGTATTTGGATTTGCTGCTGTTGTTCGGGCTCGCGCTATTTGGCCTGTACAGCGTTGACGCGGTACTGCGGTTTCGGCCGATGCTGCGCGGGATGGCGTTGATCGGGGCACTGCTGTCAGTAGCGGGACTGGTGCTGATGACCCGCGCCATGAGTGGCGAAACGCAATTCGCGGCTCTGTGGCCGCACCTGCAAATGATGGTGCTGGAAACCGACGTCGGGCTGGCGTGGTCGCTGCGGATGATTGCGCTGATCACCGTGATGATCTGGCCGGGATTGTGGCAGGCATCGATCGCCGGCGCCGTCGCCCTCGCCTCTCTGGCTTGGAGCGGACACGGCGCGATGGATAACGCGTGGCATCTGCTCAGCGACATCCTGCACCTGCTCGCGGCGGGTGCGTGGCTGGGCGCGATGCTCGCGTTGATCTTGATGTCGCGGCTCAATGCACTGTGCAGCGAGGCGCGCATTCGTTCGCTGGCCGACTCCGTCAAACGCTTCGAAGGCGTCGGCGCGGCGATTGTGCTGATCCTCTCGCTAACCGGCGTGGCGAATTACCTGTACATCGTCGGCCCGACACTGGGCGAAATCCTGCTCGGCACCTACGGCATTCTGCTGGCGATCAAGGTTGTATTGTTCGGGGGCATGCTGGTGCTGGCCGCGTTGAACCGCTTTCACCTCGGGCCGTTGCTCGAACAATCGTTGCGCGCCGGGCAGCATCAAGTGGCGGCCAACGCCTTGCGCCGCAGCGTGGCATTGGAGCTGGTGATTGCGCTGTTGATCGTGGGACTGGTGGCGTGGCTGGGCACGTTGAGCCCGGAGCCGGGATGACACCCGGCAAACGCATTCACTACACTGGCCCGCACTCCCACTGCACAAGCCCGATCTCCATGACAATTCCAAAAAGCACGATGATCTTCTGCGGCCTGCTGGCCATGGCCGGCGCCGCCCAGGCACAAGAACCGGCCTCGCACCTCGACACCGTTCAGCAACAAGGCCAGTTGCGCGTCTGCACCACCGGCGACTACAAGCCCTACACCTTCAAACGCCCGGACGGCGGCTTCGAAGGCATCGACATCGCCATGGCGCAATCCCTGGCCGACAGCCTCGGCGTCAAGGTCGAATGGGTGCAGACCACCTGGAAAACCCTGATGCCGGACATGCAGGCCGGCAAATGCGACATCGGCGTCGGCGGCATCTCAGTGACCCTCGAACGCCAGAAAAAAGCCTTCTTCAGCAACACCCTCGACGTCGACGGCAAGATCCCGCTGGTGCGCTGCGCCGACCAGTCCAAATACCAGACCATCGACCAGATCAACCAGCCCAACGTGCGCCTGGTCGAACCCGCCGGCGGCACCAACGAAGCCTTCGTCCACGCCTTCCTGCCCAAGGCGCAACTGGCGTTGCACGACAACGTGACCATCTTCGAACAACTGCTCGACAACAAAGCCGACGTGATGATCACCGACGCCTCCGAAGCCCTCTACCAACAGAAACTCAAACCCGGCCTATGCGCCGTCAACCCGAGCCAGTTCATGCAATACGGCGAAAAAGCCTACCTGCTGCCGCGCGATGACATCAGCTGGAAACTCTACGTCGACCAGTGGCTGCACCTGAGCAAAGTCAACGGCAAATACCAGAAAGTCCTGAGCGAATGGATCGCCGTACCCGCGGCTCAGTGACCCTCAATCGTCATGCATCAGGCCGGAGCTGTACTGGTTGAAACTGTTACCGATATTGCTCCCGCCGAACTTCAACGTATTCACATTACGCGCCTGCGGCGACTGACAGTCGCTGGAGAAACAACTGGTGGTGGTCAAGCCACCGGAACCGGAACAGGCGCTTAGAACCGAGACGGTTGCGACGATCAACAGCGCTTTGAGTGGGTTGTTCATGGTGTGTGGCGCTCGGGTGGGATCTTGTAGAGGGATCGTAGGCCTGCGCTGGTGGCGGGAAGATGAAATTTGCGGGGTTTTCAGCGTGGGTTCAGGTTGAACCCACGCCTGACGATCAACCCTCCGCGACAGAGGGATGCCCAAACCTACTTCGGCTCGACGTTATCCAACGCCTGATTCACCGCCAAAGACCCCAGCATCACCAACTGCGCAATGCCGATGGCGGTTTTGCGGTGGACGGGTTCCAGGGTGGCGGCGAAGTTGTTGAGCATTTCGGAGGCTGACCCCAAGGATTCGCTGGCGTTGGCAAGCAGGGATTCGGTGTCGTAGGCCGGGTTGGCGAAGTACATCGGGTCATGTTGGGTGTCGCTGCCCATGATCCGTTGCTGCGGGGTGAGGTAGTGATCGAGGGCGCGCTCGGCGGCTTCGTTCAGGGTTCGTGAATCGGGGAATTTATAGGGGGAGACTGGATCGGTTTCTGGTGGGTTGGGTGTTGGTTTGAACATGGAGTAACTCCCGACGGATAAGAGGTTAGGAGCCGCCACCTTCGCTACCAAACTAGGGTGGAGGCCATACGCAGGTTGGTAGACCGGCCGTCAGGAACCCCGGCGCATCCGAAGATGCCCTGCGCATGACCACCATAAAACGAAGGCACTGAAAGCCTCCGCAAGACAGTAGTCTTGTGCTTCTGACGGAATCCGGGCTACCAAACCCGATCACTGGTTTTCAGTGACCCAGGAACGATAAAACCCCCGTGCTAGAGGCACAAGCCGGCGGATTCTGTCTTAGGTGTAGGGGGTGGCGCAAGGATGTGTAGGGCTTGGATGACGAAATCATGAATCATTTAAACGAGTGGCTTTTTTAGGTTGAAAACCTATGATCGTTAGAGTGGATAGTCGCAACAGTTGTTGAGATTGGTCAAAAGCAGAGCTCGCATTTCGGCAGCGAGCTAATATAAAAGTTGTTCTACATCAAGAAGATATTTATGACTCAAAATTAATACTTTGACGCTTTCCACCTCTTCAATGAAAATGCGCGCAAAGCACAACGCCACCATTGGACACCGCTTTATGCCAGCAAATGGATTTGATTTCCTTGAGCCTCTCCCTGACAGCTGCCCACCAGCAAAGGTAACTGCGCCGAGCGAACCGACGCTTTGGAGACTCTTAAGGGCAAGCAATCATACCGCCAGCGATTTCGACTCTCAGCGCAAACGCTCTTCAACACACAAATATCCAGATGAGTGCTCAGCCAGGTCTGTTTCGCTGATGACTTCCTTGGCCGCATGCCGGGCCGCGGCGAAAAGTCCGAGAATGGTGAAAATGAAGTTTACTCATGCCGTTGAGGTACCGTTCAGTAAAAAATACGGTGTATGGCATAAAGACCAGCCCACACATGTAAATTGGTGGCCGTATAGTTCTGTCGACCCGACAGCGATCGCTGGAAGAGTGGAGGCTCTCAATGGCTAAGCTATCGGTAGAAAAAATATTGCTTAGCTATGATGTTCCATTGATTGCGCTTGCGAAGGCAAAAAACGGAGACAAATATTTAGGCGTCAACTATGACGATGGCGAAACCGCATTCAAGTTTTACTTTTCCAGAATAAAAACTGAACATCTGAAGCAGCTATATGCCGAAAAAATTGATGTGCATTACGCTGTCACCAAACTTCATAAGGGCAAGTATGAGCTTGGAGAGGTGTGGGGAAGTGTTGGCGAAGAATTCAGAACAAAAAGCTCAGCTGTACTCCCACCCGATGCCCTACCTGAACCAGGTATGTTTATCCCTGGTCACGCAGAAGAAAGCTTGAATAGTGACATCAAAGTAGTAGACATAGATGGACAGTGGGAAATTAGCGATTTAAGGCGATTCTCAGATTTAGTGCAAGACTGCTACTCTCTCGGATTTGCACTTCTTGGTGCGACAGGCCAAGCGGCTACAAAAAAAATCAATGCTGTATTTCACAAGCATCCCTGGAGAGGCGGATTTAGTTCCGTCAATTTTTTCAAAGAGCTTTATAGAAACATTCCGAATGAAGATAGAGCCGCGATCCGAAAGATTGATTACGCCTCTCCCGGAGAAATAAAGTTTTATATGAATGGTGACGTTGCCGATTCAATTCGAGAGCTTGTGAACGGCATCAACGATGATGAAAGCCCAGCTCGCGCAGCCTACAAAAAAGCATACGGACATCTCCAAAACCTAGGATGGCTTAGCAAGTCAGACACTGACATTACGCTTTCAGATCAAGATTTCGCCGACCTTTCCGAACTATTGGAGGATACTTGCGAGGCATTTGGACTAGACGATAGCGCCTCACATATTCTCGACCTAGCCAGCGAAGATCCGTTATCGGCCATCAAAATCGTCCTAGCTTATTATCGTAGACTTCAAGGACTCGCAGACTACGTGGCGACCGGAAAAGCTCAGGATATTTTCCACGATGCCAAATGACAACTTTATGCCAGCGGTAAAGGGTTAAATGCCTCTAAAAAGCTAGCATAGACGGGATTCAAAACTCACTATAACAAGCTGACAAGGCCCGCCCAGCTCGGACCTTTTTTGCATCTGGCGTTTGAGCATTGCCAAAGTACAGTGCTGTTTTTGCTCAACCATGAACTCGCTTATCCCAACTGTAGACAAGCAATGACGACAGAGTCATTTCCCACCTAGCACTCCAAAAAAATTCCACTCCCCTTTTGTAACACATACGTTTTCGTAACAACAAATCTCAACAACCATCGCCACTAGATGACCTATCGAAGAAATACACACTTACTCAACATTAAGAAATTTCACCCCCCCTTCCGCTCTTTTATATTTCTCCATTAGGGAAATTTGCGATTTATTTTTAGCTTCATTCAATCGCTTTTTAAGGTCCAAACCAGCAGTCTGTTTGCAAGCTATCATTCGCCCAACTCTCCCCATGGCACTATGATAAAGATGAGCTACCTCCTCGAACACCTTGCCACTTTCTACTTGAATCTCAAATTCTCGCACCGCAGCTTTAATTCTGTTTCTCTCAGCCTTAACAACACCAGCAGAACAACCAGAAATACCCAAACCGGTAACGACTAGAGGTTCCCGACTTCCACCATGCGTAATAACCTGGCCTTTTTTTAGAATATGCATTTTTGCTCTTTTTTGCCTAAAACCTTTTTGAGCGAGCATTCCTGTGACTTTCGATATAACTTCCGATCATTGCGCATTGAGCAACTGCTTTCTTGAAGAGATAGTTATATCATCTGCAAATCGACTATAAGCCAATCCCTTGCCATGTATCCACTCAACAAGCCGCGGTTCAAGATCCCAGAATACCAGATTCGCAATATAGCTACTGGTACTTGCACCTTGAGGAACGTATCCATCCTTCGTTACTATTAGCGAAAGAATCTCTGAGACCCCTCGGCCAAAACCAAAAAAACCTTCAAAAATCCATCTCACTTTATCAACAGTGATTGATGGGAAAAAATTAGTTATATCCTGCAACGCAATTGACTTAGCAGAAACATGTTCCCGTGCATTTGAAAAAGGGCTTCTAGGGCTTACATCATCTTTTATTCCGCCATGAAGATAGCTAGGATAATCAACAAAAACAAACAGCCTATCAACAATTTTTCTCTGAATTTTTTTCAACGGCTCAAACGCATCATATGTAACCCTAACGCTCTTGTCCTTTTTTTCTTGCAATACCTCTCTATATAACAAACTACACGAGGCGGATAATTTTAGCAGCGACTCTGGACTTTCACCCAGCATTAACCCAAGTGACTTAAGATTATAAATTGGCTTTCGCTTGTACTTCGCGGAAATCATAAAAACCACCCATAAAAAAGCCCGCACTATTAAAATGCGGGCTTCTATAAATTCGATGATGCGATTTGGTGCGTCATTATTTCAAGAACTCCATCATAACATCAATGTAAATTGATGCTTTTTCATGGATAAGAGACCAGTTCTCAAAACACCACTTAACCGAAAATTGAATTGCTGCACCCTTAATACTCTCAAGGATAAAGCTCTTTCTCTCGACTTTTGTTGGTGCGGCTCCTTCTGGATTCTCTTTGCTATCTTTAGTGACGCGGACACCTTCATTATTTTGCACATTCTTCAACGGGGACCGTTGAAGGCTCTTCATTTTTTTCATCGATATATCCTCACGGGCTGGATTGCCCCGCCGCGAAGCTTTCAGGCCGAAAGGAACATGAAGGTGTCCATACAAATCGCAGTTCTGGCTTATCAAACGAAGTTTGATAAGCCCGTCCGCCGCAATATTCGCCCTGTGATCTGAGTAATCGCTGATTCGGCCAACGGCCGGCTGCTTTTCGTTAACGGATAAAACCTTCGCTAACGCTCAAATTCGACAACGAGATTTCTCGTTACCGGAGAGTGCTCAACGCTCTGCATAGACTCTGAGATAAACCTATGGATTTCATAGGAATAGCTCTGCAGAACTAGATCAGGGCGGACACACGGGTGGCGGAAAAGCCTTGTAGAACCCAAAGCTGATTGGCTAACCAATCACAACTGCAAGCCTGATTTTCTATCGATGTTTTTAAAGAGCGCATTCGGATGGTACATCCGACCTAGAAAACGTTATAGCTCATAGCCACTACGAAAGCAACTCGGCGCAATCGTTACCCAGGACCTTCATCGAGTCGAAGCAGCGCTAGACTCTTCTAAGCAGCTTTGTTCAATCTGATAAACTCCCCCACCTCCCAGCCACACCGATTCCGTACCCCCAATGCCCCCAATCACCGCCACACCCGCCCCACTCTCCCGCCGTTTCTCCGTCGCGCCGATGATGGATTGGACTGACCGCCATTGCCGGTACTTCCTACGCATCCTGTCGAAAAACGCCCTGCTCTACACCGAAATGGTCACCACCGGCGCGCTGCTCAACGGCGATCACGAGCGTTTCCTCCGTCACAACGAAGCCGAGCACCCGCTGGCGTTGCAGTTGGGCGGTAGTGTTCCGCTGGACCTGGCCGCTTGCGCACGTATGGCGCAGGAGCACGGTTACGACGAGGTGAATCTGAACGTTGGCTGCCCGAGTGATCGGGTGCAGAACAATATGATCGGGGCGTGCCTGATGGGGCATCCGCAGTTGGTGGCGGATTGTGTGAAGGCGATGCGTGATGCGGTGTCGATTCCGGTGACGGTGAAGCATCGGATCGGGATCAATGGGCGGGACAGTTATGAAGAGCTGTGCGATTTCGTCGGCACGGTGCGGGATGCCGGGTGCACGAGTTTTACGGTGCATGCGCGGATTGCGATTCTGGAGGGGTTGTCGCCGAAGGAGAACCGTGACATTCCGCCGTTGCGTTATGACGTGGCGGCGCGGTTGAAGGCGGATTTTCCGGAGCTGGAGTTCATTCTGAACGGCGGGATCAAGACGATGGAGGCCTGCCATGAGCATTTGCAGACCTTTGACGGGGTGATGCTGGGCCGCGAGGCGTATCACAATCCCTATCTGCTGGCCGAGGTGGATCAGCAGTTGTTCGGCAGTACCGCGCCGGTAATCAGCCGGGCCGAGGCGCTGGCGCAGTTACGGCCTTATATAGCCGAGCATTTGCTGGCCGGCGGCGCGATGCATCACATCACCCGGCATGTGCTGGGCCTGGGCACCGGTTTCCCGGGGGCGCGCAAGTTTCGTCAGTTGTTGTCGGTGGATATCCACAAGGCCAAGGATCCGCTGGCGTTGCTGGATCAGGCGGCGGAGTTGCTGGCCGGGCGTTGAGGCCCGACCTGCGCGGCTGAGGGTCAGGCGGCTGCGGCCGCCGTCCAGTTCACCCAGCCGAACATCCACGTCGCCAGGATCAACAAGCCAAAAGCAATCCGATACCAGGCAAACGCGGCATAACTGTGGTTCGCAATGAACTTCAGCAACCCGCGCACGGCGATCATCGCGAAAATAAAGGCAACCACGAAGCCCAGGGCGAAGACCGGCAGGTCACTGCTCTCGAACAGATCCCGGTACTTGTAGCCGGAATACACCGCCGCACCGACCATCGTCGGCATCGCCAGAAAGAACGAAAACTCCGTAGCGGCCTTGCGTGACAATCCAAACAGCAAACCGCCAATGATGGTTGATCCGGAGCGAGATGTACCCGGAATCATCGCCAGGCACTGTACGAAACCGATCTTCAGCGCGTCGGACCACTTCATGTCGTCTACATGGTCGACGCTCACCACATGGTCACGCTGCTCGGCCCATAACATCACGATGCCGCCCACAACCAACGCTACGGCGACGGTGATCGGGTTGAACAGGTAATGATGAATGTCATCGGCAAATAACACGCCCAGCACCACTGCCGGGAAAAACGCGATCAGCAGATTGGCCGTAAAACGTTGGGCATTGCGTTGGGTCGGCAGGCCTTTGACGATCTCGAAGATCTTCGGCCGAAACTCCCAGACCACCGCCAGAATGGCGCCCAGTTGAATAATAATGTTGAACGCCATGGCGCGTTCGCCACCGAACTCCAGCAAGTCGGCAACGATAATCTGATGGCCTGTACTGGAAATGGGCAGGAACTCTGTCAGCCCTTCTACCGCACCTAATATCAGCACCTTGAACAAGGTCAGTAAATCCATTAATCCTCCGTCAGAACGCTCCCGAAGAGCGCCCGGTCAACTGCATTCAGGCATTGGGTATCTGAAGTAAAACAATTGGCAAATACACACCCATTGCCCGACTCGGGGACGGAGAATATGTCTTATCAAAAGACACACTCAAGCCATGTTAATAATCGTCCGCCTAACAACTTGTCGGCCTTGTAGCAAAAAACAGCGTCGCCTCATAAAATGTGACCCATCTCACACTCCAGGCAATCCCGTGCAATCGAGTAGTGGCCAAGGGACATAAAAAACAGATCGCGATAATTACAAAATAGTGGCACCATCTCACATTGCCACCATCTAACGACCCGATTTTCGATAGTTCACAGCCCCGAAAAAATCAACTAAAAGCTTGAAAGGCTTAATTATTGTTAGAAAACTCGGGAGCCACGTCTAAAATCCGCGCAAATGTTACCAATTGTCAGTCACAGATGAGAACCGGTGCTTTAACATCCCGATGTCAGCACCTTTTCGAGTCAATGCATGATGCTCACAGGTAACTTAGCGACTAAAATCCAGCGCCGTACAAGCAACGAACCAGGTGTTCTCACCCTGGCTCGTACCCGTGGCGTGGCAGAAGATTTTAGTGCGCTAATCGCAAAGCATGTGCAGAACAATGTGGCGCTTGAAGCCGACGCCTACGCTAGTTCATATCAGCAAAACGAATATTACGGTTCCCATCGAGCCATCTTCATTGTCATTGATAGCCCGCAGGCACTGGAAGATAACCTTGCACTGGTGGAAAACCTGCGCAATGACAATTCGAAGCCGATTATTTGTGCAGTGATCACAGGTCGCGGCGCCCACAACAAGATCAAGTATTTTCTTGCAGGGGCCGACTTCTGTATCAAACTCAACACCTTGTCCGATGATGGCACGGAGCCGCTCGGCGAGTTCTTCGACAGTGAAGAATGGCAACGGGATATCAGCCTGGTGCTGGACTCCACCCGCATCTGCCTCTCGGACGCCAGCCGCCGACTGGATATTTCCTTTGCCGAAATGAAGATCCTGCAAGCCTTCGCGCAGACCGGCAATCACATTCTCAGCCATGATGAAATCGCCGGCATCATGGGGCTCAACACCCATTTCTACGATCCTCGGGCGCTGGAAAAATCCATCAGTCGCTTGCGTGGGAAAATAAAGGACGTGTACGGTACGAACGCCATACAGAGCATTCGCGGGTATGGTTATCGTCTGATGAGGGGGTTGATCTCCAACGCCTGAATCAAGGAATCAGTCTTTTTGCAGCATACGAGGGAACGTCTGATGCAACTCTTTGAAAATCCGCTGTCTCATAGTTTTAACCGCATCACACATCTAATAAAAAGCCGTCAATTGCATGAGCGCTGCAACACTTAAACATAACAATAAACCATTACTCTAATAGCAGACCGAGTGGAACTTATCGAGGGCCATTTTTGGGCCCAGACCCTGCCTTTCGATTAATTCCGAGGAAAACATTGCTCGCCTGCCCATTATTTTTCGCCAAATTTGGTGTGTACTTTAGGAGAGAGACATGGAAACCAGCACGACCCTCCCAAGAAAATACTTTGTTGTCGTGACTAACAGCTCAGCGTCGCAACGCGAACTCGAGAGCATTCTCTCCAGTGAGCGTTTCAATTCGTTTGGCACGTCTCAGGCACAAATGTTTATTGAAGGTGTTGCTTCGCCCTCTTCCGCTCCGATGCTGATGGAGTTCACTTACCCAAGCGGCACAAGGAAGCATGTCGCACGCAGCATTGAACACGATACCCAGAAAATACTGGCCACCCTCGAATCGGAATGGCTCGCAGCGCAATCGGCCCCTCCGTTTCACAGCACTTCGGCAACAGCCGGAGAAACCACCCATACGTCCCGAACGATTGAATCCACTGGGTCCTGCACCGAAGCCTGGCATCTCGATAATGACCAGGGTGCATTGACAAAGGAAGGCGTCGAAATCAGTCTCACCGGGCTCGAAACCGCACTGGTTTGCAAAATGCTGCACCACGAAGAACGCGTTGTCAGTCGAGACGAACTGATCCTCAGCATTGGCAGAGAACCGGAGCAATACCGGGGTCTGGAAATGTGTCTGAGTCGTCTCCAGGACAAATTCAAAAGTGCCAGCAATGGCGAACGACTGTTTCGTGCCGTACGCAATCGTGGTTATTGCCTGATCCAGGAAGTTGTTGCCTGACAATAACGCCAACGCGAAAAACAAACAGATACAAGTGCTATTACAAGAATAAAAGAAGCACTCTGTTTGGCCCACCTCCTTATAGTCTTCCCTGCCTCCCTACCCTTCCTACGATAGCAAACCCGATCTCAATTATTCACCCCCTGCCTTTCGACCTTTTCTAACGTTTGAATATTGGAAATTTAAATAAGTTGGCACTGTGCCATCTTGTTAGAACTCGTCAGACAGCATCCCTGGCAATAACTTAGTCTATTGACTGACGACAGTTCCGCATTCCGGCGTTGTTACCTCAGGACACTGGCTCAAACAACAATAACAAGTCTGCTTAACAACTCGGTTTTCTACTGTCGAAACCTGAATGGACGTCTTTTGGGGATATCGTATGGATCTTTCTCTTCGTATCAATCGAAACACCGGCCTCAAGGGACTGACCTTTTGGGGCCAATGGGCGCTGGCACAGAGTTTCATTGTTTCACTGTTGTTCTTTCTGGCCGAACAGCACACCGGAACCGTCGAGTTCTACTACCGGATGTGCACGATACTGGCGGTACTGGCGTCGGTTCCGGCCTATACCTTCAGCGGCGCGTATCGAAAGCGAGACAACTATCTGACCGGGCTGGGTCGACTGTTCGTGGGTTGGTTCATGACCATGGCCGGTCTGGCGTTCATCGCCTTCATCTGCAAGGCCGATGCGCTGTTCTCCCGCCAGGTCATCCTTGAGTGGGCGGTATACGGTTTCCTCGGTCAGGCACTGCTGTACGCACCGCTGCACGCGTTCTCGAAGTTCTATCAGCGTTCGCGCAAAAGCGAACACAAGACCCTGATCGTCGGCACCGGTGAATTGGCGCTGGGACTGGCGAAAAAATTGAGTCAGCTGGAAAACCTGCCGTTGGTAGGTCTGGTCAGCAACGGCGAAGTCCCTTCCCTGGAAGCGGACGCTCCACGCGTCGTCGGCGCTCAGGACGAGTTGCTCGAGCTGATTCAGAACCATGACATCCGCCGCTTGTACATCACGCTGCCGCTGTCGGAAGCCGCCAACATCGAAGCCATGTATGTCGATCTGTTGGATGCCAACGTCGACGTGGTCTGGGTGCCGGATCTGAACAGCCTGACGCTGCTCAACCATTCGGTGAAAGTCGTGGACGGTCTGCCAGCGATCTACCTCAACGAAAGCCCGCTGACCAGCCGCCCGACCGCTGCGCTGAGCAAGAGCCTGGTGGAAAAAGCCGTCGCCCTGCTGGCCATCATCCTGCTGAGTCCGGTGCTGTTGGCCGTGGCGTTGGCGGTGAAGATCAACTCGCCGGGCCCGGTGTTTTTCAAGCAGGATCGCCACGGCTGGAACGGCAAGGTGATCAAGGTCTGGAAATTCCGCTCGATGCGCGTGCACGATGACCGTGACGTCAAGCAGGCCAGCCGCAACGATTCACGCATCACCGCAGTCGGCCGCTTCATCCGTCGCACTTCGCTGGATGAATTGCCGCAGCTGTTCAACGTGTTGCAAGGGCACATGGCGCTGGTCGGTCCACGTCCGCACGCCGTGGCGCACAACAACTACTACTCGGGCAAGATCCTCGCCTATATGGCCCGCCACCGAATCAAACCGGGCATTACTGGCCTGGCACAGATCAGCGGTTGCCGGGGCGAGACAGACACGCTCGACAAGATGGAAAAGCGTGTTGAGATCGACCTGAAGTACATCAACAACTGGTCGCTGTGGCTGGATGTGAAGATCCTGGTGAAGACGCCGTTTACCTTGCTGTCGAAGGATATTTACTGAGACGCAGGGCTTGAGAAGGCAACACCGCAAGGGGACGAAAGTCCCCTTTTTTGTGGGCGGGATTTGGGGTTGGCTGGGGCTTCGAAACCGAGGAGTGACAGATACTCTGATGTCGGCTGAACAGACGCCTTCGCGGGCAAGCCCGCTCCCACAGGGATCTGGGGAATGGCGAAGATCAAGGCATCACCTTAAATCCTGTGGGAGCGGGCTTGCCCGCGAAGGCGCCGGATCATTCACCATCAGGTTTGAACCTGCCAACCACCTGCAACACACCAGCTCCCACAGCAATCATGGCCGTATCAAGATCCCCCTTCACCACAAACAAAAACGGGAGCCATCAGGCTCCCGTTTTGACTTTCCGCTCTCCCGGTCTTACTCGGTAATCTTCTCGAAGTTCCGGTAGAACATGTCCCCTTCCCGACTGTCCGTCATCGAGTGCAGCTGGAAGCTGCGGTTCAGCCTCGCACCACCGTCACGGGTCAGCGGCGCCCACACCAGGTTGGCGCGGCGCATGGTCGACATGCTCATCATCTCGTCGAACGGAATCGACAGGTACAGGCCCTTGTCGAAACTACCCTCGCCATACTCGGCGCTGCCGGCGGTGGTGATCGTCGCCCAGGCGCCGAAGCGCACGCCGTTGGAAAACTCGCGGGAGATATCCAGCGTGCCGCCAAAGTCGCCCGCCAGGTAACGCCCGACGCTGACGGCAGCAAGCGTTTCGTAAGGCAAGTCGGTGTAGCCGGTGATGTGGCCGGTCCAGACCGAGTAATCCTGCAGGCCGAAGCCCTGGTCGAAATCACGCTGACGCACGTAGTTCAGATCCGCACCGATCGACCAGCGCTTGCCGGTCGGACGAAACAGCACCTCGCCCCCTACCCCGGCGAACATCGACTCCAGATAACCGCCGTAGACCATGCCGTACAAATCCTTGTCCAGTTGCTCGGCGTGGCTGACCTGGAACAGCGGCATAGTGGTGTCCGACGTGGTCAGGTACTGACGCAAATCCGTACGCACACGCGGCAGGCCGCTGGGTGCGTCGTATTTGAACTTGTCGAAGTTGTTGATCAGGTTCTGACTGAGCAAACCGTTCCACCAGGTGTTGCGGTTGAAGCGGTATTCCGCATCGAGATCCGCAGTGAACTGATAGAGCAAGCCATCGGGGCCACCGACGTTCTGTTTGAAGCCCAGCCCGGCGCCATAAATGAAAGATTGCGGCGCTTCGGTGTAGAGGGTTTTCTCGTTGTGCGGCATCGCCGGGTTGATCTCGGTGGTGCGGTGCAGCGCTTGCAGCGGCTCCTCGTTGTTGATCACTTCGCGGAAGGTTTGCCGGGGCACGCTGGTTTCTTCCAGCGGCAGGTCATAGCGCTTGTTGACCACGGTGAACCAGTCGATGTCGTCGTTGACGCTGTTGTCGAGAATCCGGCTCGCGCGGCCGACAGCCTTGGGCGAATGGAAGTAGCGCTGCTGCTCGCCGTACACAATCAGTTCGGAGTCACGCTGGCTGATGCGCTCGACCTTGTAGCCGGCGTTCTGCTGCAAGCGTTTCGATACGTCGGCCCAATTGACCTGGTCAGGCGCGGTGTCCGGCGCTTTCGGCGGCAGCGGTTCGGCCGGTGGGTCGAAGGTTTTGGCCGGGGCCTTGCGGCTGACGAAGTTGGTGTGGAACGTGACGCCGAACATCGCGGTGTTACCGCGCTCCCACGCCGCGCTCAGGTCAAGGGAATCGGTCACCTTGAACACCGCGCCGAGGTTGATCGGCGAGTCCTGCTTGATGATGTTGTCCTTCGGCTCGTGCTTGTAGTCGTTGCCTTCGTATTCGAGTTTCAGGCTGAGCCGGTCCCAGGGCGTCTGGTAACTCACGCCGCCGAAAAACGCAGGCTTGCCGCGAAAGTACGACCCGGCGTTGACGTCACCGGTGCCTTCCAGATCGGGTCTGGTTTTGAAGCGATCACTGGCCCAGCCCAGCGGGTTGTCGAAATCGCCGCGATTACCGATGTAACCCCAGGCAATGCCGGCGCTGAAATCAAAGTTGTCGTAGCGTTTGTTGGCCACGAAGAACTCACTGGCGAACAAACCCGTACCACCGATGTCTCGAAAGCCCAGCGCTACTTCCGGCGCCCAGTGGCTTTCCTGCCACAGCCGGACCTTGGCGTCGACCGCCTTGTCCTTATAGCTCTGGCTGCCACTCAGCGCCTCGGAGCCGTAAGGCCGGTTGGTGATGGCGGTGTAGCGAAACGAACCTTCCAGCCAGTCGAGCGGCTGCAACGAAACGCTGTATCGGCTGTACGGTTCGGTGCGGTTGGCGTTGACACTCAACTCACCGGCGGGCGACATGCGCGCGGTCGGGGTCTGTAGCAGACCGACGCCACCGAAATCATTCTGGGTAATGCGCGGCTCGGCATGCACCAGGCCGCAGGGCAATAACAACACAGCTGCAAAACGCAAATTCAACGAACCACCTCAGCCAACTGCGTGGCAATAAATTCGGCCAACTGCTGATTCAGTTCAGGGACAGGCGGATCAAGATCATCATTTTTCAACGGCACCAGAATCTTGCTGCCGGCGACAGGCATGTGCCCGCTCTCACGGTTCCAATGAGCGATGCCGACCCGGCGCGAAACGCCATTGGGCTGGATCAGCCACAGGTAATCGGCGTCGGCATCGTCTTCCAGCAGCGCGCAGCCTTGCAGGTATTCCCGGGCTTCGAGCAGCGGCTGATAAGGCAAGCGGCACGGCTCGGCGACCGCGCCCAGCACTTCGACTTCGTCGACTCGCTTCGGGTAGATCAGGCGATCGCCATCGTCCAGACGGATGTTGCGGGCGAAGCCGACTTCCACCGCCACCGGATCGAGATCGGCGATCTGCCGTCCGGTCACCGGCATCTGCCGGACTTGCTCGGCCACCTGCTGCGCCAGCGCTGCCCGCGAGGGCTTGTCGAAGAGCATCGCCATGCGTTGCAGCACATCCAGATCGAACAGCACGCCGACCTTGAGCCGCGTCTGTTCCTCCAGTAGTGACTGACGCAGCAGGACGCCCGCCAGAAAGTACCCTTCGGCATTCGGTACGGCCTCGCCAATCACATCGCGTAACCGCCCGTTCGCCGGCAACTCGACCGGGCCCGGATTGGCGACATCACCGGTAACGGTGACCGCTGCCTGGCTCGCACCCGTGAGCAACAACAGACACGCCGATAGCGCTCTCAGCCGCTTCACGGAACGTGCCTGCGATCAGGCGTCAGTTGCACGATCCTGACCCGCAGTTGCGAAGTCAGTTGCTGCTCACTCTGCACAATGAAACCGTCAGCTGGATTGACCCAATAACGATTGGTCGCACGCAGGCCGATGGCCGGGGCGTCAATCTGCTCATCGACACGCAGCACGGTGTATTCCTTGTCGAGAATTTCGAGGGTTTCCAGGGACTTTCGCGAGAAGCGGCTGTTGAGGATGATGCCGACTTCCTGACCTTTGTAGAGATCGATCCAGCGTCGGCTGGTGTAGCCGTCGGGGATATTCTGAAGACCCTTTTTGAACGGCGAGTCATCGGACAGACGCGTCCCGTCCAGATCGCCTTCCACGCCCAGGCCGATGGTCCGCACCACAAACCCGTCGCGCATCAACAGCACCTGTTTGCCCGAGGCGACCCAGAACTGCAGGTCCTCGCGCTCGCGCACCAGCGCCAGCACGCCGGAGCCGGACGGTGTGGTCAGTTTCAACTGGGGATACTTGACCCCGGCGACCTGCTCCGCCGACACGTCCAGTTCGTCCGGCCCGAGGGCCGCCGATTTGAGGTTGTTCAACGAAGCGCTCATCAGCGGGTTACAGCCACACAACAACGAGGCCGCCATCAGGCAGACGCCCACTTTCAACGTTTTCACAGTCGGCGGCCTTATTTGCTGTTGTTACTGTATTCGCTCCAGTTCTTCGCAGCGGAAGCGCCCGTACCGACAATCGATGCCGACGGCACCAACTGACTGATCAGACGGTTCCAGCGAGTCACGTTGGCAGGCCCGACATACACCACATCCTGAGGCCGAACTTCGAAGTGCGACGCGAGCGCCATGGCGGTCGGCGATTCGGCTTCCAGCTGGTAGATTTTCGCAGGCTCCACGTCGAGGTTCTCCACCCCGCGAATGACGTAAACGGCGTTGCCGTTGGAGGTGGTCTGACTCAAGCCACCGACCGAACCGAGCACGTCGGACAGGTTCATGGTGGCGGTCTTGAAGCTCAGTGCGCGAGGCTGGTTGACCTCGCCCATCACGTAGATGCGCTTGTTGTCGTTGTACGGCAGATACAGCTGATCGCCTCCCTTGAGGTAGACGTTCTGCAACTCGGAATCCTGCTGATTGAGGGCATCGAGATTGAGCGGGTACACCCGCCCGTTGCGCGTCAGCATCAGCCCCGACAGGTCGGCATTATTGGTATCGATACCGGCCGAACCGAGGGCTTCGACCACGCTCAGCGGGTTGGTCGAAATCGCCTGGGGGCCGGCCTTGGCCACGGCGCCCGAGACTACGACTTTCTGGCTGGCGAAACGCAGCACCGCGACATCCACTTGCGGCTCGGCAATAAACGCCGAGAGGCGTTGCTCGATGTCCGAGCGCAGTTGCTGGATGGTTTTGCCGGCGGCCTGTACTTCCTTGATGTACGGGTAATACAGCGTGCCGTCGGAACGCACCAGACGGCCGTTGGCATCGATCTGTTGCTGCGCGCCCGAGGGGGCAGTCAGCTCGGGATGATCCCAGACCGTGATGTACAGGACATCGTTGCTGCCAATGCGATATTCGGCCGGAGTTGCCAACAACTCCGCCGGCACCGACTCGCGCTTGTACGTGGCCCGGTTCATGGCGATGAGCTTGGGAGTGATCGGAATCAGCTCGACCCGGCTGCTTTCGCTGGCACCCTGACGCGTGATGCTGCTGGTACTCAGGTACTGACCGGGGGAAAACATGCAACCTTGCAGAGCGAAACTTGCCAACATTAAAAGAGTAAAACGACGATTCATAATGGCACTACGCTATTCAAGGGCGAATCCAAAAACAAAGTCACCCGGCTTTCGCCGGGCGACCCTGTACTGCACCAACAGTGACTTCAGTTAGTTGTGCGTTCCGGTTGTACCCGTGGTACCGGTGGTACCCGTTGTACCGCCGTTGGCACTTCCACCACTGTTGGACGCCGCGACAGCACTGGCGACCATGGCAGTACTGGCAGCAGGCGCTGTAGAAGCCGCGACACTGCCAGATACATTGGTCACCGCCGTCAGTGGCGCTTCAGCTGCGGCTGCCCAGTTGCTCAACATCGTCAACAGGGCGATCGCCATCACTTTTTTCATATCAACTCCTTTCTAACATCGCACCTGAACATCGGGTGTTCGTTAGAGGTGGTAGAGTTCAAGTCGCAAATGTGCGAACAAGATCCGTTGTTCTTCCACAGTCTTACCCAACTGATAAAAGTCGAACGGCAGGTTTATATCTACGGACTTGCAAAAGGCATTACCAGCGTATTTTCCCGACGATATCTAACAACCTGACCGAAACTAACATTGCACTAAAACGCCATCATTCCAGATAACCCCGGGGATGATTCGATTGCCAGCGCCAAGTGTCGGTGACCATGTCCTGCAAGTTGCGCGTGGCTTTCCAGCCCAGTTCCTTCGCCGCTTTGGACGCGTCGGCCCAGCTCTCGGCGATATCACCGGCACGTCGGGGTTTGACCCGGAAAGGTACCGGCCGCCCGCACGCCTGCTCGAAGGCGCGCAGCACTTGCATCACGCTGTAGCCATCACCGGTGCCCAGGTTCCAGGTGTGGATGCCGGTACGCCCGGCAATCGACTCCAAAGCCTTCAGGTGACCGTCCGCCAGGTCCACGACGTGGATATAGTCACGCACGCCTGTGCCGTCGACCGTGGGGTAATCGTTACCGAAGATCGACAGCTCTTGCAGGCTGCCGACGGCCACCTGGCTGATGTAAGGCACCAGATTGTTAGGGATCCCGTTGGGGTCCTCACCCATGTGGCCGCTGTGATGCGCGCCGATCGGGTTGAAGTAGCGCAGCAGCGCGATGCTCCAGCGCGGTTCGGACTGGCACAGGTCGCGCAGCACGTTCTCGACGATCAGCTTGGACTGGCCGTAGGGATTGGTCGGGGTGCCGGTCGGGAAATCTTCGCGGATCGGCATTTGCGTCGGCTCGCCGTAGACCGTGGCCGAGGAGCTGAACACCAGCCGGAAGACACCTGCTGCCGCCATCGCCTGACACAGCGTGATGCTGCCACTGACGTTGGTTTCGTAGTACTCCAGCGGCTTGCGCACGCTCTCACCGACAGCCTTGAGCCCGGCGAAATGCAGCACCGCATCGATGGCGTGCTGCTGGAAAATCCGGTCCAGCAAGGCCCGGTCACAGACATCCCCGCGAATCATCAGCGCACTTTTGCCGCAAATGGCTTCAACCGCGTGCAATGCGGCGTCGCTGCTGTTGCAAAGATTATCCAGAACTACAACTTCATGACCTGCTTCAAGTAGTGCAAGTGTGGTGTGCGAGCCGATATAGCCGGCGCCACCCGTTACCAGAATCTTCATAGCGCGGTCCATAAGTGGGAAAAGTGCCAACTCGCGTGTCAAGCGCTGTTTGTTTAATGTGTGTCTTGATTCACACAAACAGCGCGACAACAACCAAAAACAAAAACAGTTCAATCACTGGCCATAAATATTTTTACAAGCCAAACTGTATTGCCTGGTACTTATTAGCACTCCCGCGCATACACCACTATCAACAGATACCGACTAAAAATAACTGTTAATTATAAAACCGACATCTCATAACATTGCCGTGTTTTATACTCATTCTTGTTTGCCACTCATATCCTGACTCAGGTATTAAAGTACACCTTCAATAACTTGCAACCCTTTGTTATTGCATTAACCGATGGCCCTGCGCCATGAATGTCCAGGATACTTTTATGATTCGTAAATGTTTGTTCCCCGCTGCCGGTTATGGCACGCGTTTCTTGCCGGCCACCAAAGCCATGCCCAAGGAAATGCTGCCGATCGTCAACAAGCCGTTGATCGAGTACGCCGTTGAAGAAGCACGGGACGCCGGCCTGCAACACATGGCCATCGTCACCGGCCGGGGCAAGCGCGCGCTGGAAGACCACTTCGACATCAGCTACGAACTCGAGCATCAGATCCGTGGCACCGAGAAAGAAAAATTCCTGGCCGGCACCCGTGAACTGATCGACACCTGCACCTTCTCCTACACCCGTCAGGTGGAAATGAAAGGCCTGGGCCACGCGATTCTCAGCGGCCGTCCGTTGATCGGCGACGAACCCTTCGCCGTGGTGCTGGCGGACGACCTGTGCCTGAACCTGGAAGGCGACGGCGTGCTCACGCAGATGATCGAGCTCTACAAGAAATTCCGCTGCTCGATCGTCGCCATCCAGGAAGTCCCGCGCGACCAGACCCACAAGTACGGCGTGATCGCCGGCGAGGCGATTTCCGACGGCATCTACCGGGTCAATCACATGGTGGAAAAACCGGCCCCGCAAGACGCGCCGTCGAACCTGGCGATCATCGGCCGCTACATCCTCACGCCCGACATCTTCGACCTGATCGCCGACACCGAGCCAGGCAAGGGCGGCGAAATCCAGATCACCGACGCCCTGATGAAACAGGCGCAGAACGGTTGCGTGCTGGCCTACAAGTTCAAGGGCCTGCGCTTCGACTGCGGCGACGCCGAGGGTTACCTGCAGGCGACCAACTTCTGCTACGAGAACGTTTACCTGAAGGGCCGCTGAACGGCCCCCACTGATCCATCGCAGCACGCACATCCAACGAGGCAACCATGAACATTGCACAACATTCCGCAGAGATTGAACGTGAGGTGGACAACCTCGGGGTGATGAGCTGGTTATCCCGCCATCAGCCATTGCCCAGCGCCAATGGCCCGTGGCTGGGCACCCTGCTGCTGGTCGACCGCATCGGCGTATTTCCCTCGTCCGGGGACATACGCCGATCGATGCACGATCCCTGGCCCCTGCTCGCCCACTTGAAACGGATCTACGGCGAACAGGCGCTGGAGGTTGATGACCGCGACGGGCTGAAGATGATTTTCAGCGACTGGCGTTTTCGGGTGCGGATCTGCTGCAACGATCCGGCGATCATCGTCAACGTGGAAACCCGTTGCGTGACGCAGTTGATGCCACAGAAAACCGCAGAGCTGCTGAGTCATCTGGATCTGTTCGACAACTGAGGGCTACTTCGAAGTCTCGCCACAGCGGTCCTGTGGCGAGACTTTTTGCTGTCCGCCCACGACCCAACGATAGAAGTAATCGGCAATCACCCGCCCACCCGTGGCCGGTACCGGATGAATCTTGTCCGGCCCGATCATGGCTGCGGCGTAGCGTTTGACGTCCGTACCGAACGCACATTGCAGATTGGCGTAACCCAGTCGCTGCTCACGGGCCCAGGGCTCGATGACCTGCGCATAAGCCGACATCGGATAGGCGCTGGAGCGGGTGGTGTCCTGACGCAGGATGAGATTGATGCTCGCCGCCGGTTGAATCTCGCGGAGCATGCCCACCAGACCCTGAACGTTGTGCAGATACTGCTCAGGCTTCACGCCAAAGCCTTGATCGTTGCCACCGAGCATGATCAGGTAAATGTCTGCGGGGATCTTCGACACCACGGCTTTCCACTGCGCCTGCCAGCGGGCATCGTCGTGATAGAAATCAGCGGACGCCGCACCGGACGCCGCCAGTTTCGACACCCGAACTCCGTTCTGATCGTTGCTCAGCCACAGGCCGAACAGAGTCGGCGCGCCCTTCACCACTTCCAGTCTGAAGGCCCAGTCGGTCGCGGTCGACGTGCCGGGCAAAGGGACTTCCTGAACGCCCTCGCCTGCGAGTTTCAACGGCTGCCAGTCGGCGGAAGGCGACCAGCGATAACGCAACTCACTGGACTCACCGTTGCCGAGGTAGAGCAGTTTCGCCTGAGTAACGGAGGTATCGATGGCGGGCGTCGGGCTGGCATCGACTTGCAGCCAGGCGCCGGGCCGGCCGGTTACCGTGCGGCTGTCGGGGCTGGCCTGACCGAGAGCGGACACCTTCCAGTCCCCACCAAAGTATTTCTCGCTGCTGCGGGTGTATTTGAAATGCGTGCCGCCCAGCGCTGCGCCGTGGTTGAACCCGACATAACCCGGCCCGGCAAACCCGACCTCGCCAGCCACGCGCTGCACCAGTTTGTTCAGGTAAAAATCCTGTCCGGCGCTGTAGCTGTCGCCGATCACCGAGATCGACAGAACCTTTCCGCCTTTGCCTTCGCGCCACTGGGCAAACCGTTCGCGGGCATCACCGACCTCGACCACAGACGCCGCTACCGGCCGGACGTCATCAACTGCCAACATGCATTGAATCCCTTACTGAGTGATGGCCCCTTCGCGAGCAAGCTCGCTCCCACAGAGGGTATGCAAAGGTCACAAAGCCTTTGTGGGAGCGAGCTTGCTCGCGAAGCTTTTAGTTATTTTGCAAACGCCGCGCATTCTCCGGAGGCTCGCAAAACCTAAGCCTGCGCTACCGGTGCAATGGACGCCGGCGGTTTCTTTTTCGTCGCGGCTCGTTCGCCGAGGAAGAGCACGGAGGTGAAGTTGAATCGACTGAAAATCATCGACAACACCACCGGCCCGAGCAAGCCACACGTCACGCCGCAGAACACCAGCACGCTTTCGTCTTTAACGCCCAAGCGGCCGAGGATCGAGCGCGACGTGGCGGCGAACAACACGTGAAACAGGAAAATCGCATAGGAATAACCGCCGAGCCAGGTCAGTGCCTTCGAGCGCATATCACTCGACAGCAACGCGATGCACGACACGCAGCCCACCGTCAGGCCGATCAGGCTACGGCGGTCGACAATCAGCTCGCGGTCCACCGACGCCACGTACAGCAGCGTCAGCGAAATCAGCACAAACACCAGCGGGCCGATCACCTTGAACGTCTGCTTCAGCTCGCTGACTTTCTCCTGGCCGATCATGCCTGCCACGAAGAACGGCAACAGATAAATCGCCCCGTTAATGCCGAACGCATCAACCGAAAACGGCGGCAACAGGAACACCGCCGCCGCGAACGCGAAAAGCAGATACAGGCGCGTCGGTGTGCGCAGCAACCCGCGCCATTCCAACAGGCCGACGAACATGAAAATGATGAACACCGCCTGCAGGAACCAGAAGTGGTTGATCGGCACATAGAACGACAACAGCGCGTCCATCACGCTGACGTCCTTGTTCACGCCCGGCCCCACCGCCTGCAACACCGAGAACGGCACACCCACGCAAAACAGCGGCACGATCAGGCGCCGCACCTTGCCGCTGAAGAACGCGGAAAAGTCGTTGCCGCGAATCTTGTAGATGGAATAGATGTAACCCGAGATGAAGGTGAACAGTGGCATGCGCACGTACACCATCGAATCGGCAATCACCCGGAACGGCGAGCCGATGTCGATTTTCAGACCACCGCCCAACGGCCCGATCACGTGATAGAGCACCAGCAACAGGCACGCCAGGCCACGCAGGGTTTCGATCTCCAGGGACTTTTTCTTGCTCGACATAAAGCACCCGCCTCAATTCAGAATTCTTGATTCAACCTTCACCGGTTTGTTCGCCCGCAGCATCAAACCCAGGCCCACGAACAACACCGGCACCACCATCGAAAAGTGCCGGGCGAACGAGCCGAAGTCCGGTTCGAACAGGCCTTGAACCAGCAGGAACGCCAGCGGAATCGCGATCAGTTCCTTGGGTTTGGTCTGGATCGGCGCGCCCTTGTAATCGGTCGAGGTGATGACTTTGAACAGCAGCAGCGCGGTCATGATCATCAACGCCACGAAGATCACCTGACCCGGCCCGGACAGCAGGATCAGCTCAACGGGGAACGACAACCGGAAGAAAATGATCATCGAATCCAGGGCCTGCGAGACGAAATCGCTGCCGCTGAGCCACGAAACGATCAGCGACTTGGACCCCTCCTCGCCCGCCGTGCGCAGTTCGTTGTTGCTGGCGCGAATCGACGACACCGGAAAGCCCAGCGCCAACTGGATCGCCATCGCAACCGCCAGATAGAACAGGAACAGCATCAGGAAGAAGGTTGTGCGCGAGACGTATTTTTTCATCACACAGACGCCGACCCAGGACAGCGAAAACAGAATCCAGTACGGCCGGATCAGAACGCCGTAGATCACCGCCGAGAGGAAAAATCCGCCGCGATATTTGCGCGTCAGCGAGCTGAACAGAATGCTCAGCACCGCCACCGACACGATGATTTCCTTGGTCAGATTTTCCAGGAAAAACGAACGCACGATGCCCCACAGGCACAAGGTTCCGAAGATGGTCAGCGGCATGCGCCGGAACACCACCACGGGAATCGCCGTGAGGAAGAAGTTGCAGAACATCCCGTAGGCCCAGGCGTTGGTCAGGTTGATCCCGGTGGGCCGCAGCAGGAACGCCGAACACTCGTAGGACGAGCGATCCGGCGAGAACGGGTTCCAGAAATTACAGTTGTCGGCCCGGGCGTAGGACGACCACAAGGTCATCGCATCCGGGCCCGGATCGCGGGGAATCAGCAGCGGCATGGCCACCGACAGAAACAGCCCGGTGAACAGGATCAGGAACGACAGCGAGGAATCGAGTCGGCGGCCGCGAAACTCGATGCACGGTAATTTCAGGCCCATGACACGGCAGCCTTTTTCGCTCGGGTCACACGAGTCAGCACGGCGATCACACCGAGCTGCACGATGATCGCGAAGACGTTGCCCCAGGCTGCGCCGTAGATCGAATAATGCTTGATCAGCAGGTAACTGACCGGCACTGAAACCAACAGACAAATGGCCGCACTGGCGAGGGATACCCGACTGTTTTTCGACGCAATCAACCCGCCCCAGACGATGTCGCCAATGGCACGCAGGGCGAAGGAGAAAATCAGCACGCCAAGGATGCCGTTGTCCGGGCGCGGAACACTGGTGGCGACGTAATCAAGCACCACATTGAAAAACAGATAAATGCCCACCGCGACCGCCGCCGACACCGCCAGCGACCGTGCGACCCATTTGTTCACGAACAACTGCTTCACCGTGAACGGTTGCTGATCCGCCTGATAACGCTTGGCGAGAACCGGAATCCCGACCACCGCCACCACCGCGTAGGACAACGCCTGCAAGGTGTTGGCCGCCGACCACGCGTACACGTATTTACCGAGGCTGGCGTAGGGTTCGAGGTCGATGATCAGAAAGCGCTCGGCGTACTGACTCAACGCGATCAGGCCGGTGCCCAGATAAAACGGCAACCCGGCTTTCCATACTGCGGCGGTGGCCAGCGTCCCCTCTTCCCGCCCGTGATGGACCTTCACCACGATCAGGTAACCGGCGACGATCACCAGCACGTTGGCGATGACCCACAGCCACAACACGCTGGCGATTCCGGACACCCAGCCGAGCGCCATTCCGCCCACGGCCAGCAGCGCCCAGAGCCCGGTCTTGATGAAAAACAGCAACGCACCCGCCGTGGCTTTCTGTGCAGAGAACACGAACGAGTTGATCTCGAACGACAGGTGTTCGGTGAGCAGCACCAGCGTCACGCAGGCGATCAGCGCGGTGGTCGCTTCAACCGACTGGAACAGTGAATAAATCACCACCGTCAGCACCGACAACGCCAGGCCCACGGCCAGGTACAACAGCAACACCTTGTCGACGACCCGACGCGAACTGCCACCCACGCTGATCAGCCGGTTGATCTCGGAACTGAAACCGACGCTGTAGAACTTCGATGCGATCAACGACGCCGCGACCACCACGCCGTAAAAACCCAGCGCCTCGTAACCGAGGTAATGGGTGATGGCGAGCACCAGCAAGAACTTCGCGCCCAGTGCCCCGCCTCGCAGCAACAGCCGGAATATCATCGAATGACGCCCTTGATGATGTCGTCCATGGCCACGGTTTTCGCCTCGATCTCGCGGCAGGTGTCGGTCAGGCGCTTGCCGAAATTCGACAGCGCGTCAGGCGCGTAAACCGTGTCGATGATGGTGTCGACATTGATGTCGCCGCCGTTGATGACCCAGTCCTCGACGCCCATGTCCTGATAGGCGCCGAAGCCTTTGCGTTCATAGCTGATGTGGTACGCCGGGACACCCGAGAGCAGCGATTCGATCGCCCCGTGCAGGCGCACGGAAATCACCAGGTCCGGTTGGTATTTGGCCAGCGTGGCCTTCAATGGCAGCAGGTCTTCGGTGATGCCCAGTTCGCGATAGAACGCGCCGTCATCATTACCGCGCACGGCGCTCTGTACGGCGCAGACCACTTTGCTTTTGTTCTTCAAGCGCTGCAGCAACACCTTCAGGTTGGCCACGTAGGCGAGCTTCTTTTCCTTGCTCCATGCCGGCGGTTTGCGCAGCACCACACACACCGTCGCTGGCGTCGAGGCGCAGCGGGTGAACTTGGGTTGCTGAAGGATCTTGCCGGCCAGCGCCTGCACCGCGAGGTCCGGTGCGCGATAGACATTCTCGCAAGCATCGAACAGCGCCGAGGAGCGGTTATCGCGCACGAACACCGCATCGGCGCTGGCGTAGTGGCCGACGATTTTGTCGCTGTCGCCGTGGAAGGGCCCGATGCTTTGCGGCAAGTACACCGACGGCACTTTGCTGAGGATCGCGGTTTCCAGTTGCTTGGCGTGCCCCAGTTTCAGCTTGATGTGCTCAAAGGCACTTTTCGAGCGCATGTAGCCGCCACCGACGCCGACGATCAGATCGGTTCTCTTCAACAGATCCGCCAGCCCCGCGTAGGACTGATTGAGGAACACCGCTTCTTTGACCCGGCCCAGGCCCTTGGCCGCCATCACCGGCGCGTCGAAACGCGGGTGCGGCAGGTACTTGAAAGAGTCCGGATCGGACGCCACGACGCTGATCGCGGTGTCTTCGCCAAAGTTGCGCTGCACCAGCGCGATGGCCAGATCGACCAGCAGACCATCGCCGGAATTGGAGGCACTGTAGCCATGCAAAATCGTTACGTTCATGAGCGGAGTTCTACTTAATAAGAGGGAGCGGAATACACGTCGTAGGTCTGGCGGATCATCAACGCGGCGCTGAAACGCTCGCGGACGATGCGTCGACCTTCGATGCCGAGGGCCGACAACGCAGGCTTCTGGATTTGCTTGAGGCGATCGGCCAGCGCCTGGTGGTCACCGGCGGGGAACACGTAACCGGACACACCATGGGTGACCAGTTCAGGCAACGACGTGCAGTCGCTGGCGATCACCGGCAAGCCCAGCGCCATGCCTTCCAGCGGCACCATGGCAAAGCCTTCCCAGCGGCTCGGGACGATCAGCGCATCGGCTTTCTGATACAGCGCGTGCACCTCGGTTGGGGTTACCCAGGGCAGGTATTCCACCCCGTCCAGCGGCGGACATTCGACGACGTCCTCGTTCACCGCACTGCCCACCACCGTCAGTTTCAGGTCGCTGCGCTTTGCTTCGGTATAGGCCTTGAGCAACACGTCGAAGCCTTTCTGGTAGTCGAGGCGACCGACAAACAGCAGATGAATCGGTGCCGGATCATCGGCCTTGCGTTCGTCATCCTTGTGATCGATGCCGTTGTAGATCAGCGTCATGCGCTTGCGCTCGATGCCAAACTTCGCGGCCTTGTCCAGCTCGAACTGGCTGACGCAGATGATCTTGTCCGTGACCTTCTGCAGCACCCGCTCGATCCACGCATAGACTTTCTGCTTGATCGGCGAGCTTTCCATCAGGAACGAAAACGCATGGGGGCAGTAGACGATTTTCGGCTTGCGCCACGGGCGCAAAAGCACGCACACGCAACGGCCGATCACCCCGGAAAAGGTGCTGTGCAAATGCACCACATCGGGTTTTTCCTTGAGCAGGACCCGCGCCAGTTGCCAGGCAAAACGCAGCAGCGACGGCACATTCCGCCCGCTTCGGGCGAAGGTGCGGATCTGCTGCTCATCGATGCCGTGCAGTTCTTTCTTCTGGTCGAGCGGGACCAGGTACACCAGCTCATAGCGCCCGTCTTCCGGCGCCGCCGAAATCGTGCGGATGACCGTCGCCACCCCGCCTTTGATCGTTTCCGCCACGTGCAGTATTTTTTTCACAACCCACCCACTTTCATGCCTGTAAGGACCGTCGCTGAGATTCAGGACTGGTCGGACGCGTATTCGTAGTTGTAATAGCTGCCGTTGCCGTAATAGCTGGCCGCGCGCTTCTCGACGCCGTTGAACACCGCGCCCTTCAACTCGATACCGTTCTGGGCGAAACGACGGATCGTCATTTCGATTTCCTTGGCCGGGTTGACCCCGAACCGCGCGACGATCAGGCTGATGCCGGCTTCGCGACCGACAATCGCCGCATCGGTCACGGCCAGCAGCGGTGGTGTGTCGATGATCACCACGTCATAACGCTCGCTGAGTTGCGCCAGCAGTTCGCGGAAATTGGCGTGCATCAACAGTTCGGAAGGATTCGGCGGCACCTGGCCTCGGCTGATGAAGTGCAGGTTGTCGACCTCGACCTTGTTGATCGCCTGATCGAGAGTGCAGCGCTTGACCAGCAGATCCGACAGGCCGTTGGTGATCGGCGTGTTCAGGGTCTTGTGCAGATGCCCCTTGCGCATGTCGGCGTCGATCAGCACCACGTGCTGCCCGCTTTGCGCCATGACCGCCGCGAGGTTGGAAGAGACGAAGGTTTTGCCGACCTGCGGGCTCGGGCCGGAAATCATGATCCGGTTGTTGGTCGAATCCAGCGCGGCGAAGTGCAGACAAGTGCGCAGGCTGCGAATCGACTCGATGGACAGGTCGGTCGGATTGCGCAATGCCAGCAGGTAGGCCGGCGTATCGGCCGAAACCTTGGCCCTTACCTTTTTGTTGTCCTCTTCGCGCTGCAGATCGCTGTAGGGAATCGACGCGTAAACCGGCAAGCCGAGCTGCTCGATGCCTTCCGGTCCTTCCAGACCCTTGCTCAGGGATTTGCGCAACAGCACCAGCGCCACGCCGACAAATGCGCCGAGAAAAGTGGCGATCAGCACGATCAGAGGCTTTTTCGGTTTGACCGGACTGGTCAGGTCGACATCCGCCGTATCCACCAGACGCACGTTACCCACGGCACCGGCGCGGATGATGTCCAGCTCCTGGGATTTGTTCAGCAACTGGGTGTAGATCTGCGAGGCGACTTCGACATCGCGGGTCAGGTTGAGCAGTTCCTGTTGCGTGGCCGGCAGATCCTGAACCTTGCCTTCCAGCGACCGCTGTTGCTGGGTCAGTTCGCCGATCTGGGTCATCAATGCGCGATAGGCCGGATGCTGTTTGGTGAACTTGCGATCCATCTCCGCCTGTTGCAGTTTCAGCTCGGAAATCCGCGTTTCGAGCGCCACGGACTGGCCGAGCACCGATTGGGTTTCCAGCGAGATGTTCACGGTCTTGCCGTGGGTCTGGTAGGCGTTGAGCGCATCGCTGGCCTTGGCCAGATCACGCTTGACCTGCGGCAACTGGCTTTGCAGGAAGGCCAGGCTCTGCGCCGCTTCGGCCGAGGTGCGGCGTACGTTCTGATCCACGTACAGCGAGGCGATCTTGTTGAGAATCTTCACTGCTTCGGCGGCGTCGCTGCTGGCCAGGGCCAGACGGATGATCCCCGATTCCTTGCCTTGCTCGGAGATGTCCAGCGCGTCCTGATAACCCTGGATGGTCACGATTCGTGGGTAGCGCACCACTTCGAAACGGGTACCGGGGTTGGCCAACAGTTGCGCGACCTGCCCTTCTACGCCGTCCTGCGCGAAGGCTTCGCCTGCCACGCCGTCGACCAGCAGGTTGTCGTTGTCGTCGAGCAGCTGAAAGCGATGTTGTTCGCCGGCGATCAAGGTGAGTTTCTTGCCCAACAGTTCCTTGGGCAGATTGAGCTTGGCAAACTCCAGGCGTTCACCGCCCCAGGCGTAGCTGCTCAGGCCGAAACGCGGCGGCGCGACGCTGAGTTCGGTCTCACCGCGATAGCGACGAGAAAGAAAGCCGCCGATCAGCGGAAAGGTGTTGGGGGTGACGTCGATATCCAGACGCAGATCGTCGACTGTCTTGCCGATCACCGCGCGGGATTTGATGATGCCGATTTCGGTCACCGACGGCGATTGCCCGCCGAGCATGCTGTTGAGGTCGGAAAAACCGAGCATGTCGTTCTTTTTCGGTTCGACTTGCACCAGCGCGTTGGCCAGATACACCGGCGTGGCCAAGATCGCGTAAGCCACACCGGTCATCATGAACGCGCCGGTGAACGCGCCGATCAACCATTTCTGGTCGATCAGGCTGCCGAAGATGCCGAGAAGATCAATACTGTCTTGATCGTTGTCGCGGGTGCCGATTACTGACGGTAACTGCATAAGTCTTTCTTACCATTCACTGAACTGAAGAATATTCATCAACGCGCCAGGCGTTGCGCCCATGAGCTAACAGCATCTTCAATCAATGCATGGGCATGAATAAAAGCGGCTTGCCCCTGACGATACGGGTCCTGTATTTCTCGTTCGCTCTGCCACTTGCCCAGCAGAAAAACTTTGCCCCTGGCGTGAGAGGCAATCTTCAGTACTTGATTAACATGTTGTTTTTCCATGACCAGAATCAGGTCTGATTCATTGACGATGTCCGCTGTCAGTTGCCGCGCCTTGAACCCTTCGGCACTGTGGCCACGCTCTTCCAACACCTGGCGCGCGTTGGACTCCACACCTTCGCCGACCCGCGCAGACAGACCTGCAGAGGTCACGCTGATCGCCGCGGGTGTCAGTGCATTGCGCAACAGAAGTTCCGCTGTCGGACTTCGGCAAATATTGCCCACGCAAACGACAAGAATCTTTTTGAACAAGGTTTACTTTCCCGTGTAATGTCATTCGGCCAACATGCCTTGCACATTCGAATGAACCCGCAAGACCTTCCTTCACTCGGAAATAGATTCACCCGTTAATACCGATGCATTAAGTACCACGGCCTCTAAAAGTCTCCCAACCAGAATTACCGGACTAAAAATAACTGTGATTTTCGGGCGAAAGTTTTCCGACAAAAAATAACATTCATGCACTTAGTATCTTTATTGCCCTCGAAACCAATGTAACGAGATAACCATTCGCTAGATGTCATTCTCATCAGGAGAGCAGACATGAAATCAGCACATCTCAAACATCTTGGTGCCGCCACCTTGTTGTTGCTCGGTGTAGCCGCACAGGTTCAGGCCAGTGACTTGTTCCCGGCGCTGCCGACGAAAACCATCGGCGTTCAGGTCAAGATCCAGAGTTTTACGGCGGCCGATGCCGAGCAGATCAAAGCGGCCGGGTTCAGTTTTGTACGCTTCGGGGTCTGGAGCGACAGCCTCGGCGGCAAGTCCTATCAGAGGCAGATCAGCGATGCGTTTGCGGCGGCGAAATCCGCCGGTTTGCCGGTTTTGATGACTGTACGCGCCACCAAACCGTTGACTGGAGACCTCACGACAGCCGGCGAAGTATTTGCCAATGCCGTCAGCGGGCTGGAAAAAGCCTGGAGTTCGCAACTGGTCGCCATCGAAATCTGGAACGAACCGGATCTGGGCACCTACTGGCCGACCGGCAACTTCAACACCACGTTCGTGCCGTTCATGAGCGCCATGTGCAAAACCCTTCAGGGGCAACCTCAATCCACGCCTCTGGTCGGCTTTGGCTTCGCCCGGCCGCCCACTGCGGGATCGGCGTCCACCGTGGCGCTCAACAGCCTCGTCGAGGCTTACCCCAATTGCCTCGATGCCATTTCCTATCACCCCTACGGCATGACAGCCACGCAGATCAGCAATGCCCAGAATTTCATTCAGCAGAACTTCCATTTGCCGGGTGTGATCAGTGAATGGGGAATCTCGGCGCTGGCCTCCAACGGCGGCCCGGACGGCCAGGCCACCAAAGTTTCTGCGTTCATCGCTGATGTGAAAAGGCTCAAGATCCCGCTGACTTCCATCTACGAATGGAAGAACAGCGACTCGGGAAAAGACGATCGCGAGAAGAATTTCGGTCTGTTGACCTCGGACGGCCAACCGAAACCGGCTCAAACGGCAGTCAGGACACAATTGGAGCTGGAGTAGGCGCTGCAACAGGTCAGTTGCTTTGAACCTGTCGTCTGTTTTGGCATCGTATTGATCGATAACGCGCCCCACCTTTCAAACAGCCGTTTTCAGGTTGTTGCCGCCGGGGCGCTCGATACGCCTGCATGCCCTTGAGTGGCTGCCGGCGCTCGGGTAATGTCACCAGACCCATAGGACAGAGCACGCTCATGACTTCCAAGCTGGAACAACTCAAACAGTTCACCACCGTCGTGGCCGACACCGGCGACTTCGAAGCGATTGCCCGGGTCAAACCGGTCGACGCGACCACCAACCCTTCCCTGCTGCTCAAGGCAGCGGCCATTCCGGCCTACGCCGAATTGCTGAACGCCAGCGTGCGCGACTGCAAGGGCGATGTCGGCCTGGCCAGCGACCGTTTCGGCGTCGCGGTCGGTCAGGAAATCCTCAAGGTCATTCCGGGCCGTATTTCCACCGAAGTGGACGCACGTCTGTCGTTCGACCAGGACGCGATGCTCAAACGTGCCCATCGCCTGATCGAACTGTACGACAAGGCCGGCGTCGGCCGTGACCGCGTGCTGATCAAGATCGCCTCGACCTGGGAAGGCATCCGCGCCGCCGAGATCCTGGAAAAGGAAGGTATCCAGACCAACCTGACCCTGCTGTTCTCCTTCGCTCAGGCCGCTGCCTGCGCCGATGCCGGCGTGTTCCTGATCTCGCCGTTCGTGGGCCGCATCTACGACTGGTACAAGAAGGCCAACGGCAACGACTACACCGGTGCCGACGATCCGGGCGTGCAGTCCGTGACGCGCATCTACAACTACTACAAGGCCAATGACTACAAGACCGTGGTCATGGGCGCGAGCTTCCGCAACCTCAACCAGATCGAGCAACTGGCCGGCTGTGACCGCCTGACCATCAGCCCGGACCTGATCGAGAAACTGGCGGCCGACACCGGCAAGCTGGAACGCAAACTCGCTCCGGGCCATGCCGGCGAAGCGCGCTTGAGCCTCAACGAAGCGCAATTCCGCTGGTTGTCCAACGAAGACGCGATGGCCACCGAGAAACTGGCCGAAGGCATCCGTCAGTTTGCCCGCGACCAGGAAAAACTCGAGGCGCTGCTGCAAGCCAAGCTGTAATCGGCCAAGCGCAGACGCAAAAAGGGCGAACCCTCACAGGTTCGCCCTTTTTTGTGCCTCGCGGTCTGGTTGATCAGTGCCGTTCGAGGGCATTCACCAGGTCATGGAACGCTTCGCGGTTGGAGTCGTTCAGGCCCATGAGAATCTTGTGCGCTTCGAGCACCTTGATCCGCACCACCTCTTCCGACTGATCCTGATCCGGTAGGTCATCGAGGCATTCCGGGCACGGCACGGGATGGTTGACGATATTGAACACCTGCTCGAAACCCATCGACTGCAACAGACGGGTGATGTCCTCGTGGGTGGTGACCACGGTCGGCAGCAGGCCGACCTTCTGCCGCGACAGGATCGACAGCTTGGCCAGAAGGCCCAGGGTGGTACTGTCGATGCTGCGGGTTTCGGTCAAATCGATCACGATCGCGTTGAAATTCAGCGCGGTGAAGATTTTTTCAATAGTCGCATCCAACGCCGAACACAGGGTCAGGCGAACTTCACCGACAAACTTCAGGACGAAGGTGCCGTCCTGCTCGGCGAACTGGATTCTACCGGTACTCATTAAAGATTCCTGCTCAACACCAACAGGGCGATATCATCCGGCATCTCCCCTAGCGTGGCCAATCCAAAAACCTGCCGCAGACCATCCAGGCTGCCGCCCGCCGACTTCACCTTCTGGGGCAAAGCGGCTTCTTTCTCTTTGAGTGTGGGCTCTGGCAAAAGATCCAGAATGCCATCAGACATCAGCGTCAGGCTGAACGTCGGTGGCAGCTCAAGCACGTGGTCTTCGTAGGTGGCTTCGTTGAAAAGCCCCACGGGCAGACCGCGCCCCTCGAGGTAGCGAACACTGTCAGGCGTGTACAACACTGGCAACGGCAGATGGCCGCCGATGCTATAGGTCAACAAACCGGTCTCCTCGTCGATGACTCCACCGACCATTGTGACGTGTTTACCCAGCTTACAACTGATCAGTCCCCGGTTGATATGACCAAGGACTTCCGAAGGCTTGAATTCCGGCAGCGTGCCGTTGCGCTTGGACTCGAACAACAAGCGCGTGGTCATGAACTTCAGCAGCACGGTGACGAAGGCCGAAGAGGCGCCATGGCCCGAGACATCCGCCAGGTAAAACGCAACCCGGCGCTCGTCAACACGGAAATAGTCGACAAAATCACCCGACAGGTACAGCGACGGAATGATCTGGTGTGCGAATCTGAACTCGTCGATGCTCCACGGGCTCTCCGGCAGCATGTTCATCTGCACCTGGCGACCGGCGTTCTGGTCTTCCTGGAGCAGGTTCAGGCTGGCTTCAAGTTCGCGGTTGGCCTTTTCCAGTTTCTCGCGATAGCGCTGGTTTTCCAGCAGCAAACGCGCACGATCCAGGGCCCGGCGCACGGAGTGCTCGAGCACGGCCAGATCTTCGAGAGGCTTGATCAGGTAATCCGCCGCGCCCAGGCGCAGTGCCTCGACCGCGTCGTTCATCACGCCGGCACCCGACACCACGATCACTGGAGTCTGCGGTGACCGCTCGGTAACCTGACGGATGAGTTCGAGACCGCCCATCTGCGGCATACGCAGATCGCAGATGACCAGGTCGGGCTTGTCTTGCTCGAATACCTGAAGACCCTGCTGGCCATTGCTGGCCTGCAAGACGCTGAAACCACTGTCTTCCAAATAGGCCGCGAGGCTCGCGCGCACTACTTCGTCATCATCGATTATCAGCAGCGTGGCACTGGTTTTTGGCATGTGGGCAAACGGCGCCAGAATTAGGTTGGCGTAGCAGGCGGGGCAAAAGCCCGGCACAGACTACTGGATTCGCTTTCTAGCCTCTCTGCTGCACCGCTTTGAAGCGTTTGCTTCGCACACGGTTGCACCAGAGGTGCCCTTCTAAGGCGCAGACGGTACTCCCATCCTTCGAGCGTTTCAAGCATGCGCCGATGGTCGCTTGGAGACTTTGTTTGTCAAATCACTCGCAGTTATAAGAACGGCCTTTACGGTAACCCAATGGATGGTCGCGCCCACAAAAAAGGCGACCTCGCGGTCGCCCTTTTATACCGATCAATCGAGATCAGAAATCGTCTTCGACCTGCCCGTCCTTGACCTTGAACTCGCGGTTCTGCAGGTAGGCGTTGCGGATGAAGGTGTACTTGTCGCCGCTGATCAGCTTCTCGCTCGACAGCAGGCTGGCGCGGGTGTCGACGATGTTCAGGCCGAAGATCGAGTTACGCACCGGTACATCGTTGATGTAGCGATAAGGGCCGGTGTAGCTGTCGACATATTTGGAAGGCGCGTCACGCAAGGTGCTCGGCCCCATCAATGGCAGCATCACATAAGGACCGCTGCCAACACCCCAATAGCCAAGAGTCTGGCCGAAGTCTTCGTCGCTGCGGTTCAACCCCATTTTAGTGCCGACATCGAAGAAACCGAGCAGGCCGAAAGTGGTGTTGAAGATCAGACGCGCAGTATCGACGCCGGCAGCAGCCGGTTTGCCCTGAAGAATGTTGTTCGCCAGGTTGGTGACGTCACCGACGTTGCGGAACATGTTGTGAATGCCATCTTCCAGGAATTGCGGAGTAACAAATTCATAGCCCTGAGCCAGAGGCTTCAGTGCATAGGTGTCGACAAAATCGTTGAACTCGAAAATCGGGCGGTTGACGCTTTCCCAAGGGTCTTCTTCCGTTGCAGCGTTAGCGGCGAACGGAACCAGCATGACACTGGCGCATACACAAAGCTGAGCGAGAGGGTTGCTCCAGCGCATAGAAAACTCCTTGGTCTGAACGGGCGCGGCAACCTGGCCACGGTAATATGGCCGTAAGTATAAGGCGGAAAGGCGCTTTAGGCACTTATCCTACAAGATTCGTTCCGTAGGAGGTTTCGTAACGCCCCTGTCATCCAACTGTCACCGTCGCTGCTTAGCCTGATGATTATTTCAGGGACGTTTTCCATGCCTCAGGCCGAAGCCTTGCCACTTTCAGCACCCAACCTGACCGCCGTGCTGTTCGGACTCAGCGGTTGCCTCGTGGATTTCGGCGCCCGTGCCCGTCACCAGACGCACATCAGCCCCGAACACGCCGATGCCACGCCGGGAGCACTGGACGTTGTGCGCAGCCTGCAACGTCAGCTCATCCCCTGCGCCTGGCTCGATGAGTTGCCCCCCGCCCTCACTCAAATACTTTCATCGGCACTGCCGACCTGGATCAAACCATCGCAATATCCAGCAACAATCAATTCTTGGCCGGCGCCCAATGCCTGCTGGCAAGCGTTGATGGGCTTGAATGTCGATCGCCTCGACGGTTGCGTGCTGGTCAGCGGCGAACCGCGCCTGCTGCAATCGGGCCTGAATGCCGGGTTGTGGACCATAGGCCTGGCGTCGTGCGGCTCACTGTGCGGGCTGGCGCCCAGCGAATGGCTGGCCCTGAGCCAGAAGGAACGCGAACAACTGCGCGGCAAGGCGACCGTGCAACTGTTCGGCCTGGGCGTGCACTCGGTAATCGATCATCTGGGCGAACTCGACACCTGCCTGGCCGACATCAATCTGCGTCGCGCGAAAGGCGAAAAGCCCTGACCGGGATCATGCAGGTTGCCCCAGAGTGGATTAGTCTTAAGGAGAGCCATAGACCTTTGGCGCACGGCTGCGGTCTATGCCAGTGCCTCTCGATAAAAGGAAACCACCATGCCCGCTCAAGAACTGCAAAAACAGCTCAATGCCCTGCGCGAGCAACTGGATCAGACTCCGCCGCTCACCGAAGAAGAGCGCGAACATCTGCGCGACCTGATGGCGCAGATCGAATCCGAGATAAAACTGGAACAGTCCACTCATGAAAACAGTATCGCCGATGGTGTGAACCTGGCGGTCGAACGCTTTGAACTCGAACACCCGACCATCGCCGGTACTTTGCGCAATATTGCTACTACCCTGCACAGCATGGGCATCTGAAACCCGCGAATGCAAAAAAGCCCTGCCAGCGATGGCAGGGCTATTTTATATATGGAGCTTGAAACACAACCTTTGTGGGAGCGAGCTTGCTCGCGATTGCGGTGTGTCAGCCAACATCAACACTGTC
>NZ_JAOEJU010000025.1 GCF_025447595.1 Pseudomonas koreensis | reverse complement strand
GCGTCCCCTAGGGGACTCGAACCCCTGTTACCGCCGTGAAAGGGCGGTGTCCTAGGCCACTAGACGAAGGGGACACACTACAACATTCACTCCCTGCCGCGTTTCGCTGTGTGCTTTACGCTGCAAGTGGCGCGCATTCTATGGATGGATTGAAAGGTCGTCAACCCCCAGATATAAATTTATTTAAATCAATGACTTCGACCTGCTTTACGGGCCGTTTCCGACTTTTGCGTCGCCCGACGATTGACGCCTATATTCCGACACTCGCCAAGGCGTTATAGTCCACGGCACAGATGATGGCAATCTGCACCCCAAGGGCCAGCATTTATATAAGCCGGTTCCTGGCCGATACAGATTCAGCTTCGCCGATCCAAACCCGTCGAGCGGCGCTAGGCTCCTCTATGCCAAGCCACTACACTCGCACGCGAACCCTATAAAGAGGTCTTACCGGTGACACCACTCATGATCACCCTGCTAGTCATAGCCGGGATCGCAATCTTGATCGCCATTGGCTACATGAACCATGTGGTGGAAAACACCAAACTGGAGAAGGCCCGCACCAAGGTCGAACTCAACGATCGCCTGCGCCGTTGCGGCGAACTGACCGAAACCTTCCCCGGCCAGTTCATGACCCCGGCCCTCAAGCTGCTGCTGACCCGCCTTGAGCTGAACGTCTGCCAGCGCCTGCTGAACCTGGAAAAAACCAGCGCCACCACCAAGGCCCGTATCACCGAACTGAGCGCGCTGGTGGCCCAAGGCGAATCGATCCCGGTCAACAACCCACCGGCCCCGATCCAGACCGAAGCCAAGGCCAAAGACGTCCGCTTCCTCCTCGAAGCCCTCCACGGCCAGATCACCCGCGCCGCCCAGGACGGCTTCCTGCCACCGAACGAAGCCAAGCACTGGATCCGCGAAGTACGCCACATCCTCGTCCTGCTGCACATCGAGTTCTTCAACAACCTCGGCCAGCACGCCCTCCAGCAAAACCAGCCAGGCCAGGCCCGCCTCGCCTTCGAACGCGGCGTGCAATACTTGCGCAAACAACAGGAACCGCAAATCTACGCCGAACAACTCCAATACCTGGAAAAACTCCTGGCCCGCGCCAACGCCCAGGTCATGGACAAAATCGCCCCGGTCGAAGGCGAAGAAAACCAACTGACTGCCGGCCTGAAAGATGTCGAGGCCGATGCAGACTGGAAGAAAAAAGTGATTTACGACTGAGTGCAGTCAAAAAGAGAAGCCACCGAGAGGTGGCTTTTTTGTTTGGCTTAAGTTCAAGAGTAAACCTGAAAACCACCAGCCGACTGGCAAACCGCATTCGCGAGCAAGCTCGCTCCCACAGAAAAGCAAAAGCAGCCCGCATTCGCCTCTCGCTTCCCACCACTCAACACAATGAGCGTTAGCTCGAGTACCGCTTTTGACGTGCCGGCCCCATCGGAAGGCTGAGTGGAGGGATTGATCCGGGGTAGGCGCGCAGCGCCGTTTGGCGAAGCCAAACACATCGAGAGGAGGTGCAGCGAAGCAAACCGTAGGCGATGCCCCCGGATCAATCCCGGAACGAAGGAACCCCGAGCCCCAGCGAGGGGCCGAACGCCGGGGCCAAGCCTTTTGGTTCCTTTTTGGCGTCTGAAAAAGGGACTCGCCGTAAGGGCGAAACCGCCAGCAGCAGCACCCGAAGCAACGGATATTCACACCAAACAACCAGCAACCTGGTCGGCCCAAAGGCCGCCAAGGTCAAATCCAAATCAAAGCCGAAAATGCCCAACCATCCCCTTGAGCTCACTCCCCAACTGCGCCAGCTCAACACTCGAAGCCGCATTCCCCCGCATGGCAATCGAAGACTGATCCGCACTCGCCCGAATACTCGTCACACTGCGATTGATCTCCTCCGCCACCGAACTCTGCTCCTCGGCCGCCGCCGCAATCTGCTGGTTCATCTGCTGAATCAACGACACCGCCGCCGCAATACTCCCCAACGCACTCTCGGTCTGCAACGCATCACTCACCGCCAGCTTCACCAGCTCGCCACTGCTCTGAATCTGCTGCACCGATGAATGCGCCGCTGAGCGCAAAGCACTGACCAGCCGCTCGATTTCCTCAGTCGACTGCTGTGTGCGCCGAGCCAGCGCCCGCACCTCGTCGGCAACCACCGCAAAGCCCCTGCCCTGCTCGCCCGCCCGCGCCGCTTCGATCGCGGCGTTGAGTGCCAGCAGATTGGTCTGCTCGGCAACACTCTTGATCACCCCCAGCACCGTCCCGATATTCTGGATTTCTGCACTGAGGCTTTCGATACTCGAACTCGCCGACGTCGCCGAATCCGCCAGTTGCTCGATCCGCGCCATGCTCTGACGCACGACCTGCTGACCGCTTTCAACCTTGCCATCGGCAGTCTGCGCCGCGAGCGCCGCCTCTTCGGCATTGCGCGCCACATCGTGCACGGTAGCGGTCATCTGGTTCATCGCCGTGGCAACCTGTTCGGTCTCCTCCTTCTGGCTGCTGACCTCAAGGTTGGTCTGCTCGGTCACCGCCGACAACGATTGCGCCGAACTGGCCAATTGCTCGATGCCTGCCTGCAACCCGCTGACAATCGTGCTCAAACCCGCGCCCATCTGCTGCATGGCCAGCATCAACTGGCCAATTTCGTCACGGCGGGAGACCTCGATCGTTGCGCTCAGATCACCGGCAGCAATCTGTTGCGCCACGTGAATCACGCTGCGCAACGGTGCAACGATCAATCGGGTGATCACCCACGCCGCAATCAGACCGACCAACAGCGCCAGCGCCGACGAGCCAATGATCAGCACCGAATTCTTTTTCAGCTCGCCCTGCATCGCGCCGTCTTGCGCGACATACGCTTGATCGACCCGCGCCACGACCTCGTCGGCCCGCTGGTGCAACTGTTGATAGACAGTCTTTTCCTGGGCCAGCAACCCGGTGTACTCGGCAAGCTTGTCGCTGAAACCGGCAATATGCCCGGACACTTCATTGAGTACCGTCAGGTAACCCTCGTCCTTGACCGTGGACTTGAGCTGTTCAGCCTGAGCCTGGGCTTGCGCAGCCTGTTCGATATTGCCCTGGCCGGCGCTGTCGTCACCCTTGCGGCTTTGATCCAGGCGTACCCGCGCTTCGTTCATCGCCTGCAACATCAAACGTGAGACCTGGCTGACCTGGCCGGCCTGCTCGATGAATTGCGCCCCGTCCTTGCCCTCGCTGTCTTTCAGCGTGTACGCGCCGTCGTCGGCCAGACCGGCCTGCAATACATCGAGATTGTTAGCGACGCTGGACACCGACCAGCTGGCCATCTCCAGCGCCAGATCCTTGGCCTGAGACAACGAGACGAATTCATCGAACGCCTTGCGGTAAGCACCCAATGACTGTTGTACGTCGTTCATGACCGACTCATTGCCCGGCGACAAAACCTTGAGTTGGTCGGCCATGGCGATCAGACCGTCGACACCCTCATGCAAGGCATCGGCGGTTTTCGGGTTGCCGTGCAAGGCGTAGTCCTGCTCCAGCAGGCGCACCTTGAGCAGGCCACTGTTGAGCGAGGACATCTGCTTGAGGCCGTCGAAGCGCTGACTGATGGTTTGCAGGGACCAGACGCCAATGGCTGCCACCAGTGCCGTCAGCAACAACACCAGCACAAACCCGATACCCAGTTTTTTTGCCATACCGAGGTTGGCAAAACGTCCTTGCACGGCCGAAATCATTGCGCGTAGCCCCCTGCCATAGTCTGTTGCCGAAGATTCGCAACGGCCATGAACCAGCACAAGTCTCTGGCGTCGGAATAATGGCAAAAAGCTACGCACGCGTCGTTTTCAGAACGTTTGAGGTCGATCCACGCCAGTGTCACGAAAAAACTGTCGCGCTCGGGGATCACAGGCATGAGCCACGTTGATCCGCAGCCAGTCACAGGCTTGGCCACTGGGGCTGTACGACGTTGCACAGGACAGTTGTACCCCGCAATGCCGGGCATGTCTGCGCAGGCGCGCCTCATCGGCCAGCGGCGGACGGGCCCAGATGAACAGGCCTCCCGTGGGCTTGCCGAATACCTCCCAGTCGGCATCTTCCAGCGCCTGCAAAGCGGCGGCACGGTCAGTATTGAGTCGCTGACGCTGGCGCTGCACCAGCTTGCGATAAACGCCACTGGCGAGCAAACCGGCCAACACCGCCTCACAGAATCTCGAGGTGCCCATGCAACTGATCGTCTTGACCTGTGCCATACGCTTGATCAGCTCGCCACTGGCCAATACAAAACCAACCCGCAACGAGCTGCTCAGCGTCTTGGAAAAACTGCCAACGTAAATGACCCGTCCCTCATCATCCAGCGCCGCTAACCGAGTGCCGTTGCCATGGTGCAGATCGGCGTAGACATCATCTTCGATCAGCCGCAGATCGTAGATCTTGCTCAATTGCAGGATTCGACGGGCCACCGCCGGCGCCAGACAACTGCCCGTGGGATTATGGTGGTGACTGTTGATGAACAGCGCCGTCGGCCGGTACTGCCGCAACAAAGCTTCAAGCGCTTCCAAGTCCGGACCGCCCGGTGTGCGACGCACCTCCAGCATGCGGATTCCGTGCAGGCGCAGGAGTTCGAACAACGGCGCATAACCAGGGGATTCGACCACGACACAATCACCCGCATTGAACAGGGTCCGCACGATCAGGTCGAGACCATGGCTGGCGCCGGCAGTCGTCAGCACGTGCTCATCGATGACGTTAATGTCCAGCAATCCGAGACGTTTGACGATCTGCTCGCGCAGCGCCGGAAGCCCCAAGGGTTCGCTGTAGTTGAACAGACTGGCCATGTCGGTGCGGGCCACCTGGCGGATCGCATAGCTGAGATCATCGGATTCGCGCCAACTCTCCGGCAACACACCGGCCCCCAGCGTCAATCCGCTGCGCCATTGCGTTCGAAAGTCGGACCCTTGCTGCTCGCCCTCAGCACCGGAACCACCGATCACCCCGCAACAATTCGGCAACGCAGCGGCCACCATGAAGCCCGAGCCTTGGCGCGAGGCCAGAATCCCCTGCGCCACCAGTCGTTCACAAGCTTCCATGACGCTTGACTGGCTCAGCAGATTGCACCGGGCAATCTGCCGCACGGAGGGAAGACGCGTCGTCGCAGGCACCTGCCCGCGCACGATCCATTCGGTCAAGCCATCAACGATCTGCTGTACGACCGGCACCATTGCCTGTCGGTCAATTCTCAATTCCATGAGCACGCAAACTCCTGTCCGTTTTGCTGGCGGCAGTAAATCACAGCCACGCCCTTCAGGCTGTGCGACAAAGCCGCCAAAAACCACCGTTCTCAAGATTTGAAACACATTGTTTAAAGGATTCACGGAACGGATTGCAGACAAAAAAAGACCCGCTGATCAGCGGGTCCATGGCGGTACTCGTCGCGGCGTGTTCAGAACGCTGTCACACCACCATCCACGGCCAGCGAATGACCGGTGGTGAATGCCGCACCATCGCTGCACAGATAAAGCACCGCGCTGGCGATTTCCTCGACCTTGCCGATGCGGCCGACCGGGTGCATCGCATTGGCGAACTCGCCTTTCTTGGGATCTGCCTCGTAGGCACGCCGGAACATGTCGGTATCGATCACTGCCGGGCAAACCGCGTTCACGCGGATCTTCTTTTTGGCGTACTCGATAGCGGCAGACTTGGTCAGGCCGATCACTGCATGCTTGGAAGCGGCATAGATGCTCATCTTCGGCGCAGCACCCAGTCCAGCCACCGACGCGGTGTTGACGATCGCACCGCCGCCCTGAGCCAGTAGCAACGGCAACTGGTACTTCATGCACAGCCAGACACCCTTGACGTTGACGCCCATGATCGCGTCGAACTCGTCCATCGAGCCTTCGGCCAGTTTGCCCTTCTCGATCTCGATCCCGGCGTTGTTGAAGGCATAGTCGAGACGGCCGTAGGTATTGATCACCTCGTCCATCAGATTTTTCACTTCGCTTTCGACGGTCACGTTGCAGCGCACGAAGGTCGCTTCACCGCCGGCTGTACGAATCAGCGCCACGGTGCCCTCGCCCCCGGCCGCATCCAGATCGGCCACCACCACTTTCAGACCTTCGGCGGCAAATGCCTGCGCCGTCGCGCGGCCGATGCCGTTGGCCGCGCCGGTGACGACGGCTACCTGACCGGAAAACGTCATGCTCATTGTTATGTCCTCGAATGCGGGGGATTGATGAAGGCAGCATAGCCACAGGGGCCTGAGTGACGTCAGCACTATCAAAAGGCCGGTTAGCCTTTCATGAATCGCAGTGATGAAACCCCGCGGGGCACTATCACCGTACTGGATCAACCTGCATTCGCCCCGTAAGCCAACCTTGCGGCATCGCGCATGAAGGTCTATCAACAAGGCTTCATTCAATTCGAGTGCCTGTCATGACCAACCAGACCAATCGCCAGTTCCTGCTCGCCAAACGCCCGGTGGGCGCCGCCACCCGCGAGACCTTCACCTATCAGGAAGTACCGGTCGGCGAGCCGGCGGCGGGGCAGATTCTGGTCAAGAACGAATACCTGTCCCTCGACCCGGCCATGCGCGGCTGGATGAATGAAGGCAAGTCCTACATCCCGCCGGTGGGTCTGGGTGAAGTCATGCGCGCGCTGGGCGTAGGCAAAGTCGTCGCGTCGAACAATCCGGGGTTTGCCGTCGGCGACTACGTCAACGGTGCCATCGGCGTGCAGGATTATTTCCTCGGCGAGCCAAGAGGTTTCTACAAGGTCGATCCGAAACTGGCACCGCTACCAGTTTATCTGTCCGCACTGGGCATGACCGGCATGACCGCCTATTTCGCCCTGCTGGATGTCGGCGCACCGAAGGCCGGTGACACCGTGGTGCTTTCCGGTGCAGCGGGCGCGGTCGGCAGCATTGCCGGGCAGATTGCCAAGATCAAAGGTTGCCGGGTGGTCGGCATTGCCGGCGGCGCGGACAAGTGCAAGTTCCTGATCGATGAACTGGGTTTCGACGGCGCCATCGACTACAAGAACGAAGACGTGCTGGCCGGCCTCAAACGCGAATGCCCGAAAGGCGTGGACGTGTATTTCGACAACGTCGGCGGCGACATCCTCGACGCGGTACTGAGCCGCCTGAACTTCAAGGCGCGCGTGGTGATCTGCGGCGCGATCAGCCAGTACAACAACAAGGAAGCGGTCAAAGGCCCGGCCAACTACCTGTCGCTGCTGGTCAACCGCGCGCGGATGGAAGGCTTCGTGGTGATGGATTACGCCGCACAGTACGCGAGCGCCGCCCAGGAAATGGCCGGCTGGATGGCCAAGGGTCAGCTCAAGAGCAAGGAAGACATCGTCGAAGGCCTGGAAACCTTCCCTGAGACACTGGGCAAACTGTTCAGCGGCGAGAACTTCGGCAAACTGGTGTTGAAGGTCTGAAAAACAAATAAGGGAGCCATCGGGCTCCCTTATTTGATGCTTCAGCTGTTCGCTCAGGCCAGTTCGGCAACCACCGAGGCCAGTGCCTTGGCTGGATCCGCCGCCTGGCTGATCGGACGGCCGATCACCAGATAGTCGGAACCGGCATCCAGCGCCTGACGCGGGGTCAGGATGCGACGCTGATCGTCCTGGGCGCTGCCCGCCGGACGAATCCCCGGGGTCACCAGTTGCAGCGACGGATGCGCGGTTTTCAGCGCAGTGGCTTCCAGCGCCGAGCACACCAGACCGTCCATCCCGGCCTTCTCGGCCAGCGCCGCCAGCCGCAGCACCTGCTCCTGCGGCTCGATGTCCAGACCGATACCCGCCAGATCCTCACGCTCCATGCTGGTCAGCACGGTCACACCGATCAGCAACGGCTGCGGGCCACTGCGTTTGTCCAGCTCTTCACGGCAGGCTGCCATCATGCGCAGACCGCCGGAGCAGTGAACGTTGACCATCCACACGCCCATCTCGGCAGCGGCCTTGACCGCCATCGCCGTGGTGTTGGGAATGTCGTGGAATTTCAGGTCGAGGAATACTTCGAAACCCTTGTCACGCAGGGTACCGACGATTTCTGCGGCGCAGCTGGTGAACAGTTCCTTGCCCACTTTGACCCGGCACAGTTTCGGGTCCAACTGGTCGGCCAGCTTCAGTGCGGCGTCACGGGTGGGGAAATCCAGGGCGACGATGATAGGAGTCTGGCAGGCGGACATGGATGGGCTCTCAGGCAAGTCGAAATCGGCGCGCATTGTAGCGGAACCGGCGGCGGCGCGGCACCCGATGATCGGTAAATCGTCGCGCCAACCGTGATCAGCATAGCCTTGCAGGGTATTGTGTCGAACCCGATACACAACCGACACGCCGGCAACATGCGCCCGCGCTAGCCTCGCCAGCCGCAACAAGTCCTTACAGCAGCCCTTCCCGCCTCACGGCCGGACGCCTATGCTGAAACCACAACCTCGCAGCCTATCTTTGTGGTTGGCGGCCTACTGGCAGATGAACAGCCTCATGCACAACTCCCAAGCCTCCGTGAACGACGAGCAGAAAGACGACAAGCGCTGGAGCATCCGCGCCCTGATCGTCGACGATGACGTGCCGATCCGCGAATTGATGATCGACTACCTGGCCCGATTCAACATTCACGCCAGCGGTGTCACCGACGGCGCGGCCATGCGTCAGGCGATGCAGGCCGAACATTTCGACGTGATGGTGCTCGACCTGATGCTGCCCGGCGAAGACGGTCTGTCGCTGTGCCGCTGGCTGCGCGCAGAGTCCGACATCCCGATCCTGATGCTCACCGCCCGCTGCGAACCCACCGACCGCATCATCGGCCTGGAACTGGGCGCCGATGACTACATGGCCAAACCGTTCGAGCCTCGGGAACTGGTGGCGCGAATCCAGACGATTCTGCGCCGGGTGCGCGACGACCGCACCGAACAGCGTGCGAACATTCGCTTCGACAACTGGCGCCTGAACAGCGTCCTGCGCCAATTGATCGCCGACGATGGCCTGGTGGTGCCGCTGTCCAACGCCGAATTCCGCCTGCTCTGGGTATTCATCGAACGCCCGCGCCGGGTGCTCAGCCGCGAACAGTTGCTGGACGCCGCCCGTGGCCGCTCGATCGAAGCCTTCGACCGCAGCATCGACCTGCTGGTCTCGCGCCTGCGGCAAAAACTCGGCGACGACCCGAAAGCCCCGCAGCTGATCAAAACCGTACGCGGTGAAGGCTACCTGTTCGACGCGCGAGACATCGGCTGATGCGGGCGCGCTTCGACACGCTGTTCGGCCGCCTGTTTGGCGTGCTGTTGGTGGCGATCGTCCTGGCGCACTTGCTGGCCTTTGCCTGGTTCCGCCTCTACGGCCCGCCGCCACCGCCTCCGCCGCCGGAGTTCTCGGAAACCATCGACGGCAAACAGCCGGTTCAGGATCCACGCTACCCGCCCCGTCCGCCGCGCCCCTGGTTCGGCGGGCCGATCGTGCCGCTGACCTTCCAGTTCATCTCGCTGATCATCGCCGCCTGGTACGGCGCCAAGCTGCTGACCCGGCCGATCCAGCGCCTGAGCGATGCGGCCGAACGCCTGAGCGAAGACCTCGACAGCCCGCCGCTGGACGAAACCGGCCCCCGGGAAGCCCGGCAAGCCGCACACACGTTCAACCTGATGCAACACCGCATCCGCGAACAGGTGCAGCAACGGGCGCGGATGCTCGGCGCCGTCTCCCACGACCTGCGCACCCCACTGTCGCGGCTGAAACTGCGCCTGGAAAACATCAACGACGACAAGCTGCAGGGCCAGATGCGCCAGGATCTGGACGACATGATCGGCATGCTCGACGCCACCCTCACCTACCTGCACGAACAGCGCACCAGTGAAGCCCTGCAATTGATGGACGTACAGGCGCTGGTCGAATCCCTGTGCGAAAACGCCCAGGATCAAGGCGCCGACGTTCAGGTCAGCGGCCATTGCGCGCCCTTGCAAGTCCAGCCGATGGCACTGCGCTCGTGCATCAACAACCTGATGGACAACGCCCTGCGCTATGCCGGACAAGCGCACATCGAACTGCAAGACCAGCGCGAACAACTGCTGATCCGCGTCATCGACCACGGCCCAGGCATCGCGGCGGACAAGCGTGAAGCCGTGTTCGAACCGTTCTTCCGCCTCGAAGGCTCACGCAACCGCAACTCCGGCGGCGTCGGCCTGGGCATGACCATCGCCCGGGAAGCAGCGCAACGCCAGGGCGGACAACTGACCCTGGCAGAAACACCCGGCGGCGGCCTGACCGCCGTGATCCAGTTGCCCCGCCACTGATCCCGACTGTGTACCGGCCGGTACAAACCTCACATACCCACGACACCTTGCGACTGGAGGCTACATAAGCCGGTACACCCACCGGTTTTCCAGTCCAAGGAGTGAGCCCGATGATCGGTAGCGTCAGCAACTACACGAGCTATACCAGCACCAGCAGCACCTCCACCCAGAACGCCCGCAGCCAGCAACTGCAAAAGGAACTGTTCGCCAAGCTCGACAGCAACGGCGACGGCGCGGTGGATCAGGACGAACTCGGCAGCGCCCTGTCACAGAAGTCCAACGACGGCCTGCTGGTCAGCCTGAGCAAACAATTCGGCGATCTGGACAGCGACGCCAGCGGCAGCCTCAGCGCGGAAGAAATGACCGCCATGGCCCCACTGCCACCGCCCCCAGGCGACCAAGCCCCCAACACCGAACTCGCCGACGCCCTGATCAGCGCCCTGGACACCGATGGCGACGGCGCCATCAGCAGCGACGAACTGAGCAACGGCCTGACCAGCGCCGGCAGCACCGCCGACAGCAGCAAAATCTTCTCGGCCCTGGACAAAAACGAAGACGGCGTCGTCAGCCAGGACGAACTCGCCGCCAGCCTCACCCCACCGCCACCACCGCCGCCGCAAGCCTCCAGCGACGAACTGTTCAGCCAGCTCGATGCGGACGGCGACGGCACTGTTACCGCCACCGAACTGAACAGCGCGTTGCAGGTCAGCGACAGCACCTCCTCGAACAACACCGACACCGCCGCCGCCCTGCTCAAGGTTCTGGACAGCGACAGCAGCGGAGGCGTCAGCAGCGACGAACTGAAAGCTGCACTGCATGCAGGTCGTGAGCGCCCGGACGATGAACAGACTGCCAGCAATACTCAAACCACCACCGAAGCGCTGAACCGCATGATTGCCAATCTGAGCAAGCAGTACTCGCTCGAAAGCACTGCGTCGGTGGGCAAGTATTTGAATGTGGCTACCTGAAACGCTGGGCTAAAACGCTTCCTCTGCAGCAGTTCCTGCAGGGAAGCGTACATTCACTTAGACATGGCCTGACTGTCCCGCAGCCATCGCTGGCAAGCCAGCTCCCACAGAAGAGCAAGAGCAAAAGCCCCTCACCACTCAACACAATGAGCGTTAGCTCGAGTACCGCTTTTGACGTACCGGCCCCGTTGGAAGGCTGAGTGGAGGGACTTATCCGGGGGTGGGAGCGCAGCGACCGTGCGGCGCAGCCGCATGCATCGAGAGGAGGTGCAGCGAAGCAAACCGTAGGCGATGCCCCCGGATCAATCCCGGAACGAAGGGACGCCGAGCCACAGCGAGGCGCCGAACATTGGGGCAAGCCCTTTTGGTTCCTTTTGGGGCGTTTGCCAAAAGGGACTCGCTGTAAAAGCGAAACCGCCAGCGGCAACACCCGAAGAAACGGATATTCACCCAATCCCAAAGAGCCTGGTCGGCCCAGAGGCCGCCAAGGCAAAGCCTCAAACCCGAGCCTGACTCTTACTCCAATCCGTCAACAAACTATAAGCCACAGCCAAAAGCGTAGGCCCGATAAACAACCCGATAAACCCAAACGCAATCAACCCGCCAAACACCCCAAGCAACACAATCACCAACGGCAGATTCCCGCCCCGGCTGATCAGATACGGCTTGAGCACGTTGTCCACGCCACTGATGATGAACGTCCCCCAGATCCCGAGAAACACCGCCATCCCGTACTCGCCCTTCCAAGCCAGCCACGCCGTGGCCGGAATCCACACCAGCGGTGGCCCCATCGGAATCAGACTGAGCAGGAACGTAACGATCCCCAGCACCAGCGCCCCCGGCACCCCGGCGATCAGGAACCCGATCAGCGCCAGCACCGCTTGCGCCGCCGCCGTACCGATCACCCCGTTGACCACCCGCTGCACGGTACCGGCCACCAGATCGATGTAGTAACCGGCCCGATCACCGATCAGGCGCTCCAGCAGGCTGTGCACGAACGCCGCCAGTCGCGGCCCGTCGCGGTAGAAAAAGAACACGAAGACAATGCTCAGGGTCAGTTCGAGAATCCCGCTGCCGATCTGCGCACTGCGCGCCAGCAGCCAGTTACCGACCTGCCCCAGATAGGGTTTGATCGCCACGATGATCGCAGCCCCTTGCTGATCGATGCTGTTCCAGACCCGCACCAGGCGCTCGCCCACCAATGGAACGCCGCCAAGCCAGGACGGCGCCTCAGGAAGTCCGTCTACCTGCACGTCCTTGATGAACGCGGTGGCATCGCGCACGTGATCCGCCAGGTTGAATCCCAGCCACACCAACGGCCCCGCCACCAACAACATCCAGCCCATGGTCAGCAACAGGGCGGCCAACGACTCACGCCCGTTCAGCCATCGAGTCAGCAAGCGCATCAGCGGCCAGCTGGCAAACGCCAGCACCGCGCCCCAGAACAGCGCCGACCAGAACGGCGCCATCACCCACAGGCTGGCACCGAACAACACCAGCAACAGGATCTGTACCAACAGGCGATCGTTATTGAGCATGCAATCTCTCGAAAAAATCAGTCAGCAAAAGCGTAGGCGAACACGCGACGCCTGCACAGCCGAAACAACTAACGCAACAGATCGATGCGCAGGCCCTGGCTGTCGACACTGCCGGTTTCCATTCGCGCGGCACGCACGCCCTGCCCGATCAGCGCCTGACGCCAGGCCTCGGCTTTGGGCCCGGACACCGTCACCCGCAAGGTGGTGTCGAGATTCAGACCACGGGACAGCAAGCGCAGCCAGGTGTCATCGGGATCACCGGAAAGCTTTGGAAAATCCAGCTCGCCAGTGCTTTTCAACTGCCGTAACAGCGTGGCAGAAGTCGGCAACAGATCACCGAGCGGTGCCAGAGCCTCGAACTGTTCGACATGCAGGTAGGCTTTGCGATTGCCGCGAGTGATGCTGTAAAGCGCCACCAGCGTGTTATCGCGAGGCGCCGCGAGCCTCAGCAGCAGATAGGCCTGTTGTTCATCGGCGCCATACAGTTTGGCGTTGCCGAACACCTCGTTGGCCCACAGGCTGCTCTCGCCGCAATCCCGGGCCTGGCACCAGAACAACAGTTCGGCGTCCTGCTTTTGCAGGGCTTCGCGAGCGAGGGTGAAGGCTTCGGTGGCGGAATGTTCCGGCGGCAATTCGTAGGTCACCGCGGTGGTTTGCCCCCGGGCGCTGACCTGACCGTCGAAACGCAACTGGCCGCTGATCTTGCGGATCGAGCCGAGCGGATAGATCCGCTCCAGCTCCACGGCGGGGCGATAGTCGACGATCTGCGCATCGACCACACGCGGCACGATCGGCAGATCCTGACTGCCCGGCAAGTCGGCAGCGAATAGAAAGGGACTGAAACAGCACAGCACCAGCAGACTGATAGATCGCATGGACAGGCTCATCGCAGGGGCATGGCCTGGGTGCCTTTCGGCCAGTTCGGGGTCGCAGCGGTGTAGAAATCCATCTTGGTTGTCTCCCATTTCAACCCGCCCAGCCTCGACAGTTGCCCGGAGCAAGTCAAGGAATGGCGAAGAACCGATTGAAACAGTCTGCGACAAGGTCGGCCCCGGCCTCATCGTTCAGGTGCAGATGATGCCCGCCCGGCAACTGTTCCCGGTCAAAGGGTAGACGCTCCAGCAGCTCCGGATGTTTGGCCAGCATGCCGTCAGCGGCGACCACTAACCGCGCGGGGCAGGCAATGCGCTGCACGAAAGCCATCGCCTGTTCCTGGGTCAGACGCAGCGGCGACGGCAAGGTCAGGCGGTTGTCGGTGCGCCAGGTGTAACCACCGGGCACCGGCATCAGACCTCGCTGCGCCAGCAGTTCGGCGGCTTCGCGACTGACCGCCACCAGCCCTTTCATGCGCGCTTCGATCGCCCGGTCGAGGGTGTTGTAGACCGGTTTGCGCTTTTCCCGAAGATCAAGCTGCGCCTGCAGGGCCATGCCCATGCGCTCGGCAGCGTTTTCGCCTTTGTCGGTAGGAGGAATCACCCCGTCGATCAACGCCAGATGGGTGATCCGTTCGGGCAACGAACCGGACAGCACCAGCGACACGATCGCGCCCATGGAATGCCCGAGCAGGCCGAAACGTTTCCAGCCCAGTTGCTCGGCAACCTGCAGCACGTCATGGGCGTAATCCCACAATGCGTAACCGGCCCCGTTCGGCCGGTGCCCGGAATGCCCGTGACCGGCCATGTCCAGTGCCACGATGCGCAGGCCTTTGAGCTTCGGCGCCAGGCGCGCGAAGCTGTTGGCGTTGTCCAGCCAGCCGTGCAGGGCGATCACCGGCAATCCGTCTTCCGGGCCGAACAGGTGCGCTGCCAGTTCGATATGCGGCAGGCTCAGGCGCACTTCTTCGACGGCGGGGTTCATGCGCAATCCTTGTCTTGCCGGCGCTCCCAGCGATCGAACAGGTTTTTCAGTAATTGCGCGGTGTCCTGGGGGCGCTCAAGCGGAAACATGTGTCCGCCAGGCACGGTCAGCGACTCGCCCTGAGGCAGGCGCCCTACGAACCGTGTGTGATGGTTCATCACTACGCGGCTTTTGTGCCCGCGCACCACCGCCAGCGGTACTTTCAATTGCCGGGTATGCGCAGGACTGGTGTGCGGCACGCCGCGATAGATGCTGATCTCGGTCGCAGGATCGAAGCGCAGGCGCAGCTTGTCGCCGACCTTGTGCAGGCCGTGTTGCAGATAAGCATCGAAACATTCCGGATCAAAGCTGCGGAACAACGTCTTGCCGGCAAAATAACCACGGGCGCTGTCCAGATCGGCAAACTCTTCGCGCCGTCCCAGCGTGCGACCGGCCGGGGTCAGTTTGTCGATGAAGCCAAAGCGCTTGGCGGCGCGAATCACCCATTGATCGGTGCGGGTCAGCACCGGCGAGTCGAGCATCACCACGCCCCGATACAGTTCAGGGCAACGCAGTGCGGCGTGTAAATGCAGCATGCCGCCGAAGGAATGGCCCACGCCCCACACCGGCTCATCTTGCTGTTGCAAGTGATGGATGAGCTCATCGACCAGGTGGTACCAGTTGTCACCCGCCGGGAAACGCGGGTCATGGGCGTGTTGTTCCAGATGCGCGACCCGGTACTCGGGCGCCAGCGCCGCGAACAGTTTGCCGTAGGTGCCCGAAGGGAAACCGTTGGCGTGGGCGAAGAAGATCGGTTGCGACATACCGGCAAATCCATGAGCGGAAAACAGGCGTTGATTGTCCGTAAGACCGCGTCCCACAGCAATGACCGTAACTGCCAGGAATGATGACAGTCCGGTCAGGGCTATGACGCTTCGGCCATCAACGCGCCGGCGGTTGTTCTCCCAGCGGCACCACTGCCATGGTCAGGCGCGACACACAACTGGCCTTGCCTTCATCGCTGGTCAGGCGGATGTCCCAGACATGGGTGGTGCGACCGATGTGGATCGGTTTGGCCACCGCCGTCACCCGCCCGCTGCGCAGTCCGCGCAGATGGTTGGCGTTGATTTCCAGGCCCACGCAATAGAACTTGCTGGCGTCGATGCACAGGTAACTGGCCATCGAGCCGACCGTTTCCGCCAGCACCACCGAGGCGCCGCCGTGCAACAGGCCGTAAGGCTGATGGGTGCGATGGTCGATGACCATGCTGGCCGTCAGCGACTCCTCGTCGAAGGACTCGAAGCGAATGTCCAGCACTTCGCCGATGGTGTTTTTCTGGATTGCGTTCAACTGCTCGATGTTCGGAGTGGTGCGCCACAAGGTCATCGCAGGCTTCCTTTGTTGTTTTGATCGACGCTCAATCCTGCCACAGCACCGCCTCGCTGCGCTCGCTCCATTCTTCGAAACGTGCTCCGTAGGTGTCTTCGATGATGTTGCGTTTGATCTTCAAGGTCGGCGTGAGAAAACCGTTCTCCACCGCCCAGCTGTCCTTGACCACCACCAGCCGGCGCAGGCGCTCGTGCTTGTCGAGCACGGCGTTGACCTCCTTCAGCAATTTTTCCAGGCTCGAATGCAGCGGTGCGCGGGGCTCTTCCCGGCCCACGGCCGACAGCACGCACAACCCCAGCGGCGCACTCAGGCCGTCACCGACCACGCAGACCTGCTCAATCCGCGAATGCACCGCCAGCCGATTTTCGATCGGCGCCGGAGCGACGTACTTGCCCTTGCTGGTCTTGAAGATTTCCTTGAGACGCCCGGTCAGGCGCAAACGCCCTTCGGCATCCTGCTCACCCTTGTCGCCGGTGCGCAGGAAGCCGTCTTCGGTGAGGGTTTCGGCGGTTTTCTGCGGTTCCTTGAAGTAGCCGAGCATGTTCGCCTGGCTGCGCACCTGCACTTCGCCGGACTCATCGATGCGCACTTCAACGTCAGGACACGGCCGGCCAATCCAGCCTTCCTTGTACTGCCCCGGCAGGCAGATGTGCGAATACCCGCAGCTTTCGGTCATGCCGTAGACCTCCAGCACGTCGAGCCCGAGTTTCTGATACCAGCGCAACAGGGTCAGCGGCACCGGCGCCGCACCGGACAGCGCCACGCGCAAGGCATCCAGCCCCAATCCAGCCAATACCTTGTGGCCGATGCGTTTGCCGATGAAGGGCAGACCGAGCAGGAAGTCCAGACGCTTCGCCGGGATCTTACTGTAGACGCCCATCTGGAACTTGGTCCAGATCCGCGGCACACCGAACATGGCCGTCGGCCGCGCCCGTCTGAGATCGGCGAGAAACGTGTCGAGGCTCTCGGCAAAAAACACTGTCTGCCCGGTATAGATCGACGCCAGTTCGACGAACATCCGCTCGGCCACATGACACAGCGGCAGATACGACAGCAGCCGGTCGTTCTCATTGAGTCCAAACAGCTGCGTGCCGCGCGTTGTCGCGAACCCGAGATTGGCGAAACTGTGCATCACGCCCTTGGGCAGGCCGGTGGTGCCGGAGGTGTAAATGATGGTCGCCAATTGCTCGGCGGCGGGACGCGGATCGTCCTGGATCGGCGAGCTGCGTTGCACATCGTCCCAGTTGAAATCGAACGTGCCCGGTGGGTGCAGCGGCAGGCTGACCGTCGTCAGACCCGCCGGCACGCCTGGCGACATGCCCGGCCAGTCATCGAGCTTGCCGATGAACGCCAGCACGCTTTCCGAGTGGGTGAGCACCTGATTCACAGATTCGGCAGTGAGGTTCGGATAGAGCGGCACCGAGACATGCCCGGCCATCCAGATCGCCAGGTCGGCGATGATCCAGTGCGCGCAGTTTTTCGAGATCAGGGCGATGTGGCTGCCTTGCGGCAACTCGCGGGAACGCAGCCAGTGCGCGGCGCAGCGGGCCTGATGGCCGACGTCGGCCCAGGTCAGCGTCTCGACCTGCCCGCCACCGATCGGCTGCACCAGAAAACGCTGACGCGGGTGCCGGGCCTCGCGTTCGTAAAACACGTCCAGCGGCAAACGGAAGGCGGAAGACATTCGACTCGCTCCTGTTTTTTGGTCTGGAGCAAGCGTAGTCAACCAAGCAAGTGCTTGGTTGACTATTTCGTACAAAAAATTTCAGGGATGTTTAAGGCTGTTGAGCGTCATCGAACCGATCAGCAACTCGCTGTGTTCGAGCTCGGCCAGCCCGGCGGTGCTGACCTTTTCCGGCGGATAGCCCGCACCGTGTTGCAGGTAGCTGAGCAGGTTTCCTACCAACGGATTGTGGCTGACCAGCAGCACATTGCTCACCGACACCAGTTGCTCGGCGACGCGGTCCGGATCGACCTCCGGGGTCAACCACTCGACCGTGCGGATCTCCGGCTCGAAGCCGAGGGCTTCGCGCACCAGTTGCGCCGTCTGCTGCGCCCGCAGGTACGGGCTGGCGTAGATGGCGGTCAGCGGCTGGCCCATCAAACGGGCCGCGCTGCTCAACACTTCCTTGCGACCGTGAGCGGTCAGTTCCCGCTCGGAGTCGGGGCGCGAGCCGTAGGGCTCGGCCTCACCGTGACGCAATACCCAGAGTTTCATAGCTTGGGTTCCTCATCCCGGGCCGGATGCGGTGCCGGCGCGACAACGTGTGGCGCTTCACCTTCCGGAGTACGCGGCGTCGGCCAGTCGGCGAACGGCCAGGGTTTCTGGTCGCTGTGGAAGCTGCCGAAACGACCGATCTGTGCCAGAAACTGACTCAGGCTGTCGCCGAAATTCATCAGGCTGGTGCTCGGGGCGCCATAGATCAAACGATAGATCAACTGCACCAGCACCACCGCGCCGAGGATGAACTGCGCTACCTGCCAGACCAGCACGTAGACGATCATCCACAACACCCGCAGGAGGATGGATTCATATTTGGCTTCGGTTTTCGGATCGTTCATGCCCTGCTCCCTGCTGAATCAGTTGAAACCACTGGTGGAAATAAAGTCGACGTCGGTTTTCGGCTCGCCTCTCATCAGAAGACCGATCACCTGTTCAAGCGTGCGCCCTTCGAACAGGATCGCATGCAGTCCGGCGACCAGCGGCATGTACACACCGACGTCCTGGGACTTGGCCTTGAGCACTTTCAGGGTGTTGACCCCTTCGGCCACTTCACCAAGGCGCGACACCGCTTCGTCGAGGCTCAGGCCCTGACCGAGGGCGAAACCGACCTGGTAGTTGCGGCTTTTCGGCGACGAGCAGGTAACGATCAGGTCGCCGACCCCGGCCAGACCGAGGAAGGTCATCGGGTTGGCCCCCTGATTCACCGCAAACCGGGTCATCTCGGCCAGGGCGCGAGTGATCAGCATGCTCTTGGTGTTCTCGCCCATCTCCAGCGCCACCGCCATGCCGGCGATGATCGCGTAAACGTTTTTCAGTGCGCCGCCCAGCTCCACGCCGAAACGGTCGGCGCTGGCATAGACGCGGAAAGTGCGGCCATGCAATGCGGCCTGCACGGCTTTGCACAGTTCTTCGTCTTCGCTGGCGACCACGGTGGCGGTCAGCGCGTGTTCGGCGATTTCCCGCGCGAGGTTCGGCCCGGACAGCACGCCGATGCGCGCCTGCGGGGCGATCTCTTCGAGGATCTGGCTCATCAGCTTGAAGGTGTGGGCTTCGATGCCTTTAGTAAGGCTGACCAGCATCTTGCCGCTCAGACGCTCGGCGTGCGCCGCCAATACCGTACGCAGCGCGCTGGACGGCAGCGCGACGAAACACAAATCGCAGGCGTCGAGAGTTTCCTGCAGGTCGGTGACCGCAGTCACGCCCGGCAGGATCTTGATGCCTTTGAGGTAACGCGGGTTCTCGCGATTGACCCGGATGGCCTCGGCCTGTTCGGGGTCACGCATCCACTGCCGGACTTGATGGCCGTTCTCGGCCAACAGATTGGCCACGGCGGTACCGAAACTTCCGCCTCCCAGGACCGCAATCGGGCGCTGTTCAGTCATATGTAATCCGTTAATCCATACCAGTGGCGATGCCGGCATTATACGGAGCGTCCCCTTCTCGGACAGCCCCGGCGTCAATTACCCGCACTTGTAGGAAGAAGACCAATAAAACCGAGGAAAATGCCTGCAACGTGACTGGAAAAGTGGTCGTCCTCGGTTAACATGCGCGCCAATTCTTTGCTATCAAGGCTGCGTCGTGCTTTCTGGCCCCCCTTCCCCGCGTTCGTCCCTGCTGCTGGCGCTGCTGTTCAGCCCGGTGCTGCTGGCGGACGACCTGTTTGTCGACAGTGAGGCCTTGCCGCAAATCCTGACCGCCACCCGCCTGAAACAGTCGCCGGCGGAAGTCCCCGGCAGCATGACCGTACTCGACAGCGAACTGATCAGCGCCAGCGGCGCCCGGGACATCAGCGAACTGCTGCGTCTGGTGCCGGGGATGATGGTCGGCAATATCAGCGGCAATCAGGCAGTGGTGAATTATCACGGGACCAACGCCACTGAAGCCCGACGCATGCAGGTGCTGATCGACGGCCGTTCGGTGTACCGCGCCGGGCTTGCGACCGTGGACTGGAGCGACATCCCGGTGGCCATGGAAGACATAGAGCGCATCGAAGTCTTTCGCGGCCCGAACACCGTCAGTTACGGCGCCAACGCGCTGATGGCGGTGGTCAACATCATCACCCGCAACCCGGCGGACAGCCACGGCACGCGGCTGAAGCTCACGCGCGGACAACGCGGCATCAACGACTTCTATGCCAGCCAGAGCACCGGCTGGAATGGCGGCGACCTGCGTCTGTCGCTGTCCGGCCAGGAAGACGACGGCTTCGACAGCGATCGCACCGGCGCCGAATACCGCGACAACCGCCGCTTGAACCGCTTCAGCCTCGCCGTCAGCCAGACCCTGAGCGACAACCAGAGCCTGGACTGGCAGATCAACGCCAAGGACGGGACCAATCAGCGGCCTTACACCTACCGACCGGTGTTCTCCGGGATTACCGCTGCCGGGAACAATTCCGACGTGATCGCCAAGGATTACGCCGGTTCGGTGCGCTGGAACCTGGACATCAATCCGGACCACAGTCTTTATGTACAGGGATCGGCACAACACTGGGATCGTCAGCAGACCTGGCGCGCGTGCGATGCCGAAGTCTCGTTCAGTCCGCAACTCACGGAACTGTGGCAACTCAACCCGAATTACACCGAGCGCCTGGCGCGCAACATGACGTTGTTCACCGGCCCCGGCGCACCCGCCGGTACGCCGCAGGAAATGACCCTGGCCAATCAGGTGCTGGATCAGTGGCGCAACGGTGCCCGTCAGACCCTGTGCGGCGACATCGACCAGAGTGCCCGGGAATCGCGTTACGACCTGGAATTGCAGGACACCCTCAGCCTGTCCGATAGCCTGCGTCTGGTCAGCGGCCTGAACTATCGTTACGACCGGGCCGATTCCGAGACCTATTTCAACGGCACGCTGGACGACGCCACGTGGCGCGCCTTCGGCCAGCTGGAATGGCGCGCCAGCGAACACTGGTTGTTGCAGGGCGGCGCCATGTTCGAAGACACGCAATTGATCGGCAGTTCATTAACACCCCGGTTTGCGGTCAACTACTTGTTCAATCCGCGCCACAGCCTGCGCGCGGTGTATTCGGAAGCCATCCGTTCGCCGGACATGTTCGAGAACAACGTCAACTGGAGTTATCAGGTGACCAACCTGCGGCCCGCCGCCTATGGCCAGTCTTCGGCCCGCTACTTCGTCAAGACCCGGGGCCCCGGCGATCTGGACCAGGAGCACATGCGCTCGCGGGAACTGGGCTACAACGGCTTTTTCCCGGAATGGGGCCTGGCGCTGGACGTGAAGCTGTTCTACGACGAAATCACCGGCATGATCAGCGAGCCGCTGCGCAACAATCAGTACATCGCCAGCAACGCCAACGATTCGCGCTTTCGCGGCACCGAGACGCAACTGGACTGGCGCCTGAGTGCGACCGACCGCTTGCGTCTGACATACGCCTTCGTCGACGCCGAGGCGAGCAATCCGCTGGATCAGCAATTCACCGCACGCAACAGCGGCTCGGCGGGCTGGCTGCGCGACTGGGGCCAGGGCTGGAACAGCGCCCTCTTCTATTACGGTGACAACGCGCTCAACGGTTACCGCTTCGAGCGGGTCGACACGCGCATCGCCAAACGCATTGCCCTGGGCAAGGCCCAACTGCAACTGGCCGGGGTGCTGCAACAGCGCCTCGACCATGAGCCGACCACCTTCGTCGACAACAATTACGACGAACGCCGCGTGGTGTATTTCAGCGCCGAGCTGGAGTTCTAGATGCGTTACGCCATGTCACGGAAGATGCCAACGCTCGGCCAATGGCTGGCCGGGCTATGTCTGTTCCTGACAGCGTGGCTGCATGGCGTGGCGGTGCAGGCGGCCGACATATTGCTGACCGGCGCCGAAGAAAGCCCCGGCGTGCAATCCTTCGTCCAGGCCCTGAGCGAACTGCGCCCCACCGATCGCGTGCATTTCCAGCCGCTGGCCAGCCTGCCGGCCCCGGGCAAGTTGCCGTCGAGCCTGCGCCTGATCCTGCTGGACCTGCCGAGCCTCGACTGGCGTATGCAGGAGTCCCAAGGACCGGCGACTTTGGTCCTGCGCATCAGCCGCTTGCAGGCTCGACAGCGCTTCGGCGACGCGCAACCACCCCACTTGAGCCTGCTGTGGGCCGATCCGCCGCTGAGTCGTCAGTTGCAACTGATCCGCCGGATCCTGCCCCAGGCCGGGCGAGTCGGCGTGCTGTTCGATCAGCACAGCGAGTTCCTGCTCAAGGAGCTGCAATCGGCAGCACAGCCATTGAATCTGCAAATCGTCCCGCAACGCTGGGACAACACCCACGACAGCCGCCCCTTGCAGAGCGTGCTGAAAAACAGCGACGTGCTGCTGGGACTCGACGACCCTGACCTGTACAACCCGAAAACCGCGAAGAACCTGTTGCTCAGCAGTTACTCTCGGCAACTGGCGCTGGTCGGGCCGAATGTCGCTTTCGTCCGTGCCGGTAGCCTTGCCAGCACCTACAGCGATCAGAACGACTGGCTGGCCGTCCTCGACGAGTTGCTGGACCGGCCACCGGCCACCTGGCCGCGCACGCTCTATCCCGGGCGTTTTAAAGTCTCAAGTAATGCGCAGGTGGCTCGTTCATTAGGGATCGAACCGATGAATGAAGCGTCTGTCGCCGCAGAGCTGGCCGAAGGAGAGCGCCGCCCATGATTTTCCGCCGTTGGGACATCAACACCCGCACCCAGTTGATCAGCTTGGGCCCTGCGCTGTTGCTGACCTTGCTGCTGATCAGCTTTTTCACCTTCGTGCGCATTCAGGATTTGCGTCAGGAGCTGAACCACACCGGCCAACTGATCGCCAACCAGCTCGCACCGGCCACCGAATACGGGGTGATCTCCGGCAACAACGAAGTGCTGGAAAGCTTGCTCAAGGCCACGCTGGCCACGCCGAACGTGCGGTTTCTGGAGGTGCAGGACAGCGCCAACCGGATTCTGGCCTACGTCGAACAGCCGGCGGATGCGCACAATCGCCCGCATCAGGTCGAAGTGTTCCAGGCGCCGGTGCGGCTGCAACGCATCGCCTTGCACAATGATTTCTTTCAGGACGGCAAGAGCAGCCCCGGCGTGGCCAGCGAGGATTATCTGGGCCGCGTGATCGTCGGTCTGTCGAATGACGCCTTCAGTCAGCGCCAACAGGAGATCCTGCTCAAGGCCGGGATTCTGGCGTTGTTCGCCCTGCTCTTCACGTTTGTCCTGGCGCGGCGGCTGGCCGGGAGTCTGTCGCAGCCGATTCGCGACATTGGCAATGCGGTCAAGGCCATTCAGGACGGCGACTACAAGACCCCGCTGCCGATTGTCGATGACACCGAGCTGGGCGCCCTTTCCCAACACATCAACAACCTGGCCCAGGCACTGGAACAGGCCAGCCGCGAACAGCATCAGGCGATGGCGCAACTGATCCAGACTCGCGAAGAAGCGGAGAAAGCCAACAACGCCAAATCGGATTTCCTGGCGATGATGAGCCATGAGCTGCGAACTCCGATGAACGGCGTGCTGGGCATGCTGCAGTTGCTGGAAACCACGCAGATGACCGATGAGCAGATCGAGTACGCGGCGCTGGCGTCCGAGTCCACCGAACATTTGCTCAAGGTGATCAACGACATTCTGGATTTCTCGCGCATCGAACGTTCGGAACTGGAGCTGGAGCACATTCCGTTCAACCTCGCCGACCTGATCGGCGCCTGCGCCCAGTCGTTCCAGCACAGCGCCACCCAACGTGGCCTGACACTGCAATTGCGAGTCCCCGAAGACATGCGCGATTTGCAGGTGCAAGGTGATCCGACGCGGATCCGGCAGATTCTGGTCAACCTGGTCGGCAATGCCTTGAAGTTCACCGAACAGGGGCGCGTCAGCATCGAGGCACAGTGGCAGTCGCTGGATCACGAACTGCTGTGGTTCACCTGCGCGGTGCGCGACAGCGGCATCGGCATTTCCCCGGAAAGCCTGGAACTGATGTTCAATGCATTCCAGCAGGCCGACAGTTCCATCTCGCGCCGTTATGGTGGCACGGGCCTGGGATTGCCGATCGCCCGCACCCTGGCCGAGCGGATGGGCGGAACATTGCGCGCCCAGAGCGAGGAAGGTCGCGGTTCGGTGTTCACTCTGGAAATTCCACTGGCGCTATATAAGCAGACATTGCCCGCTCTGACCGCACCGCGTGCACTGAACGGTGCCGGCCACGGCGAAGGCCGTAATGTACTGCTGGTGGAAGACAACCCGGTCAATCAGACGGTGATCGAAGCCATGCTTCGCAGTCTGGGGTTTACTGTCAGCGTCGCCACCGATGGCTTGCAGGCGGTGCGCAGTGCCGGGGAAAACCGTTTCGAAGCCATCCTGATGGATTGCCGACTACCGATCATCGACGGTTACGAGGCGACCCGGCAGATCCGGGGCCTGCCCGGCGGCGGTCAGGTACCGATCATCGCCCTGACCGCCAATGCGTTGCAGGGCGATCGGGAAAACTGCCTGTCGGCGGGCATGAACGATTATCTGGCCAAGCCATTCAAACGCAACGATCTGCAGCAGATTCTGCAGCGCTGGGTGCAGTAACGAGGCCCTTTCGACCATCTGCGACTGGCATGAAAAGCGAAAGTGCGGCAGTCTTAGGCACCCGAACAAGCCTCAAAAGGGGCTTGAATAAAAATTTCAGTGCACAAGTGTACATTCATGTCCTTGGTGCTGTGACTTTCACCACAACGCAATAGTCTATGAGTAGGCTGCCGGTACGAGGCATGAACGCGTCGATCGGCCGGGAAGATTTGCCCCACCTGCCGCATGGGATTATTGAGGAGCTCGCATGACCAAACAAAACGCCTTTACCCGGGAAGACCTGCTGCGCTGCAGTCGCGGTGAGCTGTTCGGCCCAGGTAACGCGCAACTGCCCGCCCCGAACATGCTGATGGTGGATCGCATCACCCTGATCAGCGAAGAAGGCGGCAAGTACGGCAAAGGTGAATTGGTCGCCGAGCTGGATATCAACCCTGACCTGTGGTTCTTCGCCTGCCACTTCGAGGGTGATCCGGTAATGCCGGGCTGCCTGGGTCTGGACGCCATGTGGCAACTGGTCGGTTTCTTCCTGGGCTGGCAAGGTCTGCCGGGCCGTGGCCGTGCGCTGGGTTCGGGCGAAGTGAAATTCTTCGGCCAGGTCCTGCCGACCGCCAAGAAAGTCACCTACAACATTCATATCAAGCGCGTCCTCAAGGGCAAGCTGAACCTGGCGATCGCCGACGGTTCGGTGACTGTCGACGGTCGCGAAATCTACACCGCCGAAGGCCTTCGCGTCGGCGTGTTCACCTCCACTGACAACTTCTAAGGGTTATTCGCATGCGCCGCGTCGTTATCACTGGTCTGGGCATTGTTTCGTGCCTGGGCAATGACAAAGAGACCGTCTCCGCTAACCTGCGTGCAAGCCGCCCGGGCATCCGGTTCAACCCGGAATATGCCGAAATGGGTCTGCGTAGCCAGGTTTCCGGCTCCATCGACCTCAACCTTGAAGAATTGATCGATCGCAAGATCTATCGTTTCGTCGGCCACGCAGCGGCATACGCCTACCTGGCCATGAAAGACGCCATCGCCGACTCCGGCCTGACCGAAGAGCAGGTGTCCAACCCGCGTACCGGCCTGATCGCAGGTTCCGGCGGCGCGTCGACCCTGAACCAGATGGAAGCGCTGGACATCCTGCGCGAGAAAGGCGTCAAGCGCGTCGGCCCATACCGTGTAACGCGGACCATGAGCAGCACCGTTTCCGCTTGCCTGGCCACCCCGTTCAAGATCAAGGGCCTGAACTACTCTATCGCTTCTGCCTGCGCCACCAGTGCTCACTGCATCGGTACCGCCATGGAACAGATCCAGATGGGCAAGCAGGACATCGTCTTCGCCGGTGGCGGTGAAGAAGAGCACTGGAGCCAGTCGTTCCTGTTCGACGCAATGGGCGCCCTGTCCAGCAAGCGCAACGACACCCCGGAACAAGCCTCCCGCGCCTACGACGCCGACCGTGACGGTTTCGTCATCGCTGGCGGTGGCGGTATGGTGGTGGTCGAGGAGCTGGAACACGCTCTGGCCCGTGGCGCGAAGATCTACGCGGAAATCGTTGGCTACGGCGCGACTTCCGACGGCTACGACATGGTGGCTCCAAGCGGCGAAGGCGCTATCCGCTGCATGCAGCAGGCGCTGTCCACCGTCGACACCCCGATCGACTACCTGAACACCCACGGCACTTCGACTCCGGTCGGCGACGTCGCGGAAATGAAAGGCGTGCGTGAAGTGTTCGGCGACAAGGCCCCGGCCATCAGCTCCACCAAGAGCCTGTCGGGTCACTCCCTGGGCGCCGCCGGCGTTCACGAAGCGATCTATTGCATGCTGATGATGGAAGGCAACTTCATCGCCGGTTCCGCCAACATCGACGAACTGGACCCTGAAGTGGCCGATCTGCCGGTGCTGACCAAGACCCGCGAGAACGCCACCATCAACACCGTGATGAGCAACAGCTTCGGCTTCGGTGGCACCAACGCCACCCTCGTGCTGAAGCGCTGGGAAGGCAAGTAATTCCCTTCTGCTGAGCCGCACATGAAAACGCCCCGACTGGTTCGGGGCGTTTTTTTTCGCCTGCACAAAACTCTCCGGACAAACGCAAAACCTGTGGGAGCGAGCCTGCTCGCGATGGTGGAGTGTCAGCCGTCCGAGACGCCAACCGGAATACCGCTATCGCGAGCAGGCTCACTCCCACAAGGGCGGCGGTGCGCTACAAAGATGAAACGTTTGTCATGCAACTTACCGCCCTGCGACTGAATGTCGCGGTTTCTTTGGGCTCCAGCGCTGTTGCAGATTTCGCAAGAATACATTGCACAAATCAGGCGTTTACTTAGCAGGCTAACAAATTCTATAACAGAGGCCTGCACACGCCTTGCTGCAGATAACAGAGATTGGAGCTAGCAGATGACTGTAAAAGTAACTGAACGCGACGATTCACACATGTCCCATGAAGGCGTAGCCGCCGGCGTACGGATCTGGGATGTGCATCAACAAGACTTGCTGGTCGGCATGTTCCACAACGAGATCGACGCCTACAACTACAAGGCCGAACTGGAACTGCAAGAACGCCAGCGGGATCTGAAATCCGCCTGAATCAAACCACAGCATTGAAAACGACAAACCCCGCCATGAGCGGGGTTTGTCGTTATCGGGCGTTTCAGGGCCGCTTCGCAGCCCGGCGAGACCCGATTACCACATCAGATCATCAGGGATCACATAGGCCGCGTACGGATCGTCCTCGGCATTGACCTCTTCGACCTTCTCGTTGAGCTGGACGATGCGCTGTGGATCGCGCTCTTGGATCTTCAGGGCCGCCTCACGGGGAATCACTTCATAGCCGCCGGCATGGTGCACGATCGCCAGCGAACCGCTGCTGAGCTTGTTGCGCATCAGCGTGTTGACCGAGATGCGCTTGACCTTCTTGTCGTCGACGAAGTTGTAGTAGTCCTCGGTGGTCAGCTTCGGCAGACGCGAGACTTCGATCAACTGCTTGACCTGGGCGGCGCGGGCCTTGGCTTCCGCCTTCTCCTGCTGCTGACGGTTCAGCTCCTGGTCGCGCTTGACCTTCTCGGCCTGGGCTTCCTGGGCAGCACGCTGCTGGGAGTCGTCCAGTTCGATCTGGCCCTTGTGGGCCAGGCGCTGTTGTTTCTGTTTGTCTTTGCTGACCTGCTTGGCCTGCTTTTGGTTGACCAGCCCTGCTTTGAGCAACTGGTCGCGAAGGGAAAGGCTCATTGGTGCTTACTCACTTGGGCAACGGCTCAGCCGCAGCTGGGCAAATTCTTTTCCTGACGTTTGGCTTCGCCCCACAGGGCGTCCAACTCTTCGAGGGTGCAATCTTCTATGGGTCGGTGGGTGTCGCGCAATGCCTGTTCGATAAAACGGAAACGTCGTTCGAACTTGCCGTTGGCGCCACGCAGCGCGGTTTCCGGATCGACCTTCAGATGCCGGGCCAGATTGACCACGGAAAACAGCAGATCGCCGATTTCGTCGGCCACCGCTTGCGGGTCATTTTCGGACATGGCTTCGAGCACTTCATCGAGCTCTTCACGAACCTTGTCCAGCACCGGCAACGCATCCGGCCAGTCGAAACCGACCTGCCCGGCGCGCTTCTGCAACTTGGCCGAGCGGGACAGTGCCGGCAACGCAGCCGGCACATCGTCGAGCAGCGACAGTTGCTGCGGCTCGGCGGATTTCTCGGCGCGCTCTTCGGCCTTGATCTCCTCCCAGCGCTGCTTGACCTGATCTTCGTTCAGACGCGGCACGTCCAGCGGCGCATACAGATCACCGGTGGGAAACACGTGCGGATGGCGACGGATCAGCTTGCGGGTGATGCTGTCGACCACGCCGGCGAATTCGAACCGCCCCTCCTCCCGCGCCAGCTGGCTGTAATACACCACCTGAAACAGCAGATCGCCCAACTCACCCTGCAAGTGGTCGAAGTCGCCGCGCTCGATGGCGTCGGCGACTTCGTAGGCCTCTTCAAGGGTGTGCGGGACAATGGTCGCGTAAGTCTGCTTGATGTCCCACGGGCAACCATACTGCGGGTCGCGCAGACGGTTCATCAGGTGCAGCAGGTCTTCAAGGCTGTAGATCGGTTTCATGGAGTCCGGTTACGCCGCGTTTCGATGATGTTCGGCAACTGGGAAATCCGCCCCAGCAACCGCCCCAGCGCGTCCAGACCCGGGATCTCGATGGTCAGGGACATCAGCGCGGTGTTGTCCTCCTTGTTCGAGCGGGTGTTGACCGCCAGCACGTTGATCCGCTCGTTGAGCAGCACCTGCGAAACGTCTCGCAGCAGACCGGAACGGTCGTAGGCGCGGATGACGATGTCCACCGGATAGGTGAGCACCGGCACCGGGCCCCAGCTGACCTGGATGATCCGCTCCGGCTCGCGCCCGGCCAGTTGCAGCACCGAAGCGCAGTCCTGACGGTGAATGCTCACGCCACGGCCCTGAGTGATGTAACCGACGATCGCATCGCCCGGCAACGGCTGGCAGCAGCCGGCCATCTGGGTCATCAGGTTGCCGACACCCTGGATCTGAATGTCGCCGCGCTTGCCCGGCTTGTAGCCGGTTGCCTTGCGCGGAATCAGTTCCAGCTGTTCGTTGCCGCGTTCCGGCTCGACCAGTTGTTGCGCCAGATTCACCAGTTGCGCCAGTCGCAGGTCGCCGGCCCCGAGGGCGGCGAACATGTCTTCGGCGGTTTTCATGTTGGCCTTGTCGGCCAGCTTGTCGAAATCCACCGCCGGCAGGCCAAGGCGATTGAGTTCGCGTTCGAGCAGGGTCTTGCCCGCCGCGACGTTCTGGTCGCGCGCCTGCAACTTGAACCAGTGCACGATCTTCGCCCGCGCCCGGGACGTGGTGACGTAGCCCAGGTTCGGGTTCAGCCAGTCACGGCTCGGCGTGCCGTGCTTGCTGGTGATGATCTCGACCTGTTCACCGGTCTGCAGGCTGTAGTTGAGCGGAACGATGCGCCCGTTGATCTTCGCACCACGGCAGTTGTGACCGATTTCGGTGTGCACGCGGTAGGCGAAGTCCAGCGGCGTCGCGCCTTTCGGCAAGTCGATGGCGTGACCGTCCGGGGTGAAGATGTAGACCCGGTCCGGCTCGATATCGACCCGCAGCTGTTCGGCCAGACCACCGATGTCGCCCAACTCTTCGTGCCACTCAAGGACCTGACGCAGCCAGGAAATTTTCTCTTCGTAGTGGTTCGAGCCGGACTTGACGTCGGTGCCCTTGTAGCGCCAGTGCGCGCAGACGCCGAGCTCGGCCTCTTCGTGCATCGAATGGGTCCGGATCTGGACTTCCAGCACCTTGCCTTCCGGACCGATCACCGCCGTGTGCAGCGAGCGGTAGCCGTTCTCTTTCGGGTTGGCGATGTAGTCGTCGAACTCTTTCGGGATGTGCCGCCACAGGGTGTGGACGATGCCGAGCGCGGTGTAGCAGTCGCGCATTTCCGGCACCAGCACGCGCACCGCACGCACGTCGTAGATCTGGCTGAACTCCAGACCCTTGCGCTGCATTTTGCGCCAGATCGAATAGATGTGTTTGGCCCGGCCGCTGATGTCGGCTTCGACGCCGGTGGCCTGCAATTCGTCCTTGAGCTGGGTCATCACGTCGGCGATGAAACGCTCGCGATCGAGCCGCCGTTCGTGCAGCAGCTTGGCGATCTGTTTGTATTGATCGGGTTCCAGGTAACGGAAGGACAAGTCTTCCAGTTCCCATTTGATATGACCGATGCCGAGTCGATGCGCGAGCGGCGCATAGATGTCGAACACTTCCCGGGCGACCCGGTTACGTTTTTCGTCGTCGGCGGTTTTCACCGCGCGGATCGCGCAGGTGCGTTCGGCGAGCTTGATCAGCGCGACACGCACGTCGTCGACCATCGCCACCAGCATCTTGCGCAGGTTTTCCACCTGACCCTGGGTGCCGAGGACCATCGACTGGCGAGGGCTGAGGCTGGCACTGATCGCCGCCATGCGCAGCACGCCGTCGATCAGTTTGGCGACCACCGGGCCGAAGCGCTGGCTGACCGCTGCAAGTTCGATCTGGCCTTCGCGCACGCCGCGATAGAGAACCGCCGCCACCAGCGAATCCTGATCGAGCTTGAGGTCGGCGAGGATCTCGGCGATCTCGAGGCCCGTGCTGAAACTGCCGCTGCCTTCGGACCAGAGATTCTTCGCCGCATTGGACTGTTGCTCGGCCTGGCGAGCGTACTCGCAGGCCTCTTTCAAGGCTTCGCGATCCAGTGCTAGATCGACACTGACCGCATGATCGAGCCAAGCCTCGAGATTGATACTGCCGTCAGTGTTGATCGGCTGGTGTGCTCTCACCTGTACCATCTTGCTTTACCTTCCCTACGACGCAGATTCAATGCGTCAAATCACTGACCTTCAATGCCCGTTCGCGCTCGCGGGGCCAATGCGAGCGCTACGGACGACCAGTCGGATCAGACGAGCCATCCTGGCTCGCTTCAAATAACGCCATGGCCTCGACATGCGCCGTCTGAGGAAACATATCGAGAATCCCGGCACGTTTTAACCGGTAGCCCTGCTTGATCAATTCGACCGTATCGCGCGCCAGAGTTGCAGGGTTGCACGACACGTACACCAACCGTTCGGCGCCCAGGGTCGCCAGCTTGCGCACCACCTCGAAAGCACCGTCGCGCGGTGGGTCCAAGAGTACCGCAGAAAAGCCGTTTCCGATCCACTGGGCATCGGTCAAAGGCTGGGATAAATCGGCCTGAAAAAACTTTGTGTTATGCAAATTGTTGCTAGCGGCGTTCGCCGCCGCGCGATCGACCATGGTCTGCACGCCTTCGACCGCCACCACTTCACGCGCGGCTTTCGCCAACGGCAAAGCGAAGTTGCCCAGACCGCAAAACAGGTCGAGTACGCGTTCATCGCTCGTCGGTTTCAACCAGTCCAGCGCTTGCGCGACCATGGCCTCGTTGACCCCGGCATTGACCTGAATGAAGTCCCCCGGCCGATAGGCCAGCTGCAGATCCCATTGTTCCAGGCGGTAACCAAGCGACTGTGCATCATCTACCGGCTGCGGTTCGCCTTCGCCATGCAGCCAGAGTTGCGCTTCATGAAACGCGCAGAAATCCTTGAGGATCGTCAGGTCGGCCTCGGACAGCGGCGCCATGTGACGCAGCAGAACGGCGAGTGACGAGCCACTGAACAACTCGACATGCCCCAGCGCCTGAGGTTTGCTCAAGCGACGAAGCATCTCCGGCAAGCGGGTCATGATCGGCTGCAAGGGCTGTACCAGCACCGGGCATTCGCTGATCGCAACGATGTCCTGGCTGCCGGCGGCCCGGAAGCCGACTTCGAGTTTTTTGGCCTTGCTGTCCCAGCGCACGGCGATCCGGGCGCGGCGACGGTAGCCGAATTCGGGGCCGGTCAACGGCGCCGCCCATTCCTCGGGTTCGGCACCGGCGACCCGCGACAACTGCTCGGCGAGCATGCGCTGTTTCAGGGCAAGCTGTTCGTTGTGGGGCAGATGCTGGACGCTGCAACCGCCGCAACGGCCGGCGTGCTGGCAGGGTGCGGGACGACGCAATTCACTGGCGCTGAACACGCGCTCGGTGCGCGCCTCGACCACTTTGCCGTGGGTGCCGAGCACCCGCGCTTCGACCTCTTCACCGGCGAGGGCGCCGAGGACGAACCAGGTCTTGCCTTCAAAAAACGCGATGCCGCGACCGTCATTGGCCAGGCGCTCGATACTCAAGCGCTGCTTTTTGCCGGTCGGGATTTGCGGGGCCTTGCTGCCGCCGGTGGGCTGGAAGCGCAGGCCTCTCTCGTGCTTGGCCATCAGTTGGGCGCGTCGAAAATGCCGGTCGACAGGTAACGGTCGCCACGGTCGCAGATGATCGCGACGATCACCGCGTTTTCAACTTCTTTGGACAGGCGCAGCATCGCAGCCACCGCACCGCCCGAGGACACGCCACAGAAAATGCCTTCTTCGCGGGCCAGACGACGAGTGACGTCTTCGGCTTCGCTTTGCGCCATGTCGACGATGCGGTCGACGCGCTCGGCCTGATAGATCTTCGGCAGGTATTCCTGCGGCCAGCGGCGAATGCCGGGAATGGCCGAGCCTTCCATCGGTTGCAGGCCGACGATCTGCACGTTGTCGTTCTGCTCCTTGAGGTAGCGCGACACGCCCATGATGGTGCCGGTGGTGCCCATGGAGCTGACGAAATGGGTGATGGAGCCCTGGGTCTGACGCCAGATTTCCGGGCCGGTGGTGGTGTAGTGCGCTTCAGGATTGTCGCCGTTGGCGAACTGATCCAGCACCTTGCCACGGCCTTCGGCTTCCATCCGCTGAGCGAGATCGCGAGCGCCTTCCATGCCCTCTTCCTGGCTTACCAGAATCAGCTGCGCGCCATAAGCGGTCATCGCCGCTTTACGTTCGGCACTGGAGTTGTCCGGCATGATCAGGATCATCTTGTAACCCTTGATCGCGGCGGCCATCGCCAGGGCGATCCCGGTGTTGCCCGAGGTCGCTTCGATCAGCGTATCGCCTTCGTGGATCTGCCCGCGCAACTCGGCACGGGTGATCATCGACAGCGCCGGACGATCCTTGACCGAACCCGCCGGGTTGTTCCCTTCGAGCTTGAGCAAAAGGGTGTTGCTGGTGACACCGGGCAGGCGCTGCAAACGCACCAGCGGCGTGTTGCCGACGCAATCGGCGATGGTTGGGTACTGCAAGGTCATGGCGTTTTTCGCAATCCGGACAGCGGGGGCGCCTATCATACCGGCAAACCTGCGCAGGCCATATCACGCAAAGTGTGGTGCTTATGGTTTCTTGGAATAAGCAATAAAAGTCGCGCCAGTGGTGCGACTTTTAAAATAGTGTCAGCGGCGCTGACACTTTCTTGTGCAGCTCAAACAATCTGCGGGCGACTCACGTCCACGGTGGGAGCTGGCTTGCCAGCGATCGCGTCGGGAGCGACAGCACTGTCATCCGCCACCAACCGCAGATTCAAGCGCAATCCCGACGGGCCGTTTTCCGCCCACAGGGTTCCGCCCTGACGTTGCACCGCGTTCCTCGCGATGCTCAGCCCCAGACCAAACCCACCGTCTCCCGGCCGCGAGCCGTCGAGGCGGATGAAGGGCGAGAAGATCCGCTCAAGATCCGCTTCCGCCACGCCGCCGCCCTCGTCCTCCAGCCACAGGTGCCAGTAATCGCCATCCCGTCGACCGTCGAGCCGCACGATGCCGCCCGGTGGCGAATGACGAATGGCGTTGCGCAGAATGTTCTCCAGCGCCTGGGCCAGGGTGTTGAGATTGCCGCGTACCCAGCAGGAAGCTTCCACTCCGCACTCCAACTGCCCCACCGGACAGCAACTTTCGTAGCAGGCGTTTTCGGTGAGCATTTCCCACAGCGCCTGAATCTGGATCGCTTCGTCCGGCAACGGTCCGCGCTCGGTATCGAGCCAGGCCAGTTGCAGGGTGTCTTCCACCAGCCGTTGCATCACGTCGACTTCGCGACCGATGCGCTCGCGCAACGGTTGCAGCTGCTGCTCGCTTTCGCTGGCGACCCGCAACCGGCTCAGGGGCGTGCGCAGTTCGTGGGACAGGTCGCGCAGCAGTTGCTGTTGCAGGGCCACGGTGGATTGCAGGCGTTCGGACATCGAGTCGAAGGCCCGGGCCAGTTCGCCGAGCTCATCCGGGCGCTGGGTGATGCCGCTCGACAGCCGTACATTCAATTGATCGGCGCGCCAGGCGTTGGCCTGTTCACGCAGGTTGTTCAGCGGGACAACCAACAAACGGTACAACCCAACGCACAGCAACAACGTGAACAGACCAGGAATCACACCGTTGGTGATGACCCGCCAGAACACACGATATTTCCCCGGCAAAAATCTCTCGGGCAACTCGATCACCAGAATGCCGGCAGCCGGGTCTGTGGGGAACGGCACGCGCAGCCATGGTCGACCTTTCTTGTGAATCGGCCAGTCGAGACCTCGCAGGAAAGTCAGGTGCTGGATTTCCTGATCGTTCAACGGATCGCTGCTCAGCGATTGCAGGTTGCCGCCGATCACACCCACCCAGCCGGCCTCGCGCAATTCCATGCTCTGCAACCAGCTGTCGACACCCGCGCGCTCACCCTCGCGCCACGCCCGCTCGGCCTCGGCAGCGTAACGGGTCAACGTGCCACGGGCCTCATCGGAGAGGAACTGGTTGCGCTCCTCCATGTACCGGCCCCAGGACCAGCTCAGCCAGATCATCAGCAGACAGAACGCCACCAGCAGACAGGCGAGTTTCCAGAACAGCGAGTGCCGCCCCGGCAGGTCAGACACCTTCATCGACGGCACTCAGGACGTAACCCTTGCCCCACACCGTGCGCACTTCCCGCTCGGTGTAGCCGACCGACTTGAGTTTGCGGCGGATCTGGCTGATGTGCATGTCGAGGCTGCGGTCGTGGGCCGCATAACCGCGTTGCAGGACATGCTGATAAAGGAAGGCCTTGCTCAGCACTTCCTCGTCGTTGCGGTTGAGGGTTTCCAGCAGGCGGTATTCGCTGCGGGTCAGGCCGGCGGGCTGATCGAGGTAAAACACGTCGCACTGCTCGTCATCGAAACGCAGCCCGCCGACCGGCACCACCGGAGCGATGGCAGCCGGGCGACGGTCGAGGGCGACCCGGCGCAGGATCGCTTCGATCCGCACATGCAGCTCGGCCATGCTGAAGGGTTTGGGCAGATAGTCGTCAGCGCCGAGGCGGAATCCGCTGATACGGTCGGCCTCCGCACCGAGGGCTGACATCAGCAACACTGGCGTGGAATGGCTCTCACGCAGTTGGGTCAGGACGTTCAGACCATCGAGCCCCGGCAACAGAATGTCCATCAACACCACATCGAACGACTGGCGCCGGGCGATGCTCAGGCCTTCGCTGCCGTTCTGGCACCAGGTGACCTGGAAGCCGCTGCGGCCCAGTTGTTCATGGACATAGGCACCGAGGACGGGATCGTCTTCGATGGAAAGAATGCGGGGTTGGCCAATAGAGACAGGAGTCATGACTATCTGCAAATAATTCTCAGTTGGGCGATTATTCAAGATTGCCCGGCGCCCGGCAACCCAAGCTTGACCTGTCGGACAGATGACCGGCCTGCGAGTGAACAACGACGACATCATTTTTCCCAAGATTGCCCGCCAGCAAATCGCTACACTGCGCCGATACCGCGTGCCGGACGCACGTGTGAGTCAACGATCAGCGGGATGCAGGAGATAGGTGTGCTCAAGAAACTGGGAATCAAAGGTCGCGTGTTTTTGCTGACCCTGTTGCCGACCAGCCTGATGGCACTGGTGCTGGGTGGTTATTTCACCTGGACACAGCAGGCCGACCTGCAAGCCCAATTGATGCAGCGCGGCGAAATGATCGCCGAGCAACTGGCTCCGCTGGTGGCACCGGCCATGGGGCACGGCGACAGCGAACTGCTGGAGCGCATCGCCACCCAGTCTCTTGAACAACCGGATGTGCGCGCGGTGACCTTTCTCGCGCCCGACCGCTCGCCACTGGCTCATGCCGGTCCGACCATGCTCAATCAGGCCCCCAGCGGTGACAGCACGCAATTGCTGCGGCGCAGCGGCAACGACGCGACCCGTTATCTGCTGCCGGTCTTCGGCAAACACCGCAACCTCGCCGGTGAGCTGATCCCGCAAGAGTCAGACCGCCTGCTCGGCTGGGTCGAGCTGGAGCTGTCGCACAACGGTATGCTGCTGCGCGGTTACCGAAGCCTGTTCGCCAGCCTGCTGCTGATCGCGGCGGGTCTGGCCGGTGCCGCGCTGCTGGCGTTGCGCATGGGTCGCACGATCAACCGTCCGCTGAGCCAGATCAAACAGGCCGTCGCGCAGCTCAAGGACGGTCACCTGGAAACCCGCCTGCCGCCGCTGGGCAGTCAGGAACTGGATGAACTGGCGTCCGGCATCAACCGTATGGCCGGCACGCTTCAAAACGCCCGTGAAGAATTGCAACACAGCGTCGATCAAGCCACCGAAGACGTGCGCCAGAACCTGGAAACCATCGAGATCCAGAACATCGAGCTGGACCTGGCCCGCAAGGAGGCCCTGGAAGCGAGCCGGATCAAGTCCGAGTTCCTCGCCAACATGAGCCATGAAATCCGCACGCCGCTCAACGGCATCCTCGGGTTCACCCATCTGTTGCAGAAAAGTGAGCTGACCCCGCGTCAGCTCGATTATCTGGGCACCATCGAAAAATCCGCCGACAGCCTGCTGGGGATCATCAACGAGATCCTCGACTTTTCGAAAATCGAGGCCGGCAAACTGGTGCTCGATCACATCCCGTTCAATTTGCGCGATCTGTTGCAGGACACGCTCACCATCCTCGCCCCGGCAGCCCACGCCAAGCAGCTGGAACTGGTAAGTCTGGTGTACCGCGACACGCCGCTGTCGCTGGTCGGCGATCCGTTGCGGCTCAAGCAGATCCTGACCAACCTGGTGAGCAATGCGATCAAGTTCACCCGTGAGGGCACGATCGTCGCACGTGCAATGCTTGAGGAAGAGCACGAAGACAGCGTGCAACTGCGCATCAGCATTCAAGACACCGGCATCGGCTTGTCGAACCAGGATGTGCGTGCGTTGTTCCAGGCCTTCAGTCAGGCCGATAACTCGCTGTCGCGCCAACCTGGCGGCACCGGGCTCGGGCTGGTGATTTCCAAACGGCTGATCGAACAGATGGGCGGCGAGATCGGCGTCGACAGCACGCCGGGTGAAGGCTCCGAATTCTGGATCAGCCTGAGTCTGCCCAAGACCCGCGACGACGCCGAAGATTTGCCCGCCGCGCCGTTGCTCGGACGTCGGGTGGCGGTGTTGGAGAATCATGAACTGGCACGTCAGGCCCTGCAGCATCAACTGGAAGACTGCGGCCTGGAAGTCACCCCGTTCAACACTCTGGAAAGCCTGACAAACGGTGTTACCGGAGCCCATCAGACCGACCAGGCGATCGATCTTGCGGTACTCGGCATCACCAGCAACGACATGCCACCTGAGCGCCTGAACCAGCACATCTGGGATCTTGAACACCTCGGCTGCCGGGTACTGGTGTTGTGCCCCACCACTGAGCTGACGCTGTTTCATCTGTCCGTACCCAACCCCCACAGCCAGCTCCAGTCAAAACCGGCCTGCACCCGCAAACTGCGGCGGGCATTGTCGGACATGGTCAACCCGCGCCAGTCGCGCAGCGAACCGGGCGAACCGTTGTCCAGCCGCGCGCCGAAAGTGCTGTGCGTCGACGACAACCCGGCCAACCTGTTGCTGGTGCAGACGCTGCTCGAAGACATGGGCGCCAAGGTCCTGGCCGTGGAAAGCGGTTATGCCGCGGTCAAGGCGGTGCAGAACGAAACCTTCGATCTGGTGCTGATGGACGTGCAGATGCCCGGCATGGACGGACGCCAAAGTACCGAAACGATTCGCCAGTGGGAAAGCGAACGGCACTGCACGCCGCTGCCCATCGTCGCCCTCACCGCTCACGCCATGGCCAACGAAAAACGCGCACTGCTGCAAAGCGGCATGGACGACTACCTGACCAAACCGATCAGCGAGCGGCAACTGGCGCAGGTCGTGCTGAAGTGGACCGGCCTTGCGCTGCGCAATCAGGCGCCGGACCGTGGTGGTGAAAGCCTGCTGGGCAATCAGGAACTGCCGATACTCGATCACGAAGAGGGTTTGCGCCTGGCCGCCGGCAAGGCGGATCTGGCGGCAGACATGCTGGCGATGCTGCTGGCTTCGCTCGAGGCCGACCGCGAAGCCATCCGCACCGCCCGCGACCATCAGGATCAGAACAGTCTGCTGGAGCGGGTGCACCGTCTGCATGGCGCCACCCGTTACTGCGGCGTGCCGCAATTGCGCGCAGCCTGCCAGCGCAGCGAAACCCTGCTCAAGCAGCAGGACCCCAAGGCCTCGACCGCGCTGGACGAGCTGGAACGGGCGATCAATCGTCTGGCGGCCCAGGCGAAGATCAGCGCCTGATCCACGGCAATGCCGATCAACGCCGACGCGGCTACAGTTGTCGCGGGTGATTTGCGCCCGCGTCGATGCTCCAGGAGGATTTCATGCGCACGATCGTTTTCAGCAGCCAGACCTACGACCGCGACAGCTTCCTCGCCGCCGACTGCCCGGCCGGGATCGAACTGCACTTCCAGCCAGCCCGGCTCAGTCTCGATACCGCAGCGCTGGCCGAACATCACGAAGTAGTCTGCGCGTTCATCAACGATGACCTGAGCGCGCCGGTGCTGGAACGTCTGGCTGCCGGCGGCACTCGCCTGATCGCCTTGCGTTCGGCTGGCTACAACCATGTAGACCTGGCCGTCGCCAAACGCCTGGGGTTGGCCGTCGTGCGCGTACCGGCCTACTCGCCCCATGCGGTGGCCGAGCATGCGGTGGCGTTGATCCTCGCCCTCAACCGGCGCTTGCATCGCGCCTACAACCGCACCCGCGAAGGCGATTTCAGCCTGCACGGGCTTACCGGTTTCGATCTGGTGGGCAAAACCGTCGGCATCGTCGGCACCGGGCAGATCGGCGCGACCTTCGCCAAAATCATGCACGGCTTCGGCTGCGAACTGCTGGCTTACGACCCTTATCCGAACCCTGCCGTCGAAGCGTTGGGCGCGCGCTACCTGAGCCTGCCGGATCTGTTGGCGCAAGCGCGGATCATCAGCCTGCACTGCCCGCTCAACGAACAGAGCAAACACCTGATCAACCGCGATTCGCTGGCGCACATGCAACCGGGGGCGATGCTGATCAACACCGGGCGCGGCGGTCTGGTGGACACGCCCGCGCTGATCGACGCCCTGAAGGACGGCCAGCTCGGTTATCTGGGACTGGATGTGTATGAAGAGGAAGCGCAGCTGTTTTTCGAAGATCGCTCCGATCTGCCGCTACAGGACGACGTGCTGGCGCGGCTGCTGACGTTCCCGAATGTGATCGTCACCGCGCATCAGGCATTCCTGACCCATGAGGCGCTGGGCGCGATTGCCGCGACCACCTTGCACAACATCGCGACCTGGGCGGCAGGCACGCCGCAGAACCAGGTCGAAGGCTGAACGATTGGACTCAGACCGGAGGCGGCGTCGGGGTAATCGCCACACACAGGATCAACAGCGCCAGCCAGCCGAACCCCAGTAAACGTTGTTTGAAAGAGTGCCCGCTGCGCAGCAGGAACCAGACAAACACCAGCGGCATCAAAAACGCCATGATCTTCAGCCAGCCTTCCACCGGGCGCGAACCGTCCGGGTTCAGCACCGGCTCGACAGCTTGCGTACGACGGCGTCGCCCTGCAGCGGCCGGCATGATCTTCGGCCGTTCGGGGGCCGGCGGCGGAACGTGGGCCTCGGGCACTGCCTTGTTACGCGGCAGGCTGCCAAAGGAAATCGTCGACGCGCCCGTTTGGGCGTGAGGAGCCTGCGCATCAGCCATCGGAGCTCCGCAATGAATGCACGCCGTGGCTTCGGAGCTGATGCTCCGCTTGCATTCATAACATTCGATCAGCGCCATGTTCCGTTCCTTGAAAATGAAGGCGGCAGTTTGCCACGACTGCGGTGTCGATTTGAACCTGATCGAAGGTCGCACGCGCGCATCATTCTGCAATCAAGCCCGTGCTAGCATGTCGCGCATATTTGGAGGACCCATGGTCGAACACGATTTCCGCTACACCCTGATGAACCCGCAACACACCCTCACCGAATGCCGCGCCCTGGTTCCGGGCCGTTATCAGGTCACCGGCAACGGTGGCTCGATCCGCATCGGCGACGTGCTGGTCGTGACCCTCAAAGGCAGCAAGGACTTGTCCATGCGCCTGACCGTCGACACCGTCCGCCACCTGATCAACCCGCCGGGTCAATGGACTGCCATGACCACCGGCCCGGTGTTCGGTGAGTTGGCGATCCATACCTGGCAGGTCAACTGCGACAGCTGCGCCAAGGAGCTGAGCTTCGAATTCGCGGTGGACGCCAAGCTGGGCAAGCCTGCGGAAAAACCGGCCGCCACGGCACGCATCGCGGAACTGGGCTGGAAAGCTGTCGGCGACAAGCACCTGTGCCCGAAATGCCAGGAGCCGGCGTGATGAAACACCTGGCCCTGACCGCCGCTGTCGGCGCCGGCCTGATGGGTTGCGCCGCGGAGCCTGTGCAACTGCAACAGAACCGCAGCTACATCCTGGAATGGATCGGCGAGCGTCCGTTGATGGACTACAGCCACCTGACCGTGACCCTAGGCGATGATGGCCGCGCGTATGGCAATGGCGGCTGCAACCATTGGTTCGCGCCCTACACTCTTGACGGTGACAAACTGAGCTTCGGCAAGATCGGCAAGACCCGCAAACTCTGCGCACCGGCGCTGATGGAGCAGGAGCAACGCTTCCTCCAGGCCCTGGAACACGTGGAACGCTGGGACATCTCGCCGATCGAGCAGATGCGCTTCTGGCCTGCCGAAGGCAAGCCGTTGCGCTGGTGGCTGGAAGAGGGCTGATCCTTCGAATCGTTCCCGCGCAGAGCGTGGGAACGATCAGCGACGATCAGCCAAGGTGGATCAGTTGGTCGCCTGCAACGCCTCAAGCTTTGCCATCACCCCCGCCGCCGTCTGCTCACCCATCAACTGTTCCCGCACCTTGCCCTTGTTGTCGATGATGTAGGTCACCGGCAAGGCCTCACTGCGCGGCAGTTCGAACAGATCCGCCGGATCCTGCGCCAGCACGGTGAACTTGATGCCCAGTTTTTCGCTGGCGCTCTTCAGCTCTTCACCCTGCACGTTGTCGAAGTTGACCCCGAACACGCCGATCTTCTTGCTCTTGAGCTCGTCGGCCAGGTGATTGAGTTCCGGGATTTCCGTGCGGCACGGACCGCACCATTCGGCCCAGTAGTTGAGAACGACCCATTGTTTGTCGAGGCGCTCGGACGCCACTTTCTGCCCGTTCTGGTCGATGCCGTAGTCGTTACCGCAGCCCCCCAGCATCAACGCCCCGATGATCGTCAATGCCGCTGCCAGTGCCCGTGTCATGTCGTGTTCCTTGTGAAAAATTGAATGCGCCTGCGACCCATCGCCTCCCAAGGTTCTGGATTGCGCGCTGCACAGTTAGAATAGCCGCCACTCTACGCAAGAAGCGACCCGCCCATGACCGATCTGACGCTTTATCACAACCCGCGCTGCTCGAAATCCCGCGGTGCGCTCGAACTGCTCGAAGCCCGTGGCCTGACGCCGACCGTGGTGCGCTACCTCGAAACCCCGCTGGACGCCACGCAGATCAAGGCCTTGCTCGGCAAGCTTGGCATCAGCGCACGGCAACTGCTGCGCACCGGCGAAGACGAATACAAGACCCTGAACCTGGCCGATGCCAGTCTCACCGAGAAACAATTGATTGAAGCGATCGCGGCGCATCCAAAGCTGATGGAGCGACCGATTCTCGAAGCCGGCGACAAAGCCGTCATCGGTCGTCCACCGGAGCAGATCCTGGAGCTGTTGCCGTGAGTGCGCCGTACATTCTGGTTCTGTATTACAGCCGCAGCGGCTCGACCAACGAGATGGCCCGGCAGATTGCACGGGGCGTCGAGCAGGCCGGTCTCGAAGCGCGCCTGCGCACCGTGCCGGCGATCTCCACCGAGTGCGAAGCCGTGGCGCCGGACATTCCGGATGAAGGCGCGCTGTACGCCACATTGGATGACCTGAAGAACTGCGCCGGCCTGGCCCTCGGCAGCCCGACTCGTTTCGGCAACATGGCCGCGCCGCTCAAGTACTTCCTCGATGGCACCAGCAACCTGTGGCTGACCGGCGCGCTGGTCGGCAAACCGGCCGGGGTGTTTACCTCCACCGCCAGCCTGCACGGCGGTCAGGAAACCACGCTGCTGTCGATGATGCTGCCGCTGCTGCACCACGGCATGCTGATCACCGGCCTGCCCTACAGCGAATCGGCGCTGCTGGAAACCCAGGGTGGCGGCACGCCGTACGGCGCCAGCCATCACGCCGGGGCTGACGGCAAAAGCGGTCTCGATCAGCACGAAGTGGCGCTGTGCCGCGCACTCGGCGCACGCCTGGCCAAGACGGCCCAGAAACTGGGGAACTGAGATGGCCAGAAAGCCGAAAGTCCTGCCCGCCGTCGAGTGGCTGGAGTCACGGGTACGGGCGATGCGGGTGATCAGTCTACTGTGCTTTTTCGGCCTGGCCGGACTGCTCGCCGCTTATTACCTGGTGTTCGCCGACCTGCACGGCGCGCGGCCGTGGGTGATTCTGCTGATCGAGCTGATCCCGTGGATCGTGCTCGCACCGGGCATAATCATGGGCAGCGCACGGGGACATTCGTGGATGTGCTTTGTGGTGAATCTGTATTTCATCAAGGGCGCACTGGCCGCGTATGACCCGAGCCGGCAGCTGTTCGGCGTGCTGGAGATGATCGCCAGTCTGGCGGTGTTCTGCTCGGCGTTGTTGTATGTGCGGTGGCGGTATCAGTTGAACCGCAAACTGGCGGGCGAAGGCGAGATCAGCGCCGCCTGAGCGGACGCCTTCGCGAGCAAGCTCGCTCCCACATTTGGAATGCATTCCCCTGTGGGAGCGGGCTTGCTCGCGAATGGAGCAGCTCGGTCTTAATGGTTAACGGTATAAGCGAGCATCATCGAGATCTGGCTCATCGGCCGTCCGCCACTCTCTTCATGCCACTGGTTGAACGCGTTCTGCACGGTGGCCAGATCCCGCAGACTGCTCGGCACCTTGTCGACGATCTTCTGAGCATTCAGCGCCGCGACCACGTCGTAGCTCGGCACGAACGTGTCCTTGCCAACCATCCGCAAAAAACGTGGCGCCGACAACCCACCCAATTGATGGCCGTGCTTTTTCAGGTAGGTCCACAAACCGACGATGTCGGTCTCCGGCCAGTCGGCGAGCAGCGCGCCGAAGCTGCCCTTCTCTTTCTCGACGTCCAGAATGAACTGCGCATTGCGCGGCACGCTTTTGAGTTTGCCCAGGTGGCGGATGATCCGCGCGTCCTGCATCAATCGCTCAAGGTGTTCGGCGCTCATCAGCACGACTTTTTCCGGGTCGAACTTGAAGAACACTTCCTCGAAAGCCGGCCATTTGGCGTCCACCAGGCTGTGTTTGAGCCCGGCACGAAACACCCGTAGAGCCATGGTCGAGAGATAACGGTCGTCGCTGATCTTGCGCAGTTGCGCCGGAGTCTTGGGAACGGGCAGATGGGCTTCCAGTTCAGCCGCCGAACCGAAGCGGTTCAAACAGTATTCGTGCAGCCACTTGTAGTCGCGCATGCCCTCTCCTTTTGAATGAAACGAAAAACCAATGTGGGAGCGAGCTTGCTCGCGAAAGCGGTGCGTCATTCAACATTGATGTCGGCTGACAGAACGCCTTCGCGAGCAAGCTCGCTCCCACAGTGACGGTGTTTACAGGTTTACGACGTTAACGAATCGCGAAGCAGCGGTTTCATCAATCTTCAGGCTGGTGAAGTCAAACAGGTTACGGTCAGCCAGTTGCGACGGGATCACATTCTGCAGGCTGCGGAAAATGCTTTCGGTACGGCCCGGGGTCTTGCGTTCCCAGTCCACCAGCATTTCCTTGACCACCTGACGTTGCAGGTTTTCCTGGGAACCGCAGAGGTTGCAGGGGATGATCGGGAATTGCTTGAAGTCCGAGTAGGCCTGGATGTCTTTCTCGTTGCAGTAGGCCAGCGGACGGATCACCACGTTGCGTCCGTCGTCGGCGCGCAGCTTCGGCGGCATGGCCTTGAGGCTGCCGTTGAAGAACATGTTGAGGAAGAACGTCTCGACGATGTCGTCGCGGTGATGACCGAGGGCCATTTTGGTCGCGCCGATTTCGTCGGCGAAGGTGTACAGCGTGCCGCGACGCAGGCGCGAGCACAGCGAGCAGGTGGTCTTGCCTTCCGGGATCAGCTCCTTGACCACCGAGTAGGTGTCCTTCTCGACGATGTGGTACTCGATGCCCAGCTCTTTCAGGTAGGCCGGCAGCACGTGCTCGGGGAAACCCGGCTGCTTCTGGTCCATGTTCACGGCGACGATCTCGAACTTGATCGGTGCAACCTTCTGCAGGTGCATCAGCACGTCGAGCATGGTGTAGCTGTCCTTGCCCCCGGACAGGCAGACCATGACCTTGTCGCCGTCTTCGATCATGTTGAAGTCGGTGACGGCTTCGCCGGCCAGACGGCGCAGGCGCTTTTGCAGTTTGTTCTGGTTGACCGTAAGAGTGCCCATGACGCGAAATCCGTGAGGTGTGACGAAAGGCGGGCATTTTACGCAAAAACACTGGGCTTGTGGCCACAGGTTGTCGCCCCCTCAAATGCCCGTTTGCACAGACCCCGACGCGATTACCCCGAAGTTTTACAGCGCGATTTGCTCTAAGCCCCTATCACCTGTGCGGTTAAGACCTTTCTATACTGCGACATAAGGTCGCACACAATCTGAAGACCTGTATTTGCTCGGCCACATTGGCCCGTAGGCGCTCCGCTGGGGGGCGATGGCAATAACGAGAGGAGTGACTGGCATGATCCATCACGTAGTGGGACTTTTTACCCACCCCGATCAGGAATGGAAGGAAATCCGTGGCGACCAAGAGGAAAGCATCAGCCACATGTACCTGACACACACGCTGATTCTGGCGGCAATCCCCGCTGTCTCAGCGTTTATCGGCACGACCCAGGTCGGCTGGGTGATCGGCAACCGCGCACCGGTGATGCTCACCGTCGAAAGCGCGTTGTGGATGACGATCATGTCGTATCTGGCGATGCTCGGCGGGGTCGCGGTCATGGGTGCGTTTGTGCACTGGATGGCCCGCACCTATGATGCCAACCCGAGCCTGGCCCGTTGCGTGGCATTTGCCACCTACACCGCGACACCGTTGTTCGTCGGCGGGCTGGCGGCGCTCTATCCGCACATGTGGCTGGGGATGATCGTCGGCACGGCGGCCATCTGCTACACGGTGTACCTGTTGTATGTGGGGCTGCCGACCTTCATGAACATTCCGTCCGACGAGGGTTTCCTGTTTTCCAGCTCGGTGCTGGCGGTGGGTCTGGTGGTGCTGGTCGCCATCATGGCGTTTACCGTGATTGTCTGGGGACTGGGCGTGGGGCCCGTCTACACAAATTAGCTGGCTGCACTGCCGAGAAGAACAAGATCCGCCAACACAGGCCGCCGCGAGGCGGCCTTCTCGTGCCGGTAGAAAAAGAGCGACGACCATTCGGCAGCTCGACGATTCGCAACGCTGCGGGGTTGCGGCATACTCGACGCCTCTGGAGATCCATCAAGCATGCCCGAGCAACTCAATACCCGCGTCGAAGACTGTTTCCAACTCGCTGAATCCTTTTTCAAACGTCCCTTCAAACGCCCCGTGGTGAGCCTCAAGCTGCGCGGGCAAAAAGCCGGGGTCGCGCATCTGCACGAGAACCTGCTGCGCTTCAATCCGCAGCTGTACCGGGAAAACACCGAACATTTCCTCAAGCAGACCGTGGCCCACGAAGTCGCGCACCTGATCGCCCATCAACTGTTCGGCGACCGCATCCAGCCCCACGGCGAGGAGTGGCAACTGATCATGCGCGGCGTTTACGAATTGCCGCCGGACCGTTGCCATACCTATGAAGTCAAACGCCGCAGCGTGACCCGCTATATCTATAAGTGCCCGTGTGCGGATAGCGATTTTCCGTTTTCGGCGCAGCGCCATAGCCTGGTCCGGCAGGGACGGCGTTATTTGTGCCGCCGATGCCGGAACACTTTGGTGTTCAGTGGCGAGATGCGGGTCGAGTAACCCGGACTTTGTGCTGTCTGGCCGGGCCTCTTCGCGGGCAAGCCCGCTCCCACAGTGTCCGGTGTGTTCACAAGGTCTGTGTACGGCACAAATACCTGTGGGAGCGGGCTTGCCCGCGAAGAGGCCGCAACAGGCACTAGAGAATCACCTTGGCTCGGCGCAGTTCGGCAATCCGCCCAAGGCTCAACCCCAACTCCGCCAACACCTGATCCGTATGCTGCCCCAGCGCCGCCCCGACATGCCGCGGCGGCGGCAACGCCTCGGAAAACTTCAGCGGGCAAGCCATCTGCGCCTGCGCCGAACCATCCCCACGCGGCACCTGCGTCACCAGTTCCCGCGCCTGCAGTTGCGGATGCTGTAGCGCCTCGCCCAGGTTCAGTACCGGTTCTACACAGGCATCGATCCCGGCGAACAGCTCGCACAGTTCGGCAAAGTCATGCTTCTCGAACTCGACCTTCAAGGCGTCCTTGAGCGCCCGTTGCTGTTCGGGTTTGGGTGACAAGCCCTGCGCCGCCAGTTCCGGCCGCCCCAGCGCCGCACACAGTTGCTGCATGAAGGCCGGTTCCAGACTGCCCACCGACATCCAGCGCCCGTCACGGGAGCGGTAGTAATCATAGAAGCTGCCGCCATTGAGCATCTGATCTTCCCAGCCCGGTTCCTCGCCGCAAGCCAGATACCCGGCACCGGCCATGGCATTCAGGCTGAACGCGCAGTCGGTCATGCTCACGTCAAGATGGGTGCCCAGCCCGGTCTGCTGGCGGGAAATCACCGCCGCCAACAGACCGATCACCCCGTGCAACGAACCGCCCGCCACATCCGCCACCTGCATGCCCAGCGGCAACGGCCCGCTGTCGGCGCGCCCGGTGTAACTGGCGAGCCCGGCCAATGCCAGATAGTTGATGTCGTGGCCGGCGCGATCCTTGTACGGCCCGGTCTGGCCGTATCCGGTGATCGACACATAAATCAACTTCGGATTGATCGCCTTCAGCGCCTCGTAACCCAGCCCCCGCCGCTCCATCACACCGGGGCGGAACTGCTCCAGCACGATGTCGTAATCCGCCAGCAACTGCTTCACCAGCTCCAGCGCCTCGGGCTGTTTGAGATCCAGCGCCAGGCTGCGCTTGTTGCGGTTGAGATAGGCATGGCTGGCCGAGACGCCGTGATCGTGAGGCGGCAACACCCGCAGCAGGTCGAGGCGGGTCGGCGATTCGATGCGCAGCACTTCGGCGCCCATGTCCGCCAGCAACAGCGAGGCGAACGGCCCCGGCAGCAGGGTCGAGAAATCCAGAATCTTCAGTGAGGCCAGCGGTGCAGACATGGGCGATCTCCATCAACGATGCATGCAGCCTAGGCAGCCATCAGCGATGGGGCAATTACCGGATCCATCAGTTGCGCTGACCGTTGCGCTCAAACAGCAGGCAAGAAAAAACCCGCCGAAGCGGGTTTTCCCATGCAAGCGATGCTTACTTCACATTGCTCGGGGTCGGGCCTTCGGCCACGCCCAGGTCATCTTCAGGACGGGTATCGATGATACCGCGACCGCCCGACGCCAGCTCGGCGTCCAGTACGTCGGTGTCCAGTTCCTTGACCCACTTGGCCACAACGATGGTTGCAACGGCGTTGCCGACCAGGTTGGTCAGGGCGCGGGCTTCGGACATGAAGCGGTCGATACCCAGGATCAGCGCCAGACCGGCCACCGGCAGGTGACCTACGGCCGACAGGGTGGCGGCCAGTACGATGAAGCCCGAACCGGTCACACCGGCTGCACCTTTGGAGGACAGCAGCAACACCACCAGCAGGGTGATCTGGTGAGTGATGTCCATGTGGGTGTCGGTCGCCTGAGCGATGAACACGGCCGCCATGGTCAGGTAGATCGCGGTGCCGTCGAGGTTGAACGAGTAGCCGGTCGGGATCACCAGACCCACTACCGATTTCTTCGCGCCCAGACGTTCCATCTTGATCAGCATGCGTGGCAGTACCGATTCCGACGAGGAAGTACCCAGCACGATCAGCAGTTCTTCACGGATGTAGCGGATCATCTTCAGCACGCTGAAGCCGTGCATGCGAGCGATACCGCCGAGCACGATCAGGATGAACGCCAGGCAGGTGATGTAGAAGCAGATCATCAGTTGACCCAGCTGCACCAGCGAGCCGACGCCGTAGGCACCGATGGTGAACGCCATCGCACCGAAGGCACCGATTGGCGCGAGCTTCATGATCATGTTGATGATGTTGAACATCACGTGGGCGAAGCGATCGATGAAGTCCAGGATCGGCTTGCCGTAGGCACCCAGGCGGTGCAGGGCGAAACCGAAGATCACCGAGAACATCAGCACTTGCAGGATGTCACCGGTGGCGAACGCGCCGACGATGGTGTTCGGGATCACGTTGAGCAGGAAGCCGACGACGCTCTGGTCAGCACCTTGTTGCACATAGGTCGCGACTTTCGAGGCGTCCAGCGTGCTGACATCGACGTGCATGCCGTTGCCCGGTTGCACGATATTGACCACGATCAGGCCGACCAGCAGGGCGATGGTCGAAACGATTTCGAAGTACAGGAGTGCGTAACCGCCGGTCTTGCCAACCGATTTCATGCTTTGCATGCCAGCGATGCCGCTGACGACGGTGCAGAAGATGATCGGGGCGATGATCATTTTGATCAGTTTGATGAACCCGTCACCCAGCGGTTTTACCGCCACGCCGAACTGCGGGTAATAGTGGCCGAGCGCGATACCGATACAAATTGCGACGATCACCTGGAAATACAGGGATTTGTACAGTGGCTGACGAGTCGTCATTGCAAAGTTCCTCAAGAGTCCCGCGCGGCAACATCCATCTGTTGAACGCGACACTTGAATTGCGAACCCTCCTGCACTGGAGGGATTTGTTGTGTCGAACGGCGCTTTTCCGGACCGGCTAGGCGCACGCTTCTGTCGCTCTTATCGCAAACGTCGTGCCACTTTGGTGCAAATCGCTGCAAGCCTTTTGATATCAGGGGATGCGGGTATTTTTTTGTCACTAACCGGTTACTCAAGTGTGGCGGATTTCCGCCAACTCGCCCGACCTCGTCCTACAATTTGGCGGAAATCCGCCTTGTTACCGATCAAAGGCAGCCGCTACCATCGGTCGCCAGAGGAAGGATCTACCGCTCATGCGCGAACGCACCATCGCCAGTCACTTTGCCCGCGCCGCCCTCGGTGGCGCGCGGCGCTCGGGTTACGACTATTCGGACCTGCTGCAGCAACTGGGCATCAGCCCCGAACTGCTCGACGAGCCGCGCGCGCGGATCGCCCCGGAGCAATTCACCCAACTGATCCAGAACCTGTGGCTGGCCCTGGACGACGAATACCTGGGCTTCGGCAATGCGCCGAGCAAACCCGGCAGCTTCGCCATGATGTGCCACGCCATCATTCATTGCCGCAGCCTGGAGAAGGCTCTGCAACGCGGCTTATTGTTTTATAGCCTATTCCCCGAAGCCCCGCGTCTGACCCTGACCCATGAAGACGAATGGGTGCGCCTGAGCCTCGACGATGCGCAATTGTGGGATCCGGATCACTTTCTCAGCGAGAGCCTGCTGGTGATCTGGCATCGCCTCGGCAGCTGGCTGATCGGCCAGCGGATTCGCCTGGAACAGGCGAGCTTCAGCTACCCGAAACCAGCGCACGGAGCGGAATACGATCTGCTGTTTTCCTGCCCGCTGGAATTTTCGGCAACGCACAGCAGCCTGGTGTTTCACAGTCGTTATCTGCACATGCCGCTGTTACAGGATGAACGCACCCTCAAGCATTTCCTCGAACGCTCCCCCGCCGACCTGCTGTCACGCCCGGACGACGGCAACAGCCTGAGCAGCCGGCTGCGGCGCTTGCTTAGCCACGACAGCGCACGCTGGCCGGACCTCGAAGCCGTGGCCGCGCACCTGCATATCAGCCCGCAAACCCTGCGCCGGCATCTGCGCGAGGAAGGCACCAGTTTTCAGGAACTGAAGGATCAGTTGCGGCGGGACATCGCGATTTATCACCTGGGGCGAGCGGATCTGTCATTGCAACAGATCGCCGAACAGCTCGGATTTTCCGAGCCGTCGGCGTTTCATCGGGCGTTCAAGAAGTGGACGGGGCTGACGCCGGGGGCTTATCGGGCGCAGGAGCAGTAGGCCGTCACACCGCCGGAAAATGAATCCTGAACGCCGCCCCGCCCATCGGCGAATCGCCCAATGTCAGTTTCGCGCTGTAGCTCTCGATGATGTCCTTGACCACCGCCAGCCCGATGCCCTGCCCCGGGTGCTGGCGGTCCAGGCGTTCGCCGCGTTCGAGAATCCGTGCGCGCTGATCCGGGGGCACACCGGGGCCGTCGTCTTCGATGCACAGCTCGCTTCCTGAGTGGCTTTCGCGCACGCTGATACGCACTTCGCCCAGGCACAGGCGGTAGGCGTTTTCCAGCAGGTTGCCCATCATTTCCAGCAAGGCACCCTGCTCGATCGGCACGTAGCAGTGCTCCGGCAGATCGAAGGCGACGCGCACGTGTTTGTCGCGGTAGACCTTGTCCAGCGTGTCGCACAGGCTTTGCAGCACCGGACGCAGGCGCACCTGATGGCGCACCAGACCGCTTTTGCGCAGGCTGGCGCGTTGCAACTGGTAGCCGATCTGCTGGCTCATGCGTTCGATCTGGGTTTGCAGCACCCACGCCTGATCGCGGTCTTCGGGGCGCTGGGCCATGTCTTCGCTGACACCTTGCAATACCGCCAGCGGGGTTTTCAGACTGTGGGCCAGATCGTCGAGGGAGTCGCGGTAACGGCTGCGCTGTTGACGCTCGCTGTGCAGCAGGCGGTTGAGCGAACCGGTCAGGCGCAACAGTTCGCGTGGGTGCTGTTCACTCAGGCTTTCGAGCGTTCCGCCTTCGATTTCATCGAGCTCCTGACTGAGCCGGCGCAAGGCTTTCAGGCCCCAGGTCAGACCGATCCACAGCAGAGCGAGCAGGACCAGCAACGCCGCACCAAAGCCGAGATAAAGATTCTCGCGCAAACCTTCGAGGGTGATTTCGTATTCACGCACCGGTTGCAGGGCCACAATACTGAAAGCCGCGCTCTTGCCGCCGAGCAGTTTGACCTCGACGTCGTAGACGAAAAACTCCTGACCGTTGGCCTCGCGAATCCTCGCGAACTCATTGCCGAGACCGTCATAACGCGGTTTGTAATTGATCTGCTCTTCCTGCGTCGCTTTCGAGCGCCAGACCAGATGCCCTTCGCGGTCGTAGATGTAACCGAGCAGACGGAAATCGGCGAGATTGAATCGCTCGTCCGGCAACTGATTCGGCATCACCAGCCGACCGTTTTCGATACGCGCAGCAGAAATCAGCGTCGTGACGTCCGACGCCAGCCGCTGCTCGATCGAGTCCTGCAGCGCCAGGCTGAACGCGCCCTGCATTGCCGGGAGCAACGCGAGCATGAACAACACCGCCAGGGTGGTGGCGGCGAGCATCAGCCGGACGCGAAGGGAACGGATCAAGTGCAGCGCTCGTTGAACAGGTAGCCGAGACCGCGCACGGTGTCGATCGGCTTGAACCCGGCCGGGCCTTCGAGCTTGCGGCGCAGTCGGCCGACCAGCACTTCGATCACGTTCGGATCGCGCTCGTCGTCATCCGGGTACAACTGCTCCATCAACCGATCCTTGGGCACCACTTGCTGGTGATGGCGCATGAGGTATTCGAGGATCCGGTATTCGTAAGCGGTCAACGCCAGCGGTTGTTCATCGAGTGTCGCCTGTTTGCGATTGAGATCGAGCAACAGCGGCCCGGCGACGATGGTCGACTGGGTGAAACCGCTGGAACGGCGCAGCAGCGCATTGAGCCGCGCTTCGAGTTCTTCGAACTGGAACGGCTTGACCACGTAATCGTCGGCGCCGGCGGCCAGGCCTTCGACCTTGTCCTGCCAGTTGCCGCGTGCGGTGAGGATCAGGATCGGAAAGGTCTTGCCGCCCGAGCGCAACTGGCGGATCAGGTCGAGCCCGCCCATGCCCGGCAGGCCGAGGTCGATCACCGCCAGGTCAAAGTTGAATTGCCCGGTCTGGTACAACGCCTCTTCGGCGTTGGCCACGGACTCGACCACGTGACCGCTTTCCGTCAGGCGGGTTTGCAGGTGATGGCGCAACAGCGCTTCATCTTCGACGACCAACAGTTTCATAACCTTCTCCCGGGTAAAACGAAATCTCCAGACAACCGCCTATGGGAGCTAGCCTGCTAGCGATTGCGAATTGACAACCGACCATGATGTCGACTGTCAGGACGCTATCGCTAGCAGGCTAGCTCCCACAGGGGCCAGGGCAAACCGCGCTTTAGAAAGCGTAGTTGGCCGACAGGTAAGTCTGGGCGCTGCTGGTCAAGTCCAGCGAGCCTTGCTTGCTGCCGCCGCTCTCTTTCATCTCAGTGCTGGCGTTGCTGCGCAGGTAACGGTAACCGAGTTCGACCGAGGTGTTCTGCGAGACTTGCTGCAGCACACCGAACTGGCCGCCGACGGCGTAACCGATGTCGCTGTCACGGCTGTAGCTCGGCGAGTCCTGGGTCAACTTGGTCAGACCGGCCGTGGCACCGCCGAACAGCTTGGTGCTGCTACCCACCGGGTAGAACAGATCGTAGCTGCCCAGCAGGTTTTCCTGGCGCAGTTTAATGCCATTGTGCGAGCCGGACACGTTGTCGTAGGTGGCGTAGTAGCGACCCTGACTGTTTTGCTGACCCAGACGCAGGCCGTAGGTGTTGTTGCCGTCGATGGCCGCAGTGGCGTCCGGATGGCCGAGGTTGTCGTTCAGGGCGTTGGATTTCTTGATCTTGTCGCTGGTCTGGCCAAAGGTCAGGCCGGCGAAGTTGGTGGTGGTGTCGGCATGGGCGGCGATGCTTGCGCTCATGACGGTGAAAGCCAGCAGCAGTTTGTTCAAACGAGTCATTGAGTGTTCCTCAGTTGTGCTCTTCGGGTATGGCGCAAGGTTACTGACCCTCCCCTGTACCGCCCCTGAACGCTCTCTGAACCTGACCTGAATGAAATGAACTAGGCTGTTTTGACCCTTTATTGTCAGGAGACCCGATCATGCGCCTGCTTTTAACCCTCGCCCTCCTTGTCTTCAGCGGCCTCAGCCAGGCTGCGATCAAGACCGAGGAAATCCCCTATCAGAGTGCCGACGGCACGAAGCTGATCGGCTATTTCGCCTACGACGACGCGATCAAGGGCCCGCGCCCCGGCGTGGTGGTGGTGCATGAATGGTGGGGCCTGAACGACTACGCCAAGCGCCGCGCCCGGGATCTCGCCGGGCTCGGTTACAGCGCGCTGGCCATCGACATGTACGGTGAAGGCAAGAACACCGAGCACCCGAAAGACGCGATGGCGTTCATGCAGGCGGCCACGCAGAACGCCGATGCGGCCAGCAAGCGCTTTCAGGCCGGGCTGGATCTGTTGAAGAAACAGCCACAGACCGACAAGGATAAAATCGCCGCCATCGGTTACTGCTTCGGCGGTGGCGTGGTGCTGAATGCGGCGCGTCAGGGTGTGCCGCTGGCCGGCGTGGTGAGCTTCCACGGTGCGCTGGCCACCAAGACTCCGGCTACGCCGGGTAGCGTGAAGGCGAAAGTCCTCGTCGAACATGGCGCGCTGGACAGCATGGTCACCCCGGACAACGTCACGGCATTCAAGTCAGAAATGGACAAGGCCGGCGCCGACTATCAATTCGTCAGCCTCGACGGTGCCAAGCATGGCTTCAGCAATCCTGATGCGGATCGCCTGAGCCACGGCGACCACGGTGGCCCGGATATCGGCTACAACAAGGCCGCCGATGAAAAATCCTGGGCGGACATGCAGGCGTTCTTCAAGAAAATCTTTGGTTAGGCAGAGACATCGCGGCGCGACCATCGCCAGCAGGCTGGCTCCCACATTTGCATGGTGAGCGTTTGTGGGAGCCAGCCTGCTGGCGATGATCGCGCCGCCGATTTAAACCTTGCCACTACCCAGCCCTGACGCTTACCGGCAAAATGCCGACATGACTGCCAGCCCTTTCCTCCCCACCTGCTGCACCCCGCTCGATGCCCATTGGCCCTTGCCGACGGTGTTGCCCGACACCGTGCTGCTGAGCACCCATTTCGATCCTTCGCAATTGCTCGGTGATGACTTCCGCCGCAGCGCCATCGAGCCGCCGCCGAGCATTCAGCGTTCGGTGGCCAAGCGGCAGGCGGAATTCCTTGCCGGGCGGATTTGCGCCCGGGCGGCGTTGCAGCAATTGGAAGGCTCGAGCACTGTTCCGGCGATCGGCGAGGATCGCGCCCCCATTTGGCCGTCACACATCTGTGGCTCGATCACCCACAGCACCGGCCGTGCGGCGGCGATTGTCGCCAACAAGCAGCACTGGCGCGGGCTGGGCATGGACCTGGAAAACCTGCTCAACGCCGAACGCGCCGAGCGACTGGCCGGAGAGATCCTGACCCCGCCGGAAATGCAGCGCATGGCCGCCGGCTCCCGGGATCGAATCGCGTTGTGGGTGACCCTGACCTTTTCGGTGAAAGAGAGTCTGTTCAAGGCGCTGTACCCGATCGTGCAGCAGCGCTTCTACTTCGAGCATGCCGAGGTGCTGGAATGGAATGAGCACGGTCATGTGCGTTTGCGGTTGCTGACGGACCTTTCCAGCGAATGGCGCAACGGAACCGAACTCGATGCGCAATTCGGGGTGCAGGACGGGCAGTTGCTGAGTCTGGTCAGCATTCCTGCCTGAAGGTTTGTACTGTTTGGAATGGCCGTGTCGCGAGCAAGCTCGCTCCCACCCTGAAGCGCGCTGACCTGTAGGAGCGAGCTTGCTCGCGAATGGGTCAGCTTGACCAATGCGAGATTCAGCGCCGCTCCTGATTCCTCGGCCAGCTCAGGCTGAAACACGCCCCGCCCAGACTCTTGCTCTTGCCGATAAGCGCCCGACCGTCGTGCCAGTGGATGATCCTGCGCACGATCGACAACCCCAGACCATGTCCGCCCGATGCACGGGTGCGACTGTCATCCAGCCGCAAAAACGGGGTGAAGATTTTCTCCCAGGCGGTTTCCGGCACACCGGGGCCATCGTCCTCAACGTCCACCCGACAGCGCATTTGCCCCACCTGATAACTGACCGTGACCTTAGAACGCGCATGGCGCATGGCATTGCCCACCAGATTCTGCAGGGCCCGATGCAGATAACGCGGCTCGGCCTCGACCCAGGCGTCATCGCAATCCGCCGCCGACAGACACAGGCCGCGCTGTACCGTGACTTCGGCGCGCAGCGGCGCCAGTTCTTCGATCACTTGATTGACCAGCGCATCCAGGTCGATGCGCTGGAAGGTCAGCGCCGGGGAGCCCTGCTCCAGCCGGGCATACGTGAGCATTTCGTCGACCAGTTTGTCGAGGTCCTCGATGTCGTGGTCCATGCCCTCGCGGTACTTTTCCAGCGCCTGCGGGGTGGTGGCCGAGCCGATCATCTCCAGACCGAAACGCAGACGCGCCACCGGTGTGCGCAATTCGTGGGACACCGCACGCACCAGTTCACGCTGAATGGCGAGCAACTGCTGCAAGTGCTCAGCCATGCCGTTGAACGCCGCCGCCAGTTTGCCCACCGAGTCGGCACCCCGGGCCGGCACACGGGTTTCCAGGCTGCCTTTGGCGATGCGCGTGGCAGCGGCTTCGAGCCCGCGCAAACGCCGTTCGAGCTGGCGCACCAATAAATAGACGATCAGGCCGATCAGGGTCAGGCCGAGGGCCGCAATCAGCACCAGCCATTCCGGCGGGTACGGGTTCATCTGATACAGCGGCCCGATTTCCAGTACCCACGGCGTGCCGACCATGCCGGCGAACACCCGGATCGAATCACCGCCCTTGCCCAGCGCCATCACCGTATCGCCCTCGGACACCCGACGGCTCTGGTCTTCGTCCATGTCGGCATCGCTGACCGTGACCAGCCGCAAATCGAAACCGAACCCCTTGTCCTGCTTCAATTGCGCTAGCCGTTTGGGCTGCTCGCCCACCGGCACCCGCACCAGTTCATCGGCCAACAGGTAAATGGTCGCCCGGGCCAGTTGCTCGCTGATCTGCTGCACCTCGCCCACCAGCACCAGTTGATCCTTGTCGCTGACCAGCCGATAGACCTTGGCCGCGTGCGGGCCGGTCTGTTCGACCAGCGCTTGCCCGCGTTGCACCCGGGTACGCTGGGTCAGGTCGAGGTCAGTCTGGGCAAAGGTCTTCAGCGCCAGCGGAATGCCCAACAGGCGCTCCCACACCAGCAAGGCGCGATGGCGCTCGGTTTCGTTCATCGGTTGCAGGTTGTCGGCCATCAGCGAAAACGTGCCGTGGGCCAGACGCTCGCGGTATTGCTCGCTGCGCACCTGATTGAGCAGATGCAGCGCCAGCACACCGAGCACCGCCACCAGAATCAGCGCCGCGCACATGCCGCCATAAATGCGCAGGAAGATCGAATTCACAGCGGCAAGTCTGCGCAGGCTTCCGGCACGAACAGGTAGCCTTTGCTGCGGATGGTCTTGATCAGGCGCGGGTGGTCGGGGTCGTCGCCGATCTTCGGACGGATGCGCGAGATGCGCACATCGATCGAACGGTCCTGGCCGTCGTAGCCGATGCCGCGCAGTGCGGTGAAGATTTCTTCCCGGGACAGGATGCGCCCGGCGTTGGACACCAGCAGCCAGAGCAGGTCGAATTCGGCGCTGGTCAGCTCGATACCGCTTTCACTGAGCCAGGCTTCGCGCAACGCGTTATCGACCACCAAAGGGCCGAACTGCAGGCGGCGCGGGTTGCCCGAAGCGGGCTCGGGTGTGTCACTGCGTCGCAGCAACGCCTGGATGCGCGCCAGCAACAGCCGTGGGCGCACCGGTTTGCACACGTAGTCATCAGCACCGATATCGAGACCGAGTATCTGGTCAGCGTCATCGGTACGGGCGGTGAGCATCAGGATCGGCCCGTCGTACTTGTCGCGTACTTTGCGGCAAATGCTCAGGCCGTCTTCGCCGGGAAGCATCAGGTCGAGGATCACCAGGTCCGGCTGTTCCTTGATGATCCGCGCCGCCGCCAGCGCACCGTCGCCTTCGATCTCCACGCGCAATCCGTTGGCTTGCAGGTATTCGCGGGTCAGTTCAGCCAGACGCTGGTCGTCCTCGACTATCAATACCTGCCAGGCTTCTTGCTCCACGGGTGACCTCTGCTTGCCGATTTTTCTTATAAAGGAAGGATCCTCCCGTCTTTTTGTCATCTTTAAGGAGGATAAGAATGCGTGTGCATGGGCCGATTGTATAAACGGCGTACAGCGAGAAAACAAGTCGGGAAATGCGTTCGGAGAAGCTCGGATTCTGTGATAGGGTTCGCGCCCTTAAAAATCCGCTGAAGCGTTTTTCCCGAAGAAAAAACAGTGATAAACGGTCTAGCTCAGCAGGTTCGCGGCCTACACGGGAGTTCCCTGTTTCGCACACAATTTACGCACAGGGTTATCCACAGGCTGTCCGTTGCAATCGCCCCCCAAAACGCATTATCTTGTAGCCCGCGCTCAAAAAAACCCTACATGTAGGGGTTGGCGTTAAAAAACCAATCACAAACCCGGCAGTGAATTCAAGCCTTTTTATTGCCATTGTCGGGTGGAACCAAACAGATTTTCAGTAGACCAAACCGCTCCTGCGGATGGCTGCCGTTTTCCAGCCGATCACGGCGATAACGGTACGGGTGTTGCAGTCCGAAACTGCCTCCCTAACGGAATGCGGTTTCACGCGTATCGCGCGAACCGAAGACTTCGGCATGGAAGCGGCGCCCACAAGGCCCCCTTCCTGAACTGTCCCGAAGTCGTTACCCGGCAACTGCCGGTTGTAGTGCTTCAGGACGGAACGGTGGGCACCGTGATGGTGCCCAAACAAACATAGAGAACGTGGAGACACCCATGCAAACCGACACAACTCGCGAGAACCCGCAGGGCACCTTGCCGCAGGCCGCCGATTCGAATTCGGATCTGGCCGCCACCGCGCCTGGCCAACTGCGCGTGATCAAGCGTAATGGCACTGTCGTTCCTTACACCGATGACAAGATCACCGTCGCTATCACCAAAGCGTTTCTCGCAGTTGAGGGCGGCACCGCTGCCGCTTCGTCGCGAATCCACGACACCGTTGCCCGCCTGACCGAACAGGTCACCGCGACCTTCAAGCGTCGCATGCCGTCGGGCGGCACCATCCACATCGAAGAAATCCAGGATCAGGTCGAACTGGCCCTGATGCGTGCCGGCGAGCAGAAAGTGGCTCGCGACTACGTGATCTACCGCGACGCCCGTTCGAAAGAGCGCGCCACCCGCACCACCGCCGAGACTCCGGTCCAGGCGCACCCGTCGATCCGCATCACCCGCGCCGACGGCAGCCTCGCGCCGCTGGACATGGGCCGCCTGAACACCATAGTCACCGAAGCCTGCGAAGGTCTGGCTGAAGTCGACGGCGACCTGATCCAGCGCGAAACCCTGAAGAACCTGTACGACGGCGTAGCCCTGAACGACGTCAACACCGCGCTGGTGATGACCGCGCGTACCCTGGTCGAGCGCGAGCCGAACTACTCGTTCGTGACTGCCCGCCTGCTGATGGACACTCTGCGTGCCGAAGGCCTGGGCTTCCTGAACGTCGCCGAAAGCGCCACTCACCACGAGATGGCCGACCTGTACGCCAAGGCCCTGCCAGCCTATGTCGCCAAAGGTATCGAGTTCGAACTGCTGAACCCTGTGCTGGCCGACTTCGACCTGGAAAAACTGGGCAAGGCGATCAACCACGAGCGCGACCAGCAATTCACCTACCTGGGCCTGCAGACCCTGTACGACCGTTACTTCATCCACAAGGATGGCGTGCGTTTCGAACTGCCGCAGATCTTCTTCATGCGCGTGGCCATGGGCCTGGCGATCGAAGAGAAGCAGAAAGAAGACCGTGCGATCGAGTTCTACAACCTGCTGTCCTCGTTCGACTACATGGCTTCGACCCCGACCCTGTTCAACGCCGGTACCCTGCGTCCACAGCTGTCGAGCTGCTACCTGACCACCGTTCCGGATGACCTGTCGGGCATCTACCACGCGATCCACGACAACGCCATGTTGTCGAAATTCGCCGGTGGCCTGGGCAACGACTGGACGCCGGTGCGTGCACTGGGTTCGTACATCAAGGGCACCAACGGCAAGTCGCAAGGCGTGGTTCCGTTCCTGAAAGTCGTGAACGACACCGCCGTCGCCGTTAACCAGGGTGGCAAGCGCAAAGGCGCTGTGTGTGCCTACCTGGAAACCTGGCACATGGACATCGAGGAGTTCATCGAACTCCGCAAGAACACCGGTGATGACCGTCGTCGTACCCACGACATGAACACCGCCAACTGGATCCCTGACCTGTTCATGAAGCGCGTCTTCGATGACGGCAAGTGGACCCTGTTCTCGCCGTCCGAAGTACCGGACCTGCACGACCTGACCGGCAAGGCCTTCGAAGAGCGCTACGAGTACTACGAAGCCCTGACCGAGTACCCGGGCAAGGTCAAACTGTTCAAGACCATCCAGGCCAAAGACCTGTGGCGCAAGATGCTGTCGATGCTGTTCGAAACCGGCCACCCATGGCTGACTTTCAAGGACCCGTGCAACCTGCGCAGCCCTCAGCAGCACGTCGGCGTGGTCCACAGCTCGAACCTGTGCACCGAGATCACCCTGAACACCAACAAGGACGAGATCGCGGTCTGCAACCTGGGCTCGATCAACCTGCCGAACCACATCGTCGACGGCAAGCTGGACACCGCCAAGCTCAAGCGCACCATCGACGTCGCCGTGCGCATGCTCGACAACGTGATCGACATCAACTACTACTCGGTACCGCAGGCGAAGAACTCCAACTTCCGCCACCGTCCGGTCGGTCTGGGCATCATGGGCTTCCAGGACGCGCTGTACCTGCAGCACATCCCTTACGGTTCCGACGCTGCCGTCGAGTTCGCCGACAAGTCGATGGAAGCGGTCAGCTACTACGCGATCCAGGCTTCCTGCGACCTGGCCGACGAGCGCGGCTCGTACGAGACGTTCCAGGGTTCGCTGTGGTCCAAAGGCGTACTGCCGCTGGATTCGCAACAGATCCTGATCGAAGCACGTGGCCAGAAGTACATCGACGTCGACCTGACCGAGTCCCTGGACTGGGCACCGGTTCGCGCCCGTGTACAGAAAGGCATCCGTAACTCGAACATCATGGCCATCGCACCGACCGCGACCATCGCCAACATCACCGGCGTATCGCAGTCGATCGAACCGACCTACCAGAACCTGTACGTGAAATCGAACCTGTCGGGCGAATTCACCGTGATCAACCCGTACCTGGTTCGCGACCTGAAGGCTCGCGGTCTATGGGACTCGGTCATGATCAACGACCTGAAGTACTACGACGGTTCGGTTCAGCAGATCGAGCGCATCCCGCAAGAACTCAAAGAGCTCTACGCGACCGCGTTCGAAGTGGACACCAAGTGGATCGTTGACGCCGCCAGCCGTCGTCAGAAGTGGATCGACCAGGCCCAGTCGCTGAACCTGTACATCGCCGGCGCATCGGGCAAGAAACTGGACGTGACCTACCGCATGGCCTGGTACCGTGGCCTGAAAACCACCTACTACCTCCGTGCCCTGGCCGCGACCAGCACCGAGAAGTCGACCATCAACACCGGCAAGCTCAACGCTGTTTCCGCCGGTGGCAACCACGGCGACGACTCGGCCCTGGCAGCCCCTGCCGGCCCGGCTCCAGTGCCAAAGGCTTGCGCCATCGACGAGCCGGATTGCGAAGCTTGCCAATAAGCTGAGCCGAGTCAGGCGTCGCAAGACGCCTGAACGAGAAACCCCCGACAGACTTCTGGTTTGTCGGGGGTTTTCTTTTGTCCGCGATAAAAGCAAAAGCCGCCCTCACCCTAGCCCTCCCGAAACGTCGGACCGCCCGGAGGGAGAGGGAACCGACCGAGGTGTTTGGGAGAGGTACGCCGACATGAAATACCGAGGTGAACTTGGGTTTTGAAACGCATACAACTCACCCCTGCTTTCTCTGCTCCTGCTCCTGCTTTGGCTTCCCACCACTCAACACAATGAGCGTTAGCTCGAGTACCGCTTTTGACGTGCCGGCCCCATCGGCAGGCTGAGTGGAGGGATTTATCCGGGGGTGGGAGCGCAGCGACCGTGCGGCGAAGCCGCATGCATCGAGAGGAGGTGCAGCGAAGCAAACCGTAGGCGATGCCCCCGGATAAATCCCGGAACGAAGGAACACCGAGCCAAAGCGAGGTGCCGAACGCAGGGGCCAAGCCTTTTGGTTCCTTTTTTGGCGTTTGAAAAAGGGACTCGCCGTAAGGGCGAAACCGCCAGCCGCCACACCCGAAGCAACGGATATTCACCCAATCCCCCCACAGCATGGCCGTCCACCAGGACGCCATGCCAAACAAAAAAAAGCCCCTCAAAAAGAGGGGCTCCCTGTACAGCCAAAAATCAGGTCATCTGAATAATGGTCTGCATGATAGTGCTCTGAGTGGAAATGGTCTTGGCGTTCGCCTGATAGTTGCTCTGACCCTTGATCAGATCAACCAGCTCATTGGTCAGGTTAACGTTCGACTCTTCCAGCGAGTTGGACACCACCTCACCCAACGTACCGGTTTTCGGCGCATCGTAGCCCGGAACACCCGAAGCGAACGTCTCTTTCCAGCTGGTGCCACCGATCGCCTGCAGGCCTTGTTCGTTGGTGAAGCTGGCCAGTGCAACCTGGCCGATGGCCTTGCTCTGGTTGTTGCTGAAGTTGGCGAACAGCGTACCGGTGCCGTCGATAGTCAGGTTGGTGATCTGGCCAGTGGCATAACCATCCTGAGTCGGGATCGAACGCGCGGTGTCAGCGTTGTACTGAGTGGTCTTGGCCAGGGAAATGGTCACACCCGCCGGGTTGGCTGCTGCGCCGTTAGGCGTGAAGACGCCGTTGGTCACGGTGCCCGGCACCCAGTTGGCGAGCTTCAAGTCGCTGCTGATGATCGGGTTGGTCGGGTCCGCCGGGTTTGGCGTGCTGACCTGCAGCAACTTGCCCGAACTGTCGAAGGTCAGGGTCGACGCGACTGGAGGCGTAGTGACCGGGTTGCTGCCGGTTGCGTCCGGGTTGCGCCCGTCCACCAGGGTGTAAACCTTCCAGGTGTTGTCAGAGGTTTTCACCATGTACTGATCCATGACGTGGGAGTTGCCCTGGGTGTCATAGATCGGCGTGCTGAACGACTTGGTGTACGACTCGAGCTTGGCCGGATCGAACGGGAAAGCGGTCTGGTCGATCGGCTTTTCCGACGAGTTCAGGTTGATTGTCGACGTCACGGACGAAGTGGACTTCGGCGCCAGGTTCGAGGTATCGATCTTCAGGTCGGTCAGTACGCCGTTGATGATCTTGCCGTTGGAGTCCACACCGTAACCTTGCAGACGCGAGGTGTAGTCGGTGTTGGTGATGTAGCCGTTGTTGTCGACCTTGAACGTACCGGCACGGGTGTAGGAGATCGAGCCGTTGTTGCTCATGGTGAAGAAGCCGGAACCGTTGATGCCCATGTCCAGCACGTTACCGGTGTTGTTGATGTCACCCTGGGTGAACTGCTGGGAAACGTTGGCCAGGCGCACACCGTTACCGATGACCTTGCTGCCGCTGCCCAGACGGGTCGACGAGTACACGTCTTCGAATTCTGCACGGGACGATTTGAAACCGGCGGTTGCGACGTTGGCGATGTTGTTGCCGGTCACGTCCAGTTGTTTGTTGGCTGCATAGAGACCGCTAAGGCCGATATTGAAAGACATATTCCACTCCTTTGTGCCGGTTAGTCGGCTCTATATACCAATGGTTTGTACTTTGGACAGGGCAACGGTGCCCTTGCCGGACAGGTTGAGCATCAGCTCGCCGCCGGTCTGGCTGATCGTCACGCTGTTGACGGTGGCCGGCAGGTAAGTCGCCAGATCCGTCGCGGTGCCGTTGATCGACGCGTTGGCCTTGAAGGTGTAAGTACCCACCGGCACCACGGTGCCGGACGAATCCTTGCCGTCCCAGGTAAAGCTGGCAGGGCCGGCAGCGCGACTGCCCAGATCGATGGTGCGTACGGTTTTGCCGCTGCTGTCGGTAATGGTCACCGTGCCGCCGGCAATGGACGACGGAACAGTCGCCGTACCGGTCAGGCCTTTGCTCGGATCATCGAGCTGCGCAGTGTTGGTCTGCACGATCACGTTGCGGCCAACCAGCGACGAAGCCTGCAGGGCTTGCGAGGAGTTGTAGTTGCCGGCCAGCGAGCTGACGGTGCTGTTGAGGGTGGTAATACCCTCAAGGCTGCTGAACTGCGCCAACTGGGCAACAAATGCGCTGTTGTCTTGCGGATCGAGCGGGTTCTGGTTCTTCAGCTGGGTTACCAGCAGTTGCAGGAACGCATCCTTGCCCAGCGCCTGGCCGCCGGTCGCGCTGTTGGTGGCCGAAGCAATGCCGCCGCTGGTGGTGCTACTGGTCTTCTTCGAAGAGTTGGCCAGTATGTCGTTCATCGCCAGGCCGCTGGTGGTATCGGTAACACTCATGGCAGTCGCCCCTTATTACTGACCGAGGGTCAGTACTTTCTGCATCATGGTTTTGGCGGTATTCATCATTTCGGCGTTGGTCTGGAACGACCGGCTCGCGGAAATCATGTCAGCCATTTCTTCCACCACGTTGACGTTCGGGTAGTAGACGTAGCCTTTGGCGTCAGCGGCCGGATGGTTCGGCTCGTAACGCGCCTCGAGGTTGCTCTGGTCTTCGACCACGCCAAGCACCTGCACGCCTTGACCGGCAGCATCCTGGTTCTGGAACAGCGAGTTGCTGCCACCGCTCTGGCCACCCTGGAACATGGTGGCGAATACCGGGTGACGGGCACGGTAGGTCTGATCGATGCTCGACGAGACGGTCTCGGCGTTGGCGATGTTCGAAGCCACGGTGTTCAGACGGGTGGTCTGGGCGCTCATGCCGCTGCCGGCAATGTTGAAAACGCTGGACAGGGACATGGATTACTCTCCGCGCAGGGCTGACACCAGCCCTTTGAATTTGCTGTTGAGCAGGGTGAAGCTGGCCTGGAAGCCGACGGCGTTTTCTGCGTAGTTCGACTGTTCCAGTTGGGCGTCCACGGTGTTCTGGTCGATCGACGGCTGCATCGGCGTGCGATACATCAGCGACTCGTCGCCATTGCCCAGACCTTCAGCTTCGATGTGACGGCTGTTGGTCATGTTCAGGGCGATGGTGCCGTTGGCGTTCTTCTGGCTCTGCGCTTCGAGCACTTTGGAGAAGTCCAGGTCCCGAGCCTTGTAGTTCGGGGTATCGGCGTTGGCGATGTTGTTGGCCAGTACTTCTGCACGTTGAGCGCGGAAGCCCAGGGCTTTTTCGTGAATTCCGAGCGCTTTATCGAAGCTGATGCTCATGTCGGGACCTTCAGGTGACCGGATTTTTCGTAACTGGGATATAGCAAGCGTCGTGCCAGTTTGAGAAAGCCCCGGATTACGGGGCTTTGCCCGCAATCGGCAACGCGGCAATGCCAGAAAAGCGGCAACCGGTTTCCGCCGGATGCCGCTTTTCTGCCGCCGGCAAATCTTCAGGCATAAAAAAACGGGAGCCCCTGAGGACTCCCGTTTCTTGTGTTGCCGGTCTTGATCACTTCGCCTGGTAGATGATCCCCGGGCTGCACTGAACCATCTGGTAATGATCCGGCAAACCGTTCAGCGCTTCGGAAGCGCCAAGGAACAGATAACCGCCCGGCTTCAGCGTGCTGTGGATGCGCAACAGGATGTCCTTCTTCACCTCAGCGGAGAAGTAGATCAGCACGTTGCGGCAGAACACGATGTCGAACTTGCCCAGGCTTGCGTAGCTGTCGAGCAGGTTGAACGAGCGGAACTCCACCCGGTTCTTGATCGGCGCCTTGATTACCCAGCGCCCCGGCCCTTTCGGGTCGAAGTAGCGTTGCAGGCGGTCGGCGGACAGACCGCGACCGATCGCCAGGCTGTCGTACTCGCCGGTCTTGCAGTTGGTCAGCATGCTGCCGGACAGATCCGTGGCGACGATCTGCACACCCATCTTCAACTGGCCGATGTTGGTCCGCTCGAACTCGTCGATCGACATCGACAGCGAATAGGGTTCCTGACCCGACGAGCAGGCCGCCGACCAGATCCGCAGACGCTGGTTGGGAGCGGCCTTGATCGCCTCGGGCAGCACCTTGTTCTTCAAGACTTCAAACGGATAGGTATCACGAAACCACAGGGTCTCGTTGGTTGTCATGGCATCGACCACCTGCTCGCGCAAACCGCTGCGCGGCTGGGTCTGGATGCGCTGTACCAGCTCACCCAGGGACTTGATGCCTTGCTGCTCCATCAGTTTGTTGAGACGGCTCGACACCAGGTACTGCTTGTTTTCACCGAGCAAAATGCCACAGGCTTTTTCCAGGAAGACCCGGAACTGTTCGAAATCCAAATTACCCGTAGACAAATGATGCCGCCTCTTAAATCGTGTTGAACGCCAGGGGCAGAAGGCCCTTAGCTGATATCTGCTGCTTTGATCCGGTCGACTACCCGGGATGCCAGGTCATCAGGACGGAACTTGGCCAGGAAGTCATCGGCACCGACTTTCTTGACCATCGCCTGATTGAACACACCCGACAACGAAGTATGCAGGATGATATGAAGCTTTTGCATGCGAGGGTCGCTACGGATTTCGGCCGTCAGGGTGTACCCGTCCATCTCCGGCATTTCGATGTCGGAGATCATCATCAGGAACTCTTCTTCCGGCTTCTTGCCCTCGTCGACCAGCTTGCGCAGGTAATCCAGCGCCTGCTTGCCGTCGTTCAACGCCACCACTTCGACGCCGACCGTCTGCAGGCAACGGGTCACCTGCTTGCGCGCCACCGACGAGTCATCGACCGTCAGCACCCGCAGCGACAATGCCTTGCTCTGGGTCTCGACATCCACTACGCCGACCGAAATCGCTTCCGGTGTCGGCGCAACTTCCGCCAGCACCTTCTCGACGTCGATGATTTCGACTAACTGATTGTCGACCCGAGTCACAGCGGTCAGATAATGATCGCGTCCGGTGCCCTTGGGCGGCGGATGAATCTCTTCCCAGTTCATGTTCACGATACGTTCCACCGAGCGCACCAGGAAACCCTGTGTCTTGGTGTTGTATTCCGTAATGATCACGAACGGACTGTTCTTGTCTTTCAACGCACCGGAGCCGGTCGCCATCGCCAGATCAAGGATCGGAATGGTCGCCCCCCGGATATTCGCCACCCCGCACACGACAGGACTGGACTTGGGCATCAGCGTCAGTTGCGGGCATTGCAGCACTTCCCGAACCTTGAACACGTTGATCCCGTAGAGCTGCTGGCCGTCGAGACGGAACAACAACAGCTCCAGGCGATTCTGCCCCACCAGTTGCGTGCGCTGGTTCACCGAATCCATTACACCAGCCATGCCCAGACTCCTACACCAACGCCAAGTGTTGTTGCGACGCACATTCATTGCTAAACGGCACGGCGCTTGCTTTTTAACTCGTATGAACGCTCAAACGACATTTTTCCGACGCCTGACATCCCCTCTCCGCAGAGGGCTCTGTGCAGTGTCCGCCATTTGGCTCTGCTTCGCTGGCAGCCCTGCCGTTGCTGATGCGGTTACCTTGCCTGACATGCTTATCGGCGTCACTCAGGGCTTTCTTGAATTCACCGTAGAAGACTATCTGGCTACCAGTCAAACGGAAGGCCGTTATGAAATCGAGGTCAAGCAGCTCGATCCACGCATGCGCATGCCCATGTGCGACAAGGAATTGACAGCCTCTCTGGAAAGCCCGGGGCGCCCTTTGGGTCGTGTGACCGTCAAGGTCCGCTGTGAAGGCGCAGCCCCCTGGACAGTGTTCGTGCCCGCTCAAGTCCGCCTGTTTCGCGAGGTCGTGACCACCACGCGCCCCCTCAAGCGCGCCGGAATAATCGAGCCCCAGGATGTGACCTTGCGTGAGCACGATGTGAGTCAGATCAATCAGGGCTTCCTGACGTCGGTGGACGAAGCCATCGGGCAAAAATTAACCCGACCAACGGTCGCCGACCAGGTACTGACCCTGGTGCACATGGAACAGGCGGAAGTGGTTCGCAAAGGTGATCAGGTCGTGATCACGGCCCGCAGCGGCACCCTCGCCGTGCGCATGCCGGGCGAAGCCCTGTCCAACGGCGGCCTGAAAGAACAGATTCGAGTGAAGAACCTCAACTCCCAGCGGGTCATCAAGGCGCAGGTCATCGCGCCCGGCCAGGTGGAAGTGGCGATGTGAGCGGCGATGTGAACGGTTATTTGAAAAGCCCCTGAGCATTCAAGCAGAAAACTGGCGCTGACCAGAGCTGTTCCCTAAACTGTGCCGCAGCAGGATCTGCTACGGCGCATGCAAAGCTCATTGGTAAATGGGCCTAAAGTTTTCCAGGGGATGGCCGAGAACATGGCAAGCGTCCAAATTCCCAGAGGTTTTTAACATGGTCATCGATTTCAGCCGTTTGAACAGCTCCTCGTCACTTACGGGCAGTACACGTACCAGCACGCCTAAGGAAACCGCCGAAACCGGCACCTCCGCGCCGCTGAATACCCCGGCCGAACAGGCCAGTACCGCAAAAAGCGGGGAATCGGTACACCTCAGCAATGAGGCTCAACAGTTGCAGAAGGTCACTGACAAGCTGCGCGATCAGCCTGCCGTCGACAAAGCCCGCGTGGCCGAGTTGAAAGCAGCGATTGCCGATGGCAGCTATAAAGTCGACAGCAACCGTGTAGCCAGCAAACTGCTCAACTTCGAAGCCCAGCGCTAGGCCTCGGTCAGCGCCAGGCTTTTGGACGCTTAAAACCCAAGGCCAGCCATGCACGACACTAATTTATTGCAACTGATCACCGACGACCTTGCTCCAGCGCAACAATTGCTGGAGTTACTGCAAACCGAGTCCCTCGCCTTGCACGGTCGCGACATGCCACTGCTGGAAGAGATTCTGGCGAGCAAACAGGCACTGATCATTCTGCTCGAACAGCATGGCCGCAAGCGCAGCGAAATTCTCGCCAGCCTCAATCTGCCGATCGACCGCAATGGTCTGGAGCAACTCGCCAGCCAGTCGAGCATCGGCGACCAGTTGCTGAGCCAGAGCGATGTCCTGACCGACCTGATAGCCCAGTGCCAGGCGACCAACGCCCGCAATGGCCAGTCGATCGTGATGCAGCAGGCCGCTACGGCCAATCAGCTGAAGATCCTCACCGGTGGCGAGCCACCCGCGCTCTACGACGCCAGCGGCACCTTCTCCAAACTGCAGAAACCGCGCGCGCTCAGTCAGGCGTAAATCGTTCTTCTATGCTTGCGCCCTATCAACGCGCCAAACATGCTGGCAAAATACTGGCCAGCCGTAGTCAAATTTTGTCTGGAGATTGATTTAACGTGTCCAACGTCCTCAGCGCGGATGACTCTCCGCAGCCACCAAAGGTGCTTACCACGCCTCTGGAGATCTCCAGCAACCTGCGCCAGCTGCAAGAGAGCCACGATCCGCTGATCATCACCTTTCACGAGCGCAGCCAGCGTTTCCAGAGCTACCTGATTGAAGTCGATCGCGAAAACGGTTCGATCAAGCTTGATGAAATGATCCCGCGCGACGGCGAACGTTTTCTGGAAGCAGGCGAACCGTTCAAGGTTGAGGGTTTTCATGATGGCGTGCGCATTGCCTGGGAATGTACAGGGACGCTGAGCATCAAGGACTCCGACGGCGACCGCTTCTACACCGGCGACCTGCCCACCGAAGTGGTTTATCACCAGCGCCGAAACGCCTTTCGCGCCGCACTGAAACTGACCGATCTGGTCAGCGTCGTGCTCGGCGGCGAAAAGCTCAAGGCACCGCTGGATGGCAAATTGCTGGACATCTCGGCCACGGGTTGCAAGTTGCGCTTTGAAGGCGATATCACCGACCGCTTGCAACTGGGTCAGGTCTACGATCGCCTGATCGCCGCGCCACTGTTCGGCAACCAGCCGGTATCGGTCGAACTGCGCTATCTGCACTTCGAAGAAAAACTCAATATCACTTTTGCCGGCCTGCGCTTTCACAACATCAGCGGCCCGGCAGCGCGCAACGTCGAGCGTTTCGTTTATCAACTGCAACGCGAAGCGCGTCGGTTCGATAAAGACGATCTCTGATTCTCAGGCAAAAAAAACGGGCAGCCACCGATGAGTGACTGCCCGTTTTTTTTATGCGTGGATCAAGGCTTGTTCCCAGTGACGTCCGGCTCCGGTGCTTCATCCACCACGGTGGCATCAACGTCAGGCGTCGGCTCTGGCTCCGGCGCGACCGTCGTCTGCATCTGCTCCTGCACCACCTGTTCGTCAACCCGTGGGTCAAGCGCTGCCACCAGCGGCGAACTGGACATGCTGTCCGGCATCGCTACGTGATGCAGCGGCGCATCGTCGACCTGGTGCAGATTGGTCACGGCTTTCGGCCGGATCCGCCACACCAGTACCAGCGCGAAAAAGGTGAAGAACGCGTACAGGCTCTGCGGCCCGAACAGCTTCATCAGCACCCCGGCCGCCAGCGGCCCGATACTCGCTCCCACGCCGTAAGTCACCAGCAACATCGCCGTCAGCGAGACCCGACGCTCACCCTCGACATGGTCATTGGAAAACGCCACCGCCAACGGGTACAGACAGAACTGCACCAGCGAACACAGGAAGCCAACGATGAACAGCACTTCCAGCGGCACCTGCGGCAGAATCGCCAACGGCAATGCGGCCAGCGCCAGCACCAGCGCAAAGCTGCGGATCAGCAACGCCCGGTCATAGCGGTCGGACAACCAGCCCAGTGGCCATTGAACCAGCAGCCCGGCAAAGATGCAGCTACCCATGAACAGACCGACCTGCTCGGTGGACAGACCTTGCTGCGAGGCATACAGCGGCGCCAGACCGTAGAACGAACCGATGATCAGCCCCGCCCCGAGTACCGTACTCAGCGACTGCGGCACGCGCTTGATAAAGAAACGCGGCTCCATCGGCGCCGGATGCAGCGGCGCCGGGTGAATCCGCCGGGTCAGTGCCACCGGCACCAGGCACAGGGCAAAGCACAATGCGACCAGCATCAGCAGTTCCAGGCCAAGACCCGGGTGCATGACCAGAATCAGCTGACCGAGCACCAGCCCCAGATACGACGCGATCATGTAGCCGCTGAACACCAGACCGCGCTGATTGGCGTCGGCCTGCTCATTCAGCCAGCTCTCGATGACCATGTACTGACACATCATGCCGAGGCCGACGATGGTCCGCAGCACCAGCCAGGCCGGCAACCAGTCGACCAGCCCATGACCGAGCACCGCCGCGCCGACGATCCCGGCACACGCCGAGTAGGCGCGGATATGCCCGACCCGGGCAATCAGGCGGTGACCGATCTTGCCGCCCAGCACCAGACCGAAATAGTTGGCCGCCATCAACGCACCGACCCACAACCCGTCGACATGGTCGGCAGCCAGACGCAAAGCCAGATAAGTAGAAAGAAGGCCCGAGCCGATCAACATCATCAGCGAGGCGAAATACAGCGCTCGAAAGGATTTCCAGATTTGGCGCATCGGCGTTCCGAGCGGCTCCTTGCGGTAAGTATCGGGCTATCGAACGATAGCCCGATGACAACGGTACGTCAGGCCTGGGCTGCTAGAACACGCCGTTCCCAGGGAGTGATTTCATCAAAGAAGCTGGTCAACTCCATGGTCTTCGAAGCGACGTAGCCTTCGATGAACTCCTTGCCGAACAGTTCCTTGGCAAGCTGGCTGCGCTTCAGACGTTCGAGCGCCGCGTGCAAGGTGCATGGCAGCGAAAGATTGTCCGGTACTTCGAACTCGCCCTGGATTGCTTCGCTCGGCTCAAGCTCATGTTCGATGCCATGCAACCCGGCCGCCAGACTCGCGGCAATCGCCAGATAAGGATTGGCATCGGCGCCCGGCAAACGGTTCTCTACGCGGCGGGCCACCGGCGAACTGGCCGGAATCCGCAAGCCGGCAGCGCGGTTGTCGTGGGACCAACAGGCATTGTTCGGCGACGCAAACGGATGGCACAGGCGCTGATAGGAGTTGACGTTCGGCGCAAACAGCGCAGTGAAGTCAGCCATTCCCGCCTGCTGCCCGCCGATGAAGTGACGGAACATCGCGGTCGGCTGACCGTCCGCGTCGCTGAACACATTCTTGCCGCTGCCGATTTCGACGATGCTCTGGTGAATGTGCATCGAACTGCCCGGCGTGTGCGCCAGCGGTTTGGCCATGCACACCACGGTCAGGCCGTGCTTGAGCGCGACTTCCTTGAGCAGGTGTTTGAACAGGAAGGTCTGGTCGGCCAGTAGCAGCGGATCACCGTGCAGCAGGTTGATCTCGAACTGGCTGACACCCATTTCGTGCATGAAGGTATCGCGCGGCAGACCGAGGGCCGCCATGCATTTATAGACTTCACTGAAGAACGGCCGCAGGCCGTTGTTGGAGCTGACGCTGAACGCCGAGTGGCCGTCCTCGCGACGACCGTCGAGCCCGACTGGCGGCTGGAACGGTTGGGTCGGGTCGGTGTTCGGGGCGAACACAAAGAATTCGAGTTCGGTCGCCACCACCGGTGCCAGACCGAGGGCTGCGTAGCGGGCAATGACTTTCTTGAGCTGGCCACGGGTCGACAGGTTGGAACTTTCGCCGGTCAGCTCGTCGGCATCACAGATGGCAAAGGCCCGTGGTTCTTCACTCCATGGCAACGGATGGATCTGCGCCGGATCGGCTACCAGCGCCAGATCGCCGTCATCGCTGCCATAGAATTTCGCGGCGGGATAACCGCCCATGATGCATTGCAGCAGCACCCCCCGAGCCAACTGCAAACGCCGCCCTTCGAGGAAGCCCTCGGCGGTCATTACCTTGCCTCGTGGCACGCCGTTCAAATCCGGCGTGACACATTCAATCTCATCAATGCCCGTCAATCGCTGCGCGAGTGAACGCTGGCCATCGGTTGTCATGACGCAATCCTTGTTATTGTGCGAGCCGCGAACGGCGACCCGGACAAAATAGGCTTCGGCTGTTCGGAATTTCAAGCAGCGTCAAACAAAAAGCCGTGCGTCAGGGCAGGTAAATGCTGAACACGCCGCCGCCCAACGGTCCGCCATTGCGTATTTCAGTCCGCCCGCCAACGCCGTTGCGCTGATGCAGGCCAGCAATACGTCCAGCGAAATACAGGCCCAGCCCGGTACTGCCGCTGCTGTGATTGATGCCCTGCACATAATCAGCCTGACGCTCGAGCATCTCGGCCGGGTAACCGTCGCCGTCGTCATTGATGCTCAGCACCAATTGCCCGGCTTCGTCACTGACGGTGATCAGCAACGATTCGCGGGCATAACGGATGGCGTTGTTGATGCAGTTGCCCAGCACGGAGGCGATCAGTTCACGATCGAAAAACCCCAGGGGACTGAGCGGATCGACTTCGTAAGTGGCGATGATTCCGCGACTGGCGAACACTTCCTGATGGGCCGCCAGTTGCGCCTCGATGAAATCGTCCAGCTCGTGATAGGCCGGCTGCAACGGCATCTGATTCACCCCAAGCTTGTACAGCCCGAGCAACTGCACCAGCATGCCGTTGAGGTGGGCGAACTCGAAATCGATCACGCCCTGCTCCGTCCCTTGGCGCTGTGCCTCGGGCAGACGCGCCAGCCATTGGCTGTGGGCTTGCATCAGCATCGCCAGGGAGTTCTTCATGTCGTGCACGGTGGAGGCGATCACCGTGGAAAAATCCAGTGCCTGCTCGTCTTGGTTCATTCGCCAAACGCCTTGCTTTTCAGCTTCTGATAACGCGGGTAACGCGCGTCGGTGTCGGGCATCAGGCCTACCAGTTTCAGGCAGGCCCGACATTCTTCCAGCTCCGCCGACGGCACATTGGTGTCGGTGCCGTGCAGCAGCGACTGGGCCATGTTCAGCGCAATACTGATGTTCTTCGGTTGCATCTTCAGCGCCTTGCGGAAGACCTCGCGGGCCTCCACCAGGTTGCCGGTCTTGTACACGCGCACGCCCTGACGGTTGAGGTCGGCGGCAGCGTTACTGGAGCTGAGAATAGTCGGGTCGTCGGTGAGCTTGGCGATGTCTTTCATCACCGTCGGGTCATCGCCGTAGATTTCCGCACAGCTCTTGAGCATCGAAGTGCCCGCCTCGGCCTGGCCGAGCATCTGCAATTGCTTGGCAACCAGCAACGCTGCCTCGGGGCTCATGAACTGCTCCATGCCGTCGAGACGCATCAGTGCTTGTTCGGTGAGTTTTTCGGCGGTCTCTGCGTCGTTGAGAAGCAGGCTGGTGGCCTTCATCAGACGCGCACGAATCTGCAGGCCCGGATCGGTCGGGTTTTCCTTGGCCACGGCACTGAGGGTGGTGTTGATCTCCAGACGCGTGCGGGTATCGAGGCCGCGCTCGCTGCCTTTGCTGATCAGCGCATGAGCCAGGCCCAGATTGCTTTCCGGATCCTTGAAGCGCGACTGCGCGCCCTGACTCACCGCTTGCCGATAGGCGCGGGAAGCCGTTTCGAAATCTTCGTTGGCCATCGCCAGTTTGCCCAGCAGTGCCTGACGACGCACCGCCAGCGGCGACAGGCGAATGGCTTCCTCCAGCACTTGCTGCGCGCCTTTGGTATCACCTTCGGCGACCAACACGTCGGCCATACCGTCATACAGCGCCGGCATCATCGGGAACGTTTTCAAGGCTTTCTCGTAAACACCCTTGGCCTGGCTGACCTGCCCGCGCTTGAACAACAACTTGCCCAAACCGGCAAACGCCCATGGCAAAGGGCGGTCGGCGATGATGCTGTCGTAAAGGCGCTCAAGTGCTTCGTTCTGATTCATGTCGCGTAAAGCATCGGCGCGATAACGCAGGCACAACGGTGAATAGCGAATGTCCTGCTTGCACAGAGCAATGCAGGCGTTGAGCACTTCCACCGGCTTGCCACGGTCGAGGGCCTGCAGAATCGGTTTGAGCAAAGTCTTGCGCTGCTCAAGACGCTCCAGGCGCTGCGCCAGGCCGATTCGGTTGAACGGCTTGGTCAGATAGGCATCCGGCTCGTGCTCCAAGGCACTGAGCACCATCGCCTGACTGGTTTCGGCGGTGACCATCACGAACACCGCTTCGTGACTGATCAGCTTCTCCATCATCAGGTCTTCCAGCACCTGTTGACCGTTCTTCTTGCCGTCACCGAGGTGGAAATCCTGGAGGATGAAATCGTAGGACTTCTGCGCGCACATTTTCAGCGCCTGCTCACCGGTGTCGGCGGTGTCCACATCCTTGACGCCCAGCTCGCGCAACATCGAACGCACGGAACTGCGGAAATCCGAGAAATCATCGACGATCAGAAAACTCTTTTGGTGATACGACAGCATCGAGGATGTCCAGGCAATTGAAGAAGATGGGCCGAGGGCAAATTCAGGCGCGCAGATAATAGCTGCCGGCCAAACGCTATCAAGCGATTTCGCGCGACTCTGAAGTCACCGAACGGGTTATCGGCCGGATCAGCGGTTCTCTTGAAGCGGGGTTCAAGATTCATTGCGCAAGGATTACCCTGCGCGGCGGTTCTCAACTTCCAATGGCAAAGGATTAATCGTGTACATCAAGGGACGCTACATCGTGTCGGCCTGTGCGCTGCTGTTTTTTCAGCAGGCACTGGCGAGCGGAATGGACTGCACAAAGGCTACGAGTGTTGTGGAGAAGGCGATTTGCGTAGACAAGCCGTTGTATGAACTGGATGCGCGAATGGGGGCGGCTTACCGGAAGTTGATGAAGGCTGCGCCGGTGCAGGCCGAAGTTAAAAAGTCCCAGCGTCAGTGGCTGAAGGAGCGTGATCGATGTGGCGAAGAGGTCAGTTGTCTGAGCCAGCGTTATCAGGAGCGTTTGCAGGTATTGCACGGGCAGTGGATCGAGGCTGTCGCCTACAAACCGGACGACGTTGATAAACAGGTCATGGAGGATCTGCAGCAGCGGGTTCGGGAGATGAGCGAGAAGAGTCCTGAGTTTGCGCTGGAGCGGGCGCTGAATTCTCTGACCCTTGCCAACGTCGGCAGCTCATTTTCAGCCGAACTGGATGAAGATGAGCAACCGCTCTTCCCCAAGACGATTCCCAAAGATGTCACGCAAGACGAGTGGAAAGCACTGCAAGCATCCGACATCAAGGGAGCCTCAGAGTCCGGCCAAACCTCGTACACCCTGCTTGACCTGGATGGCGATGGTCAGCGCGACCTCATTGTGGAAACCTACGCCGGTGGCACCGGGATGTTTCATTACACGGAAACCTGGCGTCGGGTCGACGGCAGATTTATCAGGAGAATGGCTGAGATTGCCCCTCAGACCGGCAACGACAGCGTCCTTTTCTATACGAATGACCGCGGTGCCAATCAGGCCGTGTACCTGATTGGTATTCGCGGAAGAATCTATTTCGCCTACCAGAACGGCAGCTACGGCGAAGATCAGATCTACCTGCTCAATCCCCTGAAGATCAATCGGCAGGTGCCGAGTGTCCGCGTGCGCTACCACTACCAACTGACCGTTCCACACACTCAGTACATTGAGGACAGCGATAAAGCCTACGAGCTGGAGCCGTCCCTGCAGAAGATACTCACCAAAGCTGTGACCGGTTCAAACGCAAATGCCGGGATGACGGAACAGCAGAAAAAACCGCTCTGCCCCATCCCCCAATCCGCCAGGGACATTGAGGAGTATTACGGCTACGGTGCGAGCTACTACGCGATCGAACCTGTCGCCGATTTCCCCGTGATCATTGGCGATGATTGTTATATCGCAAGACTGATCAACTGGTTCGGTAGCTACGATGAAAAGAACGGGCTCTTCGCAAAACTGACGATGCGCAAGCCAGAAGCCGAAGGCCAGGAGCGCGGATACACGGTCAACGGGCGTCGCCATATAACCGAGGTCGGCACATCGATCGGCAAAGCCGAAGGTGGCGCCGAGACGTTCTAGGTCTTTTCCCACGCAGCAAAAAGCCCCGCCAGATCACTCTGCGCGGGGCTTTCCAGTCAGTGCTCAAATCTCTGCGCACCTAATGGCGTGGCGCCTACCCGATCAGACCTCCGCCACCAACACATCGGCGATTCGAATACTCAACGCCGCACCTGTCAGTGTCGGGTTCACGCATGACGACGACGGCATGACGCTGGTCCCTGCAATAAACAGGTTTGAATGGTCGTGACTGCGGCAATCGCGATCCACCACCGAGTCCTTCGGATCATCGCCCATGATGGTAGTACCCATGATGTGCTGACGGTTCTGGAAGCCGACGTCCGTGCTGAGAATGTCGGCGTCGAGCAGTTTGGCGAATTGCTTGAAGTCTTCCAGCGCCTTCTCTTTACCGGCGTGCCAGTACTCGGGAACGCTGTAGTAGATTTCCGGAACCGGCAGGCCGATGGCGTCGAACTTGGTCTTGCTCGGGGTGACCCGGTTTTCCGGCAGTGGCAGGGTTTCGAAATCGACAGCCCAGTTCAGGGAGCGCGCCGACTGCAGTCGGATCTGCTCGTCAAGCTTCGAGCCCAGCACGCCTTTGGCGATCAGGTTCGAGGTAATTTGCGACGTCGGCACGGTGTTGCGCACCTTGATCTTGTAGCTCGGGTAATCGTTGCGGAACGCGCCATCGCGACTGTTCAGATAGACCAGCAATTGCGTCGGCCCTTCGCCCGGCCACATGTCTTCCTTGGTCATGACGTTCATGCTGATGCCGGTGTGGTCCATCAGGTTTCGCCCGACCTGATCCGAGGAGTTGGCAATCCCGTTCGGGTACTTTTCCGAGGTCGACATCAGCAACAACTTCGGCGACTCGATACCGTAGGCCGCCAGTACGAAAGCACGTGCCGTCAGTTTGTGCGTGGACTTGTCGGGGCGCATGTACCAGATCGCAGTGATCTTGCCGTCATCGCCCGCCTCGATTTTGTAGACGACGGAGTTGTCCAGCACCTTGGCGCCATGGCGCTCGGCCTCATCGATATGCATCGATCCGTCGTACTTGGCTGCAATCGGGCACACCGGGTTGCAATTGTTGTTGCCAGCGCAGGGAGGTCGCTTGCCATAGGGGCGGGTCGCCCGGCCATTCGGCTCGAGGATCGGGTTATACCCGCCCTTGCTGAGCATTTCGGAAAGGCGCTTGAACATGTAGCTCGGTTTCAGGCCCTCCATCGGATAGGGTATCGAGCGCGGCGGATAGGCGTCCCCGCCCTGCCCGCTTTCGTCCTGGCCGTCGACACCGGAAACGCCCAGTTCGATTTCAGCCCGAGCGTAATACGGTTCCAGCTCGTCATAACTGATCGGCCAGTCACGACCACGGCCATACAACGACTTGAGACGAAAATCGTTGGGCAGCATTCGCCACAGGGAAGAACCGAAATGCCAGGTGGTGCCACCGACCACGCGCAGGTAAGAGGTATTGTATTTCACCGGCCCGACTTGCTGCAGATAGTCGCCATAGGTAGACGGTGCATGGGGCATGCTCGGATAAGGCGATCCGGCGCCCTGCAACTTGGCATTCGCCAGCGAAAGCTTCACCGGCGCATTGCGGAACGTTTCCACCACATCACGACGATTCACCCGGGGGCCAGCCTCGAGCACGATCACCGATTTGTTCGCCTTGGCCAGGCCCGTGGCGATCAGACCGCCCATGACACCGGAGCCGATGATAACCACATCGGCGTCGAATTGATCGCTGCTCATACGTTCGAATCCTGGATAGCTGCTGGTTTGGGACCCCATGAATCCGGGCCGCCACCGTAGGTTGGGATGATGAGAATGCCGTGAGTGGGCTGGTACATCATGGCGTGGGAATAACTGACCAGTTCGGCCTCCGCCAGCTCACCGACAATCCCGAGATACCAGGCTGAAATGATGCTCGTGGCTGTAGCTCTCAGCGATTGGTCCGGATCCGGCTGTGCCAGATACTCGTCCACATGGTTGTAACCTCGGGTGCTGATCAATTGCTTCAGGGCGATCACGTTGGTCGAAAAATTCGGGGCACGCTTGTCCAGCGCGGCGTAATAACGAGCGGCCAGAACCGGATTGACCGCGCGACTCACCAGAAACCGCGACAACTCTATGAAATCGTCGCTGGAAACCTGAGCCGCCAGCACCGACTGCCACGGCATAACACTCCCGACCATTGCCGCCAGCCCCAAGGTCACGGAACCGCGCAACAGATTACGGCGAGAAAACCCGGCAGCACTTTGGGCTGAAGCCGGCATTTGCTTGTGCATCATTGAAGTGTCCATTAATCAGGCCTCCTTGCGCCGACGAGAGATCAAAGCCATCGCCGCCAGAGCGCTCAGCACGCACACGAGGATGATTGCCGGGATCGTGAATTTCGCCATGATTGCCAAGGGTGCCTCAGGACCACCTTCGCGCACCTGTGCCACATCGGCCGCAGTGACAACCGAATCGGGGTTGCCATAACGCGACAGCACATAGTTGCTGACGTCGGCGATCTGCTGATCGCTCAGGCGGTCAGTAAACAATGCGTCCGGGCCGAACGCCGGCATGTCGATCGCCACGCCGTCGACTTCGCGATGCACGCCATAGACGATGGCGGCGATCAGGTTGTCGCTGCGGCTGGTGGCCGTGTTGTGAAACAGCGAAGGGTATTCCCGGGTGCCCTGACCGTCAGGCTGATGGCAGTTGGCGCAGGTGCCGCTGAAAATGTGCCAGCCCGGATTGGCTTCAGGTTTGCCACCGCGCAGTGTCAACTCATCAACCGAGGCCTGACCATACTCGTGCCGGGCTTTGGCCTCACCCGTCTTGATTGGCGTGGTTTGCAAAAGATAGGCTGCGATCGCTTCCAAGTCCGCATCGTCCAAATGCTGCAGGCTGTTCTCCACGGCTTCTGCCATCGGACCGGCAGCCTGCGCCTTGCCTGATACGTGACCGGTACGCAGGTAGGCCACGATCTCGTCGCTCGACCAGGCACCAATCCCGCTGACTTTGTCGGACGTGATATTGGGCGCATACCAACTGCCCAGCGATCCACCGGCCAACGGTTTGCTGCTGTCGGCCGCCATCAGCACATTACGCGGCGTATGACAGGTGTCGCAGTGAGCCAGACCATTGACCAGATAATCGCCCCGGTTGACCTGCGCGGACCTGGCCGGATCCGGAGTGAAGCGTGCCGCGCTGTGGAACAGCGCGTTCCAACCGATCATCGAAGCACGGATATTGAACGGAAAATCCAGAGCGGTTTTACGGTTCGGCGTATCGATCGCCGGGACTTCATGCATGAAGTAATCGTAAAGCTCGGCGATGTCGCTGTCGGTCATCTTCGAGTAGGAGGTATAGGGCATTGCCGGGTATAGACGGATGCCATCGGCGGCGACTCCATCCCGCACCGCCCGGGCGAACTGCTCGGCCGTGTAATGGCCGATACCCGAGCGTTTTGAAGGGGTGATGTTGGTCGAGAAAATCTCGCCCATCGGCGAGCTGAGCGGGTATCCACCCGCGAAAGCTTTGCCGCCCGGCGCCGTATGGCAAGCCACGCAATCGGCAGCAACGGCCAGGCGTTTGCCGGGAGACGCCGTGCTGTCGAGCGTTTCACCCTGTGCCGAGCCGGATGTTGCAATCATCAGCGTAATCAATCCCGCAAGGATGCCCCCCTTGCCTTTCCCTTTCTCATTGCGACGCGACATGTGTCCTACCTAGGCTGTTCTGTTCTTTTTTTCACGGTTCTGAAATGCACGAACACAGTGTCTTCACCTTCTTGAGCAACAAGGGCGAAGAGGTACGATGTCATATGTATTTTTGGGAATATTCCACACAATGTCACACTTGGCAACAAATAGAAAAGGCCAAGTGCCATCTTTTGTATGTATGTGCTGAAAGCTCTAAATAAGGTGTTACGAAGGTTTACCTGGTGAACTCATTCACGATAGAAACAACTTTTAACCCTTCAGTTGTGGACGCCGCAGCCGAAAGATGTACGACAACAATACATTTTTTGACTGTATTTATGGACCGCCACATCTCACCACATGCCAGCAGGACGCCCTTTATGAGTTGGTTGAATGACGCAAGACTCTCGACAAAATTGATCACCGCTTTCGCCACGTGCGCCGTTATCACCCTGGGGGTCGGCCTGCTTGGGAGCCGCGGCGTGACCGAGCTCTCGGCGAGCCTGAGATCGGTGTTCAGCAACAACCTCGTCGCTGTCGCCAACATTGCGCAGACGAAAATCAAGGCCGTAGGACAGACCCGGGATATGTATCGACTTTACGTAGCCACGGCCGCCGGCTTGCCTCAGAGCACGAAAGACGAATTCCTCGCCTCCATGAGTGCCAACCAGTTGGCGAGCGAAAAAGCCTTCGCCGAATACAGAAAGACCCAGCTAGCCGATGATGAGCGCGCGGCGGGCGACAGAATGGAAAAAGCCTGGCCCGTTTATCAGGCAATCGTGCAGAGGTATCTGGCCCTGATGAAAGCCGGAGACCTGGAAAACGGCCGCGAATTACTGTTGGGCGATCTGCAGAAAACCTATCGCGTCGTTATGGACGAATTGACCGTGATGACCAACTCCAACGATCTGCAAGTCAGCGAAGCGGCAAAGCAATCGATCCTGACGGAATCGTCCGCCAAGACCTCACTCTATATAGGGATCGTGCTGGCATTCATCACAGCGATCTTGCTTGGTCTGTTCATCAGCCGACTCATCAGCCGCCCCATTTCCAGAGCTGTTGAAAGTGCTCGGAGCATCGCCGGTGGCGACCTGACCCAGCACATTGTCAGCAGCGGTCGCGATGAGGCCGGGCAACTGCTCACCGCTCTGGCCGAAATGCAGGGCAGCCTGAAAAGTACGATCCAACAGATTGCCAGTGCAGCTGATCAACTGGCCTCCGCCGCAGAAGAGCTCACTGCCGTGACCGACAACGGTAGCCGTGGCCTGCTGCGTCAGAACGATGAAATCCAACAGGCCGCCACCGCCGTTACAGAAATGACTTCCGCCGTCGAAGAGGTCGCACGCAATGCCGTTTCCACCTCAGAGGCCTCCCAGGCGACCAGTCAACAGGCCACCACGGGACGCGACCAGGCGCGCAACGCTGTCGCAGCGATCAACCACGCGACAACGGAAATCGCCACCTCGACCACCATGGTCAAGGATCTGGCCGAGCAGGTGCGGGATATCGGCAAGGTTCTGGACGTGATCCGGGGCATCGCCGAGCAGACCAACCTACTGGCGCTGAACGCCGCCATTGAAGCAGCACGTGCAGGCGAACAAGGACGAGGTTTTGCCGTGGTCGCCGATGAAGTTCGCGCTCTGGCGGCGAGGACACAAGCCTCGACAGGAGAGATCGAAGGCATGATCAACAGCGTCCGCAGCAGTGCCGACGACGCGGTCGGCGCCATGGGCAAAAGCCAGTCCCTGGTCAGCGAAACCCAGACACTGGCACAGGCTACGGGCCAGGCACTGGAACTGATTGCTGACGGCATCTCGCAGATCAACGACCGCAACCTCGTTATCGCCACAGCTTCGGAAGAGCAGGCCCACGTTGCCCGCGAGGTGGATCGCAATCTGGTGAACATCCAGGATCTTTCCACCCAGACCGCAGCAGGCGCACATCAGACAAGCGCTTCAACCCAGGAACTATCGAACCTCGCGGCTTCGTTCAATACGCTGGTGAGCCGCTTCAAGCTGTAATCATTCGCACAACCACGAAAAAGCCCCGCCAGATCACTCTGCGCGGGGCTTTCATTTATTTGGTGTCCCAGGGCAGGTTCGAACTGCCAACCTTCCCCTTAGGAGGGGGATGCTCTATCCAATTGAGCTACTGAGACACAGGACTGTCGGTTCGACAGACGGCGTGCATGTTAACGGCAGGGCCCTGATTTGTCATGTCGTCCGCAGGGCTTTTTAAGTGTAGGCAGGCGCCTTGCAAGGGTGCCGGATGTTTTACCGTGCAATTTGCATCCTCGCAAAAAGCCATCATTGCAGAATGCAATGCGACCTCTCCGAAAAACCCTGTTAAATGCTTGTTTTTAAAGGACTTAACAGCGGTTAGACTATTGGCACGACGGCTGCTTTACCGGTTCTTATACAAGAACAATCGGAGACTCGTCTGATGAACAGCGCCCTCGTGTTCGCAAACGCAATCGCACTGGCTGTCCTGGTGGGCTTTCACTTCGTCCCCGAGGACAACGAGAAAGTGGCCGCGCGCATGCCGCATTACCTGCAAGTGCAGAAGGCGCCGCAATGGGCGGTGTTGAGCGATCAGAGCTTCGCACCACAAGCCGTCAGCGAGTCTGAACAGGCGTTGCCGGCGCGTTCGACTGAACGTCTGGTGTTTTGAAATATCTTCAGGAGTACAGCATGTCCAAGTCAGCTGCAGGATTTCTGATCCTCGCCTTATTGAGTGGCCTCAGTCATTTTTCGCTGTTCGAGGAAACCGAAATATCCCTGCCCCTGATCGGATGCGGCGTCTTTTCGGCACTGTTCGTATTGGCGCTGGTGGCCGGACGCAAGATCAAGTTTGATCCGGTATTGCGCTGAACCTGACCAGTTCCAGTAGATGATTGACGGCAACGGCCAGGTCGCCCGAGTTGTCGATCAGGTGCACAGGGCTGTCTGTTGAACGCCTGTCCTTGAACAGCGTGTTACGGGCCAGCCTCGCATCGATCTGCTCAAGCGTCTCCCGACCACGCCGGAGCAGGCGCTCACGCAAGACATCATCCCTGACCGTCAGCAGCACCGGCACCAGCGTCGGGTAGCGTTCCAGCGCTTGCCGAAGATTCGCCCGAGAACCGTTCACCAGGACGTGTTTGCCGGTTTGCAACCATTGATCCATTTCCACAGGAATCCCGTAAGCGAGACCATTGGCCTCCCACGCCAGCGAAAACTCGCCAGCACGCTGACGTTGCTCGAACTCCCGGGGCGTCACGCCGATCGCATCCTCGCCCACGGATTCGGCCGAACGGGTGATCACTCGTCTGATTATTTCGCAGTTCAGCGCCCTCAGAGGCGCACGCGCAGCCTCGATCAGACTGTCCTTGCCGGAGCCAGAGGGTCCCATGAGGTAAATCAGCCTGCCATCCATCCTGAAAACGCCCTCCGGCGGGCATTTGCCCCTAGTAAATCGGCCATTTGCCACTATCCTGTACAAGGTAAGGAACAACGATTCAACCCGCATAGCATGCACGTTCTGACGCCTTCGGGCATCAGTCGACGTGTTTCAGGACGCGGTCAGCGATACGGGCCGATGCTTTCTTTTCAAACCAGTCCGCATTTCTGATAATTGGTGCTGGCATTACGCCTTTACCCGGATCAATATTTGTCACAGAATTGACGCCAATGATCTGGCAATTTTGAGGCATGATGCGCGCCTCTTAACAATTCAGGTTGAACCATTTGGCGCGGATGCTTGTCCTACCACTCATCCTGCGGCCAATCCCGAGAACCGCTCCCCTGAACTAACCGGTTAAATATATGCGCCCATTGAAACAGGCAATTTATTCCAGCCGTACGGCTGACAAGTTCGTCGTACGTCTGCCAGACGGAATGCGTGAACGCATTGCCGAGGTGGCTCGCAATCATCATCGCAGCATGAACTCCGAGATCATTGCGCGCCTTGAGCAGAGTCTTATTCAGGAAGGTGCACTGGGCGAAGAGCTGAGCATGCGCCTGGACAGCCCGGAGCTGTCGCTGCACGAACGCGAGCTGCTGCAACGCTTCCGCCAACTCTCCCATCGCCAGCAAAACGCACTGGTTTCGCTGATCGCTCACGATGCCGAAATGGCTGCTGACGCTTCCTGAGCCAAACCGAACATCTCAAGCCAGCATGAATGCTGGCTTTTTTTTGCCCGCAATTTGAGTTTTTCAAGGACGAAAAAAAGCCCGCCAATCGGCGGGCTGTTTCAATGATGTCGGTCAGAGCAGGAAAATCGTCGCCAGCCCCAGGAAGATGAAGAAACCACCACTGTCGGTCATGGCAGTGATCATCACGCTGGCGCCCATCGCCGGATCGCGCCCCATTTTCGCCAGGGTCATCGGGATCAAGACCCCCATCAACGCCGCCAACAACAAGTTCAGCGTCATCGCAGCCGTCATCACAACGCCCAGCGACCAACTGCCATAAAGCATGTACGCGACCACGCCGATCACCCCACCCCAGACCAGGCCGTTGATCAACGCGACAGCCAGCTCCTTGCGCATCAGGCGCGAGGTATTGCCGGTACTGACCTGATCGAGCGCCATGGCGCGAACGATCATGGTGATCGTCTGGTTGCCGGAGTTGCCGCCGATGCCCGCCACGATCGGCATCAGCGCCGCCAGGGCCACCAGCTTCTCGATCGAACCTTCGAACAGACCGATCACCCGCGATGCGACGAATGCCGTGATCAGGTTGATCGCCAGCCACGCCCAACGGTTGCGCAGGGACTTCCAGACGGAGGCGAAGATGTCTTCCTCTTCACGCAGACCCGCCATGTTGAGGACTTCGCTTTCGCTCTCCTCACGAATCAGGTCGACCATCTCGTCGATGGTCAGACGGCCGATCAGCTTGCCGTTCTTGTCGACCACCGGGGCCGAGATCAAGTCGTAACGTTCGAACGCCTGAGCGGCGTCGTAGGCGTCTTCGTCCGGGTGAAAACTCACCGGGTCACTGGCCATGACTTCGGAAACCTGTTTCTCCGGGTCATTCACCAGCAAACGCTTGATCGGCAGCACGCCCTTGAGCACGCCGTCGTAGTCGACGACGAACAGTTTGTCGGTATGGCCCGGCAATTCTTTGAGGCGACGCAGGTAACGCAGAACCACTTCGAGACTGACATCCTCACGGATGGTCACCATCTCGAAGTCCATCAGCGCACCGACCTGCTCCTCGTCGTAGGAGAGGGCCGAACGCACACGTTCGCGTTGCTGCTGGTCCAGCGTCTCCATCAGCTCATGGACGACGTCTCGCGGCAGCTCGGAGGCCAGGTCAGCAAGTTCGTCGGCATCCATGTCCTTGGCTGCAGCCAGGAGCTCGTGATCGTCCATGTCGGCGATCAGCGTTTCACGGACAGAGTCGGATACTTCGAGAAGAATATCGCCGTCGCGATCGGCCTTGACCAGTTGCCAGAGCGTCAGACGATCGTCCAGCGGCAGGGCTTCAAGAATGTAGGCGACGTCGGCGGAGTGCAGATCATCGAGCTTGCGTTGCAGCTCAACGAGGTTTTGCCGGTGGACCAGGTTCTCGACCCGGTCATGATGCGGGCCTTCCTGGCGATGGGTCAGGTCTTCGACGACCCGCTGGCGCTGCAGCAGCTCGACGACCTGAGCTAGGCGATCCTGCAGGCTTTCCTGTGTTTTCTTTACTTCGATTTCGGACATAGGCGAACTCCACTCCCAGCAGCGGGGCACGCCGGAAGGATCAATCAGTCAATTCATGATTGGTGAAACGGGCTATTGAGTAACTACTGGGTAAGTCCATGGAATTTTTCCATAAGCCCCGGCGGGGCTGACGGGCGCAATGATACACCGCTTGCCGTTTTTAAACGTTAAAAAATAGTGGCTGAAACAAGTGCTTGCGAGACAAAGCTAAGCGCTGTCCTGACCCTTCACACTGCGACGACTCATCCTGAAAAGAAAACACACCGGCGGTGAAAAAACTGCTGGCTACGCTTGATAAGGATCGTCACGGAGGACGCCGAATGCCATCGACAACAACCCGATACATGCTGACCACCCTGCTCTGCCTCCCTACCATCGGGAGCGCAATGACACTTCATCGCTGCGAAGCTTCTAATGGGAGCGTCACGTTCACTACATTGAGTTGCGCGAACGATGAGCACCTTTCATTGCAGGAAGTTCACCCCTACTCGCCCGGCTCGACAGTCACCCTGATACCCGAAGCCCGGCACGAAGAAATGTCCGGTATGAATATCAGAAAACGAGAAATGGCCGTCGTCGGGCGCACCCAGGACAAATGCGGAGATTTGATCGACGCGCGACAGAAACGCGAGGCGATCATCAATCAACGAATAATCGCCGGCATGAACCAACAGGATGTTGAAAGCGCTCTGGGCAAACCTGACAAGGTGAGCATCCGCAATTCGGCAACGACTTATCGTTACGACCTCAAGCGAGGCCGCAGTGCTCAAATCGATTTTGATGAGAAAGGATGCGTGACGGGAAAACTCAAATCCCGGACAGCAAAAAGCCCGCGCTAAACGCGGGCTTTTCGGTATATGGTGCACTCGACAGGATTCGAACCTGTGACCGCTCGGTTCGTAGCCGAGTACTCTATCCAGCTGAGCTACGAGTG
>NZ_JAOEJU010000024.1 GCF_025447595.1 Pseudomonas koreensis | reverse complement strand
TAGGTCATCGTCAAGATTAAATTCCGAAACCCCAATTGCGAAAGCAGTTGGGGTTTTGTTTTGTCCGCAGGAAAGTTTTTGCTCGCCTCAACGAACAAATTTGCACAGTTATTTTCGAATCAGAACACTAGAATAGATCCCAACTTTTTCGGAGCCAAAGCCCTTATGTCAGATTCGGTTGACGCTCCCGGGCTGTCAGATTTACCGCTGGATGACTTGGTGGCCTGCCATGAGTGCGATCTGCTGATGCGCAAGCCCAAGCTTGCTCACGGCGAAAAAGCCCTCTGCCCGCGCTGCGGTTACGAACTGTACGCTCACCGTCATAACGTGGTGCAGCGCAGCCTCGCCTTGGTCATTGCCGCACTGTTGCTCTACGTGCCGGCGAACTTTTTACCCATCATGCAGCTCAATGTTCTCGGGCAATCGTCGCAAGACACTGTCTGGAGCGGTGTGATCGGTCTGTTCAACACCGATATGCGCGGTGTTTCGGTCGTCGTATTTCTGTGCAGCATGGCGATTCCACTGCTGAAACTGCTGTGTCAGTTGATCGTGTTGCTGACGATCCGTTTCAACATCGGACGCAGTTATGGCCTGCTGCTCTACCGCATTTATCACCACCTCAAAGACTGGGGCATGCTTGAGGTCTACCTCATGGGCGTCCTGGTCGCGATCGTCAAACTGGCGGACATGGCGGCTATCACTGTGGGTCTCGGTCTGGCGTGTTTCATCGGTTTGTTACTGGTTCAGGTCTGGCTCGAAGTGGTGATGTCGCCGCACCAGATCTGGCAGGCGTTATCAGGAGAAGATGCCCATGCGGGCGATTGATGCAGGCATTCTGATCTGTACTGAATGCCACGAACTGAACCGGCAGGATACCGACAGCGATGTGCAGACCTGCACCCGATGCGGTGCGCTGGTTCACGCCCGGCGACCCAATAGCCTCGCGCGAACCTGGGCGCTATTGATCACGGCCGCGATTATCTACATCCCGGCCAACGTACTGCCGATCATGACGGTCAGCTCTCTGGGGCAGGGTGATCCGAGCACGATCATGTCCGGTGTCATCCAACTGGTGCAGCACGGCATGATTCCAATCGCTGCTGTGGTGTTCATCGCCAGTATCCTGGTGCCAACGTTCAAGCTGGTGGGCATCGCGCTGTTGCTGTTTTCTGTACAGCGCCGTCAGCCGTTGTCCGCCCGTCAGCGGATCTGGATGTACCGCTTCATCGAGTTCATCGGTCGCTGGTCGATGCTCGATATTTTCGTGATCGCCATTCTGGTGGCGGTCGTCAACTTCGGCCGGCTTGCCAGTGTCGAAGCCAATCTTGGCGCCATCGCCTTCGCCAGTGTGGTGATTCTGACGATGCTCGCCGCTGTCACTTTCGATCCCCGACTGATTTGGGATAACACGGAGTCGGACGCCGACCATGACTGATTTGCCTGTAGCGAAAACCCGACCGGCTTCGAACTGGTCTGCCATTTGGGTGCTGCCCCTGATCGCCCTGATTATCGGCGGCTGGCTCGGCTGGCGTGCCTACAACGAAACCGGCATCGAGATTCAGGTGCGTTTCGAAAGCGGTGAAGGCATTCAGGCCAACAAGACCGAAGTGGTCTACAAAGGCATGCCGGTCGGCAAGGTGAAAGCCCTTAAGCTCGATGATGAAGGCAATTCCAAAGGTGTCATCGCGACCATCGAGATGAACAAGGATGTCGATCAGTACCTGAAGACCAGCACCCGTTTCTGGCTGGTCAAGCCGAGCGTAACCCTGGCCGGGATCACCGGACTGGAAACCCTGGTATCGGGTAACTACGTCGCCATCAGTCCCGGTGAAGGCGAGCCGACCCGCAAGTTCAAGGCCCTGGCCGAAGAGCCGCCGCTATCGGATTCACAACCCGGTCTGCACCTGACGATCAAGGCCGATCGCCTCGGCTCGTTGAATCGCGGCAGCCCGGTGTTCTACAAGCAGATCAAAGTCGGTCAGATCAAAAGCTACGTGCTGTCGGAAGATCAGAGCACGGTCGAGCTCAAGGTGTTCATCGAACCGACCTACGCCAAACTGGTGCGCAAACACACACGTTTCTGGAACGCCAGCGGCATCAGCATCGACGCCAACCTGTCCGGCGTGAAAGTGCGCAGTGAATCCCTGGCCAGCATCGTCGCCGGCGGTATCGCCTTCGCTACACCGGAGAATCGCAAGGACAGCCCGCCCACCGACCCGAGCCTGCCATTCCGTCTTTACGAAGACTTCGATGCGGCCGCCGCCGGCATCCGCGTGAAGGTCAAACTCAGCGATTTCGAGGGCCTGCAAGCCGGGCGCACGCCAGTGATGTACAAGGGCATACAGGTCGGTAACCTGAAAGCGCTGAAGATCGATCCGGACCTGTCCAGCGCCACCGCAGAGCTGACTCTTGATCCGCTGGCCGAAGACTATCTGGTGACCGGCACGCAATTCTGGGTGGTCAAACCATCGATTTCCCTGGCTGGCATCACCGGTCTGGAAGCGCTGGTGAAGGGCAACTACATCGCTGTGCGGCCGGGCGACAAGGGCGGTGCGCCGCAGCGCGAGTTCGAGGCCCGGCCGAAAGCGCCACCTCTGGATCTGAAAGCGCCGGGCCTGCACCTGGTGCTTTTCACCGATAGCCTCGGTTCGATCGAGGTCGGTAGTCCGATTCTCTACAAACAGGTGAAAGTTGGTTCGGTGCAGAGCTATCAGTTCTCCAAGACCCGCAAACAGCTGGTGATCGGCGTCCATATCGAGAAGGAATACGAAAACCTGGTCAACGCCTCGACTCGATTCTGGAACGTCAGCGGCATCACACTGACCGGTGGCTTGACCGGCGGTATTCAGGTCAAGAGTGAGTCGTTGCAGACCCTGATGGCCGGCGGCATTGCCTTCGAAACGCCGCAAGCCAAGGCACCGCTGCAAAAACGTATCCCGCGTTTCCGTTTGTTCGCCAACCATGATGAAGCGAATCAGAAAGGCGCCGTCGTCACCATCAAGGTCGATCGCGCCGACGGTTTGCGCAGTGGCACCCCGGTTCGCTTCAAAGGCCTGGATGTCGGCAAGATCGAAAGTGTTGACCTGACCGATGATCTGCAATCGGTAATCCTCACCGCGCGTATTACTGAAGTTCCGGAGAAGATCGCCCGGGTCGGCAGTCAGTTCTGGGTGGTCAAACCGGAGTTGGGGCTGATCAAGACCTCGAATCTGGAGACCCTGGTCACCGGTCAGTACATTGAAGTTCAACCGGCAGCCAAGAACCTCGGCCCGCAGAAGAACTTCGTTGCTCTAGCCAATCCGCCGGAAGCCACGACGCAAGAGGCAGGCTTGAGCCTTGTGTTGAGCGCCGCCCGTCGAGGCTCGCTGAAGCCGGGTGTGCCGGTCACCTACCGTGAGATCACAGTAGGCAAAGTCACCGGTTACGAACTGGGCCAGACGGCGGATCGCGTATTGGTGCACATCCTGATCGAGCCAAAATACGCGCCACTGGTACGCAGCGGCAGCCGTTTCTGGAACACCAGCGGTGTCGGTTTCGACATCGGCCTGTTCAAAGGCGTGACCGTACGCACGGAGTCGCTTGAAACCGCGATCCAGGGCGGTATCGCCTTCGCCACACCGGACGGCGAGAAGATGGGCAACCCTGCGCGTGCCGAACAGACCTTCCCGCTGTTCGACAAGTTCGAAGACGAGTGGCTGAACTGGGCGCCGAAAATCCCCCTCGGTAAATAATCCGGGAAATATGGGGCGTCGTTGAGGACGCCTTCGCGGGCAAGCCCGCTCCCACAGGTTTTTGTGTTGAATACAAATTTGTGTAAGACATCAATCCCTGTGGGAGCGGGCTTGCCCGCGAAGAGGCCCTGTCATTCAGCACAAAATTCCAAGACATAAAAAAGGGCCGTGATCCAATGGATCGCGGCCCTTTTTTGTGCCCGTCAGTTACGCATCAAACCGCATCCAGCTCCGGCTCGTCCGCTTCGACGTTGATCGTGGCCTTCACCACATCGTGGCGACGGATGTACTTCCAGTCCGCCTCGTCGATGTAGATCCCGGCCGGGCCGCTGCCGCCTTCCAGATCGATGGCGACACTGGCACAGACCTGCGGCTTCACACTTGCCAGAATCGGCACGAAGCCCAGTTGCAGACTGGTTTCCAGCAGAGCAGCCTGGTTCTTCTCGTCGATGTCTGCCGCCTCGTCGAGGTAGTACGGCAGGCGTACGCGACCGGCCAGGTCGCGGTCCATCAAGTGCAGCAACAAGTACATGTTGGTCAGCGCCTTGATGGTCATCGTGGTGCCGTTGGACGCCGCGCCATCGATGTCGGTGTGGATAACCGGCTGGCCGTTGACCTTGGTGATCTCGAAGGCCAGTTCGAACAAGTCCTTCAGGCCGAGCTGGTTATGGTTCGCCGCCACCAGCCGCGCCAGGTATTCCTTGGCCTCTTCGTTCTTGTTGTCCTGCTCGGCGCTCTGGCTCAGATCGAACACCGACAGGGTTTCGCCTTCTTCGTATTGACCGGCGCTGTGGATGATCTGGTCGATGTGCTTGAGCGCTTCCTTGTTCGGCGCAAGCACGATGCGGAAGCTCTGCAGGTTGGACACCTGACGCTTGTTGATCTCGCGGTTGAACAGCGCCAGTTGGTGCTCGAGGCTGTCGTAGTCGCTGCGAATGTTGCGCAGGGTCCGCGCAATATCGGTCACGGCTGCACGACGGGCCTTGCCCAGGGTCAGGGCTTCGTCGGTACGGTGCGCGTAAGCGTTGATCAGCAACGACAGGCGGCGCTCCATGTCGTCTTCGCTGTCGAACTTGGCCACGCCTTTCAGACGCACCTGCGCGTACAGCGCTTCGATCTGGCCATCGGCGCGCAGCAAGCCTTGCCAGCTGTCCTGATAGTCGTTGAGCAGCGGCAGCAGGTTGTCCATCGAATCGTCGACCGGATCCATGAACGGCGTACCGAACGGCAGGTCTGCCGGCAAAAGCTGACGGCGACGCAGGGCATCGTCGAGGGTGCGCTGCTTGGCTTCCATGTCGGCAATCTGCCGGCCGACCAGTTGCAGCTTGGCCGACAGTTGCTGGACTCGCTCGGTGAACGCATCGCTGGAACGCTTGAGTTCGTCCTGCGCGGCTTCCATCTGCGCCAGTTGTTCCAGCTTGTCGCCTTCTTCGGCGCTCAGGGTCTGGGTGCGGCGGAAGTCTTCCAGGGCCTTCTGCGCATCCAGCACCTGCTGGTACAGCGCTTCGGTCTGGGTCTTGCTCGCGGCGCGGTCGGAGGCAACCGCTTGCTGGGTCTTGAGTTGTTTGAGCTCTTTTTCCAGACGCTCTTTCTGATCGCGCAACGCGGCACGGTCGGCCAGCGCTTGCAGGGCCGGCGGCTCGATGTGCGAAATGTCGATCGACAGGCCCGGCACTTCGAAACGCTCGCCTTTGAAGCCGTCGAGGATCAGCTCGACCGATTTCACCCACTCGCCGTTCTCGTCGAGGGTAATGCCGTGTTCGCCAAGCGGCAGGCTGAACAGCGCGCTGTTGAACAGGCGCATCAGACGCTCGACGTCCTGTTGCGAGAACTCTTCGCGCAGGCGGGCGTAGCTGTTGTTATCGGCGTGATCGAGTTGCTGTTTCACCGACTTCAGGCGTTTTTCCAGATCGCGAAGACGTTCTTCCAGATCCTCGGCGCTGAACTGACGGGACTGCGCCAGCGCACCGGCCAGTTCGTCGTGAGCGTCCTTGGCCGCCAGCAGTTGCTGCTCCAGGACTTTGACGTCATCGACCAGCGCAAAGCGGTTCTTGAGAACCGAGAGCTCGCCGAGCCAGCGCTGGATGCCGGAGATTTCCCGCTCCAGACGCATCAGCTCCTGAGTGCCACCGCGCTGATCGTTTTGCAGGTCGTCCTGCTCGCGACGGTAGTGTTCGGCCTGAATGGTTAGCTCTTCCTTGCGCGCCGTGGCGTAGTCCGACCAGGTGCCAAGCAACGAATCGAGTAGCGGCGACAGGCGATGCAGTTTGCCGCGCAGCACGTCGCGCTGTTTCACGCCGTTGGACAAGGCTTCGACCAACGGGCCGGCAGCCACCAGCGAGTTGTAGTCCTGTTCCATGCGGCGTACGTCGCGGAAGGCTTCTTCGCACGCCGCGATGTAATCGACGCTGCCGGAACGCAGGCTGTGTTCGAACGCATCGAGGAACAGCTGCTTGAGCTTGGCTGCGGTGATTTCGCGCATGTGCAGCAGGTTGATGAACAGCGCACGGAAAGTCTTCAGGCTCTGCTCGCTGGTGGAGCGCAGCGGGATCAGCGTCAGATCCAGCGGGATCGACGTGTGACCGCCAACCAGCAAGCGACGCAGCTCATCGGGCTTGAGTTCGTAGGCTTTCAGGCCTTCTTTCTCAAGGTTGCTGAACAGCTCTTTCTGCCGCAGGCAGGTGTCGTTTTTCTGGTAATGGGCCAGATCGAGCTTGCCCGCATAGGCAAAGAACTGGTGACCGAAACCACCACCCGGGCCGCGACCCACCACGCCGATCACGTGTGGGCCGTGAGGCAGGTTCACTTCGACGAGGATGTAGCTGGTGTCGGAGGCAAAGTAGAAGCGCCGGGATTGTTCCAGGCTGTACTTGCCGAAACTCATGTCCGACATGCGCGCCAGAATCGGGAACTGCAAGGCGTTGATCGAGGCGGATTTGCCGAGGTTGTTCGCGCCGTAGACCGACAGCGGTTCTTCCAGCGGGAACAGGCCAAGGCTGTAACCGGCGGTGTTCAAAAGGGCAAAGCGGCGGATGCCGTAGCGTTCCTGGCTCATGCGTCGGACTCCTGTTCTTCGGCAATGGCACGGGCCAGTGCGTCTTCTTCGCTCTCTTCATCAAACTCGGAAAGATCGAGCGGGTCGTCGGTTGCGAGGAATTTGGCCTCGGCGGCTTCGTCGATCAGCACCGGTGCCGGCAGCGGGAGAACGCTGTGCACGCTGGCCGCCAGATCGCGGTCCTGCTGAACCGACAGGCAGACGTCGAGGAAACGGTGCATCGGCGGCAGGAAACGGTACACACCGTTTTCTTCGCTGGCGAAACCGAGCTGGGTCATGCGGCGCATGATTTTTTCTTCGAGTTCTTCAACGGTCTGCACTTCGGCCTGGATGAACAGGTCGCGGTACTTCTCCAGTAGCGACGGCAGTTCTTCGCGGCCGAGGCTGCCGCCGTCGAGCACGGCAATCGGATCGCGCCCCTGATCGGCCAGATGTTCGACCAGGATGAAAGTGAACAGCGCCAGACGCTGAGCAGTCTTGTTCACCGCCGCTGCGGCCATGTCCGGCACGAAGTAGTAGAAACCACGGGTGTCGCACACCAGTTCGAAACCCAGTGCCTTGAACAGCGTGCGGTACTGGTCCTGGAAGTTCGACAGTTGCGCGTACAGTTCCGGATCGCGGCGGCTGACGTGATAGCCCTTGAACAGCTCGCGGAAGATCGGCGCGAGTTGCGACAGTTCGGAAAGATCAAGATGCATTGGGGATGCTCGCAGAATCCTCGGCGGCGGTGTCGCCGGCCGAGAGCAGGGCGAAGGAGCGCAGGCTGACCTGGTGCTCGTGAGTGTGGTATTCGCGGCGTTCCAGACGCTCGCGCTTGAAGCGTTTTTCCCGCGACAGGCGCGAGAACCAGTAAAGCAATTCGTCGGTCGCGCCGTCCGGTTCCTGTTCCAGCAGCCAGGTCATCAGATCCGGCATCGGCAGGGATTCTTCGCAGCGGTCGACCATCTCGCGCACGGTGCGCGGTGCACGCGGGGCATCGCCAGTCTTCTGCGACTTGTGCGCCTTGGGGAAACGCGCCGGTTTCGGCTCGAAACGGGCCAGGGCGTAGACGTAGGCTTCAACCTGACTGGCGCTGCCGAGGAAGGTGCTTTGCGGCCGGGTGAACAGCGGCATCGCGGCTTGCGGCACAGCGTCGATGCCTTTGCGGCGGATCGCGGCCAGTGCGAGTGCGGCGCCACGGGTCACGGCGTTGTGCCGGCGCGCTTCTTCACGCAGCGGCAGCAGCAGCTCGCGGGCGTGACGCAGGGTCAACTGGGCGCTGGTCTGCATTTCGAGGATGCGCGCGTGGGTGCGCAGCAGCATGTCGTCATCGACCAGATGGCCGAGACGCTGCTGTTCGCTGAGCATCTTCAGCAGCACGGTTTCGACCTTGCGCACGCCTTGCTCGAAGGCGCCGTCGGCATTCACCAGATCGATCATGGGCTCGACGTATTCGTCCCAGGTCGCCAGTACTTCGGCGTAACGCTGACGCAGCGGAATCTGCCGGTCGCTGGTCTTGGCCCGTTCGGCCACGGCCACCAGCGCCTGCTCGTCGTTGTCGAGCTTCTTCAGAACGTCGCGCACGCGCATGTCGAGCAGGCGCAGCTGACGCGCCAGATCATTGCCGTCACGGACGTCGAACGCATCCTGGATATAACCGGCCAGACGCTCGAGGTGACGCAGATAGGCTTCGATCTCCAGGCACAGGCCCAGACGGTGCTCGCGACGCAGGTAAGCGAGAAAGTCGTGAATCTGCGCGTTCAGCTCGAAACGGTTCGGGCTTTTGGCCACGGGAACCAGAATGTCGAGGCGAATCCACACGTCGAGCAGACTGGTGATGTCCTGCGGCGTGCTGTCCAGTTGTTGGGCGGCCAGTTGCGTGCGCAGTTCGTTGAGGCTCAGGGTGCCCTGGTCGAAGTGCTCGCACAGTGGCTCCAGAAGTGCCCAGTGTTCAGCGAGGGCGCGCAAGACGCGCTTGGGTTCGATCATCGGAATGGCCGGCTGGTTGGCGATTAAAAGCCGCGATTGTACTGCATCACGAAGGATGCGATTCACTCTCGGGACGGGCTGTCGCTTTTCTTTGCGTCAAGGTATCGGTCAAGACTATCGATCAACAGCGCGCGATCTTGAGCGAAGGGCGGTAGAATCAGCGCACTTCAGTTATCCACAAGTGGCCGACCCTTGCTAATCGAGTCCCGCCGCCGCGCCTATTTGAACGCCATGCAGGTGGTCAACTGGCTGCCGCGCACCGAATTGCCCTTTGCCGCGCCGTCGCGGCCCGAGCTGCTGGACATGCCCGAGCCCGAGATTGCCGCTCCGGTGATCCCGGCAACCCCGGCCGAAGCGCCGGTGCAGCCGGCCGCGCGTCCGGTCGAACGGCCGAAGATCGAGGTTCCGCGACCTTCGCTGGCCAGCACCCGCACGGGCGCCAAACCGGTCGAAGAAGTCGACGACACACCCGTGGTGGCCAAGCCGACGCCGGTCCCACCACCGCGTTTTGCCCTGCAATTGCTACGCGCCGGCCGTTGCCTGCTGCTGGTCGAGTTACCCACAGGCGAAGCCTTCCAGTCCCGCGATCCTGCTTATCTGTTGCTCAAGGACATGCTGCGTGCCGCCGGTCTGCCGGACGCGCCGCAGATTGTCGGTGAGCCGGTGCGCTGGCCATGGCTGAACCGCGGCACGATGGATCAGGGCCCGGAAGCGGCCCGGGATTTCGTCCAGGGTTTCCTGTCGGTGCAGATGGAGGCAGCGCCGTGTGCCTGTGTCTGGCTGATCGGCCTGCCGGCGGTACGGTTTGCCGGTGAGGCGGATGCAGACGCCTTCAATCGCGAGCTGCAGATCGAGGGCCTGGGTTCGGCATGGGCCGTGCCGGGGCTGGAATTGTTGATGGAAGAGCCACAGCGCAAGGCCGCGGTGTGGCAAGCCATGCGTCGGCTGATGGCGCGCTGGAAAGAATCGAATGAGTGACGCTGTATCGTTTCGCCCGATGACCGAAGCGGATCTGGACGCTGTGCTGAAGATTGAATTCGCCGCGTACAGCCATCCGTGGACTCGCGGGATTTTTCTCGACGGTCTGGGCAAGTACCAGATCTGGCTGATGTTCGAAGGTGAGCAGCAAGTGGGCCACGGGGTGGTGCAGATCATTCTCGATGAGGCACACCTGCTCAACATTACGGTCAAGCCGGAAAACCAGGGGCGCGGGCTCGGGCTTACCCTGCTCGAATACCTGATGTCCCGCGCCTACGCCGCCGATGCCCGGGAATGTTTTCTGGAAGTGCGCGACAGCAACACGTCGGCCTTTCGCCTGTACGAGCGTTATGGCTTCAACGAGATCGGTCGGCGCCGGGATTACTACCCGGCGGTCGGCGGGCGTGAAGATGCCGTGGTCATGGCCTGCACGCTCGTCGACTGATCAAAAAATCGCCAGCAGGCTGGCTCCCACAGGGAAATGCATTCCAATGTGGGAGCCAGCCTGCTGGCGATAGCGGTCTGTCTGGCGACGTCAGTCAGCGCTTGCGATCCAGCGGATCGCGGCGCGCCAGTTCCGCTTCATCCAGTCCGTTGCCGCCGCCGATGTCGTCCTCATCGACCACGCTCAGATCCCAATCGGCCTGATTGTTGCCGCCGAATTCCCGGGCATCCCGGGCGCCATCTTCACGGATCAGGGTTTCCGGGCTCAGGTCATCGTCGGTGGGTTCGTGATCGGCGGTCGATGCCCCGGTGAAACCGGCTTCGCGCACGCGGTCACGGGGCATCAACTGTTCGCGCTCGCGCTCGGGCAGTTCGTCGCCGATCTTCGCACTGGGCTGTTCGTCGTCGAAGTCCAGCTCATGCACCGAACCCATGCGGTCTTCGTTATCATCGATGGGCTCAGGTTGCACCGCATCGTATGGACGTCGTGAATCAGTCATGGCAATTCCTCATGCTGTGGGCCTTACTGGGGTGGACTCACCGGGCACGGTGGAAATTCCAACGAAATCACCTGCAATCGATCCGTGACCCCGACAGGCGGTCGACTGTCATACCAGCGCATCTTTCTTGAGGCCTTACCGCATGCATGACTTACAAGACCTGATTGATAACAACGAGCGTTGGGCTGACGCGATCACCAAGGAAGACCCGGATTTCTTCGCCAAGCTGGCCCGACAGCAGACGCCTGAATATCTGTGGATCGGCTGCTCCGACGCACGGGTGCCGGCCAACGAAATCGTCGGCATGCTGCCGGGCGATCTGTTCGTTCACCGCAACGTCGCCAACGTGGTGCTGCACACCGACCTGAATTGTCTGTCGGTGATCCAGTACGCAGTGGACGTGCTCAAGGTCAAACACATCCTGGTGACCGGGCACTACGGCTGCGGCGGTGTGCGGGCGTCGATGCAGGATCGCCAGTTCGGCCTGATCGACGGCTGGCTGCGTTCGATCCGCGACCTCTACTACGAAAAACGCGAAGAACTGGCCAAGCTGCCGACCGAAGAAGAACAGGTCGACCGTCTGTGCGAGCTCAACGTGATCCAGCAAGTGGCCAACGTCGCCCACACCAGCATCATCCAGAACGCCTGGCATCGCGGGCAGAGCCTGTCGATCCACGGCTGCATCTACGGCATCAAGGATGGTCGCTGGAAGAGCCTGAACACCACGATCAGCGGGTTCGAGCAACTGCCGCCGCAATACCGTTTGCGTCCGGTCGGCGCGCCTTGATCGGTCATTCAGCGTAAACCTTGCCGACGCCGCCAGCTCAGCAAATAGCGCTGGCCTTCAAGATTGGGTGATTCGTCGTAACCGGTGATCCACCCACGGCAACGCGAAGACCCGCAACCGCAGGCGAATTGCCGCAGCAGTTTGTCTTCGGTGGCGGTGTAGTCCATGGTCAGTCGTTCACCTTCGGCAATATCACGCAGCGCCCACACCCATAACTCGCTCATGTCGAGAAAGGTGTTCGGGTCGCAACAATGCTCGAACGCGCCGCAAAAACGCGGATCGTAAAGATGGATGCCGGCTAGCAGTTGCCGGGTCTGCCGACAGCGATAGGGCAGCAACTGGCCGGAAACCCGGCACATTCGGGTGATACGAAGGAATGCCCGGCACGCTATGACAGCGGTGGCGGCACCTTCGGGATCGTGAACAATTTCGAAATCCTGTTTTGACGGAAATCCCAGGCGCACAGGGAGTCCGGCAAAAGGATAAATGCCCTCGGTATCGCGTGCCGCTTTACCCGGTAGTGCGTAAGTGTTCATAACGATCCCTGTTGGATTCGGTGTCGCGACATCCCTCGGCTGACGTCCTGTCAGTCCTGCAACACGATTGATTGGATCCAAGATCCCGTAAATCACACTAGCGGTCTACTGTCAGATCTGACAGGCGAAATAGCCGCTTTCCCGCGTCAGCCAAGGCTGACGCGGGAACATCGCATGTCCGTTCAGAGATGGGCAGCGGGCGCGGCCATGTCCGGCAATGGGCTTTTCAGTTGTTGCAGCTGGGATTTGACCGGAGCGGTCGAGCAGGTCTTGTTCGCTTGTGCCACGGTTTCGTTGCGGATCGTGGTGTAGAACAGCTCGCAGGTCTTGGTTTTCTGCGTCACTTGCCAGGTCTGGGTGCAGCTGTTGAGCAATGCTTTCGGGTCCGTGCCCGGTTTGCTGCCCATTCCGGCCTGCCAGCAGGCGGCGCTCAGGTCTTGTCCCATTACTTTCAGACCGGCCGCATCGGCCTTGGCCTGGGCATCGTCGCCGGTGTAGTTGCTCGGGTCGGCGGCGTACCAGATGTAGCTAGGATGGTTGGAGCCCAGCACCGGCACGTTCACGCCCGCGCTCGGGCTGATGGTGGCCAGGCCCAGTACATTCACGGTCGCACCGTATTGCTGCTTGATCCAGTTACGCACCGGCGCACCGAAGGCAACCATCGGCAGCACGGCGCCGCTGGCGTTCTGGCTGACCTGCTTGACCATCGTGGTCTGGTAATCCTTGAAGTAGTCGTACACGCCTTCCAGATCCTTGCCGGCGCTGGCGGGCGCGGCGATCGGGGCGATGTCGATGATGGTCTGGTAGGCCGGCGTCTGGTCGGCGGGGATGCCATTGTCGGTCAGCAGCGCGGCCCAGCGATCGGTGGTGTTGGAGCGCAGGTAATCCTGGGCCTGGGTCAGCGAGTAATCCGGCGGGAAGTGCAGCAGCTCGACACTTTTGCGGTTTTCCAGGGCCATCCCCAGTGGCAGGAACAGATACCAGCTGTACGCCCACTTGCCGTCGGCGTTGAGTTTGCTCGCGCCGTTGTAGGCCAGGTCACCAGCGTCCAGCAGCGCGGTCAGCGGCTTGTCGTAGCCCTTCGGTACGCCGCTGATTTCGGCGTAGAGCTGATCGTTGTCGTTTTTTACCAGCACTTTGGCGTCGGTGTAACCGTCGCGCTGCACGCTCTGGCTCAGGTAATGGGCGACGGTCTGCTCCAGTGTCCAGTTGCGAAAGCAGATCACGCTGCAATTGTTGGGGTAGGCGAAGAGACGGGTGACGCGCTCGGTGCTGCCCAGTTTCAGGTCGACATCGGCGTGGGCCGCGGCGCTCAGCGTGAGCGCCGCGAGGGTGAGGCCTGCAAGTTTCAACATGCTCAGATCCTTTTCAGCGAGGGTAAAACCTTGGTGGAAGGGCAATCCGGCCCGCATCAAGCCTAGCCGGGGAACAGGTGTTTCAGCGAATAACCAAGCTGACTGGCGAGAATCACCCCGGTCATGAACACCAGAAACAGCACTTGCAACGGGCTGAAATGCGCCCAGTGCAGCGCGGTCAGCCAAGGGCGACGGTCACTCAGTTCCGGGTCGAGCGTACCGATACGCCGTTTGTGGCACAGTCCGATCAGGATCGTGCCGATGTAAGTGAAAGCCCCCAAACCGCCGAGCAGGACCGAGAACAGCGCAATCATGACGGCTTGCGGGACACCGTGGCGGATTACCAGCCAGCGAGTGTCGGGGTTCCAGCGGCGCGGTATCAGGCTTTCGGTCAGCCAGAGGTCTTGAACGATCAGCTCGGCGCTGAGGGGCACCCACCAACTCAAGGTATTACGGAAAAACCATGTCGGGACGCAGGCAAACGCCAGCGGGATGATGATGCTCATCTCCGTGGTTTTGTGCTCGGTGGGGAGATAGAACAACCACAGCGCCAACGCAATCGCGGCCCATGTCCGCAACGACGTCTCGCTGGCAACGTAGCGCGGCAGAAAACGTCGCCAGTAGAAAACGTCTGCGTACGGCAAGCGGGCGAGCAAATCGGGGAAGCGCCACTTGAGGGTTTCGGACAGTTGCTGGCAGGCCTGCCAGTCAGCCGGAATGAACCGGTCGGTCATGTCTTTCTGTTGTTGCGGCTTCATCGGGCTGATCAGCATGCGCGCGGCCAGAGCGTCGGGCGAACCGTTGCGCTGATCTTCGGCGCGGGCGCACAGGTTGTCGTAGAGGCTTTCCTGGTTGCAGCGCTCCATTACCGCCTGCCAGAGCCAGTCCGGTTGCGGATGAATGCCCTTGGTGTCGTCCCAGCCGAACACCTGGGACACACGGTCGAACAGCGGTACGCTCCATTGCGTGTCTTGCATCAATCGCAGGATGGCCTGTTGCCATTCTTCCCGATGATCGAAAACCTGAAGCCAGGGCAGCGCTGTATAGCTCTTGAGCAACGCCAGGAATTCACGCTCGCTCTGTGCCTCAAGCAGGACCTCCAGCGATTGCCGGTAAACCGTTAGCAGATCGATGGCCAGAACGCCTCTTTGCCAGTCGCTCATGGCGAGCTCCTGCCAGGGGCCCAGCCAGCCAAGATGTTGCACAGCCCAACTGGCTATTGATGGGCGGAGGGCGGGCTGGTCGAAGCACCGTTGCAGTAGCTGTTTTTCGAATGCCGCCATGGCGTTCTGCTGACGGGCTAGCTCCCAACGCTCGCTCAGGTTCGCATCCGAGAGACCTTCAAGCAGACGCTCCGCGGCTTCGCTGGCGGGATCGGTGGTCTGTTCCGGCGCATCTGCATGCAGGGACGCGATGGACAAGCTGGCCGGCATTGGCTCTGGTATCGCCTGCTTCAGAGACTCGCTCCTCAGAAGTGCGATGTCCCACGGGTCGATTTCGCGTGGCGAAGGCGCGGCTTGCTGAGGCATTTCGACAGCCGTGAGCCCGAGACCTGAATTGGCTACCAAGCGCTCAGTGTTTTCCTGAACTTCTTCATTCTCAAGGCGCCACTGGGCGATCAACAATGCGTGCTCATAGGCTTCGCGCAGGCGCTGGAAGCCTTCGGCATCTTCATCGGGCCGGAAGACTTTCAACAGACGCGCATAGCTGCGCTTGATATCACGCAGCCCGGCGTCTTCGGGCAGTTGCAGGACGGACCAGCATTCCATGTCGTGCTTCCTTACTGCCAGGGGCTGCGATCGAGGGCACTCAACTGCTTGCTCAGTTCGGTACGGGTTTCACGGATCTGCCGCTCGTCCTGGGAATCCAGCGCCTGCTGGAATTGCTTGGCCCAGTAGCCGATCTGGTCGCGCAGGTCGCCCAGGCTTTCCTGATACAGACGTTCCAGGCGGGCACTGAGCAGGGTGTTCACTTGTTGCTCGCGCGGATGGATCTTCAGTTGCGCCAGGGCTTGCAGACGCTGCTGGATCTCCTCGGGCGTCAGCACGCCGGGGGTGTTCTCGATGACCAGCGAATGCTGCTGACCGGTCAGGGGAATGCTGACCTGGGCTTCCAGCAAACCGTTGTTGTCATAGGTGAAGCGCACATCCAGCTCGACTTCGCCGGCCTTGCGCTTGGGCACCTTGATGTCCAGTTGGCCGAGCGCCACGTTGTCTTTGACCAGGCGGCTTTCGCCCTGAAAGATTTTCACGACGACCTGTTCCTGATTGTCGTGAAGCGTCTGCACGGTTTTCACCCGGCTGACCGGGACGATGCTGTTGCGTTCGATGATCGGCAGGTAGTGACCGCTTTCATACTGACGACCGACCTGAGTGGAAGTCTCGATCCCCAGCGTGTAGGAGCAGACATCGGTGAGCACCACTTCTTCCAGCGCGGCCGAACGGGCCTTGAGGGCTGCCTGAATCGCGGCGCCCTGAGCTACGACCTGATCCGGATCGAGGCTGATCGACGGGAAGCGGCCGAACAGTCCGGCAGCCAGTTTGCGCACCAGCGGCATGCGGGTGGTGCCGCCGACCAGCAGGATTTCGTCGAGGTCGCTGACGCGGATGCGTGCGTCACGCAGGGCCCGTTCGATCGGTGCGCGCAGACGTTCGAGCAGCGGCATGTACAGCGTCGCCATCTGCGCCTGGGTGATGGTCTGGGTCCATTGCTTTTCGCCGACCTGCAATCTGAATTCGGCGCTGGCTTCCTGCCCCAGTGCGCGGCGTACACGCTCGGCTTCGCGGCGCAGTGGCTGGAGGATTGTGGAACGCTCGGGGAAGTCCGACACGTTGCGATGCTGATCGATAAAGTGCTCGAGCAGCACGTTGTCGAAATCCTCACCGCCGAGGAAGTTGTCACCGGCGCTGGCGCGCACTTCCATGACGCCTTCGAAGAGTTCGAGAATCGACACGTCGAACGTACCGCCGCCCAGGTCGAACACCAGGAACGAAGTTTCCTTGTCCCGTTGGTGCAGGCCGTAGGCGAGTGCGGCGGCGGTGGGTTCGTTGATCAGCTTTTCGACTTTCAGGCCCGCCAGCTCACCGGCGATGCGCGTGGCCTTGCGCTGGGCGTCGCTGAAATAGGCCGGAACACTGATCACGGCTTCCGTGACGGTCTGGCCGTAGGTGCGCTCGACGTCTTCTTTCAGGCTCTTGAGCACCAGCGCCGACAGCTCTTCAGGACGGAATTTCTTATCCCCGAGCCAGACCTCCGTTGCACTGCCCATATGACGCTTGAACAGCGACGCAGTCAGGCGCGGGTGGGTATGCAGGCGTTCACGGGCAGCTTGTCCGACCAGAATCCGGCCCTGATCGTCCAGGCCCACCACGCTCGGTGTCAGGAACTGTCCCAGGGCGTTGGGCACCAACTCAGTGGCATCGCCGCGCCATACGGCAACAAGGCTGTTGGTGGTTCCCAGGTCAATCCCGACAATCATTGCAACGAACTCCCTTTGCGCTCAGACAAAAAATGAAACAGATATTGGGCGCGCAAGAATATTACCGAGGCAGTGGCGCGGTAAAGAAAGATGATGGCTCTGAGCCATTATTTGCGACAGGCAACCGCAGGAGAGATCGTTCGGGTCGCTTTTTGTCGAAGGGATCGGAGGGAAAGACAGGGCGCCGGAGCCGGCGCCCTGTGGTCATCGTTTAAGGCATGACGGGCGGCAGATACGACAGCGTCGTCCCCAGCGCCCACAGCAACACCAGCACCAGCGGCGTGTGCACCAGCAATTGCACGAACGAGAAACCGATAAGATCCCGCGCCTTCAGCCCAAGCACGCCCAGCAGCGGCAGCATGTAGAACGGGTTGATCAGGTTCGGCAGGGCTTCGGCGGCGTTGTAGATCTGTACCGCCCAACCGAGGTGATAGTTGAGATCGTTGGCTACCTGCATCACGTATGGCGCCTCGATGATCCACTTGCCGCCACCGGACGGAATGAAGAAACCGAGAATCGCCGAGTACACGCCCATCAGCAGCGCATAGGTATCGTGGGAAGCGATGCTGACGAAGAACGTCGAGATGTGATGAGCCAAGGTCTGAGCGTCAGTGCCTTTGACCGTGGTCATCAGTGCGGCAATCGAGCCATACAGCGGGAACTGGATCAGCACTCCGGTGGTGGTCGGCACGGCGCGCGACACCGCATCAAGGAAGCTGCGCGGGCGCCAGTGCAGCAACGCGCCGAGCATGATGAACAGGAAGTTATAGGTGTTGAGCCCGGAAATCGCGGTGATCGCAGGTTTGGTCGAAAACTCGTGGAACAGCCATCCGGCCGCCAGCAGCACCAGCAGGATGATCAGTAGCGGGCTGTGCTCCAGCCATTCGCCGGGACGGGTGCGCGGTTGCAGCGGCGGCAGGTTGAAGGCCGGGTCGATGCCGCAGGCCTTGGCATCACGCGCCGAGTTCGGGCCGGGCGCGGTGGCGTAGGCGATGATGATCGAAATCACGATCAGCGCCAGCAGCATGACTCCCGACTGCCAGAGGAAAATCGTCTGGGTGAACGGAATCACCCCGGTGATCGACAGAATCGACGGCGGCAGGCTGGCCGGGTTGGCCTGCAACTGCGCGGCGGACGACGACAGGCCCAATGCCCACACGGCGCCGAGGCCAAGGTAGGCGGCGGCACCGGCGGCGCGGTAGTCCATTTTCAGATCGGTGCGGCGGGCGAGGGCGCGCACCAACAGACCGCCGAACACCAGCGACAGGCCCCAGTTGAGCAAGGACGCGATCATCGAGATCAGCGCGACCCAGGCCACGGCCGAGCGACCGTTTTTCGGGATCCGCGCCAGGCGATCGATCAGCTTTACGGCGGGCGGCGAACTGGCCACGACATACCCGCCGATCACCACGAAGGCCATCTGCATGGTGAACGGGATCAGGCTCCAGAATCCGTCACCGAAGGCCATGGCGGCGTCGGTGGGTTTGGCGCCCATGGCCAGGGTCGCCAGCGCGACGATGATCACCGCCAGCGCGGCAAATACCCAGGAGTCGGGAAACCAGCGTTCGGCGAAACTTGAACAGCGCAAGGCAAAGCGCGCAGAGCGGCTATCTTCGATATCAACGGCCACGGGAGTACCTCGGATTTTTATGTTTATTGTGGTCTTCGGGGCTTGGCCGGCCCGTCTGGACAGGTGCCAACAGTAAATCAACCGGCGGATTTTTGTGACCGTGTTTTGCCGAATCAGACTATGGTCTAACGGGTTGTCCGGCGGCCCGTTTGCGTAGACCATGGGCGCCTTGGTTTTTTGCCTGCCAGAGTTCTTTGCCATGACTGCCCATTCCAATGCCCGACCGGCGCCGTTCAGCCGTTCCGACTACAAGACCCTCGGCCTCGCGGCCCTGGGCGGGGCGCTGGAGATCTACGATTTCATCATTTTCGTGTTCTTCGCCCTGACCCTCAGCCAGCTGTTCTTCCCGCCGGAAATGCCCGAGTGGCTGCGCCTGCTGCAAAGTTTCGGGATCTTCGTCACCGGCTATCTGGCGCGCCCGCTGGGCGGAATCCTGATGGCGCATTTCGCCGACCGGTTGGGGCGCAAGAAGGTCTTCAGTCTGAGCATCCTGATGATGGCGCTGCCGTGTCTGCTGATCGGGATCATGCCGACCTACGCGCAGATCGGCTATTTCGCACCGTTGCTGCTGCTGGCGCTGCGCATCCTGCAAGGCGCGGCGGTGGGCGGCGAAGTGCCGAGCGCCTGGGTGTTCGTGGCCGAGCACGCGCCGACCGGGCATCGCGGTTACGCGTTGGGCTTTCTGCAGGCCGGGCTGACGTTCGGTTATCTGATCGGTGCATTGACCGCGACTTTTCTGGCGCAAGTGTTCACCCCGGCCGAAGTGCTTGATTACGCGTGGCGCTATCCGTTCCTGCTCGGCGGTGTGTTCGGCGTGATCGGCGTCTGGTTGCGCCGCTGGCTGAGCGAAACCCCGGTGTTCATGGCCATGGAAGCGCAGCGCGAAGCGCGCGTCGAACTGCCGCTGCGCACCGTGCTGCGCGATCATCGTCTGGCCATGTTGCCGGCGATGCTCCTGACCTGCGTACTGACCTCGGCAGTGGTGGTGTTCGTGGTCATCACCCCGACCATGATGCAGAAGACCTTCGGCATGACTGCCGGCCATACCTTTGCGCTCAGTGCGCTGGGCATTGTTTTCCTCAACATCGGCTGTGTGATCGCCGGCCGGCTGGTCGATCGCACAGGCGCCTGGCGCACGGTCATGCTTTACAGCCTGCTGCTGCCGCTGGGGATCGGCCTGCTTTACACCTGCCTGATCAGCGGCGGGGATTGGGTCGGTCTGGCCTATGCCGTCGCAGGGTTGTGCTGTGGCGTGGTCGGTGCGGTGCCGTCGGTGATGGTCAGCCTGTTCCCGGCGCGGATCCGCGTTTCCGGGATCTCCTTCACCTACAACATTGCCTACGCCGCCTGGGCCAGTGTCACACCGTTGCTGCTGATCGGTCTGATGCCGTGGAGTCCGTGGATCTGCGTGATGTTCTGCGCGGTGATGGGCGTGGTGGGCGTCGTCAGTGCGGCGTATTTCGGCTCGCGCATGCCGCGCGCGGAACAGTGTCCGGTGGCCGGCACCGCCTGAGTAGTCGAGGCGTAACTATTTTTGTAGGACAAGCCTCAAGCGCTCTTCAGAAAAGATTTCCAAGGCCGATGGTTAGGCTGCATACCCGCTATCCATCCAGTCCATCGGTGCTTTCCCATGTTCAACAAACGCCTGAAGCAAGAGCTGGCGGCTCTTCGTGAAGAACTCTCCAGCCTTCTGCAAGTGAAGGAGAGTCTGGAAAGCGAGATGATGGTGCTCAATCTCGAGCCCGACGGACGCATTCAGTCGGTCAACCAGAACTTTCTCAGTGAAATGCTCTACAAGAGCCACGACCTGATCGGGCGAGCCATCGAAGACATCGTGCCGGCCCATGTGAAGTCCGACGAGTTTCATCACCGCTTCAAGGCAGCCCTGACCCGTGGCGAGCATTTCGCGGGTGCCGTGCGTCTTTCCCGAGGTAATGGCGAGGAGGCGTGGTTGCGTTCGATCGTGCAGCCGGTACGGTCTTCAGACGGGCGAATCAAGCATTTCTCGATCTATTCCAGCGACCTGACCCGCACTATCGAGGCCTCCCGCGAGCACGAAAACCTGATCGGTGCGCTGGTGCGTTCGACCGCCGTGATCGAGTTCGACCTCAGCGGTAACGTGCTGAGCGCCAACGAACGGTTCCTCCAGGGCATGGGTTACAGCCTGGCGCAGATCAAGGGCAAACATCACCGCCAGTTCTGCGAGCCGGAGGAGTACAACAGCGCCGAGTACCAGAACTTCTGGCGCCGCCTGAACAACGGCGAATTCGTCGCCGGCCGTTTCAAGCGGGTCGACAGCCATGGTCGGACCGTCTGGCTGGAGGCGTCCTATAACCCGGTGCTCGACGCCAACGAAAAGCTCTACAAAGTGGTGAAGTTCGCCACGGTGATTACCGATCAGGTCAATCAGGAACAGGCCGTCGCCGACGCCGCCAATATCGCCTATAGCACGTCCCTGCAAACCGACAGCACCGCCCAGCGTGGCACCCGTGTGGTGACTGAAGCGGTCAACGTGATGCGCGATCTATCGAAGCACATGCAGACTGCCGGCGAAGGCATCGAGGCGCTGAACGAGCAATCCCAGGTGATCGGCACCATCGTCAAGACCATCAGCGGTATTGCAGAACAGACCAACCTGCTGGCGCTCAACGCGGCCATCGAAGCCGCTCGCGCCGGTGAGCAAGGTCGGGGGTTCGCGGTGGTGGCCGACGAAGTGCGGCAACTGGCTTCGCGCACCAGTCAGGCGACCGAAGAAATCGTCGGTGTGGTGCGCCAGAACCAGGACATGGCACGCAATGCCGTGGCCCTGATGACCGACGGCAAGCAACAGGCCGAACAAGGGCTGGCGCTGGCGGCGGAGGCCGGTACGGTGATCGTCGAGATCCAGGACGGCGCGCAGAAAGTGGTGGATGCAGTCGGCCAGTTCGCCAACCAGTTATCCAACTGATGCCTGCCAGGCGAAGGGATGGTCGACGGCCATCCCTTCGTTGTTTTTATCCCGCTACAATCGGCTCTTTTTCCCGGAGCAGATCCCATGAGCGAGTCCTTCCGTCGCCCGGTTCCCCTGAACAAAGCCTACCGCCTGCTCAATCACGGGCCGACCGTGCTGGTCAGCGCCGCCCATGACGGACAGCGCAACATCATGGCCGCGGCGTGGGCCATGCCGCTGGATTTCGAACCGCCGAAAGTCGCAGTGGTTCTCGATAAATCCACCTGGACCCGACACTTGCTCGAGGCCTCGGGCACTTTTGTTCTCAACGTTCCCTGTGTGAATCAGGCCGACATCGTGCAGACCGTCGGCTCGACTTCAGGCCTGGAAATCAATCGCGATCAAGGTCAGGACAAGTTCCAGGCCTACGGCTTGCAAAGCTTCGCTGGCGAGCAGGTCGAGTCACCGATGCTGGACGGTTGCGTGGCCTGGCTCGAATGCCGGTTGCTGCCGGAGCCGCGCAATCACGAACAGTACGATCTGTTCCTGGCCGAAGTGATCGCGGCGCAGGCTGACTCGCGGGTGTTCAGCGATGGGCGCTGGCATTTTGAAGGGCACGATGAGCTGCGCACGCTGCATCACGTGGCCGGTGGCAACTTTCTGAAGATCGGTGATCCGGTGGTCGGTAAAAGCCTGGACGCCTGACGGTTATTAATGTTTTGCAGCAATTAATTATTGTTATTCGATAATTTTAATCGTTAGGGTGGCGCTCACATTCATTCTTGTGAGGCTTTCCCATGACCACCCACGGGCTCGTGCAATTCAGTCGGCGCATGGCGACGGTGACGTTGATCCTGATCGTCGTAATGCTGCTGCTCAATGCTGTCATATGGGCTTACCCACCGTTGGCGGAAAAGGAAGGCTGGGGGCTGGGGTTTGCGCTGACCGAGCGCCAGCTGTCACACATGGCCGACACCGCCACACTGTTTCCGTGGTGGCAGAAGCTGGGCGGGATCGTGCTGTCGAGCATTCCCCTGCTGGCGCTGGCGTCGGGCCTGAACCATTTGCGCCGGTTGTTTCAGAGTTACGCGCGGGGTGAGTATTTCGCCCGGGAAACGGCGGAGCATCTGGGCAAGGTCGGGCGAGCCGTGGCGATCTGGGTGCTGCTGGATTTCCTCTGTGAGCCGATGCTCAGCCTGTGGGTCACCCAGAACGCGCCGGTCGGTGAGCGGCTGTTAACCTTGAGCATCACGGCTGCCGCCTTCGTTGCGTTGTTCCTGGCGGCATGTATCTCGATCATCGCGCGGATTCTGGCGCAGGCCAGTGAAGTGGAGCGCGAAAACCGTACATTTATTTGAGGTCGTCATGCCTATCGTGATTCAACTGGATGTGATGCTCGCGCTGCGCAAGGTCAAATCCAAAGACCTGGCAGCCGCCATCGGCATTACCGAGGCCAACCTGTCGTTGCTCAAACAGGGCAAGGTCAAAGGGCTGCGACTGGCGACACTGGATGCCATCTGCGAGTACCTCAACTGTCAGCCCGGGGATCTGCTGGTTCGCGTGGCGGGGGAGGAGGGTGACGCCTGAGGGTTTCGGTTGCTGGCGAATTGGATTCATGGACATACAAAAAAGGCTTACCTCTCGGTAAGCCTTTTTCAGTTGGTGGGTGGGGAATTCAGGGTAGGCAATACATGTTGAGGTGCCTGCACGGCTGTTTTTTATCAGACCGATTTAATGGGTTTGATCAGACTTTCTGCCGGAATACCGAACAACTCGTGAAGCTTCCAGATCATGGGAAGCGTCAGCGCGCGTTTGCCATTCAGAACCTCATAAACGCGGTTTGTCCGGCCAATTGCAGGAGCGAGATCGGCTGCTGACAGCCCGGACTGCTCCATCCGAAACCTTATGGCATCAATCGGGTTGGGCAGGTCGAGTGGGAAGTGTCTGGCCTCATAGGCCTCGATAAGGGTGATCATGATGTCGAAGTAATCACCTTCAGGCGTACCGGGCTCTGGCTCATTCTCGAAAAGAGCGGACACGTCTTTGAGCGCCGCACGGTAGTCTTCTTCGGTATGAATCGGACGTATGTTCATGGGTTACTCCATTTCGACGGTATCAGCGTCGATTGCGTCGTACTGTTTGTGAGAACTCTGCAGCACTCTATCCCGGACAGCATTTTTCCGGTGTAGGAAAAGGCAGCGTGATTTAGCCGAATTGGATTCATGCACATACAAAAAAGGCTTACCTCTCGGTAAGCCTTTTTCAGTTGGCAGTGCTGATTCAATCCCCCAGCGCTACCCCTTCACGCCGAGGATCTGCCCCACCTGCCAGCGTTGCCTTCCCTTGAGCATCCTTGACCCGCACGATGGCCTGGGTACCGCTGGTCATGTCGATTTCATTCACCGTGTGGCCTTTGTCTTTCAGAGCCTGGATCAGCGTCGGGCTGAACTGGCCCTGTTCCAGCTCTGTCGGGCCGTTACGGCTGCCGAAGTTGGGCAGGCTGATGGCGCTTTGCGGGTCGAGGTTCCAGTCGAGCAGGCCGACGGTGGTTTTGGCCACGTATTCGATGATCTGCGAGCCACCCGGAGAGCCGACGGTGGCGACGAAGTCGCCGCTGTTGCGGTCAAAGATCAGCGTCGGTGCCATCGATGAGCGCGGGCGTTTGCCGGGCTCTACGCGGTTGGCGACTTTCTGGCCGTTCTCTTCGGGGATGAACGAGAAATCGGTCATCTGGTTGTTGAGCAAAAAGCCCTGAACCATCAGGTGCGAGCCGAACGCTGCCTCGATGGTGGTGGTCATCGACACGGCACCACCGAAGTCATCCACGGCCACCACTTGCGAGGTGGAAATGCGCAGCGGCGAGCGATCCGGCGCGTAGGCGACCTGCACGCCAGGAGGTGTGCCGGGTTTGGCACTGCCCATGCTGCGTTCGCCGATGAGGCTGGCGCGGCTGGCCAGGTAACCCGGATCGACCAGACCTTTGACCGGCACCGGCACGAAGTCGGTATCGGCCACGTATTGCGCGCGGTCGGCGTAGGCCAGCCGCTCGGTTTCGGCGATCAGGTGCACGGCTTGCGGCGCCGGTTCGATACCGGCGGGTTTATCGGTCTTCACAGGCTTGAGCGGCGTCAGGGACAGGCGTGGGTCGCGGGTCTCCAGCGCCTCCAAGGTGCCGAGAATCTGCGCCACCGCAATCCCGCCCGATGACGGCGGTGGCATCCCGCAAACCTGCCAGCGTTTGTAGTCGGTGCACAGTGGCGCGCGCTCCTTGGCCTGATAGTGCTGGAGGTCGTTCAGCGACAGGCTGCCGGGGTTGGCATGGCCCTGAACCTTGGCCACGATCTCTTCGGCGATCGGGCCTTTGTACAGTGCGTCCGCACCTTCGTTGGCGATGCGCTTGAGCACGGCGGCCAGCGCCGGGTTCTGCAAGCGAGTGCCGACGGCTTTGACGCTGCCATCGCTGTTCAGAAAGTACTTGGCCATGTCCGGCGAGCGGCGAATCACCGGGTCGGATTCCAGCAGCGAATGCAGGCGCGGAGAGATCGCAAAACCCTGCTCGGCCAGTTTGATCGCCGGTTCGAACAATGTCGCCCACGGCAAGCGGCCGTGCTTTTTGTGCGCCAGCTCCAGCGCACGCATCACCCCCGGCGTGCCGACAGAGCGTCCACCGATCTGCGCCTGCGGGAACGGCATCGGTTTGCCGTCGGCCTGTAGAAACAGCTTCTCGGTCGCGCCGGCCGGTGCGGTTTCGCGACCGTCATAGGTGCGCACCTGTTTGCCATCCCACAGCACGATCATCGCGCCACCACCGATCCCGGAGGATTGCGGTTCGACCAGGGTCAACATGGCTTGCATTGCGATGGCGGCATCGATGGCGGAACCACCCTGACGCAACATCTCGCGACCGGCCTCGGCGGCCAGCGGATTGGCAGCGGCGGCCATGTGTTTTTCGGCGTGGCTGGCTTGCAGGCCGGTGCGGTAGCCGGAGGCGGCTTCCGGTGCCAGCGGCAGGGTCGAGGAGGGCGGTGCGTTGCAGGCAGTGAGGGCGATGGCGCTGACGATCAGCGTCAGGGCGGGCAGGCGAAAACGGTTCAGGGGCAGGGCTGGAAACACGCGGGGCTCTCCGTCCGTGGGATAAAAGTCTGACGGACTGTATCGGCCGACTGTGTACGACGCAAACCGGAGGTATTTTTGTCCTTCATGCCTTGGCGGATTTTCTGTAGGGTCATGGGCAAACGTGAAGCCAGAACAATCAACAAGAGGCCGCCATGCACAACGAGTTTCCGACCCAGCCCAGCTATCGCGAACAACGCGAGCGCTTTCTTGCCGCCGCAAAGGTGGCGGGTGCAACGCTCTCTTCTTACGCGCATCCGCTCAATGGGCCGTTTGGCGAGTCTTTGAGTACCGATGTGGCGGTACTGGGGGATCCCTCGGCCAAACAGCGTCTGGTGGCGCTCAGCGGCACTCACGGGGTTGAGGGTTATTACGGCTCGGAGTGCCAGATCGACTGGCTCAAGCATTTCACGCCGGAGTCGCTGCCGAAGGATGTCGCGGTGGTGATGATTCACCTGATCAACCCGTGGGGCACGGCATGGCTGCGGCGGGTCAATGAAGACAACATCGACCTCAACCGCAATCACCTGGATTTCAACCGACCGCTTCCTGACAACCGTGCCTATTCGGCGCTGCATGAAATTTACGCCTGCACCGACTTGAACGGCCCCGAGCGAAAAAAGGCTGATGCCTTGCTCGATGCGCAAATCGCCAAGCATGGCTGGCCAGCAGTCATGTCGATTGTCGAGGGCGGTCAGCACAGTCATCCCGACGGATTGTTCTTTGGCGGACTCGCGCCGAGTTGGTCGAATCGCACGCTGCATTCAATCATCGGGAATCATCTGGCTGGTGCTGAAACCGTGATGTGTTTCGACCTGCACACCGGCGCCGGCGAGTACGGACATCCGATGTTGCTGACGATTACCCAGGCGCCGTATCCAGCGCTGGCAAAGGCGCAGTCGATTTACGGCCCGTGGCTCTACACGTTGTATACCGGTGCCGAAACCTTGAGTGAAACCGGCGTTGCGGCAACCGCCACCGGGTACACTTCGCAGGCCTTGCTCAATGCGCTGCCGAATGTGCAGCTGATGCCGTTCGTGATCGAGTGCGGGACTTATCCGGGGCCGGACGTGCATCGTTACCTTCGCGATGATCACTGGCTGCATTTGCATGGCGATCCGCTGGATGCGACGGGGCGCGAGATCAAATTGAATCTGCTGGAGCAGTTTTACCCGGCGGATCCAGACTGGCGGGCGCTGGTGGGTTTGCGCACCCGGCAGATCTGGGCGAAAGGGCTGGCGGCACTGGCCGGATAAAAGAAAATGCCGGTTGATGATGGCCGGCACTTTTCTCGAGGCATAAAAAAACGGCCTACCTTTCGGTAAGCCGTTTTTAGTACTTGGTGGCTACACAGGGACTTGAACCCCGGACCCCAGCATTATGAATGCTATGCTCTAACCAACTGAGCTATGTAGCCAAGTGGCGCGCATTATTCCCCTGAAATGGAAAAGCGTCAAGCGTAAATTCAAAATATTTCTTCTTATTTTCAACCGCTTATCCTCCCGCGCCGAAAATCGGGGCGGGAGGGGCTTTCAACGCAGCTGAAATCTTCCAGTGTTGGCACTCAAGGCATGGCTGCCCTGGCTCAAGGTGTCCGCCGCAAGGTTCACGGCCCGCGCGCCTTCGAGCAGGCGAACCGCCGCCTGATCCACCTGCTGGATATTGCCGCTGACTTCATCGGCAGTGCTCGCCTGTTCTTCGACCGCCGTGGCGATCTGGGCGAGGGTGTCGGTGACGCTCTGCACGGCGCTGGCAATTTCCCCCAGGCGTTCGCCAAGTCCCGTGACCGCCTCGGCATCCGATTGAGCCTGCCCGCACGCGGCCTCCATCAGGTTCACTGCCTCGTTGACGGTATTGCGCAAGCTGTCGACCGTACCGGCAATTTGTGCGGTGGACGATTGCGTACGTTGCGACAGGCTGCGCACTTCGTCGGCCACCACGGCGAAACCGCGACCTTGCTCGCCGGCACGTGCGGCTTCGATGGCAGCGTTGAGCGCCAGCAGGTTGGTCTGTTCGGCGACGCCGCGAATGGTGTCGACCACCAATTGAATCTGCTGCCCTTGCTCGCTGACCCGGCCCAGCGCCGCTGCGGTTTCGTTCAGGCGCTGATTGAGCTGCTGAATGCTCGCTGTGGTGCGCTGACTGTCACGGCTGCTGTCGGAAGCGATGCGCCGGGTGTGCTGGGCGCTGCCCGAAGCCTGTTCGCAACTCTGCGCCACACCTTGGGACGTCGCCGCCAATTGCGTGGCTGCCGCCGCGATCTGGCTGATCTGCAATTGCTGCGCTTCGACTTCGCTGAGCGCGCCGCTGGAGTGATCGTTGAGGCTGCGCACGGCGTTGCTCAGTTGCGAAGTCTCGTGATCGACACCCAGCAAACTGGTGCGCAATTGCACTACGGCCACGTTGAGTGCGGTGCTGATCGAGGCCAGCTCATCGCGGCCCACGACAGGCACCTGCAGACTCAGATTGCCGTCGCGCAGGGCCTCGGCCAGTAGCGTTATGCCGCTGGCGCTACGACGGATCGAGGCTTGCAGGCAGACGAACAGATACAGCGCGGCCAGCAACAGGAAACCGAACACAGCCGCGACAACGATGAACTGACGAATCGCCGATCCGTGGTAGTCATCCAGCCGCTGATCCAGCGACACCAGCGATTGCTGGCGCAGCGTGGCGAGGTTGCCGAGCAAGGCATCGAGGCTGCGTTCGAACTCTTCAGGCTTGAGATTGATGCTGCCGCCGAACACGCCGTCATCCAGCACTTTCAAACCAGCATCCAGCTGTTTGAGGCTGTCGTGATACTGCCCGGCCCAGCCTTGCAGGGCCGGCGGCAGACGCGCTTCGAGCAGGCCTGCGGTTTTTACAAGCTGCTCGCGGGCATCACCGATGCGGCTGCGCAGGTCACGCAGTTGCAGACGGCTTTGCAGGGTGAACTGACCGGATACCACAGATGCCTGGCCGACGGCTGCCAGTCGGCCGACGCGTTCGATCAGGTCTGGCGCATGCTGGGTGGATATCTGCGTCAGCAGATAGGTTTCCAGCCACGGCGCGAGGATCAGGCGATTGTCCATCGCGATCTGCTCACGCAAGGCTTGCAGGGCGCTGAGTGCATTGGTGAAACGGTCGTAACCGTCCGGCCACCAGCCGACACTGGAAAGGCTTTTCGAGTCCAGACCGTCGAGCGCCGCTTGCAGGGCCTGATAGCGGGCCAGAGTTTCGCCCTCTGCACCTTCGGCCTGCAACGCGTTGCCAAGATCGGTCGTGGCTTGGGCAACCGCCGGTTGTACCTTATCGAACGCAGCCATGGCCGCGACAGTGGCGGGCGTCGGCTGGCGGTTGGTTTCCGTGGCACGCCAGCGAGCGGCGCGGTCACGCTGAGCCGCCAGCAGGTTGTCGAGTGCATCGAGGGCGAGCAACTGCCGCACACCGGCACGCTCGCCGGCGATCAGATTGAGCTTGTCGCGATAGTCCTGGCCGATCATCAACAGGCTGCCGGCCAATGGCAGGATAAACAGCAGAAACAACAACTGGAATTTGCGTGCGAAGCCAAACCGCCCCAGCAACCCGATCCCCGGTGATAAAAAAGCCTGCATGCCCCATGACTCCTCTGGACACCACGCACCATCGGCGTGCATCGCGGTCGTTGCGACCGGGATTGGTGCCCTGCTAAAAGGCCTCGAAAGTTCACCGTCGCCCGCTCTGTAGGCCGGCTCTGTAGCGAAACTTCCCATTCTCGATGCCCTTTGTAAGGGCGCCGCGTTCAAGCGGATAAGCAAGGCAAGATTCAGACCATGGCGTTGCGCTATCACTTGCAACGCGACGACTGAATAGTTCGTTAGCTGGCTAAGGGGATGGCGCTGGCGCACCGAAAAATGGCACATTGACGCACCTGCCCGCGTGCACCCATCTGCAGTCCGGAAACTCCCATGGCTATCAGCAACGTTCAGACCGCCGCTGCCTCGGCGTCCGCTCCTCCACAAAGCAGCCCTTTGGTGATGCGTATCATCGGCGCGGTGGCGCTGGCGCATTTGATCAACGACCTGATCCAGTCAGTGCTACCGTCGATCTACCCGATGCTCAAGGCCAACTATGGTCTGAGCTTCACCCAGGTCGGCCTGATTACCTTGACCTTCCAGTTGACCGCTTCGCTGTTGCAGCCGTGGGTCGGTTATCACACCGACCGACATCCGAAACCGTGGCTGTTGCCGGCAGGTTCCGTGTGCACGCTGATCGGCATTGTGATGATGTCGATGGTCGGCAGTTTTCCGTTGATCCTGCTGGCGGCGGCGCTGATCGGTATCGGCTCTTCAACGTTCCACCCCGAAGCGTCCCGTATCGCACGGCTGGCCTCCGGTGGACGTTTCGGTCTGGCGCAATCGACCTTCCAGGTCGGTGGTAACGCCGGTTCGGCATTCGGTCCGTTACTGGCGGCGGCGATCATCATTCCTTTCGGCCAAGGCAATGTGGCCTGGTTCGGACTGTTCGCCGTGTTTGCGCTGTTCGTGCTCTATCGCATCAGCCGCTGGTACGCCCATCACCTGAACCTGTTCAAGCTCAAGGCCGGCCAGGCTGCCACTCATGGACTGTCGAAGGGCAGGGTGGTCAGCGCGCTGGTGGTGCTCGGGTTGCTGGTGTTCTCCAAGTATTTCTACATGGCCAGCCTGACCAGTTACTTCACCTTCTACCTGATCGAGAAGTTCGACCTGTCGGTGGCCAGTTCCCAGCTTCATCTGTTCCTGTTCCTCGGCGCGGTGGCGGCCGGTACGTTCTTCGGCGGACCGATTGGGGACAAGATCGGGCGCAAGGCAGTGATCTGGTTCTCGATCCTCGGCGTGGCGCCGTTCACGCTGCTCATGCCGCATGTCGACCTGTTCTGGACCAGCGTCCTGAGCGTGGTGATCGGTTTTATCCTGGCGTCGGCGTTCTCGGCGATCGTGGTGTACGCGCAGGAACTGGTGCCGGGCAATGTCGGAATGATTGCCGGGGTGTTCTTCGGGCTGATGTTCGGTTTTGGCGGGATTGGCGCGGCGTTGCTCGGGCATCTGGCGGACATTCACGGCATCGAGTACGTGTATTTCCTGTGCTCGTTCCTGCCATTGTTCGGGGTGTTGGCCATTTTTCTGCCGCGCACCGGCAAGGCCTGAACCTCGAACGCCTGATTCTGCAGTAGCTCCAGGCCTTGAACCAAGATTCGAGGCCTGGTCAGCACTCGAGATTTTTCGCACTACACTGAAGCGGATCGAAACCTCTCTGGAAAAAGCTGCACCCGGCCTGTGGCTCAAGCGGGCCGGTGCAGCCTTGGTGAGGATCAGGTCATGCACAATCCTGAAGAGTCCAGGCGTGCGCGGGTGCTGGATCCGGTCGAGCGGGGCACCGAGGTCATCTTCGGTCTGCTCATGGCCATGACATTCACGGGAACCATCAGCGTGGCGACGGCCGGACAGGAGGACGAGCGCACGATGATGTTCGCGGCCCTGGGCTGTAATCTCGCCTGGGGGCTCGCCGATGCGGTGATGTATTTGCTCCGTACCTTAGTCGAACGCGTTCGCAAGCGCACGTTGCTTGCAAACGTGCGCGATGAAGCCGACGCGGTTGCCGGACAGGCCCTGATTGCCGATGCATTGCCACCGCGACTGCTTGCGGCGGCCGGCCCTGAAGAGCTGGAGTCGTTGCGCCGCCGGCTGATCAAGCATTCGACGACATCGGTGAAGCCGATCCTCGGTTGGGACGATTTCAAGGGCGCGGTCGGCGTCTTTCTGTTGGTGGTGCTCTCGACATTCCCGCTGGTGGTGCCGTTCCTGCTGCTTGAACAGACGTCGCTCGCTGTCCGTCTGTCGAATCTGATCGGGCTCGCTGTGCTGTTCATCGCGGGGTGGCTGTTTGCCCGTTATGCCGGGGTAAATCCATGGTTCGGGGCGTTTGCCATGGCGGTGACGGGTGCTGTGCTGATTGCCGCCATCATCGCCCTGGGCGGGTAACACTCGATCTTCCAGCTATCGACGGGTATTGCTCAACCATTCTGACCGGCACGTTCCAGCATCACGACGCTGTACACCAAAGGACCCCTGTCCTATGAGCCATTCGGATGAGTCATCATCGTCCCCGGATCGAGGGCAAATTGCCCATCGGGTGTCGAGCCATGTTCAGGCCGGCTGGAGTCGCTGGCTGCCGGGCCTGCGCACGCTGAGCCAATATCAAACCGGCTGGTTGCGGCATGACCTTGTGGCGGGGCTGGTCTTGACCACGATGCTGGTGCCGGTCGGCATCGCTTATGCGGTGGCGTCGGGCGTGCCGGGTATCTATGGGCTTTACGCGACGATCGTCCCGCTGCTCGCCTATGCGCTGGCGGGGCCCAGCCGGATTCTGGTGCTTGGCCCCGACTCGTCGCTGGCTGCCGTGATCCTCTCCGTTGTACTTCCACTGTCGGGCGGTGACCCGCAACGGGCTATCGCGCTCGCGGGCATGATGGCCATCGTTTCGGGAGCCGTGTGCGTCCTTGCCGGCATCGCCCGGTTGGGCTTCGTGACCGAGCTTCTGTCGAAACCGATTCGCTATGGATACATGAACGGTATCGCGCTGGCGGTATTGATCAGTCAGCTGCCCAAGGTTTTTGGCTTCTCCATCGAAAGCAGCGGGCCCATGAGAAGCCTGTGGAGCATCGCCACTGCGGTGATGGACGGAAAAACCAATTGGGTGACCTTCCTGGTCGGCGTGGCCACATTGGCTGTGATTCTGCTGCTCAAGAGCAGCAAGCGCGTACCGGGCATCCTGATCGCGGTGGCGGGCGCAACCATCGCGGTGGGTGTAATGGACCTGGCTGCGCGCTCTGGTGTGGCGGTTCTGGGCCCCCTGCCACAGGGCCTGCCGGCATTTGCGATTCCCTGGATCAATGCCTCCGATCTGGTTCCCGTGCTGATCGGAGGCTGTGCGGTTGCCCTGGTTTCGTTCGCCGATACCAGCGTGCTGTCGCGGGTTTATGCCGCCCGAACCCGCACCTATGTGGATCCGAACTAGGAGATGGTGGGACTTGGCGTCGCCAACCTGGCTGCCGGATTGTTCCAGGGTTTTGCGGTCAGTAGCAGTTCTTCACGTACACCCGTGGCCGAAGCAGCGGGCGCCAAAACTCAACTGACGGGTGTCGTCGGCGCGCTTACCGTGGCCTTGCTGCTCATGTTTGCGCCCGATCTGCTGAAGGATTTACCCACCAGTGCACTGGCTGCGGTGGTGATCGCTTCCGCCATCGGCCTGATCGAGGTTGCGGATTTGAGGCGTATTTATCGCATCCAGCGCTGGGAGTTCTGGTTGTCGATTGCCTGCACGGTCGGCGTCGCTGTATTTGGCGCGATCGAAGGCATCGCGTTCGCGATCGTGATCGCCGTCATCGAGTTTCTGTGGGACGGCTGGCGGCCGTATTCGGCAGTTCTGGGCAGCGTGAAGGGCATTAGCGGCTACCACGATATTCAGCGTTATCCCGAGGCGCAACGGATTCCCGGCCTGGTGTTGTTTCGCTGGGATGCACCGCTATTTTTCGCCAACGCCGAACTGTTCCACGACCGCGTACTCGATGCCGTAGTCGCGTCACCCACGCCCGTGCGTTGCCTGGTCGTTGCGGCAGAGCCGGTGACCAGTGTGGACGTGACTTCCGCCGACATGCTGGCGGAGCTCGATGACACTCTGCACGCGGCGGGAATCAAGTTGTGTGTGGCGGAAATGAAAGACCCGGTAAAGGACAAGTTGAAGCGATTCGGGCTTTTTGCGCGGCTGGGTGAAGCAGCGTTCTTTGCAACTGTCGAAGATGCCGTAGGCCGCTATGTCGAGCTGGAAGCCGCGAGTCGGGAAAACCACATTGAGCCGCCACCCTGAGCGGCTCACGCGATTGATACCCGCTGCAGGAGGTCACCGATGCTTCCCGATCCTGATGTCGAGAAAGCGTTATCCAGAGACTTGCTGGATGTGCTGATCCGGGCCGGTGTGATTGCCGTCCTGATGATTTTCTGTTTCCGGATATTCAGTCCGTTTCTGGACTTGATGTTGTGGTCTCTGATTCTCGGGATCACTCTTTACCCCGTGCAGGTGCGAGTCAAAAACCTGCTTGGAAACAGAGACGGGCTTGCGGCCACGCTGATTGTTCTGGTGGTCATCGGCATCCTCATGCTTCCGGCTTACTTGCTCGGCGCGTCGATTGCCGATTCGTTGGCAAAGGTCATGGACGTGGTCAAAAGTGGCAATTTTTCTATTCCTGCACCGCCGGACTCGATTGCCAATTGGCCGTTGGTGGGCAAGCCGGTGCTCGGTATCTGGACGCAAGCGATGAGCGACCTGCCGGAGTTTATCCACAGGTTCATTCCCCAGATCAAAGACGCGAGCCTCGTGATGTTGAGCAAACTGGCAGGCGCTGGCGTGGGATTTATCCTGTTCATCTTCGCGGTGATTATTGCGGGCATCTTTGCCGCGTACGGTGAAATGGGCCAACGTAGCGCGGTGCAAATCGTTTCGGCCTTCTGTGGAGCGGCCAAGGGGCCTGCAATTGCCAGACTGTGCACAGCGACCATCCGTGCGGTGGCGCTGGGCGTGGTCGGTATCGCCTTTATCCAGATGCTGTTGGTTGGTATCGGTTTTGTGGTCATGGACGTCCCGGGGGCGGGATTGCTGGCGCTGGCCGTGTTGCTGCTGGGTATCATGCAGCTGCCGGCCACCCTGATTACCTTGCCGGTCATCGCCTTTGTGTTGATGAGCGAAGGTGCCAGCACGGGAACCATCGTATTCGCCGTCTACGTCTTTGTGGCGGGTATGGTCGATAACGTTCTCAAACCATTGCTGCTGGGACGTGGTGTCGATGTGCCGATGCCGGTAGTGTTGATCGGCGCGTTGGGCGGAATGGTGATGAGCGGCATTCTCGGCCTGTTCATCGGCCCGGTGATACTTGCTGTCGGCTATCGGCTGTTCTGGCAGTGGGTGGAGGATCAGCAGAGTCAGGCGTGATCTGGTCCGCGCCTTGGCCGCGTTGCAAAGTGCCGGCCCCTGAATGAAAAAATCCCCGTATCGTCGAGCGATTACGGGGATTTCCGATTATCTGAGACCGTGATGAATCACGGCTTCGGTCATACGTTGAAGCGGAAGTGCATCACGTCACCGTCTTTGACGATGTAGTCCTTGCCTTCCAGACGCCATTTACCGGCTTCCTTGGTGCCTGCTTCGCCCTTGTACTGGATGAAGTCGTTGTAGGCGATCACTTCGGCGCGGATGAAGCCTTTCTCGAAGTCGGTGTGGATCACGCCAGCGGCTTGTGGTGCGGTTGCACCGACGCGGACGGTCCAGGCGCGGACTTCTTCAACACCGGCGGTGAAGTAGGTCTGCAGGTGCAGCATTTCGTAGCCGGCGCGGATCACGCGGTTCAGGCCAGGCTCTTCCAGGCCCAGGGCCTCGAGGAACATGTCTTTCTCTTCACCGTCGTCCAGCTCGGCGATTTCCGCCTCGATCTTGTTGCAGACCGGAACGACCATGGCGCCTTCTTCTTCGGCGATGGCCTTGACCACATCCAGGTGCGGGTTGTTCTCGAAACCGTCTTCAGCGACGTTGGCGATGTACATGACCGGCTTGGTGGTCAGCAGGTGGAAGCCCTTGATGATCGCCTTTTCGTCGGCGCTCATGTTCTTCATCAGGCTGCGCGCAGGCTTGCCTTCGGTGAAGTGCGGGATCAATTGCTCCAGCAGGGCCTTCTGGGCCACTGCGTCCTTGTCACCGCCCTTGGCGTTGCGCGCGACTTTCTGCAGTTGCTTCTCGCAGCTGTCGAGGTCGGCGAAGATCAGTTCCAGGTCGATGATTTCGATGTCGCGCTTCGGGTCGACGCTGTTGGAAACGTGGATCACGTTCTCGTCTTCGAAGCAGCGAACGACGTGAGCGATCGCGTCGGTTTCACGGATGTTGGCCAGGAACTTGTTGCCCAGGCCTTCACCTTTCGACGCGCCTGCCACCAGGCCTGCGATGTCGACGAATTCCATGGTGGTCGGCAGGATGCGCTTTGGATTGACGATTTCCGCCAGAGCATTCAGGCGTGGGTCCGGCATCGGCACGATGCCGCTGTTCGGCTCGATGGTGCAGAAGGGGAAGTTCTCGGCCGCGATCCCGGATTTGGTCAGGGCGTTGAACAGGGTGGACTTGCCGACGTTAGGCAGGCCGACGATGCCGCAATTGAATCCCATGGTGTTTCCCCTCGGATTAGAGTCAGGCCTTCTGGCTGTGCAGGTTTTTCATCGCGCGGTTCCATTCACCGGCGAGGATATCCGGCAGCACGCCGAGGGCAAAGTCGATGCTGGCATCGAGTTTTTCCTGTTCGGCGCGTGGCGCACGACCCAGGACGAAATTTGAAACCATACTGGCGACGCCCGGGTGGCCGATGCCAAGCCGCAGGCGGTGGAACGTATTCTGATTGCCCAATTGCGCAATGATGTCGCGCAACCCGTTGTGACCGCCATGGCCGCCGCCAACCTTGAGTTTGGCGACGCCCGGAGGCAGATCGAGTTCGTCGTGTGCCACCAGGATTTCTTCAGGCTTGATGCGGAAGAAACCGGCGAGTGCCGCCACGGCCTGGCCGCTGCGGTTCATGTAGGTGGTGGGAATCAGCAGACGAACGTCCTGACCCTGATGCGAAAAACGCCCGGTCAGGCCGAAATACTTGCGATCGGCCACGAGATTCACGTTCTGTGCGTGGGCGATGCGCTCAACAAAAAGGGCCCCTGCGTTATGCCGGGTCTGCTCGTATTCAGCGCCTGGATTTCCCAAGCCAACGATCAGTTTGATGGCAGTCACGATAGGGGCCCTTCCTTTGAGTGGTGGATAACATCGCCGCGATCACGGAAGGCGGCGAAAGTGGACGAAAAATGCTCATTTACCATGTATGTAAACTTCGCGTTCCCGCCCGCTTTCTCGCTACGTTCCAGTCCGCGATGTTACCTGCTCACTCAGGCATGACAGAGTGAATTACTCTGCAGCGCCTTCGGCAGCTTCTGGAGCAACACGTGGAGCGTGGACGTTGGCAACAGCCTTGTCATCGCCGTGTGCCAGAGCAACGAACTCAACACCTTTAGGAGCTTTGAGGTCCGACAGGTGAATGATGGTGCCGATTTCAGCTTTAGCCAGGTCGACTTCGATGAACTCAGGCAGGTCTTTGGCTTCGCAGGAAACTTCGATTTCTGCAACAACGTGCGAGATCTCGCCGCCTTTCTTGACCGGAGCTTCTTCGTTGATGAAGTGCACTGGAACAACGGCAGTCAGTTTCTTGCCGGCAACAACGCGTACGAAGTCGGCGTGCATGATGAACTGCTTGGCCGGGTGACGCTGCATGGCTTTAACAACCACGTCTTGCTTGACGCCGCCGATGTTCAGTTGGATGACGTGGCTGAAAGCAGCCTCGTCTTCGAACAGCTTGGCTACTTCTTTAGCCAGCATCATGATGGACTCAGGAGCCTTGTCACCACCGTAGACAACGGCAGGAACCTGGCTGGCGAGACGACGCAGGCGGCGGCTCGCACCTTTCCCCAGGTCGGTACGCGCTTCGGCGTTCAGGATGAAATCAGTCATTTTGTATCTCCAAAATAGCCATGTCCGGGTGACGTCTGCGACCGACGTCAAAGCGGCACGGGCAAAAAAGCCCCGCCCCAACATGAGTGTTGGGGCGGGGCGCTTTTCGTCAACGAGACATTTCGAGAAGGGCAGGGCCCTTAACGGAACATCGCGCTGATCGATTCTTCATTGCTGATGCGGCGAACCGCTTCGGCAACAACCGGTGCGATATCCAGTTGACGGATACGTGCACAGGCTTGTGCTGCAGCGGACAGCGGGATGGTGTTAGTGACCACCAGCTCGTCCAGCACGGAATTTTCGATATTCTCGATGGCCCGACCCGACAGCACAGGGTGTGTGCAGTAGGCAAAGACCTTGGCTGCGCCATGCTCTTTCAGGGCCTTGGCCGCGTGGCACAGAGTGCCGGCGGTATCGACCATGTCATCGACCAGGATGCAGGTACGCCCTTCGACGTCACCAATGATATGCATCACTTCAGAGTGATTGGCTTTCTCACGGCGTTTGTCGATGATCCCGAGATCCACGCCCAGGGATTTGGCAACGGCACGTGCACGCACGACGCCACCAATGTCCGGGGACACGATCATCAGGTTCTCGAAGCGCTGATCTTCGATGTCATCCACCAGAACCGGGGAGCCGTAGATGTTATCTACCGGAATATCGAAGAAACCCTGAATCTGGTCAGCATGCAGATCAACCGTGAGAACACGGTCGATGCCGACTACGGTAAGCATGTCAGCAACGACTTTCGCGCTGATAGCCACACGTGCGGAACGCGGACGGCGATCCTGACGGGCATAACCAAAATAAGGAATAACAGCAGTGATACGAGTAGCCGAGGAGCGGCGGAAGGCATCAGCCATCACTACCAGTTCCATCAGGTTATCGTTGGTCGGAGCGCAAGTCGGCTGAATAATGAAGACGTCTTTACCACGAACGTTTTCATTGATCTCGGCTGTAATTTCGCCGTCGGAGAATTTACCGACAGAGATGTCACCGAGAGGGATATGCAGCTGACGTACGACACGCCGAGCCAGATCGGGGTTAGCGTTCCCCGTAAAGACCATCATCTTGGACACGCGCAGTACCTGAAGGCTGAGGGTATACCTGGATGAGTATAGGAAAATGGCAGGGGCGGCTGGATTCGAACCAACGCATGGCAGGATCAAAACCTGCTGCCTTACCGCTTGGCGACGCCCCTGTATCTGTTGCTTGCAAGTGCCGGGCACTTGGTTCCTTTAGAGCAGACTTTGCAGCTTGCGATGCAACATCGAAATGTTGCTTCCCTTTGCTACAAACCCTGTAAGGGTCTCTGTCAGAAGGGCCGAGACTTTATCAGCTTCAGCTTTGCTTGGGAAGCCCCCAAACACACAACTTCCAGTTCCGGTGAGTTTTGCTTCGGTAAAATTACCTAACAAATTCAATGCGTTACGTACTTCTGGATAACGCCTCGACACCACCGGCAAGCAGTCATTTCGACTGTTTCCCTCGGGAACGGGGCGCACTTTAATGGGCGGCGTGTTACGTGTCAACAATGGATCTGAAAAAATTTCTGCCGTACTAACAGAGACTTGCGGAACGAGCACGACATACCACGGTTCGGCGGGCTCGACCGGGGTCAGTTTCTCGCCGACACCTTCGGCGAAAGCCGCATGGCCACGCACGAACACTGGCACGTCGGCGCCCAGCGTCAGACCCAGTGCCGCCAGCCGGTCTTCATTCCAGCCCAGTTGCCACAAATGATTGAGGCCGAGCAGGGTGGTGGCCGCGTTCGAACTGCCGCCACCGATGCCGCCGCCCATCGGCAGGATCTTGTCGATCCAGATGTCGATGCCAAGGGCGCAACCGGATTGCTCTTGCAGTTTTTTCGCCGCACGCACGATCAGGTTGCTGTCGTGGGGCACGCCGTCGAATTCGGTGTGCAGGCGAATCACGCCGTCGTCCCGCACAGCGAAGGTGATTTCGTCGCCGTAGTCGAGGAACTGAAAAAGTGTCTGCAACTCGTGATAGCCGTCTTCACGGCGACCGAGAATGTGCAGCATCAGATTGAGTTTGGCCGGAGAAGGCAGCTTCAGGCGTGGAGCGGTCATGCGTTATTGCCCCAACTTGCGCGGCTGCCACGTTTTGATGACCAGCGTCACGTCCAGATCGGTGCCGTGCAGCTTGATCCGCTCGGGCAGCCAGTAACCGTTCTGTTCGGCATAGCTGAGGTATTCGACTTGCCAGCCATCCTGATCCAGATTGGCCAGGCGGCTGTTGCCGTCCAGGGTCAGACGGCTTTTGCTGTCGGGGGCCGGGAGACCGCGGACCCACCAGGCCAGATGCGAGACCGGCAATTTCCAGCCCAGCTGCTCTTCGACCAGTGCTTCCGGAGTCGGCGCTTCATAGCGGCCCTGATTCGCTACTTCCAGCGACACCGCGCCTGGACGGCCGGTCAGTCGCGCCGCGCCTCGACCCAACGGGCCGGACAGGCGGATGTCGTAATAATTCTGACGTTGCAGCCAGAACAGCGTGCCGCTGCCCGAGTCTTTCGGTGCGCGGATACCGATCTTGCCGTCGATCTGCCAGCCGTCGAGGCCGGTCAGTTGCTGTTTGTGCTCGCGCCATTGGCCCGGATTACCGTGGCCTTCGACCGACTCACGGGCGCCGAAACCCGCGCAACCGGCGAGCAGGGCGATGAAGCTGAAAACGATGACGTGGCGCAAAAACATGAGTTAAAGAGTCTCGGATCCGGTCAGGCGCTTGATGGTGCTGCGCAGGATGGTGCTGTCAGGCTGGTCCTTGAGGAACTTGCCCCAGATTTGTTTCGCTTCGCGCTGATTTCCTTTGGCCCAGAGGACTTCGCCCAGGTGCGCGGCGACTTCGTGATCGGGGAAGCGCTCAAGGGCCTGACGCAGGTATTTCTCGGCGTCATCCAGATTGCCCATGCGAAAGTTTACCCAGCCAAGGCTGTCGAGAACCGCCGGGTCTTCCGGGTTGATCTGGTGCGCTTGTTCGATCAGTGCCTTGGCTTCAGCGTAGCGGGTGGTGCGGTCGGACAGAGTGTAGCCGAGGGCGTTGAGGGCCATGGCGTTGTCCGGGTCGCGTTTGATGATCAGGCGCAGGTCTTTTTCCATCTGCGCCAGGTCATTGCGTTTTTCCGCCTGCATTGCGCGGGTGTAAAGCAGGTTCAGATCGTCCGGGTACTGCTGCAAGGCTTGTTGCAGGACTTTCCAGGCCTTGTCGCCCTGATTGTTGGCGGACAGGGTTTCGGCTTCGATCAGGTACAGCTGGATCGCGTAATCCGGCTGCTCATCACGCTCGGCGGCCAGTTTGCTCTGGGCTTCGGCGGTCTTGCCGTTGTTCATCAGAATATCGGCCTGACGCAGTTGCGCTGGCAGATAGTCATTGCCGGGGCCGACCTGGGCGTATTCGATGAGCGCGCCTTGAGGGTCGTTACGTTCTTCGGCGATGCGCCCCAGGTTCAGGTGCGCCGAGTCGACGTGGCTTTCCCGGGCGATCAGGTCTTCCAGATAACCCTTGGCCTCGTCCCAGGCCTTGGCTTCCAGGCAGACCAGCGCCAGGGAGTAACGCAGCTCGTCGTCTTCCGGGTATTGCTGAACCAGGGTGGAGAACTCGACCTTGGCGTCGTCCATCCGGTCCTGCTCTACGAGCATCCGCGCGTAGGTCAGGCGCAGGCGCTTGTCGTCTGGATACTTCTTGATGCTCTTTTGCAGCAGCGGCAAGGCTTCGTCGCCGCGATTCAGGCCTTGCAGCAGGCGTGCGCGCAGCAGAATCGGGGCGATCTCGCCGTCTTCCGGTGGATTGTCTTCGAGCAGGGTCAGCGCACCTTGGGTGTCACCGTCCTGTTGCAGCAGAAGCGCCTTGCCGAAAATCAGCTGATTGTTGTGTGGATGACGCTGCAACAGGCGGTCGAAACTCTTCATCAAGCCGTTGCGGGTTTCCTGATCGGTGTCGGCGGCCGACAGCGCGAGGAAGTCGAAATGGGTGTCGCCCTTGCCCTGCAGGACTTTCTCCATATAGACCATCGAGTCGTCATAACGCCCGGCGCGAGCCAGTTGCACGGCGGCGGCGCGTTGCGCTTCGAGGTCTTCCGGGGCGTTTTTCGCCCAGATCAGCGCGGTATCGAGGGCCGGCTGGTCGGCGCCCAGGTACTCGGCGATACGGAAGGCACGCTCGGAAACGCCCGGATCCTGGGTGTTGATGGCCTGGGTCACGTAGTTGTCCAGAGCAATGTCGAAACGATTGCGCTGGCCGGCGAGTTCGGCGCTCAGCAGGCTGAACACCGTTTCTTCGCTGAACGAGCTGTAAACCTTGGGCTTTTCAGGGGCTGGCGTGGTGTCTTCGACCGGTGAGGCACCGTCCTGCGAAACGGGGGCCAAGGCCTGGCAGCCGCTGAGGAAGACAAAAGCGAGGAGCAACGCGGAAGATCTATTCATATAGGAGAAGGACGACTAACCTGCGGTCGGATCATCATGACACAAGCCTTCGGCCAAACATAACCGAGTCTCGATTGTGGCCATTATAGGGGCCGACAATTGGGACAATAGTCAGCGGTAGTTGTTCTGAATCTGACGAAGTAGGACAATTGCCGGCTTCACGTCACCATCAGCGACCTTGAATGGCCTTCCTTGCACTCGGTATCAACCACAAGACTGCTTCAGTAGACGTCCGCGAGCGCGTGGCCTTTACCCCTGAGCAGCTGGTGGAGGCCTTGCAGCAGCTCTGCCGACTCACCGACAGCCGCGAAGCTGCGATCCTCTCCACCTGCAATCGCAGTGAGCTGTATATAGAACAGGATCAGCTTTCGGCCGATATCGTGCTGCGCTGGCTGGCCGACTATCACCATTTAAGCCTCGATGAGCTGCGCGCGAGTGCTTATGTGCATGAAGATGATGCGGCAGTTCGTCACATGATGCGCGTCGCCTCCGGGCTCGACTCGCTCGTGCTGGGCGAACCGCAGATTCTCGGCCAGATGAAATCGGCCTACGCCGTGGCCCGCGAGGCCGGCACCATCGGGCCGCTGCTCGGGCGACTGTTCCAGGCGACCTTCAATGCCGCCAAGCAAGTGCGTACCGACACCGCCATCGGCGAAAACCCGGTGTCTGTGGCGTTTGCCGCCGTCAGCCTGGCCAAACAGATTTTCAGCGACCTGCAACGCAGCCAGGCCTTGCTGATCGGCGCTGGCGAGACCATCACCCTGGTCGCCCGCCATCTGCATGAGCTCGGGGTCAAGCGCATCGTGGTCGCCAACCGGACGCTGGAGCGCGCCAGCCTGCTGGCCGAGCAGTTCGGTGCCCACGCAGTGTTGCTTTCGGACATTCCGGCCGAACTGGTGCGCAGCGACATCGTCATCAGTTCTACCGCCAGTCAGTTGCCGATCCTCGGTAAAGGCGCGGTGGAAAGCGCGCTGAAGCTGCGCAAGCACAAGCCGATCTTCATGGTCGACATCGCCGTTCCCCGTGACATCGAGCCAGAAGTCGGCGAACTCGACGACGTTTACCTCTATAGCGTCGACGATCTGCACGAAGTGGTCGCCGAAAACCTCAAGAGCCGTCAGGGCGCAGCGCAAGCGGCCGAAGAGATGGTTTCGGTCGGCGCCGACGATTTCATGGTGCGCCTGCGCGAACTGGCGGCGGTCGATGTGCTCAAGGCCTATCGTCAACAAAGCGAACGCCTGCGCGACGAAGAACTGCAAAAGGCCCTGCGCCTGCTGGCCAACGGCGGCAACGCCGAAGACGTGCTCGGGCAACTGGCCCGTGGCTTGACCAACAAACTCCTGCACGCCCCGAGCGTGCAGTTGAAAAAGCTTTCTGCCGAAGGCCGCCTTGATGCGTTGGCCATGGCCCAGGAACTCTTTGCCCTCGAGGGCTCACCGGATAGCTTTTCGGATAAAAAACCGCAATGAAAGCGTCACTGCTCAATAAGCTGGACATTCTCCAGGACCGTTTCGAGGAACTGACCGCGTTGCTCGGCGACGCCGAAGTCATTTCCGACCAGACCAAGTTCCGCGCCTATTCCAAGGAATACGCCGAACTTGAGCCGGTGGTACAAGGCTATAAAAAGCTGCTCGGCGTACAAAGCGATCTCGAAGGCGCGCAGGCGCTGCTCAAGGACAGCGACCCGGACATGCGTGAAATGGCCGTGGAAGAAGTCCGCGAAGCCAAGGAGTTGCTGATCACTCTGGAATCCGACCTGCAGCGCATGCTGCTGCCCAAGGATCCCAACGACGGGCGCAACGTCTTTCTCGAAATCCGCGCCGGCACCGGTGGCGACGAGGCGGCGATCTTCTCCGGCGACCTGTTCCGCATGTATTCGCGTTACGCCGAACGGCGTGGCTGGCGGGTGGAGATCCTCTCGGAAAACGAAGGCGAACACGGTGGCTATAAAGAAGTCATCGCCCGTATCGAAGGCGACAACGTTTACGGCAAGCTGAAATTTGAATCCGGCGCGCACCGCGTACAGCGTGTACCCGCCACCGAATCCCAGGGCCGTATCCACACTTCGGCCTGCACCGTGGCGGTATTGCCCGAGCCGGACGAGCGTGAAGCCATTGAGATCAACCCGGCGGATTTGCGCGTCGACACTTACCGTTCCTCCGGGGCCGGTGGTCAGCACGTCAACACCACCGATTCGGCGATCCGTATTACGCACATACCGACCGGCACCGTTGTCGAGTGCCAGGAAGAGCGTTCCCAGCACAAGAACCGCGCCCGAGCGATGGCCTGGCTGTCGGCCAAGCTCAACGACCAGCAGACGGCTGCGGCGGCCAACGCCATCGCCAGCGAACGTAAATTGCTGGTGGGTTCCGGTGACCGCTCCGAGCGCATCCGCACCTACAACTTTGCCCAGGGCCGGGTCACCGACCACCGCGTCAACCTGACCCTGTACTCCCTCGACGAAATCCTCGCCGGTGGCGTCGAAGCGGTGATCGAGCCGTTGCTGGCCGAATACCAGGCCGACCAACTCGCAGCGATAGGTGAGTAAATGACCATCATCGCCAGCCTGTTGCGCGCCGCTGAACTGCCGGACTCGCCCACCGCGCGTCTGGATGCCGAATTGCTTCTGGCCGCCGCGCTGGGCAAGTCGCGCAGTTTTCTCCACACCTGGCCCGAGCGCATCGTGCCCAGCGAAGCCGCGCTGGTCTTCGCCGAGTACCTGCAACGTCGTCGCAGCGGCGAGCCGGTCGCCTACATTCTGGGCCAGCAGGGTTTCTGGAAGCTGGATCTGGAAGTCGCGCCGCACACGCTGATCCCGCGCCCGGACACCGAACTGCTGGTGGAAGCCGCACTGGAATTGTTGCCGGCGACCCCGGCCAAAGTTCTCGATCTGGGCACCGGCAGCGGGGCGATTGCCCTGGCCCTGGCCAGTGAGCGCCCGGCGTGGAAGGTCACCGCCGTGGATCGCGTGCTGGAAGCCGTGGCTCTGGCCGAGCGCAATCGCCAGCGCCTGCACCTGAACAATGCCACGGTGCTGAGCAGCCACTGGTTCAGCGCCCTCGAAGGCAAGCGTTTCGAGCTGATCATCAGCAATCCGCCGTACATTCGCGCCGCCGATCCACATCTGGTGGAAGGCGATGTGCGCTTCGAGCCGGAAAGCGCCTTGGTGGCCGGCATCGACGGGCTCGACGATCTGCGCCTGATCATCGCCCAGGCGCCGGCACATCTGGAGGCTGGTGGCTGGCTGATGCTCGAACACGGCTATGATCAAGCCGAAGCCGTGCGCGACCTGCTGCTGACGCAAGGTTTCGAAGAAGTCCATAGCCGCACCGATCTGGGCGGCCATCAACGGATCAGCCTGGGGCGCCTGCCGTGCTGAATGATCAGGAATTGTTGCGCTACAGTCGGCAGATCCTGCTGCAACACATCGACATCGATGGCCAGCTGAAGCTCAAGGACAGCCGGGTATTGATCGTCGGCCTCGGCGGTCTCGGTGCGCCGGTGGCGTTGTATCTTGCGGCTGCGGGCGTCGGTGAATTGCATCTGGCGGATTTCGACACGGTCGACCTGACCAATCTGCAACGTCAGATCATCCACGACACCGACAGCGTCGGCATGACCAAGGTCGACTCGGCGCTCAAGCGCCTGAGCGCGATCAATCCTGAAATCAAACTGGTGCCCCATCGTCAGGCGCTGGACGAGGATTCCCTCGCCGCAGCCGTGGCGGCGGTGGATCTGGTGCTCGACTGCTCGGACAATTTCTCCACCCGCGAAGCGGTCAACGCCGCGTGCGTGGCGGCGCGCAAGCCCTTGGTCAGCGGCGCTGCGATCCGCCTTGAAGGACAGCTTTCGGTGTTCGACCCGCGTCGCGCCGAGAGCCCGTGCTACCACTGCCTGTACGGTCACGGCAGCGAAGCCGAACTGACTTGCAGCGAAGCCGGCGTGGTCGGGCCGCTGGTGGGGCTGGTCGGCAGCCTGCAAGCGCTGGAAGCCTTGAAGTTGCTGGCGGGGTTTGGCGAGCCACTGGTGGGGCGTCTGCTTTTGATCGATGCATTGGGCTCACGATTCCGTGAGCTGCGAGTCAAGCGCGACCCCGGTTGCAGCGTCTGTGGTGCGCAGCATGCGTGAAGCGCCGATTGCCGTCTTCGATTCCGGCGTCGGCGGTTTGTCGGTGCTGGCGGAAATCCAGCATCTGCTACCGAATGAATCGCTGCTGTACCTCGGCGATTGCGGCCACATTCCTTATGGCGAGAAAACCCCGGAATTCATCCGCCAGCGTTGCAGCGTTATGGCTGGTTTTTTCCGCGAGCAGGGTGCCAAGGCGCTGGTGATCGCTTGTAACACCGCGACCGTGGCCGGCGTCGCCGATCTGCGCCGTGACTTTCCAGAGTGGCCGATTGTCGGCATGGAACCGGCGGTCAAGCCGGCCGCCGCTGCGACCCGCAGCGGTGTCGTTGGAGTACTCGCCACAACCGGCACTTTGCAGAGCGCCAAATTTGCCGCTTTGCTCGATCGCTTCGCCACGGATGTGCGAGTGATTACTCAACCGTGTCCAGGGCTGGTCGAACTCATCGAAAGCGGTGATCTGCACAGCGCACAATTGCGCCTGCTGCTTCAGCATTACGTCGAACCCCTGTTGGGAGCCGGTTGCGACACGATCATTCTCGGATGCACCCATTACCCGTTTCTCAAGCCGATGCTCAAGACGATGCTCCCTGACGACATCAGTCTGATCGACACCGGCGCCGCTGTGGCGCGGCAACTTCAGCGCCTGCTGGCCGAGCGGAATCTGTTGGCTCACGGCTCGAATCGTCCCGTGCAATTCTGGACCAGTGCCGATCCGCGATCGTTGAAAAACATCCTGCCGATGCTGGGACAGACGCCTGGCGATGTGCAAAGCTTCGGTTTGTAAAAAAACTGTGAAATAACCTAAAAATAAGCTGAACTTCTTTTTAAGCGCAGATTTCTATAGCGTCAGGCAACAAGAAAACCAAACGATCGTTCCGGAAAAGGAAGTTTCAAGTGAAGCGACTATTCTGCTTGGCCGCGATTGCGGCCGCACTGATGGGGCACAGTTTTACCGCACAAGCGGCTGGCGTTGAGTTCGGGGTGGGGGCCACCAGTGATTCGACGATGACGTATCGCCTGGGGATGAATTTCGACTGGGACAAAAGCTGGCTGCAAAGCGATGTCGGTCGTCTGACCGGCTACTGGAGCGGCGCCTACACCTATTGGGAAGGTGACAAGACCTCCAGCAACAACAGCCTGTCGTTCTCGCCGGTCCTGGTTTACGAGTTTGCCGGCCAGTCGGTGAAACCGTACGTCGAAGCGGGAATCGGCGTCGCGCTGTTCTCCAATACCGAGTACGAAGACAACAAGCTCGGTGGCGCCTTCCAGTTCGAGGACCGTTTCGGTTTCGGTCTGCGCTTCAATGGCGGGCATGAAGTCGGGATCCGTGCGACGCACTATTCCAACGCCGGCCTGAGCAGCAACAACGACGGGGTTGAAAGCTACTCGCTGCATTACACGATGCCGTTGTAAAACGGCTTCATGTGAAAAGTGTGGGAGCGAGCCTGCTCGCGATTGCGATTTAACATTCAATACTTGTGTTGACTGGTTATCCGCTATCGCGAGCAGGCTCGCTCCCACAGTTGTTTGTGATGACTGAATTGTCAGCGATACGCCGTGGCAATTCCCTGGCGTTCGTCGATGCATTCCGGCGCGCCCATTTCGAACTCGCGGCAGATCAGCGGACGCTTCTCGTAGATCGTGCACATCATCGTGTCTCGATCCAGCGCCGCACACCAGCCGTCGTCCAGACGCAGCATCACCTCACCACCCCAATCGTCGGTATCGATAAAACGCTCGGGCACGCCGGTGTCGGTGATCAGCAGTACTTCAAGCTGACAGCAGCAGGCGGCGCAGGTCGAACACGTGACCACGGGGTCGGCGATTTGCCGATGGGGAATGGTTTTCATGGGGCGCAGTGTACGGCAGGGAGCGATGAGCGTGTGAAAGGCCTGACAGACGTTTAGCGCGTCAGCCGCCGGGACAATTGGTGCAGCAGCGGAAACAGCAGCGCCCATAGCAGCGCGATGCCGATCAGGGTAGGGAGCTCACCGAAAGGAAATTGCACACCGGCCAGTCGTCCGCCGGCGCCATAGGATAGCGCGCCACCCGCCGCGCCAAGCAGACTGGCCAGCCACCATGGCTTCGCGCTCCATTGCAGGCAATGACGCAATGTCGTGGCAAACAATGCCCACAACAACATCAGCCACAGTGGAATCAGCGGCGACAGATCCTTGAACTCGAAAACCCCGAAGCCACGCAACATGCTGTCCACCGCCGTGCCGATAATCACCACGCTGAGGATCAACCGGCCTTCCTGCGTCCAGCTGCTGATCCAGCGCAGATGAATCACCAGCACCGCCAGCGCCAGTAACAACCACAAGCTGTTACCGCCGAGCACGCAGGCCAGCCAGCCGATCTGGAACAGCACCGCGTTGGCCAACCGCTCAAGCATCGAATCGGCCCAGCAACGGCGCGGTCATCGCCGCCGGTTTGGCCAGCAGCAGTTGCGCGGTGCCGATGGTGCGTTCGAGAAATCCGCCCTCGCAATAACACAGGTAAAACTCCCACAACCTGAGGAAGTAATCGTCATAGCCCAGCTCGGTCAGACGCCCCTGAGCATGGCGGAAGTTCTCGTGCCACAGGCGCAGGGTGCGTGCGTAATGCAGGCCGAAATCTTCCATGTGCAACAGATTCATGTCGGTGTCGCGGCTGACGATCTCGAGCATTTTCTGCACGCAAGGCAGGGCGCCGCCAGGAAAAATGTAGCGCTGGATGAAGTCCACCCCACGACGCGCTTGCTCGTAGCGCTGTTCGCGGATGGTGATCGCTTGCAGCAACATCAGGCCGTTGCTCTTGAGCAGGTGTGCGCACTGTTTGAAGTAGGCCGGCAGGAAGCGGTGGCCGACTGCTTCGATCATTTCGATCGACACCAGTTTGTCGTACTGGCCGGTGAGGTCGCGATAGTCCTTGAGCAGCAGCGTCACCTGATCCTGTAAACCGAGGCGTTCGATGCGCGCGGCGGTGAAGGCGAACTGCTCCTTCGACAGCGTCGTGGTGGTGACTTTGCAGCCGTAATGCTGCGCCGCGTAAAGCGCCATGCTGCCCCAGCCCGTGCCGATTTCCAGCAGATGGTCACCGGGCTTGAGCGCGAGTTTCTGGCAGATCCGCTCCAGTTTGTTCAGTTGTGCCTGCTCCAGGCTGTCATCGGGGCTGAGGAACTGCGCGGCCGAATACATCATGGTCGGATCGAGAAACTGTTCGAACAGGTCATTGCCGAGGTCGTAATGAGCTGCGATGTTTTTCTGCGAGCCCTTGCGCGTATTGCGATTGAGCCAGTGCAGCCCGCGCACCAACGGGCGACCGAGCCTGGCCAGGCCACCTTCCATTGCGTCGAGCACTTCAAGGTTGCTGACGAAGACCCGCACCACCGCCGTCAGATCCGGCGAACGCCAGTAACCATGAATGAAAGCCTCACCGGCACCGATCGAACCATTGCCGGCGACCAGGCCCCAGGCGGCCGGATCCATGACCTGAATTTCCCCCACCAAAGCGCTGCCCGGCGTGCCGAAGACGTGGCGTTCGCCGTCCTCGATGACGATCAATTGGCCATGTTTGAGTTGCTCCAGCTGGCGCAGTACTCCCCGGCGCAGCAGCGAACCGCTCAGACCGTGGGGACTGAACAGACTGGCTATGGCCGAGACGCTAGTGGATTTCATGGTGGCGTTCCTCGGGTGGTACGGTGGCGGTTCGAAAACGGTCGTCGGCGCGCTGGTGGGCAAACACCGGCGTGCGCTTGAGCAACAGGCGCAGCGCCTGCCAATAGATCGCCAGCGCGGTCTTGGCGGTCATCCAGGGAAAGCGCCACAGGTGCCGGTGCAGGTGGTGCCGATCAAGGGGGTCGCGTCGCAGGTCGAGGGTGGCGTCGAACAATTTTTGCTCGCCTTGCCAGTCGGCCATGTGGACGCCTAGGATCTGCGCGGCCGGGCTGAAACTCATGCGGTATTCCAGATCCGGCGGCAGGAATGGCGACACATGAAACGCCTTGGCCACCGCAAAGTGCTGGTGAAAGTCCTGCAGGTTGGTCGGTGCTCTGGCCGGTAGCACGTAGTGAAAACGCTCGCGCCACGGGGTGTTGCTGACTTCGCAGAGAATCGCCGCGAGTTGGCCGTCGGCCTCGTGGCAATAGAAAAAACTCACCGGGTTGAACGACAGGCCCCAGCTGCGCGGCTGGGTCAGCAGGCAGATCGAACCTTGCGGCGCATGGCCCAGGGCTTCGCCGACCACCTGGCGCACCGCATCGCTCAGGCGCACGCCCCGGCCGGTGAAGGTTTTCAGGTAATCGGTTTCGCGAAATGAAAACGGTGCAAAGCGGCTGGCGCCCGCCAGTCGGGACAGACCCAGCACGACCTCCTGCTCGGCCAGATCGAGGTACAGCATGCCGATCCGGTAACGGAATTCATGGCGGCGAGGGGCAAATCGCCGATGGGCGATCCAGCCGCTGTAGAGCGCGCTGTTCACAGGCTTTCTCCGAAGGACGCGGCCACGCGCAAGGCGCTGACCACGCCGTCCTCATGGAAACCGTTGGCCCAATAGGCGCCGCAATAATGCGTGTGTTGCGCGCCGTCGAGTTCGGCCCAGCGCTGTTGCGCCGCCACCGCCGCGAGGCTGAATTGCGGGTGGGTGTAGGTGAAGCGCGCGAGCACTTTGGACGGGCTGATCCCGGCGCTCTGGTTGAGGCTGACGCAGAACGTGGTGTCGCTCTGGATGCCTTGCAGAATGTTCATGTCGTAGGTCACGGCGGCCTGGGTATGACCGGCGCCGCCGAGGCGATAATTCCAGCTGGCCCAGGCCCGTTTGCGTGCGGGCAGCAGGCGGGTGTCGGTGTGCAGCACCACTTCGTTGTCGGCGTAGGGCAGGGCGCCGAGGATTTCCCGTTCGGCATGACCGGGATTGCCCAGCAATCGAAGGGCCTGATCGCTGTGACAGGCCAACACCACTTTGTCGAAACGTTCGATGCCCGCCGGGCTGTGGATAACCACGCCGTGCGCGTCTCGATCGATCCGGTTCACGGGGCAGTTCAGGCGGATGCGCTCCTTGAACGACTCTGTCAGCGGCGCGATATAGGTGCTGGAACCGCCCTCGATGACCTGCCACTGCGGCCGATTACTGATCGACAGCAACCCGTGATTCTCGAAAAAACGCACGAAGAACTGCAATGGAAAATTGAGCATTTCGGCCATCGGCATCGACCAGATCGCCGCGCCCATCGGCACGATGTAATGCAGGATGAAGCGCTCGCCGTAACCACCGGCCTTGAGGTAATCGTCGAGGGTGGTGTCGACGGCGATTCGCTGTTCGGCCAGATCGCGTCGCGCTTCTTTATTGAACCGCAGAATGTCGCGCAGCATGCCCCAGAATCCCGGCGACAGCAGATTGCTGCGTTGGGCGAACAGGCTGTCGAGATTATTGCCGTTGTATTCCAGGCCAGTGTCCGGATCGTTGACCGAAAAACTCATCTCGGTGGGCTTGAACGCCACGCCCAACTGGCCGAGCAAACGAATGAAGTTCGGATACGTCCAGTCGTTGAACACGATGAACCCGGTGTCTACCGCGTACTCGCGCCCGTCCACAGTCACCGGCACCGTGTGCGTGTGGCCGCCGACCCATGCATCGGCTTCGAATACGGTAATTTCATGTCGGCGGGCGAGCAGATACGCGCAGGTCAAACCTGCGATGCCGCTGCCGACGATGGCAATTTTCACGTTGCGTCCCTGAACGGCGGGTTGCTGCGCACCATACGTTTGCCGATCGCCAGTTGTACGCGCGCGGGCAATTTGGACAAGGGCCACAGGACCGCCATGAACAGAGCCGGAAAGGCGATTTCCAGCGGTCGATCCTTCAGCTTGGCGAAGATATGCCGCGCGGCTTTATCCACAGGCCAGCTGAGTGGCATCGGGAAATCATTTTTGGCGGTCAGCGGCGTGTCGACGAAACCGGGGCTGATCACCGTGACTTCGATACCCTCGTCGGCGAGGTCGATGCGCAGGGATTCGAACAGGTAACGCAGCCCGGCCTTCGATGCGCCATAGGCTTCGGCCCGGGGCAGCGGCACATAGGTCACCGAGCTGGCCATTCCCACCAGATGTGGTGCCGTGCCTTTGCGCAACAAGGGCAGGGCGGCTTCGATGCAATAGCTGCTGGCGAGCAGGTTGGTGCGCACCACGTGTTCGATGATCGAAGCGTCGAACTGGTGGGCATCGACGTATTCGCAGGTGCCCGCATTAAGGATCACGGTATCCAGCGAGCCCCAGTCCTCTGAGATCTGTTCGCCGATTTCACGCACGGTCTGGCTGTTGGTCAGATCACCCGGCACCACCAGAACCTGTCCCGGATAACGCTGTGACAAAACCTTGAGCGGCGCGACCTGGCGAGAACTGACCGCCAGATGCGCACCGGTCTTGAGGATTTCTTCTGCCAAGGCTGCGCCGATGCCACTGCTGGCACCGGTCAGCCAATAACGCCGTGGAGCAGTACGACTCATCCAAATCCCCTTGTCAGCCAGAAAATCACCCGAAATTCACGCGTACCCATTTTCAGCAGATGACCGTGATGGCAGATTCTTGAACGCTGCCAGCGCACGCTCACGTGACGCACTCAAATTGACTATCGGCGGCGGATAGTCCGCTACGCCGAACAGTCCGCCGGCACCGGCCGGATTGTGCACGTCTTTCTTGTTCAGCCCGGCCAGCTCCGGCAGCCAGTGCTTGATGAACAACCCTTCGCTATCGAATTTTTCCGACTGGCTCAACGGGTTGAAAATACGGAAATACGGCGCCGAGTCGGTGCCGGTCGATGAGCTCCATTGCCATCCGCCGTTGTTGGCGGCCAGGTCGCCGTCGATCAGGTGGCGCATGAAAAAGCGTTCGCCTTCGCGCCAGTCGATCAGCAGGTTCTTGGTCAGGAACATCGCTACGACCATTCGCAGCCGGTTGTGCATCCAGCCGGTTTCCAACAGTTGGCGCATGGCCGCGTCAATGATCGGCAATCCAGTGCGGGCTTCCTGCCAGGCGGCCAGATCCCCGGGGGCATCGCGCCAGGCCAGGGCTTCGGTTTCCGGACGGAATGCGCGATGGCGTGAAACCCGTGGGTAACCGACGAGGATGTGTTTGTAGAATTCACGCCACAGCAGTTCGTTAATCCAGGTGACGGCTCCGACCTTGCCGCTTTCGAATTCGCCCTGATTGCTTTGCAGGGCGGCGTGCAGGCATTGGCGCGGCGAGATCACGCCAGCGGCCAGATAGGCCGAGAGCTGGCTGGTGCCGGGTTTGGCCGGGAAGTCGCGCTCGCTCTTGTAGTAATCGATCTGCGCATCGGCGAACGTGTCGAGGCGGCTTCGGGCCTCGGCTTCACCGGCGGGCCACAGGGCGCGCAGGGATTCGCCCGGTGTCGGGAACCCTTCGATGGCGTCTGGAACGGGGTCGCTGTCGATGTTCAGCGCCGATTGTTTGCCCGGCGCCTGTTTCAGCGACGGCATCGAGCGGTGCAGGCGTTCGTAGCAGACCTTGCGGAACTGGCTGAACACTTGAAAGTACGTGCCGGTTTTGGTCAGCACACTACCGGGTTTGAACAGCAGTTGGTCCAGGTAGCTGTGGAACGTAATGCCTGCGGCTTGCAGCACCTCGGCAACCGCGTCATCGCGACGGCTTTCGTTGATGCCGTATTCCTCGTTGACGTGCACGGCTTCGATCTTCAGGTGCCGACACAGTTCGAGCAGCACCGCAGGTGCCTGATCCCAGTGAGGCGCGCTGCGGATCAAGAGCGGGATGTTCAGGTCGCCAAGGGTTTTGCTCAATTCACGCAAATTGCGCAACCAGAAATCGATTTTGCACGGTGCGTCGTCATGTTCCTGCCATTGCTGCGGGCTCAACAGGTACACAGCCACGGTCGGGCCATGCTCGGCGGCGGCCGCGAGGGCGGTGTTGTCATGTTGGCGCAGATCGCTGCGCAGCCAGATCAATTGCATGTCGGTCTCTGTCTGAATCATTAAATCAACCCACGCTGAACGAGTACCCGATGCGCCGACAGGGGATCTTCGGCCAGGAACAAATCAGCGATCTCGGACGTTTTTACGGACAACTCGGCGTGGTGGATGCACACCGTTGGTCCGACAATCAGTTTTGGGCAGCTGACGCCATTCAACAGTTTCGGCAGCTGCGCAAGGTTCAGGGCTTTGCTGGAATACAGCAGTACGACACGGGCTTGCAGGGTGTCGGTTGCCAAAGCCAGCTCACCGGCCGGCAGTGGCCAGTCGAACACCTGCACCGGGCAATCGGCGCTGCTGATCAGCCAGGCGCAGAGCCACAGGTGCGGTTCCAGCGGCAGATCCGACTGATTGACCAGCAGCAGCGGCGCGGTGCGCAACTGACGGTTGTTATGGTAGATGCGCGCGCCGAATTTGCTGCGTAACCATGCATAAAAGAACACGCGCTCCATCTGCGCACCGAACTGGCCTTGCCAGCGTTGTTCGAGATCTTCCAGCAGCGGCAGCAATAATTGCTCGCACAGGGTGCGGGGCGGGTAGAGCGCCATCGCCTGGTTGATGCTGTCGTCGAGACTGCGCTCGTTCAGGTGTGTGACCGCCAGCAGAGCAGCCTGACGAAGCGGACGCCATTCGTCTTCCACCGGTTCGTTGAACGCCTGCGCCGTGTCGAGCAGCGGTTTGACCTGGCTGACCGCAACGCCCCGGTTGAGCCAGGTGAGAATGTTCTGGATGCGTTGCACATGCTCGGCGCTGTAAAGACGATGGCCCTTGGGCGTGCGCTGCGGAACGATCAGCCCGTAACGGCGTTCCCAGGCGCGCAGGGTGACGGCATTCACGCCGGTCTGGCGCGCGACTTCGCGGATCGGCAGCCAACCCTCGTCGAGGGCTTTCTTGAAGTCGGCGCCGAGGTCTTCACGGGCGCTGGTGTCGTGTGAGTCGTTCATCAAATGGCGTTTCGCAGGCTGAGGTTTTCCGGATGCGGTTGCAGGTACACCTGCTGCGCAATGTAGGGATCCGGGTGGAGGCGAAAGTGATGCTTGAGCAGCGTCAGCGGCACCACCAACGGCACGATGCCGTGCCGGTACTGGCCGATGATGTGCTGCACTTCCTGTTTGTCTTCGGGGCTGATGGCCTGTTTCAGGTAGCCACTGATGTGCTGCAGGACATTGCTGTGAGTGCGGCGGGTGGCGCATTTTTTCAGCGCTGCCATCAGTTCGCTGAAATAGCGCGGGCCGAGTTCTTCGGGATCGAGCCGGCCCATGTTGCCCAGCAGATTGCCCAGCGTTTTGTATTGCACTGGGTTGTGGGCCATCAGCAGGTATTTGTAGCGCGAGTGAAAGTCGGTGAGCGCGCGGCGGCTCAAACCTTGCCGAATCACCTGTTGCCAGTCGCTGTAGGCGAACACCCGGGTGATGAAATTTTCCCGCAGCACCGGGTCGTTCAGGCGCCCGGCTTCTTCCACCGGCAATTCGGGGTGCGCTGCACAGAACGCCTGGGCGTAAATCCCGCGACCGTTGCCCTGCGGCGCACCGTTGGGGTGATAGACCTTGACCCGTTCCAGCCCGCATGACGGTGATTGCTGCATGAAGATGTAGCCGCAGATGTCGTCGAGTTCGGCAGCCATTTTCTGGCCGTATTCCGTCAGCGGCCGGGTGACGTTTATCTCCCGGTCTGCCGTGCCGAGGGCTTCGGGTTGTTCCGGGTCACCGACCAGACGGATCGGCTCGCGAGGAATGCCCAGGCCGATCGCAACTTCCGGGCACACCGGGACGAATTCGAAATGTTCGCTGAGGGTGCGGGAACACAGCCGCGATTCTTTGTGCCCACCGTTGTAGCGCACTTCGGCGCCCATCAGGCAGGCGCTGATGGCGATTTTCGGTGGGGACGTCGATGAGTCGGACATGCAGCAACCTCGAATCTGAACCTGTACAGAGGAATTGATCTGTACAACATTCTTTCAGCATAGATTCAAAGGTGTACAAGTCAAATCATTTGTACAAGTTTTTGAGGTTTTCAGCGCCAGCCCATTTTCCAGCGTGAATCATCCTGCAGGGCATGCCAGTCGCATTGCTCGGTACGCCGGGTCAGCACCGCCTGCAACTCGATTTCCAGCACCGTGCCGTCCTCGTCGCGGAACAGTTCGGTCACCAGAAAATGCTTTTCACGGTTTTGCGGGTGGGCTGCTGTCCATTTCGACAGCAGCAATTTGCGCGGGTTGATGCGGTTCACTGCAGGTGTTCGTGCAAACGTCTTGCAGCCTCCTGACCACTGAGCCACGCCCCTTCGACCCGACCCGACAGGCACCAGTCGCCACAGGCATACAGGCCCAGATCAGCGTCGGCCAGGGTGCCCCATTCATGGCTGCTGGCTGGCCGGGCATAGAGCCAACGGTGGGCGAGGCTGAAGGTCGGGGCCGGCATGGCGCTGTGCAGCAATTCGGCGAAGGCGCCGTGCAATTGTTCGATTACAGCTTCCTTGGGCAGGTCGATGTGTTGCCGGCTCCAGGCACTGGTGGCGTGCAGGACCCAAGTGTCGCACGTGGTGTCGCGTCCCGGTTTGCTGCGGTTGCGGGCCAGCCAGTCGAGGGCGCTGTCCTGGACGAAGCAGCCTTCGATCGGCGTATCCAGCGGCGTGTCGAAAGCGAGGGCGACGGCCCAGGTCGGGTCCATTTTCACCCCGGCAGCGGCTCCGGCGAGTTTCGGTGCTGCGGCCAGCAGGGCGGTGGCTTGCGGCGCCGGTGTGGCGATCACGACGTGGCTGAACGGCCCGTGGGTGAAGCCTTCGGCGTCCTGCAAGTGCCAGTGTTCTTCGCCGCGATAGACCTCGGTGATGCGGCAGGCGAAGTGCACTTCCAGACCATCGAGCAATCCACGGGTAATGGCGCTCATGCGTGGCGTGCCGACCCAGCGGGTCTGTTCGTCCGGGGACAGATTCAGTTGACCGCCATGAAAGGTGTAGAGCTGCGGTTGCCACTCGGCGACCCAGCCCTGGCTTTGCCAGCGTTGCACCTCGGTCACGAAACGCCGGTCACGGGCGGTGAAGTATTGCGCGCCCATGTCCAGCGAACCGGCGTCGCTGCGCTTGCTCGACATGCGCCCGCCGCTGCCGCGGCTTTTATCGAACAACTGAACGGTATGCCCGGCATCTGTGAGGGCCTGGGCGGCGGAGAGTCCGGCGATGCCGGTGCCAATGATTGCGATAGGTACAGTCATAGGGGCCTCGTTTACCTTTCTGTACAGACTACGCCGTGGATGAAACCTGTACAATTTTGTTTTTTGGTATAACTTTCAGCGTTCTCGTTCTGACAGCTTGGCCTATGGTTAAACAATAGAGCCTGCCCGATAGAAAAGATCCCTGTTTATAAAAATAGACTAGTGATCGGGGTAAAACGCCACGCGAGGAAGAAGTCATGCACATATTGCTGACCGGCGGTACTGGATTGATCGGACGTCAGCTTTGCCGGCACTGGTCCGGGCAGGGGCATCGCCTGACGGTCTGGAGTCGTCGTCCGGAAAAAGTCGCGAAAATCTGTGGCGCCCAGGTGCGTGGAATCGCACGTCTGGAGGACTTTGGCGACGAGCCGGTCGACGTGATCGTCAACCTCGCCGGCGCGCCGATTGCCGACCGGCCGTGGACCCATCGGCGCAAGGCGTTGTTGTGGAGCAGCCGGATAACGCTGACCGAATCGTTGCTGGCGTGGATGGAGCATCGCGGGCAGAAACCGTCGCTGCTGATCTCGGGTTCGGCCGTGGGTTGGTACGGTGACGGCGGCGAGCGTGAGTTGACCGAAGACTCACCGCCGGTGATCGACGATTTCGCCAGCCAGTTGTGCATCGCCTGGGAGGAAACCGCGCAACGCGCCGAAGCGATGGATATTCGTGTGGTGCTGGTGCGAACCGGGTTGGTGCTGTCGGCCGAGGGCGGCTTTTTGTCGCGCCTGCTGCTGCCGTTCAAGCTCGGGCTGGGCGGGCCCCTGGGCAACGGTCGGCAGTGGATGCCGTGGATTCATATCGATGACCAAATCGCCCTGATTGATTTTCTTCTGCACCGCAATCAGGCGAGCGGTCCTTATAATGCGTGCGCGCCGAAACCTGTGCGCAATCGCGAATTCGCCAAGACGCTGGGCAGCGTGCTGCACCGCCCGGCGTTCATGCCGATGCCGGCCCTCGCGTTGAAGGTCGGGCTCGGCGAGATGTCATTGCTGTTGCTGGGTGGCCAACGCGCCACGCCAAAACGCTTGCTGGAAGCGGGATTCACTTTCCGGTTCACGGATTTACGCGCGGCCCTGGACGATCTCTCCAGCCGCCTCTGAAATAGGACGTTGCATGACCGATCACGCCTTGCTTCTGGTCAATCTGGGCTCGCCGGCCTCCACTTCAGTGGCCGACGTGCGCAGCTACCTCAATCAATTTCTGATGGACCCGTATGTGATCGACCTGCCGTGGCCGGTGCGGCGTCTGCTGGTGTCGCTGATCCTGATCAAGCGCCCGGAGCAGTCGGCCCATGCCTACGCCTCGATCTGGTGGGACGAAGGCTCGCCGCTGGTGGTGCTCAGCCGTCGCCTGCAACAGCAGATGATGTCTCAGTGGACCCATGGCCCGGTTGAACTGGCCATGCGTTACGGCGAGCCGTCGATTGAGACAAGCCTGTTGAAACTGGTCGCGGCGGGGCATAAACGCATCACCCTCGCACCGCTTTATCCACAGTTCGCCGACAGCACCACCACCACGGTGATTGAAGAAGCCAAGCGGGTGGTGCGCGAGAAGAAGCTCGATGTGCAGCTGTCGGTATTGCAGCCGTTCTACGATCAGCCGGAATACCTCGACGCGCTGGTGGCGAGTGCCAAGCCGCACTTGCAGCAGGATTACGATCACCTGTTGCTGAGCTTCCACGGTTTGCCGGAACGACACTTGAAAAAGCTCAATCCGGGGCACAGTTTCGAGGGCGGCGGCGATTGCTGCGCCGGTGCACCGCCGGAAGTCGTTGCGACCTGCTATCGCGGCCAGTGCCTGCGTACGGCAGCCGAGTTTGCCAAGCGCATGGGCATCCCGGACGGTAAGTGGTCGGTGTCGTTTCAGTCGCGGCTGGGCCGGGCGAAGTGGATCGAACCCTACACCGAAGCGCGGCTGGATGAGTTGGCCAAAAGCGGTGTGAAGAAGATTCTGGTGATGTGCCCGGCGTTTGTCGCCGATTGTATCGAGACCCTGGAAGAGATCGGCGATCGCGGCAAGGAACAGTTCCGCGAGGCAGGGGGAGAGGAGTTGGTGCTGGTGCCGTGCCTGAATGACGACCCGCAATGGGCGAAGGCGTTGGCAACGTTGTGTGAGCGGGCGCCACTGGCCCTCTAAAAGCATCGCCAGCAGGCTGGCTCCCCCAGGAAAGCGCATTCCAATGTGGGAGCCAGCCTGCTGGCGATAGCGGCCTTTCAGGCGATGAAGCTAAGGCTTAGATCAGCGGCTCATCCGCCTTCTTCTGTTTCCAGCTGTCGTTGCCCGGCAGAATCAGGTTCAGCGCAATCGCCACCACCGCGCACAGCGCGATGCCTTTGAGGCCAAAGTCATCGGGACCTGTGCCGGTGCCGACCAGAACGCCGCCGATACCGAACACCAGGGTCACCGAAACGATCACCAGATTGCGCGCCTCGCCCAGGTCGATCTTGTGACGGATCAGGGTGTTCATCCCCACCGCCGCAATCGAACCGAACAACAGGCACAGAATCCCGCCCATCACCGGCACCGGAATGCTTTGCAGCAGGGCGCCGAACTTGCCGATGAACGCCAGGGTGATGGCGAAGATCGCCGCCCAGGTCATGATTTTCGGGTTGTAGTTCTTGGTCAGCATCACCGCGCCAGTCACTTCCGCGTAGGTGGTGTTGGGCGGGCCGCCGAACAGGCCGGCAGCCGTGGTGGCGATGCCGTCACCGAGCAGGGTGCGATGCAGGCCCGGCTTCTTCAGGTAGTCGCGACCGGTCACGCTGCCGACCGCAATCACGCCGCCGATGTGCTCGATCGCCGGGGCCAAAGCTACCGGGACGATGAACAGGATCGCCTGCCAGTTGAACTCCGGCGCGGTGAAGTGGGGAAGTGCAAACCATGGGGCTGCCGCAATCTTCGCGGTGTCGACGACACCGAAGTAGAAGGACATGGCGAAACCCACCAGCACGCCGGAAATGATCGGCACCAGACGGAAGATGCCTTTGCCGAACACCGCCACGATCAGCGTGGTCAGCAGCGCCGGCATCGAGATCATCATCGCGGTTTGGTAGTGGATCAGCTCCGAACCGTCACCGGCCTTGCCCATCGCCATGTTCGCGGCAATCGGCGCCATGGCCAGACCGATGGAGATGATCACCGGACCGATCACCACCGGTGGCAGCAGACGGTCAATGAACCCGGTGCCTTTGATCTTCACGGCCAGGCCGAGGAAGGTGTAGACGAAACCGGCCGCCATCACACCGCCCATGGTCGCCGCCAGGCCGAACTGGCCCTTGGCGAGAATGATCGGGGTGATGAAGGCGAAGCTCGACGCCAGGAACACCGGCACCTGACGCCCGGTGACGATCTGGAACAGAATCGTGCCCAGACCTGCGGTAAACAGTGCCACGTTCGGGTCCAGGCCCGTGATCAGTGGCATCAGCACCAGGGCGCCGAAAGCCACGAACAGCATCTGTGCGCCGGACAGCACCGTGCGCCAGAGCGGATCGTTGAACTCTTGCTGCATGCTTACGCGTCCTTCTGCTTGGTGCCGAAGATCTTGTCACCGGCATCGCCAAGCCCAGGAATGATGTAACCGTGCTCGTTGAGTTTCTGATCGATGGACGCGGTGTAGATGATCACGTCCGGGTGTGCTTTTTCGACAGCGGCGATGCCCTCCGGCGCGGCAACCAGCACCATCGCGCGGATGTCCTTGCAACCGGCTTTCTTCAGCAGGTCGATGGTCGCAACCATGGAGCTGCCGGTGGCGAGCATCGGATCGATGATCATGGCCAGGCGTTCGTCGATTTCCGGAACCAGTTTTTCCAGATAGGTGTGGGCCTGCAGAGTTTCTTCGTTACGGGCAACGCCGACGGCGCTGACCTTGGCGCCCGGGATCAGGCTGAGCACGCCTTCGAGCATGCCGATGCCGGCACGCAGGATCGGCACGACGGTAATCTTCTTGCCGGCGATTTTCTCGACCGACACAGTGCCGCACCAACCTTCGATATCGTAGGTTTCCAGCGGCAGGTCTTTGGTAGCTTCATAGGTCAACAGGGCACCGACTTCCTGAGCGAGCTCGCGGAAATTCTTGGTGCTGATGTCTGCACGGCGCATAAGGCCAAGTTTGTGACGGATCAGCGGATGGCGGATCTCTTGGATGGACATGGGGAAAGGCTCCGGCGGCGGGCAAAAAAACCGGCCTAGATTAATCTATCCGAGGGTGATGTCCTATAGGACATACAGTACGTTAGTCCACAAATGCTTGATTCGGCCGTGCGGGATGCGTACCTTTGCCCGCTTTTCCGAAACAGACCCCCCTTGGAGAGCGCCATGTCCGCTGATCTCGAGCATATCCGTCAAATCATGCGAGAGGCTGACTGCCTGTACACCGAAGCTGAAGTCGAGGCTGCCATTGCCCGCGTCGGTGCACAAATCAACGAACAACTGGCCGACAGCAACCCGGTGGTGTTCTGCGTGATGAACGGCGGCCTGATCTTCTCCGGCAAACTGCTGACCCATCTGCAGTTCCCGCTGGAAGCGTCCTACTTGCACGCCACTCGCTATCGCAACGAAACCAGCGGCGGCGACCTGTTCTGGAAAGCCAAGCCGGAAGTCTCGTTCATCGACCGCGACGTGCTGATCATCGACGACATCCTCGACGAAGGTCACACCCTGGGCGCGATCATCGACTTCTGCCGTCACGCCGGCGCGCGCAAAGTGCACACTGCCGTGCTGATCGACAAGGACCACGACCGCAAGGCCCGTCCTGACCTGAAAGCCGATTTCGTCGGTCTGCCATGCATCGACCGCTACATCTTCGGTTACGGCATGGACTACAAAGGCTACTGGCGCAACGCCAACGGGATCTTCGCCGTCAAAGGCATGTAAGCACCTGCATTGTCTCCTGTGGGAGCGAGCTTGCTCGCGAAAGCGGTGTGTCAGTTTCAGATATTTCGACTGACCCGACGCCTTCGCGAGCAAGCTCGCTCCCACAGTTGTTTTCGGTGTGCTGATCCATCCGCGATACCCATGCTAGAGTGCTCGGCCCCGTCCCCCGGAGCCCGTCATGAGCCTCTTGATCCGCAGCTGCGCCGCCCTGTTGCTGACCCTCAGCCTGCCCCTGGCCGCCGCCCCGATGCACAGCCAATTCCTGCCGCCCGACGATCTGACCCTGCGCGATGCCGAACCCGAGCAGCAGCAACTGCTGCAGGTCACCGACTATTCCGTGGTAGTGGGCGCCCAGCGCCAGTCCAACCAACAGCCGATCCCGGTGACTTCGCCATTGATGATCCGCCTAAAGGGCAAATCCCTGAACAAGGGCGCGACGATCAATCAAGTTCTGGTCAATTTCGATGGCGAAAGTAAAAGCCTGAAAAAACCGGTGTATGACGACAAGAGCAAGACCCTGACGCTCTTTTATCCGCTCGCCCAGTACCGGGTGGTGATCGATCTGCTGCGCAACGACACCGTGTATTGCCAGTTCCTGAACTACGCCAACGGCCATATCTGGGCCGATTTGCACACCGGCAGCACGCGCTCGCGTTGAGCCTTGTGCCCGCGCAGGGGTAAACTGCCCGCCCCGTGAAATGTCTGCGAGCTGGAGTCGGCAATGCGTAAAGATAAGAAGCAAGTGATTGGTGACGAGATCGGCGATGAGCAGATCAAGCTGTTCCTCGATTTTGAGCCGGTCGACGCCACCTCGCCGTCGCTGCACAAACTGGTCAAGGCTTACCGTGGCCTGCGCATCGACGATTTCGAACGTTTCCTGACGTTCTTCGTTGCAGCCGGTTATGACGTGGACGGCAAGGACGAGCACGGCAAGACCTTCGTCGACCAGATCCGCGATCAGCGCAACGCCCCGGAATACATCGAGCTGATCGAGAAAGCACGCGGCTGATAGCCCGAAGTTTTCCACAGGCAAAAAAACGCCCCGCACTCACCGAGTGCGGGGCGTTTTTCATGGAGCCGAATCAGGCGTAGCTTTCGGTCTCGTTGCTGGCTTCAACCAGTTCCAGCGCGACGTTGTTCTGCGTGTTGATCTTGCGATACAGCGCAGCGTCGGTTTCCAGGACCTTTTCACGGGCCGGGAAGATTTCCGCCAGTTTGGCAGCCCACTCACCCTTGGCCTTGGCCGGGAAGCATTTCTCGATCAGTTCCAGCATGATCGAAACGGTCACCGAAGCGCCTGGCGAAGCGCCGAGCAGGGCGGCGAGTGAGCCGTCTTTTGCAGCCACCAGTTCGGTACCGAACTGCAGGATGCCGCCTTTTTTCGGGTCTTTCTTGATGATCTGCACCCGTTGGCCGGCCACTTCCAGGCGCCAGTCTTCGGCTTTCGCCTCCGGGTAGAAACGGCGCAGGGATTCCAGGCGCTGTTCCATCGACTGCATCACTTCGCTGACCAGGTACTTGGTCAGGTCCATGTTGTTTTTCGCCACGGCCAGCATCGGCCCGATGTTGCCGGCGCGAACCGACATCGGCAGGTCCATGAAGGAGCCGTGCTTGAGGAACTTGGTGGTGAAACCGGCGTATGGCCCGAACAGCAGGGATTTCTTGCCGTCGACCACGCGGGTGTCCAGGTGCGGCACGGACATCGGTGGCGAACCCACGGCAGCCTGGCTGTAAACCTTGGCCTGGTGATGTTTGACCACTTCCGGGTTGTCGCAACGCAGCCACTGGCCGCTGATCGGGAAGCCGCCGAAGCCTTTGCTTTCTTCGATGCCCGAAGCTTGCAGCAGCGGCAGGGCCGCGCCACCGGCGCCGAGGAACACGAATTTGGCGTCGACTTCACGGCTGCTGCCGCTGTTGACGTCCTTGATGCTGACGGTCCAGCCGTTGGCGTTACGCTTCAGACCGGTCACTCGCTTGCAGTACTTGACCTGGGCATCCGGAGCGCTGGTCAGGTGCTTGAGCAACTGATTGGTCAGTGCGCCGAAGTTGACGTCGGTGCCGTTGATCACGCGGGTGGCGGCGAGTACCTGGTCTTTTGGACGACCCGGCATCATCAGCGGCATCCACTCGGCCATCTTCGCCTTGTCTTCGGTGTATTCCATGTCGGCGAAAGCGTGGTGCTTGTGCAGCACGTTGAAGCGTTCCTTGAGGAATGAAACGCCTTTTTCGCCTTCGACGTAGCTCAGGTGTGGAACCGGGCTGATGAAGGATTTGCACGAGCCGAAGGTGCCTTTCTTGGTCAGGTACGACCAGAACTGCTTCGACACCTCGAACTGGGTGTTGATGTGCACGGCTTTCTTGATGTCGACGGTGCCGTCGGCAGCCTGCGGCGTATAGTTCAGCTCGCACAGGCCGGCGTGGCCGGTACCGGCGTTGTTCCATGGGTTGGAACTCTCCGCGGCACCGGAATCCATCAGCTCGACGACTTCCAGCTTGATCGCCGGGTCGAGCTCTTTGAGCAGTACTGCGAGGGTGGCACTCATGATGCCGGCCCCAACCAGAACTACGTCGACTGCTTCGTTATGCGCCATTTAACGCGTCTCCAAAATCTGCAGCACCAAATTGTCGGCATGGCTGCCAGGCGTCCAGGGCAGGTCAGTTAAGCCCCGGGTATCCTTGGTCAGGTGTGCCATGTCCGAATCTTCGCAATTTTTCGCAACTTCGACGGATGCGTGCGGCCTGGCTTAAAGAGTCCCATGAACTCATTTCGGCACGCGGCTGGCAATTCGACTTATGGTCGAGACATCCGTTTGTGCAACCAAATCCGTAGCGGACAGGCTTCAGGCTCCGGTAGTCGAGGCGTTCCCGTTCCTGTGTCGTTGGGCTGTTTCAGACGCTAATGGTGCATGTTCAGACGCAAAACTATTCATTTGCTCGCCACACTCTTGTGAAGTTGTGAAAACCCGTTTTTTTCACGCTCTTTTGAAGACGTGAACCTCAAAAAGGGCTGTCCGGGGCTGGCACCGTGCCCGGAGGGGCAAACAACTCAGTGGCCGAGCGTCATGACAGCTCTGCAGATTCGCGAAAAGCGGGATTTGCCAGGGAAACAGCAAGCACGCCAGCTTCACTCGATCTGTGTGGGCGGCTCTCTGTGGGCGATTTGGATGCCAATGCAAGCGCATTGACGCTGTTGCGGGGCCCGATCAGGAGACGTCCTTATAATCGGGGGGAGATTGTATCGAAGAAATGCGGGGAGTTGGTCGAGTTTAATGACTTTTATTAGGCATCCGGTCAGATGCTCAACATCGCCTGAGCACGCGCACGTGGACGCTGCTGTTCGACCCGGGCGCTGGCAGGCAAGGGTTGGTGCAACCAGTTGAGACGGATTTCCTCGATTTCCACCCAGCCGTCGCCCATCGGTTGCAGGCTGCATTGCTTGAAGGCCTGACAATGGCCGTTGCGGTCGAGCAGGGCGAAGCTGCGGTGCAGCGGGCGTGGGGCGAACAACGAGATCAGATAGCGCATGGCAGTGTTCCTTTTGGGGATCTGTGAAGAAGATTGTCAAAAGGCCGTGACGCGAACGTGTATGGGGGGTGAAGAATGTGTGACAGGAACCGCTGGCGGCGGGGTTTGTCTGACATTTCAGTGCTGGTGACCCACAGTGGCCCACCGCTATACTGCCGGCCTGTCTGTGCCTGATTCTGGAGAGAAGAGCATGTTGCAACGCCTGTTGTTCGGTTTGATCACTGTGACCAGTTTGACCCTGGTTGGCTGCGCCCACAGCCCGCAACAACTGAGCCCGGAACCGAAGCTGACCACCCAGTTGGCACCGGTCGGCCATGGCCAGCCTGTCGTGGTCCGCGTGGTCGACGGTCGTCCGTCGCCAACCCTGGGCACCCGTGGTGGCCTGTACCCGGAAACCAGCGCCATCACCGTACAGCGCGAGCAGGTCCTGCCGAAGTTGCAGGCCCAGGCCGAAGCGGCCGTGCGTCTGCTGGGCTTCACCCCGTCCAACGGTGCGATGAATGCTCCACAACTGACCGTGACCCTGACTGAACTGAAATACCAGTCGCCGAAAGAAGGCATGTACGTGACCGAGGCCACCATCGGCGCGACCTTCCGTTCCGACGTGCAGAGCGGCAACCGTCGCTACAGCGGCCGTTACGGTGCTTCGCTGGATCAGCGCTTCGGCATGGCGCCGAACCAGGAAACCAACACCAAACTGGTCAGTGACGTGCTGAGTGATGCACTGACCCGTCTGTTCAAGGATCCGAGCATCGGCCAGATCCTCGCCGAATAAGCTATGCGCCAGATGTGAAAAAGCCCGGAGCCAGTGATGGCCCCGGGCTTTTTTCATTCAAGCGGCTTGCGAATAGAAGTCGAGGACGCTGACCCCGGTCAGCAGATCGGTCTCGGGCAAGTCCGCATGCTGGTGCCCGCCGAGGGCGCAATACACCAGCCAGTGGCGGTCCTGAACATTGAAGGCCAGGCTGCCGACGAGGGTCTGCTGTTCGTCGGACGGGGAGATGAGGTACAGGCGATCCTGGTTTTCAGCGTGAAGCATGTCGCGTTCCGTGTCGGTTTCGAGGCGCGCAGGGTGACTGAAACAAATGACGATGCCGTGACACAGGACAGCCATCGGTCGATTGAGGGGTTATTTGTCGCAAAGGGTAGGGCAGTCGGGGAGTGTTTCGGTAGAATCCGCGCCGCGGTCGTCGGTCTGGCGTTCGCCATACCGGTTTAAATTGAGGTCTGTGATGTCGCTGCACTTGATGACGCTGTTTACCGCCCATCCCGCCAAACTGATCAACCTGCTGGCCCTGCTGTTGGCCTTCCCCGGCAGTTGGCTGCTGCACGCGACCCGCCGCCGTGAACAACGGGCGATGGCCAGTATCGCGGCCCAGCGTCAGAGTCAGCCGAATCAGGAGCCGGTGCTCGATTGGGCGACCCTGCGCATGAACCGCTTCTTCTACCGCTTCGGTTTTGCCTGCCTGGGCCTGGCGTTGCTGGTGTCGTGGATCAGTACCCGCTTCTGAACGAAAAACGGCGCCCGAAGGCGCCGTTCTTGTATCTGACTGAAACCGCTTACAGCGGCAAACCAGCCTTGACCCGGTACTGATTGCGCACCGGCGTCGCATATTGCAGCACCAGATACGGGCGATGCTCCTCGGGGCAGGCGTCCAGGCGGTTCTGCCATTCTTCCTGGGCCTTGGCCAGTTCCTCGGCGCCAAACACCTCGGCAGCCTTCGGCACGTTCAATTGCGGATCGGCATCGGCCCACTGCGCGTACGCCAGGTAATGCACCGGGAACAACCGGTAGCCACCGAGAATCTGCTTGTCCATCTCGACCGCCAATTGCTTGGTGTCTTCGAACAGCTCAGTGATCGGCGCGGCGAAGTTCACGTGCACCCGGCCCTTGTAGCCGGTGATGCCCTTGGCAATGCTCACGTCATCCTCGCCCGGCGCCTTGCTGTAGGTGCCGGTGGTGGCGCGGATGTACAGCTCGCGGGCCTTGGCCTGGTCGCATGGGTCGTATTCGTAGCTGATCGACACCGGGGTCAGGTTCAGCGACTGGATGACTTCGCCGAACGGCTCGTCCTTGCGGCTCATGTGGAACATCTTGAGGATCGCCGACTCGGTACGGTCGTCGCCATCCTTCGCGCGGCCTTCGGCCTGGGCGATCCAGATCGAGGCGCAGTCGTTGCGGATCGAGTGGTTGATGTAGGCCGACAGCAGTTGATAGGCGGCCATTTTCTCGCGGCGCCCGGTGATCGAGCGGTGAACGATGAAGCTTTTGTTCAGACGCATCAGGTCGCTGACGAAAGGCTTTTGCAGCAGGTTGTCGCCAATCGCAATGCGCGGGGTCGGCAGGCCGGCGTGGTACACGGCGTAGTTGACGAAGGCCGGGTCCATCACGATGTCGCGGTGGTTGGCGATGAACAGATAAGCGCTGCCGGACTTGAATTGCTCGACACCGGTGTAGGTCACGCCGTCGGTGGCGCGCTCGATGGTGTGGTCGACGTAGAACTCGACCTTGTCCTGCAAAGTGGCCACGGAGGTCACGTCGGCAAACTCACGACGCAGCCGATGGGCTATAAGTGGTTTGAGCATCCAGCCGAAGGCACCGGCAAAACGCGGGAAGCGGAAGTGGGTGAGGATATCTAGAAACGCCTTGTCGCCGAGCAGTCGCGCCAGTACCGCAGGTACTTCGCTGTCGTCGTAAGGTCGGATGGCATCGAATTCGCCCATCATGCTCTCTTGTTGGAAACGGCTAGGGTAAGTAAAGGTTTTGATCGAAAACCAACGGGGCACGGTCTGAAAAAGTAGCCAGACAAAAATAGCCCTGCAAATAGACCGGCGATTATACGCACAAGTCACCCGGGAGACCGCGATGCTGGAAAGCGCAGTATATGAATGTCCGTATTGTGGTGAAGAGGTCGAGACGACTGTGGATCTCTCCGCTGGCGACCAGACCTATATTGAAGACTGTCAGGTGTGTTGTCGGCCGATCACCTTTGTGTTGCAGGTCCATGGAGAGGACTGGTTTCTGGAAGTCTTCAGCGAAAACGAGTGAGGCGCGCCCATGCAGCGAATCTACGAGCCGGAAAACCTGATGGAAGGCGAGATGCTCAAGGGCATGCTCGCCAGCGAAGGCATCGAGGCGCATCTGGTCGGGCGCGATCTGCTGGGCGGCACGGGGGAGTTGCCGATCTTTGGTCTGCTGGGTTTGTCAGTGGATAACGACCAGGCCGAATACGCCCGCGAGCTGATCAGTGCGTACAATGCCGCGCTGCCGCTGCCCGGCGATGAACCGGACAGCTATCCCGGGACGCTGGTCTGTTAGGCTGGCGTTCGTTTTATTTGTGAGTCGTGCTGCCCCATGTGTGGACGTTATGCCCTGTTTCGCTGGAACCGCGATTTCGCGAGCCTGCCAGGTTTTCCTGCCGATCAGCAGGCCCAGTGGAACATTTCCCCCAATGACTCGGTGTTGATGCTGCGCGCCGAACCCGACGGCCAGCGCACGCTGGCCCGTGCCCGTTGGGGGCTGACACCGCCGTGGCTGACCGACATGTCGCGCACGCCGGCCCACGCCCGGGCCGAAACCGTCGCCGAACAGCCGATGTTTCGCGAAGCCCTGCGCCTGCGCCGCTGCCTGCTGCCGGCCAACGGTTTCTACGAATGGCGTGGCACCACACGCAAGCGCCCGTACTGGCTGACGCCGGGGGAAGGTTCTTCGTTGTTTTTTGCGGCGATCTGGGAGGCGTATCCGGTGCAGGAACAGGTGTGGCTGAGCACTGCGGTGATCACCCAGCCGGCGGCCAGTCAGCGCCGGCCATTGATTCTCGATGAGGCGGGGCAGGCGGCATGGCTCGATCCCGAAACGCCGCTGCATGTCCTGCAAGGTTTGCTCGCCAGCGAACCTGCCGCCTTGCGCGAGCGAGTGCTGGCGAATCTGGTCAATGATCCGAAACTCAACGGGCCGGAGTGTTTGACCCCGGCCTGATGTGTTGTTGCTTCCGGCCCCTTCGCGAGCAGGCTCGCTCCCACAGGGATAGCGTGTGATCACAATGTGTGTGCACCCAAATCCAATGTGGGAGCGAGCCTGCTCGCGATAAGGTCCGAAGGACCTTCCGACGGTTTTACACCTTGAACTGATTGATCAACCGCCGCTGCTGCTCCGCCAGTTTGGTCAGATCCGCACTCGCCGAACTCGACTCATCCGCACCACCGGCCACTTCATTCGCCACTTGACCGATGTTGATCACGTTGCGGTTGATGTCATCGGCCACCGCACTCTGCTCTTCGGCGGCGCTGGCGATCTGGGTGTTCATGTCATTGATCACCGATACCGCCTGAGTAATGGTCTCCAGCGCTTCGGCTGCCTTCGCCGCGTGCTGCACGCTTTCGTCGGTGCGGTTCTGGCTGTCTTCCATGACCCGCACCACATCGCGGGTGCCCTGTTGCAGTTGCTGGATCATGCTCTGGATTTCTTCGGTGGCCTTCTGGGTCTTCTGCGCCAGGTTGCGCACCTCGTCGGCTACTACCGCGAAACCGCGTCCTTGTTCACCAGCGCGAGCCGCTTCGATCGCCGCATTGAGGGCCAACAGGTTGGTCTGCTCGGCGATCCCGCGAATGGCGATAAGGATCGCGTTGATGTTCTCGCTGTCCTTGGCGAGCGTCTGCACCACGTCCACCGCCTTGCCGATTTCCACGGCCAGTACGCCAATCGAATTGGAGGTGTCGCGCACGATCTGCATGCCCTGACTGGCCGCCTGATCGGCGTGGCTGGCGGCTTGCGCCGCCTGGGTCGCGTTGCGCGCCACGTCCTGGGCGGTGGCGGTCATTTCCTGCACGGCGGTGGCCACCTGATCGATCTCGGCCATCTGTTTCTGAATGCCGATATTGGTACGGATCGCGATGTCCGCCGTGTGCTCCGAGGAGTCGCTGACACTCTGTACCGACGACACCACCTGCGTGATCATCCCCTGCAATTTGGCGAGGAAGGTATTGAAGCCTTTGGCGATTGAGCCGAGTTCGTCTTTGCGATCACTGGTCAAACGACGGGTCAGATCCCCTTCGCCCTGAGCGATGTCATCCAGCATGGTCACCATTTGTTTGAGCGGGCGGGCGATGCCGTGGCCCACCAGCCAGATCACCAGCAATCCAAGACCGGCAATGATCAGGCCGACCATGGCCATGCCGAAGGTGTCGGATTTACGCTGGGCGTCGAGGTCGCCCTGCAGCTTTTGCAGGTCGGCCATCACGGCGTCGAGCGGGAGTTGCAGCATCAGTGTCCAGCGCGCGTCGGTCTGGCCGATGCCGAACGGCAGGTACAACTCGATCCGGCCCTGTTCTTTATTGACGGAATAGGTCACTTCACCGCGCTTGAGATTGGCCATGTTGGCAATCTGCTGGGCGTCGAGGATGTCGCTGACCTTTTCGCCGAATTTACTCGGGTCCTTGGTGTAGGCGACGATCCGGCCATTGCCGCCGATCAGAGCCATTTGCCCGGCGCCGCCGTACAGTTTCTGATTCGCGCCCAGGAGCATTTCCTGAATGAAGTTCACCGACAGGTCGGCGCCGACGATGCCCTGGAAGGCGCCGTTGAGCATGATCGGTTCAATAAAGGAGGCGAGCATGACGATCTTGTCGCCGACCTTGTACGGCGCGGGATCGATCACGCAGGATTTTTTGGTTTCCTTCGAGCACAGGTAGTACTCGCTGGCGCGCACGCCGGTGGACAGGACTTTCTGATCGTCGACGTCCACCAGTTTGTCCAGACCGAGGGTGCCGTCGTCGTTGCGGAACCACCATGGCAGGAAGCGGCCGTTGGCAGGGTCGATACCGACCACGCTGGTGCCTATATAGGCTGCGTCGTTGTGGTCGAGTGCGTTCTTTTCCCAGCCGATGTAGGTGCCGAGAATCTTCGGATTCTTTTCGACGTTTTCCTTGATGAGGCTGATCAGTTGCTCGCGGCTGACGGTCAGTCGCGGCTGGCCGTCGGCGCCCGGCGTGCCGAGCAGGGCGTTGACGCGTACCAGTCCGCCGGCAATCAACAGCGGCGCTTCCAGCTCGCGCTGGATCTGGCTGACCTGGGTCTGCGCCAGCGAGGTCAGGCGCTGTTCGATGACTTGCTCGAACTGGGCCTGGGTCCGTTGCTGGACCATCTCTTGAGTGCGGGCACCGGAAAACAGCGCATACAGCACCAGCGCGGCGACTACGCTGAGGACGATGGCGCCGGCCAGGGCGGCCACGGAAAACTGGATCGACTTGAACTTCATGGGAGCTCCGCACGCGAGAGGACGTCTGCGCTGTTGTATCGGCAGCCACTATTGCGCCATGAGGTTCGGGGCGCGTAATTACAGCCGGATGTCGCAAATGGAGCAGTGCGCGACGCAGATGCGCAGGGCTTGCCGGCGGGTATGAATTTTTTCCTACAGGCCTGGCGGGCGCTTTCTGAAAGTGTGTGCAACACGTCCGTTGTATCTGGCGTCGATACAATTACCCGCCTAGGATACGCGGCAGGTTTTCAGGGAGCTTTTGAATGAACAAGACATTGGTTGTAAGTGCACTCAGCGCAGCGCTGTTGCTGGCCGGTTGTCAGTCGGTCAACACCACCAGCGGCGGTGCCGTGGGCGTGGAGCGAAAGCAGTACATGTTCAGCATGCTGTCCTCGCAAGAGGTCGACCAGATGTATGCCCAGTCCTATCAGAAGACCGTGGGCGAAGCGTCCAGCAAAGGCGTGCTGGACAAGACCAGCAACGATGCAAAGCGGGTTCAGGCCATTGCCAGCCGTTTGATCGCACAGGCGCCGAATTTCCGTCCTGATGCCGCGCAGTGGCAGTGGGAAGTGAACCTGATCAAGAGTGACGAACTCAACGCCAATTGCGGCCCGGGCGGCAAGATCATTTTCTACACCGGACTGATCGACAGCCTGAAGCTCACCGACGACGAAATTGCTGCGGTCATGGGCCATGAAATCGCCCACGCCCTGCGCGAGCACGGTCGTGAAGCCATGTCCAAGGCCTATGGCATCGAAATGGCCAAGCAGGGCGCGGGTGCGTTGCTCGGTCTGGGTCAGGACAGTCTGGCGCTGGCCGACACCGTGGCCAACTACGGCATGACGCTGCCCAACAGCCGCGCCAACGAGAACGAGGCCGACCTGATCGGTCTCGAACTGGCTGCGCGTGCCGGGTACAACCCGAACGCTGCCATCACTCTGTGGAACAAGATGAGCAAGGCCTCTGAAGGCGCGCCGCCGGAGTTCATGAGCACTCACCCGTCTTCCAGCAGCCGCACCGCTGCCTTGCAGGCGGCGATACCGAAGGTCATGCCGCTTTACGAAAAGGCCCCGAAGTCCTGATTATCGCTCAAGGCTGATGGCCCTTCGCGAGCGGGCTCGCTCCCACACTGGAATGCATTTCAATTGTGGGAGCGAGCCTGCTCGCGAATAACGATGACTCGGTCTATTGACCTGCCTCGTTAAACCCAGCCGCTGCTCTGCATCGCCTTGTACACTGCGACGATCGCCAAGATCAGGAACGCGGAGGCGGCCAGTCGACGGATCAGGGTCAGCGGCAGTTTTTCTGCTGCAAAATTCCCCGCCAATACCACTGGCACGTTGGCGATCAGCATGCCCGCCGTCGTACCGATGATCACCAGCCACAGTTCGGGGTATTGCGCCGCCAGCATCACGGTGGCGATCTGGGTCTTGTCGCCGATTTCCGCGAGGAAGAACGCAATCAGCGTGGTCAGGAATGGCCCGAACTTGCGGGCGGTGCTGGCTTCATCGTCATCCATCTTGTCCGGTACCAGCGTCCACAGGGCAGTGGCGGCGAAGCTCGCGGCGAGAATCCAGTGCAGGACGGAATCGGAGAAGAAGCTGCCGAACCAGGCGCCGACCGCACCGGCTGCCGCGTGGTTGGCCAGGGTCGCAGCGACGATACCGGCGATGATCGGCCAGGGTTTGCGGAAGCGAGCGGCGAGAATCAGCGCGAGCAGTTGCGTCTTGTCGCCGATTTCGGCCAAGGCAACGATTGCGGTGGGAACGAGTAACGAGTCCAGCATCAGGATTTCCTAAGGGGCGGGTCGACACGGCTATGACACGTACAGCCTTCCCGCCCCGGGTAAGGTGTGCGTGTCATAGGTCTTGTCAAACCCTGCGATCCGTCTGCTGCGGACGCTTGGGTCGCATACGCCATGATCTGAGGATCAAGTATGTTGACGTATGCCGGACGAGCTTGGCGCTCGTGGGAGACTACTCCCCTAGGACGGAGCGGATTCTGCCTTCGCAAATCCGATAGAGCAAGAACAAATTTTCAGCCGCGCTTGGCCCGGTAAACCCGGAAACCATTGCCTTCGGCCTTGATCGCGCAGACCCCGAGATGCTCTTCGATCAGCGGTTGATACTTCAGGAAGCTGTTGGCAACCAGACGAAGTTCGCCGCCGTTTTTCAGATGTTTGGCCGCTTTTCGCAGCAAGTTCTCGGTGGCGAAATAGTCAGTGTGCACGCCGACATGGAACGGCGGGTTGCTCAGAATCGCGTTCAGACCCATCGGCGCGGCGTCGATGCCATCACCGGTCAGCACCTCGGCTTCCAGACCGTTGGCCGCCAGGGTCAGACGGCTGCTGGCGGCAGCGAAGGCATCAACGTCGAGCAAGGTGACCTGATTGTGCGGGTAACGACGCTTGACCGCTGCGCCAAGCACACCGGCGCCGCAACCGAAGTCCAGCAAATGACCGCTCGGCAGTTTGTCCAGGTGTTCCAGCAGCAGGGCACTGCCACGATCCAGTCGGCCGTGGCTGAACACGCCCGGCAGGCTGATGACCTTCAACGGGCCTTCGGCCAGCGGCAGTTCGTAAGTCTGCGCCAGGCTTTCCAGCGGTTTCGCTTCCGGGGCGTTGGCCACGGTCACTTGCCATAACTGGCAATGGCGCGCGCTGTCGAGCTTGCGCGGCTTGCCGAACGGGTTGAGCTGTTTGGACGCGCCTTCGATACCGCTGCGTTTTTCCCCGACCAGATACACCTCACGCCCGGCCAGACGTGAAGCCACGGCATTGAGGAGGTAATCGGTCAGGTCCTTGGCCTTGGGCAGGAACACCACGGCGTTGGTGAATTCGCGCTCCGGCACGTTCACGCCAAAATGGCTGCGGCCTGCGAAGCGCGCATCGAGCGCGGCTTGATCGCCAGCGTGCCAGCACCACCCAAACGCATCGGGCAGGCGCCCCAGCAGATCATCGGCAGGCAAGCCGGCCAGCAACACCGAACCCTGGAATAACTCGGCCTGACGAAGCAGTACTTCACTGCGCGGATCCATAACTGCTCCTGTGAAAAAAAGTGCCGCAGTTTATCAACTGACGACCCGCAGCGCCTTACCGCTGTAGAACGCCTGGGTGTTTTCCACCAGTTGGCCGACGATTCGCTGCCGCGCTTCGCGACTGCCCCAGGCGTTGTGCGGGGTGACGATCAGGCGCGGGATGTCAGCGGCCAGCAGCGGATTGCCATTGCTCGGTGGTTCGACGCTCAACACATCGGTGGCTGCGCCGCCCAGATGACCGCTGCGCAGGGCATCGGCCAGGGCCTGTTCATCGATCAGGCCGCCCCGGGCGGTGTTGACCACGAATGCGCCGGGTTTCATCGAGGCGAGTTCGCGGGCGCCGATGAAATGCCGGGTGTGTTCGTTGAGCGGGCAGTGCAGGGTGAGGGCGTCGATCTGCGGCAGCAATTCCTCCATCGGCAGGCGATCCGGACGGGCCGGGCGCCCCGGAATCTGTCCCAGCAACACGCGCATGCCGAAGGCTTCGGCCAGTCGCGCTACAGCGCCGCCCAGCTCACCATGACCGAGCAAACCGAGGGTTTTGCCTTCCAGTTCGAGGATCGGGTAATCCAGCAGGCAGAACTGTTTCGCCTGTTGCCAGCGGCCTTCGCCGACGGCTTTTTGATAATCGGCCAGACGCGTGGCGAGGTTGAGCAGCAACATGATCGTGTGCTGCGCCACCGACGGCGTGCCGTAACCCTGACAGTTGCACACGGTAATGCCATGGGCGCGGGCGGCGGCCAGATCGACGTTGTTGGTGCCGGTGGCGGTGATCAGGATCAGCTTCAGCTGTGGATTGGCGGCCATGGCGGCGGCATCGATCAGGATCTTGTTGCTGATCGCCACGGTCGCCCCTTGCAGGCGTTCGCTCACTTGCGCAGGCAACGTCTGGGCGAACAGTTGCAGATTGCTGAAGCAGTCACGCAAAGGGCTCAGATCGAGATCGCCAAGATCCAGCGACGGGTGATCGAGGAATACGGCGCGGTGGGCGTTCGTCATCAACTGTACCTGTTGTGCTTTGAAGGGAAGGCGTAATCTGCCGAGCCTACCAGATGAAACACCTGTGGGAGCGAGCCTGCTCGCGAGGCGTCGTGTCAGGCAATAGTGAGGCGGCTGACACTCCCCTTTCGCGAGCAGGCTCGCTTCCACAGGAATGTAATGACTTCAGAGGAGCCCCCATGTACTGGACCGAATTCTTGACCGTTGCCCTGATCCACCTGCTGGCCGTCGCCAGCCCCGGTCCTGATTTCGCCGTGGTGGTGCGCGAAAGTGTGACCCATGGTCGACGCGCCGGGACCTGGACCGCGTTGGGCGTGGGCACGGCGATTTTCCTGCACGTCGGTTACTCGCTGCTGGGGATCGGGCTGATCGTTTCCCAATCGATCGTGCTGTTCAACGCATTGAAATGGGCGGCGGCCGCGTACCTGCTGTACATCGGTTTCAAGGCTCTGCGCGCGCAACCGGCGAAAACCGTGACCGATGATCTGCACAAAGAGGCCGGCGAGCGCACCGCCCGTGGCGCCTTCACCTCGGGTTTCGTGACCAACGGCCTGAACCCGAAAGCCACGTTGTTCTTCCTGTCGCTGTTCACCGTGGTGATCAACCCGCATACCCCGCTGACAGTACAGGCCGGTTACGGCATCTATCTGGCCGCCGCGACCGCCACCTGGTTCTGCCTGGTTGCCATGCTGTTCAGCCAACAGCGCGTGCGCGCCGGTTTCGCCCGTATGGGCCACTGGTTCGACCGCACCATGGGCGCGGTGCTGATCGCCATCGGCGTGAAACTCGCGTTCACCGAGATGCATTGATCGAGCTGAGCTGATTCAGGGCGTTGAGGTATTCCCGGGGATTGTCCCCGAGCAAACGGCGAAACATCGCGCTGAACGCCCGCGCGCTGCCGTAACCCAGATCCCGCGCCACGCTCTGCACGCTGTCCCCGGCGAGCAGGCGGGGCAGGGCTTCCATCAGGCGCAGTTGCTGGCGCCAGGCATTGAAATTCATCTTCAGTTGTTGCTGAAACAGCCGCGCCAACGTGCGTGAGCTGGCGCCGACCTGCTGCGCCCAGTCTTCCAAAGTGTTGGGATGATCCGGCGTGCGCAACAGCGCCAGGCAAATGCCTTGCAGGCGCCGGTCGCTGGGCATCGGGATGTGCAGCGGCAGGTTTTCGAGGCTGGCGAGTTCTTCCAGTATCAGTTGCTGGATCAGCGGATTGTCGGCATGCGGCGGGCCCTGCACCGCACGCAGGATCAGCTCGCGCAGCAATGGTGTGACCGCCAGTACACAGCAGTTTCGCAGGCTGGCCGGCGCCAGTTCGGGGGCGATGAACAGTGAACGCATCTGCACATCGCCGGACATGAAAATCTCGTGGGCGACCTCCGGCGGAATCCACACCGCGCGACTTGGCGGAAGCACCCAGGCACCTTGCGCCGTGACCACGCGCATCACCCCGCTTACGGCATAGAGCAATTGCGCCTCGCGGTGCAGGTGCAGCGGCTGGTGCGAGCCATCCAGATAGTCCCGTGGATAGGCACTGACTGGTCCGTGTTCGAAATGGCTGATCAACATGTCGGATTCGATGACTTGGTTGGCAGAAATGCGCTTTGCGGCCAACTTAGCATGAGCGCTCACTACAACGTAAAGCGTGCCGTCATGAACCAGTCCAGAAACGTCATTCGCTACATCAACGCCGCCCATGTGATCGATCACATGTTCATGCTGATTTTCCCCGCCGCCGTGCTTGGCATGACCCAGGCCTTCGCCCTCGACTATGCCGCGCTGATCGGCCTGTCGCTGGGTGGCTTCATCGCGTTCGGCGCGTGTTCGCTACCGGCCGGCTGGCTGGGCGATCACTGGAGCCGGCGGCAGATGATGCTGGTGTTTTTCTTCGGCATCGGTGCTTCGGCGATCTTCACCGGTCTCAGTAACAGCCCGACGATGCTGGTCATCGGCCTGACCCTGATCGGCATTTTTGCTGCGATCTATCACCCGGTCGGTACGGCGATGCTGGTGGCGTACGCGCAGAATCGCGGGCGCGAGATCGGTATCAACGGTATGTGGGGCAACCTCGGCGTGGCGTTCTCCGCACTGGTGACCGGGCTGCTGGTGGCGCACTTCGGCTGGCGTTCGGCGTTTCTGTTACCGGGGTCGGTGGCGATCGTGCTGGGAATCGGTTTCGCCTTGCAGGTGCGTGAGGAACCGACCCCCAAGCGCCCGCACACCGCGTTCAAAGACGCTGGCGGCCAGCGCATTTCTATGGTCATGGTGTTCGGTGTGCTGGCCTTGGCCACGGCCACCGGCGGGGTGGTGTTCAACGCCACCACCATGACCTATCCGAAATTGTTTCAGGACCGTTTGCATGACCTGTTCGCCTCGCCGCAAACCCTCGGCGTGGTGGTCAGCCTGGCCTATGCCTTCGGTGCGATTGCCCAGTTGAGCATCGGCCGGGTGTTGCACCGCGTCAGTCTGAAATGGCCGTTTATCGCGCTGACGTTGTGCCAGGCGCCGTTGCTGTTCGCGCTGGCTTATGTCGATGGCTGGGCGGTGATCGCGGTCGGGGCGGCATTCATGTTCGTGGTGTTCGGCCAGGTGACGGTGAACGATTCTATGGTCGCCAACTTCGTCGCGCCGCAATGGCAGTCGCGGGTGTTTGCCTTGCGTTACTGTTTATCGTTCGGTGCCAGTGCGACGGCGATTCCGCTGATCGCTTATGTCGAACCGCGCCACGGTTTTGTGGGGCTTTATCTGATTCTGTCGGGTTTTGGCGCTTTGACTTTCCTTGCGGCAGTGGTTTTCCCACGCACACCTTCTGAAGCTGCTGTAGGGCAAACGGCCTGAGCGGTGACGAATCCCGGCAAATGCTGGCGCAAAGCTAGCATTTGTACGGCTCTGCAAATCATTCCTTTGGCTGATTTGGCTGTCACGTAACGGTTTTAGAGTACGAATCTAACCACCAACACCGTGCAGTCAGAAAAGGGATTCTTATGTTGCAGACTCGCGTTATTCCGCCCGCCGAAGGGGCCTACCAGTATCCACTGCTGATTAAACGGCTGCTGATGTCGGGTGCCCGTTACGAGAAAACCCGCGAGATCATTTACCGTGACCAGTTGCGCTACAGCTACCCGACCCTGATCGAGCGCGTCGCGCGGCTGGCCAACGTACTGACGGCGGCCGGGGTAAAGGCCGGTGACACCGTGGCGGTGATGGACTGGGACAGCCATCGTTACCTGGAGTGTATGTTTGCGATTCCGATGATCGGCGCGGTGATTCACACCATCAACGTGCGTCTGTCGCCGGAACAGATCCTCTACACCATGAACCACGCCGAGGACCGCTTCGTGCTGGTCAACAGCGAGTTTGTCGGGCTGTACCAGGCCATCGCACCGCACCTGACCACGGTAGAGAAAACCCTGCTGCTGACCGATCTGCCGGAAAAAAACGCCGATCTGCCGAATCTGGTGGGTGAGTACGAGCAACTGCTGGCAGCCGCGAGTCCGCAATACGACTTCCAGGATTTCGACGAAAACTCGGTCGCCACCACGTTCTACACCACGGGCACCACCGGCAACCCGAAAGGCGTGTACTTCACCCATCGGCAACTGGTGCTGCACACCATGGGCGTGTCGACCATCATGGGCGCCATCGACAGCGTGCGGCTGCTGGGCACCAACGATGTGTATATGCCCATCACTCCGATGTTCCATGTGCATGCGTGGGGCTTGCCGTATGTGGCGACCATGCTCGGGCTCAAGCAGGTTTATCCGGGGCGCTACGATCCGGAGTTCCTGGTCGAGTTGTGGCGCAAGGAAAAGGTCACGTTTTCCCATTGCGTACCGACCATCCTGCAGATGGTGCTCAACGCCAAGGGTGCACAAGGCACCGATTTCGGCGGCTGGAAAATCGTCATCGGCGGCAGCGCGCTCAATCGCACGCTATATGAAACGGCCAAGAGCAAGGGCATTCAACTGACGGCCGCCTATGGCATGTCGGAAACCGGGCCATTGGTCTCGTGTGCGCATCTGAACGATGAGTTGATGGCGGGCACCGAAGACGAGCGCACCACCTACCGGATCAAGGCCGGCGTGCCGGGGCCATTGGTCGAGGCGGCGATCGTCGACACCGAGGGCAATTTCCTCCCGGCCGACGGCGAGACCCAGGGCGAACTGGTGCTGCGCGCACCATGGCTGACCGAAGGTTACTTCAACGAACCGCAAAAGGGCGCCGAGCTTTGGGCCGGTGGCTGGCTGCACACCGGCGACGTCGCCACACTGGACAGCATGGGCGTGATCGACATCCGCGACCGGATCAAGGACGTGATCAAGACCGGTGGTGAATGGATTTCCTCGCTGGACCTCGAAGACCTGATCAGCCGCCACGTCGCGGTACGTGAAGTAGCAGTGGTGGGGATTGCCGATCCGCAGTGGGGCGAGCGTCCGTTTGCCTTGCTGGTGGTCCGCGAAGGGCACGCCATCGGGGCGCGCGAGCTCAAGGAACACCTCAAGCCGTTCGTGGAACTGGGGCACTTGAGCAAGTGGGCAATCCCGAGCCAGATCGCGCTTGTTACTGAAATTCCCAAGACCAGTGTCGGCAAGCTCGACAAGAAGCGCATCCGCCTCGACATCACCGAATGGCAGGCCAACAACAGCACCTTCCTCTCGACGCTCTGAGCGTCCGCTGGCGCGCCGAAAACGGCGCGCCAGACCCACCAAGCAAGCGCTTGGCTTGTCAAATCCGGATTTTCAGCCATCCTTGCCGTGCCGACATGCGTCGGACTGGCGAAAGGACTGTTCCAGAGTGGCCGGCAGCTGCAAATCACACTTTAGAGGGATCAAGCGGTACCACCTGCTGGCTATAGTCCGCTCAAGGATTTTTAAGAACGGGGCACACGCACAAACGGGGCGATGCAACATTGAAGCGATTTCGGGAAGCCCTTGGCGCCCGGTCCTTCAGGCGTTTTTAAAAGTACTCACTGCCATAACAATAATGCACATGGAGTAGCGTCGATGACCTCAGTAAACCAGTTCTGGCGCCGGGCAAAGCTGCCTCTGGCCGTCAGTCTTGCTTCTTCGCTCGCCGGGCCCGCATTCGGCGTCAGTTTCAACGTCGGTGAAATCGAAGGCCAGTTCGACTCCTCCCTGTCGATCGGTGCCAGCTGGTCCACCCAGAGCCCGAACAAGAACCTCATCGGCGTCAACAACGGCGGTCACGGTCTGTCACAGACTTCCGACGATGGCCATGCCAACTTCAAGAGCGGCGAGACCTTTTCGAAGATCTTCAAGGGCATCCATGACCTTGAACTGAAATACGGCGACACCGGCGTGTTCGTCCGTGGCAAATACTGGTACGACTTCGAATTGAAGGACGAGAGCCGCGAGTTCAAGGACATCAGCGACAGCAACCGCAAAGAGGGCGCCAAGTCCGCCGGCGGTCAGATCCTCGATGCCTTCGTCTACCACAACTACTCGATCGCCGATCAACCAGGCTCCGTGCGTCTGGGCAAGCAGGTGGTGAGCTGGGGTGAAAGTACCTTCATCGGCGGCGGCATCAACTCGATCAACCCGATCGACGTGTCCGCGTTCCGTCGTCCGGGCGCCGAGATCAAGGAAGGCCTGATCCCGGTCAACATGTTCTACGTGTCCCAGAGCCTGACCGACAACCTGTCGGCCGAAGCGTTCTACCAGCTTGAGTGGGACCAGACTGTCGTCGACAACTGCGGCACTTTCTTCTCCCAGCCGGACATCATTGCCGACGGCTGTGACAGCAACCTGCGCGTGCTGAACAAGCGTTCGACCATTCCAGCCGTGGCCCTCGGCCCACTGGCTGCCAACGGTGTGGACGTCAACGAAGAAGGTGTACTGGTACGCCGCGGTGGCGACCGCGATGCGCGGGACAGCGGTCAGTGGGGCGCGTCCCTGAAGTACATGTTCGATCCGCTCGACACCGAATTCGGTGCGTATTTCATGAACTATCACAGCCGTGCACCGATTTTCAGTGCCACCGGTGCGCCGCAATCTGTCTACAACACGGCACGTGGGCTGCCGGGTCCGTTTGCAGCTCTGGCCCCCTTGCTGGTGGCCGGTAACTCGGAGTATTTCGTCGAATACCCTGAAGACATTCGGTTGTATGGTCTGAGCTTCTCCACCACCCTGCCTACCGGTACGGCGTGGAGTGGCGAGATCAGCTACCGTCCGAATGCGCCGGTCCAGTTGAACTCCACTGACATCCTGTTTGCCGGTGTGCGTCCGCTCGGTGGTGCACTGTCCAATGCTTCGTTGCTGACCGGTGTTCCGGGTCAGGACCTGCACGGCTATCGCCGCAAGGAAATCACCCAGTTCCAGACCACTCTGACGCACTTTTTCGATCAGGTCATGGGCGCCAGTCGTCTGACCCTGGTGGGTGAAGTGGGCGTGACTCATGTCGGCGGTCTGGAAAATTCCTCCGACGTCCGCTACGGCCGTGACCCGGTTTACGGTCCTGGCGAACTGCCGGCTACCGGCACCGCCAATACCTGCGCCAACATCCTCAACGCCAGCACCATCAACGGTGCGGGTGCCGGTTCACCGCAGAACAACCGTAGTCGCAACTGCACCGACGAAGGCTTCACCACCTCGACTTCGTGGGGCTACCGTGGTCGTGCGATCTGGGAATACAACGACGTGTTTGCCGGTGTGAACCTCAAGCCGAACGTGGCCTGGTCCCACGACGTCAGCGGCTACTCGCCAGGCCCTGGCGGCAACTTCGAGGAAGGCCGCAAGGCCATCAGCCTGGGCGTTGATGCCGAGTACCAGAACACCTACACCGCGAGCCTGGCCTACACCAACTTCTTCGACGGCAAGTACACCACCGTGGATGACCGCGACTTCGTGGCGCTCAGCTTCGGCGTGAACTTCTAAGCACTGCATTTTCAGGACGAACGAATTTATGAAAATAACAAAGAGTCTGTTCCACGCCGGTGTTCTGGGTCTGTCGCTGCTGGCGACCGGTGTCATGGCGGCGGTGCCTGCCGCCGAAGCGGACAAACTGGGCAAGAGCCTGACCCCGATGGGCGCCGAAATGGCCGGTAACGCCGACGGCTCGATCCCGGCCTGGAAACCGATGCCGAAGAATGCCGGCACCGTCGACAGCAAGGGCTTCCTGTCTGACCCGTACGCCAGTGAAAAACCGCTTTTCACCATCACCAAGCAGAACGTCGATCAGTACAAGGCCAAGCTTGCACCGGGCCAGTACGCGATGTTCCAGCGTTACCCTGACACCTTCAAGATGCCGGTCTATCCATCCCATCGCGGTGCCACCGTGCCGGATGCCGTGTTCGCCGCCATCAAGAAGAACGCCACCACCACCACGCTGGTTTCGGGTGGCAACGGTCTGGAAAACTTCGATACCGCCGTGCCGTTCCCGATTCCGAAAACCGGCGTGGAAGTGATCTGGAACCACATCACCCGTTATCGCGGCGGCAGCGTCACCCGTCTGGTGACCCAGGCCACACCGCAACCGAACGGTTCGTTCAGCCTGGTGTACTTCCAGGACCAGTTCGTGTTCCGCGACAAGATGAAGGATTACGATCCGGCGAACCCGGGCAACATCCTGTTCTACTTCAAGCAGAAAGTGACCGCGCCGGCCCGTCTGGCGGGTGGTGTGCTGCTGGTGCACGAAACCCTCGACCAGGTGAAGGAACCGCGTTCGGCGTGGGTCTACAACGCCGGTCAGCGTCGTGTGCGTCGCGCACCGCAAGTGTCGTATGACGGCCCGGGTACTGCGGCGGACGGTCTGCGTACCTCTGACAACCTGGACATGTTCAACGGTGCGCCAGACCGCTACGACTGGAAACTGGTGGGCAAGCAAGAGATGTACATCGCCTCCGACAGCTACAAGCTCGACGATCCGAAACTGAAATACGCCGACATCATCAAGGCCGGTCACATCAACCAGGATCTGGCGCGTTATGAACTGCGTCGCGTCTGGCACGTGACCGCGACCCTGAAGGAAGGTCAGCGCCACATCTACGCCAAGCGTGACTTCTTCATCGACGAAGATACCTGGCAAGCGGCGGTGATCGATCACTACGACGGTCGCAACCAACTGTGGCGCGTGGCGGAAGCCCACTCTCAGGACTACTACAACGTGCAGGTGCCTTGGTACACCCTGGAAACCCTCTACGATCTGCAATCGGGCCGTTACCTGGCGCTGGGCATGAAGAACGAAGAGAAGTCGGCGTATGACTTCGGTTTCACCGCCACCACCAGCGACTTCACCCCGGCCGCCCTGCGTCAGGATGGTGTTCGCTAAGCTGCTGTAAATCGAGGCCGCATCCTCGTGAAAACGCCCCGACACGTTCGGGGCGTTTTTTTGTCTGTCGCTTTTTCCGTAGCCTTTTTGTAGCCATTTGTAGCAACGACCTTCATAACCGACTCGTTTAACGCTAGTCTGCGGACATCTGCTACGCCGCCAACAGCCATACGAACAAGAGCCGGCCATGACTGATCTGTCCCCACTACAGGGTCCTGCAAGCGTTGCTGTCACGGCACTGGACGGGCGTTTTTTTCGCCCTCCGTTGCCTGACGGGTACGTATTGCGGCCACGCCTTTGCGAGCGACTGCAGGCCGGGCTCGGTGGGCGCCTGTTGTTGGTCAGCGCCCCGGCCGGATTTGGTAAAAGCTCACTGGCCGTGGAGTTCTGTCAGAGCCTGCCGGCAAACTGGCAAAGCCTGTGGCTGGGATTGAGCCCTCGCGACAATGACCCTGGGCGGTTTCTCGAACGGTTGCTCGAAGGGCTGCAGGATTATTTTCCGCAACTGGGCAGCCGGGCACTGGGACTGCTGAAAATGCGTCAGCGTCATCAGCCGTTTGCTTTCGAAGAGTGGCTCGACGGCCTGCTCGACGAGTTGGCGCTGCACCTTGATCCTGCCACGCCGCTGCTGCTGGTGCTCGACGACTACCACCTCGCTCAAGGTCCGGTGCTTGATCGCTGCCTGCAGTTTTTCCTCAATCATCTGCCCGACGGCTTGCTGGTGATGGTCACCAGTCGCCAGCGCCCGGACTGGCATCTGGCACGCCTGCGCCTGTCGCGCCAGTTGCTGGAACTGCACGAACAGGATCTGCGCCTGACCCACGACGAAGCCCTGGCGCTGCTCGATCGTCACCGCAGTTCCTTGCGCGGAGAGGCGCTGGAAAACCTGATTCAGCGCAGCGAGGGCTGGGTGGCCGGGCTGCGTTTCTGGCTGCTGGCGATCAATGAAGCCGGGGCGGACTCAGCCCTGCCACAAGCGTTGAACGGTGGGGAAGGGTTGATCCGCGATTACCTGCTGGAAGAGGTCATCGACTGCCTGCCGGCCGAGGTGCAGGCGTTCCTTTACGACACCGCGTCCCAGGAACGTTTTTGCAGTGAGTTATGCGACGCGGTGCGCGAGGCGCATGACAGTGCCGAAATCCTGCGTTTCTTGCTGGCGCATCAGGTATTTCTCGTGCCGCTGGATGAGCACGGGCACTGGTATCGTTATCACCATCTGTTTTCCGACCTGTTGCGCAGCCGGCCGATCGCCCGGGCAATAGTCCCGGCCGCTACGTTACACCTGCGTGCCTGTCGCTGGTTCAATGCTCAAGGCCTGCTGGATGAGGCTGTGGAACAGGCCTTGCGCGCAGGACACCTGGACGTCGCGGCCAATCTGGTACAAAACCTGTCCGAAGAACAACTGCTCGCCGAACAGAACGTCGGGATGCTGCTGCGCTGGAAAATGGACTTGCCCGACAGCCTGCTGATCAGCACGCCCCGGTTGATCGTGTTGTACAGCTGGGCGCTGGGACTGGCCTGCCAGCTTGATGCAGCCGAGGAGCTGGCCAGTCACTTGAGCCGTTTCCTGCCGGCGCCGTCGGCTACAGCACAGAAATCCATGCTCGCTCAGTGGCTGGCGCTGAGCGGGATCATCGCCCGTGGGCGCGGTCATCGTGAGCTGACCATCCAGTATTGCAGTGAAGCGCTGGAAAGCCTGCCGGCCAAACGCTACGGCCAGCGGCTGATGTGTCTGTCGACCTTGTCCAACCTGGCGATTGCCGACGGCGATTTGTGGCGCGCGCGAGGGTTGAATCGCGAATCCCTGGAGCTGGCGCAGCGGGTCGGGAACCCATTGTTCGAAGCGTTGGCCCATTATGATCGAGCCCGGGTCTTGCAGGCACGCGGCGAAATTCTGCGTGCGCTCGACGAAGTACACCAAGGGCTGGAGCGTTTGCGCGGTCTGTCCGCCCAGCGCTTGTATGCAGTGCGCGCACGTCTTACGTTGTATGAAGGTTTTCTGTTGGCGATGCGCCTGCAACCACAGGCGGCGCGAGCGCGTTTGCTCTGTGGGTTGAGCGAGGCTCGCGCCTGTCGCGACATCAGCGTGTTGATCGGCCACTGTGTGATTGCACGGCTCGACGGCAACAGCGGAGATTTTGCCAGGGCTTTCGCCGAACTCGCCGAGGCTGAGCGTCTGATGCACATCTGGGACGTCCCGCCTATCTACTACCTGGCGATGATCACCCTGGTCAAATGCGAGTTGTGGCTGGCTCAGGGGCGTATTGATCTGGCTGAAGCCTGGTTGGCGCGACTGGGGCAGACTTACACCGGTGAACGCGCGGCGGCGCCGCCGGAGTTCCATCCGCAGCTGCCGCTGCACGTCGAATTGCAGCAGGCGCTGCTCGACATGATGCAGGGCCAGCCGATGCTCGCCGAAGGACGATTGAATGTATTGCACGAGAACGGCCAGCGAACAGGGCGGCAATTGCTCAGCGTGATGGCATTGACACAGAAAGTAGTGATGCTGTTGGTCGCCGGACGGGAACCGGAAGCCCGCAAAGCGTTGGGTCAAGCTCTGGAGGCTGCCACGGGGGGCGTATTGCAGCCGTTCGATGGCTTGGTGAAAGGGCACGCGGAGTGGTTACGCGGTCAGTTGGTTCTGGTCGGTTCGACAGCCGTGGGTCAACAACTGCTGGAGCATTTTCCTCGTTCGGTGGTTCGCCCCAACGTTGAGTCTGTTGCTGCGGAACAGCTCAGCAGTCGAGAACTGGCGGTGCTGCGGTTGATCGCTGAGGGTTGTTCGAATCAGGAAATCAGTGAGCAGCTTTTCATCTCCCTGCACACGGTGAAAACCCATGCCAGCCATATCAACAGCAAACTGGGCGTTGAGCGACGCACGCAGGCGGTCGCGCGTGCCAAGGAGCTGGGCGTCCTGAGCTGACCTCGTCCGGACGACGCCCCCAAAAAAAACGCCCCGAACCAGTCGGGGCGTTTTGTCGTCAGGCCCGGCCATTTACAGGCCGGGTTGACACCCGCGTCAGGCCACCAGGTCGTTGGCGCTGAAACTGTTCACACCTACCAGCTGGATTTCGAAGTCCGCGCCGGCATTGCCGCTGACGTTACCCGAAAGGACATGATCGACGAAGCGAACTTGTCCTGCACCGGTAAAGTCGCCGGCACCGATGAAGGTAAAGCTGTTGATCCCGGCAGTCAGCAGATTGGCGTCGAACTGGGTCAGATCGATCTTGTCACCCTGCAGGCTGCTGAAGTCGGTGATGACATCACGGTTGGAACCGATGCCCATCTCGTTCAAGGCGCTGAACACAAAGGTATCGGCACCCGCACCACCGGTCATGGTGTCGGCACCCAGACCGCCGTTGAGGATGTTGTTGTCGGCGTTACCGAACATCGTGTTGTTCAGGCCGTTGCCGACGACTTTGAATGCTCCGGCCCCGCTAAGCACCACGCTCTCGATGTTCTGCAGGCTGGTCTGGCTCATGTCGACCAGGTTGTTCTGACCATTGGCGGCGTAGTTGATGTTCAGGACATCGGCGCCTTCGTTGGCGTTTTCCACGATCAGGGCGAGTTCGCCGATCTGGTCGACGTTGTAGATGTCGTTGCCCAGGCCACCGATCAGAGTGTCCAGACCGGCTCCGCCGACCAGGGTGTTGTTGCCATCGTTGCCGATCAACACGTTGTTGCCGTCGTTACCGAAGGCCTTGATGTTGTCGGTACCGGTCAAGGTCAGGTTTTCGAGGTTGGCGCCCAGGGTGTAGGTGATCGAGGCCATGACGGTATCGACGCCGGCGTTTACACCTTCAACGATGAAGTCACCGACATTATCGACGTAGTAGGTGTCGTTACCCATGCCGCCGGCCATGCCATCGGCACCCAGGCCGCCGTTGAGCACGTTGTTGCCATCGTTGCCGATGAGGATGTTGTTCAGGCTGTTGCCGGTGCCGTTGAGCGCCGAACCGAGCAGGGTCAGGTTCTCGAGGTTGTTACCCAGGGTGTAGTTGATCGAGGCCATAACGGTATCGACGCCCGCATTGGCGTCTTCCACCACGGTGTCGCCGGCGTTGTCGACGTAGTAAGTGTCGTTGCCCAGACCACCGGTCATGGTGTCGGCACCCAGGCCGCCGTTGAGGATGTTGTCGTTGGCGTTGCCGAACATCAGGTTGTTCAGGTTGTTGCCGACGACAGTGAACGCACCGGCCCCGCTGAGGACCACGCTCTCGATGTTCTGCAGACTGATCTGGCTCATGTCGACCAGGTTGTTCTGACCGTTGGCGGCGTAGTTGATGTTCAGGACATCAGCGCCTTCGTTGGCGTTCTCCACGATCAGGGCGAGTTCGCCGATCTGGTCGACGTTGTAGATATCGTTGCCCAGGCCACCGATCAGGGTGTCCAGACCTGCACCGCCGACCAGGGTGTTGTTGCCATCGTTGCCGATCAACACGTTGTTGCCGTCGTTACCGAAAGCCTTGATGTTGTCGGTGCCGGTCAGGGTCAGGTTTTCGAGGTTGGCGCCCAGGGTGTAGGTGATCGACGCCATGACGGTATCGATGCCCGCGTTGGCGTCTTCCACCACGGAGTCACCGGCGTCGTCGACGTAGTAAGTGTCGTTGCCCAGACCACCGGTCATGGTGTCGGCACCCAGGCCGCCGTTGAGGATGTTGTCGTTGGCGTTGCCGAACATCAGGTTGTTCAGGTTGTTGCCGACGACAGTGAACGCACCGGCCCCGCTGAGGACCACGCTCTCGATGTTCTGCAGACTGATCTGGCTCATGTCGACCAGGTTGTTCTGACCGTTGGCGGCGTAGTTGACGTTCAGGACATCAGCGCCTTCGTTGGCGTTTTCCACGATCAGGGCGAGCTCGCCGATCTGGTCGACGTTGTAGATGT
>NZ_JAOEJU010000023.1 GCF_025447595.1 Pseudomonas koreensis | reverse complement strand
AGGCGATGCCCCCGGATCAATCCCGGAGCGAAGGAACCCGAGCCACAGCGAGGGCCGTACGTCAGGGTAAAGCCTTTGGGGTTACCTTTTCGGCGTTTGGAAAAGGTGACCCGCCGTAAGGGCGGAACCCTAAGAAGCCGTTACCGCAGCAACGGATATTCACCCCAAACAACCCAAAGCATGGTCGGCCCAAAGGCCGCCAAGACACAAAAAAAAAGGGCAACCGAAGTTGCCCAAAATGCCTTGCGTGCTCATCAAACCCGGAAGAATCAAGGCTTCTTGCGCTTGTTCGCATCCTTCCAGATAAAAAATCCAAACCCTGCAAAAAACAGAACCATCAGGCCCACAGTCAGGACCCCGGCAAACACCACGTTATCGAAAAACATGACTGGCCTCCTGGCCCCTGCTCTGCTGCGATGGAACTAAGTTAACCAATCAGGCAGGCGCAGGAATTGACCGGGATCAATGCCGGTCACCATGCGGAGGAAAGGAAGGGAAATAACTGACCTGCATCAACAGATGCAGGGGAGATCAACGCTTTTTCGGTTTGTTTTTCGGCTTTTTCTTCGGTTTGCCCAACGGCATGGCCTGCTCGAACGCCTGGCGTACTTCATTCAGGCGCTTTTCGTTGAGGTCATGAACCCGCTTGGCGCGTTCGGTGTTGAGGTCGATCAGTTTGTCGTCTTGGCTCATGGCGTTCGGTGCATCGCTGGGACTGAATCACAACTGTCGGATCACCGACAGGACTGCGCCAATAATGCGGCCTGACGCAGGCGCTGACCAGCCACACGCATAAAGGCTCTGCAACAATTCAAATCTCGATATCGACCCAAAGCCCCTGACGCGGCTGATCTTCCATCAATGGCGCCACCGGCACGGTGTTGTCGGCATTCAGTTCGGTGCCGGGCACGGCGAGGTGCGCTTCGGGGTCGTCATCGGCTTCACGGCGCCGGCGATCACGTTCCTGCTGGCGGCGCTGCTCTTCGCGCAGCAGATAGCCGTCCTCTTCCGGATCGCGCTTTTGCAGGTCGATGGTGCTTTCGTTAGAGCTTTCCTGTACCGGCACCACAGGGGGAATGTCCGGTCGCTGGCGGATCGGATCCTGCTGGGAGGTGATCGGCACGGCGCTCAGGGGGAGCATCGGTGGCAGCATATGAAGGGTCTCCTGTCAGCAGGTTATCGGCGGCGCCAGGGGTGCCTTGAGCCATCGGTCGCAAACTTGTGACCGGTTTGGCACTCAGGGGTGCCGCAACATCCCGTAAAACCGATGCATGACCTAATCTTCCCTGCAATTGGCCGATTGCGGTTAAAAGCCGGGCCGAGGCTCCTTATCCTTTGGCCTCGGGCCCTCATTCCGTTAAGATAGCCCGCTTTTTCAAGGTGGGAGTCAGGCAGCATGGCGCAGCAGTATCAACCGGGGCAACGCTGGATCAGTGACAGCGAAGCAGAGCTTGGTTTAGGCACCGTTCTGGCACAGGACGGCCGCTTGTTGACCGTGCTTTACCCGGCCACTGGCGAGACTCGCCAGTACGCGCTACGGAATGCGCCCCTCACCCGCGTGCGGTTCTCGCCGGGCGATTCGATCACTCACTTCGAAGGCTGGAAGATGACTGTCCAGCAAGTCGACGACGTCGACGGCCTGATGGTCTATCACGGCCTCAACGCGCAGAACGAAGCGGTCACCCTGCCGGAAACCCAGCTGTCGAACTTCATTCAGTTCCGCCTGGCCAGCGACCGTCTGTTCGCCGGGCAGATCGACCCGCTGGCGTGGTTCTCCCTGCGTTATCACACCCTGGAACACACCAGCCGCCAGTTGCAGTCCTCGCTCTGGGGCCTGGGCGGCGTGCGTGCACAACCGATCGCCCACCAGTTGCACATTGCCCGTGAAGTCGCCGACCGTATCGCGCCGCGCGTATTGCTGGCGGACGAAGTGGGTCTGGGCAAGACCATCGAAGCCGGTCTGGTGATCCATCGCCAGCTGCTGTCGGGCCGCGCCAACCGCGTGCTGATCCTGGTTCCGGAAAACCTCCAGCACCAGTGGCTGGTGGAAATGCGCCGCCGCTTCAACCTTCAGGTCGCGCTGTTCGACGAAGAACGCTTCATCGAAAGCGATGCCACCAACCCGTTCGAAGACACCCAGCTGGCCCTGGTGGCGCTGGAGTGGCTGGTCGACGATGAAAAGGCGCAGGACGCGCTGTTCGCTGCCGGCTGGGACCTGATGGTGGTCGACGAAGCCCACCACCTGGTGTGGCACGAAGAGAAAGTCAGCCCGGAATACTCGCTGGTTGAACAGCTGGCCGAAGTCATTCCCGGCGTGCTGCTGCTCACCGCCACCCCGGAACAACTCGGTCAGGACAGCCACTTCGCCCGTCTGCGCCTGCTCGACCCGAACCGTTTCCATGACCTGGCCGCCTTCCGCGCCGAGAGCGAAAACTATCGCCCGGTGGCCGAAGCCGTTCAGGAGCTGCTGGACAAGGGTCGCCTGTCGCCGGCCGCGCACAAGACCATCCACGGTTTCCTCGGCAACGAAGGTGAAGCCCTGCTCACCGCCGTCAACGATGGCGACACCGAAGCCAGCGCCCGCCTCGTGCGTGAACTGCTTGACCGCCACGGCACCGGCCGCGTGCTGTTCCGTAACACCCGCGCCGCCGTGCAGGGGTTCCCGGAGCGCAAACTGCATCCGTACCCGCTGCCGTGCCCGGACGAATACCTCGAACTGCCGCTGGGCGAACACGCCGAGCTGTACCCGGAAGTCAGCTTCCAGGCTCAGCCGGACGCCAGCGAAGAAGAACGCTGGTGGAAATTCGACCCGCGCGTCGAGTGGCTGATCGACCAGCTGAAAATGCTCAAGCGCACCAAAGTGCTGGTGATCTGCGCCCACGCCGAAACCGCGATGGACCTGGAAGACGCCCTGCGCGTGCGCTCCGGCATCCCGGCCACGGTGTTCCACGAAGGCATGAACATCCTCGAGCGTGACCGCGCCGCCGCCTACTTCGCCGACGAAGAGTTCGGCGCGCAGGTACTGATCTGCTCGGAAATCGGCAGTGAAGGTCGCAACTTCCAGTTCGCCCACCACCTGGTGCTGTTCGATCTGCCATCGCACCCGGACCTGCTGGAGCAGCGGATCGGTCGTCTGGACCGGATCGGCCAGAAACACATCATCGAACTGCACGTGCCGTACTTGGAAACCAGCCCGCAAGAGCGCCTGTTCCAGTGGTACCACGAAGCCCTGAACGCGTTCCTCAACACCTGCCCGACCGGCAACGCCTTGCAGCATCAGTTCGGCCCGCGCCTGCTGCCGCTGCTCGAAGAAGCCGACGACGGCGAGTGGCAAGCGCTGATCGACGAGGCGCGCACCGAGCGCGAGCGTCTGGAAGCCGAGCTGCACACCGGTCGCGACCGTCTGCTGGAGCTCAACTCTGGCGGCGCCGGCGAAGGTGAAGCGCTGGTCGAGGACATCCTCGAGCAGGACGATCAGTTCGCCCTGCCGATCTACATGGAAACCCTGTTCGACGCGTTCGGCATCGACAGCGAAGACCATTCGGAAAACGCCCTGATCCTCAAGCCGAGCGAGAAGATGCTCGACGCCAGCTTCCCGTTGGGCGACGACGAAGGCGTGACCATCACCTACGACCGCAACCAGGCGCTGTCGCGCGAAGACATGCAGTTCATCACCTGGGAACACCCGATGGTGCAGGGCGGCATGGATCTGGTGCTGTCCGGTTCGATGGGCAACACCGCCGTCGCACTGATCAAGAACAAGGCGCTCAAGCCGGGCACCGTGCTGCTGGAATTACTCTACGTCAGCGAAGTGGTTGCCCCACGCTCGCTGCAACTGGGCCGTTACCTGCCGCCGGCCGCCCTGCGCTGCCTGCTCGATGCCAATGGCAACGACCTGTCGTCGCGCGTGGCGTTCGAAACCCTCAACGATCAACTGGAAAGCGTGCCGCGCGCCAGTGCCAACAAGTTCATCCAGGCTCAGCGCGACCAGCTGACGCCACGGATCAACGCCGGTGAAGACAAGGTCACCCCGCGCCACGCCGAGCGCGTCGCCGAGGCCCGCCGCCGTCTGGCAGCCGACACCGACGAAGAACTGGCACGCCTGACCGCGTTGCAGGCGGTCAATCCGACCGTACGCGACAGCGAACTGGACGCCCTGCGCAAGCAGCGTGAACAAGGTCTGGCGATGCTGGACAAAGCGGCGCTGCGACTGGAAGCGATCCGGGTGCTGGTGGCGGGCTAAACCGCCCTGCTCCATCGCCCCAAAAAAAAAGGCCCGCAGCGATGCGGGCCTTTTTGTTTGCCTGATATTTATGCTGCGCGGTTGATTGCCTCTTCGCGAGCAAGCCCGCTCCCACAGTTGACCGGGTTCCTTCAGGAGGAAATGCGGTCGAATGTGGGAGCGAGCTTGCTCGCGAAGGCGATTACGCAGTCACCGCTGCGCCCTCTGGCTCAACCACTGCCACCAGCCCCTCCTTCATCCGCTTCGCATCCCGCACAAAACACCGCGAGGCGAGGAACAGGAACACCATGGTCAGAAACAGCGCCACCGGGATCAGGTACATCGCGTCATGCAGACCGACAGCCTTGAAGGCTTCGGTCATCTGCTCGGCGCCCGCCGAGACCATGGCCGACTTGGCGAAGTGATCCGACAAACCGCCGACCACCACCGGCCCCAGGCCGCCGCCCAGCAAGTACAACCCGGCGAAGAACAGCGCCATCGCCGTGGCCCGCAGGCGCGGTTCGACCACGTCCTGAATCGCCGTGTACACGCAGGTGTAGAAGTTATAAGCGAACAGCCAGCCGACGCTGAACACCGCGACAAACACCCCGATCTCGATGCGCCCGGCATGCAGCGCCCACGCCGTGCACAGGGTCGAGATGATCAGGCTGAACGCGGCAAACAGCAGTCGCCCATTGGCCACCCGCTGGTGAATCTTGTCGGCGATCCAGCCGCCGAGGGTCAGGCCGATCAACCCGGTCACACCGACGATCACCCCGGTCGCCACCGCCGCTTCCTGCAACGGCATCAGGAAATAACGCTGCAGCATCGGCACCAGAAACGAGTTGCAGGCGTAGGTCGCGAAGTTGAAGCACAGCCCGGCCATCACCAGCCACAGGAAGGTCGGCACGGCGAGGACGCGGCGGATCGGCTTGTCGACTTTCTCTTGGGACACCTGCACGGTTTCAGCCGCTCCGCGCTTGGGTTCCTTGATGAAGAACATGAACACCGCCAGCACCAGCCCCGGCACGGCGGCGATGAAGAACGGTGCGCGCCAGCTGTCGAACGCCTTGACCATCCAGCCGATGGTGAAGAAGGCCAGCAGCAACCCCAACGGCAGGCCGAGCATGAAAATGCCCATGGCCCGGGCCCGGCGGTGCGCGGGAAACAGATCGCCAATCAATGAGTTGGCAGCGGGCGCGTAACTCGCCTCACCGATGCCGATGCCCATTCGCACCAACAGGAAACTCCAGAAACTGCCGACCAGACCGTTCACGGCAGTCAGCGCGCTCCAGGTCGCCAGGCCCCAGCCCATCAGTTTGCTGCGCGAACCGGTGTCGGCCATGCGCCCCAGTGGTAAGCCGGCAATCGCGTAGACCAGGGTGAACGCCGTGCCGACGATCCCCAGCTGGAAGTCGCTGAGGTGCCATTCCATTCGGATCGGTTCGATGATGATCGCCGGGATGGTGCGGTCGAAGAAATTGAAAAGGTTGGCGAGGAACAGCAGGAACAGAATGCGCCAGGCATTCGCCGCTTGGGTCGAGTTCTGCATGGGTCCGTCTCTTTATTGTTATTAGGGCTTCACTGCCAACGCATCCGAGCCCGGAACCTGCAATCTAGTCACGCTCGTCGGGACTGTCTGTGATCATTCGTCAGCCTGATGACGGGCCATGGCTGTGTAACGAAACGTAAGCCCTTGAAATGCTTCGAATCCCCCTGAAACCGGGGGTTTTGCGGAAAAATCCGGCAATGAAAAAATACTTTCTCACCCCCCTTCCCAACGCCGTGGCAAAGCCTAGAATGGCCGCCGGATCCGTCCGGATCCTGCCGATCAATCCCTTTGATACCCCCGCCCATGTCCGAAGCCAGTCCGTGTCTGAATTGCGGTGCCTGCTGTTCCCATTTCCGTGTTTCTTTTTTCTGGGGTGAATGCGCATCCTCCGGCGGGACCGTACCCGATGAACTGGTCACCCAGATCACGCCCAGTCGGGTCGCGATGATCGGCACCGACCGCAAGGCGCCGCGCTGCACTGCGCTGGAAGGCGAAGTCGGAAAATCGGTGGCCTGTACGATCTACGACAAGCGTTCCAGCCCCTGCCGCGAGTTCGAAGCGTCGTGGGAAAACGGCGAACAGAACGCCGACTGCGACAAGGCAAGGGCCCGTTTCGGCCTGCCGCCGCTGCAACCGCACTGGAACGAGGTTGCCTGATTTCCGGCATTTCAATGCTTAGCGCCAAACGCTATGACGCTCATGCCAAAATCATTAGCGCCAATGTGCCACTATCGCTTGCACGCCAAAAACCGCCTCTATACTCCTGACATTCGTCTGCGTTGATGACGCAGTAAGGACGCACTCAGGAAACGGGGCATGCTATGGAGTGGCTTGGTTTACAGTTTGTTGCCGAGCTGCCGGAGAGCGGGCAGGTCATCCTCAATTGCATACATAATCCCTTGCTGGTGCTGGTAGCCTATCTGGTTGCCTGCGCCGCGAGTTTCGCCACCCTCGACATGGCGGAACGGGTCGTCCACGCGGAGGAGCCCGGCTCGCAAAGACTGTGGCGATGGATCGGCGCCACCTGCCTGGCCGGCGGCATATGGGCGATGCACTTCATCAGCATGCTGGCTTTCCAGGCGCCCATCGATATCCAGTACGACCTGCCTGTCACTCTCTTTTCTCTTTTGATCGCATTGCTCGCATCCTGGCTGGCGATGCACACCTTGAGTGATCCCCGACCGAATCTGTTGCAATACACCAAAACCGCCATCGTCATCGGCCTGGGCATTGCCGGCATGCATTACGTCGGCATGGCGGCCATGCAATCCGCCGCGACGGCTTACTACGAACCGACCCTGTTTCTGGCATCCATCGTGATCGCCATCGGGGCCAGCTTTGCAGCGCTGTGGGTGGCTGGCAACCTGCGCGAAGCCACCGGCCTGCACCTGCCGATGCTTAAATACCTGGCCGCGCTGATTCTCGGTGCCGGCATCCTCAGCATGCATTTCACCGGCATGGCCGCGTTGCAACTGGTGCTGCCCGAGGGGCGCCTCCCGACCCTTTCCACGCAAACCAGCCATCTGCAACTGGGCCTCACGGTAGCGCTGATCACCTTGTTGATCCTCGGCAGCGCCATCAGCGCGGCACTGGCCGACAAAAAACTGCAAAACAAGGAGCACGATCTGCGCCGGGTCAACGCTCTGCTCAGTCAGCTCGATCAGGCGCGCATGTCGCTGCAACACGTTGCCAACTATGACGCCCTGACCAGTCTGATAAACCGTCGGGGGTTCAATCAGATTTTCGCCGAAAAGCTCAGCCAGAAATCCAGCGAGGGCGGCATGCTCGCGGTGATGTTTCTCGACATCGACCACTTCAAACGCATCAACGACAGCCTCGGCCATGACGCCGGCGACGAACTGCTCAAGGTCATCGCGCAGCACATAAAGGGTTCGGTGCGCAGTCATGAGGACGTGGTCGCGCGTTTCGGCGGCGACGAATTCTGCATCCTGATCGGCCTGCGCGACCGCGAAGAAGCGCGCAATCTGGCCCAGCGCATCATGCTCAAGATGAAAGAGCCGATCGAACTGGCCGGCCGGCGCATGGTGATGACCACCAGCATCGGCATCAGCCTGTTCCCCGAGGACGGCACCACTTGCGACGAACTGCTCAAACATGCGGATCTGGCGCTGTACCAATCCAAGGGCGCGGGACGCAACGGCGTGCATTTTTTTGATTCCAACCTGAAGAACCGCGCCAGCCTTGAGCTGCAACTTGAAGAAGAACTGCGCCAGGCCCTGCGCGAAGAGAACGGACTGATGCTGTTTTACCAGCCGATCTTCGAACTCAAGACAGGCACGGTCACCAAACTGGAGGCGTTGATTCGCTGGCAGCACCCAGTGCATGGCTTGCTGACGCCGGATCGTTTTATCGCCATCGCTGAAAACAACGGTCTGATCGCCGAACTCGATAATTGGGTGCTGCGCAAGGCCTGTGAAGACCTCGGTGAACTGTCACGCCATGGCTGTGAAGAGCTGAAGATTGCCTGGAACTGCTCACCGCTGAATCTGGCCCGGGAAGAACTGGCCAATGAAATCGAGCATGCCTTGCGCAGCGCTGGCGTCGCGCCGGAACGGCTGGAACTGGAAGTTACCGAAAACGCCTTGATGGGCAACATCGCCAACACACTGGTGTTGTTGCGGCAAATCCGCGCCCTCGGCGTGTCCCTGTCGATCGACGACTTCGGCACCGGTTATTCGTCGCTGGCCTATCTCAAGCGCCTGCCGCTCAACACATTGAAGGTCGATCGCTCGTTCATCCTCGATATTCCCAAGGCCACCGCCGACATGGAGATCGTCCAGGCGATCATCGTCATGGCGCACACCCTGCATTTGCAGGTGGTCACCGAAGGCGTCGAAAGCCTGGAGCAATACGAATTCCTGGAGCGCTCGGGATGCGACTTCATTCAGGGTTACCTGCTCAGTCGCCCGGTTCCGCTGGCCGAACTGCGTCCGGTGCTCGAAGAAATCAATCAACGCAAACACGCGCACACCGTCAATCCGCTGAGTCTGGCGCGCGGTACATTTTCACCAGTGTCGCTGGATCCTTCTGCAAAAAGCCCTGCGCCCCATGCAGGCGCATCAGTTGTGCGGCCAATCCGCTGATCGGTGTGGCCGAGCCGGTTTCACGGGAAAACTTCACCGCGGTATCCAGATCCTTGAGCAGCGTGCGCACGTGCCACTTCACCGGCTCGAAACGGCTTTCGGCCATTTGCGGGGCGAGGATCTGCAACGGTTTCGAATCGGCAAAACCACCGGCCAGCGCCTCGGCGATGAGGCTGGCATCGACCCCGGCCTGTTCGGCCAGCGCCACTACTTCGGCGATCACCAAGGCATTGCAGGCGACGATCATCTGATTGCAGGCCTTGGTCACCTGACCGGCGCCGACGCCGCCCATATGCGTGACCCGCTGGCCGAGTTCGAGTAGCACCGGGCGTACGCGATCAAGGTCCGCTGCATCACCGCCGACCATGATCGCCAGGCTGCCGGCTTCGGCCCCGACAACCCCGCCAGAGACGGGCGAGTCGAGCCAGGTCATGCCAGTCTTGTCCGCCAATTGCGCCGCCATCTCGCGGGTGGCCGTCGGTTCGAGGCTGGAAAAATCCACCAGCAACTGACCGGGTTTTGCCCCTACAGCCACGCCGGCCGGGCCGAACACCACTTCGCGCACCACCGCCGTGTCCGCCAGGCACAGCATCACCACATCAGCCTGTTCACAGAGTTCGGCGGGGGTCGCCACCTGCCGGGCGCCGGCCTCGACCAGCGGCGCGCACTTGGCCGGGTTGCGGTTCCACACGGTCAGCGGATATCCGGCGGCCAGCAAGCGGCGGCACATCGGCAGGCCCATCAGGCCGATTCCGGCAAACCCCAACGAAGGTCGCGTTGACATCATTTAGCCTCCTTTTGATTAAAGATCGCCGAATAATGGCCGATCCATCATCAATCAGGAAAGGATTCCCCCGCGCGGCACTCAGGCCAGACCCCTGACGCACGGGCCAAACACGCGCAGAAAAAAGACGCGAGATTCCCATTCCGTGAGGTTCGACGACAGCGGTCGCTGAACCAACCAGTCCAGGTATATGGCGCACAATGACTTCTAAAAACAATCCGGCCACTGCGGTATCCGATCTGACTCTGAGCCCTGCGGCGAACAGCCCTGCCCCGATGAAGCCATTGCCACCCTCGCGCCCGCTGGGCACTCAGCAATACCTGTACTTCACCGAAACCAATACCGACCGCATCCTCGACAACCTCGATGGCCTGCGTGACCTGGTGTTCCCGCGCCCACCGCACCTGGAAGGCGACAACGAACAGCACAACGATCAGGAATTCCCGTCGGTGTGCCTGATCGGCCTCGGTCGTTGCGGCTCCAACATCGCCCTCGACGTGGCGGAGCTGGTGTACAACGCGCGCAAGTTCTACCTCAACGAATTCAACAACGAAGATCGCCCATCCAGCGATCGTCGCCTGGCCGACAAGGGCTACAGCCCGGCCCAGTGGATCAAGACCAACCTGCGGATCGGCCCGAACAAGGGCAGCAAACCGGTGTTCCTGGTGGAACCGCTGGTGATGCTCGGCGACCTCGACAAGGACATCGCCGGACGTATCCGTTTCTCGCGCAAGGGCGAAAAAAGCGGCTTCCTGCGCGACTACAGCAAGATGAAGATCATGGACTTGTCCGAAGTCCACGCCGGTGGTGCCGGTAACGCGCCGATCCTCGGCCAGTACCTGGCGAAGATCATCCTGAACAAGGACACCCAGCGTTTCTCCAGCCCTGACTGGAAAATGATCCACTCGTACCTGATCGACAGCTGCGGCATCAAGGCCAACCAGTCGCGTCTGTATTTCTCGATCTTCAGTGCCGGCGGCGGTACCGGTTCGGGCATGGCCTCGGAGTTCGGCCTGGCCCAGCAGCACTCGTACATGAACAAGACGTTCGACACCAAACCGATGGACGAGCATGACGGCAAGAGCGGTCATTCGTTCGTGTTCGAACCGATCTTCACCAGCGGCATCTGCGTGCTGCCGAACATTTCCGACCACCGCAGCGAAATGTCCGAGGCGCTGCACATCAACGCCGGTCGTCTGCTGTGCAAATACCTCTCGGAAGAATGGGATTTCTCGTACAACTTCGCCAACGAAGACAGCAGCGAAGCCAGCGTCATGGGCCGTATCCGCCCATGGAACGCGATGATGCTGATCTCCAACGACATCATGCGTTACGCCGAAGAGAGCGATGACGGCAACATCCAGAACATTGATGTCAATGCGATGGAGAAGCACGCCAACCAATACATCTCGCAGCAGATCTTCAACATTCTGACGGCTCAGGCGGTCACGACCGACTACGACCAGAATTATTTCCGTCGCGCCGGCATCGACATCGGCGAGACCATTCGCCTGGACGCCAACGACCTGTTCATGAGTCTGGCCGGCCCGGTGGCGATTGCCTACGCCGAATCCGTGGTGCCGGAGACCCCGCCGCCAAGCAGCGACAAGTTCAAGGTGTTCGACAAAGAGCCGCAGCGCCTGAACATCGACGACCTGTTCTTCCGCTCGATCGACCTGCCGCACTTCAACAAGGTCACCCAGGCCATCGAAGGCATCAGCCTGCTGCCGATCGAGTCCAAGCGCTATCGCGCCTCGCTGGAGCAATACAAGAACTCCGGCTACGACGCCGCCGCCCTGCATGACCTGCACTTCTTCAAGAACTGCTCGTCGGTGGTCTCGATCGTTTCGCTGCCCAAAGACTACAAGCTGTCGTACATGGACCTGAACCGGTTGAAGACCCACCTCAACAGCCTGTTCCCGAACACCACGCTCAAGCGCTACGCGCTGGTGATCGGCGCCTCGGCCAACCTGTCGCTGACCACCCTGATCGCCAAGAGCCCGTGCCTGTCGGACGACTTCCTGACGCTGATCGTGGCGTTCATCAAGCGTTGCTTCGCCAAGACCCCGTACCGTTTTGACGAGACCCTGGACAACTCGATCCTCGACTTCATCATCAACGAAGAATTCGACGAAGACCGTATCGACGACCTGCTCAACGAATTCGAGAACCCGGCGAAGATCCTCGATACCAACTGGTACGCGATCAAGCCGATGTACGAGAAGAAGTACCGCGAACTGATCAACGACAAAGAGAAGTTTGTCTCGATCAACGACATTCGCCTGTCGCGTGATTGCGTGAAGAAGTCGATCAAGTACCTGCGCGAGATCTACCGTCACCGGATCGGCAAGACCAAGGTTATTTCCCTCAATAACCACACTGGCAAGTCTTACTCGGTCTGACACCAGACCGAGGCGCCCCCATCGCGAGCAGGCTCGCTCCCACAACGGAATTCATTTCCTGTGGGAGCGAGCCTGCTCGCGATAAGGCGCTCAAATTCCCGGCTTATTCAGCCTTTCCAACATCCCGAAACAATTAAGCAGCCGTTAGGCTGCTTACTAAACTGTGCCCGTTACGTTTACGTCACCGTTATGCCACCCACGCTTGTGGCATTTCTCTACGGCAATCGGCCATCACGCTACTCCGCTACACACTTTTTGCCGGGCGGCACTCGCACCAACAAGGTGCAACCAGTCAGGCCACTGCCCTTTCCTGGACCAGGATCCACGGCCGGACCACCACCGCCCACATCTCGGGATCGCGCTCGAAAATATCCAGCGCCCGCGTTTCAGACAGCTTGGCGACCTTGCCCTCGGCCAGCCAGGCAGCGACTTTCTCGCCCTGATCCGACGCCACGGCCTCGGCGACCGCGATCAAATCCAGGCTGGCGTCGACCCACAATAGGGCACCCTGCGCGTAGAAGCGCTCCAGCTCTTTCCAGGTAATAGATGCGGTTTCACCAAGCAGCTTGGCATAGAGGGTGCTAGGTTCTTGATTCATGGGACTGTCCGGAAAAGAAATCGACGCAAATGATAACGTCGGTGGTCCGGCAGAAAAACCCGGTTGCAAAAGGCCGTACCGAACGAAAAGAGCAGGAACGCCAGGGAATGCTGATGATTGGGGTATAAGCCCTCTGAACGTCCCGCCGCAATTCTGTCTTTTTCTTTCATTTAAGCGACACCCTCAGGTTTTGCCCCCTGGCGCCAGCTTCCCAGGCCAACAACCGGCGCTCTACACTGTACCGGTACAGTTGCCGGGGGCTTTTCCGGAGGGTATCGCCTAGATATCTGTCCCGGTTCTGCTGCTACGGCGTCAGGACTCTAAAAAAATACAACAGTAAGAGTGGAGCACTATGACTAAGGCTACTAAGCAGATTTCCAAACTGTTTGCCGCTATGGTTCTGGCCGGGGTTGCCAGCCATTCGTTCGCAGCTGACACCATCAAGATCGGTATCGCCGGCCCTAAAACCGGTCCAGTAGCCCAGTACGGCGACATGCAGTTCAGTGGCGCGAAAATGGCCATCGAACAGATCAACGCCAAAGGCGGCGTCGACGGCAAGAAGCTTGAAGCCGTTGAATACGATGACGCTTGCGATCCCAAACAAGCGGTAGCGGTTGCGAACAAGGTCGTCAACGACGGCGTCAAGTTCGTGGTCGGTCACCTGTGCTCCAGCTCCACCCAGCCTGCTTCGGACATCTACGAAGACGAAGGCGTGATCATGATCACCCCGGCTGCCACCAGCCCGGACATCACCAACCGTGGTTACAAAATGGTCTTCCGTACCATCGGTCTGGACAGCGCCCAGGGCCCTGCCGCCGGTAACTACATCGCCGATCACGTGAAGCCGAAAATCGTCGGCGTGCTGCACGACAAGCAGCAGTACGGTGAAGGCATCGCCACCGCCGTCAAATCCACACTCGAGAAGAAAGGCACCAAGGTTGCCGTGTTCGAAGGCGTCAACGCCGGCGACAAGGACTTCTCTGCGATCATCGCCAAGCTCAAGCAAGCCAACGTCGACTTCGTCTACTACGGCGGCTACCACCCGGAGCTGGGTCTGATCCTGCGTCAAGCCCAGGAAAAAGGCCTGAAAGCCAAGTTCATGGGTCCGGAAGGCGTGGGTAACGACTCGATCACCCAGATCGCCAAGGACGCGTCCGAAGGCCTGCTGGTGACCCTGCCGAAGTCCTTCGACCAGGATCCGGCCAACGTGGCCCTGGCCGATGCATTCAAGGCCAAGAAAGAAGACCCGAGCGGCCCGTTCGTGTTCCCGTCCTACTCGGCAGTTGAAGTGATTGTCGGCGGTATCGCTGCGGCCAAGTCCGAAGACCCTGCCAAAGTGGCTGAAGCCATCCACGCCGGTACTTTCAAGACCCCGACCGGTGATCTGAGCTTCGACGCCAAGGGCGACCTGAAGGACTTCAAATTCGTGGTTTACGAGTGGCACAACGGCAAACCTAAAACCGAAGTGTCGCCTCAGTAAGGCGCTGCCTGACTGACTGCCAATAAAGCCCACGGCGTGCCGTGGGCTTTGTTTTACGAATGTATAGGGCCGCGCTGGCGTGATCCGCCAGTCTCCCCACCTGAAAATCTCAAAACCGTCATCAGCGGTTCGCTGGCAAAACCCGGATTCGAAGTGGATAAAGATCCACGGGACCGGGCGGGAAAATGACTCCACCAGTGAAATGCGTATCAGGTTTTTAGGAGCGCTGTAATGCCTGACATCTATCACTTCTTCCAACAGCTGGTTAACGGCTTGAACGTTGGCAGCATGTATGCCCTGATCGCCATCGGCTACACGATGGTCTACGGCATCATTGGAATGATCAACTTCGCCCACGGCGAGGTGTACATGATCGGTTCCTACGTGGCGTTCATCGCCATCGCCGGGCTGACCATGATGGGACTCGAAAGCGTCCCGCTGTTGATGACCGTGGCGTTCATCGCCAGCATCGTCGTCACCAGCTCCTACGGATACAGCATCGAACGCATTGCCTACCGCCCGTTGCGCGGCAGCAACCGTCTGATCCCGCTGATTTCCGCGATCGGTATGTCGATCTTCCTGCAGAACACTGTTCTGCTGGCGCAAGACTCCAAGGACAAAGCTATCCCCAACCTGATTCCGGGCAACTTCGCCTTCGGTCCAGGTGGCGCACATGAAGTGCTGATTTCCTACATGCAAATCGTGGTGTTCGTGGTGACCCTGATCGCCATGCTCGGCCTCACGCTGTTCATCTCCCGCTCTCGCCTGGGCCGCGCCTGCCGCGCCTGCGCCGAAGACATCAAGATGGCCAACCTGCTGGGCATCAACACCAACAACATCATCGCCCTGACCTTCGTCATCGGTGCTGCGCTGGCGGCCGTCGCAGCCGTGCTGCTGAGCATGCAATACGGCGTGATCAACCCGAATGCCGGTTTCCTGGTCGGCCTCAAGGCCTTCACCGCTGCGGTACTGGGCGGGATCGGCAGCATCCCCGGCGCCATGCTCGGCGGGCTGGTGCTCGGGGTGGCGGAAGCCTTTGGCGCCGATATCTTCGGCGACCAGTACAAGGACGTCGTGGCTTTCGGCTTGTTGGTTCTGGTGCTGTTGTTCCGTCCGACCGGCATTCTGGGCCGTCCGGAGGTTGAGAAAGTATGACTAGGAATCTTAAACAGGCGCTGTTCAGCGCCTTGCTGGTCTGGGCCGTGGCCTATCCGGTACTGGGTCTGAAACTGACCATCGTCGGCATCAACCTGGAAGTGCACAACACCAGCCCGGCCATTCTGGCGACCATCGCCATCTGCTCGGTGCTGATGTTCCTGCGGGTGCTGTTCAACCAGCAGATCAGCAAGGCGTGGCGTTCTTCGCCGGGCATGCCGCTGATCCCGGCCAAGGCCAGCAACTTCCTGACCCTGCCGACCACCCAGCGCTACTTCATCATCGCGCTGATCATCGGTGCGCTGGTCTGGCCGTTCTTCGGCTCCCGTGGCGCGGTGGACATCGCGACGCTGATCCTGATCTACGTGATGCTCGGCCTCGGTCTGAACATCGTGGTCGGTCTGGCCGGTCTGCTCGACCTGGGTTACGTCGGCTTCTACGCCGTCGGCGCCTACAGCTACGCGCTGCTGTCGCACTACTACGGCCTGAGCTTCTGGATCTGCCTGCCGATCGCCGGTTTGATGGCGGCGACGTTCGGCTTCCTGCTCGGCTTCCCGGTGTTGCGTCTGCGCGGCGACTATCTGGCGATCGTGACCCTGGGCTTCGGGGAAATCATCCGCCTGTTCCTGCGTAACCTGACCGACATCACCGGCGGCCCGAACGGCATCAGCAACATCGAGAAACCGACGTTCTTCGGCCTGACATTCGAACGCAAGGCTGCGGAAGGCCTGCAAACCTTCCACGAGTATTTCGGCCTGCAATACAACTCGATCAACAAGGTGATCTTTCTCTACCTGGTTGCCCTGCTGCTGGCGCTGGCGGCGCTGTTCATCATCAACCGCCTGCTGCGCATGCCGATCGGCCGTGCGTGGGAAGCGCTGCGTGAAGATGAAATCGCCTGCCGCGCACTGGGTCTCAACCCGACCGTGATCAAGCTCTCGGCGTTCACCCTGGGCGCGAGCTTCGCCGGTTTCGCCGGCAGCTTCTTCGCCGCCCGTCAGGGTCTGGTGACGCCGGAATCGTTCACCTTCATCGAGTCCGCCATCATCCTCGCCATCGTGGTGCTGGGTGGCATGGGCTCGCAGCTGGGCGTGATTCTCGCGGCCGTGGTGATGATCTTGCTGCCGGAAATGATGCGTGAGTTCAGTGAGTACCGCATGTTGATGTTCGGTGCCCTGATGGTGTTGATGATGATCTGGCGTCCACAAGGTCTGCTGCCGATGCAACGCCCACACATGGAGTTGCGAAAATGAGCCGCGAGATCCTTAAAGTCGAAAACTTGAGCATGCGCTTCGGCGGCCTGCTGGCGGTCAACGGCGTGGCCCTGACCGTGAAAGAGAAACAGGTGGTTGCACTGATCGGGCCGAACGGCGCGGGCAAGACCACCGTGTTCAACTGCCTGACCGGTTTCTACCAGCCATCGGGCGGTAGCATCCTGCTGGACGGCGAGCCGATCCACGGCCTGCCGGGCCACAAGATCGCCCTCAAAGGCGTGGTGCGCACCTTCCAGAACGTGCGGTTGTTCAAGGACATGACGGCGGTCGAGAACCTGTTGATCGCCCAGCACCGTCACCTGAACACCAACTTCCTGTCCGGCCTGTTCAAGACCCCGGCGTTTCGCAAGAGCGAGCGCGAGGCCATGGAGTTCGCCGAGTACTGGCTGGAAAAGGTCAACCTCAAAGAGTTCGCCAACCGCCCCGCCGGCACGCTGGCCTACGGTCAGCAACGTCGCCTGGAAATCGCCCGCTGCATGATGACCCGTCCGCGGATCCTCATGCTCGACGAACCGGCCGCCGGCCTGAACCCGAAGGAAACCGAAGACCTCAAGGCGCTGATCAGCGTGCTGCGTGAAGAGCACAACGTGACCGTGCTGCTGATCGAACACGACATGAAACTGGTCATGAGCATTTCCGACCACATCGTCGTGATCAACCAGGGCACGCCCCTGGCCGACGGCACGCCGGACCAGATCCGCGACAATCCTGAAGTGATCAAAGCCTACCTGGGGGAAGCGTAAATGCTGCAGTTCGAAAACGTTTCCACCTTCTACGGCAAGATCCAGGCCCTGCACAGCGTCAACGTCGAAGTCCGTCAGGGCGAGATCGTGACCCTGATCGGCGCCAACGGTGCCGGCAAGTCCACGCTGCTGATGACGCTCTGCGGTTCGCCGCAGGCCCACAGCGGCAGCATCCGCTACATGGGTGAGGAACTGGTCGGCCAGGACTCGTCGCAGATCATGCGCAAGAGCATTGCCGTGGTGCCGGAAGGTCGTCGGGTGTTTGCCCGTCTGACCGTCGAAGAAAACCTGTCCATGGGCGGATTCTTCACCGACAAGGGCGACTATCAGGAACAGATGGACAAGGTTCTCGGACTTTTCCCACGCCTGAAAGAACGCTTCAACCAGCGCGGCGGCACCATGTCCGGCGGCGAACAGCAAATGCTCGCCATCGGCCGTGCGCTGATGAGCAAGCCGAAACTGCTGCTGCTCGACGAGCCGTCGCTGGGCCTGGCACCGATCATCATCCAGCAGATCTTCGACATCATCGAACAGCTGCGCAAGGACGGTGTGACGGTGTTCCTGGTCGAGCAGAACGCCAACCAGGCGCTGAAAATCGCCGACCGTGCATACGTTCTGGAGAACGGCCGGGTAGTGATGCAAGGCACCGGTGAAGCGCTGCTGACCGACCCGAAAGTGCGCGAGGCGTACCTCGGCGGTTGATCGAACGCTTCAAAAAAAACGGCCTTCGGGCCGTTTTTTTTGTGCCCGGCAAAAAATTTTTACCGATCGCTGTAACGCATCGCCGAGTCGTTTCTCTAGTGGGGCAAGCAAGCGCAATCGCTTGTTCAAACCCAAGTTCAAACCGGAGAAACATCATGACTGCTACCACCCGCACCCTGTCCGCTACCGCCCTGGTTCTGGCCCTCGGTTCTGCCCTGAGCATCGCTGCCGTCTCCACCGCCCACGCCGCTGACGACAACATGGAAAAATGCTTCGGCGTGGCCATGAAAGGCAAGAACGATTGCGCTGCAGGCGCGGGCACCACCTGTGCCGGCACCGCGAAAATGGATCATCAGGCCAACGCCTGGAAACTGGTTCCGAAAGGCACCTGCGCCACCACCGAAAGCAAAACCTCGCCGACCGGTTTCGGTCAGCTCGAAGCGTTCAAAGCCAAGTCCTGATCCGGGAGCCGCCCGAGTGTCGATCATGATCACATCCTGCGACCATGCCTTGCGCCGCACTCGGGCAGCCCTCACCGGGCTCCCGTCCCGTGCCGGGCTGGGGCTCAAGAGCGAGCACTTCAAGGAAGTGCTCGATTCACGACCGGACATCGGTTTCTTCGAAGTCCACGCCGAAAACTACATGGTGGCCGGCGGCCCGTTTCATCATTTTCTGGGTTTGATTCGCGAGGCGTATCCGCTGTCTCTGCACGGGGTCGGCTTATCCATCGGTGCCGAAGGCCCGCTGGATGTTCAGCACCTCAAACGCCTGTCCGCGCTGATCGAGCGCTATCAACCCCACTCCTTTTCCGAACACCTGGCCTGGTCAAGCCACGGCCCGGTGTTCCTCAATGACCTGCTGCCCCTGGCTTACGACACGCCGACGCTGGACCGCGTCTGCAAACACATCGATCAGGTGCAGAACACTCTCAAACGCCCGATGTTGCTGGAAAACCCGGCGACCTACCTGGCATTCGAGCGCTCGACAATCGACGAAGCGGACTTCATCCGCGAAGTCATCCGGCGCACTGGCTGCGGTCTGTTGCTGGACGTGAACAATGTCTATGTCTCGTGCATCAACCATCAACGCGATCCCCTGGCTTATCTCGACGCACTGCCGCTGCAAGCGGTGGGCGAGATTCATCTGGCCGGGTTTGCCGAAGATTCCGACAGCCTCGGTGATCGCTTGCTCATCGACGATCACGGCGCGCCAATCGATCAAGCGGTCTGGTCGTTGTACCGGCAAGCGCTGAAACTCGTCGGCCCGGTGGCGACGCTGATCGAACGGGACAATCAGGTACCGGCCTTCAACGTGCTGTTGGCAGAAGCGCAGCAGGCCGATGAGCTGTTGCTGTGCGCGGGAGGTCGGTCATGAGCACTCAAGCCGCGTTCAGCGCCGCGTTGCTCGATACCGACCTGCCCTGCCCCGACGGTTTGTGCAGCGCCAACGGCGGCGATCCCGCCAGCCGTTTCGCGGTGTATCGCAACAATGTTCAGAGCTCGTTGATCAACGCACTGGTCGACAGTTATCCCGTGGTGATGCAGTTGGTGGGTGACGAATTCTTCCGGGCCATGGCCGGAATTTTCGTGCAAAGCCATCCGCCACACAGTCCGTTGATGAGTGACTACGGCAGTGAGCTGGCGGATTTCATCAGCGGCTTCGAACCTGCCTCGAGCGTTCCCTATCTGGCCGATGTCGCGCGGCTGGAGCGTTTGCGCACGCAGGCCTATCACGCTGCCGATGCGTTACCCCTGAGTCAGGTACGGATCGCTGCTGTGTTTGCAGACGCCGACGCGCTCAACGAACTGCGTATCGGCCTGCACCCTTCGCTGCATCTGCTCCACTCAAACTTTGCCGTGGTGGATGTCTGGGCCGCGCATCAGCATGACGCGACGCTGGCCGGGATCGATCTTCATAACGCCCAACACGCGTTGATTCTGCGCAACGGACTGGAAGTCGAGGTGTACGCCGTTGATCGCGGCGCCAGCCAGTTCATTCGCCGGCTCAAGGCCGGCCTGTCACTGACCCAGGCTCTGGAATCCGCCGGGGCCTTCGACCTCAGCCAGACCCTCGCTCTGCTGATCAACCGCCAAGTCATCACTCACTTCCACTTAAAGGTGTCGCCATGAACTGTCTCATTGCCCGCGCCATCGCGCTGCTGGAAAAAATCCCTCACAGCCTGATCGCTTTCATCGCGCGTTTTTCCATCGCAGCCGTGTTCTGGAAATCCGGGCAGACCAAGGTCGAAGGGCTGGCCGTCGACCTGATCGATGGCACCTTCGAGTTCGGCTGGCCGCGTCTGGCGGATTCGACAATTCCGTTGTTCAAAAGCGAGTACCACGTGCCGCTGCTGTCGCCGGAAATCGCCGCGCATCTGGCGGCGTTTGCCGAACACCTTTTCCCGATCCTGATCCTGATCGGCTTCGCCACGCGTTTTTCGGCACTGGCGTTATTGGGCATGACACTGACCATTCAGCTGTTCGTGTACCCGGATGCCTACCCGACTCACGGAACGTGGATGGCGGTGTTGCTGTACTTGATGGCAACCGGGCCGGGCAAACTGTCGATCGATCACCTGATCGCCAGGCACTACAACCGGTCCAGCGCTTCGCCGCTGAGCTTGAACCAGCCGATCAGGTAATCCGCCAGCACTTGGGTGCGTTTCGGTAACCCGCCCTGATACGGGTGCACCAGGTACATTGGCATGCGCCGGGTCTGAAAATCGCGAAGGAGCCAGCGCAATCGGCCGTCAGCCAATTCCGTCTGCAACAGGTAGGACGGTAGGCGAGCGATCCCGGCGCCGGCCAGTGCGGCTTTCTTCAACAGGTTGTAGTGATTACTGGCGAACGGCCCCGACACCCGCACCCGCAGCAGTTCGTGCTGCTGGTGATAAAGCCATTCCTCGCGACCGCTGTAGTGACTGTTGAGCAGGCAACGGTGTTCGGCCAATGCTTGCGGCGTCAGCGGTTCGCCAAAGCGCTCCAGATAGTCAGGGCTGGCACAGGTCATTTCCTGCCAGGCCAGCAGCGGCTTGGCCACCAGTCGCTCGTCATTGGCGACCTCGGTGCGGATCGCCAGATCGAAGCCGTCGCGGGACAGGTCGCGGTAGCTGTTATTCAGCTCCAGTTCGATCTGCACCTCGGGGTATTTCTGCGAAAAGTCCAGCAACAAACCGTCGAAGAAGGTTTCCCCCAGCGACACCGGAACCGTCATACGCACCGGGCCGGCCATGTCGTCCTTCAATCGCGCCAAAGCCTGACGCGCTCGCTCCACCTGAACTACAAGCGCCTGAGCCTGTGGCAACAACGCCGCACCTGCCGCCGTCAGGCTCAGCCGACGCGTGGTGCGTTGCAGCAACACCACGGAAAACCGCGCTTCCAGCTGACTGATGCGCTTGGACAACTGCCCCTTGCTGCACCCCAATTGCTGCGCCGCCAGGGTAAAACTGCCCGCCTCGATCAACACCGCGAACGCCGCCAGATCATCCATCTCGCTCATGGATTGTTTCCATTTGAAAACCAAAGGTTGCCCATTAGTGCGCTTATCTGCAGAAAAAACCACTCTAGACTGAAACCTCGTTCAATCACTTGAGGCAATCACGATGAAAATTCTGTTGATCGGCGCGGGCGGCACCATCGGTTCGGCCGTGGACAAAGAGCTGTCGCAGCGTCATGAAGTCATTCGTATCGGTCGCAGCAGCGGCGATTTCCAGGTGGATATCAGCGACAGCGCATCGATCCGCAAGCTGTTCGAACAGACCGGCAAGTTCGACGCACTGGTCTGCGCCGCTGGCAACGTGACCTTCGCCCCGCTGGGTGAAATGACCGAAGACAGCTTCGCTCTCGGGCTGAAAGACAAGTTGATGGGCCAGGTCAATCTGCTGCTGATCGGCCGCGAGTTCGCCAACGACGGCGCATCGTTCACCTTCACCACCGGCGTGCTCAGCCACGATCCGATTCGCAGCGGCGCCTCGGCTGCACTGGTCAACGGCGCGCTGGACAGCTTCGTCCGTGCCGCCGCCATCGAACTGCCACGCGGCCTGCGCGTGAACTCGATCAGCCCGACCGTGCTGGTCGAAGCCATGGGCAGCTACGCCCCGTACTTCCGTGGCTACAAGCCGGTTCCTGCGGCGGATGTGGCATTGGCCTACGCCAAAAGTGTCGAAGGCTTGCAGACAGGTCAGACATTTCACGTGGGCTAAACCCTTGTGATGAACGGTCAGCCTGCGTAACGTGGCGGCACTTGTCTGGAGAGCCAAAGATGCGTGTTGCCCGTTCCCTGATCGTTGTTGCCCTGCTCCCGTTGTTTGCCGCGTGCCAGTTGTTCGATGGTGCGCGGGAAAGCGCCTCCCACGTCGGCCAGACGCGGATGCAGGGGCAACTGACCGCTGCCGAGGGCAAACTGGTGTTCCAGGCCTGCGGGGAGCAGCGCCAGTACGTGGTCAATGACATCGGCGGCACCAGCGTCCTGCAAGAGGCCGCCACCCTGGCCGATGAGCAGGGCAAGTTGTTCGCCGACGTGCGCGGGAAGATCGCCGGCGACCGCCTCGACCTGACCCAGCTCTATCGCGTCGAACGCTCCGGCACCGCCTGCGACGACCCCAACTTCAAACAGCTGATCCTGCGCGCCGCCGGCCATGGCCCGGAATGGAACGTAAAAGTCAGCGGCAAGGGCCTGGTCATCGACCGCGAAGGCCAGCCACCGCTCGCCGTGCCTTACGTTGAAGAGCAACTGGGCGACGGTCGTTTCAACCTCAGCAGCGAAGCCAACAACCAGCGCATCGAGCTGTGGGTAGCGCCGCAGCGCTGCGTCGATAGCAGCACCGGCAGCGTGCAGCACATGAGCGCCGAGCTGCGTATCGACGGCAAGGTGCAGCGTGGTTGCGGGTATTTCGGCGGTTCGCGTAACGACTGATCGTTTTACCCTCACGGGATCCGGCCGTTGCGGCTTATAATCGCCGCCTTCAAACGCCCTGGCGCAGTTGTGCGCCCCGCGAACCGGATCCTGTCATGTTACGAATCACTGAACTCAAGCTGCCGATCGACCATCCCGACGAAGACCTGCGCGCTGCTATCGTGCAACGCCTGGGCATCGCCAGCGATGACCTGCTCGACTTCACCTTGTTCAAGCGCAGCTACGATGCGCGCAAAAAGTCCTCCGAACTGTGCTTCATCTACACCATTGACCTCGAAGTGCGCGACGAGGCCAAAGTGCTGAGCAAGTTCGCCGACGACCGTAACGTCAACGTGGCGCCGGATGTCAGCTACAAATTCGTCGGCCAGGCGCCGAGCGACCTGAGCCAACGCCCGATCGTGGTCGGTTTCGGCCCGTGCGGGATCTTCGCCGGCCTGTTGCTGGCGCAGATGGGCTTCAAGCCGATCATCCTCGAACGCGGCACCGAAGTGCGCCAGCGCACCAAGGACACTTGGGGCCTGTGGCGCAAAAGCGTGCTCAACCCCGAGTCCAACGTGCAGTTCGGCGAAGGCGGCGCGGGCACGTTCTCCGACGGCAAGCTGTACAGCCAGATCAAGGATCCGAAATTCCTCGGCCGTAAAGTCCTGCACGAGTTCGTCAAGGCCGGCGCGCCGGAAGAAATCCTCTACGTCAGCAAGCCGCACATCGGTACGTTCCGTCTGACCGGCATGGTCGAGACCATGCGCGAAGAGATCCGCGCCCTCGGCGGTGAAGTGCGCTTCCAGGAGCGTGTCACCGACGTGCTGATCGAAGACGGCCAACTGGTCGGCGTCGAACTGGCCAGCGGCGAAACCCTGCATTCGAAACACGTGGTCCTGGCCCTCGGCCACAGTGCCCGCGACACCTTCCGCATGCTCCACAGCCGTGGCGTGTTCATGGAAGCCAAGCCGTTTTCGGTGGGTTTCCGCATCGAGCACCCGCAATCGCTGATCGACCGCGCGCGCCTGGGCAAGTACGCCGGTCACCCCAAGCTGGGAGCCGCCGACTACAAACTGGTGCACCACGCCAAGAACGGCCGTTCGGTCTACAGCTTCTGCATGTGCCCGGGCGGCACCGTGGTCGCCGCGACTTCCGAGCCGAACCGTGTGGTCACCAACGGCATGAGCCAGTACTCGCGTAACGAGCGCAACGCCAACTCCGGCATCGTCGTCGGCATCACCCCGGAAGTCGATTATCCGGGCGGCCCGCTGGCCGGGATCGAGTTGCAGGAACGCCTGGAATCCCACGCGTTCATCCTCGGTGGCAGCGACTACAAGGCGCCAGCGCAACTGGTCGGCGACTTCATCAACGACATTCCTTCGACCGAACTGGGCGAGGTCGAGCCGTCGTACAAACCGGGCGTGGCGCTGGGCGATCTGGCCCTGGCCTTGCCGGACTTCGCTATCGAAGCGATCCGCGAAGCCTTGCCGGCGTTCGAGAAGCAGATTCGCGGTTATTCGCTGCACGATGCGGTGCTGACCGGGATCGAGACGCGTACGTCTTCGCCGCTGCGCATCACACGTAACGAGACGCTGCAGAGCATGAACGTCAAAGGTCTGTTCCCGGCCGGTGAAGGCGCGGGTTATGCGGGCGGGATTCTGTCGGCGGGTGTTGACGGGATTCGCATCGCGGAAGCCGTGGCGCGTGACATCCTGGGCCTTGAGGCCTGATAAACAAGCTTTGAAGTGACACAACCCCTGTGGGAGCGAGCTTGCTCGCGATAGCGTTATCCCAGTCAACGATGATGTTGAATGTGACGGCCCTTTCGCGAGCAAGCTCGCTCCCACAGTCGTTTTCGGCGTCAGATATTGGCGCGCAATACGCTGGCGGGCAGCGCCTCGCCCCGTTCGGCACTCGCCGCCACCGCCGCTATCAATCCCTCCAGCTCATAGCCCTGCGCCTTGAGCCACGCCTGATCGTAATAGGTGTCCGCATAGCGCTCGCCGCCATCGCACAGGATCGCCACGATCGAGCCCGACTCCCCCGCCGCTTTCATCTGCTGGGCCGCCATCAGCGCGCCGATCAGGTTGGTGCCGCTCGACCCGCCCACATGCCGGCCCAGACGCTGCGCCAGGTAATGCATGGCCGCCAGCGACAAGGCATCCGGCACCTTGACCATCGCATCGATCACTTTCGGCAGGAACGACGCCTCCACCCGCGGCCGGCCGATGCCTTCGATCCGCGAACCGTGGTCCAGACGCAAACTCGCGTCGCCGGTCTGGTAAAAGTCGAAGAACACCGAACGCTCGGCATCGGCACACAGCACCCGCGTGCAATGCTGGCGATAACGCACGTATCGACCGAGGGTCGCGGTGGTGCCGCCGGTGCCGGGGCTGGAAATCAGCCAGGCCGGACACGGGTGCTGCTCATAGCGCATCTGCTGGAAGATCGACTCGGCGATGTTGTTGTTCGCCCGCCAGTCGGTGGCGCGCTCGGCGTAGGTGAACTGGTCGATGAAGTGACCGTCGTGCTCGCGGGCCAGGCGTTCGGATTCGGCGTAGATCTGGGTCGGATCGTCCACCAGATGACTCTGGCCACCGTAGAACGCAATCTGCGCAATCTTCTCCTTGGAAGTGGTCGCCGGCATCACCGCAATGAACGGCAGCCCGAGCATCCGCGCAAAGTACGCTTCGGAAATCGCCGTCGAACCGCTGGACGCCTCGATCACCGGCGCGCCGGGCTTCAGCCAGCCGTTACACAAGGCGTAGAGAAACAGCGAGCGGGCCAGCCGATGCTTGAGGCTGCCGGTCGGGTGGCTGGACTCGTCCTTGAAGTACAACTCGATGCCCGCAAACCCCGGCAGCGGCAAGGGGATCAGGTGGGTGTCGGCGCTGCGCTGGAAGTCCGCTTCGATGATCCGGATGGCTTCGCGGGCCCACTGTCGGTTGTCGCTCATGGCTGTCGTTCTCGTTGAATCGGGCAGAAGTGCCTTCACAGGCTCAGCCCCCAAGCTTAGGAAAAATCCCACGGCACCGACAGATACAGCTGAGCTTCAATCCCTTGGGCAACTGCTAGGCTCTGTTGCACGTCTGGCTCACGCTCTGAAACCATATATAACAAAAAAGAATATAACTTTTGTTTTAACAACTAACAGTACGGGTTAGGGTGTCCCACCTTTTGACTTTATCGATGGAGAGCGACCTTGCCTCTGCGTAGCACTTTCACGCGTTTCTTTCAGTTGGAAGCTGCCAGCGGTCTGTTACTGATCGCCGCAGCCATCCTGGCTCTAATCATCAATAACTCGCCACTGTCGTGGTTGTACACCGGCCTGCTCGACACCCCGGTGGTGGCGCAGATCGGCGCACTGAAGATCGCCAAGCCCCTGCTGCTGTGGATTAACGACGGCCTGATGGCGCTATTTTTCCTGCTGATCGGCCTGGAAGTGAAGCGCGAAGTGCTTGACGGCCAGCTGTCGAAACCGTCGCAGATCGTCCTGCCCGGCGCGGCAGCCATCGGCGGCATGCTGGTGCCGGCGCTGATCTACTGGTTTCTCAACCGCGACAACCCGGCCGCCCTCGATGGCTGGGCGATTCCGACTGCCACCGACATCGCCTTCGCCCTCGGCGTACTGGCCTTGCTTGGCAAGCGGGTGCCGGTGTCGCTGAAGCTGTTCCTGATGACCCTGGCGATCATCGACGACCTCGGCGCCATCGTGATCATTGCGATCTTCTATTCCGGCGAACTATCGACCCTGTCACTGGGCCTGGCGGCGGCGTGCATTGCGGCGCTGGTGGCGATGAACCGGCTCGGGGTGGTCAAGCTCGGGCCGTACATGATCATCGGCCTGATCCTCTGGGTCTGCGTGCTCAAGAGTGGTGTCCACGCGACGCTGGCCGGTGTAACGCTCGCGTTCTGCATCCCGCTGCGCACCAGGAATGCCGAGCCTTCGCCGCTGCTGACCCTCGAACACGCGCTGCACCCGTGGGTGGCCTACGGCATTCTGCCGCTGTTCGCCTTCGCCAACGCCGGCCTGTCGCTGACCGGTGTGACCGCCGAAAGCTTTACCCACCACGTGCCGATGGGCATCGCCGTCGGCCTGCTGCTGGGCAAGACCATCGGCGTGTTCGGCCTGACCTGGCTCGCCGTGAAAACCGGCATCGCCGCTCTGCCCCAGAACGCCAATTGGGGCCAGGTGCTGGGCGTGGCGATTCTCTGCGGGATCGGCTTCACCATGAGCCTGTTTGTCGGCTCCCTCGCCTTCGTACCGGGCGCCAGTGAATACGCCGGGATGGACCGGATGGGCATTCTCACAGGTTCAGTGTTTGCGGCATTGATCGGTTATGCGGTGACGTTGGCGGCGAGCAGAAAAAGCACCATGCAAGGCATTTAACACGCTCATTACAGCGCCCCTCACTGAAGGGGCCAAGAATCAACGAAAGATCCACACACATGATTGGGCTCCAGAACCTTGCAATGCCTTAGTAAATCCCCGTTGGTGTTGCTCGCGGCGCTTAACCCGAGCCTTTCAAGTGTGCTATATCTTCAGCTGACAGCAGCGTCACCTCAGAACGTTTTTTCGGAGCCTTCCATGTCACGCAAAGCAGAAAAGCGCCCAATGACGGACAGTCAGATTGCCGTGCAGGAGTCTTATATTCCGGACATTGCCCTGAAAGCGTTCAACAACGCCTATAAAATGGCACTCGCCAATGGGGCAGCTGTGCTTGTCGCCAAAGATGGCCAACTATTTGAGGTGACAGAAAAATCTTCGGTTGCACTGCGACCAATCGGTACCTATGGAAACCTGAAAAGCGGGACTCGCTTGCACATCAGCAAACTGTCTAAACAGGTCGTTTCTTGAGTACACCCAGGATACGTATATTCGCTGGACCAAATGGCTCAGGCAAAAGCACCTTTAATCGGCTGGTGCCTGCACATCTATTGGGCAATTACATAAATCCAGATGATATAGAGCGTGCAATCAAAGACACTGGATATTTTGATTTCACCACCTATCGCATCGAATCTCACAAAAATGACATTTTTGACTTCTTCCGAAGCCACGCCCTGCTGAAGAAAGCTCCAGAGTCATTGGCAAAATTGGATTCGATTACGATTGAAGGTGACAGGCTCAGCTTCTCGAATACTCAAATCGACTCATATGTAGCGTCCGCTCTCTCCGACTTCATACGGCGCTCGCTGATCAAAGAGAAAATCAGTTTTACGTTCGAAACTGTCATGTCCTCCTCAGATAAAGTCGATTTGCTCTACGAAGCCCAGAGATCCGGGTATAGGGTTTACGTCTATTACGTTGCAACAGCCGATCCGGAAATCAATGTTGCCAGGGTTGCCTATCGAGTATCGCAGGGTGGGCACAACGTTCCTCCTGAAAAGATACGAGATCGTTATTGGAGGTCTCTGGCACTTCTATCTGAGGCAATCCTCAGCTCTAACAGAGCCTATATCTTTGATAACTCGGACGAAGGTAGCGAAGGACTGACACAGGTAGCAGAGATCACAGACGGGGAGCTGATTGAAATTAAATCTGACGTACAGCCACCTTGGTTTAAAGAGTTCGTGCTCGATAAACTGATCTAGATTACAAGCCCTTGAATTCTCTTAAGGTCGGCTCTTATTCACGTCGAACAATCCCCCACGTCTTTAAAGATACGTCCTACCAAATCGCATTCGTCTATCGCGATCACTGGTGTACACCAAACAAAAACCCCGACCAGTCACCTGATCGGGGTTTTCCTTTACCGCTCGTTTGCGCTTAGTGCGAAACGCGGCTGGTTCCGCCGACAGTCGAAATCCGTACCCGCTCACCCACGCGGAATACTTCATTCTCCTGCACTTGCTGCACATAGGCGCGCATGCTGCCGTCGTCTTCGCGCACGGTGATTTCGACACCTTGAGTACGGGTCAGGCCTTCTTCAGTGGCCGAACCGATCAGGCCGCCAGCCACGGCGCCGATAACGGCTGCAACGATGCTGCCTTTGCCGCCGCCGATGGCGCTGCCGCCGACACCGCCCACGGCTGCACCGGCGAGGCCGCCGATCGGGGTTTTGGTGCCTTCGATTTTCACCGGACGCAGGGATTCGATGGTGCCCATGCGAATCGTCTGCACGCGACGCGCTTCGTCACGGGAGTAGGAGTCACCGGTCAGGCTCGACTGGCAGCCGGTCAGCAACATCGCCATCGTGGAAAAGGAAGCAACCAGCAGAACAGACTTACGCATAGCATCAACTCCAAAGGACAGGTATTCATTAAACTCCGCAGCTTGACGCCTGTCACGGCGTCGCCCGGATAAAGTTGCTTTCATTCAGGCCCGGTACAGGCACCCGCGAACTCACCCAACAGTAGCGCCAAAATCCGTTTCCTGCGCCGCCGACCCAAGGATTTCCATGGATTACTTCATCATTGTCGTCACCACCGCCGCCGGTCTGTACTTCCACTGGTGGCTCTATGTGCGGATCAAACGCTGGATGGATCGCGACCTGGCCCTGTCACTGGCCGGCAAGGATGAAGGCAAACGCGCCTTCATGCTCGAACGGCTGAAGCAGGCTCAGGCGCAGAAGATCAAGCGCCGGGACCTGCCGAAGTGGCTTGAGGCCGCTGCGGCAGGCTATCCCGCTCGGTAGACTGCTTAGGGTGCCAGACGTTCAAGAATCCAGTCGGCGCCCTGCACGCGGTAGTTGAGGCGATCATGCAGACGGCTCGCGCGGCCCTGCCAGAATTCGATGCGCTCGGGGAGCAGGCGGTAGCCGCCCCAGTGTTCCGGGCAATCGGGCTGGGTATCGCTAAAGCGCTGCTCGGTGGCCTTGAGCAAATCTTCCAGTTCACCTCGACCGTTGATCACCCGGCTCTGCGGTGACGCCCAGGCACCGAGTCGGCTGCCCAGCGGTCGCACCTGATAATACGCGTCGGACTCTTCAGGTGAGACCTTCACCACCCGCCCTTCGATCCTCACCTGGCGCTCCAGGGTTGGCCAGAAGAACGTCATGGCGGCAAAGGGGTTCGCCGCCAGATGCTGGCCCTTGGCACTTTCGTAGTTGGTGAAGAAGGTGAAGCCCTGCTCGTCCAGCCCCTTGAGCAGCAGAATGCGGCAATGCGGACGGCCGTCCGCATCCACCGTGGCCAGGGTCATCGCGTTGGCTTCCACTGGCGCCTGTTCGGTTTTCACCGCTTCGGCAAACCACTGGTGAAACAACGCAAAGGGCTCGGCCGGAGCTTGCGCCTCGGTCAGGCCGTCCCGGGTGTAATCACGACGCATATCTGCCAGAGACTGGGTCACGGCGCATTCCTTTTCGTTAGCGGATCACTTTTTGGTGGTATCGGTCGCAGCGACTTTCTTGTCGGTTGCGGCAGCTTTGGCGGGCGCGGTCTTTTTCGCCGGAGCCTTGGCCGGGGCCTTTTTCGCTGGAGCCTTGGCAGCAGCTTTCTTGGCCGGAGCCTTTTTGGTGGCCGGTACAGCGGCTTTCTTCGCGGCCGGCGCCGGGGTCACCGGTTTGGCGGCAGGCTTGACGTCCTGGGCAGCAACCATGGTCACTGGCTTAGGTGCAGGCATGTTGTATTTGCTCAGCAGCGCGACCATGGTGTTTTGCGGCGTCACCAGCAGTTCGACACGACGGTTCAGGGCACGGCCTTCAACGCTGTCGTTAGCGGCACGCGGCGCTTCGGAACCCATCCCGCGCAACATCAGGCGATCACGCTGCAGACCGCTGAGGCGGAAGATCGCCGCCACGGCCTGGGCGCGTTCCTGGCTCAGCTTGACGTTGGCTGGAGCGGCGCCAGTGGTGTCACTGTGACCGAGCACCAGTACGGCGGTTTTCGGGTCGGCTTCGAGAATTTTCGCGACACGGGTGAACGGGCCGAGGGTCACTGGCAGCAACATGGCCGGGCGATCCGGGTTGAACGAGCCTTCCACCGGCGCGGTCACGACCAGCACGTTTTCACGGCGCTCGAGTTGCAGGTTGCTGTCCTTGATCGCGGTGCGCAGGCGCGGCTCGTAGTCATCCAGCCAGGCCTGAGTCACTTTCGGATCGGGCATCGGCACGGCTTTGGCCGTGTCCTGCTCCTTGCCGCCAAACGGCCACCACCATTTGCCACCCTTGTCGGCCTCAGCCTTGGCGACTTCGACCGGCTTGGCTTCGGGTTTGGCTTCAGCTTTCACTTCAGACTTGGCCGCCGAGTCGTCGGAGCCAAACGGCCAGTACCAGGGACTGCTGCTCTCGGCCTTGGCCACGGGCGCGGTGGCAGCCGGTTTCAATGGGACAGGCGCCGGAGCCGGCTCCTTGGCCGCGACTTTGTCGGAAGAACCGAACGGCCACCAGCTACCGCCATCGGCGTCGTTTTTCGGAGTCTGTGCACAACCGGTAATCGCGAAACACAGGGCCAGGGCGAGAGTTTGTTTGGACGACATTGGAAACCTGCAAAAAGAGTAATGGACGATCAGAGGACTTTCGCCCGGATAAACAGACGGTTTGAAACAAAAAACGCCATGAGGTTCCGGCCCTGGAACCCCGGGCGACGCTTTACAGACAAGTGGCAAGTACCCGCGCCAGCTTCTGCGCGCGCGGATCCATCAAGACGTACGGCCCAAGGGTATTTGTCACAAATCCGAAGGCCACATCGTGCTCCGGATCAGCAAAACCAATGGAACCACCCGCACCCGGATGGCCGAATGCACGCGGGCCGAGGCCGTAAGTGGCGTTCGGCACGTCGGGTTGATCGAGCATGCAACCGAGACCGAAACGAGTACGGGTCAGCAAGGTCTTGTCCTCGCCGAGGCTGTGTTCACGGGTCAGTTCTTCGAGCATTTCGCTTTCCAGCAGGCTGCCGTCGAGCAGACCGGCATAAAACCCGGCCAGACTGCGAGCATTGCCGTGGCCGTTGGCCGCCGGTTGCTGCATGCGGCGCCATTCCGGTTTGTTGGTGCTGGTGAGCACCGACGGCGGATTGGTGAAGGCCCGGGTGGTCATGGCCGTCGGCTCGCGCATGGTCACTTGCAGCAGGCGCTGGGCAGCGGCGTCGCCGGTGTTGCCCTTGCCCCGGGCGATGTGCGCCACGCGGTGGAATTCTTCGTCGGCCAGCCCGACATGGAAATCCAGCCCCAGCGGTTTGGCGACCCGCGCGACGATCGATTCCCCCGGCCCGCGACCGTCGGCGCGCCGCAGTAATTCACCAATCAGCCAGCCGTAGGTGATCGCGGCATAACCGTGACCAGTGCCCGGCGTCCACCACGGTGCTTCGGCCGCGAGGGCGTCGACCATGGTTTGCCAGTCATACAGCGCTTCCGGCGCCAGCAATTCGCGCAGGGCCGGCAGACCGGCCTGATGGCAAAGCAGTTGGCGCAGGGTGACGGATTCCTTGCCGGCAGCGGCGAATTCCGGCCAGTAACGGGCGACCGGCGCATCGAGCTGCAATTTGCCTTCGGCAACCAGTTGCAGCGCGGTGACGGCGGTAAAGGTCTTGGTGCAGGAGAACAGGTTGGCGATGGTGTCGCTGTGCCAGGCCTCGGTGCCGTCCTTGTCGGCGGTACCGGACCAGAGGTCGAGGACGGTTTCTCCGCCGACCCGGATGCACAACGCGGCGCCGCGTTCCTGGGGATCGTCGAACAGTGCGGCGAAAGCTTCGCGCACCGCTTCGAATTGAAGCTCGTAATGGCCCTGAATCTGCACCCGCAACTCCCCCGCGAAAACGCTCTACAAAGTGGCCCGCATTGTTCCAGCCCGAGAGGGTTTTGGGAACCGCTGCGGGCCGGGCGGTCTTCAGGTTTCGTAACGATCAGTGACCGTTGCCGGAATGCCCGCCGGTGTGGCCAGCCCCCTGCCCCGGGCCTTTGCCGGCGTCTGCCTTGCGGCCGCCCTCGGCTTCATGGCCGGCCTCGTCCGCTGCGGCAGCCGCTTTCTGCGCCTCTTTATTCAACTGATCGACGGTCGCCAGGTTGCTCTTGCGCACGGCTTCGACAAAACCCTGGAACGGCAGATCGGTGACGCCAACCAGACCAAAGTGACCGTTCTCGCCATCGAGCAGGCGCCCGGTCACCGGTTGATCCAGATACTGAAACCAGTGCACGCCGACAATCGACGGTTCGCTCAGCGCCTGCTTGAGGAAGTTGGCGTAAGCCGGGCCGCGGTCTTCTTCCTTGCTCAACGGGGTCACGCCGCCCCAGAACGGGCCACGGTCGGTGGAGCCGAAGTTGAATTCGGTGATCAGCACCGGTTTGTCGAGGCTGCGCAGCGCGGCGAAGTCATAACCGTCCTGCGGTTGCAGGGTGTACATGTTGAAGCTCAGCACGTCGCAATACTGGGCGCAGGACGCCACGGCTTCCGGGGTGCTGGTGGCGAAACGGCCGCCGAGCAGCAACTGGTTCGGCGCGTGCCATTTCAGTGAGTCGGAAATGGTCTTGAAGTAGGTGTCGGCGAAGACCTTCTGGAAGTATTTGAAGTCGGCCTCGATTTCCGGATGCTCCGGATTCGGCAGCGGCGCTTCAAAACCCGGGTCCTCCATCAATTCCCACGCCGGCAGATCAATCCCCCAGGCCTTCGACAGCCCCGCCTGATTGCGGTATTTGTCGCGCAACTGCTTGAGGAACGCGCGTTTGGCCGGAACGTCGGTGGTCATTTTCAAGGTGCCGTAGGCCAGCGCGTAACGGGATTTCGGATCATCACCGGGGCCGGCCCAGGCCAGTTCGTTGTCGGCGAAGTAGCCGATCAACCACGGATCATCGCGATGATCGCGGGCGGCAATCGCCACGGCGCGTTCGGTAGCCATGGCGAAACGTGGATCGAACGGGTCAGGCATGCCGCCCCACCAGTCGGTGCCGGTGCTGATGCTGGTGTAATCGCCGACGATCGATAGCGGCAAGGTGTACGGCATGCGCTCGGCGTCGCCCAGTTGTGGCGCGCTCCAGTTGCCGACGGTGTTGAAGCCCCAGGCTTGCAGGCGATCAAGGGTGTGGTTGGCCCACTTTTGTTCGTCTACGGCGTTTTTGCACGGTGCCGCGACGCTTTGCCCGCTGGTGGCTGCCGACTCGGCGACCCCGGCTTTTGGCTGTTCGGAGGCGGCTACCGGTGCACTGGCATTGGTCGCGACTTCCTCTGCAGCGCCAGCCTTGGCGGCTTCGGCGACCCCGGCCTTGTTGCCGCTATCCGGGGTGCACGGCTGGCCATACAGACGCTGAAGGTTGGCGCCGTAGAAGTCGTACCAACGCCCGAAGTTGTAGCCACGGCCCTGATCGACACCGTTGCCACCACGGTTGTCACCTTCGCCGAAGTGGCTGGCCAGAGGTTCTCCTGGTTTGGGCAGGGATTCGAACATGTACTCACGGCCGGCCACGTAGGTCTGGTTGACCTCCGGGCTGACGGTGTTCACGCCCAGGGAATAGAACGGGTGGCCCTCGGGCGTCACCAGATACCAGCGGCCGTCACGCTTTTCGGTACGGAAGAAGCCGCTGGCCTTGAACGCCGGGCCTTTGCTCCAGCCACCGAACTTGTCCAGCGACGACTTTTCGCGCTCGGCCAGCCAGGTATTCAGTTGTTGCTGTTCTTTGGCGGCAGCGGATTTCAGTTGTTCATCATTGGTGACTTTTTCCGGCCATTTGCCGCGAGTCGACTGGCCATAGACATCCACCAGATGGCCGTAGGCGGATTTGATCACCTCGCCTTCGTCCTGCACGCCAAAGCGCTCGAGCAACAGACTTTGCGCGGCTTTCGGCTGATCCATCGACAGGCTGACCGACACCACCTGACTGCGATCCAGCTCACCGCTACTGCTCGCCAGCAGGATGCGCTGCCCGTCGATCGTCATCGGCATCACCGGCCCGGCTTTCATGCCCTGGCTCAGCGGCGAGGTCGCGGTCAACGGCACGAGCAAGGTCTGCGCCGGGCCGGCCGGCAGGTCGACGCGGCTGACCAGAGTCTTGCCGTCGTTGCTCTGGATTTGTACGTAGACGGTCACCGCCCAGTTCATCGCGCTCTGAATGCGCAGGCTCATCATGCCGGACTGCGACCAGTCCCAGGCGCCAGTCTGCGGGGACAGACGCAAGGTCGGGCGGGCCACCGGGTTGAACGTCACCCGGCGCAGCACTTCGCCTTCGGGGGTCTGCTCGGCGTTGGCTTGCGGCAAGTCAGCGTTTTCGGTCGCCACTTTCACCACATCGGCGGGGCGGACAAAGTTGAACAGGGTCTGCTGGCCGGCAGGTGCCGCCAGCAAGGGGCCAGCGAAAACCAGGGCAAAAATGGCAGGCAACGAACGACGAATCATGAGAACGGATTTCTCCCTAACGACCCACGAGGGCCAATGGAAAAGCGATAGCAGAGAGATAGACAGCGCGGCGGGCAAAACTGCCCACCGATGTCTCAGGATATTTCACGACGGAAAGGAGGCAACGCATTGAGGATCGCCTTGCCGTAGCGCTGGGTGACCAGCCGCCGATCCAGCAAGGTGATGGTGCCGCGGTCTTCTTCGGTGCGCAGCAGACGGCCGCAGGCCTGGACCAGCTTCAGCGAGGCGTCCGGCACCGAGATTTCCATGAACGGATTGCCGCCCCGGGCTTCGATCCATTCCGACAATGCGGCTTCGACCGGATCATCCGGCACCGAGAACGGAATCTTGGCGATCACCACGTGCTCGCAGTAGGCGCCCGGCAAGTCCACGCCTTCAGCAAAACTGGCGAGGCCGAACAGCACGCTGGAATCGCCGCCATCGACCCGCGCCTTGTGCTTGTTCAGGGTTTCCTGTTTCGACAGGTTGCCTTGAATGAACACTTGCTTGCGCCAGTCGCGGTCGAGACCGTCGAACACGTCCTGCATCTGTTTGCGCGACGAGAACAGCACCAGACTGCCGCGCGAGCCTTCGACCAGTTCCGGCAGATCGCGGATGATCGCGGCGGTGTGGGCGGCGGCATCGCGCGGGTCGGCCTTCAGGTCCGGCACCCGCAACACACCGGCATCGGCGTGATGGAACGGGCTCGGCACCACGGCGGTGACGGCTTTTTTCGGCAGACCGGCACGCATACGAAAGCGGTCGAACGTTCCGAGCGCAGTCAACGTCGCCGAAGTCACCAGACAGCCGTAAGCCACGTTCCACAGGCTGCGGCGCAGGGTTTCGGCGGCGAGGATCGGGCTGGCGTTGACCTCGATGTCGAACAGCGAACCGCTTTCGGCCAGGGTCAGCCAGCGGGCCATCGGCGGGTTGTCTTCCGGGTCTTCGGCGGTGAATGCGGTCCACAGCTCCCAGTTGCCGGAGGCACGGGACAACAGGCTGCCGAACAGCGGATACCATTCCTCGGCCTGATTGCTGGCGATGCCGATGTTGACCTCGCCGTCCATGCCTTCCTTGAGCAGATCGGTCAGGCGGGCGAACAGGTCATTGAGACGGGCATAGCCTTTCTTCAGCTCGATGCCCATTTCGCGCATGTGCTCGGGAATTACTCCGCCGACGAACCGATGACGCGGTCGCTCGCGGCCTTCGACGTCTTCACCGGGCTTGAAGTCGGCGATCTGTTCGCAAGCAGTGAACATGAATTGCTGCTGGGTCTTGATCTCCCGCGCCAGCTCCGGCACCTGCTCGATCAGTTTGCCGAGGTCGCCCGGCAACGGGTGTTGCGCAAGCAGTTTGGTGAGGTTCTTGGCAGTGGTTTCCAGCCAGTCGGCGGTGGAGCGCAGGCGCGTGTAATGGGCAAAGTGGCCGATGGCCTTGTCCGGCAGGTGGTGGCCTTCGTCGAACACATAAATGGTATCGCGCGGATCCGGCAACACTGCCCCGCCGCCCAGCGCCAGGTCGGCCAGCACCATGTCGTGGTTGGTGACAATCACGTCGACCTTGCCCATGCCTTCGCGGGCCTTATAAAAGGCGCACTGGCCGAAGTTCGGGCAATGACGGTTGGTGCACTGGCTGTGATCGGTGGTCAGGCGTGCCCAGTCGGCATCTTCCAGTGCGGTCGGCCAGCTGTCGCGGTCACCGTCCCACTTATTGCCGGCGAGTTTCTCGATCATGCTGGTAAACAGCTTTTGACTGGCTTCATCGACCTCGATCTTGAAGCCTTCTTCCTCGAACAGCTGCGCGGTGGCGGTCTGCGCGTGGCCTTCCTGCAACAGCATGTCGAGCTTGGAAAGACACATGTAGCGGCCACGGCCCTTGGCCAGGGCGAAGCTGAAACTCAGCCCGCTGTTGCGCATCAGGTCTGGCAGATCCTTGTGGACGATCTGCTCCTGCAGCGCCACGGTCGCGGTGGCGATCACCAGCCGTTTGCCTGCCGCCTTCGCGGTCGGAATCGCCGCCATGCTGTAGGCGACGGTCTTGCCGGTACCGGTGCCGGCTTCCACCGCGACAATCGCGGGGTCGCCACTGCGCCGGCCTTCATCGTCGGTGTCGATATCCCCGAGGACCTTGGCGACTTCAGCGATCATCAGGCGCTGGCCGTAACGCGGCTTGAGGCTCTTGGCCTCTAGAAAACGCGAGTAGGCGCCCTGGATCGTGGTTTTGAGTTCAGTGCTGATCATTGAGTGTCGGGCGCAAAAAACGCTGGATAAATTTTCAGTGGTTCGGTTCGGCGGCTATCATACCCCGCGAATCGATCCCGCGCAGAACGGAGTGCCCCAATGACACCTTTTAGCCTCGTTTACCCCATCCATGTACTGGCCGCACTGGTGTGGGTCGGCGGCATGTTTTTCGCCTGGATGGTGCTGCGCCCTGCGGCGATGAAGGCACTGGACGGTCCCAGGCGCCTGACGCTCTGGGTGGAAGTGTTTCAAGGTTTTTTTCGTTGGGTATGGGGAGCGGTGATTCTGCTGCCGGTCACTGGCGTGGGCATGCTGCACCTGCAACACATCGCCTTCGATAACGCGCCGCGTTATGTGCAAGTGATGATGGGGCTGTATGTGGTGATGACCGCGCTGTTCATCCGGATTCAGGCATTGATGCTGCCGGAACTGCGCACGGCGGTGCAAGCGAAGGACTGGCCGGCGGGTGCGGCGGTGCTGGGGCGGATTCGCAAGGTGGTGGGGTTCAATCTGCTGGTCGGGGTGGTGCTGGTGGCGGTGGCTGCTGCGCGGCCGATGATTTGAGCGTGTTCGCTCCCGCGCACGGCGCGGGAGCGAACACGTGACAGATTACAAGCGTTGTACGGTGACAGACCCCGCCGCACCCGCAGGCCCCGGCTGCCCGTCAGCCCCCGGTTTGCCGCTCTTGCCGCCATCGGCGCGATAGACCAGGCAGCCCTTGGACTTGCCACCCGCCCCCGGCTTGCCGCCAGGACCGGCCGGGCCACCGGCGCCGCCGGCGACTTCGACCTTGATCAGCTCGGCCGGAAACTCGCGCGGCACTTCAAGACGCACCAGCGCGCCCGGTGCCCCCGGCTGACCATCGCTGCCGTTGCTGCCATCAAAACCGTGTCCCGCCTGACCCCAGGTGCAACCCGGTTCCTGACCGTTGGCGCCATCGAGCCCGACAAAACCCGGCGCACCGGTGCCGCCACGCGCATCGACCACCAGTTTCGGTGCGCTCAATGCCTTGAATTGCAGGTTCAGATTGCGCCCGGCGCGGGCGGCTTTTTCGTAGGTGCCCGGTGCGCCACGGGCGGTGATCTGGCTGCCTTCGGCAAGTTGAGCGCGGATGACTTTCATATCCAGCGCCTGTTCGCTCGGCACGATGGCGATGCGCGCTTCATGGCCCAGCTGCAATTCGCCGACACTCAACTCGGTCACGTTCGAAGGAATCAGCAAGGTGCCGTAATCGGCGACCACCAGTTTTTCCAGTTGCAAGGTACTGGCGGTGTTCGGCAGACGCATCAGCGAATTGGTTTCGACGCTGACCACCTGGGCACAGGCAAACGGGCTGATGAATGCAGCGAGCAGGCAGAGTTTACGCATGGGAAGCCTCCGGAGCGGCCGGGGCCGGGATGGTTAACAGGTGGAAAATGCCGAACAGCAGGATGCGGCCACGATCACGCCAAGGGTGTGGACGGCCCTGGAGGCTGCGGCCGCTCAGCAGCGCTTCCAGCACGTGGATCACCAGCAACAGAGCGCCGGCCAGATTGACCAGCAGGTGCAGCGGATGAACAAACGGCACCAGCTGATTGGCCAGCACCACGCAGCAGAACAGCAGGGTCAACAATCGCCCCAGCCCACAGAACACCTTCATACGCTCCCCCGTGTTGCGAATTATTCTTTGGGCGCACAGTAACGGCTTCTGCAGGGGATAAGCCAGAGGGAAAAATGAAAAAACATCATCCGCCGCCAGATGACTGCCGGTTCGGGAGACTCGTCGACCGACAGCTCTAGCCTGCGGACTACAGACCCATCCTAACGATTGATGTGCAGTTCCACCCGACGGTTCTGCGCACGCCCCTCTTCAGTATTGTTGTCTGCGACCGGCTCGCTTTCGCCGCGCCCTTCACTGGTGAGTTTGTTCGGCGCCAGGCCCTGACTCAGCAAATATTCCGCCACGCTGCTGGCGCGACGTTCCGAAAGCGCCTGGTTATAGGCATCCGAACCCTTGCTGTCGGTGTGGCCGATGACCTTGATGCTCACCACGTCGGCATTGCGCAGTTTGTCCATCAGCGTATCGAGCTGACTTTTCGCGGCCGGTTTCAGATCGGACTTATCGAAGTCGAACAGCACGTTTCCGGCATCGTTGAGGGTGATGACTTCGGTTTGCGGGGCCGGTTCGGCCGGTTTCTCGGTGACCGGATATTGCGGCAACGGACAGCCACGGTGGTCGACCGGGGTATTGGCCGGGGTATCGGGGCAACGGTCGCGGCGGTCGAACACGCCATCACCATCCTCATCGCCATCCTGGGCATAGCAGATCAATCCGCCGGTAAGGATCCCCAGCGCAGCGCCACCGCCGGCCCAGCCGCCACTTTCGAGCGCGCCGAGACCGCCACCGACCAGCCCGCCAATAAGGCTGCAGATCGGCCAGGTACGTTGATTGAGGGGAGCGGTGCCATCGCTGTGGGTGGCGCAACCGGTCAACAGGCTGCCCAGCAGCAGAACCGGCAAGACGGACCTTGTAAGAACACTCATCGTTAAAGCTCCTGTGTCACCGGCCCATACCGGTTACACAGGAGTAAAGACCCGCATCCGCGACTGCACAAGCCGCGGATGCGAGGGGGCTAGCGGTTGATTTTGATTTCGGTACGACGGTTCAGCGCGCGACCGTCCGCAGTTTTGTTGTCTGCCACCGGCTGGCTTTCACCGGCACCGGTCACCGACACGAAGCTGCTTTGCGGCACGCCGCTTTCAACAAGGTACTTGACCACCGAGTGCGCGCGGCGATCCGACAGTTTCTGGTTGTAGGCATCGCTGCCGACGCTGTCGGTGTGGCCGGTCACGGTCAGTTGGGCCGTGCTGGACTCCTGTTTCAGGCGCGAAGCGACTTTATCCAGGACCAGTTTGTCGGCCGGGGTCAGCGTGGCCTTGTCGAACTGGAAGTGAACATCGCGGATGACAATGGTTTCTTCCTTGACCACTACAGCTTCTTCAACCACTGGTGCAGGGGCTGGTGGAGGGCAGCCGTCAGCATCGACCTGTACGCCTTTAGGCGTGCCCGGGCACTTGTCGCGACTGTCCGGCACACCATCGCCGTCTTCGTCGCCATCACCATGAACCCAGCAATAGGCTGCTGCCGTACCGCCGACGAGTAACGCGCCATACCCCGCCCATGCGGAGCTTTCGGTCGCACCGAGACCCGCACCGACGACACCACCGACTGCCGCACAGGTCGGCCAGTCGGTTTTCTGCAAACCTGCACAACCAGTCAACACACTGGTTAGCAGAACCAAGGGTAATGCTGTCCGAACTATGCTCATCTAGTTTTCTCCTGAGGGATCGGCTTAGAACCGATTCAGGGAGTAAAGACCGGAGTTTTAATCTCCGCCAGCAATAGGCCATTGCTGTTTGTGCGCCTGTTCACGGGACTTCGACGAATTTGCCGCAAACCCGCAGGACAGAGATCTAGGCCTTGACGCTTGGGCAGGCTAGTCTTGGCGCTCTGATTGAGGAGTTTCGATGAACGTCGCCATTTCTTCCCGCACGCCGCAGCAGGCATTGGCCGCCCTGCTCGACCGCTATGCCCCGGCACGTCTGCTGCTGATCGGCGCCAGCGAGTTCCCGGCGCTGGCTGCCTTTAAGGAAGCGCACCCGGACACCTGCGTCGCGCACGCCGCGCCCGGCGCGTTGCCGGCGGAACTGGCGGCGTGCCGTTTCGACCTGGCGCTGGTAGTCGATTGCCTGGAACATTTGCCCAAGCGCGACGGCCTGAACCTGCTGGGCGGGATCCGCAACCTCAACGCCAGCCGCATCGCCGTGCTGGCGGATCTGCCGGCCAGCGGCTGGCAGGAAACCGATTTTTATTCCCTGGCCCTGCAAGCCAGTGAGCGTTTTCAACGCGAGGAACAGGTATTAACCCTGTTCACCTACGATCTGCTTGACTACAAACAAGTCCCGGACTGGCTCAACTCGCGTTTCTGGGCCAACCCGGAAAACTTCGGGAAATACTGGTGGTAATGCAATGATCTGACACCTTGTAAGCGTTAGATTCCCATTGTATTAAAAGGCAACCCCTTTCGAACTCATAGCCTGCGCTGGTGATTAAGGGGCAATTTAATGCCCCTTAATCTGTAAAAGCAGACTTAAGGGATTGGGGGTCTAGTCAATGCAGGGGATGTTTGATGGAGCTTGTGAGGGCTACTCAAGATTTTGTGATTGCTGGGCAACCCTATCCGAAATTTCCTATTCTGCTTTGGGACTCGATGGAGAGTTGCGTCCCGGCCAATCAGTTCTTTCGTCACTACCTGCTTCGTGGGGAAATCGGCTCTGATCGATCCTGGCCCAGTGCTGGACGCGCCCTTTACGATTTCTTCAGCTTTCTCCAAGCCCATGAGATGAATTGGCGCGACGTTGATCGGGGTGAGGCAAAGAGCCTTGTGGCTGCCTATCGAGACTACTGTCTGGTGACATGCGAGTTGGGACCAAACACCACTCGCCAGCGCCTGAGTTACATCTGCAAGTTCTACAAATACGCCCTGAAGGAGGGCTGGGTGAACCGCCTGCCCTTCAGCTTTGAAGAACGTACGGTGAGCCGTGAATCAAGATTCCTTGCGCACGTCGATGCCAGTGGCGGCAAGAATATGGCAAACGATGTGATGCCGCGTTGCCGCAAGGTCCTGCCCAAGTTTCTAAGCATGGCCGAGATCAAGTCTCTCCTAGCCGCAGCGGAAAACCCTCACCACAGGATGATGATTCGCCTAGCGTTACATACAGGGCTACGCCGCGAGGAAATCGCCGCCTTCCCGCTGGCATATATTCTTGACCCACATAAGGCTGGACGAGCCGAACGCAACCTCCGCCTTCGGCTAGATCCATTCGACGGCAGTGGTATGGTGACTAAAGGCAGCAAGTCACGGGATATTTACGTCAGTTGCAAGTTTATGGCTGAACTCTACCGATATGTGACGAAAATCCGCGGCGAGCGTGTATCGCCAAGCAAAACGCCACCAAAAACCTTGCTCCTTAACCAGTCGGGTGAACCCTATGGTGACAATGGCAAGAGCCTCAACCGGATCATTAGCGAGATCGGCAAGCGGGCTGGAATCAAGGTCCATGCGCACATGCTCCGGCACACATATGCCACCCAAACCCTAGTCAGCCTCCAGCGTACCGCTGAGAGTGGACTAGAGCCTTTGGTCTTTGTTCAGCGACAACTTGGCCACAGTTCAATTCAGACAACCATGGTGTACCTGCACCTAGTGAATGAAATGGCCGACAAAGCAGTGCTGGCTTATGACGATGAATTGTACGCCCTTGCAGGGACAGTTTGATGGGCAAGCGCAAGGTATTTACTAAGACTGACCTCAGTGTCTCGCAAGCCGAGCACAGTCACGATATAGCAGGTAAAGTGGTGATTCTGCCAGAGGTAATCCCGCGAACTAATACCAAGATCGCGTTCGGACGGAACGCCACTTCAGCGCGTAACTTCGACTTTGCCCGCTGGTATGGTGTTGACATTGATCCCATCACCCATGCTTGCCAGTGCCAGATCGAACGCTTTCTCTCAGAAGGGGATGCCGTCGTCGCGACGAGCACGGTGACTGCTTACTGCAGGCAAGGATTGGGCTCTTTTCTGGACTATTGCGTGCTGCACGCGACGGCCTTTGGCCGAGAATTGACCTTGGCCGATATAACCCGCGACCTGATCGACGGTTATCTTGTCCATCTTGCCGGGATAGGTGTGGCAACTACCTGTCAGAAAAGCACGTACTCAAAGACTAAGTCCGTTCTTCTCGCCTTGGGGCTGCGTGGAGTGGTCCACCTAGTCACCTCCGGCGATGCCGCTACCTTCCCGGATAATCCCTTTCCGAACATCAACCGCAAGTCCAAAGGCGAGACGGCGCTGTCCAAGCGCGAGAAGCGAGCTTTAACGGTGGCGCTGAGACAGGCCATCAAGCCAATTTGGGATGACGATGTAACCGTGACCGGTTACCTCCTAAGCCTTATCCTGCTGGTCGTGGCACTGCACACTGGACGCAATACCACTCCACTCCTGGAAATGGGTCGAGATTGCCTGCGCTCCCACCCTAAGGACGACACCGTGTTCTTGGTGTTATGGAAACGGCGCGGCTACAACTCCAGCAAGGTGGCCCTTCGCGCTGCGTCAGACGCCGAACGCCTTTTGGAATCCACCCCGAGCGTGAGAACAAACCTCGAACGGCTCATCCGCCGCGTGATGACGCTTACCGAGCCTCTGGATGCAGAGGCACCGGTCGACTACAAGGGCCGCGTGTGGCTGTATCGCTCTAGTTCCAGAAGAAACGCCGGCGAAGTCAATGCGCTGACTCATGTGTCGTTGGAGAAGGCAGCAATCAACTTTGTAGCTCGCTATAACCTGACAGACAACGACGGAAAGCCACTGCGCATTAATATCTCACGACTGCGCAAGACCTTTGCCAACCGCATCTTCGAGCTGGCCGATGGCGATTTGGTAACCACTGCCGCAGCACTAGGCAATACCTTGCGGGTAACCGACCAAAACTACTTGGCGCCCGATGAAGTTGCCCGTCGCAACTGGCAGTTCATGGGCGAATTACTGGTGCAGGAGCTACTAACCCAAACCATTGGAGCGACCTATAAAAATACGCCCTTGGGCCGCTGCGCCGACCCGGTGAACGGCCAGTACGCCCCGAAGCGCGAAGGTGCGACCTGCATGAACTTCATGAATTGCCTGCGGTGCAATCACTATGCGGTGACCGCCGACGATCTGTATAAACTGTTCAGTTTCTACTTCCGAGTACTGACCGAGCGCTCGCGTATGGATAAGTGGCGCTGGACACGAGAGTACGCTCATATCCCCCGCTTAATAGACCACTTCATCATTGCCGAGGGAGTTCGTCGCGGCACGTTCAAGACAACCGTCGTGGAGGCCGCCCGCGAGCGTGCCCGCATTCTGCCGCATCCGTTCTGGTCAGTTGATCTGATTGACAATCTAGAGACTTTTTCATGAGCGAGCACACGCTGGTGGCAACAACCTGCGCCATCTTTTCAGCCCAACCAGGTGATGTGCGGGGGCTCTCTGGATCCGAGCGCGACAGCCTAATTGTCAGTACTACTCAGATCGATGGAAAGTGGGTCATCCTTAGCCGCTACGGCGATAATATTTGGCAACTCGATAGGTGTGCCAGCAACGTGGAGATGAGCAAGAAACGGCTGGACTTCAACAAAATACCGTCGGCATTCCAAGAAGTGATGAAGGCAATGTTGTACCGCTATCTACGACGCGGCCTCAGAGGCGGAGTTCGTCCCAAAGGCGGCTCTCTGAGACGCTTATTCCACGATGCACAGCCATTCTTAAGCCATTTGCAGGCGCTTAAGCTTGATCACATTTACGCGGCGACCCCCATGGTCTGCGGGACCTATGTGAACGCAAGCAAGGCGTATCTACAAACCAAGGTATCCAAGGGCAAGCCACTTTCGCAAGGTGCAATAAGCACCCGTTTCAAAGCCGTCGAAGCGCTCTATGAACTCAGTCAATACACCGACGACCAGATGCCGGCGCATCCATGGCCGGAGACGTCAGCAGCGGCATTGGCCGGGCTCACCGGCCGTGGATTTAATTGCGACAGTAAAACGCATCTGATCCCCGATGATGTGTTCTGCATTCTGTTCGAGCGAGCCTACCAGCAAGTTGAACGTGGTCAGTACCTGCTTGACCTCCGCGATGCATTGGATGTTCTAACTACGCACCGAAAAGGACAACCTACCAGTGCCGTCTATGTCGCTATGAATGCTCAACTTGGCGCTCTCGGTTGGGAGGGCGGTCTGAACTCATTTACTAAGGCATTACTCGATCTGCGGACTTCTTGTTATATCATCGTGGCCAGCACCTCCGGCTGTCGCAATCACGAGCTGACCAACCTACAGTCAGGCGCACACCAACGCACCGAGGACGATGAAGGCACTACATACCACTGGATGCGCTCTCGTTCGGAAAAAACCGATACTGGTGTGCATGACTGGATGATCCCCGAAGCCGCTGTGCGCGCCCTGCGCGTGATAGAGCGCTGGGCCGCGCCCTATCAGGCCAAGCTTGCTGCCGAAATCATGCAGCGGAGACGCGCCAACCCATATGATCCACAGATAGCGGAGGCACAGAAACACCGCCGTGCGCTCTTTCTCGCTGTAGATCGAAAAAATAATCTGGTACGCACGCTTAGCAACAAAAATTGGAATGGGCGCCTCAAAGCATTCGCGAAGGATTGCGGTCTGAGTTGGAATCTCACTACCCATCAGTTCCGCCGCAAGTTCGCCAACTACGCCGCACACAGCCGTTTCGGCGACCTGCGCTACCTCAAGGAGCATTTCGCGCACTGGTCGTTGGACATGACGTTGCGCTACGCCATGGATAATACCTGGGGACAACACCTGGACCTTGAACTCTACGACGATATTCAGGGAGAGGTGGAAGACATAAAACTCGGCGTCGTGGACAAATGGCTAGGTGACGCCTCCCTGGCCGGTGGCTATGGCAACGCGCTGAAAAAGTGGCAGCGAGAGCCCCAGAACCTGCTGATTTTCAAGGATCATGCCTCGATGCTGAAGTCCATTAGTGAGAGTACTGCTATCCGCAGCAACGGCCACGCCTGGTGCACGGCGGACAATGACGGTTGCGTAGGCAACTCCCTTGAACGCACCCGCTGCGGCGGCTGCAATCATGCCGTGATTGAACTCGAACATGCGCCCATTTACCAACGACTCTACGATGATCTGAAAGGACTGCTGCATTGCACAGATATTGGCGAAGGCGGCCGACAACGAGTTGAGCGCAACCTAAATCGCTGTCGTGACGTACTGGCACAGTTGGGAATGGACCTGGAGACTCTAATCGCATGAAACCCAAAGATAAGGCGACCAACTACAAGCGTGCCGAGGATCGAGAAAAGGATCTGAGGCTGGCCCTCCTCCGTATCCAAAAGGGTCGCACCCGCACCGGAGAATCCAAGATTACCATCGCGGCAGTTGCGCGCGAGGCCGGTGTATCGACAGCACTAATTCACAACCATTATCCGCAGATTGCCGAGGCTATCCGGGAAGTCCAAGGTCGCTCTAGTCGTGCCATGCGTGATGGGAAACAACAGGACTTAATTGTGGAACGCAAAAAATCCGCAGCGTACCGTCAGGAAATCGAAAAGCTGCAGGCCAATCTCGCCAGCCTTGCTTCCATCAACGAAGTACTGATGGACGAGAATCGTGTTCTCAAAGCTAAGATGAATGACAGCAAAGTGGTCGATCTGGCCTCAAGGAAACAGCAGGGATAGGTAGATTCCATTTTTCTGCTTGGTTCTCCTTACCCCTATCGACTTGTTGCTTGGACTGCTCAATCTGGATTACGGCAATAACCAGCGAGCGCCATCTGGCGTTGCATGAGTAAACTTTTGGTGTTGTTCATCGCGGTAGTCGCTGAATCGCCCTGCAGCGTTGTGACAGATGACTATGGCTATCGGCGGGTCAGAGAACATCTGGGTCGCATCGAGTATGGCGTGTATTGAGCAACACAACCCATTGCGCAGTTGGCCAGCATCCACACTGCAGCCTGCGTATCATCCATGAATTAATTCGCGATCAGCAAGCACGCCGAAGTAAAGTCAGGCGACAGATAGATGAGTAATCACTCGTCGAACGAACTGGAAAGGATGTGCGGAAATCAGCTTGGGCTGGAGGCCTCCTTGATAATGCAAGCTCTTTGATAGCGAGTCAGAACTCGCACTGAGTACTGGATCCGGCAGTAGCAATTTGTGCAGATCCTGCCAACCGTCCAGTGGGCTCCTGATCAATCACCAATGGCGTAACTGCATCTAAGAATCTATGCTTTGCTTTTTTTGAACGATTTGCCATCAAGCTCTTAGCTTCTGCTTCGATCTGCGTCCGCAGGATCCACTTAAGCTCTTTGATTTTACGTCTTCCTTTCATCGTGCCCTCAGTCCGACCAATAGGAATAATCGAGTCCGGGTATTAGTTACGGTGTATGTATTCACAGCGTCTACTGATACTCCGCCGTTTCTACTGACAGATTTACAGCATTCACCATTCGAGTAATGACGGTTGATAGCCAGGTCTGATGGACAGCCAGCTCTGGGTCAGAGACACCGTCTGCACGGGATAACTCGTAGAGGGATCTCCACTCAAAAATATCTGAGGGCTCGACCTTAGCGCTGTCTCTATAAACAGCATTTGTTGCCAATCGATACGCATATGTATCCACACCCTGCGCATCCGCACTAAAAAGCTTGACTCGCGCAAAATCAATAATGGCTTCAGCGATCCATCGCGAAGTGCCATTCAGTTCAGGAGGTATGGCTAACTGGACGCCCACGATAGCTTTATTTGAATCAGGACGATCCACTTCGTGGAATAGGTCAATCAAATCTTGGCCTGAGTAACGTTTGATTATCCCTACCCCCTCCTCTGGCTGGGCAACGTTAGCGACGGCCACAAGCACTATCGTAGAAGGAATGTGCTCGTCACACGTCGTCGAAGGATGACGGACGCTGTTCTGAAGTGCAGACATAACGCTCTCCAAAAATGAACACTATAGATTGTAGCCCTATAGAGTTCAAAAAGGCTTCATCGTTCCTTTTGTGGATAAGCAAAATGGAACTCAGGGAAGCATTTGCCATCGCGTTACGTAGCGCGCGGATTCGCCGTGGTTTGACCCAAGAAGACTTCGGAATCGTCAGCAGCAGGACGTACCTGAGTACACTTGAGCGAGGCCTAAAAAACGTGACCTTAGAAAAGGCATCCGAGCTTGCTCAACGGATGGGTGTACACCCTCTCACCCTCCTGGTTGAGAGTTTTTTGATCCTCGAGCCAGAATCGGATTTAGACTCACTGCTTGAACGTATTCGCGGCGAGTACAACGCGGCCGAAAAAGGCTGATTGAGGCGCGTGCTACCTGCCGTTGACTACCCTCTTCACTTCAGCTGTCAGGCGACTTTAGTTGAACCGGTGGCATTCGGGCTGATCCGAAAGTGCCAGCCAGTAAAACTACTCTGTGCTATACAACAATCGCTACATTCCGAAGGGGGCCTCACCATGATTACTGGCGTGATGCGTGAAGCTACTTATCGGGAGTATCGGCGGCGGTTGGGACTGCTTCTTAATATCCCGATTGACGCTTCAGATCAGGATATTCACGATTACATTGAGGCTGGGTTCTTACCCGATTGCGTCGTAACGCTTTGCAACCTTGGAGCAATCGGCCCATCTGAGCTCAACCAGATAATCTCTCTTAGAGTTCTTAAAACTAGAATGGCGACTCGTCAGCGGCTCTCGTTGCGTGAAAGCGATCGCGTTTTCCGGTTCGCTCACGTCACAGCCTCGACCATTGCGATCTTCGGCAACGAGAACAAGGCGAGGCGTTGGCTCTCAAAGCCGAAGGAGCGCTTTTCAGGAAGGGTTCCATTTGCAATGCTCTCCACCTTTCAAGGCACTCGCTTAGTTGAGGAAATGCTGATGGAGATCGCAGATGCATTTTGATTACGCCGGCGTCTATTCAGGCTTCTTGCGTCATGTCGAAATTGCCGCCGCCAGGTGCGGCCTCAAGACGCTGGTAGAACGGTGCAGGCGTTGTATGGTCGGTAGTCAGGAAGACCTGATCGCTGACGCTGCGCTGGATATGCTCAAGCGTTAGCTATGCGACACTCCCGGAATGAAAGGCGCCTCTAAATCCAGTATTGTCCGAGGCGCCCTGTCGAGTTAGCTTAGCGTCTCTGCGTATGAGCAAAATTACGCGCCCGGTTTCAGTACGACCTTGGTCCAGCCGTTGTCCCGGTCATCAAAATGTTTGTAGGCCTCAGGGCCTTCGGCAAGTGTCAAGCGATGAGAGATAATCTGGGCGGGATTGGCGCGGCCGTGATGAATGAGCTCTGCCAATCGACGGTTGTAGGCTTTGACATTGGCCTGGCCGGTTTTGATCTGTTGGCCCTTGAACCAGAAAGCGCCAAAGTCAAAGGCCATCTTGCCTTCTTTGGCGAGTTCGTTTTCGGCCCCTGGATCTTGCGGTACGAACACGCCGACCACACCGATTCCGCCCGTGGCCTTGGTGGAAGCAACCAGATTGTTCATGGTCAGGTGATTGGCTTCATGGCCATGTCGGTCACAACACTGATAGCCAACACATTCGCAGCCACGATCCGTGCCTTTGCCATGGGTCAGATTCAAAATCTGATCCACAGCCTCTTTCTCCACCGAGTTGATTGGCGTTGCGCCGATCTGGGCGGCGAGTTTCAACCGGTCAGGGTGATTGTCGACGACAAAGACTTGCGACGCCCCTTTGATCATCGCTGAGTGAGCGGCCATCAAACCGACCGGGCCAGCACCATAAATGGCGATACTTTCGCCCGGCAGCAGGCCAGCCAGCTCAGTGGCGTGCCAGCCGGTGGGAAAAATGTCGGACAGCATCACGTAATCGTCTTCCCGCTCCTGGGCATCTTCGGGGAGAACCAGGCAGTTGAAGTCAGCGTAAGGCACACGAAGCAGTTCTGCCTGCCCTCCTTGATACGGCCCCATATCGGCAAAACCATAGGCAGCACCGGCACTGCCGGGGTTGGCCGTGAGGCAGAAACCGGTCAGGCCCCTCTCGCAGTTCTCACAGAAACCGCAACCGATGTTGAAGGGAAGGCAGACTCGATCCCCCACCTTCACCCGCTCCACGGCCGCACCCACTTCAATGACTTCACCCAGATTCTCGTGTCCGAAAACTCGGCCGGTTTCCATTGAAGTCCGCCCTTCGTACATATGCAGATCAGAACCACAGATATTGGTCGTCGTGATCCGAACCAGGACATCGGTCGGCTTTTCAATTTTCGCGTCGGCAACGTTTTGCACTCTGACGTCACGCGGGCCGTTATAGACGATGGCTTTCATGGTGTTCTCCCGTTGGCAAACGAAGTGAAATTTCGTTTGCTCAGTCTTATCTGTCAGAGACAGGCAAAGGGATGTTCAAACATTTGAAGGGCTGAAGTGACGAGTGGCGATATGAAGAGGTTTTTGCCAGAAAGTCTGAATTAATTACTGTCAAGCAGACCTAACAGCGCCAGCGCATCTGCCAGCGCCACACCGTTTGCGGTGTTATCGAAGATGCACCAGAGGCTTTCGGTTTGAACCGTTTGCAGTTGAGTCGCAAGCGCTTCCAGGTAATCAGGACCGTAGGGACTGTGGTAAATCCTTGGAGAGCCGTGCAGGCGCCAATACTTTACGACTGATGCTCCTTGGGGCGTTCTGTCGGTGCTGATTCGCGAGGGATCGACCGCCGCTTGTGCGATTTGATATCTTGCTAACAACTGCCTCGCGTTCACCCACGATTCGTGGCGTGGCTCCAATACGATGGGCTCAGAACACCTCTCCCTCAGCATTCTGAAGAAGTGCTCTGTGACCGTTTGTTCAAAGGCCAGCGACGGGGGAAGTTGAACCAGCAGACACCCTAGACGTTCGCCCAACCCGGAGCACTGCTCAAGGAAAGTCTCGACTTCGGCTTCACATCCGGCCAAGCGTAAATCATGGGTGATGCGTTTCGGTATTTTCACACTGAAACGAAAATCCCGAGGTACGGACTGCGCCCAGCGTTCGTACGTCGTTCTACGATGTGGGCGGTAAAAAGAGCTGTTGACTTCAACGCCTGTCAACTTAAGGGCGTAGCGTTGCAGGTGCGTGCCTTGGGCAGGAAACTGCGCAGCAAAATCACGCCCTATGCTCCATCCCGCGCAACCGATGTAAATGCGCGAATGATTCAAAACAGTACCCTGCCCGCTTCGCGCATGAAGATCTCGACGGTCTTTGGTCCGACTCCATCATAGGCAGACAGGCGTTTTTCGAACTCTTGACGATCGGGATTCGCCTTCAGCATGTTCAATACCTTGCCTGCGTACTCATCGTTGAGTTTTCCGGCAAGTTCCAACAGGCGCGATGCCGTTGATTCGTCGTATCTCACGTAGTGAGCTTCTCCGAGCATTCGTACCAGTTCTCGGTGCGAGCGATGAGCAAGCTTGCGTGGCGTATCGCAACCATGTCGCTCAACGATAACGCGGTAAGCCTCCGCCGCGATCCCGGCCTGGATACGTTTTCCCATCAGGAAACTGGCGATCAGCCACTTGAACAGCCCCTGCTCGTTGGCTGTCACAAGATCAATCTGCAGATCCTGTGCACTGATCAATTTGGGCATGAGGCTGCTCCTGACTGAACTCACTTTTTGCGTGGAAGCACAGCCCCCAACACCTGTTTGGCGGTTTGCACGACAATCCCCGCTTCGTCCGGATCCCCCTTGAGCAACGTGGTGGCGAACTTCTTCGCCTGCTCAAGTTTGATGTGCGGTGGAAGCGGTGGAACGTTGGGGTCGGTCTTGAACTCGATCAGCACGGGACCATCCGAAGCCAGCGCCTGCTCCCACGCAGCGGCTACGTCCTCTTCGCGATCGACGAAGATGCCTTTCAAACCAATGGAAATGGCGAACAGGTGATAAGGAACATCGGGAATGCTTTGCGACGCTTCGAACTTCGGATCCCCCTCCATGACGCGTTGTTCCCAAGTCACCTGATTGAGGTCTTCATTGTTGAAGACGGCGCAGATCCATTTGGGACTTGCCCATTGCCGCCAATATTTGGCCACGGTGATCAGCTCCGCCATGTTGTTCATCTGCATCGCGCCATCCCCCACTAGCGCGATCACCGGACGCTCCGGGAAAGCGAATTTGGCCGCAATCGCATAAGGCACGGCAGCGCCCATCGAAGCCAGGCCGCCGGACAAGGAACACTTCATCCCGCGCCGCACTTTCAGATCGCGGGCGTACCAGTTGGCGCAAGAGCCGGAATCGCTGGTGATGATCGAAAGCTCCGGCAGGCGTGGTGACAGTTCGAATACCACCCGTTGCGGATTGACGGGATCGGCCTTGGCCATGGCGCGTTTTTCCAGGGTTTTCTCCCAGGAAGCTCGCCAGCCTTCGACCTTTTTGCGCCATTTGCGTGAAGTTTTGTGCTCGAGCAACGGCAACAGTGCGGCGAGGGTCTCCCCGGCGTCGCCCACCAGATTGACTTCCATGGGGTAGCGCAGGCTGAGCATGTCGGGTTGCAAATCGATCTGCACCCCGCGTGCCTGGCCTTCCTTTGGCAGAAACTCAGAATATGGAAAACCCGAGCCGATCATCAGCAAGGTGTCGCATTCAGTCATCAGCTTGTAGCTGGGTTCGGTGCCCAACAAACCGATGCTGCCCGTGACCCAAGGCAATTCGTCCGGCAGTACCGCTTTACCGAGAAGCGCCTTGGCGACACCGGCACCGAGTTTTTCCGCCACAGCGATGACCTGGTCGGTTGCCTGCAACGCACCGGCGCCCACCAGAATCGCCACTTTTTCGCCTGCGTTCAGCACCTCGGCGGCGCGTTGCAGATCCGCGTCATAAGGCACGACTTTCGGTTTTGTATAACCCACTCCGGAATGCACGGTGCCATGGGTTCGTCCCGGGGGTTCATATTCGATGTCCTGCAAGTCGTTGGGCAGGATGATCGCCGTCACGCGCCGCTCACCGACAGCCGTGCGTACCGCCCTGTCGATCAAGTGGCGAACCTGTGCCGGGGCTGACGCCTGTTGCACGAAGGCACCGGCCACATCCTTGAACATCGACAGCAGGTCGAGCTCCTGCTGATAGTGTCCGCCGAGTGACGCGCGCGCCTGTTGACCCACGATGGCCAGCACGGGTACGTGATCCATGCGCGCGTCGTAGAGCCCCGTGATCAGGTGCGAGGCACCGGGGCCCGAGGTGGCGATGCACACCCCCAGCTCACCCGTGAACTTGGCATGCGCCGAGGCCATGAACGCGGCCATTTCTTCGTGCCGCGCCTGAATGAATTCGATCTTGCCCTGGGCCCGGCTCAGTGCACCGAAAACGCCATTGATGCCATCGCCCGGATAACCAAAAATCCGTGTCACGCCCCACTCGCTCAGTCGCTCGACCAGAAAATCTCCTACGGTCATCGTCATGTCGTTTCCGCCTTCATTCAGTGCATGTAAAGGACTGGACAGTCCGGCGGACGGCGAAGTTCGTGTGGATGTCGAGCCCATGTGACGCATGGGCTGATTGCAAGGCTGGTAAAGGGTGAATCTTGCAGAGTGCAATCCGGCTTACAGGTTGATCGAGCGTCATCTCGCTGATTTTAAAGACATTTTTATCCGCGATGGAAATGGCACGTGAAATGCGACGACTCCTGAGCACATAACAATGATTCAGCCGCAATCCTTTAACCGGAGACAGCCAAAATGAACGCCATCGATCTTCTGAAAGCTGACCATGAAAAAGTGAAAGGCATCCTGGGCCAGTTGAGCGATTCCACCGAACGGGCCACCAAGAAACGGACAGAGCTTCTGGACAAGCTGGAGATGGAAATCACCATCCATACCCGCCTTGAAGAGGAAATCCTCTACCCGGCCTTCAAGGCAGCGGGCAGCAAGGAACAGGACGTGATGTATTACGAGGCCAAGGAAGAACATCGCACCGTAGATTCACTCGTATTGCCCGACCTCAAGGAAACCGATCCCGGCACCCCGGAATTCGCAGGCCGGGTAAAAGTCGTCAGGGAGCTGCTGGAACACCACATCGAGGAAGAGGAGAAAGAGATGTTTCCTCAAGCCAGGAAGCTGCTCGGCAAAGCCCGGCTTGATGAACTTGGCGAGCAGATGGAAGCCATGAAAAGCGCCTGTAAAAAGGAATGGGCCGCCAGCCATATGGCGGCATGACCAGCCACAGGGCCTGATGGATGATCAGGCCCTTTTTCGGGAGAACAATCATGACCCGAGCTGAATCCGATTCGGTGCACGCCTTGTTGCTACCGCGCAATGGCTGGGTGCCGAACAATCCGCGTCTGCCAGTGTTGGTGTATTCCGGTGTCATTGCCATCCAGGGTGAAGATCCAGCGTCGGCATTCGAGAAAACCTTTGCCGACAACGGTTGGCCGCCACAGTGGCGCTCCACTGTCTTTGACTATCACCACTACCATACCCAAGGCCATGAGGTGCTTGGCATCGCCCGCGGCGAGGCTCGCTTGATGATCGGCGGCCCGGACGGGCAGATACTCATGGTCAGCGCGGGCGATGTCCTGTTGTTGCCGGCAGGCACCGGCCATTGCAGCCTGAATGCCAGCGACGATTTTCTGGTGGTCGGCGCCTACCCGCCCGGCCAGCATCCGGACATTCGCCGGAAATCGCCCAGCGAAGCTCAGTTGCAGCAGATCGAAACACTGCCATTCCCCGCCACCGACCCTGTTCAGGGCCCCTCTGGAGCGTTGACCGAATATTGGACGAGTCAATCTTCGGCGGGATGAATCTTGCCGCTGAACACCCGAAAACTGTAGGTGTTGTAAAACAGCGTCACCGGAATCAGCACCGCGAACCCCGTTAGCATGAACACCTGACTGACCTGGCTCGACGCAGCAGCCTGCAAGGTCAATTGCGGCGGGATGATCAGCGGAAACAGGGCGACAAGCATCAAGGCGAATGCCAGGACGAAAATGCCCAGGGTAGCGAAAAGGGGCAGATAGTCGCGTCGTGTTGCGAAGGCCGCCCGGAATCTGGCCAGCAACAGCGTCAGGGTCGCCATTGTCGGTAGCCAAACCAGTGGATTTCCCAGGCGTCGCGCATATTGCGTGTGAAGGGTCAATGTCCATACAACCAGAATGATCAGCAAGGCCACGGTCAGCATGGCCAACCACTTTGCCTGCCGCCGCGCGCGGATTTGAAGTTCGCCTTCGCATCGCCAATACAGCCAGCCTGCGCCCAGCCATGTGTAGCCGATCACCAGCACCGCGCCGCAAAACAACGGGAACGGGGCCAGCCACTCCCAACCGCTGCCGCTGTATTGGCCATTTTGTTCGGGCACACCTTGTACCAGCGTGCCCAGCACGATTCCCTGACAGCCGCCAGCTACGACCGAACCGAGCATCAATAACCCATCCACCCCGCGTTTGATGCGGTAATCGGGCGCATGATCGCGAAACTCCAGCGCCATCGCCCGGACAATCAACGCCAGAAACATCAGAATGAACGGCAGGTACAGCGCCGGCAGCAGAATGGCGTAAGCCTTGGGGAACATGGCAAGCAAGCCACCGCCGCCGAGCACCAGCCAGGTTTCGTTGGCATCCCAGATCGGCAGGATACTCACGGCCATGGCCCGGCGGTGCTGACGGCTGCGAGTCACGCCCATCAGGATGCCCGTGCCCAGATCCGTGCCGTCCAGCAGCACATAGTTCAGCACGGAGAACCCGACTGCTGCCGCGCAGAGTAGTGTCAGCCATTCAGTACCGAACATGCGCTTCTAGCCTCATCATTTGCCGGTTTCCCGAGCGAGAGCAGGTTGCGGCCCTTCTTCGTGCTCGCAGGGCGGCTGGCGCAACAGGCGCAGCAGCACCCACAGACCGATCCCGAAAGTCGCCAGATAGAACAGCAAAATGGTCCACGTGGCGCTGACGACCTGCGCCCGGGACACGAACGAAAGGCTGTCGGCCGTGCGCAACAGACCATAGACGGTGAACGGCTGACGCCCCACTTCGGTGACCACCCAGCCGCAGAGCATCGCCAGCATTCCCGCCGGCGCCATCCAGACACTGACTCGAAGCATCCAGCGCGCCGCGTACAAGCGACCGCGCCAACGCAGTACCAGGCTGATGACGCCCTGCCCCAGCATCAACAGGCCCAGACCGACCATCGCCCGAAAGGCAAAAAACACGGCCGGCACCGGCGGGATGTCCTGCGCCGGAAATTCATCGAGCGCCGGGATCGTGCTGCTCAAGTCGTGGTGCAAATACAAGGACGCAATGCGCGGGATCGCCACCTCCCAATGATTACGCCGCTGGTCCATGTCAGGGATTGCGAACAGACGCAACGGCTCGCCCGCGCCCTCGGGTGGACGCGTCCATGTGCCCTCGATGGCGGCGACCTTTTGCGGCTGGTACTCGAGGCTGTGTTCGCCATGCAGATCACCGACCACGATCTGCACCGGGATCAGCACTGCAAGTGCCCAGAGCGCCATAGAATAGGTCAGCCGGGCCCTTGGATTCTCGGGTGCATGCAGTAACTGCCAGGCGCTGGCCCCGGCCAGCAGCGTGGCCGTACCCAGCAGCGTGGCCAGGGTCATGTGCGCGAACCGGTATGGAAAGGACGGATTGAAGATGATCGCCCACCAGTCCCGGGCAATGAACCGACCATCGGCAGCTATCGAGTAACCGGCGGGTGTCTGCATCCACGAATTGGCCGACAGAATCCAGAAAGCACTGATCAAAGAGCCCGCCGCAACGGCGCAGGTGGCGAAGAAATGCAGACGCGGGCCAACCTTGTTCAAGCCGAACAGCATGACTCCCAGAAAACCGGCCTCGAGGAAAAAAGCCGCCAGCACCTCGTAGAACATCAAGGGGCCGATGATATCGCCCGCCTGCGTCGACAAGCGCGACCAGTTGAGCCCGAACTGGTACTCCAGAATCAGCCCCGACGCCGTGCCCACCGCCACATTGAGCGCGAAGATTTTCAGCCAGTAGCGGTAGACATCCAGATACACAGCCCTGCCGCTGCGTAACCACAGGGCCTCAAGCACCATCAGGAAACTCGCCAGACCGATGGTCAGCGCCGCCAGGACGATATGGAAACTGATAGTGATCGCAAACTGCGCCCGCGCGACCATCAGGGCGCTATCAATCGCGTTCATGAAACTTGCCGAGGGTATGGGCTGAAATGAGCATGAAGGCGTCCGCTGATGCATTTGCCGGTTGACCTGTTCAGCGGCCCGATGATTCCAATATCTCGACCTTATCCTGAAAAGAGCTACGGGATGTCAGGCCCATTCGCGCCGCTCACCCTACTCGTTTCAAATAACCCTACGCTTTCCGGTTTTAGTATTCAGCCGTTGAGTAAATGCAGTGAAGGGGACTCTGTGGCATAAGCATAAGATGTCGATTCGGCCGAAGTGATCCACACTCTTGTCCACCGGGTCACTCCCTCTCTGCACGCGACGCTCTCTCTTTCAGGCTCAGCCGACTTTGTGCAAAGCTTCGACAAGTTCGCTTTTGCGCATGGTCGAGCGCCCCGCGATGTGATGCTTGCGTGCTCGGTCCATGAGTTCGGCTTTGGTCATATCTTCCAGTTGCTGATTGGGCCGCGGCTCCCCCTTGCGAGTGGCGGCGGCACGTTTGCCAGAAGACTTCCGGGCCTTCTTCTTGATTGACTCGCTGGTCTTTTGTCCAGAGCCACCCTTGCGTTCCCCGCCGCCGGACTGCTTGTTGACTGTGGCCCAGGCGCGTGCCTCAGATTCATCCTTTGAAACGCCCTTGGCCTCGTAGCTCTCCTCGATATGCTCGGCCTTACGCTTCTGCTTGTCGGTGTACTTGTCTTTATCTCCACGCGGCATGATGGTTGACCTCCTCTCGATTGACCGGTTTTTCCATGCATCATCGCTACGCTCACAGAGGCGTGAGCATGTGCCATTGATAACAGATGATTTCAGGCATAGGCGGCCCCAGGCGAGGACGCCGCTATTATTGGCAACGCAGCCTTACCCGAGGCGAGGGATAAGCTGATCTGCTTTAGGAATAGAGTATTCATTGGTTTACTCTGGAGGCTGCATGACGTCAGTGTCGCTATAGGGTGGAGTCCGAGACGGGTCAAAGGTTTGTTTTTTTCGTTGGAGTGGATATACAAATGTTCGACGGTCGCTAACCGACCAATCGTGGCCCACCCATCCCCAACCAATGCATGAGGCTGTCATTGACCGTCATGCGCTCGCACAGAAAAAACAGACCGCACGCTGCCAATATCAATCAGTCCACCATCTGCCGTTTGATACGTATCCAGTCTTGATACGCAGCATTCCTTTTCTCATCAGCTAAAGCTTTGGCTTGAGAAAACCGCTGCCAGATTTCGCTACTGGTTGTGCCGGCGTCGATGATCAGATACGCAGCGTCATCCAAGATATCCGCATCACGAAACACTGCGTGTTGAGTGCCATTTCCGCATCCCAGCTACGGTCAGCGTTTTGCCTGGTCAATGGATGCTTCATGTTCTAAACCTCGTCCCACACGAGTGGAGCAGGTTCTCGCCAGAGGACATCTGTGACCCCGAAGCGCTCAGCCATTGGCTTGGACATGCGCTTCAACGGTGGTTTGCCGGGTTTGGGTATCGGAGCGACTCCTGCATCACAGCACGCCCAGTGCCAAGCATGTGCATTACTCATTTCGCCGGCACGAATTACGAAAGACGTGGGAATGCCATGACACTTGTATTCAACTATCCACGAACTGACTTTGCTCACGACACTCTCCTATGCTCATAAGCAAAGGATCATGGGAGCATGCAAATAATTCAGAACATTTGCTGACCAATTGACATCGTTGAAACAAACGCCAAATTTATTGTACAAACCTCAGGATACTGTACAGATTTCGGAGCAATCCTATGTCGACAGCTGACATGCTTGTTTCGTGGAGCCAACGCTGGACGCTGCGAAACGGGGTGGTGGTTTGCAGGGGATGTGGTGCTTCTCAAGCCGAACGCGATAAAGGTGCTGCCTTTGAGCATGCGCCCACTTGCCCAAACGTCCATACTGGAATGAAACCCTGGGAAGATCTCCACGCGGCAGCGGGTAGTGACAACTCACGTCGATGAGCGGGTTACTTGGTGAGATTAAGCATTAAAACGTGCACGACCTGTGTGCTGCCTACATCAGGCAAGAGGAAGCGTCACAGTGAACGTCGTACCCAGCTCTAATGATGACTCGACACCTATTTCTCCGCCGTGACCTTTCACGACTTCTGCGGCGATAAACAGTCCTAGCCCCAAGCCCGCTGACGGCCCGTTTTCGTTCTCGGCAAACGAAGAGTAACGCCCTTCTGGCGTGAACAGAAAAGGCATTGCGCTTGCGGGGATGGGATCACCAAAATTTTGCACCGTGAAATGCACTTCTCTTGCAGATTTTTTCAGTGATGCTCGAATAGGCTGCTGACGGTCACCATGCTGAACAGCATTGTTCACCAAGTTGGAAAATGCCTGTTCTATCCGCAGCGGATCGAATTGACCTACAACGGTGGCGGCGTCAGTCAGCGCTATTTCAGTATCGGGGAAGCGAGCGGCGACCTCAGCCAGAATGGATTGGCAAACGGCACTAAGGTCAATCTGCTGCTTGTTTACCGGAATTCCATTACCGAGGTTGGACCGCGCAAGATCCAGCAGGTCATCAACAATCTGATTGGCCCGACGCACGCTGACGCCAATTTGGGTCGACAGGTGCGAACGCCGATCGGTGTTTTCGCTGGACCGTTGAAGCAAATCCGCGGACATCATGATGGCACCCAGAGGGCTGCGCAAATCATGACCAAGTACGCCCAATACCATTTTTCGCGTGGTCTCGACGGCTCGACCATAGGAAGCAATGGACTCAACCAATGCCTGATCTATCGCTTCATTAAAACGGATCATGTCCTGCAACTGGTGACTTTCACCCGAAAACACTTCAGCCAACCAAAGCCTTAGTACCGTTGAACGCAGCGCACGATATTCCGAAACCATCTGGTCAAGCGTGAAGCCGTCCATCAATCGCAGTACGGCGTGAGTTTGCGCTGGTGTCTCTTCATCTTCTGGTGGCGCTCGGCCCTGCGATTTATCGATCTGCTCCTGCTCTGTCTGAAACTTACGCATGTCCGATGCAACGCGATGAAGAATCTGCTGAGCGTGATTTCTGAGGCCTTTCTGATCCGAAATTGGCACAGGAGTGACCACCGTCCGAGCGAAATGCTCCCACTCAACGAAGATCGACTCCATGTTCAAAAAAATGAACGTCGAAAGCCTCATGCCGTTCTCCCGCTGCTGAAAGGTCACGCTCGGAGGCGCATCTGCAAGCCTAGGACACTGAGGTTAATAGATAAAGATACGACTAGACCGGATGTGTCTAAGCGTGATGAGCCACAATATCTAGTGGCTCAAAGGAAGATTGTGGACGCTGAATATCTGGATGATCGCTTATGGCCGAATGCGGCCGCTCAGTTCATTTCGCTCTCAAATCTATCTCTCTCGTAGTCAAAAATGGTGCCAGCGTCTCGGATCAGCTGTCTCCACTCCATGGCTGAAACGAGCCCTGCTTCTTCCATTTCGTCAGCCATCTTTAGGAGCTCGTCATACTGTTCCTCAATCGACATTTGAGGCTCGGGATTTCGTGCCAGTTGCAGCCACTCCGTCAGTGCTTTTTTCTTTTTCTCGGCGAACATTTAGAGGTGACCTCTTGAGCTTGTATTTCCAGTTGACGGTGGCACTTTCTCCACGTTCCCATTGAGCGACTAGCGGTTTCCTGAGGAGGGTTGCTGCTCGGCTGACCACTCAGTCTCGTTTAGTTTCGACTGACCGTTAGCAGCGTTACCGCGATGCGCTCGACCTTTTCATATTCGGGTTTTAGAAGTTCTTCTCCAAAGACATCCGGATCGAGTTCAACATAAGTCCAACTGAAGTCACTGCCCAGCATTGATCCGATCATCGCCAGAAAAGGATCCTCGCCAGCGACCATGGCAACGCCGGTGTAAAGCAGAAGCGTCCCCCCCTGACTTAGTCGTGGCAGCGCCTCGCGCACAATACGTACCGACAGCGCTTCACCCAAGGCACCACCGCCGTGGCGGTAGGCGCGCTGCTGTTGGTCGTTCATGTATGGAGGATTGGCCACCACTAGGTCGAACCGCCCTTCGACACTGGCCAGCAGATCACTGTGGTAAATGGCAATATTATCCGTGCCGGCCAGTTCAGCGTTGACCGCTGTCAGCCGCAGCGCTTGCGGATTGATGTCCACCGCGATCACCTGAGCCTGCGGATAAGCTTGGGCAATCAGTACCGCGCCGACGCCGGCGCCACAGCCGATGTCTACCGCATGTTTGACTGGTGTCGCGCGCTGTTGCAGGTAGGCATTGATAGCCCGGGCAAATCGATAGGTGTCCGGCCCAAAAAACACTGCGTCATTTTGTATGGTTGGAAAAGACGAGTGAACGAACAGCAAATCATTCAACGATGACCAGCGAACGGTGCTACGCCAAAGCCCGTCTTGTTGTTCGAGAATTCCCGCGCATTCCAGTGCCTGAAATCGTTCGGTGCCGAAAAGCCCTTGATCGAAGGGCATCGACCAACCAAAAACATCACGCGGATCCTTGGCCAGGCACCTATCCGCCCGTTGCAAGACCCTCTCATGCGTCAACGGTGTCGGGGTGGTGAATCGGTAACCGTCCTGCTGCAAGCGCAAACCCAGCTCGATCAATTCACGGTCAACTCGCTGCTGTACCGACATGAGGCCTCCTGAATATTCAGCGAATGACTTTGCGCAGCTCAATGAAGCGGCGGGTGGCAAAAAGCCCTGCCGGACGCCAATGCCGCTGCGGTGCGAGCCATGGGATCAAGGTTTTCATCTGTTCAACCGGTGACTGCGTTTGCAGAGTCCTCTGCAAGGCTTGGGTTTCGCTATCACTGACTGCTTCAGCCAGTTCAACGACGGCCTTGACTGGCTCTCGCGCGCGTTGTTTAGCGCTCTGCCACCCGTCGGCGATCCAGTCATGCATCAGTTGCTTTTCGTAACTACTGAACACACCGAACATCACAGCAGGGCTACCGTCGATCAACTGCCAGAAACGGCTTTCGACTGGATCCTCACCCCGTTTGATCCAGCCTTTACGGATCAATGCATCAAGAAAGGCCGCCATCTGCCCTGGAGTGGCCAGCCATTGATTGACGGTGCGATTTTCGATCCGGCAGTAGTCGGAATGCATATGTCGGCCGAACACGGCTTTGCGTTCCAGCATTGTCATTACTTCGCGCTGCAGGTCGAAAGCCTGAATGACGGTTGCCGAGCCTGCCCCAAGATCGTTTAAGCGATAGCCCTGGGTTACACGCCTGTAGAACGCGGCCCGCTGTTCCCCCGGCGGCAAGAGGTCGTGCAGCGCCTGGACCGCGCGATGAGCATGCCCCGTGCTGGCATTATCGATGGTCACATGCAGGCGGAAGTAATGTGGGTCGATGCCCAGTTCATGCAGTTCGTAGGCGCTGATCAGCAGGTGTAACGGCAGTTGCTCATAGCCGAGGTTGTAGCCTATGACCTCCGGCAGCATTGAATCGGCGCAACGGCCCAGCGCCAATTGGATCGCGCCTTGCAGAAAGCATTCATTACCCAGGCCAGACAGATCGTCGCAGGCATGCACGGTCAGTAGCTGACGGTAGATCCGGACATGGTTCTGGCTCGGCACGCCATCACCCAACTCCTCGAGATAAATCTCCAGCAAGTGATCGAAGCGTATGTCCTGCACGTGTTGCAGCACCCCCGCCAACCAGGCGCCATCGACCAGTTTCGTTGGGCCGACATGCTGCAAAAAGTACAGGGCATGGGATTTGTTCTGGAAATACTGGCGCCCTGCCTCAATCCGACGTGACCCGAGATAGGACGCATATTGTTCAGCAACGGCGGCGCAACGGCTTTGCGACCATGCATACAATTGTTCCGGATCTTCCGGCAATTCATTGGCAATGGTGTTGGTACTTGCCAGGTGTCGCTGGAGAAACATTGAGGCAACGGCATCTGCCTCAGGCTCTTCCTTCAGCAGCAGTTCATAGACCTCGCGATTAGATCGGGTTAGCCCATCACGAGATGCGACTTGTGTTTCGCTCAGGCACTCTATCGATGTCATGAAGTTCTCCCCCGTAGGAACCGCAGATCGGACGTCATAGACAGGAGAGGAAATGCACGAAGGAAAATTCCTTTTATTTTCGCAGGCACAAGCATGGCGTGAAGAGCACTTCAGGTCAGCGCTCAAAGTGAACCTTTCGCAGACCTATGTCTCCCAATGGTCTGCGAATGCGAATACCAGGACGCTTCTCGTGCCAAGAATACTGACGAGTCAAACCAGTGATAGCGAGCTCACGGAACATAACGCCAAGATGTTCGGCTCGCCGAAAGAACGGCTGGATTTCTACCGCCGGGAGATCCAGTACGAGACCAGCATCCTGGCCAATCGAACCGACGCCTACCTCGCCGCTCAGTCGTTTCTGGTCATTGCCTTCGCCTCCAGCATGGGCAATCTCAATCCAGAGTGGGGCAAGCTGTTCACCCTCGTCGTGCCCCCCTTTCTCGCGCTACTGGGCGTATTGAGTTCACTCAATGCATGGCCCGGCATTCGCGCCGCTTACGACATCATCGACCACTGGTACTACAAGCAGAGCGAGTTGTTACGTAGCGAGCCCTTGATGGGTATGGCCTATGACGAATCGCCACTGTTCTGCGAGCGCGAATCAACGCACAAGGGCTATCGAAAAGCACTGTTGTTCTCGGTCCGTACGCCATGGATTTTTGCGTCATTCTGGGCCCTACTTGGGTCCTGGGGAGTATTTATCCAAGTTGCCTGACTGCAGCGATTGCCTCCTAGCGGGTGAGCTGAACGATACTTTGGAAAGGGCTTTGCTTTGAAACTTCACTCGGAAGAACCATTGCCAGGAATGCCTTCAAAGCATGGCTCAGGCCTTTTTCCAAGAAGTGAGACATTGGGCTCTTAACGGCTAGCACCGTATCGTCCACCTTCGGTCGCGATGAAAGTAAGCAAATGGAACGAATAGAACGGGCGGCTCCCAATATTCTTCTCGTCCGGCTTAGTTATCCTTGCTCCTCGACTTTAGCCTGGCCAGCCCCTGCTTGATGTGACCGGCGTTTTCACCAATCCCCCACAGTGCGCTGCGAACGTTGTCTCCAACGTCCGTAAAGCCTTGCTGTTCAACAAGAAGAGTCAGCTCCATCAGAGCAGCCTCCAGACCGAGTTGATTCTGGTACATCCTTTCCAGAAGGTCGGATAACGAGTATTCGTGGGACATGGCATCGACTCCAGCCGAAAAGACCAAGCATAGTTGGGGGCGCGCATTTGGTCGGCGGTAATCATTCGAACCCTAACAAACTCTCCGGGATTCATTGATGCTATCCACTTATGGTTGAAACGACCGCGGATTGGCTCAGATGAATGATTGCTCGAAATGTTCGACCAAGAGACTGTCTCGCTTTTTTGAGAATTCGAAGGACAGATGAAGCGGTCTACCAACACCCTTCCCGTAATAGCGGCCGAGCTGCATGGACTCGACGATTCAGACAGTTCAAGCAGCGACTTGGGTAGCATTGGTCTGCCCATGAGAAAGCCTGAGTTGTGAAGGTCAATCAGCAACCGACTGTTCATCGGATATCCACCGTTGGCGTTGATTCAAAGGGAACGGACGGCTACGCATAACGATCCGACCTGCCTCGTTTACTGAGGTACACCCCGTGACTTTTAGATATGCGGTCGTTCCGGCAGATCCGTTAAGGTCATGTCCGTCGTATCGTGCGACGGCCTCTTATCGCTCAATCGATCAGCTCAGTTTCAATATCTACGACAACGAAAATAAGTGTCGACTGGGAAACTGTTATGCATCACGCAGCGCGGCCGAAGCCGAGTGCAGGAGACTCAACGGCGAAATATCACAAAGGCTGGTTCCGGAATAGGTGTTGGGCCACGGCGCAAGCTCTCACGGTAAGGTGCGGATCGGTAATCGATAAAGCGAAACCCCACTCATCCGTTTCACTGGAAAATGAAATTCAAGCTACTAGGGTGTAAAGATTGATTAAAAGGAGTGCCGGCATGGAAGAAATGTTCATCGTGCAAAAGAGACCCGCCAACGGCGTTTTGAACGGTTTCTATTATCGTGTCGTCGATGTCCGTACGGGCCAGGCGATCAATCAGAACTTCCTACAAGCTGCACAGGCAGAGAGTCATTGCCAAGAGCTGAATGAGCAACTCAACTGCCCCGAGCAAATCGAAGCATAGGAATGCTGGCTGGGACTCCTCTATTCAGGCGTCCGACCTGGTCGCTTGGCGTCAGTCCCACGGTTCGTGATATTGCGGATGTTCGCCACACTCAGGAAACACCTGGCGACGAGTATCACCGCCGCAGGTGATCCGAATCGCAGCCACGGCACAAGACCGCGCAACTGCACAGAGGTTCTGGCTTGCTGGCTCCTCCACGCAAGCACCAACTCCCGCGTATCTGATTCGTTTGGCATCACAGGGCCTCCCCATCAGGGCACCAGGAAAAAGCCCCGGCGGAAGTAGAGACGCTGCGTAGAGTGAATATCACGCAGGTGTGTGATTCAAATCAGCCAATTATGAATTGTCAGACAATTCTTTGAATCTTTTCCCGCCACAAATATCACTAGCTCATCAGCCAACAGGAGCGGACCTGTGAGCCAAACGGATATTTATGTTATTGAGTACGACCTCTATGGTGTGCCGAAGTCTTTCGTCATTCGAACCAAGCTGATGAACAACGTCGAGGCTTGGCAATGGGCAAGCTGCGACGCCGGCATTGCCCCTATACCGAAGCCTGGGCGCCCTCCTCTCAAACGCTTTTCAAAACCCATGGCGGAACGATTCGGCATCACCGATGTGAAGTGGCGTTCATCCGCCGCCATCACATGGGGAGAAGTCTAGACGGCGCGACAGTGAAGCCGAAATCTCGACCCGATCACACGTTACAAAAATAATCTACACCGCAGAGCAGACCTCCTTTGTCCGACGTTGTCGTCTCTGTAAGGTGTTTCACCGACAGAAAGTCGAACTTCGCTTGGAGAGTCGCCCAGCCGATCGCCCCCAGACCGCAGTTCGAATGGAATCCGCCAATACCCTGAGAGTCCACCCTACAAAGGCGCTCTTCAAATCGACAAGGCGCAACTGACGCGAATACGAGGAACACATGAAATGCAGCTCAATCACTACATCCGACTGGTACGCAGCGACCGACCGCAGTAATGAGCTTTTTCAAGAAGCGGATCGGCTCAATGCAATCGCCTATGAACTGTTGACCCATGCAGCGGAATCACCTGAAGCGATGATCAAGTTTCAGAACGCGAGAAACGCCGCAGACGCCAAGGTTTTGGAGGGTAAAAAGGCCTGGGATGAGGCAAGGGCCAAGCTCAGCAAGCAGAAGTAAACAATTCCCGCGCGCGCGGGGCGAAGGGATGCTTTCGCCTCAGGCGCCTGCTTCAGGATCACTTGCCGGTCCATTGCGTGACTCTTTTTCCCGGTTCTGATCGTCGGCATCCGCTGTACCAGCGTCGCGACCAGATCCAGGGTGCTCGCTTGCCACCGAATTCGCCGCCTCGACGTCGGACATGTCCTCCTCCATTGGCGCTTCGTCATCGGGTGGCATTGGCACCTCGGGCTCATCGCGCGTTGTGGCCTGCCCGGTTTGATTGTCCGTCGTGTGCAGCACGGTCCGCCGCGTTTGTTTACCAAGAGCATTTTCGTCACTGTTCATGATGCCTCTCCGTGTTTCGCGGGTTTGCGTAAGCGTGAGAAACCACCCCGCAAGATGAGTGCCCAGCAGTTGACGAATGGCTGGTAAAAAAGCCCGGCTATCTGCCGGGCTTCTCTTATCTCCTGTCGTCAGATAGCGGCGTCTCTTCATCCGCTTCTGGCGTCACTCGCTCCGCGGGATCCTTCCAATTCTCTGGACGATCATCGGATGGATTCTTCAGAGGGTCGTACTTGTTGGGATCTTGAGGATCAAGTGCCGGCTCATCTGTTCCAGGTTCAGGCTTGGAAGGAACAGAAGCTTGCGTGTGGTCTTCGTAATTCGACTCGGTAAACATAACCACCTCACCAATGAAAACCCAGAAAGACTGGGTCGTATTCGTTGGAAGCTAGGGGCGTCACCGAATGCGTTCGAACAGATGAGCGGGCAATGAAAAATCGACCTGCGGGGCTCTCACTTGCAAGCCTGTCTGCGAAAGATAGGTGCGCCCATCGGCAGGTAGCTTTTGATCAGAAGCGGCCCTTCGGAAGGTCAGCGCGGACCACTCGTCGCGGAAACGGAAACAATTATCAACTTTAACTGCTGCGCCCTTCTCTCAACTCCATGAAGTGTCCTCTCTCCACCGTTAGGCCGGGGGAAGACGAGCCAATGCCAGCCATTCTCGGGAGTTATTCAGATGCCCTCATATCCCCGCCCTCCGTTTCCCCCTCAGCAGCAATCTGTCCCTGGCTCGCAACGGGCCATGGATCCCTACCCTGATAGCGGGGAAGAAAGTTACCGAGGCTCAGGCCGCTTATCCGGCAAAGTGGCGTTGATTACCGGTGCGGACAGTGGCATAGGCCGGGCCGTGGCCATCGCTTTTGCCCGTGAAGGGGCGGACGTGGCACTCGCCTATTTGGATGAGCATGAAGACGCCCAGGAAACTGCACGCTGGGTGGAGCAAGCCGGTCGTCAGTGCGTGTTATTGCCGGGTGATTTGGCAGAGAAGCAGCATTGCCGCGACATCGTCAGTAAAACAGTCGAACAATTTGGACGAATCAACGTGCTGGTAAATAACGCCGCTTACCAGATGACTCATCACGACCTTGCTGACATCTCGGACGATGAGTGGGTCCGGACTTTCGATATCAACATCACTGCGATGTTCCGGATCTGTCAGGCAGCCGTTCCGCACATGTCAGCAGGCAGCTCGATCATCAACACCAGCTCGATAAACTCCGATGCGCCCAAGCCGACTTTGCTGGCTTATGCCACGACCAAAGGAGCCATCGCCAATTTCACAGCGGGTCTCGCACAATTGCTTGGTGAGAAAGGCATCCGCGTCAATAGCGTCGCGCCGGGACCTATTTGGACCCCGCTGATTGTTTCGACCATGCCTCCGGATGAAGTGAGTCATTTTGGCGAACAAACACCGCTAGGCCGCCCGGGCCAACCGGTCGAAGTGGCGCCGATCTATGTGTTACTGGCGAGCGATGAGTCGAGCTACGTTTCCGGCTCGCGATTTGGGGTAACGGGAGGTAAACCGATTCTCTGAACGTCGACATCCTCGCGGGAACGGGTGTAGTGGCTGTTGGCCCGCACCCTCTAAGTAACCAACTCAAAGGAAATCGCTCCATGAAAAGCAGCCTTCAACAGATCCAGGCCCGTGCGTGTCGTAAATTTGCTCTGGAACAAAATGAGCGAATAGTGCGGCAGGCGCACGCGCTGAACGCCCAAGCCCATGATCTGATCAGTCAAGCCCACCCCAATATCGATACTTTTGAGCAATACCACCTCCTGCGCCAAAGGGCAGAGGAAAAATTCCAGGAAGCTACTGAGCATCTTCGATTGGTGAATGAGGACTTTGCGGATGATGCAACGACCGATCACCGCCCCCGACCTTTTCCTGTAGTAACGATGCTCCCAAAGCCTGAACTGCTCGCCGGTCGTTGAGGTGCCCGAACGCCATTCGTCACTCTCAGCATAGAATTACGATCACAATGCTATAACCAGAAGAGAGCGAAGAGTCTAAAACGGTGGCTTATGTCGGCTAGCGATGACCTGATTGAATGGAATACCCGCTGGCGAATTTCGGGTGGTGTCGTGTTTTGCAAGACATGCCAGGCTCGCCAACCGGAGATGAAGCGGATAGAACCCTTCATGCATGATCCCGGGTGCTCGCAGTCTGCTAAGCAGGGGCGGCCTTGGGACGATCTGGAAGTAATTTGTGACGCGCTCAAGCGCCTCTAGAGCTTGAACTCCGCGCATTCCTTGTTCAAGCAATCGTCGCTTCGCTGCCGTAGCGAGCTCGCACAAATGGGTCTAAGCTGATAATTGTCAGCGTTCGTCGCACCTGCGGCCTACCATTCTTGGGGCCATTACGATGAACGCAAATTGGGAAGCGATGCCGCCCATTTCTGGCACTATCTTAGTCGTCGAAGACGATCCAATCATCCGCTTACTGTTGTCCAATATTTTATCGGAGTTAGGTGCGCAATCTGCCAGTTTCGCCACCGCTGACGACGCCTTAACGTACCTTCAAGCGCCTCACGCCTTCTGCCCAATGGTGATCGTGGATTACGGTTTGCCGGGCAAAATTCAAGGCGCTGAATTTCTATCGATGGTTAGAAATCAGTGGCCATGTACGCGCGCGATACTCACCTCGGGTTACGCATTGGACCCTGAGTCTCTCCCTAGTCAAACGGTCTACCTGGAAAAGCCATGGTCGCCAGACCAATTGGTGGCATGCATTGCAGCTGTCCTTCAGCTCCAGCCCAATCACCCGCTCCCTTTGATCGTTCAACCAGACTAGAGGGTGCATGCCATGAGCGACGCTGCTTTTTCCACAATTCATGTGGTACTGACCATTCTGTGGGTCGTTGCAGTTATCTACGTCATCGGGTGGTATTGGTAGGGCGCTCTCAACGAATGAGATTAAGTGACGGCCTGCTTCATCAGAAATGTTGGAAGCGTCTGCTTTTGGCCGATAGCCGAACTTCCCGACTGACCGCTTTCGGCCATAAGCGGACGCTAGTGGCTGCTCAGTTTTCGGCCGAAAGCGATAAGACTTGCCAAGGCAACCAGCGGCAATTAATGCCCAGAAGACTAACTTTATCGTCTTCGCGACCACTGATTCCAAACGGTCATCATTGACCCGCATAGAAACAGAGTCCCTTTTTTTATACCCCGTCATGGTGATTTTTCAGAATGTTATTTCGAAATGAGCTAAGAGCATGTGGACACGAGGGCATCATATAGCCACTATCGGACTGTCTGCTTCGAATCGACAAATTTGAGAAGCGATTGCATAAAACATTTAAATGTAAGTCTCGTGGATCGGAAATTGAGATAAATATAATAAGGAGTAGCAATGAAAGCAGAGGACATTTTTGGAAATAAGGATGGACAGGCTGGCGAGCTTACACATAAGTTAAGGACTGTTACGGACCTTATACGTCACATCAAAACTAAAGAAGAAAGTAGCCCGGCGAATTACAGCATTTTTCTAGGTGCTGGAGCTTCTGTCACCTCCGGCATAAGGACTGCAGGTCAGCTCACCGATGAATGGGCTAATGAGTTATATGAGCGATTCAAAAGAGTCAAGTCGCTAGATGCACATCAGGCAAAGAATTATTTTGAAAAAGAGCATCCTAGCTGGTACAACTCGGACAATCCTTACTCTTCGTTGTTCGAGAAAAAATTTGATCTTCCAACACAAAGACGACGTTTTGTTGAGCAGGAAGTAGATAGCAAATTACCTTCTATCGGTTATTCATACCTGGTCTCGCTGGTCGATTATAACTATTTCAATACGATATTTACAACAAACTTTGACGACTTGATTAATGAAGCCTTTTATGTCTTCTCAAATAAAAGGCCAATTGTATGTGCTCATGACTCTTCAATTAGATCCGTATCAATTACCTCTAAAAGACCGAAGATAGTAAAATTGCATGGGGACTATTTGTTTGATGATATAAAAAGCACTCTCAGAGAAACGGAATCCCTGGAGCAAAATACCAAAGAAAAGTTTGTAGAATTTTGTAAAGAATACGGGCTTATTGTTGTCGGGTATTCTGGGTGTGATCGTTCCATTATGGATGTCTTAGAGTTCTTGGTTAAGCAAGAAAATTATCTAAAAAACGGTATCTACTGGTGTTTACGCCCAGGCGATGAAGTGTGCCATAACTTACGAAATCTCATTTGGAAAGACAAAGTTTATCCGGTATTGATAGATGGATTTGATGAACTGTTTGCGGAGATACATTCGCAAACTATCGGCAAGGAATTGAACCTGAATTCCAGCACAAAACAGTCAAAGTTGGAAATGACAATTCGCCAGATAGTTGATGACAGCTTTGGCTTATCTAGAAATGAAGTTATCGGGAAAGAGATTTTATCTATAAAAGAGGATGGCGACTCGAAAGACATATCAAGTTTCATTAAGCAACTATCACAAACAAACGAGTCGTCTCGTCTTGGCGTGAAGGATGTGCGCAATCTCTTGGAAATACAGTCATTGACCGAGAGCCTTGATCTAGCCAATGCGTTGGAAATGTGCAATGTTCATTATTTAAAGGCGAGCAACGCTGTAGAGAAAAAAATATACATTGAACAATTTATAACGATACATATAAAACTCGGCGACGATCAAAAAGTTACCTATTGGTGCGATAAGCTTATTGAGCTAGACCCCAACAACATCGGCTATCATTTGAAAAAAGCCGCATCAATCAAAAAGCTTGCTGAGCGAGATAGATTTTATAGTGAGCTGGTGCTGAAGTATCCTTACAGTGTATCCGTAAGAAACAATGCCGCCAACACGATAATTCGAATTATTATGCAGGGTGGGGGCGTTGATGAAAAGCTTGTTAAGCTCGCAAGAGAACACCTGGAAAAAAGTCTGACTATCGATCCCAGCCTGGATAACTCTGCCTGGGATAAAACTATGGATCTTTTCTCGTTGCTTTACCATCGTTCAAAGGATGTAGAGGAAAGGAAACGCATTAAGGAAGAAGTAGCAGATTTAATTAAGCTTGCTAGAACGCGGCATCCTGAACATCAACAAACTATCGAATTACTTGAGGCGCAACTTGATTTCGGCTGCAAAAAAGCTGAGCTGTCCGGTTTGTTAGATCTGTTTGTTGAGCTAATGAACAAGTCTTCATTGAACAAAAAAAGCAGTGTGGGAGTTGTTATTGCTAAGGCTTTTGAACATGTGTACGGAATTGATGAAAACAAGGATCTTAAAGAAAAAATACGGAAATTTTTTCAAGCCTACACACCTGACGCTCATCAGCACGTTAAAATTAGCCTTGCAAAGATAAGGTACTTATTTTCAATTGAAAATGATGAGGCACTTGCAAGAAAAGGCTTAGAGTCCTTGCTAACTCAGAGAGAGCTAGGTGCGTATATAGGTGATATCTTAGAACTACCTATAGAGTTTAACTCAGAAGAAATTAGCACGTTAAGAACAAAGCTTGAGACAGAAAGATACGAGCTGATAAATAGTTATTACTATGAAACACTGAGTGAAATTTATACGCTTGAAGGCGAATTTGAATTAGCGAGCCAAAGTTTGGAGCGTGCATTCGCAGACGGTGCGACTCTTGAGAATTATCTCACTAAACGGACATATTTACTGCTGAAGTCTGAGGACTATAGAGCCGTTATAGCTCTTGCCAGTCAATACACTGATCAACTGAAAGACTTTGACTCGGAAGCTTTTGTAATAAACTTGCAAGTCGCTGCAAAGAAATTGTCACACCCTACACTTAATCTTGTTGCGCTCAGAAACTTGGCTGGATTGAGCGAGTCGGACGAAGTTAAACTTTGTGCATTTTCCATTCTTGATCAATATGCGGATGCTAAAAGGCTCATGAAAAAACAGCTTGAAAAGGATCCGGGGCTTATTAAGAAATACAAAGACTGGCCTGCTATTTCAGCGGAGTGTTTTCCTGATATGACAGCTGACAATCGAGTTGCGTAGGCCCGCTGAATGACGGTCATTAACTGTTTTAAATAATAATGTAAAGAAGCCTTCTAATTCGATGTTGATTTAGGAGGCTTTTTGGCCGATGCCTGCCAGTTACCAGTGGCAGGCAGCTATAGACCCATAACAGCCGTTCTTGCGGGATATATAAACAACTGAATCTAGAAGTCTGACCGCATATCAGTCGCGTCGAGAGGCTCGGGATCCTGAAAGGTATCTATTGTAGGGGCGCTCCATTCATCCTCATGATCGTGCCAGTCACCCGTGTCTACCATCAACGAGTCTTCGACGAACTCAAGCGCCTCAGGATCTGGATTTGCCGCTTCACAGGTCAATTCGCAAGTGTATTCGAAGGATTCATCCAGTTCGGCTCCGTCGCCCCTTCTGAGATCAGAGTTGGAACCCCACTGGAGTGTCACGCCTAGGCTACCGCTTACTTTGATATGTACGGTCTCCGAGGTGATACAGGTCACCTCATGCGAATCCACATAGATTTGCTCGAGAGAATAGTGCGTGGCTAGCTCATCTACAGCGTCCAAGCTTTCCCCGACAATCTGCTGGACTGTTGCATCACTGATCGCACTTGATAACCGATCTCCAACGGCGGCTCTGCATTCCTGAATGCATGCCATAAGAACGGCGACGGCTTCGGTTGTTTCCAGTGCGAGGTGCTCGATATCGTCGTCTTCCAACTGGAAAACTTCAGGTGTGATGTGGACGTAACCGTTCAAACGGATTACGGCATCTCGAAGTTCATTGAACTCTTGAGCGAAGTCAAGCCGCAGCTTCGTCCGCACGTAGTGATTGGAAAGTCCGCCCTGCGTTGCATACACACACCGTTCGACTCGAGTTACCTGCGGGACAACACCTTCTGCCTTTTCCTGCCACCATATGCACTTTCTCACCTCAGCATCTGGAGCAAGTCGCTTCAGCGTGTGACCCACCAACTCGCGCATAGCGAATGCGAAGTTATGAAACCGCAGCTTGTTCCTGCGGTCTTCCAGGTTCAATGTCGCGGCTTCGTAGAGCTCACGCTCGAACTGAGCATCTCCAATTAGCTGCAAAATCCTCTCGTCCACGTTCTTCTCCACGTCTCCGACCATTTAGGATCATCTATCAGAACAGAGATAAAAGTCACCTGAAAGCTAAGTAGAAGCATGTTGACGTTCCATGCGGGTCACCCCGGTTGGTATCCCGCGGCAGCCTTGGGTCGCTTGCTGCCCTCAGCCGCAAACAGCAGCCGGCCAGACGAGGAGCTCGATCAATGGCTGCTTCTGGCCGACAGCGGTCGCTCCAGAACGTCCGCTTTTGGCCGTAAGCGGTCGGTCATGATTGTCAGCTTCTGGCCGTTCTCTGCAGGTCATGTCTCCACAAATCTTGCGGGTCAAATACGGTGCACATGACTGGTCAGGTCGAAAGCAAATCGGGGGCAACCTCGTGCAATTACTCAACTGTGAGCTGAATATGGCCGAGAGCAAAATTCTCATGCTCTGATGAATCCATTCAAAGCATCTGGTCACGTCCCATGCAAACAGCTGGTCAGATCCAATGCAAATGGGGGGTCATATACAGCGCAAACGGGTGGTCAAGCAGGGGGCAATTTCCCAGGTACGAGCCACCTGGGCCCGAACAGGGAGGTTGACCGCTCAAGGCTCGGTCGGGGGGCACGGTAATTTCACCGCCTAGGGACAAATTTGCTAAGAGAGGTTCAGTAGTGATTACTGCGAAGGTGTATCTGTACAATCTTTTGGCGGCGACTTGCTTTGAGAGGAAGACAACGCTGGGTCTGTTCTAATACGACCCTGAGTTCGTCAAGACGGAAATCGAGATCTCCCCCATCCATTTGCCACTGGCAGCAGATCAAACCTATGCCTTTCTTAGCCTGAACCGGGAAAACATTGCGGCAAATGCTGGATGAGAAGCGCGAACTGGAGATGGAAAATCGTGAGTTGGCTCTGAACCTCCAGAGCAAAGACCGGGTTATCGCGCCGCGCGACCGTTCGAAAGCACGCACGGTAAAATTGTTGCTCGCCATCATTGGAGGGTTATGTCTGGCCCTTCTGTGGCTGATGCGAACAAGCCTCTTAGTAATCAGCACCTCCCGGCGCCATTCCACCGGATTTTTTGAACCGGTTTTTGGTTTGCGCCGGACAACCAGCGAGTCAAACTGTAGCCCCTTACAGAGGCCCTCAGTTATGTGCCCATACTGGTTTACGTCCTTTCCTTTCATCTTGCCGGGTACCCTTCTGCTGGTTTTCTTCGCCGTAGACCGTACAGCGATAAACCTTGCGAAGTTTTTAACTGTCGCGTACGGCTCCCTTCTTAGCTCCTGGGTCAAATGCATTGGAATCGGGTTGATTAGCACTGTAGGACTAAAAACGCCGTTATCTGAAACGAGGAGTTTGAATGTAATGCCCTTGACGATTCCGTATAGCATGATCCTCATAGACTAAGCTTCACCTCTGACAAACACTCGATGAGGCTGCCGTGGAGTTGCAATGAGGCTGATGGCTCATTTGCTACATGAGCTGAACAAGTGAAAAAAGTTAATTTCGGTAAGTGACTGATTTATGGAAAATAAAACACATATAACAGTTAGCAAGGCTCCGGATCGAATGAGTACAGCCATTTGCCCTTGCGGCAGCGGCAATCTGCTGGATGCCTGCTGCGGTCACTATCACGCCGGCCATCCGGCCCCGTGTGCCGAAGCCCTGATGCGCTCGCGCTATAGCGCCTATGTGCTGGGCCTGATCGATTACCTGGTGGCGACCACTTTGCCCGCCCAGCAAGCGGGGCTGGACCGCCAGTCGATCAGCGACTGGAGCGCCCAAAGCACCTGGCTCGGCCTGGACGTGGAAAGCTCGGAAGTCCTCGGGGGCCAGCCGGAACACGCCTTCGTGACTTTCACCGCACGCTGGCATGACGGTCAGGGCGAACACAGCCACCGCGAGCGCTCGTCGTTCGTGCAGAACACCGGGCGCTGGTACTTCATCGACCCGACCGTACAACTGAAACTGGGCCGCAACGACGCCTGCCCGTGCGCCAGCGGCCAGAAGTTCAAGAAATGCTGCGCGGGGTATTTCGGCAGCTGAAGCTAGACTGGGCGGCAAAGGGAGTTAAACCATGCTCGGTCATTGGCGCACATTCCAGATCTTCTCACTGCTCGTGTTTCTGGGGCTCGGCGGCTGCGCGTCCTGGTTTACCGACGATTCCCTCGACCCCGCCGTGCACCTGGTGAAAGTCGAAGTGGTGCGCGCCAAGTTGCTGGAACAGAAATTCATCCTGCATTTTCGTATCGATAACCCCAATGACAGCGACCTGACCGTGCGCGGCCTGGAATACCGTGTGCATCTGGCCGACATGCTGCTGGCCGACGGCGAGCATGAACACTGGATCACTGTCAGCCCCAAAAGCAGCAAATTTTATAAGGTGCCGATCCGTACCAACCTGTGGCCGAAGGTGAAGGAGGTGGTGAAGATGCTGAAAAACCCGAACCAGCAGATTCCCTATCGACTGGAGGGCGAGATGGAAACCGGTTTATTCATCGCTCACTACGTGCACCTGGCGCGCAATGGCGTGATAATCCCCGCCGATTTGATTACGGAGTGACCCCGATGACCCAGCAACCTCATGTCCATGGCCCTGACTGCAACCACGATCATGACCATCACCACCATGATCACGACCATGGCCATGTCCACGGCCCGAACTGCGGCCATGCCCACCAGGAACCGGTGCGCAACGCCCTGAAAGACGTTGGCCGCAACGACCCTTGCCCATGCGGTAACGGCAAGAAATTCAAGAAATGCCACGGCGCTTGATGTTTCGGGCGAAGACTTTCTTCGCCTGATCGATCGTCATCGCGAGCAGGCTCGCTCCCACATTGGGATCCGGTTCCTTCAGATGGAATGCACTCCACTGTGGGAGCTGGCCTGCCAGCGATGGCGATAGCACATATAACAAATCCCTATCGGACGACCCCGAGAATCTCGGCACTGCTGACCACCGTCGCATACTCCCCGTGCAAGTTCCCCAGCGACATCGCATGCACCTCCTCTGCCGAGCGCAACGTGCCGAAATAATCGGCCTTGTCGAAGGTAAAGCACGCATCCTCCGCCACCCACGCGTCAAACCCCAGATTGCCCGCCGTGCGTGCCGTGGATTCCACCGAGTTGTTCGTCGCCACGCCGACGATGACCAATTGCCCGATCCCCGCCTCACGCAATTTCGCTTCAAGCCCCGTCGCACAAAACGCATCCGGTACCTGTTTCTGGATCAGCCATTCGCCGTCCTGCGGCAAAAACCTGTCCTGAAATTCCACACCTGACTGCTCGGGCCAGAACACTGATTCCGGCGAGCGCGAGAGGTGCTGCACGTGGATCACCGGCCGCCCACTGCGTCGCCAGAAGCCCAGCAAATCAAGAATCCGCTCTTCGGCCGACGGATTATTCCGCCGCCCCAGACGCGGCTCCAGAATGCCCTTTTGCTGGTCGATGATGATCAGTGCAGCGTTGGCCTTGAGCTCCATGGCGATTTTTCTCACGCGGGGTCATTGAATTTCCCGTACTTGAGCATCACCTCCTGTACCTAAGCAAGCTATCGAACGCACACGGGACAACCTGAAGCCGGCGTTTGCTGTCCGCACGTAAGCCATTTTCCTGATTTGGAGCTTTCCATGATCGACCTGTATTACTGGACCACGCCCAACGGCCACAAGATTTCCCTGTTCCTCGAAGAAGCGGGCTTGCGCTACAACGTGCACCCGATCAACATCAGCCAGGGCGAGCAGTTCCAGCCGCACTTTCTGAAAATCGCGCCAAACAATCGCATCCCGGCCATCGTCGATCATGAGCCGGCCGATGGCGGCGAGCCGTTGTCGCTGTTCGAGTCCGGGGCGATCCTGCTGTACCTCGCCGAAAAGACCGGCAAGTTCCTGCCCAAGGATCTGCGTGGCCGCCAGGTGGCGCTGCAATGGCTATTCTGGCAAATGGGCGGGCTGGGGCCGATGGCCGGGCAAAACCATCATTTCAGCCAGTTCGCCCCGGAAAAAATCCCCTACGCGATCAAGCGCTACATCGATGAAACCGCGCGCCTGTACGGGGTGCTGGACAAGCAACTGGCCAACAACGAGTTCGTCGCCGGCAGCGAATACAGCATCGCCGACATGGCGATCTACCCATGGATCGTCTCGCACAAGTGGCAGAGCCAGAACCTGGAAGACTTCCCGAACGTGCAGCGCTGGTTCAACCACATCAAAGACCGCCCGGCGACCGTGAAGGCCTATGCGCTGGTGCAGAAGATCAATCCGCCGAAGGCTTGAGTCACCCGGCCTGATCGTTCCCGTGCGCGGGAACGATCAACGGGAAGAAATAACCGCTCGCCCCGCTTGCGCGGCCCCCTCCTGCTCACTAACGTAGCGGCTTTATTGCGCCCCCAGCCTCTACACCCCCGCAGGAGCTTTGCCATGGCCTCGCCAGCCCTTTCACATTTTCTTCCCCGGTTCGGCGTTGCCGCAGCAGTGGCCGGTGTTCTGAGCCTGACCGGTTGTCAGACCTGGAACGCCCAGGACACCCTCCCGCCGACCTCCGGTGTGCAGCCGCTCAAGGGCCTGGCGCAGAACGTTTCGGTACGCCGCAATGCCATGGGCATGCCGCTGATTGAAAGCAACAGCTTCCACGACGCACTGTTCGCCCTCGGTTACGTGCATGCCAGCGACCGGATCAATCAGATGGTCACCCTGCGCCTGCTGGCCCAAGGTCGTCTGGCGGAAATGTCCGGTGCGTCGATGCTCGACGCCGACCGCTACATGCGCGCCGTCAACCTGAAGAAAAGCGCCGGCGAGCTGTACAAGGCTTCGTCGCCACGGCTCAAGCGTTTCTTCGAAGTCTATGCCCGGGGCGTCAACGCCTACCTGTTCCGCTACGCCGACAAACTGCCGGGGGATCTGGCTTCCAGCGGCTACAAGCCTGAATACTGGAAACCGGAAGATTCGGCGCTGATCTTCTGCCTGCTGAACTTCAGCCAGTCGGCGAACCTGCCGGAAGAAATTGCCTCGCTGGTGCTGGCGCAGACCGTTACCAACGACAAACTCGCGTGGCTGACCCCGTCCGCTCCCGACGAAAACCTGCCGCTGGCCGAAGCCGACAAGCTGCAAGGCATCAAGCTCAACGGGCAGATTCCGGGGCTGACGGAGCTGAGCAACGCCAGCGAACAACTGGCCGCCATCAACCTGCTGGGCAGTCAGTCGTCGAACAACTGGGCCATCGCCCCGCAACGCAGCCGCAGCGGCAAGAGCCTGCTGGCCAGCGACAGCCATGGCCCGCTGGCCGCGCCGTCGCTGTGGAGTTTCGTGCAGATCCGCGCTCCGAAATACCAGGCCGCCGGCGTGACCGTGGCCGGTCTGCCGATGGTGCTCGGCGGTTTCAACGGCAAGGTGGCGTGGAGCCTGACCAGCGTGCTCGGCGATAACCAGGACCTGTTCCTGGAAAAAATCCGTCGTCAGGGCAGCAGCCTGACCTACGAGGTCAACGGCAAATGGCAACCGGTCGCCGTGCGCAACGAAACCTACTTCGTCAAAGGCCAGCGGCCGATTCGCGAAGCGGTGTACGAAACCCGCCATGGCGCGCTGCTCAACAGCACCCAGGCTGCCGCTCAGGGCGCGGGTTTCGGCCTGGCCTTGCAGACGCCGAGCTTCACCGATGACAAATCCCTCGATGCGTTTTTCGACCTGAGCCGCGCCCAGAACGTTGAACGTGCCTCGGACGCCAGCCGGGAAATCCGCGCCATCGCGCTGAATCTGGTGTTTGCCGACGCCAGCAACATTGGCTGGCAAGTTACCGGACGATTCCCGAACCGTCGTGAAGGTGAAGGTCTGTTGCCGTCGCCGGGCTGGGAAGGTCGCTATGACTGGGACGGTTACGCCGACCCGATGCTGCACCCGTACGATCAGGACCCGGCCCAAGGCTGGCTCGGCACCGCCAACCAGCGGGTCATTCCTCACGGCTACGGCATGCAACTGTCCAATTCCTGGGCAGCCCCGGAGCGTGGCGAGCGCTTGGCAGAACTGGCTGGCAGCGGCAAGCATGACGGTCGCAGTGTGATCGCCATGCAGTACGACCAGACCACCACCTTCGCCGCCAAGCTGAAGAAAATGTTCGAAGCACCGGGCATGGCGCAGCCGCTGAAACAGGCGATCGACGCACTGCCGGAAGCCGAGCGTAGTAAGGCGCGCGAAGCCTATACACGTCTGATGACGTTCGACGGCAAGCTCAGCCCGACCTCCGCCGACGCGGTGATCTACGAGTTGTTCCTGCAGGAAAGCATGAAGCAGATCTTCCTCGACGAGCTAGGCCCGCAGGGCAGCCCGGCGTGGAAAGCGTTTATCGCCAGTGGCGATTTGTCCTACGCCGCCCAGGCCGATCATTTGCTGGGCCGCGAAGACAGTCCTTTCTGGGACGACGCCCGTACCCCGCAAAAAGAAGACAAACCGGCGATCCTCGCCCGCAGTCTGGCGGCAGCGATCAGCGCTGGCGACAGTCAGTTGGGTGGTGATCGCCGAGCCTGGCAATGGGGCAAACTGCACCGTTACGAGTGGAAGAATGCCAATGGTCAGACCGTTCGCGGGCCAATCGCGGCGGGCGGCGACCACACCACCCTCAACACGGCGGCGTTTGCCTGGGGCCAGGACTTCAACACCACGCGTGCGCCGTCGATGCGTTTCATCGTCGACTTCGGTCAGAGCGAACCGTTGATGGGGCAGAACGGGACGGGGCAATCCGGGAATCCGGTGAGTCCGAACTACCTGAACGGCATCGATCCGTGGCTCAAGGGCCAGTACATTGGTCTACCGATGCAGCCGCAGAACTTTGACCGGGTGTATGGCAAGACGCGGTTGACCCTGACTCCCGGAAAATAAGCGCGACTCCCCTGTGGGAACCAGCCTGCTGGCGATAGCGGTGGCACATCGAAGATGAGGTGTCAGACAAACCGCCATCGCCAGCAGGCGGGCTCCCACATTGATTTTGTGTAACCCCGAAAAATCAATAGAACTTCTGACTTCGCGCCAACCTCATAGCTAACAAGCCCCTCCATTCCGGTAACGCCATGGACCTTGTTATCGCTCGCCCCGAGGGCCTCTACTGCCCCGCCGGGGACTTCTACATTGACCCATGGCGGCCCGTCGAGCGCTCGGTGATCACCCATGCCCATGGCGATCATGCCCGTGGCGGCAACCAGCATTACCTGGCCGCCAGCGCCGGCGAAGGGATTCTGCGCGCGCGTCTGGGCGCGGACATCAACCTGCAAACCCTCGATTACGGCCAGCGCCTGACCCACCACGGCGTCACCCTGAGCTTTCATCCCGCCGGCCATGTGCTCGGCTCGGCCCAGGTGCGGCTGGAATACGGCGGCGAAGTCTGGGTCGCGTCCGGCGACTACAAGATCGAACCCGACGGCACCTGCGCGCCGTTCGAACCGGTGCGCTGCCACACCTTCATCACCGAATCGACCTTCGGCCTGCCGATCTACCGCTGGCAGCCGCAAGCCCAGGTGTTCGCCGAGATCAATCAGTGGTGGCAGGGCAACATCGAGGCCGGCAAGGCCAGCGTGCTGTTCTGCTATTCGTTCGGCAAGGCCCAACGGATTCTCCACGGCATCGACGAAACCCTCGGGCCGATCCTCAGTCACGGTGCGGTCGAGCCGCTGAACCGGGTGTACCGCGAGGCCGGCGTGTATCTGCCGCCAACGATCTACGCCGGCGAGGTGAAAAAGAATGACCCGATGATGCGTCAGGCGCTGGTCATCGCCCCGCCGTCGGCCGGCGGAAGCAGCTGGATGCGCCGGTTCGGCGATTACAGCGACAGCTTCGCCAGCGGCTGGATGCGCCTGCGCGGCACCCGTCGGCGGCGCGGGGTCGATCGCGGTTTCGTGCTGTCGGATCACGCCGACTGGCCCGGCCTGTTGTGGGCCATCGAACAGACCGGCGCCGAGCGAGTGATGGTCACCCACGGCTCGATTGGGGTGCTGGTGCGCCACCTGCGCGAGCAGGGGCTGGACGCACAAGGTTTCAACACTGAATACGGTGACGACGAAGAAGAGCTTTCCACCGCCACGCCCGCCGTTGCCGAGGTGCAACCATGAAAGACTTCGCCGGGTTGTACGCCGAACTAGACGCCACCACCTCCAGCAACGCCAAACTGGCGGCCATGCAAACCTACTTCGCCCAGGCGCAACCGCAGGATGCCGCGTGGGCGGTGTACTTTTTGTCCGGCGGGCGACCTCGGCAACTGGTGCCGGTGCGGATCCTGCGGGAACTCGCGGTCGAGGTGTCCGGGCTTTCGCCGTGGCTGTTCGAGGAGAGCTATCAAGCGGTCGGCGATCTGGCGGAAACCATCTCGCTGGTGCTGCCGGAACACCCGCACACCTCCGAGGCCGGGCTCGCCGAATGGATCGAAGACAAACTGCTGCCCCTGCGCGGTGAAACCCCGGAATACCTCGCTCACCAACTGCCGGCGCTGTGGGCGCAACTGGATCGGCCGAGCCTGATGCTGTGCATCAAACTGATCACCGGCAGCTTCCGGGTCGGTGTTTCCAAACTGCTGGTAACCCGTGCCCTGGCTTCCATGGCCGGGCTGGACAGCAAGCGCGTGGCGCAACGATTGGTGGGTTATACCGACCTGTCCAATCGGCCGAACGCCGCCAGTTACCTGAAACTGATCGCTCCCGAATCCAGCGATGAACACGCCCAGCGCGGTGGCCAGCCCTACCCATTCTTCCTCGCCCACGCGCTGGCGCAACCGGTGGAAACCTTCGACGCGCTGCTCGGGCCGGCCAGCCACTGGCAGGTGGAATGGAAGTGGGATGGCATTCGCGCGCAGGTGGTCAAGCGCGACGGGAAATTGTGGATCTGGTCCCGGGGCGAAGAACTGGTCACCGAACGCTTTCCCGAACTCGATACGCTGGTGCACGGTTTGCCCGACGGGACGGTGATCGACGGCGAAATCGTGGTCTGGAAGAACCAGCGCCCGGTCACCGAAGATGCGTTCGATCCGCAATCGACGGAAGCCCCAGCAGTGCAACCGTTCGCGCTGTTGCAACAGCGGATCGGCCGCAAGTCGCTGGACCGGAAAATCCTTGAAGACGCGCCGGTGGTGGTACTCGCCTACGACCTGCTCGAATGGCAGGGCGAAGACTGGCGCAACCAGCCACAGGCCAGGCGTCGTGAGCAAATGGAGCAGGTCATCGCCAAATGCAACAACCCGGTGCTGCTGCCTTCACCGATCCTGACGGGTGACGACTGGTTCGACCTCGCCCGCCAGCGCGAGGCCTCCAGGCGCCTGGGGGTCGAAGGCATGATGCTCAAGGCCCGGGACGCGATGTACGGCGTCGGCCGCACCAAGGACATGGGCGTGTGGTGGAAATGGAAGGTCGATCCGTTCAGCGTCGACGCGGTACTCATCTACGCCCAGCGCGGCCACGGTCGCCGCGCCAGTCTCTACAGCGATTACACCTTTGCGGTGTGGGACGGCCCGCCCGGCTCCAGTGCGCGAGCGCTGGTACCGTTCGCCAAGGCCTATTCCGGGCTGACCGACGCGGAAATGCGCGAAGTCGACAGCATCGTGCGCAAAACCACCGTGGAAAAATTCGGCCCGGTCAGCAGCGTGAAACCGAGCCTGGTGTTCGAGCTGGGCTTCGAAGGCATCGCCCTCTCCCGCAGACACAAGAGCGGCATCGCCGTGCGCTTCCCGCGCATGTTGCGCTGGCGCCAGGACAAGACCGTAGACGAGGCCGACAGCCTTGCGACCTTGCAAAACCTGCTGGTCTGACCCCTTCCCCCACTCCTCCCCCGATCGTTCCCACGCTCCGCGTGGGAATGATCCCCCGAACCATCCTGGTGCAGCTTTTCCGGCGCGCCCATTTTCGTGCACCGACCGGCCCCGGCATGCACTTCCTACACCTTTTAAAACACTTGTTCGGGACTCTGGTTCGGAAATTGCTACTTTCTATAAGTCGTAAGCGCTCCAGTAACAATCATTCCGCGCCACAAGCGCTCATATTGGTTCTTAGGGATTGAATAATGAAAAAAGCATTGCTGACCCTTTCTGCACTGGCGTTGTGCATGGCCGCCGGCTCCGCGCTGGCCAAGGAATACAAAGAACTGCGGTTTGGCGTTGACCCTTCCTACGCACCGTTCGAGTCGAAAGCGGCAGACGGCAGCCTGGTTGGCTTCGACATCGATCTGGGCAACGCGATCTGCGCCGAGCTGAAGGTCAAGTGCAAATGGGTCGAAAGTGACTTCGACGGCATGATTCCGGGCCTCAAGGCCAATAAATTCGACGGTGTGATCTCGTCGATGACCGTTACCGAAGCCCGCGAAAAAGTCATCGACTTCTCCAGCGAGCTGTTCTCCGGCCCGACGGCCTACGTGTCGAAAAAAGGTTCGGGCATCACCGACGACGTCGCCTCGCTGAAAGGCAAAACCGTCGGCTACGAGCAAGGCACCATCCAGGAAGCCTATGCCAAAGCCGTGCTGGACAAGGCTGGCGTGAAAACCCAGGCCTATCAGAATCAGGACCAGGTGTATTCCGACCTGACTTCCGGCCGTCTCGATGCGGGCATTCAGGACATGTTGCAGGCCGAACTGGGCTTTCTGAAGTCGCCACAGGGTGCCGACTACGCCGTCAGCGAACCGGTCGACAACCACTTGCTGCCAGCCAAGACCGCTGTCGGTATTAAGAAAGGTAACACCGAGCTGAAAGCGCTTTTGGATAAAGGTATCAAAGCGTTACACGATGATGGCAAATACGCCGAGATTCAAAAGAAACACTTTGGCGATCTGAATCTGTACAGCGGCAAATAATGCCCCGGCGCCCATCCTCGATGGGCGCCTTTTTCATTCAGTCAGGTTGCTGATTTATGTTCGAAAACCTCTTACAAAATCTGGGGCTCTCCGCCTTCAGCCTCAAGGGCTTCGGTCCTTTGCTGTTGGAAGGCACCTGGATGACCATCAAATTGTCGGCGTTGTCGCTGCTGGTGGCCGTGTTGCTCGGCCTGCTCGGCGCCAGTGCCAAGCTGTCAAAAGTCAAACTGCTGCGCCTGCCCGCCCAGCTCTACACCACGCTGATTCGCGGGGTGCCGGACCTGGTGCTGATGCTGCTGATCTTCTACAGCCTGCAAACCTGGCTGACGACGCTCACCGATTACCTGGAATGGGAATACATCGAGATCGACCCATTCAGCGCCGGGGTCCTGACCTTGGGCTTCATTTATGGCGCGTACTTCACTGAAACCTTTCGCGGGGCGATTCTCGCCGTACCGCGCGGTCAGGTCGAAGCTGCCACCGCCTATGGCCTCAAGCGCGGCCAGCGCTTTCGTTTCGTGGTGTTCCCGCAAATGATGCGCTTCGCCCTGCCGGGCATCGGCAACAACTGGATGGTGATGCTCAAGGCCACCGCGCTGGTTTCGATCATCGGCCTGGCCGATCTGGTCAAGGCCGCGCAGGACGCCGGTAAAAGCACCTATCAACTGTTTTACTTCCTGGTCCTCGCCGCGTTGATCTACCTGCTGATCACCAGTGCCTCGAATTTCATCCTACGCTGGCTCGAACGCCGTTACGCCGCCGGTGCCCGGGAGGCCGTACGATGATCGAACTCCTGCAGGAATACTGGAAAGCCTTCCTCTATACCGACGGCCAGAACATCACTGGCCTTGCGATGACGATGTGGCTGCTCAGCGCCTCGATCTTCTTCGGTTTCATCGTGTCGATTCCGCTGTCGATCGCTCGCGTCTCGCCGCACTTCTACATTCGCTGGCCGGTGCAGTTCTATACCTACCTGTTCCGTGGCACGCCGCTCTATATCCAGTTGCTGATCTGCTACACCGGGATCTACAGCCTGGCCGCCGTGCGAGCGCAACCGGTGCTCGACAGTTTCTTTCGCGATGCGATGAACTGCACGATCCTGGCCTTCGCCCTGAACACCTGCGCCTATACCACGGAGATTTTCGCCGGGGCGATCCGCAGCATGAACCACGGCGAAGTCGAAGCGGCCAAGGCCTACGGCCTGACCGGCTGGAAGCTGTATGCCTACGTAATCATGCCGTCGGCGCTGCGCCGTTCGTTGCCGTACTACAGCAACGAAGTGATCCTGATGCTGCACTCGACCACCGTGGCTTTCACCGCGACCATCCCCGACATCCTGAAAGTCGCGCGGGACGCCAACTCGGCGACCTTCCTGACCTTCCAGTCGTTCGGCATCGCCGCGCTGATCTACCTGACCATCACCTTTGCGCTGGTCGGCCTGTTCCGCCTTGCCGAACGCCGATGGCTGGCCTTCCTTGGCCCGACCCACTAGGACCCTTTTGAGATGCGCCACCAGATACACGACCTGCTGGCCCCGCTGCCGGGGACCGCACGACAGATCCACAGCTTTCACTTCGGCCCGGACAAGGCCCAGGGCAAGATCTACATCCAGTCCTCGCTGCACGCCGACGAACTGCCCGGCATGCTCGTGGCCTGGCACCTCAAGCAGCGTCTGGCGGAGCTGGAAGCCGCCGGCCGCCTGCGCAGCGAAATCGTGCTGGTGCCGGTGGCCAATCCGGTCGGCCTCGAACAGGTGCTGATGGATGTACCGCTGGGCCGCTACGAGCTGGAGAGCGGGCAGAATTTCAACCGCTGGTTCGTCGACCTCAGCGAAGAAATCGGCAACGAAATCGAAGCGCAACTGAGCGACGACCCGCAGCGCAACCTCGAACTGATCCGGTCCAGCCTGCGCAACGCCCTCGCTCGCCACACCGCCACGACTCAGTTGCAATCCCAACGCCTGACCCTGCAACGGCTGGCCTGCGATGCGGACATGGTTCTGGACCTGCACTGCGACTTCGAATCCGTGGTTCACCTCTACACCACACCCGAGGCCTGGCCGCAGGTCGAGCCGCTGGCACGTTATATCGAATCCCAGGCGAGCCTGCTGGCCACCGACTCCGGCGGCCAGTCGTTCGACGAGTGCTTCACCCTGCTGTGGTGGCAATTGAAGGAGCGCTTCGGCGAACACTTCGAGATTCCGCTCGGCAGTTTCTCGGTCACCGTCGAGTTGCGTGGCCAAGGGGATGTCACCCATCCGCTGGCCAGTCGCGATTGCCAAGCGCTGATCGATTACCTGATCCATTTCGGCGCCATCGTCGGCGAGCCCAAAGCCTTGCCGGCGCTGCCACATCCCGCCACACCGCTGGCCGGCGTGGAACCGGTGGCCACCCCTGTCGGCGGGCTGCTGGTGTACAGCGCCACACCCGGCCAGTGGCTGGAAGCCGGGCAGAAAATCGCCGAAATCATCGACCCGATCAGCGACCGGGTCACGCCAGTCCATTGCACCGCTTCCGGTCTGCTCTATGCCCGCTCGCTGCGGCGCATGGCGACGGCCGGGATGGTGATCGCCCACGTCGCGGGCGCCGAAGCCTATCGCAGCGGCTATCTACTTTCGCCTTGAGGATGCCTGTCCCATGTACAAATTGACCGTTGAAGGCCTGCACAAAAGCTATGGCGACCATCAGGTGCTCAAAGGCGTCTCGCTCAAGGCCAAGACCGGCGACGTGATCAGCCTGATCGGCGCCAGCGGCTCGGGCAAAAGCACCTTTTTGCGCTGCATCAACTTTCTCGAACAACCCAACGACGGCGCGATGAGCCTCGATGGCCAGGCGATCCGCATGGTCACCGACCGCCACGGCATGCACGTGGCCGACGCCGATGAACTGCAACGCCTGCGCACCCGGCTGGCGATGGTGTTCCAGCACTTCAACCTGTGGAGCCACATGACCGTGCTGGAAAACATCACCATGGCCCCGCGCCGGGTGCTGGGCTGCAGCAAACAGGAAGCCGACGACCGCGCCCGCCGTTATCTGGAAAAGGTCGGTCTGCCGGCGCGGGTGGCGGATCAATACCCGGCGTTCCTATCCGGCGGCCAGCAACAACGGGTGGCGATTGCCCGCGCGTTGGCCATGGAGCCGGAAGTCATGCTGTTCGACGAACCGACGTCGGCGCTGGACCCGGAGCTGGTCGGCGAAGTGCTCAAGGTGATTCAGGGCCTGGCCGAAGAAGGCCGGACCATGATCATGGTCACCCATGAAATGAGCTTTGCGCGCAAGGTCTCGAGCCAGGTGCTGTTCCTGCATCAGGGGCTGGTGGAAGAAGAAGGCGCGCCCGAAGAAGTGCTGGGCAATCCGAAAAGCGAACGCCTGAAGCAATTCCTCAGCGGCAATCTCAAATAACGGCTTGCACCAAACCCTGTGGGAGCGAGCTTGCTCGCGAAGGCGGACATTCAGTTACACATCTTTTGAATGTCCAGACGCTTTCGTCGGATCGCCGCCCGGACCAAGCTCGCTCCCACATTGGTTTGTGCTTGTACAAAATTAAACTTGTCCTTTACCGGCGCGGTCACTGAAGGAACACCTTCAGAGCACACGTCGCCGGCATGGGCACTTCCACCGACTTCGCCAAACACTGGTTCAGCGCCCGCGACTGGAAGCCGTTCGCCTTTCAGAAACAGGTGTGGACGGCGGTCAAACGTGGCGAATCCGGCCTGCTGCACGCCAGCACCGGTGCCGGTAAAACCTACGCGGTGTGGTTTGCCGCGCTCAATCGGTTTGCCCGCTCCGGGCCTGTTGCTGAAACCACTCGCAAACGCCAGCCGCCTGCCGAACCGCTCACCGTGTTGTGGATCACGCCGATGCGCGCGCTGGCCGCCGACACCGCGCGTGCCCTGCAAGCGCCGCTGGACGATCTGCAGATTCCCTGGAGCGTCGGCCTGCGTACCGGCGACACCGGCAGCAGCGAGCGCGCCCGGCAGAACCGACGCCTGCCGACCACGCTGATCACCACCCCGGAAAGCCTGACCCTGATGCTCGCCCGCGCCGACGCACAAACGGCGTTGTCGACGCTACGCATGGTCGTGGTGGATGAATGGCACGAATTGCTCGGCAACAAACGCGGCGTGCAATTGCAACTGGCCCTCGCCCGGTTGCGCCGCTGGCATCCGCAACTGATTGTCTGGGGTGTTTCCGCGACGCTTGGCAGTCAATCCCACGCCGAACAGGTGTTGATCCCACAGGGCGGTGGCGTAAGTGTTCAGGGTCAAAGCGATAAAACGCTGCGTGTCGATACCCTGCTCCCACCGCAGATCGAGCGTTTTCCCTGGGCCGGGCATATCGGTCTGAAGATGTTGCCGCAGGTGGTCGCCGAACTGGAGGTGTGCGCCAGCAGCCTGGTGTTCACCAACACGCGGGCGCAGTCGGAAATCTGGTATCAGGCGTTGCTGGAGGCGCGGCCGGACTGGGCCGGCTTGATCGCCCTGCACCACAGTTCGCTGTCCCGCGACACCCGCGACTGGGTCGAGCAGGCGCTGAAGAACGGCCAACTCAAAGCCGTGGTCTGCACCTCAAGTCTGGATCTGGGGGTGGATTTCCTGCCGGTGGAGCGCGTTCTGCAAATAGGGTCGGCCAAAGGTGTGGCGCGGCTGATGCAGCGTGCCGGGCGTTCGGGCCATGCGCCCGGTCGAACATCGCGGGTAACTCTGGTGCCGACGCACAGCCTGGAGCTGATCGAAGCCGCTGCCGCCCGCGATGCCGTGTCGCAGCAGCGGATCGAGCCGCGACTGTCACCGCACAAACCGCTGGATGTACTGGTTCAGCACCTGGTCAGCATGGCGCTGGGCGGTGGCTTTATTCCTGAGGATTTGTACGAAGAAGTCCGCAGCGCCTGGGCCTATCGCGACCTGACGCTCGCGGACTGGGCCTGGGCGCTGGCGTTCGTACGCCACGGCGGGATGTCGCTGACCGCGTACCCGGATTACCGCCGGGTCGAGCCGGATGAGCACGGGATCTGGCGCGTCCCCGATGCCCGGTTGGCGCGCCGCCATCGGATGAGCATCGGTACCATCGTCAGCGACGCCGCAATCCATTTGAAATTCTGGAGCAAGGGCGGTGGCGGCAAACAGCTGGGCAGCGTTGAAGAAGGCTTTATCGCCCGTCTCAAGCCCGGCGACGGCTTCCTGTTCGCCGGACGCCTGCTGGAACTGGTGCGGGTGGAAAACATGACCGCCTATGTCAAACGCAGCACGGCAAAAAAAGCCGCCGTACCGCGATGGAATGGCGGGCGTATGCCGCTGTCCAGCGAACTCGCTGAAGCCGTAGTCACTCGATTCAGCGCTGCGGCACACGGTGAGTTTGCCGGCCCGGAAATGCAGGCCTTGAGACCCTTGCTGGAAACACAGATGCGCTGGTCCGGTTTGCCGACAGCCGACAGTTTGCTGGCCGAAGTGTTGAAGTCCCGCGAAGGCTGGCACCTTTTCCTCTACCCGTTTGCCGGACGTCAGGTGCATCTGGGATTGGCCAGTCTGCTGGCGTGGCGGGTCAGTCAGCGCCTGCCTGTGACCTTCTCGATTGCGGTCAACGATTACGGACTGGAATTGCTCAGCGCCACGCCCGTTGACTGGTCTGTGCAACTGGACGCCGCCCTGCTCAGTCCCGAGGACTTATTGAGGGATGTGCTGGCCAGCCTCAACGCGGGCGAACTGGCGTTGCGCAGGTTTCGGGAAATCGCCCGGATTGCGGGCTTGGTGTTCGCCGGTTACCCCGGCGCGCCAAAAAGTACCCGTCAGGTGCAGGCCTCCAGCGGACTGTTTTTCGAGGTATTCAAACAATACGACGCCGACAATCTGTTGCTGGCGCAGGCCGGGGAAGAAGTCTTACGAGAAGAACTGGATATTCGTCGACTGGAACAGACGCTGGAGCGAATCAACCGGATGAAACTGGACATGCACCTGATCAAACGTCCTACACCGCTCGGCTTCCCGCTGCTGGTGGAGCGCATGCGCGAAAGCATGAGTTCGGAAAAACTCGCCGACCGGATCCGGCGAATGGTTGGCGATCTGGAGAAAACCGCTGACAAGGGCCAATCCTGATGAACGCGCCCTACCCCGTGCGTCTGGCAGGCGAAGACCTCTGGTTGTTGCCGGAAAAAGCCCTGTACTGGCCGGCGCAACAGGCGCTACTGATTGCCGATGTACATTTCGGCAAGGCTGCCGCCTACCGTCGCCTGGGGCAACCGGTGCCGCAGGGCACCACGGCGAGCAACATCGCCGTGATCGAGCAGTTGCTGGCGAAACTGCCGTGTCGGCAACTGATCTTTCTTGGGGATTTTCTGCACGGGCCGGGTTCGCATGCCTTGGGCACTTTGAGTGTTTTGGCTGAGTGGCGCTCACGCCACGCCGATCTGCCGATCACACTGATTCGCGGCAATCACGATAAACGTGCCGGTGATCCGCCGCAGTCGCTGAACATTCGGGTGGTGCCGGAGCCGTTGCTGCTCGGGCCCTTCGCGTTACAACACGAGCCCGATCCGCACCCCGAACGCCACGTGCTTGCAGGCCACGTCCACCCGGTTTATCGATTGAACGGCAAGGGGCGTCAGCGTTTGCGGCTGGCGTGTTTCAGGCAGGGGGAACGCATCAGCCTGTTGCCGGCGTTTGGCGCCTTCACCGGCGGTTATCCGGTGGAGAAGGAAGACAGCTGTCGGATCTTTGTCATCGGCGACAACGAAATATGGCCCGTCGGCTGAAGTCCTGTTCAGGATTCAGCCGACGGGCCATGCATTCAATCAAGCGACGGGCGCAGGTGGCGGTTTGTCCGGCAACGTCGGTTCGCCGGGCTCGGTCGGTTCTTCATTGGGGGTATCGGGATCGGGCTGGTGAGGAATTCCGCCAGCCATGGCGATGGGCGGGTGTGCCAACAAGGACCAGGCCAATACGCCAACCTGATTGGGCTCGAGCCTTGCCAGTTCGGCAGTGATTTGCGGATCGATCTTCATGGAGCACTCCTCGGCGAAGGCCCGTTTCGCTGTCCGCGAATCGGGCAGTACACCCCATAGAGTGTCTACCCGCCGAAGAATTCCCGGTAACTGCCGGATGGACGGATCAGGTGCGCGGCAGGGTCACGCCACGCTGGCCCTGGTACTTGCCGGCGCGATCCTTGTAGGAGACTTCGCATTCTTCGTCGGATTCGAGGAACAGCATCTGCGCCACGCCTTCGTTGGCGTAGATTTTCGCCGGCAGGTTGGTGGTGTTCGAGAACTCCAGGGTCACCTGGCCTTCCCACTCGGGCTCGAGCGGGGTGACGTTGACGATAATGCCGCAGCGGGCGTAGGTGCTTTTGCCCAGGCAGATGGTCAGGACGTTGCGTGGAATACGGAAGTATTCAACGGTCGTGGCCAGGGCGAAGGAGTTCGGTGGAATGATGCAGACGTCGCTGTGGACGTCGACGAAGCTGCCGGCGTCGAAGTTTTTCGGATCGACGATGGCCGAATTGATGTTGGTGAACACCTTGAAATGATTGGTGCAACGCACATCGTAGCCGTAGCTCGACACACCGTAGGAGATCACACGGCTGTCGTCGCTGCCACGTACCTGGCGCTCGACGAACGGCTCGATCATGCCGTGTTCCTGCGCCATGCGGCGAATCCACTTGTCCGATTTGATGCTCATGGCGGGTGTCCTGAATAGCGAGGTGGAAAAAATCTGTCCGGCATCTTACCGGGCGCGCCGCCGGGTTCAAAGTCCGGGCTGCAAATCTCGCCGAACGTGCAGGAATTACGCGGCCTGGCGACGAACCGTCACACCGCCGATCCTTAAAACAGAGAAACCTTCGCAAGAAGCATTGGCACGTTCCGGAAAAAGGGTTAAGGTGGCGCCACTGTGCTGCTTGTGTCACTGAGAATCTCTACACGATATGTTGAATTTCGATCCAACCATCTACAAGAATTTTTCCTGCTCTTTGCACTCAGTCTCGGCCAGGGTTCTTCCTGAGTCGCAGTTATCTTTGTCCAAGGAGTTACACCATGTCTAATCGCCAAACCGGTACCGTTAAGTGGTTCAACGATGAAAAAGGCTTCGGCTTCATCACTCCACAATCCGGTGACGACCTGTTCGTTCACTTCAAAGCTATCCAATCCGACGGCTTCAAAAGCCTGAAAGAAGGCCAACAGGTTTCTTTCATCGCTACCCGCGGTCAGAAAGGCATGCAAGCTGAAGAAGTACAAGTTATCTAACTTGTAGCTTCTTTAGTAAAAGGCCCCGCCCTCAAAAGCGGGGCTTTTTTGTGGGCGTCTGTTTTTCCGGACGCAAAAAAAAGATCGCAGCCTGCGAAGGCTGCGATCTTTTTTGTTGTTTACCAGGCGACGCCGAAGCCGGCGGTGTAGCGGGTCTTGCTCAGATCCGCATCCTCGGTGCCGCTGATGATGTCGCGCTCAGCCTTGAGGTTCAGCGAAGCCCAGTCAGTGACCTTGTAGCGCAAGCCCATTTCCGCATCCAGCGCATAGTCGGCCACACCGGACAGCGGCTTGCCGACTTCGCCATTGGTGAAGAACTCGACCTTCTTGCCAATCAGGTAGCGGTTGTAGTCCCACTTCATGGCAACCGAATAGAAGTTGTCTTTGCTGCCATCGCGATACTGGTAGTCGGTGCGGTTAAGCAACGAGCCCAGGGAGAACGCCCCCAACTCATCGTCCCAGAACTGGTAGCCCGGACCCGTACCGACCACGCGCTGGCGCGCCAGCTCTTCGATGTGGTCGCGCTTGTAGTTCAGGCGGCCCTGCCAGAACCACTTGTCCGTCAGGAAGCGGTCGAGGGCGTACTCGGCGCGCCAGTTGTCGGTGGTGGTCACGTCGTCCTGCACTTCGCGGTTGTACTCGCCTTCGGCGGTGTGCCGCCAGCGACCATGGCGGGCGGACGTCTTGAAGCCGATGTCGTAGTCGTCGGTGTCCTTTTCCGCACGCTGGTAATCCAGCGCCAGGTCGACGTTACCCTTCCACACCAGATCCTCGACCACCGGTTTGGGCTTGAGAATCTGCTGAATGCTCGCCAGCTCCACGGTTTTCGGCGCTTCGCCATTGGCCAGGATGACCTTGCCATCTTCGGCAGCAGTCAGCGACTTGGCCTTCTCGCCGTTGTAGGCATCCTGCTTGACCAGCAACTCCTGATCGCTCTCCAGAGTCTTGACCTGCTTCCAGTCAATGGTCACGGCCCCCGCATACTGGGTCTGGACCAGCAACTTGCCACCGTCGAACAGCGTGATTTTGCCGCTCAGCTTGTCACCGTTCTTCAACCAGACGGTATCGGCAAGCAAGGGTGTGGACGCACTGAAGACAGCAAGGCACAGCAGGGTTCTGGACAACATAAGCGAATCGGGGACTCAAGTTTGCGAAAAAGGGTCGGCATTATCCGTAGGAATAATTCCCTGACAAGGAGTGACCCGGCTATTTCTGTTGAGTTCATTTCTCAATTGCCCCTTCACCGATTACGCTTAAAGACATAACGCGATCAAGTTCAGGAACCGCGCCCGTGACAGACCCGATGCATGCCTGCGAAAACGATCCGCAAATCCGACGCACGGCACTCTATTCCACCCTCGCCCAAGTGCCCGAGGGCAAAGTCGTCAGCTATGGTCAGTTGGCCGAACTGGCGGGGTTGGGGCGCGCCGCTCGCTGGGTCGGCCGGACTTTGAGCCAACTGCCGGGCGACACCAAGCTGCCATGGCACCGTGTACTCGGCGCCGGCGGTCGGATCAGCCTGCCAGTGGGCAGCCCTTCAGGTGATGAACAGCGGGCACGATTGCGCATGGAAGGCGTCACCATCCTGAACAATCGTGTGGATATTCAGCGCCATGGCTGGCGCCCGGTAGAGCACAGCGGTTAGAGTGCGCGCTTTGTTTTCGCAATTTTGAGGCAGACTTCAGCCCATGCCCCGTAAAACCTGGCGCGCCGCGCTCGCCGCCTATGCCAGTCCTTCGACGCTCGTGCTGTTGTTGCTGGGTTTCGCCGCCGGCCTGCCGTACATGCTGGTGTTCTCGACACTTTCGGTCTGGCTGCGTGAAGCCGGTGTGGCCCGTGAGACGATCGGCTACGCCAGCCTGATCGGTCTGGCCTACGCCTTCAAATGGGTCTGGTCGCCCCTGCTCGACCAATGGCGCCTGCCGTTGCTGGGCAAGTTGGGGCGCCGCCGTTCGTGGCTGGTGCTCTCACAGACGCTGGTGATCCTCGGCCTGATCGGCATGGGTTTTTGTGACCCGCAGAAACACCTGTCCTGGCTGATCGCCATCGCGGTGGTCGTTGCATTCGCCTCCGCCACCCAGGACATCGCCGTCGACGCCTATCGCCTGGAAATCGCCGAAGACAACCGTCAGGCCGCTCTGGCCGCCAGTTACATGTCTGGTTACCGGGTTGCCGCCCTGCTGGCGACGGCCGGTGCACTGTTCTTCGCCGAAGGCTTCGGCTCCACCGGTTTCAACTACCAGCACTCTGCCTGGACCGGCACCTACGTGCTGTTCGGCGCTTTGATGGTCCCCGCCCTGCTCACCACCCTGCTGATGCGCGAGCCGCCGGTGCCGTTGCGCACCCAGTTGCAGGCCGGGCGCTACACCTTCATGCATCAGTTGATGTCGGTGTTCGTGTTGATCATTTTGCTGGTCTCCGTACCGGCGATGTTTACCCAGCTCTACAACACCGATTTCGCCAGTGTGCTGTTCGGCGACATGAGCCCGCTGGACCTGCTGCTGGAAGACCGGGCGTTCCTGCGCGCGATTCTCTACACCACGCTGACCTGCCTGTGCCTCTCGGCCATGGGTCGTCGCGGTCTGGCGCCGGTGCTGACGCCGGTCAACGACTTCATCCTGCGCTACCGCTGGCAGGCACTGCTGCTGCTCGGTCTGATCGCCACCTATCGGATGTCCGACACGGTGATGGGCGTGATGGCCAACGTGTTCTACATCGACCAGGGCTTCACCAAGGATCAGATCGCCAGCGTCAGCAAAATCTTCGGTCTGATCATGACCCTGGTCGGCGCCGGCATGGGCGGCCTGCTGATCGTGCGCTTCGGCATCCTGCCGATCCTGTTCATCGGCGGCGCCGCGTCGGCGGCCACCAACCTGCTGTTCCTGATGCTGGCCGACATGGGCCCGAACCTGCAGATGCTGGTGGTGACGATCTCCCTCGACAATTTCAGTTCAGGCCTGGCAACCTCGGCGTTCGTCGCCTACCTGTCGAGCCTGACCAACCTGAAGTTCTCCGCCACCCAGTACGCCCTGCTCAGCTCGATCATGCTCCTGCTGCCACGCCTGATAGGCGGCTACTCCGGGGTAATGGTGGAGAAATTCGGTTACCACAACTTCTTCCTGATCACCGCGCTGCTCGGCGTTCCGACGCTGGTGCTGATCGCCCTGCACTGGTTCCAGGAAAGCCGCCGCGAAGGCCCGACGCCGACGCCGGAGCCTGCACCGACCTCCGTCGTGGAAGAATCGTAAGACATCTCGCACCCGGCGAGAGGGTTTGCGCCGGGGCTGCACTTCTGTACGTCGGCGGATCTCGCCGTTACACTGCTCCGTCATTTCCAGTCATAGCAACCGACAACGGCCAACCATGCGCACCAGTCAATTTTTGCTCGCCACACAGAAAGAAACGCCTTCCGACGCGGTCGTGATCAGCCATCAGCTGATGCTGCGCGCCGGCATGATCCGCAAACTCGCCTCGGGCCTGTACACCTGGCTGCCGATGGGCTTGCGAGTGATGCGCAAGGTGGAAGCCATCGTTCGCGAAGAAATGAACGCCGCCGGCTCTCTGGAAGTGTTGATGCCGAGCACCCAACCGGCCGAGCTGTGGCAGGAATCGGGACGCTGGGAAGAATACGGCCCTGAGCTGCTGCGCATCAAAGACCGCCACGGTCGTGATTTCTGCGCGGGCCCGACCCACGAAGAAGTGATCACCGATCTGATGCGCAACGAGTTGAGCAGCTACAAACAGCTGCCGATCAACCTGTACCAGATCCAGACCAAATTCCGTGACGAAATCCGTCCACGCTTCGGCCTGATGCGCGGTCGCGAATTCATCATGAAGGACTCGTACTCCTTCCATGCGGATCAGGCGTCTCTGCAGATCACCTATGACCGCATGCACGAAGCGTACTGCAATATCTTCACCCGTCTGGGCCTGAAGTTCCGTCCGGTGGAAGCCGACAACGGTTCGATCGGCGGCGCCGGTTCCCACGAATTCCACGTGCTGGCCGAGTCCGGCGAAGACGATATCGTCTTCAGCAACGGTTCCGACTACGCGGCGAACATCGAGAAGGCCGAAGCCGTGCCGCGTGAAACCTCGCGCGCCGCACCAAGCGAAGAGCTGCGCCTGGTCGACACGCCAGACACCAAGACCATCGCGGCCCTGGTGGAGAAATTCAATCTGCCGATTGAAAAGACCATCAAGACCCTGATCGTGCACGCCGAAGAAGAAGGCAAGCTGATCGCGCTGATCATCCGTGGCGACCACGAGCTGAACGAAATCAAGGCTGCCAACCAGCCAGGCGTTGCCAGCCCGCTGGTCATGGCCTCCGATGCCGAACTGCGTGACGCCATTGGCGCTGGCGCCGGTTCCCTCGGCCCGCTGAACCTGCCGCTGCCGATCATCATCGACCGCTCGGTCGAGCTGATGAGCGACTTCGGCATTGGTGCCAACATCGACGACAAGCACTACTTCGGCGTGAACTGGGAGCGTGACCTGCCGGTTCCAACCGTGGCCGACCTGCGCAATGTCGTGGCCGGCGACCCAAGCCCGGACGGCAAGGGCACCCTGGAAATCAAGCGCGGCATCGAAGTCGGGCACATCTTCCAGCTGGGCAACAAGTACAGCAAGGCGATGAAGTGCGAAGTGCTGGGCGAGAACGGCAAGCCGGTAACCCTGGAAATGGGTTGCTACGGTATCGGTGTTTCCCGCGTGGTGGCTGCCGCCATCGAGCAGAACAACGACGAGAACGGCATCATCTGGAGCGACACCCTGGCGCCGTTCCAGATCGCCCTGGTGCCGCTGCGCTATGAAACCGAGCTGGTGCGCGAAGCCACCGACAAGCTGTACGCGGAACTGACCGCGGCCGGCTTCGAAGTGCTGCTGGACGACCGCGACAAGAAAACCAGCCCGGGCATCAAGTTCGCGGACATGGAGCTGATCGGCATTCCGCACCGGATCGTGGTCAGCGATCGCGGCCTCGCCGAAGGCAACCTGGAATACAAGAGCCGTACCGAAGGCCAGGCGCAAGCACTGCCGGTTGCCGACGTGCTGTCCTTCCTTCAGGCCCGTATCCGCCGCTGAAACCAGATAGAGACGTCATGTTCAAGCGAAACACCTTAGGCCTCGGTGGTGCCGCCCTGTGCGGCACCCTGCTGGTCAGCGGCTGTGCCAATCACATGTCACAACGCAGCGAGCACGAGGAACGTGTCGAGCGCAAACTGCTCGATCACAGCCTGCAGATCGATGTCGGCGAGCCCAAGGTGCTTGAGCTGCCGCAACGGCGTGTGAAGATCAACGAACAGAAGACTTTCGAAGTCACCGAGTTCGAGGTCACGCGCCATTACGACCGTTACACGCCTTACCAGCCATGGCGGGAGATCTACGAGATTCCGTTGGGCGCGGTGGCGGTGGTCGGCGGCGTCGGCGCGAACGTGGTCAACGTTTTCGCCCTCGGAAATCTGCCCGACAGCGTGACACGAGACTGGCTCAGCTACGGTTTCGCCGGGCTCAACCCGTTCATGAACGTGCAATCCAACGGTCGCGCGCAACAGAACCTGGCCGGTATCGACGAAGTCCAGCGCGACAAGCGCACCGAGTATTCGAGCCTGCCCTGGAGCGAGCGCCCGGTTCAGGTCAAGGCCGGTAAACAGACCTTCGACATGACCACCGATCGTAACGGCGTGCTGCGTCTGAACCTGCTGGACAGCCCGTTCGCCGAAAACGATTTGAATCATGTAGGAAAACTGCAGATCAGCGTCGAAGACAGCAACGATGACGTGCATTCCGATTCTTCTTTGGCGATCAGCACTCACCTGCGCGGCAAGCTGCTGGAAGCTCACGGGCTGATCTACGACGATCTGGAAGACGACGAAGTGAGCCAGTGGGTGCACCGGGTCAAGCGTCTGTCGGAACTGGGTCTGGAAGAAGAAGCCAGTGAACTGGAACAAAGCCTGATCGAACTGACCCGCAACGATCCTGAGTTGCAGGCCGAATTCCTCAAATCCCTGACCCGGGATGCGGGGCGTCTGGTAGCGGATCCGGGGCCGAACTGAAAACCCTGAAAAAATGCCCGAACCTGCTTCGGGTATTTTTTTGTCCGTCTATCGCTCGAACAGCTCCATTTGTTCGAACCCGCCGCGCAAATCCTCGAGCCGCACGCCCACTCCTAATAGCCGCACCGGTTTGCCACCGCGGTTGAACGCCTGCGTGAGCATCAACTGGTAACTGCCCAGATCCCGCCCTGCCCCGGCCTGCTCCAGTGTGGTCTGGGTGAAATCGTGAAACTTCACTTTGACGAACGGCTTGCCCGGCCGGTAACTGCTGTCGATCCGAGCCATGCGGGTTTTCAAGGTTTCGAGCAGTTCCGGGAGCTTGTCGAGGCAACTGCGCAGGTCCGGCAGATCGACGTCGTAGGTGTTTTCGACACTGATCGACTGACGGCGGCTGTCGTTGTGCACCAACCGCTCATCGATCCCACGGGCCAGACTCCACAAGCGCTCGCCGAAACTGCCGAATTCCCGCACCAGCGCCAGCTTGTCCCACTCGCGCAATTGCAGACAGTCACTGATACCGAACTTGCTCAACTTGTCGGCCGTGACCTTGCCCACCCCGTGCAACTTGCTCACCGGCAGGCCACTGACAAAGTCTTCGACCTGATCCGGAGTAATCACGAACAAGCCGTTGGGCTTTTTCCAGTCGCTGGCAATCTTGGCCAGAAACTTGTTCGGCGCCACGCCGGCGGAGACGGTGATGTGCAATTGGTTGGAAACCCGACGGCGAATATCCTGGGCGATCCGCGTGGCGCTGCCGCCGAAATGCGCGCTGTCCGAGACGTCGAGATAGGCCTCGTCCAGCGAAAGGGGCTCGATCAGGTCGGTGTAATCGCTGAAGATCGTGTGAATTTCCTTCGACGCCTCGCGATAGGCGTCCATTCGCGGTTTGACGATGGTCAGGTCCGGGCACAGCTTCAAGGCATGTCCGGACGACATCGCCGAGCGAACCCCGTAAGCCCGCGCCTCATAATTGCAGGTGGCGATCACCCCGCGCCTGTCCGCCGAGCCACCCACCGCCAACGGCTTGCCGGCGAGGCTCGGGTCATCCCGCATCTCGATGGCGGCGTAGAAACAGTCACAGTCGACGTGGATGATTTTTCGCTGAGTCATGACAGAAAAGGAAACATGGCGAGCCGGACCGGCAGTATCTCACTGACACCTGTATATAGCACCAGTGGTATGAATGTTCTTTTCAGTTTGTAGGAAACGGACTTTGAATTTATTTTCTCAATCGAAAACCAACCTCCAATAGAGCTGAAACCCTTGCTGCGCCTGACCTGCAGCCTCTGAAAAGACCGTTCGTCAGCGCTAACCGATTGAAGCTGAAGAGGTTTTATCCAAATTGAAGGTTGACACCCCAGCGTTCCTCTGTAGAATGCCGCCACACAGACGCGGGATGGAGCAGTCTGGTAGCTCGTCGGGCTCATAACCCGAAGGTCGTCGGT
>NZ_JAOEJU010000022.1 GCF_025447595.1 Pseudomonas koreensis | reverse complement strand
CTGCCAGTCAACGCAAATGTTGAATGTGCAGACCGCCTTCGCGAGCAAGCTCGCTCCCACAGTGGTTTGTGGTGTTTGTTAAGCCGCTGCTCGGCTCCAATATCACCGTTATCAATCTTCCTGTTCAGCCTTTATTCGCACGCCTAGACTCGGCCCATTCCAAAAAAAGGTAGGCCGCCATGTCCGAGACGCTGCTCAGTTCCCGCAATCTGGCTTTCGAGCTGTACGAAGTCCTCGATGCCGAGGGCCTGACCCGGCGCGAGCGGTTTGCCGAGCACAACCGCGAAACCTTCGATGCCGCCATCGGCACGGCGCGCAACATCGCCGAGAAGTACTTCGCACCGCACAACCGCAAGGGCGACGAAAACGAGCCGCGCTACGAGAACGGTCAGGCGATTCTGATTCCCGAGGTGAAACCGGCGGTGGATGCCTTCCTCGAAGCCGGACTCCTCAACGCCGCGCGCAGTTTCGACGCCGGCGGCATGCAACTTCCTACATTGTTGTCCCAGGCCTGCTTCGCCCACTTCCAGTCGGCCAACGCGGCGTCGACCTCGTACCCGTTCCTGACCATGGGCGCGGCCAACCTGATCGAAAGCTTCGGCACCGAAGAACAGAAGCAACGCTTCCTGCAACCGATGATCGACGGCCGTTTCTTCGGCACCATGGCCCTGACCGAACCCCATGCCGGTTCGTCGCTGTCGGATATTCGTACCCGCGCCGAGCCGGCATCCGACGGCACTTATCGCCTCAAGGGCAACAAGATCTTCATCTCCGGTGGCGATCACCCGCTCTCGGAAAACATCGTGCACATGGTGCTGGCCAAGTTGCCGGACGCGCCGGCCGGGGTGAAGGGCATTTCGCTGTTCATCGTGCCCAAGTTTCTGGTCAACGATGACGGCAGCCTCGGCAAGCGCAACGACGTGTTGCTGGCCGGGTTGTTCCACAAGATGGGCTGGCGCGGAACGACTTCCACGGCGCTGAACTTCGGCGATAACGGCGAGTGCGTCGGCTATCTGGTGGGCAAGCCGCATCACGGTTTGAGCTACATGTTCCAGATGATGAACGAGGCGCGGATCGGCGTCGGCATGGGCGCAGTGATGCTTGGTTATGCCGGTTATCTGTATTCGCTGGAATACGCCCGCGAACGTCCGCAGGGGCGAGTGCCGGACAGCAAGGACCCGACGACGGCGCCGGTGGCGATCATTCAGCACGCGGATGTCAGACGCATGCTGTTGACGCAGAAATCCTACGTCGAAGGTGCGTTCGATCTCGGGTTATACGCGGCGCGGCTGTTCGATGACACCACCACGCTTGAGACCGAAGCGGAGCGCAAACAGGCCCATGAACTGCTGGATCTGCTGACGCCGATCGTCAAATCCTGGCCATCGGAGTTCTGCCTGAAGGCCAACGAGCTGGCAATCCAGATTCTCGGCGGCCATGGCTACACCCGCGAATACCCGGTGGAGCAGTACTACCGCGACAACCGCCTGAACCCGATCCACGAAGGCACACACGGCATTCAGTCGCTGGACTTGCTCGGGCGCAAACTGGCGCAGAACGGTGGCGCCGGGCTCAAGCAACTGATTCGCCTGATTGCCGACACAGCGGAGCGCGCGGTGGCTTACGAATCGTTGACCGCACTGCGTGAGCCGCTGGAGAAACTGGTCGCGCGCCTGCAGAGCGTGACCATTGGTCTGCTGACCGACCTGGCTCAGGGCAAGGTCAACAGCAGCCTGGCGAATTCGGCGTTGTACCTGAAGGTGTTCGGGCATGCGGTGATTGGCTGGCGCTGGCTGGAACAGGCGATTCGAGCGGAGGAAGGACTGGCCAATGGGAATGCGGCGGATGTCGACTTCTATAAGGGCAAGTTGCAGGCGTCGCGGTATTTCCTGACGTGGGAAGTGCCGGGGTGCCAGCATGAGTTGGCGTTGCTGGAGGCGCGGGATGATACGTGTCTGGCAATGCAGGATGCGTGGTTCTGATCCGAGCCTTGTATAACGGTCAAGATCCAATCGCGAGCAAGCTCGCTCCCACAGGGTTATCGGGTGTTCACACATGCAGTGAACTCCCCACGATACCTGTGGGAGCGAGCTTGCTCGCGATGGCGCCATCACGGGCGCCGCATTAATCAGGTAAGTTTGAACCCACCCATCTGCCGCGCCAGATCATCCGACAGCCGCTGCAGCATCTGACAATCCTCACGACAAGCCCGAACCTCCCCCGCCGTCGCCCGGGCCAGATCGGAAATCCCCTGCACATTGCGGTTGATCTCTTCAGTCACCGCAGACTGCTCTTCCGTCGCCGTCGCCACCTGATGGTTCATGTCACTGATGCGCTCGACCTGCCCGGTGATTGCAGTCAACGAGGCTCCGGTGCGCTGACTCGATTCAACCCCGGTGCCAGTCGCAGCCTGACCGGTGCGCATCGATGAAACCGCATTCTCCGCACCCTGCTTGAGACTGCCGATCATCTGCTGAATCTCGTCGGTAGACGCCTGAGTCCGGCGCGCCAGCGTCCGCACCTCGTCCGCCACCACCGCAAAACCGCGCCCCATATCGCCGGCTCGAGCAGCCTCGATGGCAGCGTTCAACGCCAAAAGGTTGGTCTGCTCGGACACCCCGCGTATCACCGCCAGCACCTGATCGATCGACGCCACCTGATGCGCCAACTCACCCACCGCGCCGGCCGCGACGCCAATTTCATCGGACATGCTTTCTATATGGCGAATCGAACCCCCGACCACTTCCCGCGCCTGCATCGCTTCATCGCGAGCAGTTTGCGAGGCAAGTGCGGCGTTGCCGGCGTTCTGGGCGATCTCCTGCACGGTCAGGCCCATTTCATGAACGGCGGTGGCGACCATGTCGGTCATTTCCTGCTGACGACCTGAGCGCTCGGCGGTGTTATCCACAACCTTGGCCACCTGGCCCACGGCAACGCGCAGACGCTCGCTGGTGGTCAGCACTTCGCCGATCATCCCGCGCTGGCTGTCGAGGAAACGGTTGAAACCCCGAGCGAGATCGCCCAGCTCATCAGCGCGGCTGGAATCTAACCGATGGGTCAAATCTCCACCACCGCTACCGATTGCTACCAGCGCAGCTGTTACCTGACGAATCGGTCGCACCAATCCCTGGGCCAGCCAGATCACCAGCGCCAGGCAAACCAGCGCCACCGCCAGACCGATGCCGCTGCTCATCCACATCGCCCGGCGGGCTTCGGCGTAGATCTGCGACTGTGGCACTTCGGCCACCAGGGTCCAGCCGAGGTCGCGCAAAGGCAGGCTGAAGGCGAGGAAATCTTCGCCATCGCGCTGGAAGCTGCTGCTGGTCGCCACTTTATGCCCCATGACCGCTTGCGCTGCTGAGCCGCCGATCTGCTCGCTCAAGGTGCGCTTGCCGCTGAACTGCGCCTCGGGATGGACCTGGATCAGACCGTCGGAACGCACGAGATAGACCTTCCCGCGCTCACCAAAGCTGAAGTTGTGGATCAGCTCCGACAGCTCTTTCATGCTCAATCCAAGACCCGCAACACCGACCACTTTGCCGGCCTGCTCGACCTTCAAATCGATGAACAGCGCCAACTCTCCGGTGGCCCCGTCGTTGTCGATGTTCAGGGTTCGCGGCTGATTGCTGTCGAGAAACGAGTAGAACCACGCATCGGCCGGTTTGTCGCGACTGAGGGTGCGATCCAGACCTTTTTCGGTGATGTAGTGATTGGATTCGGTGCCGATGATCAGCGCGGTAAACGCCTTGTGTTCGGCGCGGATGCCTTCCAGATACTGCGCAAAGCCCGCCGTTTTGGCGGAGTCTTCACCATTGGCCAGCCAGTCGCGGACCATCGTGTTACTGGCGATGTCCTTGGCGGCGGTGAGGGGTTGAACGAGGATTCGTTCGATATCGTTGCGCGTCGCTTCGATGCTCGACGGCAGGGCCTGTTCGACCAGATAGCTCTGGGCGAGGCGGTTGACCACCAGGGTATAAATGCCAACCACGATCAGAATGCTGATCAGCAGGGCGCTGCCCATGCCGAGGATCAACTGCCATTGAATACTGCGACGCCAGAACTGCATGGAGCACCCCCAAAGAATAAGAGGCTGAAACACTGCAACAGCCGTGCCGATTGTATACAACGCAATCGACAATCTTATTCTTTGGTTGTGCGCAACCCCATCAACCCTGATTGATGGTCTTGGCGATGGTCTCGACCGTGGCGCTGACTTGCTCTTGGTAACGCTCGAGTTCTTCCTGATGCTGCTTCTTCATTTCAATTTGCTGTGAGCACAGATTCATCGCCGCCAGCACCAGCAGGCGGTCGCCGATCAGGGTCGGGTATTTGCGCTTGGTGTCGGCCAATGCGGCCTTGAGCATCAATGCAGCGTCCAGCAGGGTCTGTTCTTCCCCGGCCGGTGCCTTGATCGAATAGTCCTCCCCCATGATGGAGATGACTTTTACCCCTGCTGTGCCGTGGTTCATGCGCTGACAGGACCTGCGTTGACGCGATCAACCAGGGCCTGGATGCGCGCAGCGGTGGCGCCGTGCTTTTCTTCCTGTTCCATCAGGCTCAGTTGCAGGCTTTCGTTTTCATCCTTGGCCTGGGCCAGTTCCGTGGACAGGGTCTGGTTGGTTTCCGACAGGGTCTGGTTCTGTTGCACCAGGTCGCTGACGAGCTGTTCCAATTGGCTGAGGGATGCTTCCAACATTTTGATCTTCCAAGCGTTTTTCAAAGGGCGCGTACGATAAAGAAAAGTCATCGTGGATGCCAGGATTAAACCGGCGCAAGGCCTTGATTTTCCTGGCGGCCCGACCGTTCTTGCGAGTCTTAGAGACTGTGATCTGCCGATCTGGTTCCTGCACTTCGTCGCTTGCGTGCAGATGCGACAAATACGCACATGGACTAAAGAGTTCATTCGCCTGACCGATAAGTCACCCAACAGCAGTCTCAGCCCGCATGGATGCGGCCCTTCCTCGGTATCCTCCATGTCCCTTCGCAATATGAATATCGCCCCTCGGGCATTCACCGGCTTCGCCCTTATCGGTGGCCTGATGCTGATCCTCGGCGTGTTCGCCCTGAACCAGATGAGCAAAATCCGCGCAGCAGGTGAAGATATCGCCAGTGCCAGCGTGCCATCGATCAAGTCGCTGGATGAGTTCACCCAACTGACGCTGCGTCTGCGCGTGCTGTCGTATCGTTTGCTGCTCAACCGCGAGCCGGACGTCCAGCAAAAGACCATCGAACTGTTCGACATGCGCAACAAGCAGATCGCCGATGCACAACGGGTCTATGAACCGCTCATCGATGGCCCTCAGGAGCGCGCCGCGTACGAACAATATGTGCAGTTGCTGGCTCAGTACCGGCAACTCGAAGACAGGATGAAAACCCTGTCGCGCAATAACCAGGTCGAAGAGTTGCGGCAGATGCTCAACACCGATTTGCTCGCCAACTCCGAAGCGGTGAATACCGCCCTCGCGCGCCTGCTGGAGATCAACACCCAACAGATCGCCGAGACCGATCAAGGCGCAGCCAACCAGTATTCGATGTCGTTCACCCTGGTGGTGACGCTGCTGGTGATCGCCACCGGCCTGACCTTCCTGTTCGCCTGGTTGTTGACTGTCAGCATCACCAAGCCGATCGCCAAGGCGCTGGATGCGGCGGAAACCATCGCCGAAGGCAACCTGACCCAGCCGATCCACGTGGATGGCACCGACGAGGCCGGGCGCCTGCTGGCGGCCATGGCCAAAATGCAATCGAAGCTGCGCGACACCCTGCAGCGGATTTCCGGCTCGGCGACCCAACTGGCCTCCGCCGCCGAAGAGCTGAACAGCGTCACCGATGAAAGCGCCCGTGGCCTGACTCAGCAGAACAACGAAATCGAGCAGGCCGCTACCGCAGTCAACGAGATGACCAGCGCCGTGGAAGAAGTCGCGCGCAACGCCGTCAGCACCTCGGAAGCCTCGAAGAACGCCACCACCTCCGCCGGCGACGGTCGCGATCTGGTGCAGGAAACCGTCAGCGCCATCGAACGCATGAGTGCCGATGTGCAGAGCACCGCGACCCTGATCGGCGATCTGGCCAATGAGTCCCGCGACATTGGCAAGGTGCTGGATGTGATCCGTGGCCTGGCCGACCAGACCAACCTGCTGGCACTCAACGCTGCGATTGAAGCAGCCCGTGCCGGTGAAGCAGGCCGTGGTTTTGCCGTGGTGGCCGATGAAGTCCGTGCCCTGGCGCACCGCACACAGCAGTCGACCAGCGAAATCGAACGCATGATCGGCAGCATCCAGAGCGGCACCGAACACGCCGTGGATTCGATGCGCAACAGCACCGAGCGCGCCGAGTCGACCCTGAACATCGCCCGTGGCGCCGGCCTGTCGCTGGATACGATCAACACGGCCATCGTCGAAATCAACGAGCGCAACCTGGTGATCGCCAGCGCCGCCGAAGAGCAGGCGCAAGTGGCGCGGGAAGTGGATCGCAACCTGGTGAACATCCGCGATCTGTCGGTGCAATCGGCGACCGGCGCGAATCAGACCAGTGCGGCGAGTAATGAGCTGTCGCGTCTGGCGCTGGATCTGAACAATATGGTTGGGCGGTTCAGCCTCTAACCCTGCGCAAGACTGATCGTTCCCACGCCCGTGGGGACGATCTTTCACCCCGCTGAAAAACCTTTTTGACAGCATCACATTTCAACAGGTTAGAATCGCTGGCACGCAGACTGCATGGTCAGTTTGTGCCCGTCTTTCCGCTTCTGGAGTACTGCCTTTGAATGCGACGACCATCAACAGCCTGTTCTTGATCGGCGCGTTGCTGGTAGGCGCAAGCATTCTTGTCAGCTCCCTTTCTTCCCGTCTCGGCATCCCGATTCTGGTGATCATCCTCGCGGTCGGCATGACTGCCGGGGTCGATGGCGGCGGCATCATTTTCGATAACTACCCGACGGCCTATCTGGTCGGCAACCTCGCGCTGGCAGTGATCCTGCTCGACGGTGGCTTGCGCACCCGGGTGTCCAGTTTCCGCGTGGCCCTGTGGCCGGCCTTGTCGCTGGCCACGGTCGGCGTTCTTATCACCACCGGCCTCACCGGCATGGCTGCCGCGTGGCTGTTTGACCTCAATCTGATTCAAGGCCTGCTGATCGGCGCCATCGTCGGCTCGACGGACGCCGCAGCGGTGTTCTCGCTGCTCGGCGGCAAAGGCCTGAACGAGCGGGTGACCGCCAGCCTGGAAATCGAATCCGGCAGTAACGACCCGATGGCGGTGTTCCTCACCGTGACCCTGATCGACATGCTCGCCAGCGGCCAGACCGGCCTGCACTGGAGCCTGCTGACCCACCTGATCCGCGAGTTCGGCATCGGTGGTGTGATCGGTCTGGGCGGTGGCTGGCTGATGCTGCAACTGGTCAACCGGATCAACCTCGCCACCGGCCTCTACCCGATTCTGGTGATCGCCGGCGGCTTGGTGGTGTTCGCCCTGACCAACGCCCTGCACGGCAGCGGCTTCCTTGCCGTGTACTTGTGTGGTCTGGTGATCGGCAACCGTCCGGTACGCAGTCGTCACGGTATTCTGCACATGCTCGACGGCATGGCGTGGCTGGCACAGATCGGTATGTTCCTGGTGCTGGGGCTGCTGGTCACTCCGCACGATCTGCTGCCAATTGCCTTGCCTGCCCTGGGCCTGGCGCTGTGGATGATCCTGTTCGCACGGCCGCTGTCGGTGCTGGTCGGGCTGCTGCCGTTCAAGGCCTTCCACGGTCGCGAGAAAGCCTTCATTTCCTGGGTCGGCCTGCGTGGCGCAGTGCCGATCATTCTGGCGGTATTCCCGTTGATGGCCGGGCTGCCGAACGCGCAGCTGTACTTCAACCTCGCCTTCTTTATCGTGCTGGTGTCGCTGCTGGTGCAGGGCACGAGCCTGCCGTGGGTGGCCAAGCTGCTGAAGGTGACGGTACCGCCGGAGCCGGCACCGATCTCCCGCGCCGCCCTCGAAGTGCACGTCACCAGCGAGTGGGAGCTGTTCGTTTACAAGCTCGGTGCGGAAAAATGGTGTATCGGTTCTCCCCTGCGGGAACTGAAAATGCCCGACGGCACACGTATCGCGGCCCTGTTTCGTGGCCAGCAACTGCTCCATCCGTCGGGTAGTACCGTGCTGGAAGTCGATGATTTGCTGTGTGTTATCGGCCATGAACACAACCTTCCGGCCCTCGGAAAACTGTTCAGCCAGGCGCCGCAACGCGGCCTCGATCTGCGCTTCTTCGGCGACTTCGTACTCGAAGGAGACGCCCAGCTCAAAGCGGTTGCCGCCCTGTACGGCCTGCCCGCCGACGGCATCGATCCGGACATGACCCTGGGCCACTTCATTGCCCAGAAAGTCGGCGGTGCACCGATCGTTGGCGACCAGGTGGAATGGAACAACACTCACTGGACGGTTGCGGTCATGGACGGGAACAAGATCGGCAAAGTGGGCGTCAGATTCCCCGAAGGAAGTCGCCCGGGCCCCGGACTCTTCCTCTAAACTGCGTCCACTCCAACTTGCTTGACCGGTCTCTATGCCTACCCTGCGCTCCTTTTTCGTCGCGGCCCTGCTGGGCCTGAGTCTTACTGTCGGCCCGCTGCAAGCCGCCGAACCGCCGTCCAGCGAAGCCGTGCAGGCCAGTCTGGACAAAATCGCCGACAGCAAACTGCCCGACGCCGATAAAAAGACCCTGCAAACTGTCCTGCAGAACACGCTGACCCAGCTGAACAACCGCAGGGACTACGAGCAGAAGCTCAGCGACCTCAAGCAGCAACTGGCCACTGCGCCGAAACAGACCATCGAGAATGCACGCGAACTGACTCGCCTCAAGGCCAGCGCCGTGGTGCCGGTGGCGCAGCGCTTCCCCAAGGAAAACATCCAGCAGCTGGAGCAGATGCTCACCGAGCGCTCGACCCAGCAAAGCGATCTGCAAAAAGCCCTGGCCGAGGCCAACAGCCTGATCATCACCGCCCAGACCCGTCCCGAGCGCGCCCAAGCAGAAATCGCCAGCAGCCAGACACGCATCCAGCAGATCAACAACATCCTCAAGACCGGCAAGGACGCCGGCAAGACTCTTAGCGCCGAGCAACGCGACCAGATCAACGCCGAGCTGGCAGCCTTGAACGCGCTGATTCCGCTGCGGCGTCAGGAGCTGGCCGGCAACAACCAGTTGCAGGATCTGGGCAACAGCCAGCATGACCTGCTTTCGGAGAAGTCCGACCGTCTGGACCGCGAAATTCAGGAACTGCAAACCCTGATAAACCAGAAACGTCTGGCGCTGTCTCAGGAAACCGTGACCCAGCAATCGATCGAAGCGCAGAAGTCTGGCGGCAGCACTCTGCTCGCCACCGAAAGCGCGGCCAACCTCAAACTCTCCGATTACCTGCTCAAAAGCACCGACCGCCTCAACGAACTCACCCAGCAGAACCTGCAGACCAAACAGCAACTGGACAGTCTGACCCAGAGCGATTTGGCCCTCGACGAGCAGATCAACGTGCTCAAGGGCAGTTTGCTGCTGTCGAAAATCCTCTATAAACAGAAACAGGCCTTGCCGCGACTCAAGGTCGACCGTGATCTGGCAGATCAGATCGCCGATATCCGCCTGTACCAGTTCGAAGTGAGCCAGCAGCGTGAACTGCTGAGCAACCCGACGACTTACGTCGACAACCTGTTGTCGACCCAGCCACCGGAACAGGTCACGCCGCAGCTTCGCAAGAACCTGCTGGAACTGGCCAACACCCGCACCGACCTGCTGGAGCGTCTGAATCGCGAACTGAGCGCGATGCTCAACGAGTCGATCACCCTGCAACTGAACCAGAAGCAACTGCTGAGCACCGCGCAAAGCCTGCGCGCGACCCTCGACGAGCAGATGTTCTGGATTCCCAGCAACAAGCCGCTGGACACCGAATGGATGCGCGGCGTGCCGGAGCGCCTCAAGCGTCAGATTGACACTTTGCCGCTGGCCTCGAGCTTCAGCGAACTGACCGATGGTCTGACCCAGCGACCGCTGTTGTTCCTGCCGCTGGCGCTGCTGATCGGCGCGCTGCTGTGGCGACGCAAGCAACTGTATTCGCGTCTGAACAAGGTTCACCAGGACATCGGTCACTTCAAGCGCGACAGCCAGTGGCACACGCCGCAGGCAATCCTGATCAATATCCTCTTGGCGATGCCGGTGGCGCTGGGCCTGGCCCTGTGCGGTCTGGCGTTACAGATCGACGCTCGCGGGCAGAACGCCAACATGGGCGCGGCGCTGCTGCAAATGGCCCAGGCGTGGCTGGTGTTCTACACCGCTTACCGGATCCTCGCGCCGGGCGGCGTGGCTGAACTGCACTTTCGCTGGGAGAAGCCGCAGGTCGAATTCCTTCAGGGCTGGGTGCGTCGCCTCGGACTGGTGGTCATGGCGCTGGTGGCCGTGGTAGCGGTTGCCGAGCTGCAACCGGCGGCGCTGGCCGACGACGTGATCGGCATGCCGGTGGTGCTGACCTGCTACGCACTGATGGCGTGGCTGCTCAGCCGCCTGCTGATCAGCAGCCCGACCCACGAAAACGCCTCGCTGTTCCGCAAGGCCGTAGGTGTGATGTTCACCCTGCTGCCTATCGCGCTGTTTGTCGCCGTGTGCTTCGGTTACTACTACACAGCGCTGAAACTCAGTGACCGCCTGATCAACACCCTGTACCTGCTGATGTTCTGGCTGGTGATCGAAGCCACCTTCGTCCGTGGCCTCGCGGTTGCAGCACGTCGCCTGGCTTACCAGCGCGCCCTGGCCAAACGTCAGGCCGCGAAGGAGGCCGGCGACGGCGAAGCTGTCATCGAAGAACCGACCCTGGACATCGAAAAGGTCAACGAACAGTCCCTGCGCCTGATCCGTCTGGCACTGCTCGGCGGTTTCATCGCCGCGCTGTACTGGGTCTGGGCGGACCTGATCACGGTGTTCTCGTACCTCGACAACATCACGCTCTACGAATACACCAGCGGTACTGGCGCCAACATGAGCATGGTGCCGATCAGCATCGGCGACATGCTCGGCGCGCTGATCATCATCGGCATTACCTTTGCGCTCGCCCGCAACTTGCCGGGCCTGCTTGAAGTGTTCGTGTTGTCGAAACTCAATCTGGCCCAGGGCAGTGCCTACGCGACCACGACGCTGCTGTCGTACGTGATCGCCGGGGTCGGTTTCGTCTCGACCCTGTCGACCCTCGGCGTGAGCTGGGACAAGTTGCAATGGCTGGTGGCGGCGCTGTCGGTCGGCCTCGGCTTCGGTATGCAGGAGATCTTCGCGAACTTCATCTCCGGCATCATGATCCTGTTCGAGCGCCCGGTGCGGATCGGCGACACCATCACCATCGGCAACCTGTCCGGTACGGTGAGCAAGATCCGCATCCGCGCCACGACCATCACCGACTTCGACCGCAAGGACATCATTGTCCCGAACAAGACGTTCATCACCGGGCAACTGATCAACTGGTCGCTGACCGACACCATCACCCGGGTGACTCTGAAACTGGGCGTCGATTACGGCTCCGACCTGGATCTGGTCAAGGAGCTGCTGCTCAAGGCCGCCCGGGAAAACCCGCGCGTGCTCAAGGAACCCGAGCCGCACGTGTACTTCCTCAACTTCGGCGAAAGCACCCTCGATCACGAATTGCGCATGCATGTGCGTGATCTCGGCGACCGCAACCCAGTGCTCGACGAGGTCAACCGCTTCATCAACCGCGAGTTCAAGAAGCAGCACATCAACATCTCGTTCCGCCAGATGGAGGTTTACCTGAAGAACCTCCACGGTCAGGAATACAAGATGGTGCCGATCGAGCCGGAAACCAAAACCATCGTGCCGGTCAGCGACGACCAGAAACCGTTGCAGGAACCGCCGCCGTCCAAGCTCGACTAACCCGGCCATTCCCAGCAGAATGCTCGGACATTCTGCTGGAGCCGGCCCTTGAAAGCCCTCGACGAACTGACCTTCGACAACCGCTTCGCCCGCCTGGGCGATGCGTTCTCGGCCCATGTGCTGCCCGAACCGATCGACAATCCGCGGCTGGTGGTGACCAGCCCCGCGGCCCTGGCGCTGCTGGATCTCGACCCAGCGGTGGCCGACACTCAGGAATTCGCTGAACTGTTCGGCGGCCACAAGTTGTGGGCCGATGCCGAGCCACGGGCGATGGTCTATTCCGGGCATCAGTTCGGCGGCTACACCCCGCAACTGGGCGATGGTCGCGGGTTGTTGCTGGGCGAGGTCTACAACGCGGCCGGCGAGCACTGGGACTTACATCTGAAGGGCGCCGGGCAGACGCCGTTTTCGCGTATGGGCGATGGTCGCGCGGTGCTGCGTTCATCGATCCGCGAGTTTCTCGCATCCGAAGCGCTGCATGCGCTGAACATCCCGTCTTCACGCGCCGCCTGCGTGATCGGCTCCGACACCCCGGTGTGGCGTGAGAAACAGGAACGCGCCGCGATGGTGCTGCGCCTGGCGCCGAGCCACATCCGTTTCGGCCATTTCGAATATTTCTATTACACCAAGCGTCCCGAACAGCAGAAGCAGCTCGGCGAACACGTGTTGGCGATGCACTACCCCGAGTGCCTAGAACAGCCGGAACCGTATCTGGCGATGTTCCGCGAAATCGTCGAGCGCAACGCCGAACTGATCGCCAAGTGGCAGGCCTACGGTTTCTGCCACGGGGTGATGAACACCGACAACATGTCGATCCTCGGCATCACCTTCGACTTCGGCCCGTTCGCCTTCCTCGACGACTTCGACGCGAACTTCATCTGCAATCACTCCGATGATCAGGGCCGCTACTCGTTCAGCAATCAGGTGCCGGTCGGCCAATGGAACCTCAGCGCCTTGGCCCAGGCACTGACGCCGTTCATCAGCGTCGAAGCCCTGCGCGAAACCCTCGGCCTGTACCTGCCGCTGTTCCAGGCGCATTACCTCGACCTGATGCGCCGCCGCTTCGGCTTCACCACCGCCGAGGACGATGACCAGGCGTTGCTCGAAAGCCTGCTGCAACTGATGCAGAACAGCGGCGTCGACTACACGCTGTTCTTCCGGCGTCTGGGCGAAGAGTCAGCCGAACAGGCCGTCACTCGCCTGCGCGATGACTTCGTCGATATCAAGGGTTTCGATGCCTGGGGCGAGCGCTATGTCGCCCGGGTTGCGCGCGATGGCGCGACCGATCAGGAACAGCGCCGTGCGCGGATGCATGCGGTGAATCCGCTGTACATCCTGCGCAACTACCTGGCGCAGAAGGCGATTGATGCGGCGGAACAGGGCGACTACTCCGAGGTGCGGCGGCTGCATGCGGTGCTGAGCAATCCATTCGAGGAACAACCTGGAATGGAGAGTTACGCGGAACGGCCGCCGGAGTGGGGCAAGCATTTGGAGATCAGTTGTTCCTCATGATGCGCACGGTCTCCTGTCTCGGAGCCGTGCACCCTCGTGTCAGGCAACCTGCTAGATGACAGCGCCGGCTGAAAAAGCCGCGCGACATGCTCAGAGTGCAAATGCCACGACTCTGGACACACTGGTTTGCTTTCAGATAAACACGTCAACAGGTAGCTTGAAGTGCTCGGCCAGCCAGCGGACCTGCCGCAGATTCAACTGGCGCTTTCCACTGAGGATTTCCGAAACAACAGACTGAGTGCCCACACCCGGCAAATCGCTCTGGGTCAAACCATGCTCACGCATCAAATACCCCAGCACTTCAAAACCGGGCGGTTTAGGCGTCGGGTGATGCACGCGATCCCATTCTTCAATCCAGTCACCGATGATATCCACCAGACTCATTAAAGGATGAGACTCATCATCGCCCGTCATTTCGAGCAGCTCGTCAAGGGCTTGAACGAGCCTGTCGTAGTCGTCTTCGCTTTTCGGCTTGCGCAGCAAAGGCGAAACGAACTCCCAGTGCTCAGCGGCTTTTTTGATCAGAACACTCATGCCTTAGCCTCCTTCCATTTACCGCGGTCATATTCGCGATGATCCAACACATGTCTGATGTACAACTTTTGAGGTCGATATCTGACATAAGCGATCAACCTGAGCTTGTTACCGCCAATATCGAAAACGTGAAAATCACCCACTTTGTCGACAGCTGGAAACAAGGCCTTCAGCGCCGCAAAATCTGGCGATTTGCTCCCTTTCGCCACTTCCAGCCAGTGGTCCAGTGCTGTAGCTGCGTTAGGCCATTTGGCCTTCGCTTCTCGTATTCGTTTTCCGGTGATGACATGCATGCAACATCCTTATCGCATTCTGCTATGGGGAGTTAATCACAGATCAAAATTATCGCAAGTTGAGATATGACCGAGCAGACCAACGGGTCTCGACCGGTCCATCTCAGCCTAGGCTCACAGCCAAACACTGCACGATTGAAAATATGAGCAAACGTCTCCAACTAGGAGATATCAGCTATCCACTGGATCCCGATCATGACCGACCCACTCCTCATCCCCTGCCCCTCCTGCAACGGCCTCAACCGCATTCCCGCCGAGCGCCTCAACGATCACCCGAAGTGCGGACGCTGCAAGTCCGAGGTGCTGTTGAACAAGCCGTTTGAACTCAAGCAGGGCGATTACGCCAGTCAGATCAAGGGCGATCTGCCGTTGCTGGTGGACGTGTGGGCGGACTGGTGCGGGCCGTGCAAGTCGTTTGCGCCGGTGTTCGAGCAGGCGGCCGCGCAGCTGGCGGGCAAATGCCGGCTGGCCAAGCTGGACAGCGAGGCCAATCAGCAGTTGTCGGCGCAGTTGGGGATTCGTTCGATTCCAAGCCTGATTCTGTTGCGCAACGGCCGGGAAGTGGCCCGTCAGAGCGGGGCCTTCCCGTTGCCGCAGTTGATGGCCTGGCTGCGCAGCCAGGGCATCTGAGCGCAGCGCATATTGCCTGTGGGAGCGAGCCTGCTCGCGATGAAGGTTGCTCATTCAACAAATGTGCTGAATGAAAGACCGCTATCGCGAGCAGGCTCGCTCCCACAGTTCTTTGTGTTGGCTCCGACGGTCAGGCGTCTTCGAGCAGGTTATGCAGCTCGACGAACTGCTGGGTCAGCTTGTGCCGTGGGTCGAGGTGGATCAGCGGCGTGTTGGCCTGATGCGATTCGCGCATGCGCACTGAACTGGCGAGGTAGACCGGCAGTACCGGCAGGCCCTCGGCGATCAGTTCGTCGAGGATCTGCTGCGGCAGGCTGGCCCGGGCCTGGAACTGGTTGACCACAATGCCTTCGACTTCCAGGCCTTCGTTGTGGTCTTCCTTCAACTCGTCGATTTCGGCGATCAGGCCGTAGAGGGCCTGACGCGAGAAGCTGTCGCAGTCGAAGGGAATCAGTACCCGATCGGCGGCAATCAGGGCCGAGACCGCATAGAAATTCAGCGCCGGCGGCGTATCCAGATAGATCCGGTCGTAATCTTCCGACAACTCGTCGAGCAGCTTTCGCAGCTTGTTGATCTTGTGTTTGGCCTCGAGCTTGGGCTGCAGGTCGGCCAGTTCGGCGGTGGCGGTGATGATGTGCAGGTTGTCGAAGGGCGTTTCGTAGATATCTGCCTGATTCTTTTTCGAGAACGGCCCGGAAGACAGGGTCTGCTTGAAGAAGTCGGCAATGCCCATCGGAATGTCGTCACCCGTGAGCCCGGTCAGATACTGAGTGGAATTGGCCTGGGCATCGAGGTCCACCAACAGCGTGCGATAACCTTCGCTGGCGCTAACCGCCGCCAGATTGCAGGCAATGCTGGATTTGCCCACGCCACCTTTCTGATTGAACACCACGCGCCGCATGACAAAACCTCCGTGTATCAAAGAATGACCGAGTGTAGTGGTGCCCGGTGCCGGTTCGCTACCTCGATGGACACGGACTACAGCGTCTAACGCCAATATCCCAATGAATACGGCGCAGAAACACCCGTTGATCGCCGATTCACCCGACAGACAGACCTCCGACAATCTGGATAATGGCCAAGTGACATTTTTTTTGCCGCGTACCATTCGGTCCATTTCACTGCGCAAAATGTAACCAGCATTTGCTACACACTCATCGCACCGGGATAATGCGCGCCACCCGGCGTCAAGCGCCATGCCATTTCCGGCTAAATCAGCTCAGCGGCGACGTTGGCAAAACCGCGTCAAATCAGTCCGCAGGGGCGGGATAAATGTCCGTGATCAACTTCAACATCGCCCAATGGCGCGCCTGGGCTCCCGGGCTCGACAGTGTGGAAGCCTGGCAGGCCTGGAGCCGACAGCCGGTCGTGCTCGAAGGCAGCGATGCCGCACCCGATGTGTCGTTTCTGCCGGCCATGCAGCGCCGTCGTCTCAGTCGTCTGGCGCGGATGGCGTTCAGTGTCGGCTGGCCGCTGGCCGACGGTCGGGAAAATCTGCCGCTGGTGTTTGTCTCCCGGCACGGCGAAACCCCGCGCACCTTTGAAATCCTCAGCGATCTGGCCAACGAACAGCCGCTGTCGCCGACCCAGTTCAGCCTGTCGGTGCACAACGCGATCATCGGCCTGTGGTCGATCATGCGCGGCGAAACCAGCGAAATGACCGCGCTTGCTGCTGCCGGCGACGGCCTCGAACACGGCATGTTCGAAGCGGCTACTTTGCTCAGCGAAGGGGCTCCAGCGGTGCTGCTGGTGATCACCGAGGAACAACCGCCCGAAGCGTATTCGACGTGGATCGACGACGTACCGTTTCCCTACGCGGTCGGGCTGTTGCTCACCCCCGGTACCGACTGGCGGCTGACCCTGAACAGCGCCCCGCCAGCACTGTCCAAAGCGCAATGGCCCCACGCGCTGAATCTGCTGCGAACCCTGCTCGGTCAGCAACCCCATTGCCAACATGCCTGGAAGACTCGTCTATGGACCTGGCAACGCAACCCGTAATCGGAAAAAACCGCGACGCCTATTACTGGCGTCTGCTGGCCACCGCCACCAGCTTCGCCCTGTTCGGGCTCGGTGGCCTGTGCCTGCGCCTGCTGGTATTTCCATTGCTCGGCTGTCTGCCGGGCGATGCCAGGGCCCATCGCGAGCGGGCGCGCCAGACCGTCAGCCGGCTGTTCTGGTTTTTCGTCCGATTCATGGCCCGTACCGGCGTGCTGACCTACGACATTCAGGGCGCTGAACGTCTTGGCCGTCCGGGCCAAATGATCATTGCCAACCACCCGTCGCTGATCGACGTGGTGTTCCTGATCGGCCTGGTGCGCCGGGCCAACTGCGTGGTGAAGAAAAGCCTGTGGGAAAACCCTTTCACCCGTGGCCCGCTGCGCAGCACCGAATACATCAGCAACGACGGCAGCATGGACATGCTCGACGCTGCCGCCGCAGCGTTGCAGAACGGGCAGACCCTGATCATTTTCCCTGAAGGCACCCGCACCCAACCGGGTCAGGCACCGGCCTTCCATCGGGGCGCGGCGGCCATCGCCCTGCGGGGTGCGAAAATCCTCACCCCGGTGGTCATCAAGGTCAGTCCGACCACCCTGACCAAGGCCGAGCCCTGGTATCGCATTCCCAGTCGCCGCGTGCACTTCAGTTTTCGCGTCGGGGCCGATATAGACCCACAGACTTTCGCCGCGCAGGGGCCCGCGCCCCAGGCTTCGCGCAAGCTCAACGACTATTTGCACCAATTCTTTATCAAGGAGCTCGCCGAAGATGAGCGATCTAAACCGTGACATCAAAGAGCTGATCATCGACGCCCTGGGCCTCGAAGATATCAGCGCAGAGGACATCGGCGACGACCAGACGCTGTTCGGCGAAGGCCTGGGCCTGGATTCCGTCGACGCCCTGGAGCTGGGCCTGGCGATCCAGAAAAAGTACGGCATCAAGATCGACGCCGACGCCAAGGACACCCGCAACCATTTCTCCAACGTGGCGAGCCTTGCGGCGTTCGTCACGGCAAAACAGGCAGCTTGAGACCGGACCATGCAAACTCGTGACGACATCTTCAACACCCTGCGCGATGCCTTGGTCGAGCTGTTCGAACTGGATCCGGCCCGTGTGAGCCTGGAATCGAACCTGTATCAGGATCTGGAAATCGACAGCATCGACGCGGTCGACCTGATCGATCACATCAAGCGCCAGACCGGCAAGAAAATCGCCGCCGAGGAATTCAAGTCGGTGCGCACCGTCAGTGACGTGGTCGAGGCGGTCTACCGTCTGGTTCAACCGGCCGCATGAGCCGACTGATCGGCCTCGGCCTGCTGCTGGCAGGCCTGCTGTATCCCTTTGCGGTGTATTTCGGCATGGAGCATTTCGCGCCATGGCAGTTCGGCCTGCTGCTGGGCAGCCTGTGGCTGGCCCGCGCGCTGACCGGCGAACGCAAACCCGGCAGTTTGTGGATGGCCTGCGTGGCGATTGTGTTCTGCCTGCTGCTGGCGGTGTTCGACAGCCCATTGCTGTTGCGTTGGTACCCGGTGCTGATCAGCGGCTTCATGCTGGTGCTGTTCAGCCTGAGCCTGAAATACGGCCCGCCGATGGTCGAGCGTCTGGCGCGCCTGCGTGAACCGCAACTGCCGCCCAAGGCGATTCGTTACACCCGCCAGGTCACCGTGGCCTGGAGCGTGTTTTTCTTTTGCAACGGTTTGTGCGCCGCCCTGCTGACACTGTGGGCGCCGTTGAACTGGTGGATGTTGTACACCGGCCTGATCTCCTACGGATTGATCGGCCTGATGTTTGCCATTGAATGGCTGATACGACAACGGGTAAGAGGTCGCCCATGAACTGGATAAAACTTGAGCAGCTGTTGCTCAAGGATCTGCCGCAGCGCGCCGTCACCGTCGCGCCGGCACTCGATCATGCACAACTGTGTGAACAGGCCCTGAGCCTGGCCGCCGGTCTGCAAGCTAAAGGCGTACAGCGTCTGGCGGTGCATCTGGAAGATGCCGCCGACCTTGCCGTCGCCCTGCTCGGCGCCTGGCGCGCCGGTGTCAGCGTGTTGCTGCCTTCGGATCTGCAAGCGCAGACCCGCCAGCGCTGGTCGAACGACGTCGATCTGTGGCTGACCGATCAGGCTGGTGACGCTCGCCTGAGCGATCTGCTGCAGCCTCCCCTGCCCGCTGCCGAACTGGATCTCGACCAGTGCCGCCTGAGCCTGTGCACCTCCGGCTCCAGTGGCGAGCCCAAGCGCATCGACAAGTCCCTGCGGCAACTGGCCAACGAAGTCGAAGCCCTCGAACAACTGTGGGGCGCGGATCTCGGTGAGGCCTGCATTCTTGGCAGCGTCGCCACCCAACACATCTATGGCTTGCTGTTCCGCGTGCTGTGGCCGCTGTGCGCCGGGCGTCCGTTCCTGCGCAAGCAACTGGCCTTCCCGGAAGACCTGCAACGCGCCAGCCGCGAGCACCCGGCCTTTGCCTGGGTCGCCAGTCCGGCGCTGCTCAAACGCATGGGCGACAACCTCGACTGGCCAGCGCTGAGCGCTGTGCGCAGAGTGTTTTCATCTGGCGGCGCACTACCGGCAGATGCCGCCAAAAGCCTGTATCAACGTCTGGGACAATGGCCGACGGAAATCCTCGGCAGCTCGGAAACCGGCGGCATCGCCTGGCGTCAGGGCGAATCGCTGTGGCAGCCGTTTGCCGGTGTCGAGTTGAGCCAGGACAGCGACGGCGCCTTGTTGATCGCTTCGCCTTATCTGCCCGCCGGGCATGTCGAACACACCGCCGATGCGGCGCGCATTCAGGCCGATGGCCGCTTTGAATTGCTCGGGCGGCTCGACCGGATCGTCAAACTCGAAGAAAAACGTATCTCCCTGCCGATGCTTGAACAGGCGCTGGTAACCCACGACTGGGTCGCCGAAGCGCGTCTGGGCGTGGTGCAGGAAAACCGCGCGTCCCTCGGCGCGCTGCTGGTGCTCAGCGAATCCGGCCTGTTTGCCCTGCGCGAACACGGTCGGCGTAGCCTGACTGAAACCCTGCGCCGTCATCTCGGCGACCATTGCGAGGCCCTCGCCCTGCCTCGCCGCTGGCGTCTGCTGCGACAGTTGCCGCTGACCTCGCAGGGCAAGTTGCCTCAAGCCGACGTCGAAGCCTTGCTGCTGGCCCCACGGCCGAAGGCACCGGAGATTCTGGAACAGGCCGAAACCAAGGGCGAATGGAACCTGCAATTGAGCGTTCCGCCGGACCTGGCCTACTTCAGCGGCCACTTCCCCAAAGCCCCGGTGCTGCCGGGCGTGGTGCAGGTCGAATGGGCGCTGAACCTGGGTCGGCAACTGCTGAGCCTGCCCGGCGCGTTCGCCGGTATGGAAGTGCTGAAATTCCAGCAACTGGTGCGCCCCGGCGATGAAATCCAGCTGCACCTGCGCTTCGACCAGGAACGCGGCAAGTTGTATTTCACCTACCGCAACGACACGGCCACCTGCTCCAGCGGGCGGATTCTGCTGGGAGTTGGCGATGCATAACCCTTGCGCCGTCATCCCGGTCTACAACCACGAAACCGCCATCGGCACGGTGGTCGACGCCCTGCTCGCCGAGGATCTGCCATGCATTCTGGTGGATGATGCCAGCAGCAAATCCTGCGCCGCAGTGCTGGACGTGCTGGCCGAACGCGAGCGAGTTCATCTGGTGCGCCTCACCGCCAACCAGGGCAAGGGTGGCGCGGTGATGACCGGTCTGCGTGAAGCCGCCCGGCTGGGCTTCAGCCATGCCTTGCAGGTCGATGCCGACGGTCAGCACGACTTGCAGGATGTCGCGCGGTTCATCGAAGAATCCCGCGCGCACCCCGCATCGCTGGTCTGCGGTTATCCGCTGTACGACGCCAGCGTGCCCAAGGGCCGTTTGTATGCGCGTTACCTGACCCACGTGATGGTGTGGATCAACACCTTGTCGCTGCAGATTCGCGACTCGATGTGCGGCTTCCGCGTGTACCCGCTGGAACCGACACTGGGCGTGATCGACTCGGCGCGAATCGGCAAACGCATGGATTTCGACTCGGACATTCTGGTGCGCCTGGCGTGGCGCAATCAGCCGATGCGCTGGTTGCAGACCAGCGTGCATTACCCGCTGGACGGCGTGTCGCACTTTCGCCTGTTCCACGACAACGTGCTGATTTCTAGCATGCACACGCGCCTGTTCTTCGGCATGTTGCTGCGCCTGCCCGTGATCCTCTGGCGACGGTGGCGTCCATGACCGTCGAGACCGACAAGAAGCACTGGGCCGACCGCGAAGAGCGCGGCAGTTTCCTGCTGATGAAATTCACCGCGTTCGCTGCCAAAGTCCTTGGCCGACGCCTGCTGAGCCCGTTGCTGTACGGCATCGTTCTGTACTTTTTCCTGTTCGGCCGCACCGCCCGACGCAGTGCCTGGCAGTATCAGCAGCGCCTCGCCGACTGGAGCGGTCGCCACGAATTGCGTCCGACCCGGTGGCGGGTGTTCCGCCAGTTCATGGCATTCGCCGATTCATTGCTCGACAAGCTCGACGTGTGGAACGGCAAGCTGAAGATCGAGCAGATCGAAATCATCGACCCGGCGCTGCTGCGCAATCAGTTGCGCGGCAGTCGCGGGCAAATGCTGGTGGGCGCGCACCTGGGCAACCTCGAAGTGTGCCGGGCACTGGCGGAGCTGGGCGAAAAAGTCACCATGAACGTACTGGTGCACACCAAGCACGCCGAGCAATTCAATCGCCTGCTGGGCGAGGCCGGGGCGACCAACCTGCGACTGATCCAGGTCAGCGAGCTGGACCCGGTGATCATGCTGCAACTGCACGAGCGCCTGGAGCGCGGCGAGTGGCTGGCGATTGCCGGCGACCGCGTACCGCTGCATGGCGGGCGCAGTGTGACTGTGGACTTTCTCGGCCACCCGGCGCCATTCCCGCAAGGGCCGTGGCTGCTGGCCGGCCTGCTGAAATGCCCGGTCAACCTGCTGATGTGCCTCAAGCAACCTGACGGCCACTATCGTCTGACCCTCGAACCCTTCGCCGACGCCGTGGTGTGGTCACGCCGCGAGCGCGAACAGGTCATTCATCAGTGGGCCACCCGCTATGCGCAACGCCTGAGTCACTATTGCCTCGAAGCACCGTGCCAATGGTTCAACTTTTACCCATTCTGGAAAACCGATGACAACGCCAACTCTTGAGCCGGTCACCTTCGGCGAACGCCCTTTGCACATCGAAGACGTGCTGGCCCTGGCCAACCGTCAGGCTCCCGTGCAGTTGCAGAGCGACGCGCCTTATCGCGAACGCATCGCCAAGGGCGCGCGGTTCCTCGATTCGCTGCTGGACAAGGAAGGCGTGATCTACGGCGTGACCACCGGTTACGGCGATTCCTGCGTGGTCGCGGTGCCGTTGCATCACGTCGAGGCGCTGCCGCGTCATCTCTACACGTTCCATGGTTGCGGGCTGGGCAAACTGCTCGACGCCCAGGCCACCCGCGCGGTGCTGGCGGCGCGTTTGCAGTCGTTGTGCCACGGCGTGTCCGGGGTGCGCATCGAGTTGTTGGAGCGCCTGCATGCCTTCCTTGAACACGACATTTTGCCGCTGATCCCCGAAGAGGGCTCGGTGGGCGCCAGCGGCGATCTGACGCCGCTGTCCTACGTCGCCGCGACCCTGTCCGGCGAGCGTGAAGTGATGTTCCGTGGCGAGCGCCGCCAGGCAGCCGATGTGCACCGCGAACTGGGCTGGACACCGTTGGTGCTGCGCCCGAAAGAAGCACTGGCGCTGATGAACGGCACCGCCGTGATGACCGGCCTCGCCTGCCTGGCTTACGCCCGCGCCGATTACCTGCTGCAACTGGCCACCCGCATCACCGCGCTAAACGTAGTGGCGCTGCAAGGCAATCCGGAGCACTTTGACGAGCGCCTGTTCGCCGCCAAGCCGCATCCGGGTCAGATGCAGGTCGCCGCGTGGCTGCGCAAGGATCTGGCGATCGACGCGCCGACCGCGCCGCTGCATCGTCTGCAGGATCGCTATTCCCTGCGTTGCGCACCGCACGTGCTCGGCGTGCTGGCCGACAGCCTGAACTGGCTGCGCTCGTTCATCGAGACCGAGCTGAACAGCGCCAACGACAACCCGATCATCGACGCCGAAGCCGAACGCGTGCTGCACGGTGGGCACTTCTACGGCGGGCATATCGCGTTCGCCATGGACAGCCTGAAAAACCTCGTGGCCAACGTCGCCGACCTGCTCGACCGACAACTCGCGCTGCTGGTGGACGAGCGTTACAACCACGGTTTGCCGAGCAACCTGTCCGGCGCCAGCGCCGACCGCGCGATGCTCAACCACGGCTTCAAAGCCGTGCAGATCGGCGCCAGCGCCTGGACCGCCGAAGCCTTGAAAAACACCATGCCGGCCAGCGTGTTCTCGCGCTCCACCGAGTGCCACAACCAGGACAAGGTGAGCATGGGCACCATCGCCGCCCGCGACGCCATTCGTGTGCTGGAGCTGACCGAACAGGTCGCCGCCGCCACGTTGCTCGCCGCCAATCAGGGCGTGTGGCTGCGCAGCCGCGATGCAGACGCCCGTCCGCTACCGCCATCGCTGGCCGCCATGCATGAGCAACTGGCGCAAGACTTCCCGCCAGTGATCGAAGACCGCGCCCTGGAAGGCGAATTGCGCCTGTGCCTGCAACGCATCGCCGAGCAACACTGGAGGCTGCATGCGTAGTGCCGGAGTGCTTCACGCCGATACGGAAATCCTCGTGCCGTTCTTTGACGTCGACACCATGCACGTCGTCTGGCACGGCCATTACGTGAAATACCTGGAAGTGGCGCGCTGCGCACTGCTCGACAAGATCGGCCACAACTACAACCAGATGGTCGATTCTGGCTATGCCTGGCCGGTGATCGACCTGCAACTGCGCTACGTGCGTGGCGCGGTGTTCGGCCAGCGGCTGAACGTGCGCGCCAGTCTGGTGGAGTGGGAAAACCGCCTGAAGATTAACTACCTGATCACCGATGCCCAGACCGGCGAACGCCTGACCCGCGCCAGCTCGGTGCAGGTCGCCGTCGAAGTGAGCAGCCGCGAGATGCAACTGGCTTCGCCGAAAGTCTTCACCGATGCCGTGGAAAGGATGCTGCGATGAATGTGTTGTTGAAATCCCTTGGGGCCCTGGCGCTGCTGATGCTGTCGGCGCTGGCCAACGCCTTCGACCTGCAACAGTTGAGCGAACAACTGGCGAAACCGGATGTGATCCACGGCCAGTTCATCCAGGAAAAGCACCTGCGCGCCCTCCCCCAGCCGCTGATCAGCAAGGGCAGTTTTGTCCTCGCCAAAAACCACGGCCTGCTGTGGCTGCTGAAAACCCCGCTGCAGCAGGACTACCGCATCAGCGCCAAGGGCATCGCCCGTCGTGACGTCAGCGGTTGGCAACTGTTGCCCGGCAAGAGCGCCGGCGCCGAACAGAACCGCTTGTTCCTCGCCGTGCTGCAAGGCGACAGCAGCGGTTTGCAACGGGATTTCGAACTGGCCCTGAGCGGCGACGCGCAGAAATGGCAACTGACCTTGACCCCGCGCTCGGTGCTGCTCAAGCAGGTGTTCAATCAGATCAACATCAGCGGCGGCGCGTTGGTGAGCACCATCGAACTGCTGGAAACCCAGGGCGACAGCACCGTGCTGCGCATGCAGGACAGCACCGCCGGCCAACCTCTGAGCGACGCGGAGCAACATGACTTTGCCGAGTGAACGCAGGCTGCCCTGGCTGTTCCTGATCCTGCTGCTGTCCGTCGTGGCACTGGGCGCCTGGCAGTGGCGCGACGGCGCGCCGCTGTCGGCCAACCTGATGGAACTGGTGCCCGGTACCCACCCGGACGCCCTCGAACTGCGCGCCGAACAACGCATGCAGGAACCGCTCAACCGCGACATGCTGGTGCTGGTCGGCCATGCCGATCGCCAGCAAGCCGTCGCGATGGCCCAGACCCTGGGTGAGCAATGGCAGGCCAGCGGGCTGTTCGAAAAAGTCCAGTGGAATCTGCAAGCCGACCTGCCGGCCCTGCGCACGCAATTGCTGCAAGGGCGGCTGGCGATGCTCTCGGCGGATGACCGGCAACTGCTGACCGAACATCCCGACGCCTTCATCCAGCAACGGGTGCAGGCGCTGTTCGACCCGTTCACCGGATTCAGCCTGGTACCGAGCCAGGACGACTGGCTGGGCCTGACCGGGCGCATCCAGAACAGCCAGCCGCAACATGGCGCGGTGCAACTGGACATCGGCAGCGGCGCGTTGATCGCCGACGCCGACGGCAAAAGCTGGGTGCTGCTGCGCGCGCGCACCACCGGCAGCGCCTTCGACATGAATCAACCGCTGCAAGTCGCCGCCCTGTTGCAACACAGCCGTGAGCAAGCGGCGAGTGCCGACGTGCAATTGCTGGCCGCCAGCGGTCTGCTGTACGCCGCCAACGGCCAGCAACAGGCGACCCGGGAAATGACCTGGGTCGGCGGCGGCGCCACGGTCGGCATCCTGTTGCTGTTGCTGCTCGCTTTCCGCCGCTGGCGGGTGCTGCTGGCGTTCATTCCGGTGCTGGTCGGCATGCTGTTCGGTGCGGTGGCCTGTGTGGCGCTGTTCGGGCACATGCACGTGATGACCCTGGTGCTCGGTTCCAGCCTGATCGGCGTAGCGGTGGATTACCCGCTGCACTACCTGTCCAAGAGCTGGAGCCTCAAGCCATGGCACAGCTGGCCGGCGTTGCGTCTGACCCTGTCCGGGCTGACGTTGAGCCTGATCACCAGCGCCATCGGTTACCTGGCGCTGGCCTGGACACCTTTCCCGGCGCTGACCCAGATCGCGGTGTTCTCCGCCGCCGGTTTGCTCGGCGCCTACCTGTCGGCGGTGTGCCTGTTGCCGGCGTTGTTGAAAAATGTCGAACTGCGCCCGGCGCAATGGCCGCTGCAACTGGCCGAGCGTCTGGTGCGACTGCGGGAAAACCTGCTCGAACACGTCAGGACGCCGGTGTTGCTGGCGTTGCTTATCGCCTTCTGCGTCGGTGGCCTGCTGCAACTGGAGAGCAAGAACGACATTCGCCAATGGGTCGGCGCGCCGCAACGCCTGACCGATGAGGCGCAGACCATCGCGCGGATTACCGGCTATCAGCCGACCAGCCAGTTCTTCCTGGTGCGCGCTGCCGATCAGCAGCAATTGCTGGAGCGGCAAGCGGCCCTGAGCGAGCGGCTGGATCAACTGGTCAACCTCGACAAACTGCAGGGTTATCTGGCGCTCAATCAACTGGTCAGCCCGCCGGCTCAGCAACAACAGGTGCGTGAAGCGCTTAGCAAGTTGCCGCAGTTCTGGCAGCCATTGCTGGAGGTCGGCGTGCCGCTGGCGGCGCTGCAAACCGAACTGCAACAGTTGCAGACCCTGCCCGCCGAAGACATCGATGCAGCGCTGGCCGGCCCGCTCGGTGAGCCCTACCGCACGTTGTGGCTCGGGCCAACCGAGGACGGCGTGGCGGCAATGGTCAGCCTGCAAGGCCTGAACAATCCGTCGCTGTTGCGGGTGCAGGCACTGGACCTGCCCGGCGTGATGCTGGTGGATCGGCTCGGTGATCTGAACAAGGTGTTCGCCCAGACCCAGATCAGCGCCGCTGAACTGAAACTCGCGTCCTGCGTGTTGATCGTGCTGGTGCTGATGCTGCCGTTCGGTCTCGGCGTTGCTCTGCGGATCGTTGCCCTGCCACTGCTTGCTGCGCTGTGCAGCTTGGCCAGCCTGGGCTGGCTCGGGCAACCGCTGACCCTGTTCAGCCTGTTCGGCCTGCTGCTGGTGACGGCAATCAGCGTCGACTACGCGATCCTCATGCGCGAGCAGGTTGGCGGCGCGGCCGTCAGCCTGCTCGGCACCTTGCTGGCGGCCGCCACCACCTGGCTGTCGTTCGGCCTGCTGGCGGTGTCGAGCACGCCGGCAGTGAGCAACTTCGGCCTGTCGGTGAGCCTCGGTCTGGCGTTCAGCTTCATGCTCGCGCCGTGGGCCGGGCGTCAGGCCCACGCGGTTGCCGTCACGGAGCCTTCAGCATGATGGTGGTGATTTTCTGGTTGATGGCCCTGGCGCTGTTCTTCGTCGCCACCCGGGTCGGCCGGCATTTCGGGCTGATCCCGATCGTCAGTCAATTGCTGCTGGCCAGCTTCGGCCTGCCGCTGCTGATGTACTTCTGGATCGAGCCGGGCTGGCAACTCAACGGCGCCGAACTGATCGCGCCGGGCTGGCTGAAAAACCTCTACAGCCTGAGCTTCGCCCTGCTGCTGGGGCACATCCTCAGCGACGTGATCGACCTGCGCCTGGACCGTCAGAGCGTGAAGATCGCCCTGCCGAGTTTCGCCGTGCCGTTCACCTGCGGCCTGGCGACGGCGTACTGGCTGTTGCCGACGCAGCCGTGGATCAACTCGCTGGCCATTGGTCTGGTGTTCGCCATCACCGCGATCCCGGTGTTGTACCTGTACCTGCGCCACATCGACTACCCGCCCGCCGCCACCCGGCGTCTGGTGCAGACCGCAATCCTGATCGACCTGACCAGCTGGACCCTTTTCGGCCTCGCTCAGGGCAGCCTGCACCTGAGCAGTCTGTTGCTGCCGCTGGGGATGGCCTGCGTGCCGGTGCTGCTGCGGGTGTTCGGCATACGCCGTCCATTGACCTACAGCCTTGGGTTTTTTGCGCTGTTGGTGCTGGCCGAACACTACAAACTCAACGCACTGATTTTCGGCATCGGTTATCTGCTGTGCATGGCAGCGCTCAAGGTGCCACTGGTGTTGCCGCTGCCGGCGCACTGGATGAACCGCTTGCAGACGTGGTTCGCAATTCCGCTGATCCTCACTTTCGGTATCGTCCAGATCGACGTGCACAGCGCCCTCGCCAGCCTCGGCGCCGTGCAATGGGTGGCGCTGCTGCTGTTGCCGGTCGCCAGCAAAATCGTGGGCAACTGGCTCGGCCTCGGTTGGGCCGGTGCGTCGTTCGCAGGCGCCAGCCGCTGGCGCGAAAGTGTGCTGCTGAATATTCGTGGCCTGAGCGAAATCGTTTTTCTCAACTTGCTGTTGCAACAACAGCTCATCAGCCCGGCGCTGTACTTTGCGCTGATGCTGATGGGTCTGATCGCGACGCTGTTGCCGGCCTTCATCGGCCTGCACCGGGCGTCACTGAACCCTATTGCCGTACCTAGGAGCTCGCGTGCCAATCGTTGAAATGGAATCCCGTCAGGTCGTGATCATCGGCGCCGGCCCCTCCGGCGCCATTGCCGCCGCACTGCTCAAGTGCAAGGGACACGACGTACTGGTGATCGAGCGCCAGCATTTCCCGAGGTTCTCCATCGGCGAAAGCCTGCTCTGCCATTGCCTGGACTTCGTCGAAGAAGCCGGCATGCTCGAGGCGGTAAATGCCGCCGGTTTTCAGCGCAAGAACGGTGCGGCGTTCGCCTGGGGCGAACGCTACAGCGCCTTCGATTTTGGTGACACCTTCACTGCCGGCAAGCCCACGACCCTGCAGGTGCAACGCGCCGACTTCGACAAATTGCTGGCCGATCAGGCTGCGTTGCAGGGTGCGGAAATCCGCTACGGCGACGCGATTGTCAGCGCCGATTTCGAACGTCCGCGACCGCAGCTGAATGTGCGCCGCGAAGACGGCAGCGAGTACCGCGTCGAAGCCGACTTTGTCCTCGATGCCAGCGGTTACGGCCGCGTGTTGTCACGTTTGCTCGACCTGGAAGCACCATCGAATTTCCCGGTTCGCCAGGCCATCTTCACCCACGTTGAAGACCATATCGATCACCCCGGTTTCGACCGCGAGAAGATCCTCATCACCACCCACCCGCAGCACCGCGATATCTGGTTCTGGTCGATCCCGTTCAGCAACGGGCGCTGCTCGGTGGGCGTGGTGGCTGCTGCTGAACATTTCGCAGGTCGTGATGCCGACCTCGACGCCTGCCTGCGCGGTTTCATCGCCGAAACCCCGAGCCTGGCCAAGGTGCTGAACAACGCCGTGTGGGACACCCCGGCGCGCACTCTCGGCGGCTATGCGGCGAACGTCAAAACCTTGCACGGACCGGGCTTCGCGCTGTTGGGCAACGCGGCGGAATTTCTCGACCCGGTGTTTTCCTCGGGCGTGACCATTGCCATGCGTTCGGCGAGCATGGCCGCCGCTGTGCTGCATCGACAATTGCAGGGCGAAACGGTGGACTGGCAAAGCGAATTCGCCGAGCCGCTGAAACGCGGGGTCGACACCTTCCGCTGCTACGTCGAAGGCTGGTACGCCGGCACCTTCCAGGATGTGATTTTCCACGAGCAAGGCTCGCCGGAAATCCGCCGCATGATCTGCTCGATCCTCGCCGGTTACGCCTGGGACGAACGCAACCCGTTCGTCAGTGAAGCGCGCCGTCGGCTGAAGACGATCTCCGAACTCTGTGCAAGGGACGACACATGAATTACCTGAGCGACAACTACGTCGAGGAAACCCGCTTCGGCTTCTGGTTCCTGCGCAGCCACACCTGGCAGCACCATGTGCTGCGCGTGGCGATCAACGATCTGCGCAGGCTGTTCAGCGAATCGTTGCCGGCCAGTCCGGTGCTGCTGGATGCCGGTTGCGGTCAGGGCAAGTCGTTCGGCCACTTGCGCCAGACTTTCGCGCCACAGCGCCTGATCGGCGTCGATGCCGACCCGCGCAGCCTTGAATTGAGCGCCGCCGAGGCCGCGCGCCAAGGCTTCGACGTCGAGCTGATCGGCAGCGACTGCGCGACACTCAATCTTCCGGACGCCAGCGTCGACCTGCTGTTCTGTCACCAGACGTTCCATCATCTGGTGGAGCAGGAAAAAGCCCTCGCCGAGTTCTATCGGGTGCTCAAGCCGGGCGGTTATCTGCTGTTCGCCGAGTCCACCGAGGCTTACATTGATACGTGGGTGATTCGCTGGCTGTTCCGCCATCCGATGCACGTGCAAAAGAGCGCGGCGCAGTACCTGGAGATGATTCGCCAGCAGGGTTTCGAGTTCGGCGAACAGAACGTTTCATACCCTTACCTGTGGTGGAGCCGGTCGAAGGATTTCGGCCTGCTCGAACGTTTTGGATTGCACAAGCCAAAACCATTCGGCCAGCGGGAAGAAACCCTGGTCAACGTGGTGGCCCGCAAACCGCTGCAAGGTGATAACTGATGCCACACATCGCATGTGGGAGCGAGCTTGCTCGCGAAAACGGTATTTCAGACACCAGAAAGGTTGAATGTGAGATCGCATTCGCGAGCAAGCTCGCTCCCACAGTGTCCGATGTATGCCGGTTTTTTGTGCTCGGCGTTGTGCTGCTTTTGAGTGCCTGCGCCAGTCAGGCGCCGCTGCCGGCCGGCAACCCGAGCCTGCCGCTGCCGATGCAATTGCATATCGAGCGACACCTCGCCGGGCAGCAGCAAGACTGGTTGCTGGTGATCCAGCGCGAAGGGCCCGGCATCCGCTGGTCGATGATGGATCCGCTGGGCATACCCCAGGCCCGTCAGCAGTTGATCGACGGGCACTGGCAGGCCGACGGCCTGCTGCCGCCCAACCCGGAAGCCCGGGAGCTGTTCGCCGCGCTGCTGTTCGCCCTGACCCCGGCGGGCGAGCTGTCGCGCAACTACCCCGACGCGCAGCAACAGGGCGGCCAACGTTCCCTGCCAGCGCGCTGGGTTATCCGCTACACCCAACCCTTGAGCTTCGAATTGAACCTGCCACAAGGCCCGCACTATCGCGTAACGCCACTCGGTGAACCGACGTCATGACCGCCTACCTCAATGCCCTCGGCGTGATCTGCGCCCTGGGGCGCGACAAGCAAGCCGTGGCACGCAACCTGTTTGCCGGCGACTGCTCGGGCATGCGCCGCGAGTCCGGCTGGGTGCCGGAGCGCGAACTGCCGGTGGCCGCCGTGCACGGCGATCTGGCGCCCATTCCCGATGCATTGGCCGACCAGCGCAGCCGCAACAATCAACTGTTGCTGGAAGCCGCGTTGCAGATTCGCGATGACATCGAACAGGCGATCCAGATGTACGGGCGCGAGCGCATCGGCGTGGTACTGGGCACCAGCACTTCGGGCATCGACGAGGCCAGCCGTGGCCTGGCGCACTACATTCGCGACCACCAGTTCCCGGCCGATTACGACTATCGGCAACAGGAACTCGGCGCCCCGGCGAATTTCCTCGCCGACTGGCTGCAACTGAGCGGCCCGACCTATGTGATTTCCACCGCCTGCACCTCCAGCGCACGCGCGCTGATGAGCGCCCGACGCCTGCTCGATCTGGGCCTGTGCGACGCCGTGCTGTGCGGCGGTGTCGACAGCCTGTGCAAACTGACCCTCAACGGTTTCAGTGCGCTGGAAGCGGTGTCGGACGAGCGTTGCAATCCGTTTTCCGCCAACCGCAACGGCATCAACATCGGCGAAGCGGCGGTGCTGTTCGTGATGAGCAAAGAACGCGGCGCAGGGCCGGGCATTGCCCTGCTCGGCGCTGGCGCCAGCTCCGACGCGCACCATATTTCCGCACCGGAACCGAGCGGCCGTGGCGCGCTGCAATCGATGCAAAAAGCCCTCGATCAAGCCCACCTGCAAGCCGGCGACATCAACTACCTGAACCTGCACGGCACCGCGACCCAGCACAACGACGCCATGGAAAGCCTGGCCGTCGCCGCGCTGTTTGCTGAAGGCGTGCCGTGTTCCTCGACCAAACCGATGACCGGCCACACCCTCGGCGCCGCCGGCGCACTGGAAGCAGCGTTCTGCTGGTTGAGCCTGAGTGCCGACAACCCCGACCACGCCTTGCCGCCGCACGTCTGGGATGGCCAACCGGATCCTGACCTTCCACCGCTCAAGTGGGTGACCGCAAGCGAACGCTTGGCGTCCATTGCACCCCGCTACCTGATGAGCAACTCGTTTGCCTTCGGTGGCAATAACGTCAGCCTGATTATCGGAGACGCCCCATGACCCACTGGCCGCTCGCCGAACTGCTGCCCCACGCTGGCGACATGATCCTGATCGACCGGATCCTGAGCTTTGACGACGAACAGATCCACACCACCCTCACCGTCCGGCCCGGCGGCCTGTTCAGCCTGCCCGACGGCAGCCTGCCGGCCTGGGTCGGCGTCGAGTTGATGGCGCAAAGCGTCGCCGCGTTCGCCGGCTGCCATGCGCGGCAAAAGGGCAACCCAGTGGAGCTGGGCTTTCTGCTCGGCACACGCAAGTTCGAATGCAACGTTGCGGCCTTTCCGGTCGGCAGCGAACTGACCATCCATGGCCTGCGCTCGCTGGAAGACGACAACGGCATGGGTGTATTCGAATGCCACATCAACGCGCCCGGCATCGAGGCCAGCGCCCGGCTGAACGTGTTCCGCCCGCCCCATGCGGCGGACTATCTAGAGCAATCCAAGGAGACGAACGATGACTGAATCAATACTGGTCACCGGCTCCAGCCGTGGCATCGGCCGCGCCATTGCCTTGCGCCTGGCCAGCGCCGGCCACGATATCGTTCTGCATTGCCGCAGCGGCATGACGCAAGCCCAAGCAGTGAAAGCCGAAGTCGAAGCGCTCGGCCGCAACGCGCGCATCCTGCAATTCGACGTGGCGGATCGCGAAACCTGCAAAGCCATCCTCGAAGCCGACGTTGAAGCCCACGGCGCCTACTACGGCGTGGTGCTGAATGCCGGCCTGACCCGCGACGGCGCGTTTCCGGCCCTGAGCGACGATGACTGGGACGTGGTGCTGCGCACCAACCTCGACGGTTTCTACAACGTCCTGCACCCGGTGATGATGCCGATGATCCGCCGCCGCGCCGCTGGTCGCATCGTTTGTATCACCTCGGTTTCGGGGCTGATCGGCAACCGTGGCCAGGTCAATTACAGCGCGTCGAAAGCAGGCGTGATCGGCGCCGCGAAAGCCTTGGCGATCGAACTGGCCAAGCGCAAGATCACGGTCAACTGCGTCGCGCCGGGCCTGATCGACACGGCGATGCTGGATGAAAACGTGCCGGTGGAAGAACTGATGAAAATGATCCCCGCACAACGCATGGGCACGCCTGAAGAGGTGGCCGGTGCGGTGAATTTCCTGATGTCGGCGGAAGCGTCGTACATCACCCGCCAGGTGCTGGCGGTCAACGGAGGCTTGTGCTGATGAAGCGCGTCGTCGTCACCGGCATGGCCGGCATTACCTCGCTGGGCAGCGACTGGGACACCATCGCCGGCAATTTCGCCGCCAATCGTAGCGGCATCCGCCGGATGGACGAGTGGGATCGCTTCAGCGAGCTCAACACCCGTCTGGCCGGGCCCATCGATGATTTCCAGGTGCCGGCGCACTGGACCCGCAAACAGTTGCGCAGCATGGGCCGTGTTTCGCGGCTGGCTGTCGGCGCGGCGGAAAAAGCGCTGGCCGATGCCGGTCTGCTCGGCGACGAATCGATCAAGGACGGGCGCATGGGCGTGGCCTGCGGTTCATCCACCGGCAGCACCGACGAGATCAAAGCGTTCGGCAACATGCTGCTCAACTCGGTGGCCGAAGGCCTCAACGCCAACTCCTACGTGCGGATGATGCCGCACACCACGGCAGCGAACATCAGCATCTTCTTCGGCCTCACCGGCCGTTTGATCCCGACCTCCAGCGCCTGCACCAGCGGCAGCCAGGGCATCGGTTACGCCTACGAGGCGATCAAGTTCGGACGCCTGCCGCTGATGCTTGCCGGTGGCGCCGAAGAGCTGTGCCCGACCGAGGCCATGGTGTTCGATGCGCTGTACGCCACCAGCCTGAAAAATGATGCGCCGCACACCTCGCCACGCCCGTACGACAAGGGCCGCGACGGTCTGGTGATCGGTGAAGGCGGCGGCATGCTGGTGCTCGAAGAACTGGAACATGCCCTCGCGCGCGGTGCGCGCATTCACGCCGAAATCGTCGGTTTCGGCAGCAACGCCGACGGCCAGCACACCACCCGCCCCGAACAAGTCACCATGCGCCGGGCAATGGAACTGGCGCTGGAAGACGCAGGCCTTGCGCCGGACGTCATCGGCTACGTCAACGGCCACGGCACCGCCACCGAACAGGGCGATGTCGCTGAAACCCTGGCCACCAGTGCCCTGTTCGGCGAACGCATGCCGATCAGCTCGCAAAAGAGCTTCCTGGGCCACACCCTCGGCGCCTGCGGGGCGCTGGAATCGTGGTTCAGTATCGAGATGCTCAACCGCGACCTGTACGTGCACACGCTCAACCTCGACGAAGTCGATCCGCACTGCGGCAAGCTCGACTACCTGCGCGGCGAGTTCCGCCAGATGAGCCATGAATACGTGATGAACAACAACTTCGCTTTCGGCGGAGTCAACACCTCGCTGATTTTCCGTCGCTGGCCACAACCGAATTAATCCAGGTCAAGGAGACCTCCATGCACTTCAAGAAACTCGCTGCCACCCTGCTCATCTGCGCCTTGCCCGCGGTCAGCCAAGCCCGTGACACGGCGGTGTACCTGCCGTTTGACAAGGCCGTCGCCGAAGCGACCCGCACCGGCAAGATCGACGGCAGCGTGAAGTTCTATCTGGCGGGCAACGCCCCGGCCGGCAAAGTCACCGTCGTCAGCCCCGGCGCCGTGACCAACAAGAAGACCAACGCCTTCAACAAGACCGACCAGGAAGCCTGCGAGTGGGTCGTGCAATCGGCGATCATCAGCCTGCACCAGGCCGCAAAAAGCGCCGGCGCCAACGCCGTGACCAACATCGTCAGCTTCTACAAGAGCAACGAGCGCAAGGATGCGAAAACCTACGAATGCCACGCGGGCGCAATCATGGCCGGCGTAGCATTGAAGGGTGATCTGGCGACGGTTCAGTAACTGCCGGAAACGACAAAGGGCGCCTTTCGGCGCCCTTTCACAAACAGGTTGGCTTGTCATCGCCTGTCACCTGCCTGGCTCTGCGGTGGCTGGTTACCCAGGATCCTCAGAGTCTCACAAGCCCCTTTCGGGAACGCCGGCAGTATTGCCTGAAAGTGACTGTCGAGCAACGGCTAGCATTTGGCTTCGATGTGCCACTTGCATTGCCATCACAGTCCCAACGCCCGTCTGACTGCGGTTTTGATAGCGTGAAATTCGTCTGTTGCAAGATGTGAGATCAGGTAAATGCGCTTGCTTTGCCGATCCCGACTTTTGATCCGATCAAGCCGCGAAAGACTAACCGTGGCAACCATGTCGCACTTTGCCCAACAGGTCGGACTGGCTCCCTGAAGGTGACTTGCAAGTTCAAGATGGTGCCCGAGCAAGCAGTCAGGGGCGGTGGTACTCAACGGCACTACTGTTACCAACAAGCTGTTGGTTCGATGTTTACGTATCACAACCACAGGTCTGACTTTGACCATCTCGGGGATTTCATAACCCCTGAAATCGCAAATCAAAACGCTGCCCTCCTTAGGCTGATATCGAAGTGGCATCCGTGACACTCGTTTGAAAAAGAACTGATTTTGCGCAACAACGGCCATATTCCCTAAGACAGTTCCGTTACTCGAAATGTACGGAGCCCAGCCACCAAATCCATGCACCACAACTACACTCGCTCAAACAGGCCGACACACTGCGCCTGCCGGAACGGCGAGCCCGATCGGTCAAGTACTCGCGGTTCTCTTTCACCGTCAAGGAGACAACCATGCAAGCGAAAGCCCTGATCACCGCCGCCCTTCTCGGCCTGCTGCCCAGCGCCAGCCACGCCACCAATCTGATGTACATGCCGTTCGAAACAGTCGTGTCGGATGCGATGCGCGCCGGGCGGCTGGATGGCAGTGTGAAGTTTTATCTGGTCGGTAATGGGCCTCAGGGGACTCAGCGGTTGTTGCAGCGCGGGGTGGTCAGTGACTTGAAGACCAACGGCTTCAACAAGAGCGATCACGACTCCTGCGAGTGGGTGTTGCAGTCGAATCTGATTGCGCTACAGGCCGAGGCCAAGCGTGTCGGGGCGAATGCAGTGACCAATATCGTCAGCTACTACGACCAGCATGTGCGCAAGGATCTGAACACTTACGAGTGTCGCGCGGGGGTGTTTGTGACGCGGGTGGCGTTGAAGGGTGATCTGGTGCGGCTGCCCTGATCAACCGGCTTCAACCTTGCGCGTGAGCAGTTCGACAAACGCCTTGGCCATCGGTGATTTCTGATCTTTGCGCTGCACCAGCCACACGGCCGAAATCGCTTCAGGATCGAGCAAGGGTCGATAAACCACGCCATCGATGCGCATCCGCTGATAGGACGCCGGCAGTACCGACACGCCCAAACCCGCCGCTACCAGACCGATGATGGTCATTGCTTCGCCGGCCTCCTGGGCGAAGTGGGGGCTGAACCCAGCGTCACGGGCCAGACTGATCAACTGCGAATAGAGACCGCTGCCGTAGCTGCGCGGAAAAAACACAAACGGTTCGAGGGCCAGCGCCGAGAGGAACAGCCCCTCTTCAGATCCCTGCGCCAACGGATGTTTGGAGCTGAGCACCGCGACCAATGGCTCGCGCATCAACTCGACCACGCTCAGCGAATCCGGCAAACCCAGCGGCCGCATGATGCCGACCTCGATCGATTCGTCCACCAATGCGTCGGCCACCATGGTGCTGCTCATCTCGCGCAGGTTCAGATGTACCGCAGGAAAGCGCTGACGGAAGGAAAAAATCGCCTGGGGAATGGTCGAGTTGAACGGCGCCGATGAGGTGAAGCCGATCTTCAGTTCACCCAGTTCGCCGAGTTGCGCGCGGCGGGCCACGTCGGCCGCCTTATCGACCTGCGCGAGCACCAGCCGCGCTTCCTCCAGAAACAGGCGCCCGGCCTCGCTGAGCTCGACCCGACGATTGGTTCGCTCGAAAAGCCGCGCGCCGACTTCCTGTTCCAGCGCCTGGATCTGCTGGCTCAGCGGTGGCTGGGAGATGCCCAGCACCTGTGCGGCGCGGCCGAAGTGCAGTTCTTCGGCAACGGCGATGAAGTAGCGCAGATGACGCAATTCCATGGACACCCCATTAGGTCGTGAAAGCTATCAAACAGGTCGAACAATATATTGGATAGAAACATTAGCCAGCTATATGATTTTTTCATTGCCTGCCTGCCCGCGCCCTCCGAGGTCTGATGTGAAAACCGCCGTCGCTCCACTGGCCCATGAAGTCCCGCCCGCTGCGGCGGACGATGTGCTGACCGAACTGCAAGAGATCTACATCGAGAAAGGCACGCCCGCGTTCATGCGCACGGTGCTCGCGCTGTTCAGCGGCGGCTTCGCCACCTTCGCCCTGCTGTACTGCGTGCAACCGATGATGCCGCTGCTGTCCCACGAATATTCTATCAACGCGGCCCAGAGCAGCCTGATCCTGTCGGTGGCCACCGGCATGCTGGCGTTCGGTCTGCTGATCACCGGCCCGATTTCCGATCGGGTCGGGCGCAAACCGGTGATGGTTGCCGCGCTGTTTGCTGCGGCCCTGTGCACCATCGCCAGTTCGATGATGCCGAGCTGGCATGGCGTGCTGATCATGCGCGCCCTGATCGGACTGTCATTGAGCGGTCTGGCGGCGGTGGCGATGACGTACCTGAGCGAGGAAATCCATCCGCAGCACATCGGTCTGGCGATGGGCCTGTACATCGGCGGCAACGCGATTGGTGGCATGAGCGGGCGGCTAATCACTGGAGTGCTGATCGACTTCGTCAGCTGGCACACGGCGATGATGGTGATTGGTGGCCTGGCGCTGGTTGCAGCGGCGGTGTTCTGGAAAATCCTGCCGGAGTCGCGCAACTTCCGCTCCCGCTCGCTGCACCCGCGCAGCCTGCTCGACGGCTTCACCATGCATTTTCGCGATGCCGGCCTGCCGCTGCTGTTTCTTGAGGCGTTCGTGCTGATGGGAGCGTTTGTCACGCTGTTCAACTACATCGGTTATCGCCTGCTGGCCGAGCCGTACCACATGGATCAAGTGTTCGTGGGACTGTTGTCGGTGGTGTACCTGTCAGGCATTTACAGCTCGGCGAAAATCGGTTCGCTGGCCGACAAACTGGGCCGCCGCAAAGTGCTGTGGGCCACCATCGCACTGATGTTCGCCGGCCTCGCCCTGACGATGTTCACACCGCTGCCATTGGTGATCATTGGCATGCTGATCTTCACCTTCGGTTTCTTCGGCGCCCACTCGGTGGCTAGCAGCTGGATCGGCCGTCGGGCGCTCAAGGCCAAGGGCCAGGCGTCGTCGCTGTACCTGTTCAGCTATTACGCTGGCTCGAGCATCGCCGGGACGGCGGGCGGGGTGTTCTGGCACATGGCGGGATGGAACGGGATTGGCCTGTTCATCGGCGCGCTGTTGCTGGTGGCGCTGTTGGTGGCGTTGAAGCTGGCGAAGTTACCGCCGCTGGGTGGTGGCGAAAAGGTTTAGCCACAACTGCGCCCTAGCGGTAATCACCGACCAAGGTACACTGACGGCATTCGTCCGCTTTGGTAAAGGGAAGCCAGAATGCGCCTGGACCGTCTCCACATTAAGAATTTTCGTTGCTACGAAGATGTCACGTTCGACTTTCAGCCGGGATTCAATCTGGTGGTGGGGGTTAATGGGAGCGGGAAGACCACGTTGTTGAATGCCGTGGCTCAGAGTTTTGGCGAAATATTCGCCTCGGCGGGCCACCCTATGCAGATATCTGATGATGACGATGTACGTACCGTTATCAACCATCACACAAACGGAACCCGCTTTGAAAAGACTTTCCCACTGATTCTTGATTGCCAGGGAGATGTCTTTAATAACTTATTTTGGGCTCGAACAAAGCACCGGCTTTCAGATGATGAGTTTGCACCTTTACCTGTTTTGAAAACGAAGAACTTCGACCCGTCGACACTCGCAGAAAACACTGAGCTTCCGCTGATCGCTTTTTATCGAGCAGACCGTCGCTGGACTACCAGTAGTGCATCTACAGAACAGGCTGCAACATTCAAATTATCGCGACTTGATGGTTATAAAAACTGGTCTAACGCAGCTACCAACCTACAAGACTTCGAGAGTTGGCTCGTTAAAAAAACGTTGGAGCAACTGCAAAGAGCCTATCGGTCTGCCAAGTCAAGAACTGAGCTTGACGATGAGCTTTCACTCGTAAATTCTGCCTTGCAAGCGATGTTGCCGGCCTCACGTGGACTTTATTACGACGTCGAACTTGCGAGCTTGATTGTTGATTTGGGCGGCAACACCACTTCGAAGTTCAGCAATCTGAGTGATGGCCAGCGCGGGATGATTGCGCTGTTCGCCGATATCGCTCGTCGCATGTGCATCCTCAATCCCCACATGGGCAAAGACGTCCTGAAGAACACCTCCGGCGTGGTGATCATCGACGAACTGGATATTCACCTCCACCCTGCCTGGCAACGCAGCATCGTGCCTGCATTGAGACAGGCATTTCCCAAAGTCCAATTCATCGCCGCAAGCCACTCCCCACAAATCATCGGCAGCCTTAAACCTCAAGAAGTGATCCTGTTGCACAACGGGGATCCTACTCATCCGCGGGTCACCTACGGTCTGGATTCCAGCAGCGTGCTTGAAGAGGTAATGGGCGCTACGCAGCGCGAACCAGAAATCGAAGATCTGCTGTCCGAGCTTTTTTCCACATTGGAAGACAACAACCTCGAAAAGGCAAAATCACAACTTGAGGCGCTGAAAAAGAAAGCCCCCGACCTACCGGAATTTGCCGGCGCCGAAGCACTGATCAGGCGCAAGGAGATTCTCGGCAAATGAAGCGAGTGCTCAAAGGAACTGAACCCGCTTCATTTACAGATTGGAAAAACTCGGCGAACGACGAGTGGAGTCCAACTTACCCAACGCTACAAAACCCGCAAAAACGGGATTTGCATAATGCCCTGCTTAAGGAGCAAGGCTTCTTCTGTTGTTATTGCGGCCGGGAAATAGATGCCTCGACCAGCCATATCGAGCACTTCAGACCTCAAGAGCATTTCGAAGAGCTAGCGTTGGAGTTTCACAACCTCCATGCCTCCTGCCTGCGAGAAACCAAGCCCGGCAATCCGTTGCACTGCGGCCATAAGAAGGGCAACTGGTTCGACGAAAACCAACACATTTCTCCCACCGACGAGAACTGCGAGCAGCGTTTCCGATATCTGCAAAACGGCGAAATTCAACCAAAAGATTCTGACGACCTTCCCGCCACAAAGATGATCGAGGTATTGGCGCTAGACATCGCCTACCTCAAAAATCGACGTCAGGACACAATCCGCCGCCTCTTCGATGATGAGTTCGTCATGCAAGTCAGCGAGGAAGAGCTTGAGCGGTTGGTGACGGCGATCAGAACTACCGCAATCCCCAATCAAAAACCCTTCGACCACATCATCGCCCGCTACGCCGAACAACTCATCGGTCGCTAAACCCATCGCAAACAAAAACGCCCGGCATAAGCCGGGCGTTTTTGATTTCTACCATTAGAGCTGAGCGCCGATCACTCGTGATACTGCGCCGACAACTCGTGCACCGCACGCAGGAATGCGCCGGCGTGTTCCGGATCGACTTCCGGGGTGATGCCGTGGCCGAGGTTGAACACGTGGCCGCTGCCTTTGCCGTAGCTGGCGAGAATGCGCCCGACTTCGGTGCGGATCGCTTCCGGCTTCGCGTACAGCACGGTCGGGTCCATGTTGCCTTGCAGCGCGACCTTGTCGCCAACGCGGGCGCGGGCGTTGCCGATGTCGCAGGTCCAGTCCAGGCCCAGTGCGTCGGCGCCAGCGTCGGCGATGCTTTCCAGCCACAGGCCGCCGTTCTTGGTGAACAAAATCACTGGCACTTTGCGACCGTCGTGCTCGCGGATCAGGCCGCTGACGATTTTCTTCATGTAGGCCAGGGAGAATTCCTGATAAGCCGCCGCCGACAGGTTGCCACCCCAGGTATCGAAGATCTGTACCGCTTGCGCACCGGCCTGGATCTGACCATTCAGGTATGAAGTCACCGACTGCGCCAGCTTGTCCAGCAGCAGGTGCATGGCTTGCGGGTTGTCGTAGAGCATCGCCTTGGTCTTGCGAAAGTCCTTCGACGAACCGCCTTCGACCATGTAAGTGGCGAGGGTCCACGGGCTGCCGGAGAAGCCGATCAGCGGCACACGGCCGTTCAGTTCGCGGCGGATGGTGCTGACCGCGTCCATCACGTAGCCGAGGTCTTTGTGCGGATCCGGGATCGGCAGGGCTTCGATGTCGGCCAGGGTGCTGACGACTTTCTTGAAGCGCGGACCTTCACCGGTCTCAAAGTACAGGCCCTGGCCCATGGCATCGGGAATGGTGAGGATGTCGGAGAACAGGATCGCCGCGTCCAGTTGCGGATAGCGGTCGAGGGGTTGCAGCGTGACTTCGCAGGCGAATTCCGGATTCATGCACAGGCTCATGAAATCACCGGCCTGGGCGCGGCTGGCGCGGTATTCCGGCAGGTAGCGACCGGCCTGGCGCATCATCCACACAGGGGTGACGTCTACGGGTTGCTTGAGCAGGGCGCGGAGGAAACGGTCGTTCTTCAGGGCAGTCATGTCGGCATCCGGAAAAAAAGTGCGGGCATTTTCTCAGAGCGCGACGCAAAAGGCACGGATGCAGGTCAGCCTTTTGTCTATCGGGTCAATTTGTCGCGCTGGAAATGCGCTATCAGCAACACTGAGAAACAACTGTGGGAGCGAGCCTGCTCGCGATAGCGGAGTGTCAGCCAATACATCTGGTGACTGATTCACTGCCATCGCGAGCAGGCTCGCTCCCACAGGGTTATTGCTTTTGGCTCAGGATCCGGGGTTAGACGCCCAGGTAATCCAGGATCCCTTCAGCCGCATTGCGGCCTTCGAAGATCGCCGTCACCACCAGGTCGGAACCGCGCACCATGTCGCCACCGGCGAAGATTTTCGGGTTGCTGGTCTGGTGCTTGTACTGACCTTGCTCGGGCGCAACGACGCGGCCCTGGCTGTCGGTCTGGATTTCGAACTGCTCGAACCACGGCGCCGGGCTCGGGCGGAAACCGAAAGCGATGACCACGGCGTCAGCCGGGATGATTTCTTCGGAACCCGGAATCGGCTCGGGGCTGCGACGGCCACGGGCGTCCGGTTCGCCGAGACGGGTCTCGACCACTTTCACGCCTTCGACCTTGTCTTCGCCAACAATGGCGATCGGCTGACGGTTGTAGAGGAATTTCACGCCTTCTTCCTTGGCGTTCTTCACCTCTTTGCGCGAGCCGGGCATGTTCGCTTCGTCACGACGATAGGCGCAGGTCACCGACTTGGCGCCCTGGCGGATCGACGTGCGGTTGCAGTCCATCGCCGTGTCGCCGCCGCCCAGCACCACGACCTTCTTGCCTTTCATGTCGACGAAATCTTCCGGCGACTTTTCAAAGCCCAGGTTGCGGTTGACGTTGGCGATCAGGAAGTCCAGCGCGTCATAAACGCCCGGCAGGTCCTCACCGGCAAAACCGCCCTTCATGTAGGTGTAGGTGCCCATGCCCATGAACACGGCATCGTATTCGGCGAGCAGTTGCTCCATGGTCACGTCCTTGCCGACCTCGGTGTTGAGGCGGAATTCGATGCCCATGCCGGTGAAGACTTCGCGGCGATTGCTCAGCACGGTCTTCTCGAGCTTGAACTCGGGAATGCCGAAGGTCAGCAGACCACCGATTTCCGGGTTCTTGTCGAACACCACCGGGGTCACGCCGCCACGCACCAGCACGTCGGCACAACCGAGGCCCGCCGGGCCTGCACCGATGATCGCGACACGCTTGCCGGTCGGCTTGACCTTGGACATGTCCGGGCGCCAGCCCATGGCAAACGCGGTGTCGGTGATGTACTTCTCGACCGAACCGATGGTCACCGCGCCAAAACCGTCGTTGAGGGTGCAGGCACCCTCGCACAGACGATCCTGCGGACACACCCGGCCGCAGACTTCCGGCAGGGTGTTGGTCTGGTGCGACAGCTCGGCGGCCTGGAGGATGTTGCCCTCGGCCACCAGCTTCAGCCAGTTCGGAATGAAGTTGTGCACCGGGCACTTCCATTCGCAGTACGGGTTGCCGCAACCCAGGCAGCGGTGGGCCTGGTCGGCCGACTGCTGGGGTTTGAACGGTTCGTAAATCTCAACGAACTCTTTCTTGCGTTGACGCAACAGTTTCTTCTTCGGATCTTTGCGCCCGACGTCGATGAACTGGAAGTCGTTATTCAGACGTTCAGCCATTGTTAAAACCTCATCAAACTCTTCAGGCGCATATCACTGCGGGTTGGCACGGGTGCTGGAAAGCAACGACTTCAGGTTGGCAGCCTTAGGCTTGACCAGCCAGAAACGACGCAGGTAGTCATCGAGGTTCTCGGCGAGTTCACGCCCCCACTCGCTGTCGGTTTCCGCGACGTACTCGTTCAGCACGTTCTGCAGGTGGCTGCGATAGGCTTCCATCGCCTCGCCGCTGATCCGCTGGATTTCCACCAGTTCGTGGTTGACCCGGTCAACGAAGGTGTTGTCCTGGTCGAGCACGTAGGCGAAACCGCCGGTCATGCCAGAGCCGAAGTTGTAACCGGTCTTGCCCAGAACGCAGACAAAACCACCGGTCATGTACTCACAGCAGTGATCGCCAGTGCCTTCCACAACCGTGTGGGCACCGGAGTTGCGCACGGCGAAACGCTCGCCTGCGGTGCCGGCGGCGAACAGCTTGCCCCCCGTGGCGCCGTACAGGCAGGTGTTACCGATGATGGCGCTTTCCTGAGTCTTATAAACGCTGCCCTTCGGCGGCACGATGGTCAGCTTGCCACCGGTCATGCCTTTGCCGACGTAGTCGTTGGCGTCGCCTTCCAGGTACATGTTCAGACCGCCGGCGTTCCACACGCCGAAGCTCTGACCTGCAGTGCCCTTGAAGCGGAAAGTAATTGGCGCTTTGGCCATGCCCTGGTTGCCGTGCTTGCGCGCGATTTCGCCGGAGATCCGTGCGCCGATCGAACGGTCGCAGTTGCAGATATCCAGATCGAACTCGGCGCCGCTGAGGTCGTTGATCGCCGACGTCGCCATCTCGACCATTTTCTCGGCCAGCAGGCCCTGGTCGAAGGGCGGGTTGCGCTCGACGCCGCAGAACTGAGGCTTGTCCGCCGGGATGTGATCGCTGCCCAGCAGCGGAGTCAGGTCCAAGTGATGTTGCTTGGCGGTCTGGCCTTCGAGGATTTCCAGCAGATCGGTGCGGCCGATCAGCTCTTCGAGGGAGCGCACGCCCAGCTTGGCCAGCCACTCACGGGTTTCTTCGGCGACGTAGGTGAAGAAGTTCACCACCATGTCGACGGTGCCGATGTAGTGATCCTTGCGCAGCTTCTCGTTCTGGGTCGCGACGCCGGTGGCGCAGTTGTTCAGGTGGCAGATACGCAGGTATTTGCAGCCCAGCGCGATCATCGGTGCAGTACCGAAGCCGAAGCTTTCGGCGCCAAGGATGGCTGCCTTGATTACGTCGAGGCCGGTTTTCAGGCCGCCGTCGGTCTGTACCCGGACCTTGCCGCGCAGGTCGTTGCCGCGCAGGGTCTGGTGGGTTTCGGCCAGGCCGAGTTCCCACGGTGCACCCGCGTATTTGATCGAGGTCAGCGGCGAAGCACCGGTGCCGCCGTCGTAGCCGGAGATGGTGATCAAATCCGCATAGGCCTTGGCCACACCGGCGGCGATGGTGCCGACGCCCGCTTCAGCCACGAGTTTCACCGAAACCAGCGCCTTCGGGTTGACCTGTTTCAGGTCAAAGATCAGCTGCGACAAGTCTTCGATCGAATAGATGTCGTGGTGCGGCGGTGGCGAAATCAGAGTCACGCCCGGCACTGCGTAACGCAGTTTGGCGATCAGCCCGTTCACTTTGCCGCCCGGCAGTTGCCCGCCCTCGCCCGGCTTGGCGCCCTGGGCGACCTTGATCTGAAGCACTTCGGCATTGACCAGGTACTCCGGGGTCACCCCGAAACGGCCGGTCGCGACCTGTTTGATTTTCGAGCTTTTGATGGTGCCGTAGCGCGCCGGGTCTTCGCCGCCTTCGCCGGAGTTGGAACGCGCGCCGAGGCGGTTCATGGCTTCGGCCAGGGCTTCGTGAGCTTCCGGCGACAGGGCGCCCAGCGAAATACCGGCGGAGTCGAAGCGTTTGAGCACCGATTCCAGCGGCTCGACTTCACTGATGTCCAGCGGCGTGTCGAGAGTCTTGACCTTGAACAGGTCGCGGATCATCGACACCGGACGATTGTCCACCAGCGAGGTGTATTCCTTGAATTTGGCGTAGTCGCCCTGCTGCACGGCGGCTTGCAGGGTGTTGACCACGTCCGGGTTGTACGCGTGATATTCGCCACCATGGACGAACTTCAGCAGACCGCCCTGCTGGATCGGCTTGCGCGGGCTCCAGGCTTCGGTGGCCAGTGCTTTCTGCTCGGCTTCGATGTCGACGAAACGCGCACCCTTGATACGGCTCGGCACGCCACGGAAGCTCAGGTCGCAGACTTCTTCGGACAGGCCGATGGCTTCGAACAACTGCGCACCGCGATAGGACGCGATGGTCGAGATACCCATCTTCGACAGGATCTTCAACAGACCTTTGGTGATGCCTTTACGGTAGTTCTTGAACACCTCGTAGAGGTCGCCCAGGACTTCACCGGTACGGATCAGGTCGCCCAGCACTTCGTAGGCCAGGAACGGATAGACCGCCGAGGCGCCGAAACCGATCAGCACCGCGAAGTGATGCGGATCGCGTGCGGTGGCGGTTTCAACCAGGATGTTGGAGTCGCAGCGCAGGCCTTTTTCGGTCAGGCGGTGATGCACCGCGCCGGTGGCCAGCGAAGCGTGGATCGGCAGCTTGCCCGGAGCGATATGGCGGTCGCTCAGAACGATCTGGGTACGACCGGCACGCACGGCTTCTTCAGCCTGATCGGCGACGTTGCGGATCGCCGCTTCGAGACCGACGCTTTCGTCGTAGTTGAGGTCGATGATCTGCCGTTCGAAACCCGGGCGATCGAGGTTCATCAGCGAACGCCACTTGGCCGGGGAAATGACCGGCGAGCTGAGGATCACGCGCGAGGCGTGTTCCGGCGATTCCTGGAAGATGTTGCGCTCGGCACCGAGGCAGATTTCCAGCGACATCACGATCGCTTCACGCAGCGGGTCGATCGGCGGGTTGGTCACCTGCGCGAACTGCTGGCGGAAATAGTCGTACGGCGTACGCACACGCTGGGACAGCACGGCCATCGGCGTGTCGTCGCCCATCGAGCCGACGGCTTCGTAGCCTTGTTCGCCAAGCGGACGCAGTACCTGATCGCGCTCTTCGAACGTGACCTGATACATCTTCATGTATTGCTTGAGCTGATCGACGTCGTAGAAAGCCGAACCGTGATCGTTGTCTTCCATAGTCGCCTGGATGCGCAGGGCATTCTTGCGCAGCCATTGCTTGTACGGATGACGGGATTTCAGACGGTTGTCGATCGCGTCGGTGTCGAGGATCTGCCCGGTTTCGGTGTCCACGGCAAAGATCTGGCCCGGGCCGACACGGCCTTTGGCAATCACGTCTTCAGGCTTGTAGTCCCACACGCCGATTTCCGACGCGAGGGTGATGAAACCGTTCTTGGTGGTGACCCAGCGCGCCGGGCGCAGACCGTTACGGTCGAGCAGGCACACCGCATAGCGACCGTCGGTCATTACCACGCCGGCCGGGCCGTCCCACGGCTCCATGTGCATCGAGTTGTACTCGTAGAACGCACGCAGATCCGGGTCCATGGTTTCGACGTTCTGCCACGCTGGCGGAATGATCATCCGCACGCCACGGAACAGGTCGATGCCGCCGGTGACCATCAGCTCAAGCATGTTGTCCATACTCGAAGAGTCGGAACCGACACGGTTGACCAGCGGGCCGAGTTCTTCCAGATCCATCAGATCGTTGGTGAACTTGGTGCGACGGGCCTGAGCCCAGTTGCGGTTGCCGGTGATGGTGTTGATCTCGCCGTTGTGGGCGAGGAAGCGGAATGGCTGGGCCAGCGGCCATTTCGGCAGGGTGTTGGTGGAGAAGCGCTGGTGGAACACGCAGATTGCGGTTTGCAGGCGCTGGTCACCCAGGTCCGGATAGAACGCGGCCAGGTCGGCCGGCATCATCAGGCCTTTATAGATGATGGTCTTGTGGGAAAAGCTGCAGATGTAGTGGTCGGTGTCGGCGGCGTTGGCCACCGACGAACGACGACGGGCGCTGAACAGCTTGACCGCCATGTCCTGATCGCTCAGGCCTTCGCCACCGATGTACACCTGCTCGATCTGCGGCAGGCGCTCAAGGGCCAGGCGGCCGAGGACGCTGGTGTCGATCGGCACTTTGCGCCAGCCGATCAGTTGCAGGCCTTCAGCGAGGATCTCGCGGTTCATGTTCTCGCGAGCGGCTTCGGCCTTGGCCGGATCCTGATTGAAGAAGACCATGCCCACGGCATATTGCTTGGGCAGCTCGACGCTGAAGGTTTCCTGGGCAATGGCACGCAGGAACGCGTCGGGCTTTTGAATCAGCAGACCGCAACCGTCACCGGTCTTGCCGTCGGCATTAATCCCACCGCGGTGGGTCATGCAGGTCAGGGCCTCGATGGCCGTTTGCAAAAGGGTATGACTGGGCTCGCCCTGCATATGGGCTATCAGGCCGAAACCACAGTTATCCTTGAATTCATCTGGTTGGTACAGACCTGCTTTCATAGACACTTTCTCACCAGGCTGCCTCTTTTCGAGGCAAATTTCTTTTCAATTCAACCACTTGCATCTCGCGCCGAACGTACGCCGGCTTAGCGGGGGCAAAAGGGTGGTCATTGTACACAGCGACACAGAGGCTCACAAATTTGACGACGAAATGTCGCAAATTCATGTCGCATTTGTGAAAGGTTTAAAGCGATCTGCTGTGCTAGTCAAAACTTTTTTAATTTTGACCGCAACGACTCAAAGACTACTGTGACGCAGACACCACAAGGCACGCGACCCGTAAGGGCGGCGCGCACTTGTAGAAATTTTGAGGTGCTTGGAGAGGCGGCCTGGGTAAGGCCGCCGAATCTTCAGCGAGTTGTTGCCAGTTCCTGTTGGACGCTGGCGACAGTGCGAGGCCAAGGTTTACCAGCCTGAACCTTCGCTGGCAAGGCCTTGATGGCAGAAACGGCTGCATCACGATTGGCGAAGTTGCCGTAGGTGATCACGTAAAGAGGCTTGCCGTTGAGGACTTTCTTGAAATAACGGTACTCGCCGCCCTGCTCCTTGACGAAGCTTTGCGCGGTCGCTTCGGAGCTGGTGCCGAGGATCTGCACTACGTAGTTGCTGGTCGGCTGACCGGCGTACCAGCTGCCACCGGCGGCCTTGGCGACGGTGACGGGCTTCTCGGCCGGTTTGGCGGCGGCAACAGGCTTGGCAGGCGCCGGAGCCGGTTTGGCCGCTGGAGCGGCCGGAGCAGGCTTGGCGGTAGCGACCTGGGTCGGTGCCGGGGTCGGCTTCGGTGCCGGGACTGGAACCGGGGTCGGCGCAGGGCCGGCCTGAACGCCCGCGGGTGGCGCGGTGGTGGTCACGGTCGGCGGTGTGTTGCTGGAACCCTCGACTGGCACACCGTCGTCGCCTTCGGTAATGCCGCCCGCCGCTTCAGCCAGCGGACCGCGCATCACCGGCTGCGAGTTGCCGACCAGCGGCAGCGGCATCGGCTGGGTATTGCCGTTGAATTCGACGGACGGCGCGCCACCCGCCTGCGGCGTGCCCTGGCCCAATGGCAGTTGGGCCTGCTCGTTGGCCGGCGCACCGGTGGTCGGTGCCTTGTTGCGACCCGGCATCAGCCAGGCGGCAGCGACCGCGACCACAACGACGGCGGAAATCGCCAATACGTGTTTCTTCGGCATGTTGAACCCCATACTTGGACGCTTGACCGCAGAGCGGCTGGCAATCATGACTTCGATCAGAGCATCGCGAGCGACCTGGTTGATGTTGCCCGGCCAACCCTCGGAGCTTTCGTGAATATCAGAGATCTGATCCGCGGTGAAAAGTTCGACACCCCGGCCCGCGCCTTCGAGCCGCTGGTCGAGATACTCGCGGGTTTCTTCTTCGGTGTACGGCTGCAATTCGATGACGTGGAAGCGCTCTTCCTCGAGGTGCAAAGCCTCGAGCTGGGCGATCAGCGACGACTCACCGAACAGGAACACGTGCGGGCGGCCTTCCGGCGCGCCGGCGCCCAGCGCCATCAGGGCTTCAAGTGCGGACTCGTCGAGTTGCTCGGCATCGTCCACCAGCAGATAGACTTCCTGCCCCGTCAGCGCGAGCTGCACGACCTGATCGAGGATCGCCCCGACTTCGGCCTGGGCCACGTCCAGCGCCTGGGCAATCTGACGCAGCACACCGGCTGCATCGCCGGCGCCACGGGCGGAAACGACGACACTCTGCACCGATTGCTTGTTGGTGCTGGCAACCAGCGCCTGACGCAGCAGGGTCTTGCCGCTGCCCTGCGGGCCGGTGACTACCAGCAACAACTGGCTGTAACGCGCCAGATGATGCAACTGCCCCAGCACCGGCTTGCGCTGGGCCGGGAAGAATTTGAAGCCCGGCACCCGCGGCGCGAAAGGGTCGTGACTTAACTGGAAATGGCCGAGAAACGCCTCGTCGGCATGCAAACTAGTCATCGGAATCTTATTAACCTTTAAGCTGAGCCAGAGCGCGGTAATCCGCTCCCAGCGTGGCCTGTAGAACCTCTTTCGGATAATCGTCGGTCACCACCGCTTCGCCCATCCGGCGCAGCAGCACCAGGCGCAAGCGACCGTCGATCACTTTTTTGTCAATTGCCATGTGTTCAAGAAAATCGGCTTCGGTCATCTCTTCCGGCGGGATCACCGGCAGACCGGCGCGCTGGAACAGGCGGATGCCGCGATCACGCTCCTGCTCGCTGATCCAGCCCAGGCGCGCGGACATTTCCAGCGCCATCACGGTGCCAGCGGCGACCGCTTCGCCATGCAACCAGACACCATAGCCCATGTGGGTTTCGATGGCGTGGCCAAAGGTGTGGCCGAGATTGAGGGTGGCCCGTACGCCGGTTTCTTTTTCGTCGGCGCCGACTACCGCCGCCTTGGCAGCGCAGGAACGCTCGATGGCATAGGTCAGGGCCGTTTGATCCAGCGCACGCAGGGCGTCGACGTTGTCCTCGAGCCAGGTCAGGAACGGCTCGTCGCAGATCAGACCGTACTTGATAACTTCCGCCAGGCCGGCCGACAGCTCGCGCGCTGGCAGGGTTTTCAGGGACGCGGTATCGATCAGCACCACGTTCGGTTGATAGAACGCGCCGACCATGTTCTTGCCCAGCGGATGGTTGATCCCGGTCTTGCCGCCGACCGACGAATCGACCTGAGACAGCAGCGTGGTGGGAATCTGGATGAAATCGACGCCGCGCTGGTAGCAGGCGGCTGCAAAACCGGCCATGTCGCCGATCACACCGCCACCAAGGGCGATCACCGTGGTGCGACGGTCATGACGGGCGGTCAGCAAGCCGTCGAAGATCAGTTGCAGGGTTTCCCAGTTCTTGAAGGCTTCGCCGTCGGGCAGCACCACGGAAACCACCGAGAACTGCGCCAGGCTGCGGGTCAGACGCTCGAGATAGAGCGGCGCAACGGTCTCGTTGGAGATGATTGCCACTTGCCGCCCGTGGATATGTGGGGCCAGCAGTTCAGGCTGGTCCAGTAATCCTTCGCCAATGTGAATCGGGTAGCTGCGCTCGCCTAGGTCGACCTTGAGTGTCTGCATGTGTCCCCACAGTGAAGATGGAAGCAGGCGTCCTGCCCTGAATTATTGGTTGTCTGCGGCCTATAGCGGGTATGACGCCGCTCGCACGCCATCCGCCACAACCTCGGCGGGTTGTGACAGGACGCCGAGGATAGCGCATTTCGAGCGATGCTTTAACGGGGCGGAAGCTGCGCCAGGCGGTCGAGAATATCGAGCACGACCATGCGTGGCGGCCGCTCGTCGGTTTCCACCACCAGATCGGCGATTTCCCGATAAAGCGGATCACGGATCGCCAGCAGATCGCGCAAGGTTTTCTCCGGATTGGCAGTACGCAGCAATGGCCGATTACGGTCGCGAGAGGTGCGGCCGACCTGCTGCTCGACGGAGGCGTGCAGATACACCACCCGCCCGCCCTCGTACAGGGCCTTGCGGTTGGCATCGCGCATCACGGCGCCGCCACCGGTCGCCAGCACCACGCCGTCGAACGCGCACAGCTCGGCGATCATCGCCTGCTCACGGTCACGAAAGCCGGGCTCGCCTTCCTTGTCGAAGATCCACGGGATATTGGCGCCCGTACGCAGTTCAATTTCCTTGTCGGAATCCTTGAACGGCAGGCGCAGCTCTTTGGCCAGTAATCGGCCGATGGTGCTTTTTCCAGCCCCCATCGGTCCTACAAGAATCAAATTTCGCACAGAATCAACGACTCACAGCAATCGCCTGGTTATTCATGATACGCGGAGTGAGAAATACCAGCAGCTCGGATTTTTTCTCCGAAACCACATCACGCCGGAAAAGGCGGCCAAGATACGGCACATCGCCAAGAAATGGCACCTTATCTACGACCTTGCTTTGAGTATTTGAGAAAACGCCCCCGATCACGATGGTCTCGCCGTCGTTCACCAGCACCTTGGCATTGACCTCGTTTTTCTTGATCGGCGGTACATCCTGCACTTTGTTCAGGTAATCCGGTTCGTCCTTGGTGACCTTCACCTCCATGATGATGCGGTTGTCAGGGGTGATCTGCGGCGTCACTTCCAGCGACAGCGACGCCTCCTTGAAGGACACCGACGTAGCGCCGCTGGAGCTGGCTTCCTGATACGGGATCTCGGTGCCCTTGAGGATTTTCGCGGTTTCCTTGTCGGAGGTGACCACCTTGGGCTGCGAGACGATTTCGCCGTTGCCGGTCTTCTCCATCGCAGTCAGCTCAAGGTCGAGCAAAACATTGTCGGTGATGAACGCGATGCCGATCCCGGACGTGTTGTTGACCGTGCCCATGTCGACGAACGGCGAGTTGGTGCTGGTGCTGCCCGGCGTACCGATGGTGGTCGAAGAGCCGTTGCTGACCCCGGAAGTATTCCAGTTGCCCTTGTTCTGGATCGAACCGCCCCAGCGCACGCCCAGGCTCTTGTCGTAATCGACGTTGGCCTCGACGATCCGCGCCTCGATCATCACCTGACGCACCGGAATATCCAGTTGCGCCACGATCCGCCGCAGCTCGTCGAGGCGATCCTGGGTCTGGTACGCAATGATGTTGTTGGTTCGCTCATCGACGGTGATCGAACCCCGTTCATCGACCTTCGCCTCAGCGCTGGTGACCGACTGGAACAGCTTGGCGATGTCCGCAGCCTTGGCGTAGTTCACTTGCAGCAGTTCGCGGCGCAGCGGTGCCAGTTCGGCGATCTGTTTCTGCGACTCCAGTTCCTGCCGTTCGCGGGCGGCGATTTCATCTGCCGGCGCCACCAGCAACACGTTGCCGACCTTGCGTTTGTCCAGGCCTTTGGTCTTGAGCACCAGATCCAGCGCCTGATCCCACGGCACGTTCTGCAGACGCAAGGTAATGCCGCCCTGTACCGTATCGCTGGCCACCAGGTTGAGGTTGGTGAAGTCGGCGATCAGTTGCAGCACCGAACGCACATCGATGTCCTGGAAATTCAACGAGAGCTTTTCGCCGTTATAGCTGTTGCGGTCAGCGTTGCGCTTTTGCAGGTCATCGACGGTCAACGGCCGGATGCTGACGGTCAGCTTGTTGTCGGTCTGGTAGGTGGAATAGTCGAAAGTACCGCTGGGCTCGACGGTGATCGTCGCGCGATCACCGCTGACACCGGCATTGACGAACTGCACCGGGGTGGCGAAATCCTTGACGTCGAGGCGCACCCGCAGCGGTTCTGGCAATTGGGTACGGGCGAAATTGAGAATGATCTTGCCGTCGTGCTCCTGGATATCAGGGGCGATGGTCGGGTCGGAAAGGTCGATGACGACATTGCCTTCGCCCGCCGTTCCACGCTGAAAGTCCACACCGCGAATGGCCCTGGCGGTCGGCGCAAACGTGCGGACTGGCACTGCCGCAGCTGCTGCGCGCGGCGTGCGAGTCGCCGTACGCGGGGCAGCGGCTTTGCTGCCTTGCCCGACCACCACAAATACCGTATTGCCTTCGACCCGGGTGTCGTACGGTGCCAGTTGCGTCAGACTGATGATCAGCCGTGTACGATTATTGGCCTCGACCACGGTGGCCGTGCGGGCATTGCCGCTGCCCAGGTCACGGGTCTTGCTCGCCAGCTGACTGGCGACACCCGGCAGGTCGAGTGCGATCCGTGCCGGCGAATCGGTGGTGTAGCCCTTGGGTTGCGGGGGCGGGCCGTCGAACGACAGCTTCAGTTCGACCCGCTCGCCCGGCAGTGCCGCGACGTCCAGCGCCTTCAGATTGGCTGCCTGTACCATCGGCGAAAGCAGCGCTATCCATAGCGAAATACCGAAGGTGGATAAAATCCTGTTCATTGTTCAACTTCCACTATGAGTGCTCTTTCAAAGGAATGGTGCGCGGCCGCTCCAGCCAGGCACCTTCTCCGTCGGGAACGATTTCCACCACATCGACCTGGGAAGCGCTGATGGCGACGATGCGCCCGTCATTACGTCCCAGATAATCGCCGACCTTGAGCCGATGAACTCCCCCAGCCCCCCGCAGCAGCGCGAAGGAGCCGGAGGCATTGGCGATCGTGCCGACCATTTCAAACTGCTCGATGTTGAAACCTTCGAGGTATTGTTTGACCCGGTTGGGGTCGGGCTTGACGTCTCGTGAACCCTGTTTGTGTCCAGCCAGATCTACCCGCACCTGGCGCGAAAACGGACTACGCAGACTGGCGGCGCTGTAGGTAAACGTCGGATAGGTGCGAAAAGCCGGCGTCGGCTCGATTTTGCCGGGAGGGCGAAGCCGCACCTCGTTCATGTAGGCGTCGAGGTCACTGAAGTCATCGCCGCCACAGCCACCCAGCGCAAGTATCAAGGTCGACAAGGTGAAAAACCGGATCGGGCTCATTTTTGCAGCCCCTTGTCGTTGTAGCGGTAGGTCTTGGCGAGGATGCTCATGCGCAACTTCGTCCCGCCTTCAGGATTCGCCGGCGCCAGCTCAAAATCGTGCAGCGTGACAATACGCGGCAACCCGGCTACGCCACTGACGAATGTGGCGAGGTCGTGATAGGCGCCCGTCACGGTAATCTGGATGGGTAGCTCGATGTAGAACTGTTGGGTGACCTCCGGGAGCAACTTGATCTCTTCGAACTCAAGACCACTGCCCAGCCCGGTGCGGGTGATGTCCTCCAGCAGCCCCGGCACTTCGGTGTCGCTGGGCAATTGTCGCAGCAGTACGCCGAACGAGTTTTCCATCTCCTTCATCTGCTGCGTGTACAGCTCCAGGTTGGCGGCCATGCTCGCCTTGCTCGCAAACTGCTCCTTGAGCGTGACTTCCTCCTCGCGCTTGAGCTCGAGTTGGGACTCCAGATCACTGATGAAAAAGTTATAGCCAAGCGCCAGAACCAGCACCATCAGCAGCCCGCCGGCCAGACTCTTGGCCGCCGCCGGCCAGGAACCGATATTGCTGGTATCAAGGTCGTTGAAGTCGATATTGCGCAGACTTTCCAGCCACTCGGACGGTTTCATTGGTCGTCCTCCTCGATTTTGGGTCGAGTCTGGCGAACGGTCAGCTGGAAAACATTGGCCTGATCCACTTGTCCGGCGGTGGTGGCTTTCACTTCATTGAGGTTGGGCGCGTCGAACCAGTCGGAGGCATCAAGGTTGCGCATCAGGTCGGACACACGATTGTTCGATTCCGCCGCGCCGCTGATCGACAGGGTCTTGCCGACCATTTTCACGTCGGTGAAATACACCCCGTCAGGCAGTGTGCGCGCCAACTGATCGAAGATCCGCCCACTGATCTGCCGGTTGACCTGCAAGTCCTGGATGATGCGCATGCGCTCCACCAGTTGCTGGCGATGGGCCTTGAGCTCGCTGATCTGCTTGATCCGCTCGTCGACCACGGCGATTTGTTTGCCGATGTAGTCATTGCGCGAAACCTGCCGGGCGATCGCATTGCTGATGATCTGGTCGGCAATCAGCACCGCGCCGACGGAGCCGACCACCACCCCCGTCAAGGCCAGCAGAAAGCGCTTGCGCCGCTCTTCGCGCCGCTCTTCGCGCCAAGGTAAAAGGTTAATCCGCGCCATCAGTCGAAACTCCTGAGCGCGAGTCCGCAGGCAATCATCAGGGCCGGCGCATCGCTCGCCAGGGCCCCGGCGTTGACCTTGCTGCTCAAGGCCATGTCGGAAAACGGGTTGGCGACCTGGGTCGGGGTGTTCAGGCGCTCTTCGATCAGCCGGTCGAGCCCGGGCACCGACGCCGTGCCTCCGGCCAGCAGAATGTGATCGACGGCGTTGTACTGGCCAGACGCGAAAAAGAACTGCAAAGAGCGCGATACCTGCTGCACCAGTGCCTCGCGAAACGGTTGCAGCACCTCGCCGACGTAGTCGTCCGGCAGACCGCCCTGCTTCTTGGCGAGCCCCGCCTGTTCAAGGGTCAGGCCATAACGACGTTGGATTTCCTCGGTCAGCTGTCGACCGCCGAACAGTTGTTCGCGGGTGTAGATGATCCTGCCGTTGTGCAGGACGCTGAGGGTGGTCATGGTGGCGCCGATGTCGACCACGGCCACCGTCAGTCGGTCCTGGGACGCGGCCAGTTGCGTGGCCAGCAGGCCGAAAGAGCGCTCCAGCGCATAGGCCTCGACATCCACCACCCGCGCAGTCAGCCCGGCGAGAGCGAGCGCCGCTTCGCGGACTTCGACGTTTTCCTTGCGACAGGCGGCCAGCAGTACGTTGACCCGCTCGGGGTTGCGCGGCGAAACACCCTGGACTTCGAAGTCAATGGCGACCTCGTCCAGCGGATAGGGAATGTATTGATCGGCCTCGATCTTGAGCTGGTTTTCCAGTTCGTCGTCGGACAGTCCGGCGTCCATCTCGATGACCTTGGTGATCACCGCCGACCCGGCCACCGCCACTGCCACGGTTTTCAACCCGGTGCGCGCCTTGACCAGCACCCGGGACAACGCCTGGCCAACACCCTCGAGTTCGGCGATGTTCTTTTCGACCACCGCATTAGTCGGCAACGGCTCGACTGCATACGCCTCGACCCGGTAGCGCTCCCCCTGACGACTCAGCTCCAGCAGTTTCACCGAAGTGGAACTGATGTCGATCCCCAGTAACGTATTGGCCTTTTTATTGAAGAGTCCTAGCACTACCAATTCCCTATGACTATCCGTGAGTTACGGACTCTGTAATGCGCATTGCGTTCCCTCGCCCCGTCTTGACAGAAGCGCAAATGACGCCCTCGGCGGAAAAGTGCTTATAATGCCCAGCGATTTTTTCCGCTTTTTACTGCCAGCGCGGGCCGTTCTGTGTGTTCCGGAACCCTGTCGCCAAATTCATTCTTTGCCCTGGATGTCCAAAAGCCTTGATTCGTCTGCTGAAATTTTTCGGTTGGTCCATCGTCGCCGTTTTCTGCGGACTGCTTTTAGGTCTCAGCGGCGCGTTTCTTTACCTTAGTCCGGGTTTGCCATCTGTGGAGGCGCTGAGAAGCATTCAGTTGCAGATTCCACTGAGGGTGTATAGCAGCGACAACAAGTTGATCGCAGAATTTGGCGAAATGCGCCGCACACCGATCCGTTTCGCCGACATTCCCCCCAATTTCATCAATGCGTTACTAAGTGCTGAAGACGACAATTTCGCCAATCACTACGGCGTCGATCCGAGCAGCCTGATGCGTGCCGCGACCCAACTGGTCAAGAGCGGGCACATCCAGTCCGGCGGCAGCACCATCACCATGCAGGTGGCGAAGAACTTCTTCCTGACCAGCGAACGCAGCTTTTCACGCAAGACCACGGAAATCCTTCTGGCCTTGCAGATCGAGCGGCAGCTGACCAAGGACGAGATCCTTGAGCTGTACGTAAACAAGATTTATCTGGGCAACCGCGCCTACGGCATCGAGGCGGCGGCGCAGGTGTATTACGGCAAGTCGATCCGCGAAGTCAGCCTGGCGCAGATGGCGATGATCGCCGGTCTGCCGAAAGCCCCGTCGCGCTTCAACCCGCTGGCCAACCCGGCGCGCAGCAAGGAGCGTCGCGACTGGATCCTCGGCCGCATGTACAAGCTCGGCAAGATCACCGAAGCCGACTACACCGCCGCGATCAATGAGCCGCTGAACGCCAGCTATCACGTACCGACCCCGGAAGTGAACGCGCCGTACATCGCCGAAATGGCCCGTGCCGAAATGGTCGGCCGCTACGGCAGCGACGCCTATACCGAAGGTTTCCGCGTCACCACCACGGTGCCGAGCAACCTTCAGGAAATGGCCAACACCGCGCTGCACGAAGGCCTGATGACTTACGACCAGCGTCACGGCTACCGTGGCCCTGAATCGCGCCTGCCGGGCAAGACCCGCGAAGCCTGGGCGACCGAACTGACCAAGCAACGCACCATCAGCAGCCTCGAGCCGGCGATCGTCACCCAGGTCGACAAGAACGGCCTGCAAGTGCTGACCCGCACCGGCGAAGAGCACGTGGCGTGGGACACCATGAAATGGGCGCGACCGTTCCTCAATACCAACAGCATGGGCGCCAACCCGCGTCAGCCGTCGGATGTGGCACAGATCGGCGACCTGATTCGCGTGCAGCGCCAGCCGAACAATTCGCTGAAGTTCAGCCAGATTCCGCAGGCGCAGGGCGCACTGGTCTCGCTGGATCCGCAGAATGGCGCGATCCGCTCCCTGGTCGGCGGCTTCGCCTTTGAGCAGAGCAACTACAACCGCGCGATGCAGGCCAAGCGTCAGCCGGGCTCGAGCTTCAAGCCGTTCGTCTACAGCGCCGCACTGGATAACGGCTACACCGCCGCCAGCCTGGTCAACGACGCGCCGATCGTCTTTGTCGACGAGTACCTGGACAAGGTCTGGCGTCCGAAGAACGACACCAACACTTTCCTCGGCCCGATCCGTCTGCGTGAAGCGCTGTACAAGTCGCGCAACCTGGTTTCGATCCGCCTGCTGCAAGCCATGGGCGTAGGCAAGACCATCGACTACATCACCCGCTTCGGCTTCAACAAACAGGACCTGCCGCCAAATCTGTCGCTGGCGCTGGGCACCGCGACCCTGACGCCGATGGAAATCGCCACCGGCTGGAGCACCTTCGCCAACGGCGGCTACAAGATCACCCCGTACATCATCGACAAGATCGAAAGTCGCAATGGCGACACGCTGTTCGTCGCCAACCCGCCGACCGTACCGCAGGGCGGCGCGGCCACCGATGGCATTGCCGCACCCGCCACTCAGGCGTTCACGGTCAATGCAGCGCCGGTTCCGGGTGAAGCGCCGGGCAGCGCCGCCATGCCGCAAGCTCCAGCAGTTGCCGAGCGCATCGTCGATGGCCGTACCACCTACATCCTCAACAGCATGTTGCAGGACGTGATCAAGCTCGGCACCGGCCGTCGTGCACTTGCCATGGGCCGTAGCGACATTGCCGGCAAGACCGGCACGACCAACGAATCCAAGGATGCGTGGTTCTCCGGCTACAACGCCGATTACGTAACCACCGTATGGACCGGTTTCGACCAGCCGGAAAGCCTGGGTCGCCGGGAGTTCGGCGGCACCGTGGCACTGCCGATCTGGATGAACTACATGAGCGCAGCGCTCAAGGACAAGCCGCCGCATGTCCAGCCGGAGCCGGAAGGCATCCTCAGCCTGCGGGTGGACCCGGTCAGCGGTCGCGCAGCATCGCCGAGCACACCGGGCGCCTACTTCGAGCTGTTCAAGGCTGAGGACACGCCGCCGTCGGTCAATGAGATCGGCAATGGCACCGTGCCGGGCAGTCCGCTGCCAGCGGATGAGCAGGCGCCGATCGATTTGTTCTGATCCTCAACTGCCAAAAAGCCCCGCCTTCGTGAGAAGTGCGGGGCTTTTTTATGCCTGCCAACCGAGGCATTAACTGAACTGCTCGCTAAAAGACCCTGAAAAACAATGCAAAACCCTCAGATATAAAAAAGCCCCGACTCTCACGAGCCGGGGCTTTCGGTTGATGCGCTACAACGACTTAGCCGTTGAACACGTCATCCACGCTTTTCAGCGGGTAGTTCTTCGGATACGGCAGAGTCGCCACACCAGTCTCGATCGCGGCCTTGGCCACGGCGTCGGAGATCACGGTGATCAGGCGCTTGTCCATTGGCTTCGGAATGATGTACTCACGGCCGAATTCCAGGGAGATACCGCCGTAAGCGTCGCAGACTTCCTGAGGAACCGGCAGTTTGGCCAGTTCGCGCAGGGCGTTGGCGGCAGCGATCTTCATTTCTTCGTTGATGCGCTTGGCGCGAACGTCCAGGGCACCACGGAAGATGAACGGGAAGCCCAGTACGTTGTTGACCTGGTTCGGGTAGTCCGAACGGCCGGTGGCCATGATCACGTCGTTACGGGTGGCGTGAGCCAGTTCCGGGGAGATTTCCGGATCCGGGTTGGAGCATGCGAAGACGATCGGGTTGGCCGCCATGCGCTTGAGTTGCTCGGCGCTCAGCAGGTTCGGGCCCGACAGGCCGACGAATACGTCAGCGCCTTCGATGGCGTCGTCCAGGGTGCGTTTCTCGGTAGGGTGAGCGAACACAGCCTTGTACTGGTTCAGGTCGTCACGGCCAGCGTGGATCACGCCAGTACGGTCAACCATGAAGATGTTCTCGACCTTGGCGCCCATGCTCACCAGCAATTTCATGCAGGAGATGGCGGCTGCGCCAGCGCCCAGGCAGACGATCTTGGCGTCGGCCAGGGTTTTGCCAGCGATTTCCAGGGCGTTGATCATGCCCGCAGCGGTCACGATCGCGGTGCCGTGCTGGTCATCGTGGAATACCGGAATGTCGCACTGCTCGATCAGAGCGCGTTCGATCTCAAAGCACTCAGGTGCCTTGATGTCTTCCAGGTTGATGCCGCCGAAGGTGATGGAAATGCGTTTTACGGTGTCGATGAAGGCTTGCGGGCTTTCGGAGTCGACTTCGATGTCGAAGACGTCGATGCCGGCGAAGCGCTTGAACAGCACGCCTTTACCTTCCATGACTGGCTTGGAAGCCAGTGGGCCGAGGTTACCCAGACCCAGAATCGCGGTGCCATCGGAAATGACTGCAACCAGGTTGCCCTTGCCGGTGTACTTGTAGGCCAGTTCAGGATCGCGGGCGATCTCGCGCACTGGTTCAGCTACGCCGGGGCTGTAGGCCAGCGACAGGTCGCGGGCGGTAGCAGTGGCCTTGGTGAGCTCGACACTCAGCTTTCCTGGACGAGGATTGGCATGATATTCGAGAGCGGCAGTTTTCAGATCAGACATTTTGGCATTCCGCTTTTTACTGTTGGACAGACTGGTCAGCGAGGATACGCGCCTCGCAAAGTCCCCACAAGACTGCCCGGTCACCCCTGTCAAGCGCCCTGCCCTACGACTTTGGGCCAAGAGCCACGGCGCACAAGGGCTAGACTGTTCACAATCGATAGAAAAAATGTCTACAACTTTTTCTTCAGCGGGACGACTGGAGCATCGAAGGATCGGTCAGCGGCAACAGCCAGCGTGCCTGACCTGATTTCAATCCACCGCGCCGGGAACGGTCGACCACCCAGCCACGGGCCTCGATCTGCTTGCCCTTCAACGCCTGCAGAGAGGCGCCGTCGAAGCGATCGAGCAGATTGGGTGCAACGCGCAGTACAAGCTTGTCCTGCAACTCGATCCAGATTCCGCCACGATTGCGTTGAACCTTGCTCACACGACCGCTGACCAGCGCGAAACCCGAGCGCTCGATCTGCTCCGCTTTCAATACAGGCGAGCGCTTCCACAGGCCAAGCCCGGCCTGTCGCGCGCGGCGTTCGGCGGCTTGCTGACAATCGACCAGATCGACATTTGGCGCCACCGCGACCTGAAAACCGAGGCCATCAGCGAGCATCTGCGCTTCGAGATTCTCACCCTTGGCACTGAAAACGTGAGCAAGGGTGCGGCCGTAATGGTCTTTGGACTGGGCGCCGAGTTGCAGGCCAACCCGTCCGTCGCTCTCGGCGACCAGAGCTTCAAGGCGCTTGCGCGCAGCCACCGCAAACGGCTCGTCGCTGCGGCCCTGCTTGCCGAGCTCGGGCGTATTGAGGCCGATCATCCGCACATTGCGACCGTCGCTCAGGCGCAGGGTGTCGCCGTCAACCACCCGCTGCACCGTGGCGCTGTCCAGCCCGGACGGCGCCGGGCAGAAGGCCTGGGCGGCGGAGAACCAAATCGCGGACACAAAAAAGGCGCCCGCAAGGGACGCCTTTTTCATCAGACCGGAAAAGCCGCTGAGGTTTTCCAGAATGAAGGGCCTTAGGCCTTTTTCGCGCCGAAAGCACCGAAACGGTCGGCGAACTTCTGAACGCGACCACCGGTGTCCAGAGTCTTCTGCTTACCGGTGTAGAACGGGTGGCACTCGTTGCAAACGTCGATCGCCAGGGCTTTGCCGAAGGTCGAACGGGTTTCGAACTTGTTGCCGCAGCTGCAAGTTACTGCAACTTCTGGGTAATTCGGGTGGATATCGGCTTTCATGGTGTTTTCCTCAGCTGGCGTGCCGCCATCCAACACGATTGTTGAATACCGCACGTAATTAGGCCGCGGATTCTACCAGACAATCCCGATCACGCAAGCTGTCACTGAGACCGACCGTCTGCTAGGCTCCCGGCCCATTGCGCGATCCCTGTGGGAGCGAGCTTGCTCGCGAAGGCGATCTGTCAGCAACATATCAGCCGCCTGACGCACCGTTTTCGCGAGCAGGCTCGCTCCCACAGATTGAATACCAATCCCTTTTATCGTTGCTATCGAGAATCCCCCGCGTGCCCGACGCCATTCTGCGCCTCGCCCTGCCTTCACCCCTGCGCCGCCTGTTCGACTATCGGGCCCCGGCCGGCGTGCTGCGTTCGCAGTTGCAACCGGGCATGCGTCTGCGGGTGCCGTTCGGCCGACGGGAGATGATCGGGATTCTGGTAGAAGTCACTGACACCAGCGAAGTGCCGGTGGAAAAGCTCAAACCGGCGCTGGCCCTGCTCGATGCCACCGCACCGCTGCCGCCCGCGCTGTTCAAGCTGTGCCTGTGGACCGCCCAGTATTATCAGCACAGTCTCGGCGACACCCTGAGCTGGGCGCTGCCGGTGCTGCTGCGTCAGGGCGAACTGGCCGAGGCTCGGCAGGAACGCTTCTGGTCCGCCGCCCCCGGCGCCAGCCTCGATGATCCGCGCATCGCCCGCGCCCCACGCCAGCGCGAAGCCCTGGCGACGCTGGCCCAGCATCCCCACGGCGTCGCCCATCAGTTGTTGAGCAAACTGATGCTGAGCAAGGACAGCCTCGATCTGCTGCTGGCCAAGGACCTGGTGCAGGTCGAAGTGCGCCGTCACGCCCCCGGCGCGCGCCATGAACACTGGCTGGCCCAGCCCGAGCTGCCGCTCAACAGCGAACAGCGTGCTGCCTACGAGGCGATTCGCGCCGGGTTCGACAGTTATCACGCGTTCCTATTGGCCGGGGTCACCGGCAGCGGCAAGACCGAAGTCTACTTGCAGCTGATCCGCGAAACCCTCGAGGCCGGCAAACAGGCGCTGGTGCTGATCCCGGAGATCAACCTCGGCCCGCAGACCCTCGCGCGGTTCGAACAACGCTTCAATGCGCGCATCGCCCTGCTGCACTCGGCAGTCAACGATCGTGATCGGCTGGATGCCTGGCTCGCTGCCCGCGATGGCGAGGCCGACATTATTATCGGCACCCGCTCGGCGCTGTTCACCCCGATGAAAAATCCGGGACTGATCATCATCGACGAAGAACACGACGGCTCCTATAAACAGCAGGAAGGCCTGCGCTACCACGCGCGGGATCTGGCGCTGGTGCGCGCGCGGCAGGAAAACATCCCGATCGTGCTCGGCTCCGCGACGCCATCGCTGGAAAGTCTGCACAACGCCTACACCGGTCGCTACGGACTCCTACGCCTGAACGAACGTGCCGGCGGCGCCAAGCAGCCACGTTTCCTGCGCCTGGATGTGAAAAGTCGTCCACTGGACAGCGGCATTTCCGGGCCGATGCAGCAAGCCATCGGCCAGACCCTCGCCGCCGGCCAGCAGGTATTGGTGTTCCTCAACCGTCGCGGTTTTGCCCCGACGCTGCTGTGCCACGATTGCGGCTGGATGTCCGAGTGCCAGCGCTGCGATGCGCGGATGACCGTGCACCAGCGCTACGGCGAGCTGCGCTGCCATCACTGCGGTTACGTCGAACGCGTGCCGCGCCAGTGCCCGAAGTGCAACAAGGTCGATCTGCGGCCAGTAGGCGCTGGAACCGAGCGGGCAGAAGAACGACTGGCGATTCTGTTCCCGGACTATCCGGTGCTGCGCGTCGACCGCGACAGCACGTCGCGCAAGGATGCGATGAACCAGTTGTTCGCCACCATCCAGAAAGGCCAGCCGTGCATTCTGGTCGGCACCCAGATGTTGGCCAAGGGTCACCATTTCCCTCGGGTGACGCTGGTGTCGATCCTCGATGCCGACGGCGGGTTGTTCTCCGGCGACTTCCGCGCCAGCGAGCGCATGGCGCAACTGATCGTGCAGGTTGCCGGCCGTGCCGGGCGGGCTGAAGAACCGGGCAAGGTGATCATCCAGACCCACCTCGCCGACCATCCTTTATTGGTGCAACTGACCGAGCAGGGTTACTTCGCCTTCGCCGAGCAGGCCCTGAGCGAACGCCGCGCCGCCGGCCTGCCGCCGTTTGCACATCTGGCACTGTTGCGCGCCGAAGCGCACAAGCCGGGGCAGGCCGAAGGTTTTCTTGACGAAGCTTGCAGCGAGGCCGAGCGTTTGCTGGCCGAACAGAACCTGAGCGGAATCGAGTTGCTGGGGCCCGTGCCGGCACCGATGGAACGCCGCGCCGGGCGCTTCCGCGCGCAGCTACTGTTGCAGGCCACGGCCCGGGCGCCCCTGCACCGATTGCTGGCGAGCTGGTTGCTGGTGCTGGAGCAGATGCCAAGCGGCCGGGCGGTGCGCTGGTCGCTGGATGTCGACCCAGTCGACTTGTATTGATCTGACGCTCGCCTTCGCGAGCAAGCTCGCTCCCACAGGGAAATGTATTCCAGGGAGAGAGCGAGCCTGCTCGCGAAAGCAGTCTATTTGTCACCACACATCCACATCCTGCCTGCTAAGGTTGGCAAGCCCGTCTTCGCAACGGATAATGCCCAGTTTTTCAACCCGCGCATCGATGCGCCGCCGCGCTTGCGGTCGAAAGAGAAGACCATGAAAGACACCATTCGCCAGCTGATCCAACAAGCCCTCACCCAACTCGTCAACGAAGGTGTGTTGCCTGAAGGCCTGACGCCGGCGATCCAGGTGGAAAACGCCCGGGACAAGACCCACGGCGACTTCGCCAGCAACATCGCGATGATGCTGGCAAAGCCTGCGGGCATGAAGCCGCGCGATCTGGCGGAGAAAATCATCGCCGCCCTGCCGGCTGACGAGAACGTCACCAAGGCCGAAATCGCCGGTCCAGGCTTCATCAACTTCTTCCAGAACACCCAAGCGCTGGCCTCGCGCCTTGACGCCGCCCTGGCCGACGCTCAAGTTGGCGTGCGCAAGGCCGGCCCGGCACAACGCACTGTGGTCGACCTGTCGGCACCGAACCTGGCCAAAGAGATGCACGTCGGCCACCTGCGTTCGACCATCATCGGCGACGGCGTGGCGCGGGTACTCGAATTCCTCGGCGACACCGTCATCCGTCAGAACCACGTCGGCGACTGGGGCACCCAGTTCGGCATGCTGATGGCGTACCTGCAGGAAAACCCGATCACCAGCGACGAGCTGTCGGACCTGGAAAACTTCTACCGCGCCGCCAAGCAACGCTTCGACGAATCTGCGGAGTTCGCCGACCGCGCCCGTGGTCTGGTGGTCAAGCTGCAGGCAGGCGATGCCGAGTGCCTAGCGCTGTGGACCAAGTTCAAGGACATCTCGCTGTCGCACTGCCAGAAGATCTACGAACTGCTCAACGTCAAACTGACCATGGCCGACGTGATGGGCGAAAGCGCCTACAACGACGACCTGATCAACGTGGTCAACGACCTGAAAGCCGCCGGCATGCTGGTCGAAAGCAACGGCGCCCAGTGCGTGTTCCTCGACGAATTCAAGAACGCCGAAGGCGAGCCGCTGCCGGTGATCATCGTCAAGGCTGACGGCGGCTACCTGTACGCCACCACCGACCTGGCGGCCGTGCGTTATCGCAGCGGCAAACTGAAGGCCGACCGCGCGCTGTACTTCGTCGACCAGCGTCAGGCCCTGCACTTCCAGCAAGTGTTCGCCGTGGCGCGCAAGGCCGGCTTCGTGACCCATCCGATGGAAATGGAGCACATGGGCTTCGGCACCATGAACGGCGCGGACGGCCGTCCGTTCAAGACCCGTGACGGCGGCACCGTGAAGCTGATCGACCTGCTGACCGAAGCGCAGGAACGTGCCTACAGTCTGGTGAAGGAAAAGAACCCGACACTGGCCGAAGATGAACTGCGCGCGATCGCCAAAGTGGTCGGCATCGGCGCGGTGAAGTACGCCGACCTGTCGAAGCACCGCACCAGCGACTACAGCTTCAACTTCGACTTGATGCTCAATTTCGAAGGCAACACCGCGCCATATCTGCTGTACGCCTACACTCGCGTGGCCGGTGTGTTCCGCAAACTGGGCAAGGACTTCAGCGAAGTCGACGGCCAGATCGTTCTCGAAGCGGCGCATGAGCAGGAACTGGCGGCCAAACTGGCGCAGTTCGGTGAAGTACTGAACAACGTTGCGGAAAAGGGCACGCCACACACCCTCTGCACTTACCTGTACGACGTTGCCGGCCTGTTCTCCAGCTTCTACGAGAACTGCCCGATCCTCGCCGCCGACACCCCGGCACAAATGCAAAGCCGTCTGCGCCTTGCCGCGCTGACCGGCCGTACCCTCAAGCAAGGCCTGGAACTGCTCGGCCTGGAAACCCTGGAGCGCATGTAAGTTGGCTGCCAAGAAAAAACCTGCACCCAAGCGTGGCGCCAGCCGTTACCAAGCTCCAGCGAAGCAGCCGATTCCGGGCTGGCTGTGGATGGCCATCGGCCTGACGGTCGGCGCGTTCATCGTGTTCCTGATGAAACTGGAGCCGGGCAAGGGCAGCGACACGGTCAAGCGCGAGAAGGTCGAGCAACAGCAACAACAGAAAGCCACCAAGATCGCCGAGGCCAACAAGACCCCGCCGAGCCCGACGCAACCAGTGAAGCCGAAGTACGACTTCTACACCCTGCTGCCGGAATCGGAAGTAATCGTGCCGCCGGACGCCGTGCCGGAGAAAACCCTGCCGACGCCACAGGTGCCGGCGATCCCGACCACGCCGGTGACCCCGGCGGAAGCGGCGAAGATCGACACCGCACGGGCTCAGGCTGCACTGGCCGGGATCACCCCGCCGCCAGCGCCGCCGGTGACCAAGGCTGCGCCGGTGACCAAGTTCTTCCTGCAAGCCGGCTCGTTCCGCAAAGAGACGGATGCCGACAAGGTGCGCGCGCAGATCATTCTGCTCGGCCAGGCGGTGGCGGTTGAATCCGGGACGGTGAAGGATGAAACCTGGTACCGCGTGCTGGTCGGCCCGTTCAGCAACCGCGAACAACTGACCACCGCCCAGAAACAACTGGCGGGCGCCGGCTTCAGCAACCTGTTGTTACAACAACGCCAGAGCCGCTGATTTCGCCAGAATCACCGCGTCATCGTTCTTCGCGAGCAGGCTCGCTCCCACAGGAATTCCGCTGTCACTGTGGGAGCGAGCCTGCTCGCGAAGGCAATGTTTGCAACACCACATATCCCCGATCAATCCCCACCGTTCGTCCCTCCGCACCCTCCCCGGTTGAAATCCTCTCCACTACCCCCATATGAATGGGCATAAGGCATTTTCGCCCCGCAGTGTGGAGACTCTTCCCTTGACCACCATCGTTTCAGTCCGCCGCCACGGCAAAGTCGTCATGGGCGGCGACGGCCAGGTTTCTCTCGGCAACACCGTGATGAAAGGCAACGCGAAGAAAGTTCGTCGCCTGTACCACGGCCAGGTCATCGCCGGTTTCGCCGGTGCCACCGCCGACGCCTTTACCCTGTTCGAACGTTTCGAAGGCCAGCTCGAGAAACATCAGGGCCACCTGATACGCGCCGCCGTCGAACTCGCCAAAGAATGGCGCACCGACCGCTCCCTGAGCCGCCTCGAAGCGATGCTCGCGGTCGCCAACAAGGACGCCTCCCTGATCATCACCGGTAACGGTGACGTGGTCGAACCCGAAGACGGCCTGATCGCCATGGGTTCCGGTGGCGCCTATGCGCAAGCCGCCGCCAGCGCCCTGCTGAAGAAGACCGACCTGTCGGCCCGCGAAATCGTCGAGACCGCTCTCGGCATCGCCGGCGACATCTGTGTATTCACCAACCACACCCAGACCATTGAGGAGCAGGATCTCGCTGAATAAGCCTGACGCGGCCCCTGTGCCACGGCTTGTTTCTGCTTGAGGACCGTCAATTATTATGTCCATGACTCCCCGCGAAATCGTCCACGAACTCAACCGCCACATCATCGGCCAGGACGATGCCAAGCGCGCCGTCGCGATTGCCCTGCGCAACCGCTGGCGCCGCATGCAGCTGCCTGAAGAGCTGCGCGTTGAAGTGACCCCGAAGAACATCCTGATGATCGGCCCGACCGGTGTCGGTAAAACCGAGATCGCCCGTCGCCTGGCCAAGCTGGCCAACGCGCCGTTCATCAAGGTCGAAGCGACCAAGTTCACCGAAGTCGGCTACGTCGGCCGTGACGTCGAATCGATCATCCGTGATCTGGCCGATGCCGCGATCAAGATGCTGCGCGAACAGGAAATGACCCGCGTTCGCCACCGCGCCGAAGACGCCGCCGAGGACCGTATCCTCGACGCCCTGCTGCCACCGGCACGCATGGGCTTCAGCAATGAAGAAGCGCCGACCCAGGATTCCAACACCCGCCAGCTGTTCCGCAAGCGCCTGCGCGAAGGTCAGCTGGACGACAAGGAAATCGAGATCGAAGTCGCCGAAATGGCCGGCATCGAAATCGCCACGCCTCCGGGCATGGAAGAAATGACCAACCAGTTGCAGAACCTGTTCGCCAACATGGGCAAGGGCAAGAAGAAGGCCCGCAAGCTCAAGGTCAAGGAAGCGCTGAAGCTGGTGCGCGATGAAGAAGCCGGTCGTCTGGTCAACGAAGAAGAGTTGAAGGCCAAGGCTCTCGAAGCAGTCGAGCAGCACGGCATCGTGTTCATCGACGAGATCGACAAGGTCGCCAAGCGCGGCAATGTCGGCGGCGCCGATGTGTCCCGCGAAGGCGTGCAACGTGACCTGCTGCCGCTGATCGAAGGCTGCACCGTCAACACCAAGCTGGGCATGGTCAAGACCGACCACATCCTGTTCATCGCCTCCGGTGCGTTCCACCTGAGCAAGCCGAGCGATCTGGTACCTGAGCTGCAAGGCCGTCTGCCGATCCGCGTCGAACTCAAGGCCCTGAGCCCGGAAGACTTCGAACGCATCCTCAGCGAACCGCACGCCTCGCTCACCGAGCAATACTGCGCGCTGCTGAAAACCGAAGGCCTGAACATCCAGTTCCAGCCGGAAGGCATCAAGCGTCTGGCGGAGATCGCCTGGCAGGTCAACGAGAAGACCGAGAACATCGGTGCCCGTCGCCTGCACACGTTGCTCGAGCGTCTGCTGGAAGAGGTGTCGTTCAGTGCCGGCGATCTGGCCAGCGCCCACGACGACAAGGCGATCCAGATCGACGCCGAATACGTCAACAGCCACTTGGGCGAATTGGCGCAGAACGAAGACCTGTCCCGTTATATCCTGTAAGCCATACTTACAGCGGTAGCGGACCCTGTGGGAGCGAGCTTGCTCGCGAAGAGGCCGTGTCAGTCAACATCAATGTTGTCTGACACACCGCTTTCGCGAGCAAGCTCGCTCCCACACTTGCTCAAGGGTCGCCCACACTTCGGACGCCAGCCCATGACCCAACTCCCCACCGACATCAAACTGCACAAAGCCTCGAAAACCCTGTCGCTCAAATACGCGTCCGGCGAGGAATACACCCTGCCTGCCGAATTCCTGCGCGTGCATTCCCCCTCCGCCGAGGTCCAGGGCCACGGCAAACCGATCTTGCAATTCGGCAAGCTTCATGTCGGCCTGACCAAGGTAGAACCGGCCGGTCAGTACGCACTGAAACTGACCTTCGACGACGGTCACGACAGCGGCCTGTTCACCTGGGATTATCTCTATGAACTGGGGCGACGTTATGACGCACTCTGGGCGGATTATCTGGCCGAGCTCAAAGCCGCCGGCAAAACCCGCGACCCGGACGAGTCTGTCGTCAAGCTGATGCTCTAGTCCGCGCCTCGGACTGTTTAGAAGGCATTTTCTAGATTCATCTGTTTGAATGCTCCGCTAAAGCGGCCCGGGATCGGCTGCTTGCGAAAAAAATCAATCTCGGGTAACCAATGGAACTGGCAAGTTCCCTGCAATGCTCTACGACTGTAAAGCAGCTATGCAGAATCAACGGTCACCCGAGCAGTAGTACCTGGCATTGGCTGTGGAACTGCACAGCAGAAAACCGGGTACTCGTCTCAGGACAATGGAGCGTCGTAGATGAGTAACAAGAATAACGATGATTTGAAGTACCAGGCCTCGGAGAACACCCTGGGGCTGAATCCTGTCGTTGGGCTTCGCGGAAAGGATCTGCTGGCCTCTGCTCGAATGGTGCTGACCCAGGCCATCAAACAACCGATCCATAGCGTCACGCACGTCACCCGGTTCGGCATCGAACTGAAGAACGTGCTGTTCGGCAAATCAGAACTGCAACCGGCTGGCGATGACCGTCGTTTTGTCGATCCGGCGTGGAGTCAGAACCCGCTGTACAAACGTTATATGCAAACTTATCTGGCATGGCGCAAGGAACTCCATGCCTGGATCGACGACAGCAGCCTCTCGCCCAAGGACATCGCGCGTGGGCACTTCGTGATCAACCTGATGACCGAAGCCATGGCGCCGACCAACAGCATGGCCAACCCGGCGGCGGTCAAGCGCTTCTTCGAGACCGGCGGCAAGAGCCTGCTTGATGGCCTCTCACATCTGGCCAAGGATCTGGTGCACAACGGCGGCATGCCGAGCCAGGTCAACATGGGCGCGTTCGAGGTCGGCAAAAGCCTGGGCGTGACCGAAGGCGCGGTGGTATTTCGCAACGACGTGCTGGAGCTGATCCAGTACAAACCGATCACCGAGCAGGTGCACGAGCGCCCGCTGCTGGTCGTACCGCCGCAGATCAACAAGTTCTATGTATTCGACCTGAGCCCGGACAAGAGCCTGGCGCGTTTCTGCCTGCGCAACAATGTGCAGACCTTCATCGTCAGCTGGCGCAACCCGACCAAGGAACAGCGCGAGTGGGGCCTCTCGACCTACATCGAAGCTCTGAAGGAAGCGGTCGACGTGGTCACCGCGATCACCGGCAGCAAGGACGTCAACATGCTCGGCGCCTGCTCCGGCGGCATCACCTGCACCGCCCTGCTCGGCCACTATGCGGCGATCGGCGAGAACAAGGTCAACGCCCTGACTCTGCTGGTCAGCGTGCTCGACACCACTCTGGACAGCGACGTTGCCCTGTTCGTCGACGAGCAGACGCTGGAAATGGCCAAGCGTCATTCCTATCAGGCCGGCGTGCTCGAAGGCAAAGACATGGCCAAGGTCTTCGCCTGGATGCGCCCCAACGACCTGATCTGGAACTACTGGGTCAACAACTACCTGCTCGGCAACGAGCCTCCGGTGTTCGACATCCTGTTCTGGAACAACGATACGACTCGACTGCCGGCCGCGTTCCACGGCGACTTGATCGAGATGTTCAAAAACAATCCACTGACCCGCCCCGATGCACTGGAAGTGTGCGGCACGCCGATCGACCTCAAGCAGGTGACCGCCGACATCTTCTCGCTGGCCGGCACCAACGACCACATCACGCCGTGGAAGTCCTGCTACAAGTCGGCGCAGCTGTTCGGTGGCAAAGTCGAATTCGTGCTGTCCAGCAGCGGACATATCCAGAGCATCCTGAACCCGCCGGGCAACCCGAAATCGCGCTACATGACCAGCGACGAAATGACCGCCAATGCCGATGACTGGCAGGAAAACTCGACCAAGCACGCCGATTCCTGGTGGTTGCACTGGCAGGCCTGGCAGGCGGCCCGTTCGGGCGAGCTGAAAAAGGCGCCGACCAAGCTGGGCAACAAGGCGTATCCGGCAGGCGAAGCTTCACCGGGCACTTACGTACACGAGCGGTAACCGACACCTGTGGGAGCGAGCTTGCTCGCGAAGGCGGACTGACATTCAACATTGAAGTCGATTGATCCGCCGCTTTCGCGAGCAAGCTCGCTCCCACAGTTCAAGATGAGATAGAGATTTCACCCACAGGGCCCTGAAGCATGCCGCATCCGTTCATCTTTCGAACTGTCGAGCTGGATGGCCAGACCATCCGCACGGCGGTCCGCCCCGGCAAGCCTCACTTGACGCCCTTGCTGATATTCAACGGCATCGGCGCCAACCTGGAGCTGGTGTTTCCTTTTGTCGCGGCGCTGGATCCGGACCTGGAGGTGATCGCCTTCGACGTGCCCGGTGTCGGCGGTTCCTCGACGCCGAGCCGACCGTATCGCTTTCCGGGACTGGCGAAGCTCACCGCACGGATGCTCGATTACCTCGACTACGGACAGGTCAACGTGATCGGCGTGTCCTGGGGTGGCGCATTGGCGCAGCAGTTCGCCTACGACTATCCCGAGCGCTGCAAGAAGCTGGTGCTGGCGGCGACCGCTGCCGGTGCGGTGATGGTGCCGGGCAAGCCGAAAGTGCTGTGGATGATGGCCAGCCCACGGCGCTACATCCAGCCGTCCCATGTGATCCGCATCGCCCCGATGATCTACGGCGGCTCGTTCCGTCGCGACCCGACACTCGCCGCCAGCCATGCGGCGAAGGTGCGTTCGGCGGGCAAGCTCGGTTACTACTGGCAACTGTTCGCGGGCCTTGGCTGGACCAGCATTCACTGGCTGCACAAGATCCATCAGCCGACGCTGGTGCTGGCCGGTGATGACGACCCGCTGATCCCTCTGATCAACATGCGCATGCTCGCCTGGCGAATCCCCAACGCACAGTTGCACATCATCGATGACGGGCATCTGTTCCTGATTACCCGGGCCGAGGCGGTCGCGCCGATCATCATGAAATTCCTCCAGGAGGAACGTCAGCGTGCGGTGATGCATCCGCACCCGACACCGCTGGGCGGATAACCGTCCCGGCACGAATTTTTGGACAGCGTCTTGCAACGCTTCCGCACAGGTGCGTGGCAGGGAGCCGCGCAGGCAACAACCCGCAACAGCGTCTATGGTGTTCTGGTTCGGTGTGTTTGTTTTTGGCCTGAAGACGAAGGAGTGTTGAGTCATGCGTGACAAACCAGCGACGGGCGTCGTGCCCAGCCCCGCCGTGTTCATCAATGCACAGAGTGCCATGACCGGTCTGCGCGGCCGGGACCTGATCTCGACCTTGCGCAGCGTCGCCGCCCACGGTCTGCGCAATCCGATCCACAGTGCAAAACACGCCTTGAAGCTGGGCGGCGCGCTCGGACGCGTGCTGCTCGGCGAAACCCTGCACCCGACCAATCCGCAGGACAGCCGCTTCGCCGATCCGGCGTGGAGCCTGAACCCGTTCTACCGGCGCAGCCTTCAGGCTTATCTAGCCTGGCAGAAACAGGTCAAGAGCTGGATCGACGAAAGCAGCATGAGCGACGACGACCGCGCCCGCGCGCACTTCGCCTTCACCCTGCTCAACGACGCCGTGGCGCCCTCCAACACACTGCTCAATCCGCTGGCTGTGAAGGAGCTGTTCAACTCCGGCGGCCACAGTCTGGTGCGCGGCCTCAGCCATCTTTTTGATGATTTGCTGCACAACGACGGCCTGCCACGCCAGGTCACCAAACAGGCTTTCGAAGTCGGCAAGACCGTCGCCACCACCACCGGCTCGGTGGTGTTTCGCAACGAAATGCTCGAGCTGATCCAGTACCGGCCGATGAGCGAAAAGCAGTATTCGAAACCGCTGCTGGTGGTGCCGCCGCAAATCAACAAGTACTACATTTTCGACCTCAGCCCGAGCAACAGCTTCGTCCAGTTCGCCCTGAAGAACGGCTTGCAGACCTTCATGATCAGCTGGCGCAACCCGGATGTGCGCCATCGCGAATGGGGCCTGTCGACCTACGTCGAAGCCGTGGAAGAAGCGATGAACATCTGCCGGGCGATCACCGGCGCCCGTGAGGTCAACCTGATGGGCGCCTGCGCCGGCGGGCTGACCATCGCGGCGCTGCAAGGGCATCTGCAGGCCAAGCGGCAGTTGCGGCGGGTCTCCAGCGCCACCTATCTGGTGAGCCTGCTCGACAGTGAGATGAACACCCCGGCCACCCTGTTCGCCGATGAGCAAACGCTCGAAGCGGCCAAGCGGCGCTCCTATCAGAAAGGCGTGCTGGACGGCCGCGACATGGCCAAGGTGTTCGCCTGGATGCGCCCCAACGATCTGATCTGGAGTTATTTCGTCAACAACTACCTGCTGGGCAAGGAGCCGCCGGCGTTCGACATCCTCTACTGGAACAACGACAGCACCCGCCTGCCCGCCGCGTTTCACGGCGACATTCTGGACTTCTTCAAGCACAACCCGCTGACCCATCCGGGTGGTCTGGAAGTGTGCGGCACGCCGATCGATCTGCAGAAGGTCACAGTCGACAGCTTCAGCGTGGCCGGCATGAACGACCACATCACGCCGTGGGACGCGGTGTATCGCTCGACGCTGTTGCTGGGCGGTGAGCGGCGCTTCGTGCTATCCAACAGCGGCCACGTGCAGAGCATCCTCAACCCGCCGGGCAACCCGAAAGCCAATTACGTCGAGAACGGAAAGCTCAGCGGCGATCCGCGTGCCTGGTACTACGACGCCAAGAAAGTCGACGGCAGTTGGTGGCCGCAATGGCTGGAGTGGGTGCAGCAGCGCTCCGGCACTCTGCGCGAAACCCAGATGACCCTCGGCAACGCCAATTATCCACCGATGGAAGCGGCACCCGGCACGTACGTGCGTGTGCGCTGACTGACTCAAGCCCTTTTAAGAAGACTGGATGAAAACAAGCGAACGGATCCTCGAATGTGCCCTGCAGTTGTTCAATGAAAAGGGCGAGCCGAATGTCTCCACCATGGAGGTTGCCAATGAAATGGGGATCAGCCCCGGCAACCTCTACTACCACTTCCATGGCAAGGAACCGCTGATTCTCGGACTGTTCGAGCGCTTCCAGAACGACCTCGCCCCGCTGCTCGACCCGCCCGCCGATGTCGAACTGGCGCCGGAGGATTACTGGCTGTTCCTGCACCTGATCGTCGAGCGACTGGCGCAGTACCGCTTCCTGTTCCAGGACCTGTCGAACCTGGCCGGGCGCCTGCCGAAACTGGCCAAGGGGATTCGCCAGTTTCTCAACGTGCTCAAGCGCACCTTGGCGTCATTGCTGGCGAGGTTGAAGGCGTCGGGGCAGTTGGTCAGCGACACTCAGGCGCTGGGGCAACTGGTGGAGCAGATCACCATGACGTTGCTGTTCTCGCTGGACTATCAGCGGATTCTTGATCGCGAAGGGGAGGTTCGGCTGGTGGTGTACCAGATCATGATGCTGGTGGCGCCGCATCTGTTGCCGCCGGTGAAGGTGGCGACGGAGCGGATGGCTTTGCAATATCTCGAAGATCACGAGTAACGCCAAACTCCCCTCTCCCTTTGGGAGAGGATGACTTTTAAATCGCCCAAACAAAAACGCCCGACCTTCACAGGCCGGGCGTTTTCTTGAGCCCTGAAAAATCAGGACTGACTGGTTGGCGTCGACGGAGTCGATGCAGCAGTCGGAGCAGGCGCCGGGGTTGGAGCCGAGGCGGAGTTCGACGTGCTTGCCAGTGCTTGCGGTGTGGTCACCGGTTTTGGAGCTGCTGCTTTCGGCGCAGCGGCTTTCGGCGCGGCCGGTTTTTTCACTGCCGGTTTTTTCGCCGCAGCGGATTTGGCGGCAGCGGTTTTCGCTGCTGGCTTGGCCGCAGGTTTGGCGGCTGGTTTTGCTGCCGGCTTGGCGGCGGCCTTGGCGGCAACCGGTTTGGCCGCGGCTTTCGCTGCAGGCTTGGCGGCAGCAGTTTTAGCTGCTGGTTTTGCGGCCGGTTTGGCGGCGGCTTTAGCCAGTGGCTTGGCAGCGGTTTTGGCCGCAGGCTTGGCTGCTGCGGTTTTGGCCGCGACAGGCTGAGCTTTCAGGCCGGTGAGTTTTTCGATCTGCTTGGTCAGGGTATCGACCTTCTTGTGCAGATCCTTCACCTCGTTGCGGCTCGGTACGCCCAGGCGCGAAATCGCACTGTTCAGGCGCTTGTCGAAAGCCCCTTCCAGCTGATCCCAGGTGCCCAGTGCGCGATCTTTCACGCCGCTGATGCGCGATTTTGCCGAGCTTGCAGAGTCCTTGGCAGCATCGACTTTCTTGCCGACTGCAGCCTTGGTGAGCTTCTCGGCTTTCTCGCCGTCTTTGACCAATGTATCGAAGAGCTTGCTGCCGTCAGTGTCGATCTTCGAGTACACGCCTAAACCAGCCAGCCAGATCTTGCGGGAATAGTCTTCGACTTTTCCGATCCACGAGCTGCCTTCTTTATCGGTGTTCTTTTTACCAGCCATCCCGTTCTCCTTAAGATTTACGCGCGACGCGTTCGAGCAATGCCGTCAGCTCATCGAGCTTAGCAGAGAGTGCCTCAACGTCATGTTTAGACGGAATGCCGATACGATTCAAGGCACTGGCGACACGCGTGTCGAACGCCTTCTCGACCTTGTCGAGCTGAACTTCGACCCGGCCTTTGAAAGAGCTGACTTCGCTCTTGGCTTCATCGATCTCGGCGTTGGCCGCTTCGAGTTTTTCGGTGACGGCTTTTTTGCCTTTCTTTTCAACAGTTTGACCAGCCTTGATCAACTCCTGAAAGTACTCGCTGCCCTCCTGACCGACCTTGGTGTAGGCACCCAGGCCTGCCAGCCAGATCTTGCGGGCATAGGATTTGACGTCGCTCAGAGCGGAAGTCGAAGCGTCGATTTTTTTCTTCAAAATGACTTTGGCCATGGTGCACCTCACGCGCAGAAGGTTTGAGGAACTGCCCTGACGAGTGTCGGGCTCAGGCACAAAGTAGGGAGAAAAATTAGAAACGGCACCCTAACAACTGACATAAACAGGTGGGCACACCACAAAACAAATGTGGGAGCGAGCTTGCTCCGGGCGGCGATCCGACGAAGGCGTTGTATCAGCCAACATTTCAGTCAGCAGACAGTCCGCATTCGCGAGCAAGCTCGCTCCCACAGGGGAATTTCATTTCAGGCAGAAATCAGACCAGCGCTTTATCCAGCGCCTTTTCGATCTCGGCTTTGATCATGCCGCTCATGGCCGACATCATCAGGCCCAGTTCCACGTCGACCCGGATCGAATCCTCCGCCACATGCACCGCGCCCTTCACGCCCGACCGCTTGAGGTTCAGGACATCGCCCGACCACTGCGGCTCCAGGCCATATTGATCGGAGAGTTTCTGCGCCAGTTTGTCGGCTTTCTCGCGGGCCGCTTCCTTGCCCAGGCTGTGGGCACGCTCAACACTGATATGGGCCATTGAATGACTCCTGCTTTTTGAATGGGGCTATGAATGCCTGCAACGAATCTTGACCGCCACTGCGGCAAATCGTCCCGAAGGTTGCCCATCTTACCTTTAGCCATTCCAAGACAAAGCATGGCTTGGGGATTAGAATGTCGCGCATTCTCTTTTGGTGACAGCGATATGACTGATCAGCGCAAAGGCAGCGATGCCGAACCCACCACTCACTTCGGCTTCAAAAACGTTCCGGAAAGCCAGAAAGCGGAAAAAGTCGCTGAGGTATTCCACTCCGTGGCCGCCAAGTACGACCTGATGAACGACCTTCTGTCGGGCGGCATGCACCGTCTGTGGAAGCGTTTCGCAATCGAGCTGTCGGGCGTGCGCAGCGGCAACCGCGTGCTGGACATCGCCGGCGGCACCGGCGACCTGACCAAGAAATTCTCGCACCTGGTCGGCCCGACCGGTCAGGTGGTGCTGGCCGACATCAACGAATCCATGCTGAAGGTCGGTCGTGACCGCCTGCTGGATGTCGGCGTGTCGGGTAATGTCGAGTTCGTCCAGGCCGACGCTGAAAAGCTGCCGTTCCCGGACAACCATTTCGACTGCGTGACCATCGCCTTCGGCCTGCGCAACGTGACGCACAAAGAGGACGCCTTGCGTTCGATGCTGCGTGTGCTCAAGCCGGGCGGCCGCCTGCTGGTGCTGGAATTCTCCAAGCCGACCAACGCGCTGATGTCCAAGGCCTACGACGCCTACTCGTTCGCCTTCATGCCGCTGATGGGCAAGCTGATCACCAATGACTCGGAAAGCTATCGCTACCTGGCCGAATCGATCCGCATGCACCCGAATCAGGAAACCCTGAAGTCGATGATGGTCGACGCCGGTTTCGACCGCGTGACCTATCACAACATGACCGCAGGCATCGTCGCCCTGCACCGCGGCATCAAACCCTGATGCTGCTGACCGGGCTGCTCGCCAGCGTCGAACTCGGCCTGAACCGCGTGCTGCGTCTCGACAGCACGGCGCTGCCGCGACTGGCGCACCTGACCGGCAAAGTGATTGCCGTGGATTGCCGCAGCCCGGCGCTGCAACTGTTCATCCTGCCGAGCGATGAAGGCCTGATGCTGGCGTCCCGTTGGGAAACCGGCGTCGACTGCACCCTGCGCGCCCCGGCTTCGAGTCTGGTGAAACTGGCCCTGAGCAAGGACAAGACCGCGGTGCTGCACGCACCGGAAGTCGAACTCGACGGCGACAGCGGCGTGCTGCTGGAGCTGGCGGGCGTGCTGCAGGACCTCGAGCTGGACTGGGAGTACGAACTCTCGCGCTGGCTGGGACCTGTCGCCACGCAACTGGTCGGCGGTCACCTGCGCAGCCGCGCCCGCTGGTATCAACAAGGATTTGCCAGCCTCAACCAGAACCTCGCCGAATACCTGGCCGAAGAATCGCGCACCCTCGTCGGGCAGCGCGAAGCCGAAGCCCGCTTCAGCGAACTGGACCGGATCAAACTCGATCTGGAACGTCTCGAGGCGCGCTTCGAGCGCCTTTCCCGATCCCTCGACCCAAGCGATAACGCATGAAGCTGCTCGCCGTCCGCCGTCTGTTGCGCATCCAGCGCGTCGTGATCCGCTACCGCCTCGATGACCTGCTGTTCGATCTGCCTTTGCCGTGGTTTTTGCTGGCGCTGCGCTACGTCTTGCCGTGGCGCTGGTTCCCGCGCAAGCCGCTGGACCTGAGCCGTGGCGCCCGCCTGCGCCTGGCCTTGCAGGACCTCGGGCCGATCTTCATCAAGTTCGGGCAGATCCTCTCGACCCGCCGCGACCTGCTGCCGGAAGACATCGCCGATGAGCTGATGCGGTTGCAGGACCGCGTGCCGCCGTTCGATTCGCAGCTGTCGGTCAAACTGATCGAAGAACAGCTGGGCAAGAAGATCAGCGAAGTATTCAGCCGCTTCGACGTCGAACCGCTGGCCTCGGCCTCGGTCGCGCAAGTACACGCCGCGCAACTGAAGACCGGCGAAGAAGTGGTGGTCAAGGTGATCCGCCCGGGCCTGAAGCCGATCATCGCCCAGGATCTGGCGTGGCTGTTCATCCTTGCTCGCGCCGCCGAAAAGGTCTCCGCCGACGCCCGTCTGCTGCACCCGGTGGACGTGGTGAGCGACTACGAAAAAACCATCTACGACGAACTCGACCTGTTGCGCGAGGCGGCCAACGCCAGCCAGTTGAAACGCAACTTCGAAGGCTCGCCGCTGCTCTACGTGCCGCAAGTCTATTGGGACTGGTGCCGGCCGAAAGTGCTGGTGATGGAGCGCATCTACGGGATTCAGGTGACGGATCTGGCGACCCTCGCCGACCAGCGCACCGACATGAAAATGCTTGCCGAACGCGGCGTGGAGATCTTCTTCACCCAGGTGTTCCGCGACAGTTTCTTCCACGCCGACATGCACCCGGGCAACATCTTCGTCAGCACCGTCAACCCGTGGAGCCCGCAGTACATTGCGATCGACTGCGGCATCGTCGGCAGCCTGACCCCGGAAGACCAGGACTATCTGGCGCGCAACCTGTTCGCCTTCTTCAAGCGCGACTACCGCCGCGTGGCGCAATTGCACATCGATTCGGGCTGGGTGCCGGCGGAAACCAAGCTCAACGAATTCGAAGCGGCGATCCGTACCGTGTGCGAGCCGATCTTCGAAAAACCATTAAAAGATATTTCATTTGGTCAGGTGTTGATGCGCCTGTTCCAGACCGCGCGCCGCTTCAACATGGAAGTGCAGCCGCAACTCGTGTTGCTGCAAAAGACCTTGCTGAACATCGAAGGCCTGGGCCGTCAGCTGTACCCGGACCTCGATTTGTGGAACACCGCGCAGCCGTTCCTCGAACGCTGGATGCGCGAGCGCGTCAGCCCGAAAGCCTTGATCGGCAACGTCCAGAGCCAGTTCGAACAGTTGCCGCATCTGGCCAACATGGCCCGTGACCTGCTCGAACGGATGTCCCAGCCCCACGCCAACGACCCGCCGCCACCGTGGAAAAAACGCAAGGACGACTGGTTCCTGCGCCTGCTCGGCAGCGCCCATCTGGCGGGCGGTACGATCCTCGCCGCCGGGGGCCCGATGCACGAACTGGGGCATTGGCCCGCCGGGATCATGGTGGCAGTCGGCTTGTATCTGGTCGTTCGCCGATAGCCAGTTCCGTGATCGGCTGGCACACTGTTTCAACGCCTGAACCCGACTATTGAAGTGTGGGTTCGCTGTCGGAGTCGAAGATGAAAAACTGGCTGGACGAGATCAAGTGGGACGCCGATGGCCTGGTGCCGGCGATTGCCCAGGATCACAAGACCGGACGCGTATTGATGATGGCCTGGATGAACCGCGAAGCCCTGGAGCTGACCGCGGCGGAAAACCGTGCCATCTATTGGTCACGTTCCCGTGGCAAGCTGTGGCGCAAGGGCGAAGAGTCCGGCCACGTACAGACGCTGCATGAAATGCGTCTGGACTGCGACGCCGACGTCATCATCCTGATGGTCGAACAGATCGGCGACATCGCTTGCCATACCGGCCGTCAAAGCTGCTTCTACCGCGTCTTCGAAAACGGCGACTGGAAAACGGTCGACCCGGTCCTGAAAGACCCGCACGCTATTTACTCCGCAGGACACAAACATGAGTGACACCCTGACCCGCCTTGCTCAGGTGCTGGAAGAGCGCAAAGGCGCAGCCGCCGACAGCTCGTATGTCGCCAGCCTGTATCACAAGGGTCTGAACAAGATTCTGGAGAAAGTCGGCGAAGAATCGGTCGAAACGATCATTGCCGCCAAGGACGCCGCCGTCAGCGGCGACTGCAGCGACGTGATCTACGAGACCGCCGACCTGTGGTTCCACAGCATGGTCATGCTTGCCCAGCTGGGGCAGCATCCGCAGGCAGTGCTGGATGAACTGGATCGCCGTTTCGGCCTGTCCGGACACGTCGAGAAAGCCTCGCGTCCGTCCGCCTGAACAACTATTAGAGAGGAACAGCAACATGGGCATTTTTGACTGGAAACACTGGATCGTCATCCTGGTGGTCGTGGTACTGGTGTTCGGTACCAAGAAACTGAAAAACCTCGGCACCGACGTTGGCGAATCGATCAAGGGCTTCCGTAAAGCCATGAACGACGACGAAAAACCGGCCGATCCGACCGTCACGCCTGCGCAACCGGTGCCACCGGTTCAGCCGCAAGCCACCGCTCAGGCCAACCCGCCGCACACCATCGACGTGCAGGCGCAGAAAGTCGAAGAGCCGATCCGCAAAGACGTGTGAGCACTGACTAATGTTTGGTATCAGCTTCTCTGAACTGCTGCTCGTCGGCCTCGTTGCCCTGCTGGTGCTGGGTCCCGAGCGTCTGCCGGGTGCTGCGCGCACCGCCGGCCTGTGGGTCGGACGGCTGAAGCGCAGCTTCAACGCGATCAAACAGGAAGTTGAGCGTGAAATCGGTGCCGACGAAATCCGTCGGCAACTGCACAACGAACATATCCTGTCGCTGGAGCAGGAGGCGCGGAAGATCTTCACGCCACCGGTTCAGCAGGAGCCGACGCCAGTGCAGCCGGCGGCAGACCAGACGCCAATGCCGCCTGTCGCAGAGCAAACGATTCATGCACCGGCGAGCGTCGAACACGTCTCTGCCGCCGCCGCTGAAACTGCTCCGGGCATGAAACCGATCGAACCCGTTGCTCCAGCCGCCGCGCCAACCACGCCGGCACCTCACGACCCAACATTGCCGCCGCGAGCCCCATGAGCGATCTCCCCGAAAACGACCAGCACATGCCGCTGGTTTCGCACCTCACCGAGTTGCGCACCCGCCTGCTGCGTTGCGTCGCGGCGATCTTCATCATCTTCGCCGGGCTGTTTGCCTTCACCCAGCAGATCTACACCTTCGTCTCGACGCCGCTGCGCCAGTACCTGCCGGCCGGCGCGACGATGATCGCCACCGACGTGTCGTCGCCGTTCCTGACGCCGCTGAAGCTGACGATGATGGTCTCGCTGTTCCTGGCGATTCCAGTGATCCTGCATCAGATCTGGGGCTTCATCGCGCCGGGCCTGTATAAGCATGAAAAGCGCGTTGCTGTGCCGTTGCTGATCTCCAGCATCCTGCTGTTCTACACCGGCATGGCGTTCGCCTACTTCTTCGTGTTCCCGCTGATCTTCAAGTTCTTCGCCTCGGCCACCCCGGCCGGCGTGGAAATGATGACCGACATCACCAGTTACCTCGATTTCGTCATGACGCTGTTCTTCGCCTTCGGCGTGGCGTTCGAAATCCCGGTGGCCGTGGTGCTGCTGGTGTGGATCGGCGTGGTCGACGTCAAATACCTGAAGAAGATCCGTCCGTACGTGATCATCGGCTGCTTCGTGGTCGGCATGATCCTGACCCCGCCGGACATCTTCTCCCAGACCCTGCTGGCCGTGCCGATGTGGATGCTGTTCGAAGTCGGCATCCTGTTCGGCAGTCTGGTCAGCAAGCGCGAGCGCCCGGAAGAAACCGCCGACGATCACAACGACCAGCCGCCAGCGACTCAGCCATGAACCTGCTGCTGCTCGAAGAGGCCGACTTCATCGCGGCCGACCGCGTCGTGCTGCGCGATCGGCGCCTGACCCACATGCAGGAAGTCCACCGCTCTGAAGTCGGCGACAGCCTGCGGGTCGGGCGCATCAACGGGTTGATGGGCTCGGCCGAGCTGCTGCGCCTGGACGCGGGTGAAGCCGAACTGCGCGTCACCCTCGATCAACCGCCGCCGGCCAAACTGCCGCTGACCCTGGTACTCGCCCTGCCCCGTCCGAAGATGCTGCGCCGGGTGTTCCAGACCGTGGCGACCATGGGCGTGTCGAAGGTGATTCTGGTCAACAGCTATCGCGTCGAGAAAAGCTTCTGGCAGACGCCGTTCCTCGAACCGGAAGCGATCCGCGAACAATTGATCCTCGGACTCGAACAGGCTCGGGATACCGTGCTACCGGAAATCATCATCGAGAAGCGCTTCAAGCCGTTCGTCGAAGACCGCCTGCCGGCCATCACCGACGGCACCCTCGGTCTGGTCGGCCATCCGGGCAACTTCCCGCCCTGCCCCCGTGCTCTCAACGAACCGGTGACCCTGGCGATCGGCCCCGAGGGTGGCTGGATTCCTTACGAAATCGATCTGCTGGCCAAGGCCGGGCTGCAACCGGTGCAACTGGGCGACCGCATTCTGCGGGTCGAAACCGCCGTCACCGCGCTGCTCGCCCGGCTGTTCTAAAAGCCCTTCGCCAGACAAATCGCGTTACAGATTGCCATCATGCGGCCGATACACTCTCCATAAGTCCAATTAGTGGTCCGAGGGGAGTCGTCGCATGTACCGTTGGTTAGCCGAGAATCTTGGAAACGTCAGCGTCAAACGCAAGTTGGGCATCGGTTTCGGCCTGGTGCTGCTGCTGACGCTGTTGATCACTTTTACCGGCTGGACCGGCATGAGCGGCATCATCAGTCGGGGCGACAAGCTCGGGTTCATCTCCAGCCTCAACGAGCTGACCAAAGACCTGCGTCTGGCGCGCCTGGACTATGAAGCCCGCCGTGGCGAACAGGGCCCCGGCGCGGTCAACGACCTGCTCGGCAAACTCGACAGCGGCCTGCAAAGCGCCCGCGGCATGATCGAGCAACCGTCCGACGTGGCCATGATCGATCAGCAACTGGCGGCGGTCGCCGAGTACAAGCGCGCCTTTGGCGACATGACCCAGGCCACCGTGCAGCGTGAAGATGCCCGCAGCAAGCTCGGCGCAAGTGCCGACAACGCCGTGGCGAAAGTCGCGGAAGTGGAAAAATCAATGCTCGCAGGTGACAGCGTCGCGCAATTCAACAGCGTGATCGAACTGAGCAAACTGCTGCAACAAGCGCGCTATCAGGTGCGCGGCTACACCTACAGCGGCAAGGCCGAGGCCGAGCAACCGGCGCTGGATGCCATCGACAACGCCCTGAAAAACCTCGACAGCCTGCCGGCAAAATTACCCGAACAGCACATCGCCAATCTGCAACAGGCCACCGACTCGATCAAAGCCTATCGCGCAGCGGTTGCCCAGTTCCGCGACTCGCAGGTCAACAACGCCAAGGCCGCCGCGCGCATGTCGGCTCAGGGCGACATCCTCATCGACGTCAGCAAGAAGCTTACCGAATCCCAAACCATCGTCCGTGACACCGATGCCGCCAGCGCGAAAAGCAAGCTGCTGATCGCCACCCTGCTGGCCGTGGCCTTCGGTCTGCTCGCTGCCTGGGCGATCACCCGCCAGATCATTATCCCGCTGGAGCAAACCCTGAAAGTCGCCGAGCGCGTGGCTGCCGGTGATCTGACCCACAATCTGGTATCCCTGCGCCGCGACGAACTTGGTCAGCTGCAACGCTCGATGCAGAGCATGACTCAGGGCCTGCGCGAATTGATCGGCGGGATCAGCGACGGCGTGACCCAGATCGCCAGCGCTGCCGAAGAACTGTCCGCCGTTACGGAGCAGACCAGCGCCGGCGTGAACAATCAGAAAGTCGAGACCGACCAGGTCGCGACCGCCATGAACGAAATGGCCGCCACCGTGCAGGAAGTCGCGCGCAACGCCGAGGAAGCTTCGGAAGCAGCAGTCGCCGCCGACCAGCAGGCCCGTGAGGGTGACAAGGTAGTTGGCGAGGCCATCGCCCAGATCGAACGTCTGGCTGCCGAAGTCGGCCATTCCACCGAGGCCATGGGCGAGCTCAAGCGCGAAAGCGACAAGATCGGCAGCGTGCTCGACGTGATCAAGTCCGTGGCCCAGCAAACCAACCTGCTGGCCCTCAACGCCGCCATCGAGGCCGCCCGAGCCGGTGAAGCCGGACGTGGTTTCGCGGTGGTTGCCGACGAAGTCCGCAGCCTCGCGCAACGCACCCAGAAGTCCACCGAAGAGATCGAAGAACTGATCGTCGGCCTGCAGAACGGCACCCAGCAAGTGGCGACGATCATGGACAACAGCCGCACCCTGACCGACAGCAGCGTCGAGCTGACCCGTCGCGCCGGTGGTTCGCTGGAAAGCATCACCCGCACCGTTTCGGCGATTCAGGCGATGAACCAGCAGATTGCAGCGGCGGCCGAGCAGCAGAGCGCCGTGGCCGAAGAGATCAACCGCAGCGTGCTGAACGTGCGGGATGTCTCGGACCAGACCTCGGCGGCCAGTGAAGAGACGGCGGCCTCCAGCGTCGAGCTGGCGCGTTTGGGCACTCACCTGCAAACGCTGGTGGGACGGTTCAAGGTTTGAGGTGATTCATCTGCCTCGGTTCGCTTGGGACCGAGGTGATGCCTTCGCGAGCAAGCTCGCTCCCACAGAGATGCATTCCAATGTGGGAGCGAGCTTGCTCGCGAAAGCGCTTGATCAGGCGCTGAAGACTAGAGGACTTGCCGCAGGAACGCCTGGGCTCGCGGATCCTTCGGCGCATCGAAGAACGCCGACGGCGAGGCGTCTTCCAGCAGTTTGCCGTGATCGAAGAACAGCACCCGATCCGCCACTTCCCGAGCGAAGCCCATTTCGTGGGTCACGCAGACCATGGTCATGCCTTCCACGGCCAGGTTCTTCATCACGTCCAGCACTTCACCGACCATTTCCGGGTCGAGGGCCGAGGTCGGTTCGTCGAACAGCATGACCTTGGGGTCCATCGCCAACGCCCGGGCAATCGCCACGCGCTGCTGCTGACCGCCGGACAGACGCGACGGGTATTCGCGGGCCTTCTGGGCGATGCCGACCTTTTCCAGCAATGCCAAAGCCTTGGCTTCGCTTTCCTTCTGGCCGCGCTTGCGCACGACTTTCTGCGCCAGGCACAGGTTTTCCAGCACGGTCATGTGCGGGAACAGATTGAAATGCTGGAACACCATGCCGACTTCGCGGCGGTAAGCGTTGACGTCGGTTTTCGGGTCAGCCAGTTGCAGGCCGTCGATGCTCACCGAGCCGGAATCGAACGCTTCCAGTCCATTGAGACAACGCAGGAAGGTCGACTTGCCGGAACCGGACGGGCCGATCACCACCAGCACTTCACCCTTGGCGACAGACGTGCTGACGTTATCCACAGCCCGGACCACTTGCCCACGGGTGTCGAAGACTTTTACCAGATCGCGGACTTCAATCACTTTGCGCGAGCCTCCGCTCAAGCCGGCTGGCGATTTTCGACAGCGGCAGGTTGATCAACAGGTACAGGCCGGCGACGCAGAACAGGATCTCGAACGGCGAGAACGACGTGGTGATGACTTCACGGCCGCTTTTCAGCAGCTCGGTGATGGCGATCACCGACACCAGCGAAGTGTCTTTGACCAGACTGATGAACTGCCCGGCCAGCGGCGGCAGCACACGCTTGAACGCTTGCGGCAGCACCACATGACGCATCGACTGGCCGGCGCTCAGTCCCAACGAACGCGCTGCTTCGTTCTGCCCGCGGGCAATCGACTGCACGCCGGAACGGATGATTTCCGCCACGTAAGCGCCGGTGAACAGCGACAGCGCGGCGATCCCGGCGAACTCCCGGGACAGGTTCATCACCGTGCCGATGAAGAAATAGAAAATGAAGATCTGCACCAGCAGCGGTGTGCCGCGCACCAGTTCGACGTAGATCGTCGACAGGTCGCGCAGGGTCGGGTTGCTCGACAGCCGGCACAGCCCGGTGGCCAGACCGATCAGCAGGCCCAGCACCCCAGACACCACCGACAGCCAAAGTGTGGTCCACAGGCCCCACAACAGCGGACCTGCCGCCCAATGCCGCGTCACGCCCACGACGTCGCCTTCGGCCACATCGTCGCCCTGAGCGAATTGCAGGCTGTTTTCGTCGACGGTCAGGTGCTGCTCGTCACCGGCATCGTTGCGCAGGGTGACCTGCGCGCTGCCACCTTTGCGCACCAGCTCGCTGACGGTGGAAATGTCGGTCGCGCGCTGGGTTTCCTCGGCCTGATAGGCGAAGTACTGCGGCACGCGGTTCCAGCGCCATTCGTAGGACATCAGCGACGTGGCGTAATACAGCGCGCCGGCCAGGCCGACCAGCACCAGCACGGTCAGGACGTGCCAGGGCCATTGGGCTTTTTTCTGTTTCATGGGTTTAGCGAAATCCGAAAGTTGTGTCGCCAGGAAGGCCTCTTCGCGAGCAAGCTCGCTCCCACAGGGGAACGCATTCCAATGTGGGAGCGAGCTTGCTCGCGAATGGGGCGACTCGGTCTATATGACCGAGTTATTCCATGTCCTTGAGCCACTCGGTGCTCTTGAACCACTTGTCATGGATGCGATCGTAGGTGCCGTCTTCGTGGATCTGGTGCAGGAAGTTGTTGATGAAGTTGATGCTGTCGTAGTCACCCTTCTTCAGACCGAAGGCCAGCGGCTCGTAGGTAAATGGCTTGTCGAGGAACACCAGTTTGCCGGCGCCGACCTTGTTCACCGCGACCACGTTGTACGGCGCATCGTAGATGAAGGCATCAGCCTTGCCGTTGACCACGTCGAGTACGGCTTCCTGCTCGTTGTCGTAGCCGTGGTACTTGGCCTTGGAGATCAGCTTCTTGGCGACCATCTCGCCGGTGGTGCCGAGCTTGGAGGTGATGCGGTAGTCGGCGGTGTTCAGGTCTTTATAGGACTTGATGGTGCCTTCCAGCTCCTTGCGGATCAGCAGGGTCTGGCCGACCACGATGAACGGTTCGCTGAAGTTCAGGCGCAGGTTGCGTTCCTGGGTCAGGGTCATGCCGCTGCCGATCATGTCGAACTTGTCGGTCATCAGTGCCGGGATGATCCCGTCGTAGCCGGTGGAGACCAGCTCCAGCTTGACGCCCATGGCCTTGGTCATGGCTTTGAGGATGTCGACTTCGAAACCGATGATTTCGCCGCGCTTGTTGGTCATTTCGAACGGCATGTAGGTCGGATCCATGCCGACTTTCAACGAGCCGCGCTTGACCGCGTCATCGATTGCGCCGGCCTGCGCCGCATTGACTGCAACCAGTGCCGTGACGCCGACCAGCAGCATCGACAGATACTTCTTCATCTTCAAGTCCCCAAAACCATTGCGTTTGCGGCGCGAAAACCGACAGAAATGGACAAGATTGTCCGGGTGCGCCAATTCGGGGACGGATGCTAACGCACTCGTCCGTTTGCACAAGGTTTTTTGATCGGTTGTTGCCGGACGGGACGCAGAGCGTCCCGGGCTGCATTCTCACGCAGAGCGTGGGAACGCGTGATCCGCGACGGTAATCGGCAGGCAAAAAAAACCCCGCTTTCGCGGGGTTTCTTCATCAGGCCGGCTGCGCCTGCAAGCTCACAGGCTTGAGCGGCAGCAGCGGCGCATGAGGATCGGCTTTCACCGAAGCCCGCCATGCGTCCAGCCACTCGGCGTGGCCTTCGGCCCACACCTGCTCGTGCAGACGGGCCAGGGCGACTGGATCGCTCAGCAGTTGCAGACGATCATGATTGTTCAGCCCGGCCGGGCCGACCTTGATCGCGTGACGCACACGTTCCTGACGCAGCCATTCGATCGGCTCGGCCTCACCGTGACGCGAGGTCGCCAGCGAGCACGCCAAGGCGTTCTGCTGTGGATCGACCACGGCGCGGACGAAGCCGTCGTTCAGCGCGTGCCAGCGGTTTTCGTGGGTGTACTGATCAGTGGCCAGCAGCGCCTGTGGCGGATTGTATTCCTCGGGGATGAGGAACAGGCTCTCGTCACGGGATTTGAGGCCCAGACCGACGCGGCTGGAAATCACCGACACCGGAATCGACAGCATCAGCGAACCGACGATCGGCACCAGCCACCACAGGAAGCTCGGGTTCAGCCAGATCACCAGCAGCGCCCAGAAGAAGCCAAGCAGGGTCTGCGGACCGTGACGCTTGACCGCTTCGCTCCACGGCGTGGAGTCGTCGTCACGCTGCGGCGAATTCCAGGTCGCAGCCCAGCCGAGGAACGCGGCCAGAACGAAACGGGTGTGGAAAATCATCCGCACCGGCGCCAGCAGCATGGAGAACAGCATCTCCAGCAGCATCGACAGGGTCACCTTGAACTTGCCGCCGAACTCTTTCGCGCCCTTGGCCCAGATCAGGATGATGCTCAGCAGCTTCGGCAGGAACAGCAGCACGATGGTCGTCGAGAACAGCGCGATCGCCTTGTCCGGGTGCCATTGTGGCCACAGCGGATAGAGCTGACGCGGTTCGAGGAAGTACTGCGGCTCCATCAGCGTGTTCACCGCCAGCAGCGCGGTCGACAACACCAGGAAGAAGAACCACAACGGCGCCGACAGGTAAGACATCACGCCGGTCAGGAACACCGCGCGGTGCACCGGGTGCATGCCTTTTACCAGGAACAGACGGAAGTTCATCAGGTTGCCGTGGCACCAGCGACGGTCACGCTTGAGCTCGTCGAGCAGGTTCGGTGGCAGCTCTTCGTAGCTGCCCGGCAGATCGTAGGCAATCCACACGCCCCAGCCGGCACGGCGCATCAGCGCAGCTTCAACGAAGTCGTGAGACAGGATCGCACCGGAGAACGCCCCCTTGCCCGGCAACGGCGCCAGTGCGCAGTGGTCGATGAACGGCTTCATGCGGATGATCGCGTTGTGACCCCAGTAGTGGGATTCACCCAACTGCCAGAAGTGCAGACCGGCAGTGAACAGCGGACCGTAAACGCGAGTGGCGAACTGCTGCATGCGTGCATACAGCGTGTCCATGCCCGAAGCGCGCGGCGCGGTCTGGATGATACCGGCGTCCGGAGTGGCCTCCATCAGGCGCACCAGACTGGTCAGGCACTCGCCGCTCATTACCGAGTCGGCGTCGAGTACGACCATGTACTTGTAGTCACCGCCCCAGCGACGGCAGAAGTCATCGAGGTTGCCGCTCTTGCGTTTGACGCGGCGGCGACGGCGGCGATAGAAGATCTTGCCGAAGCCCTTGGCTTCGCGGCAGACGTCCAGCCAGGCCTGCTGCTCGGCCACGCAGATGTCGGTGTCGTTACTGTCGCTGAGGACGAAGAAGTCGAAACGGTCCAGGTCACCGGTAGCGGCGACCGACTCGAAGGTCGCACGCAGACCGGCGAACACCCGAGGCACGTCTTCGTTGCAGATCGGCATCACCAGTGCGGTACGCGCATCCTTCGGAATCGGCTCGTTGCCGGCACTTTTACCGGAGATCCGGTATTTATCGTGGCCGGTGAGCAATTCGAGGAAGCCCATCAGCGCGGTCCAGAAACCGGCCGACACCCAGCAGAACAGAATCCCGAACATGATCAGGATGCTGGTTTGCAGCGCATACGGCAGCACTTGCGTGGCGGTTTGCAGCAGCGGTTGATGCAGGACTTCTTCCAGATCGACGAACGACCAGCCCTGGTACGGCATGATGCCTTTCATGTACCAGCCGGCGACGATGGTCTGACCCAGCATCAGCACCAGCAGAATGTAGCGACGGATCGAACCGACCGTGCGCCAGCGCGCCGCCGGCAGCACATTGGCGTCCTTCGGCGGTTGCGGCGGGTTGGTCCGGCCAGTCAGGCGGCGCCAGCCACGCACCAGAATGTTGGTGCGCCACGGCTCCGGCACGACCTTGGTCCGACGGATCGGCGGCGTGGCCTTCATGCTGACCCGGCCGCTGGCGTCGAGCACCAGCATTTCCGCGTCTTCCAGCTCTTCGGCGGTGCTCAGGGTCAGGCGCTTGCCCACCGAAGCCTGGGCGGCTTCGGTCGGTGCGTCAAAGGTCTTGGACGACAGGCGTTCATGCAATTCGCTGAAGGACTGGCAGCCCGCGAGTTCCGCGCGCTGCTCGTCGGTCATCGGCAGATGCGCCAGGTACTCGGACAGAGTCTCTGGCTGTACTTGAGAGTTACTCATCGGCAGGCAACTGATAGCTCCAGGTCTCGGTCAGGACTTCTTCAGTCGGTGCCGATTCCGGTGTGGCTGGGGCCGCGTCCGCAGCGGCTGGCTGCTTGGCGTCTTTGTTGGCCTTGTCCTTGGCATCTGCAACCGGCTTGGCGTCGGCCTGTTTGGCCTCGGCGGCCTTGGCTTCCTTGTCGGCTTTCTCTTGTTGCTTGGCGGCAACCTTGTCGGCTTTGGCTACCGACGAATTGGACGTCGGCACCGAAGATTTGGCCAGATCAGCGGTGACCACTGGCTGAACCAGAGCCGCGCGCATCTCGGTGGACTTGCTCGCGTCCTTGATCTTCATCCGCAGGGTCAGGCGCCAGCCCTTGGTTTCCGGGTTGTAACGCACGCTGTTCTCGACCAGTTCGGCGTTGTCGCCGACGCTGACCTGGCTGCGAACGTCCGCATCCGGGGCCAGGGCCGCCAGGGACGGGCCTTCGAAGTCGACCAGGTAGGCAACGCTGCCATCCGGCTGACGGATCAGGTTCGATTGCTTGACGTCACCGGTCGAACGCAGGGTCTGGTTGACCCAGGCACTGTCCGGCGCGTGCAGCGCGGCTTCGTCGATGGTCCAGTGCATGCGGTAGGCGAAGTCCAGCGGCTGGCCAGGCTCCGGCAGTTTTTCCGGGCTCCAGAACGCAACGATGTTGTCGTTGGTTTCGTCGGCGGTCGGGATCTCGACCAGATCGACGGTGCCTTTGCCCCAGTCGCCCTTCGGCTCGATCCAGGCGCTTGGGCGTTTGTCGTAGCGATCATCGAGGTCTTCGTAGTGGCTGAAGTCACGGCCACGTTGCAGCAGACCGAAACCACGCGGGTTCTCGACGCTGAACTGGCTGACAGCCAAATGTTTAGGGTTGTTCAGTGGGCGCCAGATCCACTCGCCGTTGCCGGCATGGATCGACAGACCGCTGGAGTCGTGCAGTTCACGACGGTAGTTGAGCACTTTCGACGGCTGGTTGGCGCCGAACAGGAACATGCTGGTCAGCGGCGCGATGCCGAGCTTGCCGACCTTGTCACGCAGGTACATCTGGCCCTTGACGTCGACGATGGTGTCGCTGCCCGGACGCAGGATCAGACGGTAGGCGCCGGTCGCACGTGGCGAATCCAGCAGGGCGAAGATCACCAGGTGCTTGTCACCCGGCTTCGGCTGCTGAATCCAGAACTCGCGAAAACGCGGGAATTCTTCGCCGGACGGCAGAGCGGTGTCGATCGCCAGGCCACGGGCCGACAGACCGTAGGTGTGACCCTTGCCGACGACGCGGAAGTAGCTCGCGCCCAGCATGGTCATGATTTCGTCTTGCTTGTCAGCCTTGTTGATCGGGTACAGGACACGGAAACCGGCGTAGCCCAGTTGTTCGGTGGCCTTAGGATCGAACTGCAGGTCGCCGAAATCGAAACGGCTAGGATCGTATTTGATCTCTTCGACGGTGTTCGCGGTGATTTCGTTGATTTTCACCGGCGTATCGAAGTGCATGCCCTGGTGATAGAAGGACAGCTTGAACGGGTTCTTCTGGTCGGCCCATTCGGCTTTTTCGGTGCGGAAACGAATCTTCTGATAGTCCGCGAATTTCATTTCACGGAATTCGTTCGGCAGGTTGCTGCGCGGGGCTTCGAACTTCTGCCCGGCCAGCTCTTTGGCCTTGGCCGACACATCGTCAAGATTGAATGCCCAAAGCTGGCCGGCGCTGAGCAGGCAGAGTACTGCCGAGCCCGCTACCAGAGCGCTGCGCAAGCGTTTGGCAGACAATTTTGCTGCATTACAGGGACTAACAATCACGAGCAACCCTCGCCGAAAACAGATCAATAAACCAACGGCCAGATGAAGTGCCTGTGAGGGATTCGGTACAAAAAAACCGACCTTTCAGGGCACCCTTGCCAAGTTGGCGAGCATTGTTCCGACTCCGCTGGGTCAAAATGATTCCCCAATCGGATCCGGACAAGTCTCTACCTAAGTCAAAATGGACCAACGAACGCTGATCCCCGTAGCGCGCGATTATCTAGTAGCCCGCGTGACAACGCATCAGGGGTAACAAAGTATTTATCGCGAAAATTCCCTGTTTTCAGTCGAAAAGCCCTTAAAAAGATGTTTCAAGCGCTTTCATGTCTGTAACAGGAAGGTTACCGGGCCATCGTTGACCAGGTGCACCTGCATATCCGCGCCGAATCTACCTGATGCCACTGTGCCATGCATCTGTTTCGCTTTGCTTAATAGATAGTCGAATAATTCTTCGCCCAGCGCCGGAGGGGCGGCGGTCGAGAAACTCGGGCGCAACCCGCTTTTGGTGTCGGCAGCGAGGGTGAACTGAGAGACCAGCAGCAACCCGCCGCCCACATCCGCCAGGGACAGATTCATCTTGCCCTCGGCGTCACTGAACACTCGATAGTTAAGCAGCTTATGCAGAAGTTTGTCGGCGCTGGCCGGCGTGTCGTCGGGTTCGACCGCCACCAGCACCAATAAACCCTGATCGACACTGCCGACCACCTCGCCCGCCACTTCGACCCGCGCGCCTTTCACGCGCTGCAAAAGACCCTTCATGCTTCTTCGGGCGGCAGGTCGAGCAGACGACGGGCCATTTTGCTCGCGGCGCGCACCAGTGCATCGGTGATGCCCGGTTCCGAGGCAGCGTGGCCGGCATCGCGGATCACCTGGAGCTCGCTGTTCGGCCAGGCCTGATGCAGTTCCCAGGCGTTGTCGAGCGGGCAGATCACGTCGTAGCGACCATGGATGATCACGCCCGGTAGATGGGCGATCTTGCCCATGTCGCGGATCAGCTGGTTTGGCTCAAGGAACGCATTGTTGGTGAAGTAGTGGCATTCGATCCGCGCGATCGACAAGGCGCGCTGCGGCTCGGAGAAGCGGTCGACCACCAGCGGATTCGGACGCAGGGTCGCGGTGCGCCCTTCCCAGGTCGACCAGGCCTTGGCCGCGTGCATCTGGGCGATCTGATCGTTGCCGGTCAGGCGTTTGTGGAAAGCACTGAGCAGGTCGTCCCGCTCGTCCAGCGGAATCGGCGCGAGGTAGTCCTGCCAGTAATCGGGGAACAGACGGCTGGCGCCAGCCTGGTAGAACCATTCGATTTCCTGCGGACGGCAGAGAAAGATCCCGCGCAGGATCAGACCATGCACACGCTCCGGGTGGGTCTGCGCGTAGGCCAGCGCCAGGGTCGAACCCCAGGAACCACCGAACAGCACCCATTTATCAATGCCCAGATGTTTACGAATGCGCTCGAGGTCTTCGACCAGATCCCAGGTGGTGTTGTTTTCCAGACTGGCGTGGGGCGTGGAACGACCGCAACCGCGCTGGTCGAAGGTGACAATGCGATACAGGTTCGGATCGAAGTAGCGGCGACTCTGGGCGTCGCACCCGGCGCCGGGACCTCCGTGGATGAACACCACCGGCAAACCTTCCGGTGAACCGCTTTCGTCGACGTACAGCGTATGGGTGTCATCGACGGCCAGATCGTGCCGTGCGTGAGGTTTGATCTGCGGAAACAAAGTCTGCATTGCGCGCTCCGTAAGGGGTCGAGGTCATCCCTGGGGGGACTTCTATTATTCTGCCGTCCGGCATCATAAACCCGATTTACGTCAATGAGCATGCCCGCGCGCTGTCACAATTTGTCAGCCATGAACCCCAGCAGGTTCTCAAAGAGACGATCGACCTCGGCGACCTGATGCCGCGCCCGCAGGCAGCCGTGAACCAGCCCTTCGCCGAAGTACAGCGCCGCGTCGACGCCCGCTGCGTTCAGCCGTTCGGCGTAGCACACGCCGTCGTCACGCAGCGGATCAAACTGCGCGACGGCGATCCACGCCGGGGGCAAGCCGCTGAAATCCTCGGCCAGCAACGGCATCGCATAAGCGTCCGGTCTGGCGGTGCCGCGCAGGTACAGGGCGTGATAACAATCGACGTCGCTGCTGGCGAGCAGCGGCGCATCGGCGCATTCGCTGCGCGACGGTAACTGCTCGTCGCCTCCCAGCCCCGGATAGATCAAGACCTGCGCGCCCGGCAGCGGCTCGCCGGCATCGCGCAGCGCCAGGCACAGCGCCGCCGCCAGATTGCCTCCGGCGCTGTCGCCCGCCACCAGCATCCTTCCGGGATCGAACCAGAACGGCCCGCTGCGCAACGCGCGCCACACGCTCAGGCAATCCTCGAAACCGGCCGGGAACGGATGCTCCGGCGCCAGCCGATAATCCACCGCCACCACCATTGCCCCGAGCACCATGGCCAGCTCGCAGCAGATGAAGTCATGGGAGTCCAGCCCGCCAACCACCCAACCGCCGCCGTGCAGATACAACACGCACGGCCAGCCACTGGCCGATGGCTGGACGGGCGGACGATACGAGCGCACCGCCACCCCGCTCAACTGGAAATCCACCACCTCCAGACCCGCCGGCCGTTCGGGCGTGAAGGCGCGGCACATGTCGTCATAGGATTTGCGCAATCCGCCGAGGCTGCTGTCATCGCTGGCAAAACCTTCGGTGCTGGCGACGAACGCTATCATCGACGGCGAGAGTGGATAGGTGCTCATCAGTTTTTCAGGCTGGCCTGAACCGTGGCCACGCCGTCCTTGCCGTCGACACTGCTGACACCCGCCAGCCAGCGTTGCAGGTCTTCGGGATGTTCACGCAGCCAGGTTTTCGCCACTTCCTGAGGTGTCTTGCGCTCCATGATCGGCACCATCAACTGGCTTTCCTGGGCGGCGGTGAAGGTCAGGTTTTCCAGCAATCGATGGACGTTCGGGCAGCGCTCGGCGTAGTCCGGCGCGGTGACCGTAGAAACAGTGGCGGCGCCTTCGTTCGGGCCGTAGACGTCTTCGCTGCCGGTCAGGTAGGTGATTTTCATGTTGATGTTCATCGGGTGCGGGGTCCAGCCGACGAATACCACGAACTCCTTGCGGTTCACCGCCCGCTGCACGGCGGCGAGCATGCCGGCCTCACCGGATTCGATGATCTTGAAATCCTTCAGGCCGAAGTGGTTGGTTTCGATCATGGTCTTGATCGTGGTGTTGGCGCCGCTGCCGGGTTCGATGCCGTAGATCTTGCCGCCGAGCTGATCCTTGAATTTTGCGATGTCGCCGAAGGTCTTCAGCCCTGCGGCCGCCACGTAATCCGGAACCGCCAGTGTTGCCTGAGCGTCGGCCAGGCTTGGCTTGTCCATGACCTTGACCTGATTGGCGGCGAGGAACGGCGCGATGTTCTTGTCCATCGCCGGTTTCCAGTAGCCGAGGAAAATATCGAGGCGTTTGTCGCGGATGCCGGCGAAGATGATTTGCTGTACGGCGCTGGTCTGTTTGCTTTCATAGCCGAGGCCGTTGAGCAGCACATCGGCCATGCCGCTGGTGGCGATCACGTCGGTCCAGTTGACCACGCCCATGCGCACGGTTTTGCAGGACGCATCATCGGAAGCCATGGCGCCGGCGCTGAGCAGCGCACTGCCGGTAAAGATTAACGCACAACGAGTGAACAGTTTTTTCATGTGGGATCGTCTCGTGCGGCAGCGGGTTATTGTTCGGATCGGTGTCTTCTTGCACCGTGGCCGAAACATTACGCAGCAGACGAGCGGGAAAAGCGAACTGTGGCGACCGGGATTTGCACGGTAGCGACTGTCGGCCCCTCTCCATCAAACGGAAACCTGACGTCACTAGTCAATAAGCGCAAAAACACAGCCGCCCTGTTGCTTGTTTTTGCATATATAGGTTTGCAAACCTGATTTGGATTCCGGCTGAAGTTTCCAGCTTTTCAGATCAAGCAATCTCACCGCCAGTTCGGGACGAACCTCCGGGCGGTAATACATGTCCAGTTTCTCTCCGTCGCGAGTGGAATACAGGCACCGACTCAAGATGCCGCGACTGACCCCACCAGGTTTCGTCGAGTAGAAAATGGCACCATTGAATGATGCAACAGACTCGGCTGAAAAACTGTCCCCGCCTTTGACCCGGACGGCTGAGACGGTTCCTACCCATTGTCCCTGTCGGCTGACCGTGTTGGCCGTGAAGACACCTCGAGTGTTCTTGATGTTTTCAGGCAAAGGACAATGATCAATTTCGAGTGCCTGGGCATTTATTGCCGACAGGCTTAACGTCAGGGCTAAAGCTGCTTTTACTTTCATTATTGAGTCTTCCAAGAAGTCATCTGCCGAAAAAGACAGGTTCCAGGCAGACGGTAATTCTTTTGAGACGGAAAAACGGTAGCCGACATCTGAGAGTCACGTAGTTCGCTTCCTCATTTCCCGGAGGAAGAATGATCGCGCTCGGCACGCGATCATTTAAGCGTCAAATCAATAGTTTGCCTGTCCCCAAGCCAGCAAGCCCTGCAGCAGCTCCTTGAGTACCACCCGCGTCGGCTCGGCCAGATCGGCGCGGTAGCGGAACGGTTCGAACTCTTCCATGTAAGTGCACTGGCCCAGCTCCAGTTGCACGGCGTGGATGTTCTCGGCCGGGTTGCCGTAGTGACGGGTGATGTGGCCGCCCTTGAAGCGTCCGTTCAGCACGTGGCTGTAATCGTTATGACGGGCGCAGATTGCTTCCAGCTGCGTGGCCAGTTGTGGATCGCAACTGGCGCCATTGAAGGTGCCGAGGTTGAAGTCCGGCAGCTTGCCGTCGAACAGGTGCGGGATCACCGAACGGATCGAATGCGCATCGAACAGCAACGCGTAACCGAACTCGGCCTTCAGCCGCGCCAGCTCTTCCTGCAAGGTGCGGTGGTACGGCGTCCAGATCTGCTCCAGATACGTCGCACGTTCTTCTTTCGACGGCTCCTTGCCTTCCTTGAACAACGGAATGCCATCGAACAGCGTCGCCGGGTACAGACCGGTGGTGGCGCCGGCGTACAGCGGTTTGTCGTCGGACGGCCGGTTCAGGTCGATGACGAATCGCGAGTACTCGGCCGCCAGCGTGCTGGCGCCCAGTTCGGCGGCGAAGTCGTAGAGCTGCGGAATGTGCCAGTCGGTGTCCGGCAGGCTTTTCGCGTCCGGGATCAATCCGGCCTCGACCGCCGGGGTCAGGCGCACACCGGCGTGGGGCATACTGATCAGCAGCGGCACGCGACCTTGTTTGAAGTTCAGAACCTTATCCACAACCGCTCTCCTACAGACTTGATTCAACGCCGTGACGCACGACGCGTTTGTCCAGTTCGCCACCCAGCCAGTACGCCAGATCCGCCGGGCGGTCGATTTGCCAGGCGACAAAATCCGCAACCTTGCCGGCTTCCAGCGAACCGTGGGTCTCGGCCATGCCCAAGGCTTGCGCCGCGTGAATCGTGGCGCCAGCCAGCGCTTCTTCCGGGGTCATGCGGAAACAGGTGCAGGCCATGTTCAGCATCAGGCGCAATGACAGCGCCGGCGAAGTGCCGGGATTGAGGTCGCTGGCGATGGCGATTTTCACTTTGTGTTTGCGCAGGGCTTCCATCGGCGGCAATTGGGTTTCACGCAGGAAGTAGAACGCGCCCGGCAGCAACACCGCGACGGTGTCGGATTCCGCCATGGCAATGGCGTCGGCTTCGTCCATGAACTCCAGGTGATCGGCGGACAATGCGTGGTAGCGCGCGGCGAGGCTGGAGCCGTGTAGTGACGACAATTGCTCGGCGTGCAGCTTCACCGGCAGACCGAGTTTTTGCGCGGCGATGAACACCCGCTCGACCTGTTCCGGGGAGAAGGCCAGGTATTCGCAGAACGCATCCACCGCATCCACCAGCCCTTCGGCGGCCAGAGCCGGGAGCATCTCGGCGCAGATGTGATCGATGTAATCGTCGGCGCGATCCTTGTATTCCGGTGGCAATGCGTGGGCGGCCAGGCAGGTGCTGCGCACACTGATCGGCAGCTCGGCGGCGAGGCGACGGATGACCCGCAAAATCTTGCGCTCGCTGGCGAGATCGAGGCCGTAGCCGGATTTCATTTCGACCGTGGTCACGCCATCGCGCATCAGGCTTTTCAGGCGTTTGGCGGCGCTGGCGAACAGTTCGTCTTCCGAGGCTTCACGCGTGGCGCGCACGGTGCTGGCGATGCCGCCACCGGCCGCTGCGATCTCGGCGTAGCTGACGCCTTGCAGGCGCTTCTCGAATTCGCCGCTGCGGTTGCCGCCGAACACAGTGTGGGTGTGGCAGTCGATCAGGCCAGGGGTGACCCACGCGCCTTGCAAGTCATTGACCGCCGGGTATTCGCCTGACGGCAATTGGCTGCGCGGGCCGATCCACTCGATGAATGCACCGGACGTCACGATGGCCGCATCCTCGATGATCGAGTAGACGCCTTGCGCCATGGTTGCGACGTGGCAGTGTTGCCAGAGGGTTTTCATCCCAAGTCCTCGTCTTGTTCAAAATCGATTCGCGAGCAAGCTCGCTCCCACAGTTGAAACTCGTACCTCTGTGGGAGCGAGCTTGCTCGCGAAGAGGCCATCACAGGCTAGGCAGCAACTTCGCCGGAACCAGTTCAGTCAGAACCCGCGAAGCCAGCAGTTCGGTCGCCGCATTGATGTCCGGCGCAAAGAAGCGGTCCTTCTCGTAGAACGGCACTTCGCGACGCAGAATCCCCCGGGCCTGTTCCAGTTTGGCCGAGGTCTTCAGGCCGTTGCGCAGGTCCAGACCCTGCACCGCCGCCAGCCATTCCACCGCGAGAATCCCGCGCGTATTCTCGGCCATTTCCCACAGGCGCTTGCCGGCAGCCGGGGCCATCGACACATGGTCTTCCTGGTTGGCGGAGGTCGGCAGGCTGTCCACCGAATGCGGATGGGACAGCGCCTTGTTCTCGCTGGCCAGGGCCGCAGCGGTCACCTGGGCGATCATGAAGCCGGAGTTCACGCCACCGTTGGCCACCAGGAACGGCGGCAGTTGCGACATGTGTTTGTCCATCATCAACGAGATACGGCGCTCGCTCAGCGAACCGATTTCGGCAATGGCCAACGCCATGTTGTCAGCGGCCATGGCCACCGGCTCGGCGTGGAAGTTGCCGCCGGAAATCACGTCGCCTTCAGCGGCAAACACCAACGGGTTGTCGGATACGGCGTTGGCTTCGACAGCCAGCACTTCGGCAGCCTGACGGAACTGGGTCAGGCACGCGCCCATGACTTGCGGCTGGCAACGCAGCGAGTACGGGTCCTGGACCTTTTCGCAGTTCTGGTGCGAGTCGGAGACTTCGCTGCGCTCACCGAGCAGATCGCGGTAAGCGGCAGCGGCGTCGATCTGGCCTTTCTGACCACGGGCGGCATGGATGCGTGCGTCGAACGGCGAACGCGAACCGAGCACCGCTTCCACAGTCAGGCCGCCCAGCGCCAGTGCGCCGGCGAACAGGTCTTCGCCTTCGAACAGTCCACGCAAAGCGAATGCGGTTGAAACCTGGGTGCCATTGAGCAGCGCCAGACCTTCTTTGGCCGCCAGCGTCAGCGGCGTCAGACCGGCGACTTTCAGCGCTTCGGTCGCTTCCATCCACTCGCCCTTGTAGCGCGCCTTGCCCTCACCCAGCAGCACCAGCGACATGTGCGCCAGCGGTGCCAGGTCGCCGGAGGCACCGACCGAACCTTTCAGCGGAATGTGCGGGTAAACCTCGGCGTTGATCAGGGCGATCAGCGCATCGATCACCACGCGACGGATGCCGGAGAAACCACGGCTGAGGCTGTTGACCTTGAGCACCATGATCAGACGCACCAGCTCATCGCTGATCGGCTGGCCGACGCCGGCGGCGTGGGACAGCACCAGCGAACGCTGGAGGTTTTCCAGGTCTTCGCTGGCGATGCGGGTCGAGGCCAGCAGGCCGAAACCGGTGTTGATGCCGTAGGCGGTGCGGTTTTCCGCGAGGATCTGCTCGACGCAGGCCACGCTGGCCTCGATTTGCGCACTGGCGCTGCTGTCGAGGGTCAGCTTGACCGGGTTCTGATAAACGTCACGCAGTTGAGCCAGGCTCAGTTGGCCGGGGGTCAGGTTCAGCGCAGTCATTTTGTGCTCCTTTTGAGAGTTTATTGTTAACTCGCCAGACGCTCCGGAGATGTCCGTTGTCCGTCGCGTCTGCCCTTTTGGGGAGCCGCGCCTTGGCACGCTGGCGTGGGTAGTTCAGTGCAGATTCGGTAATGCGTTGTGCAGCAGATCCGTGTCTTTCAGAACGCTCGCGGCAGCGGCGATATCCGGCGCCAGCCAGCGGTCCTGATCGTAGGCCGGGACCTTCTCGCGCAGCAGTCGCCAGGCGGTATCGGTGCCCGCGCCGAAGCGCTGTTCCTTGAGAAATTCAAATGCCTGGGCCGCCAGCAGGTATTCGATGGCGAGGATCTGCGTGCAGTTTTCCAGCGCGCGGTGCAGCTTCAGCGCGGCGTTGGTGCCCATGCTCAAGTGGTCTTCCTGCAGGCCCGAAGTGACGTAGTTGTCGAGCACCGCCGGTTGCGCCAACTGGCGGTTTTCCGCGCACAGCGACGCGGCGACGTATTGCACGATCATCATCCCGGAGTTCACCCCCGGATTGGCCACCAGAAACGCCGGCAGACCGCTGACGTGCGGGTTGATCAAACGGTCCAGACGCCGCTCGGCAATCGAGCCGATTTCGGCCATGGCAATCGCCAGCAGATCCGCCGCCAGCGCCACCGATTGTCCGTGCGGGTTGGCCTGGGACATCACCCGGAAATCATCCGGCGTGCCCAGCAGCAACGGGTTGTCGGTACAGCCATTGAGTTCGGTTTCGATCTGCTTGATCGCGTGTTGCAGTTGATCGCGGGCGGCGCCGTGCACCTGCGGGATCGAGCGGATGCTCAAGGCATCCTGAGTGCGAATGCCTTTGCTGGCGGCGATCACTTCGCTGCCATCGAGCAAAGCGCGCAGATTCACGCCCACCTGCTGCATGCCCGGATGTGGCTTGAGCGCGATGATCTCGGCATCGAACGCGGCAATCTGGCCACGTTGCGCTTCAAAGCTCATGGCGCCGATCACGTCGGCCCATTGCACCAGACGCGTGGCGTCGGCAATCGCCAGGCAACCGAGGCCGGTCATGCACGGCGTACCGTTGACCAGGCACAGGCCGTCCTTAGCGCCGAGCTGCACCGGTTGCAGGCCCTCTTCGGCCAGCGCCTGCTGCGCGGAAACCACTTTGCCGCGATAGCTGACATTGCCCACGCCCAGCAGCGCGATGCCGATGTGCGCCATGTGGGTCAAGTAACCCACCGAGCCCTGCGACGGCACTTGCGGGGTGATGTCGCGATTGAGCAACGCCAGCAGCGCTTCGACCACCCGACGATGAATACCGGATTTGCCGTGGCTGTAGTTGCGAATCGCAGAGCACATAATCGCGCGCGTCTGCTCATCGGCCAGCACCGGACCGACGCCACAGGCATGGCTGAGCAAGGTGTTGCGCGACAGCTGGCTGAGCTGTTCGTCTTTCAGCGAGACGTTGCACAGCGCACCGAGCCCGGTGTTCACGCCATAGGCACGTTCGCCGCTGGCGACGATGCGCTGGACGATGCCCTGCGCGTTTTCAATCCGCGCCCAGGTCTGCGCCGACAGCTCGAGCTGCGCGCCGTGACGGGCGACTGCGACCACATCCTGCCAACGCATCGGAGCGTCGGCGATAACGATTTTTTCAGCCTGGGACATCACTTACCTCAACCATAATTTTGATGCAGCTTCACCGGCCTCATCGCTGGCAAGCCAGCTCCCACAGAATCTCCGGTGCTCACACAATCCCTGTGGGAGCGGGCTTGCCCGCGATGAGGCCAGTCTGTGCACTGCAAAACTCAGATCAGACCACCGCCGCCCGCCGCTGCACGAAGCGGTCGACATATTCGTCCGCCGGCGAATGCAGGATCTCTTTCGGCGTGCCGACCTGGATCAGGCGGCCGTCCTTGAGGATCGCGATGCGGTTGCCGATGCGCACGGCCTCGTCGAGGTCGTGGGTGATGAAGACGATGGTCTTGTGCAGGGTCTTTTGCAGCTCCAGCAACTGGTCCTGCATCTCCGCGCGGATCAGCGGATCCAGCGCACTGAACGCTTCGTCCATCAGGATGATGTCGGTGTCCGCTGCCAGGGCGCGGGCCAGGCCGACACGCTGGCGCATGCCGCCGGAGAGCTGGTGCGGGTATTTGTTTTCGTAGCCCTTGAGGCCTACGGTGTTGATCCAGTGCAACGCGCGTTCGGCGCACAGTTGCTTGGTCTCGCCACGCACTTTCAGGCCGTAGGCGACGTTGTCGAGCACGGTCTTGTGCGGCAGCAGGCCGAAGCTCTGGAACACCATGCTGATCTTGTGCCGGCGGAATTCGCGCAGGGCTTCCATGTCGTATTGCAGGATGTCCACGCCGTCCACCAGGATCGCGCCACTGGTCGGGTCGATCAGGCGGTTGAAGTGGCGCACCAGGGTCGATTTGCCGGAGCCGGACAGGCCCATGATCACGAAGATCTCGCCGGTGCCGATGCTCAGGGACAAGTCGTTGACCCCGACCACGCAACCGGTCTCGTTCAGCACCTGATCCTTGGTCTTGCCCTGGCCGACCATCGCCAGGGCATCTTTGGCGCGGTTGCCGAAAATCTTGAAGACGTTTTTGACTTCGATCTTGCTCACGGTTGCGTTGCTCATTTGCTCACCTCATGCCGTGGCCGACCATACGCCTGGGTAATGCGGTCGATGACCACTGCGAGAATCACGATCGCCAGACCGGCTTCCAGGCCGCGTCCGACGTTGAGGGTCTGAATGCCCACCAGCACATCTTCACCCAGGCCACGGGCGCCGATCATCGAGGCGATCACCACCATCGACAGGGCCATCATGGTGGTCTGGTTGATCCCGGCCATGATGCTCGGCAGGGCCAGCGGCAGTTGCACGCCGAACAGTTGCTGCCAGCGGTTGGCGCCGAAGGCGTTGATCGCTTCCATCACTTCGCCGTCGACCTGGCGGATGCCCAGATCGGTCAGACGGATCAGCGGCGGCGCGGCGTAGATCACGGTGGCGAAAATCGCCGGCACCTTGCCCAGGCCGAACAGCATCAGCACCGGAATCAGGTACACGAAGCTCGGCATGGTCTGCATGATGTCGAGCAGCGGCATCAGGAACGAACGCAGGCGATTGCTGCGCGCCGAGAGGATCCCCAGCGGCACGCCGATCAGCACCGAAATGACCGTCGCCACCATCATCAGCGCGAGGGTCTGCATCAACTTGTCCCACAGACCGACGGCGCCGACCAGGAACAATAGACCGACGATCACGGCGGTGGTCACGACTTTGCGCGTTGCGTGCCAGGCCACGACGCCGACGATGGCCAGCATCAACCACCACGGTGCGGCGCGCAGCAGGCCTTCAAGATTGACGATGGCCCACAGCAGGGTGTCGGAGATATGGCGGAACACATCGCCGTAGTTGGTGACCAGCGCATCGACCCAACCGTTGACCCAGTCGGCGATGGAAAAGGTAAAGCTTTCGGGAAACATAAGCGGCTCTCAATCAGGAAACTCAATCAAGCGATTGCGGCGAACACCCCGGCCAGCCTCTCGGTTGGCCGGGAGGAATTCGACCTACAGCGCCGCGTCGATTTTCTTGGCAGCGTCTTCACTCACCCACGCATGCCAGACCTCAGGATGTTCCTTGAGGAAGATTTTCGCCAGTTTTGGCGACTCGATACGTTCCTTCGCCATGCGGCCCAGGTTCTGGTTCAGCAGATCGATCGGCAGGTTGACCTTTTCCAGCACCGCCACCAGCTCCGGCGCTTGCTCGTGGAAGGTCTTGGACAGACCGACCTTGATGGTCACGGTCTTGTCGACGCCCGCTTTCTCTTCCAGTTTCACCGCGTCGATCTGGCCCATCAGCGGGGTTGGCGACCAGTAGTAGAACAGGATCGGCTCGCCACGCTTGTAGCTCGACAGCACGGCCGCATCCAGCGCTGGACCGGTGCCCGGACGGAAGTTGGTGTAGCTGTTTTCCAGGCCGTAGCTTTTCAGCATTTCGCTGTTGTCCAGCTCGCAGGTCCAGCCGGCCGGGCAGTTGTAGAAGCGGCCTTTGGAAGGCTCTTCGGCGTCCTTGAAGACGGCGGCGTATTTGCCCAGGTCGGCGATGTTTTTCAGGTCCGGCGCCTTGGCTTCGAGTTTGCGTTTGGCGTCGCCTTCGATGACGTAGCGCGGCACGTACCAGCCTTCGATCGCCCCCACCACCGGGGCCCCGACACCGACGACCTTGCCGGCCTTCTCGGCCTTGTTCCAGACCTCGCTGCGGCCGACCCATTCTTCGGCGAAGATCTGGATGTCGTTGCTGCTCAGGGCGTTTTCCATGGTGATGGAGTTGCCCGGCAGGCTGTCGGTCTTGCAGTCGTAACCTTTCTCCAGCACCACCTGCAGAACGTCGGTCAGCAGCATGCCGCTTTCCCAGTTCAGGCCGGCGAATTTCACCGGTTTGCCGGACTCGCACCAGCCGGCGGCCTGGGTCGCGCCGGCGCTGGCCAGCAGGCCCATGGAAAGCAATGTGGTCAGCAGGGTCTTGTTCGATTTCATTGTTGTGACGCTCCTAATCATGAATTGGCTTACGGCAGTCAAGAGGCATCCAGCCCTGTCCACGTCCAAATCAGGCCTGCGCCGCAGCGCGACCGGCCCCGCTTGTTTTAGGTTGTACAACGCTGTCCTGCTCGACGGGCAGAATCAGTCGATCGGGTACGGTGCCGTGCCATTTTTTCGCGCAGACGTAGTACAGCGCTGCGGGCAGCACGAGACCGATGATCCAGGAAATATCCACATCCCCCAGTGCCGCTACCAATGGACCGGTATAGAACTTGGTGGAAATGAACGGCAGTTGCACCAGCACCCCGAACACATACACGCTGATACCGAGGATGTTCCAGCGGCCGTAGCGACCGTTCGGATCCGCCAGCGCCGGTACGTCGTAGCGCTCGCGGGTGATGCAGTAGTAGTCCACCAGGTTGATCGCGCTCCACGGCGTGAAGAACGCCAGCAGGAACAGGATGAAGGACTTGAACGCACCGAGGAACGAGTGCTGGCCGAGCAGCGCGATCAGGGTCGCCGCGCCGACGATCACCAGCACGAACACCAGACGCTGCATCCGCGAAACCTGCAAGTTGCCACGGAAGCCGCTGATGATGGTCGCGATGCACATGAAGCTGCCGTAGGAGTTCAGGGTAGAGATGGTGACCTTGCCGAACGCGATGCTGAAATACAGCAGCGCGGCGGTAGCACCGGTCCCGCCCAGACCGACGATGTAAGCGACTTCATGCCCGGCGAATTGCCCGTTGGCCGAAGCGGCCGCGAACACACCGAGGATCATCGCCACCTGCGCGCCAATCACCGAACCGGCACCAGCGGCAAAGAAGGTTTTCACCGAAGACACCTTGCTCGGCAGGTAGCGCGAGTAGTCCGCCACGTATGGGCCGAAAGCGATCTGCCAGGAGGCCGCGAGCGACACCGCCAGCAGGAAACTGCTCCAGCTGAAATGGCGGATTTCCAGAAGTGCGCCGACGTCCACCTGGCTCATCAGACGGCTGAACAGGTACACGAAAGCAATCACGCCAATAGCACTGGCAATACGGCCGATCCAGTGAATCACCCGATAGCCGAGCACCGTGACCACGACGATGACGCTGGCGAAAAGCAGGATGCCGACGGTGTCGCTGACCCCGAACAACTGGCCCAGCGCCTGACCCGATAGCACGGTTCCGGTGGCGGTAAAGCCCAGATACATCAGGCACACCAGTACGATCGGGATCGCCGCGCCGTAGACTCCGAACTGCACCCGGCTGGAAATCATCTGCGGCAGGCCAAGCTTCGGCCCTTGCGCCGCGTGCAGCGCCATCACCCCGCCGCCCAGCAGTTGACCGATCAGCAGACCGATCAACGACCAGAACACATCGCCGCCCAACACCACGGCCAGGGCCCCGGTGACAATCGCGGTGATTTGCAGGTTGGCACCCATCCACAGGGTGAACTGACTGAACAGACGACCGTGTCTTTCCGCTTCCGGGATGTAGTCGATCGAACGCCTTTCGATCAACGGTTTACTGCCTGCACGATCGGTGTTGCCCGCCATGATTCAACCTCTGTGGATTGTTCTGGATTTTGTTGTTTTGGTTCCTGTGGGAGTGAGCCTGCTCGCGATGAGGGCGGTTCATGCAACATTTTCGTTGACTGACAAACCGCTATCGCGAGCAGGCTCGCTCCTACAGGGCAAGCATTACTTGCCGGTGATCATCGGCAGGTTCAGCCCTTGTTCCTTGGCGCAGTCGATGGCGATCTGGTAACCGGCATCGGCGTGACGCATGACGCCGGTGCCCGGGTCGTTGTGCAGCACGCGAGCAATACGCTCGGCCGCTTCGTCAGTACCGTCGCAGACAATCACCATGCCCGAGTGCTGGGAGAAGCCCATGCCGACGCCACCGCCGTGGTGCAGGGACACCCAGGTCGCACCGCTCGCGGTGTTCAGCAGTGCGTTGAGCAGCGGCCAGTCGGAAACTGCATCGGAGCCGTCCTGCATCGATTCGGTCTCACGGTTCGGGCTGGAAACCGAGCCGGAGTCGAGGTGGTCGCGACCGATCACGATCGGAGCCGACAGCTCGCCGCTGCGCACCATTTCGTTGAACGCCAGACCGAGCTTGGCGCGCAGGCCCAGGCCGACCCAGCAGATACGCGCCGGCAGACCCTGGAAGCTGATGCGCTCGCGCGCCATGTCCAGCCAGTTGTGCAGGTGGGCGTCGTCCGGGATCAGTTCTTTGACCTTGGCGTCGGTCTTGTAGATGTCCTGCGGATCACCGGACAGCGCAGCCCAGCGGAACGGGCCGATGCCACGGCAGAACAGCGGACGGATGTAGGCCGGTACGAAGCCAGGGAAATCGAATGCGTTTTCGACGCCTTCTTCCTGAGCCATCTGACGGATGTTGTTGCCGTAGTCGAAGGTCGGCACGCCCATCTTCTGGAAGTCGAGCATGGCTTTGACGTGAACGGCCATCGATTGCTTGGCGGCCTTGACCACAGCGGCTGGCTCTGTCTTGGCGCGGGCGCGGTATTCGTCCCAGGTCCAGCCGGCCGGCAGGTAACCGTTGAGCGGGTCGTGGGCGCTGGTCTGGTCGGTGACCATGTCCGGGCGCACGCCGCGCTTGACCAGTTCCGGAAGGATTTCAGCGGCGTTGCCGCACAGGGCGATGGAAACAGCCTTGCCTTCGGAGGTGTATTTGGCGATGCGGGCCAGCGCGTCGTCAAGGTCTTTGGCCTGCTCGTCGACGTAGCGGGTCTTGAGGCGGAAATCGATGCTGATCTGCTGGCATTCGATGTTCAGCGAGCAGGCACCGGCGAGGGTCGCGGCCAGTGGCTGCGCGCCGCCCATGCCGCCGAGGCCGGCGGTCAGTACCCACTTGCCGGTGAGGTTGTCGTTGTAGTGCTGGCGACCGGCTTCAACGAAGGTTTCGTAAGTGCCCTGGACGATGCCCTGGCTGCCGATGTAGATCCAGCTGCCGGCGGTCATCTGGCCGTACATGGCCAGGCCTTTGGCGTCGAGTTCGTTGAAGTGTTCCCAGGTCGCCCAGTGCGGCACCAGGTTGGAGTTGGCGATCAGCACGCGCGGGGCGTTGCTGTGGGTCTTGAACACGCCGACCGGCTTGCCCGATTGCACCAGCAGGGTTTCGTCTTCGTTGAGGTTGGTCAGGCTCTCGACGATCTTGTCGTAGCACTCCCAGTTACGCGCAGCGCGGCCGATGCCACCGTAGACCACCAGCTCTTTCGGGTTCTCGGCGACTTCCGGGTCGAGGTTGTTCATCAGCATGCGCAGCGGCGCTTCGGTCAGCCAGCTCTTGGCGGTCAGCTTGTTGCCACGTGCGGCACGGATTTCGACGTCACGAAACTTAGTGGTTTTGTTGTCAGTCACGAAAAAGACTCCTCAGCGATCAATTCAAACCAACCCTGGCAGTGGGCAAGCAGCCTGTGCGCATCAGTGCGCGACAAGCGAATCAGTGGACGCTGCGGAGAGTCTCTGTCGACTCATACGCATACGTCTTTACTTGTACATACAAGCATATGCAATCGAGCGGCCAACTTGTTGGAGGGTCGTTCAACAAAAATCCCAGACAGGGCTGGAGAGCGCCTGAATCAAGGGCTCTGGCGTTCATGAAATTTTTCGCGGGGTGGATTGAGGGTAGCGAGAGGTTGTTACGAAAGCGTGGTTTTGCGCCACGCTGGGGCGTTCGGTAACAAGTTGGTGCGCATTTCGGGAACGTCGGGACGAAAAAAAACCGCTGCTTTGAAAGCAGCGGTTTTTTGATCGTTCCCACGCAAAGCGTGTGAAGGAATCAGCGTGGGGACAGTTCGATCACACAGCAGCCGGCATTGACGGCGATCTCGGTCAGCCCGGTGTTACCGTCCAGTTGCAGGCAGTCATGGCGGCCGAGTTGCGATGCGCTGTCACCGACCGTGACCTCCAGCCGTTCGCTGACACTGAAGACCAGCACGGTATTCGCCGAACTGAAAAACCGCTGCTCGCCGTCCAGCCATTGCAGGCGTGCGCTGTAACGCTGGGGCGAGTAGATCAGGTTGAAGTCGCGGATTGCGCCACCGAGCAAGGTGCAGGACACCTGGCTCTCGCCGCTGAAGGCAAACGGGTCGAGGGGTAACAACGGCCGGGTATCGTCACCGTCGACACACAGGGTCATACCGTCGCCCTGCAATACCGTGATAACCCGCTGGTAACCGGCGAAAGTCGAGAAGCCGCCGGATTCGGCGATGTCGGCAATCGACAGGCGCCAGCCAAAACCGTCGAGGCCGGCGCCGGCGTCACGGGTGATTTCCTCGGTGCTGCCGCCGCCGTTTTTCCACGGCATGCGCGGGTAGCCTTCGGCGCGTAATACCTTCAACTCTTTCATTTATGAAACCGACCTTCCAGACGATGACGGGAACCGGGGTGAATCAGGCGCGCCGCCGTTACCGGCTGACGACCCGACCACGTGCGGCGGCGGATCAGCAGGCACGGCTCGCCTTTTTCGATCTGCAGCAATTTGCATTCGGACGCTTCGGCGAGGATCGCTTCGACCACATGCTCGCCTTCGGTCAACGGTGCGACCTGGTTCAGATAGGCGTAAGGCGTTTGCAGGGTGAAGTCCTGCTTGAGGTATTCCGGGGCGACCAGCGCGTTGACGAAGCGGTCTTCGATTTGCACCGGAATGTCGTTTTCGTAATGCACGATCAGCGAGTGAAAGACCTTCTGCCCTTCGCGCATGTCCAGCGCCAGCGCGCGCTCGGAACCGGCGGCCTCTTCTTCAAGGGTGATTACCTGACAGGTGTGGCGATGGCCACGGGAGGCGATTTCGTCGGCGATGTTGTGCACTTCGAACAGCGCGGACTGGCTCTTCGGTTCGGCGACAAAAGTGCCGACGCCTTGCATGCGCACCAGCAGACCATCGGCGGTCATTTCCCGCAGCGCGCGATTGATGGTCATGCGGCTGAAGCCCAACTGGCTGACCAGCTCGCTTTCCGACGGCACGCGGTAATGCGGCGGCCAGTTACCGCTATCGATCTGCTGGGTGATCATCTGTTTGACGCGGGCGTACAAGGGCGCCGGACTGTCGCCCATGTTCGCGGCCAACGGGGAGACTGGAGGCGGAGTCGGCACGGTGGATCCCTGTTCATTGGATGAAAGTTGCTAGCTTGCCGGAGTTTACCGGGCAGGCAAACGTCTGTATATGTATATACAAATAACACACGATGGGGTGCTGAACCATGTCCGCCTTCTTTGCCGAACGCGCGCTGCTGCCTAACGGATGGGCCAACAATGTACGTCTTGAGGTCAGCGCCGATGGCGTATTGACCCGCATCCAGGCCGATTCCACCGCAGACGGCGCCGAACGGTTGAGCGGTCCGCTGCTGCCGGGGATGCCGAATCTGCACTCCCACGCGTTCCAGCGAGCGATGGCGGGACTTGCGGAAGTGGCCGGCAATCCCAACGACAGTTTCTGGACCTGGCGCGATCTGATGTACCGACTCGTCGGAAAAATCAGCCCCGACCAGCTCGGTGTAATTGCCCGTCAGCTGTACATCGAAATGCTCAAGGCCGGTTACACCTCGGTCGCCGAATTCCATTACGTCCACCACGATAACAACGGCCAGCCGTACGCCGACCCGGCCGAGCTGGCATTGCGCATCAGCCAGGCGGCCAGCTCCGCCGGCATCGGTCTGACATTGCTGCCCGTGCTCTACAGCCACAGCGGTTTCGGCGGCCAGACGCCGAACGAAGGCCAGCGCCGTTTCATCAACAGCACCGAAAACTACCTGAAGCTGCAATCACGTCTGCAACCACTGCTGACGCAGCAAAAGGCGCAGTCGCTCGGTCTGTGCTTCCACTCGTTGCGCGCAGTCACGCCACAGCAGATCAGCGAAGTACTGGCAGCCAGCGACAAGCAATGCCCGGTGCACATCCACATCGCCGAACAGCAGAAGGAAGTCGACGACTGCCTGAGCTGGAGCGGTCGTCGTCCGCTGCAATGGCTGTACGAAAACACCGAAGTCGATCAGCGCTGGTGCCTGGTCCACGCGACCCATGCCAATCCGGAAGAAGTCACGCTGATGGCCAAGAGTCGCGCCATCGCCGGCCTGTGCCTGACCACCGAGGCCAACCTCGGCGACGGGATTTTCCCGGCGGTGGATTTCCTCGCTCAGGGTGGGCGCATGGGCATCGGCTCCGACAGCCATGTGTCGTTGAGCGTGGTGGAAGAATTGCGTTGGCTGGAATACGGCCAGCGCCTGCGCGATCAGCGGCGCAATCGCTTGTATGGCGCGGATCAGCCGATGGTTGGCCGTACGCTGTATGACGCGGCACTGGACGGTGGCGCTCAGGCGCTGGGCCAGCCGATCGGCGCACTGGAAGTCGGCAAGCGTGCCGACTGGATTGTGCTCGATGGCAGCGATCCGTATCTGGCCACGGCCAGCGGTGACGGGATCCTCAATCGCTGGCTGTTTGCCGGTGGCGATCGCCAGGTGCGCGATGTGCTGGTCAACGGTCAGTGGGTCGTTCGCGAGGGGCGACATGCCGGGGAGGAGGACAGCAATCGCGCCTTCACCCAGGTTCTGCGAGAACTTTTGGGCTGACACAAAAAAACCTGTGGAGGGTGACCTCCACAGGTTTTTTGTTGCGCGTCAGTTGGACGTCTTGGCCATCTGCTGATCCGACGTGCGCCAGATCAGGCGCGTGGTGTCGTAACCCTGCTGACGCGCCTTGCTCAGCAGTTCCTCACGCACCACACCGTTGACGGTCGGCGTGCGGGACAGCAGCCACAGATAGCGGCGACTCGGGTCGCCCACGAGGGCGGTCTTGTAGTCATCGCTGACGTACAGCACCCAGTATTGACCCTTCGCCGCACCCGGAATCAGACGCGAAAACCAGGTATCGAACTCGACCCACAGTTTGTCGGTCTTGCCCGGCACCTGTGGATAAGCCGTGCCTTTGACTTCTTCCCACTGCCAGTCCGCCGTCAGGCAGCGGTTGTACACCCCGACATTGCCATCGGGCTTGAGGGTGTAGCGGGCTTCGGATTGCGCGCAATTGCGCTGGAAATACATCGGCAGACGCGCCAGCTCGTACCAGGTGCCCTGGTAACGCTTGAGATTGACACTGTTGACCGTCTTCGGCGCCAGCGGATCTTCACCGGACGTGGCGCAGCCGGCCAATACCAGGCCGGCGAAAAGGATAAGCAATAACCGCTTCATTTTTCTTCTCCGTGGGCGCGTGGCCCCGGTTTACTTCAGGCCTTGGCCGGAAAACATCAGCACTTTGTCACCGGCGTATTGCACGCTGATAAAGCTGTTCTTGTCGCCCCAGGTGCAACTGGACATGCCGAGCGCGCCCGAGCAATCAGTGGGCTTGCCGAGCAGCGTCTCCACTTCGGCCTTGGCCATGCCGGTCGAAAGCTTCGAGTAGTTTTCCTGATTGACCTTGCTGCATGCGGCCAACAGCACGCAAAACGACAGCAGGGCGATAGATCGCAGCGACATGGTGTAACTCCTGGAGCGGAAGGGGGAAGGCATGGCGCCAACCAGAAGCTTAGAAGAGAAAACCCCTGTCTGGTTCCCTGGGAGGCTGGCTATTTGTTAGCCCGCTCGTCCGGCTTTCGCCGGTAAATCAGACAGTTTGTAAGGCTATTGAGCATTTCGTCGCATTTCGCAAAAGGCGCCTAATCTTTGGCGCGCAGCGGTCGAAATAAGAGCAGCGCAAAGCCCGATAGTGTGGCAAATTGCCGCCCTTTCTTGACCAGCCCCTTCGCGGTAGCTCACTTAATGACCAGAAACATGAAATTCAGCCACAAGATCTTGTTGGCTGCCGCCCTCGTGGTGGCCGTTGCGTTCGCCTGTTTCATTTTGTTCAACGACTATCGCCAGCGCGAAGCCCTGCAAAGCAGCACCGAATCGTCGATGCAGGAACTGGGCAGCCTGACCACCAGCAACATCCAGACCTGGCTGGAAAGCCGCATCCAGTTGCTGCAATCGATGGCGCAACAGGTTGTCGTCGACGGCAACGCCCCGGCCAGCCTCAAACGCATCATCGACCTGCCCGCCTACACCGGCAATTTCCAGCTCAGCTACTTCGGCGGTGCCGACGGCGTGATGTTCTCGGTTCCGGCCGGCAACCGCGCGCCGGATTACGACCCGCGCGCCCGTGGCTGGTACAAGGCAGCCAACGCTGCGCAACAGACCATCGTCACCGAACCGTACATCGCCGCCTCGTCGGGCAAACTGGTGATCACCGTTGCCACCCCGGTGCAGCGCCAGGGCCAGATGATCGGTGTGGCCGGTGCCGACATTGATCTGTCGAGCGTCAGCGCGATCATCAACTCGCTGAACTTCGGCGGCCACGGCCACGCGTTCATCGTCAGTGCCGACGGCAAAATCCTGATCCACCCGGACAGCAAGCTGGTGCTCAAGACCCTCGCCGAGGCCTATCCCAACGGCGCGCCGAAAGTCAGCCCGGGCCTGAAGGAAGTCGAATTCGATGGCAAGACCCAATTGATTTCCTTCACCCACGTCAACGGCGTGCCGTCGGCCGACTGGTACGTGGCGCTGGTGCTGGACAAGGACACCGCGTTCTCGATGCTCAGCGAGTTCCGCACCTCGGCGCTGATCGCCATGGTCATCGCCGTAGTCATCATCATCGCCCTGCTCGGCATGCTGATCCGTGTGCTGATGCAGCCGCTGCTGACCATGGGCCGCGCCATGCACGACATCGCCGAAGGCGAAGGTGACCTGACCAAACGCCTGACCATCCACGGCCACGATGAATTCGGCGCGCTGGGGCTGTCGTTCAACCGTTTCGTCGAGCGCATCCATACCTCGATCCGCGAGGTGTCGTCGGCCACCGGACAGGTCAACGAAGTCGCCCTGCGCGTGGTCGCGGCGTCGAACTCGTCGATGTTCAACTCCGACCAGCAGGCCTCGCGCACCAACAGCGTGGCCGCCGCGATCAATCAGCTCGGCGCCGCCGCTCAGGAAATCGCCCAGAACGCCGCCCTCGCCTCGCAACATTCCAGCGATGCGCGCAGCCTGGCCGAAGACGGCCAGCAGGTTGTGGATAAGACCATCCACGCGATGCAGCAACTGTCGGCGAAGATCAGCGACTCCTGCGGCAACATCGAAACCCTGAACAGCAACACCGTGAACATCGGGCAGATTCTGGAAGTGATCACCAGCATCTCCCAGCAGACCAACCTGCTGGCCCTCAACGCGGCCATCGAAGCGGCCCGTGCCGGTGAAGCCGGTCGCGGTTTCGCCGTGGTCGCCGACGAAGTCCGCAACCTGGCGCACCGCACCCAGGACTCGGCGCAGCAAGTGCAGAAAATGATTGAAGAGCTGCAAGTCGGCGCGCGTCAGGCGGTCGGCATCATGACCGAGAGCCAGCGTGAGAGCGAAAGCAGCGTCGGCATCGCCAACCAGGCCGGCGAACGCCTGGGCAGCGTGACCCAGCGTATCGGCGAGATCGACGGCATGAATCAGTCGGTAGCGACCGCGACGGAAGAGCAGACGGCGGTGGTCGAGTCGATCAACGTTGATATCAACGAGATCAACACGCTGAACCAGGAAGGGGTGGAGAACTTGCAGGCGACGTTGCGGGCTT
>NZ_JAOEJU010000021.1 GCF_025447595.1 Pseudomonas koreensis | reverse complement strand
AGTGCCGTACGCCGGGGCAAAAGCCTTTTGCTTACTTTTCGGCGTTTGGAAAAGTGAGTCGCTGTAAGAGCGAAACCGCCAGCGGCAGCTCCCGAAGCAACGGATATACACCCAAAACTCAAGCACAAACCCAAAACCCAGACAAACAAAAACGCCCGGCATATGCCGGGCGTCTTGTATTGACTTGATTAGCGAGCGCGGTAAGTAATACGCCCTTTGCTCAAGTCATAGGGCGTCAGCTCGACGCGCACTTTGTCACCGGTAAGAATACGAATGTAGTTCTTGCGCATCTTGCCGGAAATATGCGCGGTTACGACGTGCCCATTTTCCAACTCCACACGAAACATGGTGTTGGGCAGGGTGTCGACGACAGTGCCTTCCATTTCGAAGCTGTCTTCTTTCGACATGCAGTAAAGCCCTCGGTATCCAATGAATGGCCCGGTGCAACTGCGCCAGGCAAAAGCGGCGTGCATTGTGCCCGAAAAATGGGGTTTACGCCAAGGGGTTTAGGGTTTGCGTTTAGTTCAGGATGACCCAGCGCTGATTGATCAGCAGTTCGATAGGCCGATATTGGGTCTTGTAGTTCATCTTTTTGCAGTTTTTGATCCAGTAACCCAGGTACACCGCCTCAAGCCCCAGCCGCCGGGCTTCGGTGATTTGCCAGAGGATCGCGTAGCGCCCCAGGCTGCGGCGTTCTTCCTGCGGTTCGTAAAAGGTGTAGACCGCCGACAGGCCGTTGGGCAGCAGATCGGTCACGGCAACTGCGAGCAACCGTCCGTCGAGCCGGAACTCGTAAAAGCGTGAGAAGGGCAGGTCGCGTACCAGAAAAGTCGAGAATTGATCGCGGCTCGGCGGGTACATGTCGCCGTCGGCATGGCGCTGTTCGATGTAGCGCTGATAGAGGTCGAAGTACTCTTCGCTGAACGCCGGCTTGACTGGGCGCACCTGCAAATCGATGTTGCGCTTGAAAATGCGTTTCTGCTGACGGTTGGGGTTGAACTGCGCAACCGGAATGCGCGCAGGCACGCAGGCATTGCAGTTCTGGCAATGCGGGCGGTACAGGTGATCGCCGCTGCGACGAAAGCCCATTTCTGACAGGTCTGCGTAGACATGCACATCCATGGGCTGGCTCGGATCGAGAAACAGGGTCGTCGCCTGTTCCTCGGGCAGATAACTGCAAGAGTGAGGCTGAGTGGCATAAAACTTCAACCGCGCCAACTCGGTCATGATCAACCCTCAAGGGTAAGCTGGTGAATTAAGTGTAAGCCACGCGCGCAAAAGTCGCTCAGCAAACCCAGGTCGCGCGATTGGGTTGATCGAGGTGCCGGGCCAGATAGTCGGCGAATGTCTGTCGTGAAATGGGCCGCGCGCCGAGGCTGTGCAAGTGATCGGTCGGCATCTGGCAGTCGATCAGCACGAAACCCGCTTCTTTCAGATGTTGCACCAGCGTGGCAAAGCCGTACTTGGAAGCATTGTCCGCGCGGCTGAACATCGACTCGCCGAAGAACAGTTGCCCCATCGCCAGGCCGTACAGGCCGCCGACCAGTTCGCCCTCATCCCAGACTTCCACCGAATGGGCAAAGCCGCGTCGATGCAATTCGATATAGGCGTCCTGCATCGCTTCGGTGATCCAGGTGCCGTCGGCGTATTCCCGGGGAGCGGCACAGGCACGGATTACTGCTTCGAAATCCTGATCGAAGGTCACTTGATAACGCTGTTTGCGCATCAATTTGCCGAGGCTGCGCGAGACGTGCAGTTCGTCGGGAAAAAGCACGGTGCGCGGATCCGGCGACCACCAGAGAATCGGCTGACCTTCGGAAAACCATGGAAAGCAGCCGTGACGATAAGCCTGGATCAGGCGATCGGCGGACAGGTCGCCACCGGCCGCCAGCAATCCGTTGGGATCGCGCATGGCCTTTTCCAGTGGCGGGAAAGTCAGTGAATTGCGTTGTAACCAAGTCAGCATGGCGTCCAGGCTTGCAGAAGGGGAGGGCGGTGGGCGCTGGGCCCGCGGTAAAGTGTGCCGGGAAATGACGCGAATGTCCTCCATTGCGGAGCGGTGTTTGCGTGGCTGCAACTTGAGCATCCGGATGCGGTCGTAATCGGGCGCAACACCGGTGCGGGCAAGCTTGCCGATGCCAATGTGTGGCACTCAGGGGAGATGAGGCGCGAATGCTTCGCTACGTTCATCAAATACACCTCATAAGCCTTTGTCACAAAAGGTAATGCATGCTCAAATTGAACCCCGCGCGTTGTGCGTTTGGCTATGCTTGAACCTGGGGCTTCGAAGCATGGCATCGAGCGCGCAAACCCGTACAATGCCGGGCTGTTACAGAATATTCGCCGCGTGCCGTGTTTATAAAAGGCGGGGCGCAGTGTTAAAAGTAGTCTCCGTTGCGCCCGTCAATTTTTTACCTGCCTGGATCGGGCAGTTTTTTATCGTCATTCAATAGATGGACGCGCCTCTGGCGCAGGAAAAGAAGCGTTTTGAAGAAATCCACGGAAGCACCAAAAACAGTCGTTCCGCTCTGGCGTCAACAGTTGCACTACCGACTCAAGGAAGGTGCATTGATCGCCATCGGCGCCTTGTGCCTGTTCCTGATGATGGCGTTGCTGACCTACGGCAAGGACGATCCGGGCTGGAGCCACAACAGCAAGATCGACGACGTGCAGAACTTCGGCGGCCCGGCCGGTTCCTACAGCGCCGACATCCTGTTCATGGTGTTGGGTTACTTCGCGTATATCTTCCCGTTGCTGCTGGCGATCAAGGCGTATCAGATCTTTCGTCAGCGTCACGAGCCGTGGCAGTGGAGCGGCTGGCTGTTCTCCTGGCGCCTGATCGGCCTGGTGTTTCTGGTGCTGTCCGGCGCCGCGCTGGCACACATTCATTTTCATGCCGCCACCGGTCTGCCGGCTGGCGCGGGTGGTGCGCTGGGCGAAAGCCTCGGTGATCTGGCCCGCAATGCTCTGAACATTCAGGGCAGCACGTTGCTGTTCATCGCACTGTTCCTGTTCGGCCTGACGGTGTTCACCGACCTGTCGTGGTTCAAGGTGATGGACGTCACCGGCAAGATCACCCTCGATCTGTTCGAACTGTTCCAGGGCGCGGTCAACCGCTGGTGGTCGGCGCGTACCGAGCGCAAACAGTTGGTCGCGCAACTGCGTGAAGTCGATGATCGTGTGCATGACGTGGTTGCACCGACAGTTACCGACAAGCGCGAGCAGGCCAAGGTCAAGGAGCGTCTGATCGAGCGCGAGCAGGCTCTGAGCAAGCACATGTCCGAGCGTGAGAAACAGGTGCCGCCGGTCATCGCGCCGGCCCCGGTCAAAGCGCCGGAGCCAAGCAAGCGCGTGCAGAAAGAGAAGCAGGTGCCGTTGTTCGTCGACAGCGCCGTGGAAGGCACCTTGCCGCCGATCTCGATTCTCGATCCTGCGGAAAAGAAACAACTCAATTATTCACCCGAATCCCTGGCGGCGGTCGGCCACTTGCTGGAGATCAAGCTCAAGGAATTCGGCGTCGAAGTCACCGTGGATTCGATCCATCCCGGCCCGGTCATTACCCGTTACGAAATCCAGCCTGCTGCCGGCGTGAAGGTCAGCCGTATCGCCAACCTGGCGAAAGACCTTGCACGTTCGCTGGCCGTGACCAGCGTGCGGGTGGTGGAAGTGATTCCGGGTAAAACCACGGTCGGTATCGAGATTCCCAACGAGGACCGGCAGATCGTGCGCTTCTCCGAAGTGTTGTCGACGCCTGAGTACGACAATTTCAAATCGCCGGTCACCCTGGCCCTGGGCCACGACATCGGCGGTAAGCCGGTCATCACTGACCTGGCGAAAATGCCTCACCTGCTGGTGGCCGGTACCACCGGTTCCGGTAAGTCGGTGGGCGTGAACGCGATGATCCTCTCGATCCTGTTCAAGTCTGGTCCGGACGACGCCAAGCTGATCATGATCGACCCGAAAATGCTTGAACTGTCGATCTACGAAGGCATTCCGCACCTGCTGTGCCCGGTCGTGACCGACATGAAGGACGCCGCCAACGCATTGCGCTGGAGCGTTGCCGAAATGGAACGCCGCTACAAGCTGATGGCGAAGATGGGCGTGCGAAACCTGTCCGGCTTCAACGCCAAGGTCAAGGAAGCCCAGGACGCCGGCGAGCCGCTGAGCGATCCGCTGTACAAACGTGAAAGCATCCACGACGAAGCGCCGCTGTTGCAGAAACTGCCAACCATCGTCGTGGTCGTGGACGAATTCGCCGACATGATGATGATCGTCGGCAAGAAGGTAGAAGAACTGATCGCCCGTATCGCCCAAAAGGCGCGTGCGGCGGGTATCCACCTGATCCTCGCGACCCAGCGACCATCGGTGGACGTGATCACCGGTCTGATCAAGGCCAACATTCCGACGCGGATGGCGTTCCAGGTATCGAGCAAGATCGACTCCCGGACCATCATCGACCAGGGCGGCGCCGAACAGTTGCTCGGCCACGGTGACATGCTTTACATGCCGCCGGGCACCAGCCTGCCGATCCGGGTTCACGGCGCCTTCGTGTCCGACGATGAAGTTCACCGGGTGGTTGAAGCCTGGAAACTGCGCGGCGCGCCGGAATACAACGACGACATCCTCAACGGTGTCGAAGAGGCGGGCAGTGGTTTCGAAGGCAGCAGCGGCGGTGGCGACGGTGACGATCCGGAAGCCGACGCGCTTTACGACGAAGCCGTGCAGTTCGTGCTGGAAAGCCGCCGTGCTTCCATCTCCGCTGTACAGCGCAAGCTGAAGATCGGCTACAACCGTGCCGCGCGCATGATCGAAGCCATGGAAATGGCCGGGGTCGTGACGTCGATGAACACCAACGGTTCCCGCGAAGTCCTGGCCCCTGGCCCGGTACGCGACTGATTCGATACCCTGATCCAAATGCAATGGACGGTGCATGAAGCGCCGTCCACTTTCCCACGAGTATTCAAGAGGACTCCCATGCGTCTTATCCGCATGTTGCTGCCGGTACTGGCTCTGACCACCCTCACGGCTCACGCCGATGACAAGGATGTGGCTCGCCTGACCCAATTGCTCGAAACATCCAAGACCCTGACCGCCAATTTCTCCCAACTGACCCTCGACGGCAGCGGCACCCAGTTGCAGGAAACCACTGGCGACATGACCCTGCAGCGTCCGGGCCTGTTCTACTGGCACACCAACGCGCCGGCTGAGCAGACCATGGTGTCCGACGGCAAGAAGGTCACCCTGTGGGACCCGGACCTGGAACAGGCCACTATCAAGAAGCTCGATGAGCGTCTGACCCAGACTCCAGCCCTGTTGCTGTCCGGCGACGTATCGAAGATCAGCCAGAGCTTCGACATCACCGCCAAAGAGGCCGGTGGCGTGATTGACTTCACCCTGAAGCCGAAAACCAAGGACACCCTGTTCGACAGCCTGCGTCTGTCGTTCCGCAACGGTCTGGTCAATGACATGCAGCTGATCGACAGCGTCGGCCAGCGCACCAACATCCTGTTCACCGGTGTGAAGGCCAACGAAGCGGTCCCGGCATCGAAGTTCAAGTTCGACATCCCAAAGGGTGCCGATGTGATCCAGGAATAAACACTAGGCCCTGTGAGAGCGAGCCTGCTCGCGAAAGCGATGTATCAGTCACCATCAATGTTGAATGAACCATTGCAATCGCGAGCAGGCTCGCTCCCACAGGGTTAATGATCGTTTCAAGATCAGGTAGAGGTTTCAACGGTACGTGATGGATCTGTTTCGCAGTGCACCGATTGCCCAGCCACTGGCCGCCCGTTTGCGGGCGACCAATCTGGATGAGTACGTCGGTCAGGAACACGTGCTCGCTCGCGGCAAGCCTTTGCGCGAAGCGCTGGAGCAGGGTGCCCTGCATTCGATGATCTTCTGGGGCCCGCCGGGCGTGGGCAAAACCACGCTGGCGCGGTTGCTGGCGGAAGTCTCGGATGCGCATTTCGAAACGGTTTCGGCGGTGCTGGCCGGGGTCAAGGAGATCCGTCAGGCAGTGGAAATCGCCAAGCAGCAGGCCGGCCAGTACGGCAAGCGCACGATCCTGTTTGTCGATGAAGTGCACCGCTTCAACAAATCTCAACAGGACGCCTTCCTGCCGTACGTTGAAGACGGCACGCTGATCTTCATTGGCGCCACCACCGAAAACCCTTCGTTCGAACTGAATAACGCATTGCTGTCGCGGGCGCGGGTCTATGTGCTCAAGAGCCTGGACGAAGCGGCGTTGCGCAAATTGGTGCACCGCGCACTCACCGAAGAGCGTGGTCTGGGCAAGCGTCATCTGACCCTCAGCGATGAAGGCTTCCAGATGCTGCTGTCCGCCGCCGATGGCGATGGCCGGCGCCTGCTGAACCTTCTGGAAAACGCCTCGGACCTGGCCGAAGACCACAGCGAGATGGGCACAGAGCTGCTGCAAAGCCTGCTCGGCGACACTCGCCGGCGTTTCGACAAGGGCGGTGAAGCGTTCTACGACCAGATTTCAGCGCTGCATAAATCGGTGCGCGGCTCGAACCCGGACGGCGCGCTGTACTGGTTCGCGCGAATGATCGACGGCGGCTGCGATCCGCTGTACCTGGCCCGCCGCGTGGTGCGCATGGCCAGTGAAGACATCGGCAATGCCGACCCCCGCGCTCTGAGCCTGTGCCTGGCCGCGTGGGAAGTGCAGGAACGTCTCGGCAGCCCGGAAGGTGAATTGGCAGTGGCTCAAGCCATCACCTATCTGGCGTGTGCGCCGAAAAGCAACGCGGTGTACATGGGCTTCAAGACCGCGCTGCGCGCCGCCGCCGAACACGGTTCTCTGGAAGTGCCGCTGCACCTGCGCAACGCGCCGACCAAACTGATGAAACAATTGGGCTACGGCGACGAATATCGCTATGCCCACGACGAACCGGACGCCTACGCGGCCGGCGAAGACTATTTCCCGGAAGAGCTCGACCCGATTCCGTTCTACCAACCGGTGCCGCGCGGCCTGGAGTTGAAGATCGGCGAAAAGCTCAACCACCTTGCCCAACTTGATCGTTTAAGCCCCCGGCAGCGGAGAAAATAGTGGTTCCATTGATCGTTGCAGTCTCCGTCGGCGGGATTGCCGGCACCTTGTTGCGCTTCGCCACCGGCAATTGGGTCAACGCCAATTGGCCGCGGCACTTCTATACCGCGACGCTGGCCGTTAATATCGTGGGCTGTCTGCTGATTGGCGTGCTTTACGGCCTGTTTTTGATACGCCCGGAAGTACCGATCGAGGTACGTGCCGGGTTGATTGTCGGCTTCCTCGGGGGGCTGACGACTTTTTCATCCTTTTCACTGGATACGGTGCGCCTGCTGGAAAGCGGGCAAGTGCCGCTGGCCCTGGGCTATGCGGCCATCAGCGTATTCGGCGGGCTGCTCGCGACCTGGGCCGGCCTGTCCCTGACCAAACTTTGATAACGAGAAACCGACATGCTCGATTCCAAACTGTTACGTAGCAACCTCCAGGACGTAGCGGACCGCCTGGCTTCCCGTGGCTTTGCCCTGGATGTCGCGCGCATCGAAGCGCTGGAAGAACAGCGCAAGACCGTCCAGACCCGCACCGAAGCACTGCAGGCTGAGCGTAACGCGCGTTCCAAATCCATCGGTCAGGCCAAGCAGCGCGGCGAAGACATCGCACCGTTGATGGCGGACGTCGAGCGCATGGCGGGCGAACTGAGCGCCGGTAAAGTCGAACTGGACGCGATCCAGACCGAACTGGATTCGATCCTGCTGGGCATCCCGAACCTGCCGCACGAATCGGTACCGGTCGGTGAAGACGAAGACGGCAACGTCGAAGTCCGTCGCTGGGGCACTCCGACTGCTTTCGGCTTCCCGGTTCAGGATCACGTGGCCCTGGGCGAAAAGTTCGGCTGGCTCGACTTCGAAACCGCCGCCAAGCTGTCCGGCGCACGTTTCGCCCTGCTGCGCGGCCCGATTGCCCGTCTGCACCGCGCACTGGCGCAGTTCATGATCAACCTGCACGTCACCGAGCACGGCTACGAAGAGGCTTACACGCCTTATCTGGTTCAGGCCCCGGCGCTGCAAGGCACCGGTCAGTTGCCGAAGTTCGAAGAAGACCTGTTCAAGATCGCTCGCGAAGGCGAAGCCGATCTGTACCTGATCCCGACCGCCGAAGTGTCGCTGACCAACATCGTGGCCGGTGAAATCGTCGATTCGAAACAGCTGCCGATCAAGTTCGTCGCTCACACGCCGTGCTTTCGCAGCGAAGCCGGCGCGTCGGGTCGTGACACTCGCGGCATGATCCGTCAGCACCAGTTCGACAAGGTCGAGATGGTCCAGATTGTCGAGCCGTCGAAGTCGATGGAAGCGCTGGAAGGCCTGACCGCCAACGCCGAGAAAGTCCTGCAACTGCTGGAGCTGCCTTACCGCACCCTGGCGCTGTGCACCGGCGACATGGGCTTCAGCGCGGTCAAGACTTACGACCTGGAAGTGTGGATCCCGAGCCAGGACAAGTACCGTGAAATCTCGTCGTGCTCCAACTGCGGCGACTTCCAGGCCCGCCGCATGCAGGCGCGTTTCCGCAACCCGGAAACCGGCAAGCCTGAGCTGGTACACACCCTGAACGGTTCCGGTCTGGCGGTCGGTCGTACTCTGGTGGCCGTGCTGGAAAACTACCAGCAGGCCGACGGTTCGATCCGTGTGCCGGACGTGCTGAAGCCGTACATGGGTGGCCTTGAGGTCATCGGCTAAATGAAATATCTGCCGCTGTTTCACAACCTGCGCGGCAGTCGTGTGTTGGTCGTCGGTGGGGGGGAGATTGCCTTGCGCAAATCCCGCCTGCTGGCCGATGCCGGTGCGCTGCTGCGGGTGGTCGCACCTGAAATCGAAGCGCAACTGCGCGAACTGGTTGCCGCCAGCGGTGGCGAATGCCTGCTGCGTGGCTACGCCGAGACGGATCTGGACGGTTGCGGGCTGATCATTGCCGCCACCGACGACGAAGCGTTGAACGCGCAGGTTTCCGCCGATGCCCATCGGCGTTGCGTGCCGGTCAATGTGGTCGATGCGCCAGCGCTGTGCAGCGTGATTTTCCCGGCGATCGTTGATCGTTCACCGCTGATCATCGCGGTCTCCAGTGGCGGCGATGCGCCGGTGCTGGCCCGGCTGATCCGCGCCAAGATCGAAACCTGGATTCCTTCGACCTACGGCCATCTGGCCGGTCTGGCCGCGCGGTTTCGCGATCAGGTCAAAGGCCTGTTTCCCGATGTGCAGCAGCGTCGCGGTTTTTGGGAAGACGTGTTCCAGGGGCCGATTGCCGATCGTCAGCTGGCTGGGCAGGGCGCTGAGGCCGAGCGTCTGTTGCAGGCGAAAATCGACGGCGAAGCGAGCGTTACCACCGGTGAGGTGTATCTGGTGGGCGCAGGACCGGGCGATCCGGATCTGCTGACCTTCCGCGCCTTGCGCCTGATGCAGCAAGCCGATGTGGTGTTGTACGACCGCTTGGTGGCTCCGGCGATTCTTGAGCTGTGCCGTCGCGATGCCGAGCGTGTCTACGTCGGCAAGCGTCGCGCCGATCACGCCGTGCCGCAGGATCAGATCAACCAGCAACTGGTGGATCTGGCCAAGGCGGGCAAGCGTGTGGTGCGGTTGAAGGGCGGTGATCCGTTCATCTTCGGCCGTGGCGGCGAAGAGATCGAGGAACTGGCAGCCCATGGCATCCCGTTCCAGGTGGTGCCGGGCATCACGGCGGCCAGCGGTTGCGCGGCGTATGCCGGGATTCCGCTGACTCATCGCGATTATGCGCAGTCGGTGCGTTTCGTCACCGGGCACTTGAAGGACGGTTCGACCGATCTGCCATGGGCCGACCTTGTCGCGCCGGCGCAGACGCTGGTGTTCTACATGGGCCTGGTGGGGTTGCCGATCATCTGCGAGCAGTTGATCAAGCATGGTCGTGCAGCCGAAACCCCGGCGGCGCTGATTCAGCAGGGCACCACGGTCAATCAGCGGGTCTTCACCGGCACGCTGGCCGACCTGCCGCGTCTGGTGGCGGAGCATGAAGTGCATGCGCCGACACTGGTGATCGTCGGCGAAGTGGTGCAACTGCGCGAGAAACTGGCGTGGTTCGAGGGTGCTCAGGCGCAGGTCTGAAAATCGAGTAACCCCATTCGCGAGCAGGCTCGCTCCCACAGGGGATTTGTGCACGACACAGATCCAATGTGGGAGCGAGCCTGCTCGCGAAGAGGCCTTCAAAAACGCTGAACAACTCAGCCCCGGCGCCAAACCCCTTTCCCGCCCAACCGGTTCCGGTCATGGGCAATATTGAAATCCTGCTTCGGCCCCTTTGGCACAACCCCGGTCGGGTTGATGGTCTTGTGGCTGCCGTAGTAGTGATTCTTGATGTGCTGGAAATCCACGGTCTCGGCAACGCCCGGCCACTGGTACATCTCCCGCAACCAGTTCGACAGATTCGGATAATCGCTGATCCGCCGCAGATTGCATTTGAAGTGCCCGTGATACACCGCATCGAAGCGAATCAGCGTGGTGAACAACCGCACGTCCGCCTCGGTCAGGTATTCGCCCGTCAGATAACGGTTCGCGCCCAGCACCTGCTCCAGATGATCCAATTCGGCAAACACGTCGTCGAATGCCTCTTCATAGGCCTGCTGCGAAGTGGCGAAACCCGCGCGATACACGCCGTTGTTCACGGCAGGGTAGATCCGTTCGTTCAGCGCATCGATCTCGCTGCGCAATGGCGCCGGATAGAAGTCCAGATCGTTGCCGGTCAGATCATCGAAGGCGCTGTTGAACATGCGGATGATCTCCGCCGATTCGTTGCTGACGATGCGCTTGAGCTTCTTGTCCCACAGCACCGGCACGGTGACGCGGCCAGTGTAGTCGGCGGTGTCAGCGGTGTAGCGCTGGTGCATGAAATCGAAATGGTCGAGTTTGTCACCGGTCGAACCGAGGTTCTGATCGAAGGTCCAGCCGTTTTCCAGCATCAGCCAGCTGACGACGGAAACGTCAATCAGGCTTTCCAGGCCCTTGAGCTTGCGCAGAATCAGCGTGCGATGGGCCCACGGGCAGGCCAGGGAAACATAAAGGTGATAGCGCCCGGCTTCGGCGGCAAAACCGCCTTCACCGCTCGGGCCCGGCTCGCCGTTGCGAGTGACCCAGTTGCGGCGCTGCGCCTGTTCGCGCTGGAACGCGCCGTCCTTGCTGCTTTCGTACCACTTGTCCTGCCAGCGGCCGTCGACGAGTAAACCCATGATCAAGACTCCAGAAATCAATAATCGTTGGAGTCGAGTCTATTCCGATGAGTTCGAACAAAAAGCGCAAAGATCGGGCGTTAATGATCGGTTAAATCGATTTATCCCGCGCGGCCCAGTATTGCTCGGCGCTTTCGAAAGCCTGTTCACGGCTTTGGCCGAGGCCGCGCAGTGCCAGCGCCATTGTTGAAATCAGCGCCATTTGCGGATAACTGTCGACCACATCGCCGCGCCAGACGGCCTTCAAATGCTCGATATCCAGCGACGCCGGTTTGACATGACGCTGCGCCGACTGCTGCGGCCATTCCTCGTCCCAGCTCTCGCCGCCGGTGGTGCCGTACAGGTGGCTGTCGGCATCCGGATTGATCTCGATTTCGCCGCCGTCGCCCTTGATCACGATTGCCGTGTCGCCGAGCAGGCCGCTGGCATCTCGGTGCACCGCTTGATAGCCGGGGTGGAAAATACTCTGCAGGCCGCAACGTGCGCCCAACGGATTGAGAATCCGCGCCAGCGAGTGGATCGGCGAGCGCAGGCCGAGGGTGTTGCGCAGGTCGATCATCCGTTGCAGCTGCGGCGCCCAGTCCAGCAGCGGCATGAACGCCAGGCCACCGTTGTCCAGTGCCGCGCCGACCTGTTGCCAGTTGCGGCACAGCGGAATGTTCAACTCACCAAGCAACTGTTCAGAGTACAAACGCCCGGCAGTGTGGGCGCCGCCACCGTGCATGAAGATGCGCACGCCGTTCTGCGCCAGGCACTTGGCGGCCAGCAGATACCAGGGCAAATGGCGTTTCTTGCCTGCGTAAGTCGGCCAGTCCAGATCGACCTTCAGCTCTGGCGCCTGCAAGCGTTCGCGCAGGGCTTCGGTGAAACCGGCCATTTCCTCGGCGCTTTCTTCCTTGTGCCGCAGCAGCATCAGGAAGGCGCCGAGCTGGGTTTCTTCGACCGCTTCGTCGAGCACCATGCCCATGGCTTCCCGGGCTTCCTCGCGGGTCAGGTCACGGGCGCCGCGCTTGCCCTTGCCGAGGATGCGCACGAACTGGGCGAACGGATGCTCGGCGGGCGTTTCGAGGGTCAGCGCTGGGTAGTCGGTCATAGGCAATTCGTCGGTTTGGGCAGGCCCGCCAGTTTCGCGGCGAGTTTGGCAGGGGTGCCTTTGAACAGTCGGTTCAGGTGCAGGCTGTTGCCTTTCTCCGCGCCGAGTTTGAGCGCGGTGTACTTGATCAGCGGCCGGGTGGCCGGGGACAACTGGAATTCGGCGTAGAAGCTGCGCAGCAGTTCGAGGATTTCCCAGTGCTCCGGGCTCAGCTCGATGTCTTCGGCAGCGGCGAGGGCGCTGGCGACTTCGGCCGACCAGTCGTTGAGGTCGACCAGGAAGCCGTCCTTGTCCAGTTCGATGGCGCGGGCGCCGACGGTCAGTGCATTCATAGCCAGGCGTTGACCTTGTCGTGGTAGATCGACAGCTCGACGAAGGCCGGGTAATCGATGGCTTCGGCCCAGTCCGGAACCTGTACGGCACGGGCTTGCGCGTCTTCGGCCAGCACGAACAATTTCACCTTACGGGATTCCAGCGCAATGAACGGCGCGGTGCCAGGTTGCAGCGCATAAGCGGCATCGCCAGACAGCAACAGCGCATCGGCAGAACCAAGCAGGCGCAGGCAACTGGTCAGGCGTTCGTCGCCAAACGGGGAGTGGGACAACACATGCAAAGTCGACATCAGAGGGTGATCACCTGGTCGTAACGGTCAATGAGGGCGGTGATTTGCTCGGCGGCCAAGGGCTGCGCCTCGTCCAGCGAACGATCGCCGAGGCCGCGAACATTGGCGCTGTCGGCGCAGTAGAACAGCTCTTCGACGCCGAACATCGGCAGCGCTTGCAGGTTGGCGCTCAGGTCTTTCTGTTGCAGGGCCTTGGCGTTCTGCCCGGCGGCCAGTTGCAACACGCCGTCGTCGAGAAACAGCAGGCCGATCGGCAGATCGAAGGCACCGCCGGCCAACACGATGTCCAGCGCTTCACGGGCGGCGGGGCCAGACCACGGCGATTGACGGCTGATAATCAGAAGGGACTTGGCCATGTCATGCGCCTCCGAAACAGATCAGGCGGTCGGCGTCCTGCACCGCGTCATGCAACTGGCCGAGGCCGGACAATTCCCACGGGGCGCTGACGGCCACTGCATCACGCTGATAACGTCCGGCTTCCTCGGCATTCAACACGCCACGGCGCAGGGCCGCGGCGATGCACACCACGCCGTCGAGGTTTTGTTCGGTGATGAAATTGCGCCATTGCTTGGGCAGGTCCAGCTCGTCCTGCGGCGTGACCACGGCGTCGGACGCGTTGTGAACTCCGTCCTGATAGAAAAACAGCCGGACAATCTCATGCCCGCCGGCCAGCGCAGCCTGGGCGAACAGCAGGGCGCGGCGCGAGGAGGGCGCATGGGCGGCGGAAAACAGCGCAATGGCGAACTTCATGACGGACTCGATCAGCAAAACTGCGGCCATGATAAAGCTTTCTCGGCGGGGCGGCGAAGTGGATGTTTCCCATGTCCGTTTCGATGCAAACAGGTAGCTGTCAGCGCGGCATGTAGCCCAACTGCCAGCGTCGTGGGATCTTCAGGGTCAGCAGCCCCAGAACGGCGGCAAACAGTCCGCTGACCAACATCGCCTTGAGTCCCAGATGATGTTCCAGCACTGCCCCCAGAATGGCCCCGACCAACATCCCGCTCCACGGCACCAGTTGCACCCGCCAGCCGCTTCGCCGTTCGCCGAGCACCCAGCGCCCCAATCCTCGGCCGAAACGGGACAGGGCGCCGGTGACGTACGTCAGCCCGACCGGCAGACCGTTCACTTCTTCCACCGCTGCGTTGAGCATGCCCATCGCAATGATCGCCGCCAGCAGAGCCGGTAGTTGAGTATCAAAGGGCCAGGCTGCCAAACAGAGCAGAGCGGCGATGGACAACAACAGCGGCAGCGCCCGCCGCCCACCCAGTCGGCTGACCACAACCCCGAGGGCATTGCCGACAATGAACGTTGCGACGAGCAGGATCAGCCTGAATGTCAGTCCGCTGTCACCGTCGCTGATCGCCACCGCCAGCCGCGTGGTATTGCCGCTCATGAAGGAAACGAAATCGCCGCTGGCCATGAAACCGATGGCGTCGGTCATGCCGGCCAGTACTGACAGGCTGGCAACCAGCGCCAGGCCAACACGGCCGCGCCATTTCTGTATATGAAGATGTCCGGGGCTGGCGCGGTGGGTCGAGGTGGAAGGGAGCATCGAGGCAGCGTCCTTGAGCGGGGTTTACGGTTCTATGCCATACAGATCGCAATATTCCAGCCAGTCCATCCCGGCCATTTCCGCGACTTCGCGATGCACTTCCAGGCGTTGCGCCTGATATTCCTCGGGCGTCGCGGCGGTGAGCTGCAACGTCAGTTCCCAGGCAAACAACCCTTGGCTTTCGGCCTCGGCCTCGAAGGCTTCGTGCAGGCGTTCTTCGCGATACTGCGCTTGGGTTTCGCCCTTGGCCTGGGCGAGCAGCGGGTTGAGGTGGTCAAGGGCTTCGCGCAGTTCCGGACGCGCATCGAGAAACAGTTTCAGGGCCTGTTCGTGTCGCTGGTCAGTAGGCGCCATGGGCTTTCCTTGTAAGGCTGATGACCGTTAATGTGCCGCAGCGGCCGACATGTGTCGCGCTCTAAATGCAGTAAAGCAGAACGATTTTGGGCGTTGCGGTGATACAGTCCGCTTTTTTCCGAATGAGCGAATGCAATGCGAATGCTGATGGTGGCGCTGGCGGCAACTCTGCTGGCCGGTTGCGCGGGTTCGGCGATGGAAGACGCCCGCACGCAAACCCCTTACAAGACCCTGAATTCGGACAAACCCGAAAAAGTCGTGGCCCAGTGCGTGCAATTCGCCTGGCAGGACGAAGCGGTGTTCGGCGTGGACGCGGCGGCGTATCTGCAACCGGGCAAGAAGGGCGGTTCGACGGTCTACACGCGCTCGGCGGAGTCGTTTGTCGACTTGACCACGGATGCGTCCGGCACCGTGCTGAATTACTACGCGCAGAAAGATGATTTTGTGGCCAAGCGCCGTTTGGCAGCGCTGGCGACCTGTCTGTAACGGGCGGCTGAATGCGTTGAAATTTGCGACTCTCGCCAGCCTGCGGGCGAGGGTCGCTGAATTCAATCAATCAAACGCTTCTGGAAGAAATGCCGCTTGTGCCCCAGCGGATAATCCACAATCTCGCCACACTCGGTATATCCCAGTTTTTTGTAGAACCCGGGCGCCTGAAAATCAAAGGTATCGAGCCAGATCCCCACGCAGTCTTTTTCCCGGGCGAACTCCTCGACCATGTTCATCAGCTTCGAGCCGATGCCCTGTCCCCGGCCTTCTTCCGGCACCGCCAGCAGCTCGATAAACAGCCACCGATAGAACGTGTGCCCATAAAGGCCACCGAGGATCGCGTCGTTATCGTCGCGCACCAGCAACGCGACCGGTTCGTACAGCGAAGGCCCGGCTTTGGCGATGTTATGGGCACGCAGGGGCGCCAGGATGGCTGCGCGCTGTTCTTCGGTAGGGTCCTGTGACAGCTCGATCCGCAACGTCATATTGTCTTCCTTGTAGTAATGAATCGGCAGCCTATCGCGCCGCAGCCGATTGAAGCAATCGCTTGGAACCGTCGCTCGCGCTCCGGGGTCTAGCCCTTTAGGGCGTCCATCCGGAACGCGTTTGCCTGGGAGATTCCATGAACATTTTCGAAGCCCTGCGTGAAAGCCACGATCGTCAGCGGACCTACGCGAAATCGTTGATCAAGACCAGCGGTGACACCCCGGAAAGGGTGGAGGCCTACAAGCAACTGAAGGCTGAGCTTCAGGCCCACGAAACGGCTGAAGAACGCCACTTCTATATCCCGCTGATGGAGTTCGACAACGGTATCGACCTCAGTCGCCATGCCATCGCCGAACACCATGAAATGGACGAAATGATGGAAGAGCTCGACGAGACCGAGATGTCCAGCCCGGCCTGGCTGGCCACGGCGAAAAAGCTCTCGGAGAAGGTCCATCACCACCTGCAGGAAGAAGAGCAGAAGTTCTTCCAGATGGCTGGCAAGCTGCTCGACGACAAGCAAAAGGAACAGCTCGCCGGGCAGTATGAAAAAGAGTTCAAGGCGCAGCTTCCCTGAACCGGTGAATGCAGGTTTTTGTAATGACGCGGTGTAGTCTTTTTGCCATGCGTCGGGTGAGCGTCGTCGTAATGCACTGTTTTTATATACAGTGTTTTCGGCATTTTTCGAGTTTCGCCGAGGCCGACTGCGACAAAACCGCCGGTGGACAAAAAATCCCCCTCCGTTAGCTTGAAGGCCTCTCCTCGGAAAGGAGAGTTCTTAAATCAACGGAGTGAAAAACATGAACCAACCACAAGCTCAAACCCAACTGCGACACGGTCGCGTCATTTCCCCTGCAAGCCGCGGCGCGGTGGCCATCGAGCAAGGATTGCTCGGCGGCTGGCAGGTCAATGAAATGGAAGGCGGCAAGAACTTCCCGGCGCTCGCGGCCGGCCCGTTCCCTGCGCCGTTCGAAAGCGACAATCCGAGCGTCGTACCGCCGGCTGACGGCTATATTCTCAGTGGCGGCAAGAACGACGCACGTGACTGTGTGAACTTCACCGCAGAAGAAATGAGCAAGAAACTCGGGCGTCCATTCACCTGGCCGCTGCTCAATGTCACTCCCGGCCAGACCCTTGAGGTCAAATGGGAGTACACCGCGCCGCACACCACCCGCGGTTATCGCTGGCTGATTACCAAGGATGGCTGGGACCCGAAACAACGCATCACCCGAGCGCAACTGGAAGCGCAACCGTTCGCCGAGGATTTCTATCCGCAAGTGCCGTACTACAGTCATTCGGCGGAATTGAAAGCCAAGGTCAACCACGCCGTGAAACTTCCGGGCAACAAGCAGGGTCATCACGTCATCGTCCTGATGTGGATCGTCGCCAACACCGGCAATGCCTTCTATCAGGCCTTCGATGTGGACTTCAAATAAGCCCGCAACGTCAAACCCACACGTTCTGAAGGATTAGAACATGTCAAACATCGACTTCACCCTATTGAAAAACCAGGCCAGCGACGCGGCGTCGCTGATGCCGAGCCTTGCCGGCAAGAAGATCCTCATGGGCTTCTGGCACAACTGGCCGGCCGGCCCGAGCGACGGTTACCAGCGCGGTCAGTTCGCCAACATCGCCCTGGAAAACGTGCCGAAGGAATACAACGTGGTCGCGGTGGCCTTCATGAAGGGCAGCGGGATACCGACCTTCAAGCCGTTCAACGTTTCCGATGCCGAGCTCCGTCGTCAGGTCGGCGTGCTCAACAGTCAGGGGCGGGCTGTGCTGATCTCCCTGGGCGGTGCCGATGCGCACATCGAGTTGCGCGCCGGCCAAGAGCAACCGCTGGCCAATGAAATCATCCGTCTGGTGGAAACCTACGGCTTCGATGGTCTGGACATCGATCTTGAACAGAGCGCGATTGATTTCGCTGCCAACAAGACCGTCCTGCCGGCCGCGCTTAAACTGGTCAAGGATCACTACGCCGGCCAAGGCAAGCATTTCATCATCAGCATGGCGCCGGAGTTTCCGTACCTGACCACCTCCGGCAAATACGTCGGTTACCTGCAGGCGCTGGAGGGCTACTACGACTTCATCGCTCCGCAGTTCTACAACCAGGGCGGCGACGGGGTCTGGGTGCCGGAAGCCAATAACGGCAACGGGGCGTGGATCGCCCAGAACAATGACGCGATGAAAGAGGATTTCCTCTATTACCTGACCGAGAGCCTGGTGACCGGTACTCGCGGTTTCACGAAGATCCCGGCGAACAAGTTCGTCATCGGCCTGCCGTCCAACGTCGATGCCGCCGCCACCGGTTACGTGATCGACAAGACCGTGGTCGGCAACGCGATGAAACGCCTGGCGGTCAAAGGGCATCCGATCAAGGGCCTGATGACCTGGTCGGTGAACTGGGACAACGGCACCAGCAAGGATCGCGTGCCGTACAACTGGGAATTCAGTCGGCGTTATGGACCACTGATTCACGGGGCGCCGTCTACGGCGCAGGGCACTGATGCCGCAACGGTGAACGTGGCACATCAGTAGTCAATGAAGGAAAAGCCCGGTAGCGCTGCCGGGCTTTTTTTCGTCGGCGGTTCGCATCATTTCACCTACCATGGCCATCTTCCGATGACAAAAAAGGATCAGGCGTCATGTCCAACACAGCCGAGCGGGTCAACATCGTCGATACCCAGGTGTTGTCCCACGACTGGTATCTGCTGAAGAAAATCACCTTCGACTATCACCGCAACAACGGTGACTGGCAGCGTCAGACGCGCGAGGTCTACGACCGTGGCAATGGCGCGGCGATTCTGCTGTTCAACCGTGAGCAACGCACCGTGGTGCTGACCCGACAGTTCCGCCTGCCGGTGTTCGTCAACGGTCACGACGGTTTACTGATTGAAGTGGCGGCCGGACTGCTTGAAGGCGCGGCGCCGGAGCAACGCATCCGCGACGAGGCCGAGGAAGAAACCGGCTACCGCGTGCATGACGTGAAGAAGGTGTTCGAGGCCTACATGAGTCCCGGCTCGGTGACCGAGAAGTTGCACTTTTTCATCGCCGAGTACGATGCCTCGTCAAAGGTCAGTGAGGGGGGCGGTCTGGAAGAGGAAACCGAAGAACTTGAAGTGCTGGAGTGGCGTTTCGACGACGCGCTGGCGGCGTTCCATCGAGGCGAGATCTGCGATGCCAAGACCATCATGCTGCTGCAATACGCGGCGATGAATAACCTGTTCGGCGTTTAAAACAAGTCACCGGTTTTACCGATGTCCGACCACTGGCCACCCTCCAGAGTCAGCAAGCGCTCCTTGGCTTCCAGCCCTCCGGCAAAACCGGTCAGTTTGCCTGAGGCGCCGATGACTCGATGGCACGGCGCAATGATTGAAATCGGATTGCGCCCGTTCGCCGCGCCGACGGCGCGCACCGCGCTCGGGTGGCCGATCTGTTCGGCGATCTGGCTGTAGGTGCGGGTCTCGCCAAACGGAATGGTCAGCAGCGCGGCCCAGACCTTTTTCTGGAACTCGGTGCCGTCAAAGTCCATCTCCAGATCGAACGCGTTTCGCGTTCCTGCAAAATATTCTTCCAGCTGTCGCGCAGTTTTCATCAACACCGGATTGTCCGGTGCTTCGCTCATCGGTCCCAGCCGCACCCGGTTCGGTTTGTCGTTTTCCCAGAGGATGGCGGCCAGACGTGAGCCGTTCGCGACCAGCTTCAACTCGCCGACGGGCGAGGGCAGGGTGATGAACGTGTAGGCCATGGGGAAAACTCCGGTACGGGGGCGAAAACTGCGCCTAGCATACTGCCGGATCGGGGAGGCGCAAACCGTAATCGCGACCATACTGGCTGATGCTCTTGAAGCGCTTTCCTACCTTATAAAAAGAAGAGACCGACTCATGAAGTACGAACCTTTTGCCAAATCGCTGATGGCGACCTCATTGGCGCTCAGCTGCCTCATGGCTCACGCTGCCTCGGTTGCCCCGGTAGCTGCCGAAAACGGCATGGTGGTCACCGCCCAGCACCTGGCCACTCACGTGGGTGTCGACGTGTTGAAAAGTGGCGGCAACGCGGTGGATGCGGCTGTCGCCGTGGGCTATGCACTGGCGGTGGTTTACCCGGCGGCGGGCAACCTCGGTGGTGGTGGTTTCATGACCATTCAACTGGCGGACGGACGCAAGACCTTCCTCGACTTCCGCGAAAAAGCCCCGCTGGCCGCGACGGCCAACATGTACCTCGACAAGGACGGCAACGTCATCCCGGACCTGAGTACCCGTGGCCACCTCGCGGTCGGCGTTCCGGGTACCGTGTCCGGTATGGAGCTGGCGCTGAGCAAGTACGGCACCAAACCGCGCAAGGACATGATTGCCCCGGCCATCAAACTGGCCGAAGAAGGTTTTGCGCTGGAGCAGGGTGACGTCGAGCTGCTGGAATACGCCACTGACGTGTTCAAGAAGGACATCAAGGATTCCGGCGCGATCTTCCTGAGCAATGGCGAGCCGATGCAGGTCGGGCAGAAGCTGGTGCAGAAGGACCTGGGCAAAACCCTGCGCACCATTTCCGAAAAAGGCGCCGACGGCTTCTATAAAGGCTGGGTGGCCGACGCCATCGTCACCTCCAGTCAGGCCAACAAGGGCATCATCACCCAGGCCGACCTCGACAAGTACAAGACCCGCGAACTGGCCCCGGTGGAGTGCGACTATCGCGGTTACCACGTCGTATCGGCACCGCCACCGAGCTCCGGCGGGGTGGTGATCTGCCAGATCATGAACATCCTCGAAGGCTATCCGATGAAGGATCTGGGCTTCCATTCGGCCCAGGGCATGCACTACCAGATCGAAGCGATGCGCCACGCTTATGTGGATCGCAACAGCTATCTGGGCGACCCGGATTTTGTGAAGAACCCGATCGAGCACCTGCTCGACAAGAACTACGCGACCAAGCTACGTGATGCGATCCAGCCGCAGAAGGCCGGTGTTTCGGCGGAACTCAAACCCGGCGTCGCCCCCCATGAAGGCAGCAACACCACGCACTATTCGATCGTCGACAAGTGGGGCAACGCAGTCTCGGTCACCTACACCCTCAACGATTGGTTCGGCGCAGGCGTGATGGCGAGCAAGACCGGGGTGATTCTCAACGATGAAATGGACGACTTCACCTCCAAGGTCGGCGTGCCGAACATGTACGGCCTGGTGCAAGGCGAAGCCAACGCCATCGCTCCCGGCAAGGCACCGTTATCCTCGATGAGCCCGACTATCGTGACCAAGGACGGCAAGGTGGTGATGGTGGTCGGCACGCCGGGCGGCAGCCGCATCATTACCGCGACGTTGCTGACCATGCTCAACGTCATCGACTATGGCATGGGCCTGCAGGAAGCGGTCGACGCGCCGCGTTTCCACCAACAGTGGATGCCGGAAGAAACCAACCTCGAAGACTTCGCCGCCAGCCCCGACACGAAGAAGATTCTCGAGAGCTGGGGCCACAAGTTCGCGGGCCCGCAGGACGCCAACCACATCGCGGCGATTCTGGTCGGTGCACCGTCGCTGGGTGGCAAACCGGTCGGCAAGAACCGCTTCTACGGCGCCAACGATCCACGGCGCAACACCGGGTTGTCATTGGGTTACTGAGCGGGGTAAAAAGGGGGCGGGCACACGTCCGCCCCTGTCTCAAGGACCGATCAAGGAAGGCTCACCATGACCACCGCATTGCTGATCATCGATGTCCAGCGCGCCCTGTGCACAGGCGAATACGAGTGCTACGACATCAAACGGGTGATCGATACCATCAACGGCCTCAGCGCCCGCGCTCGCAAGTCGGGCATTCCGGTGGTGCTGATCCAGCACAACGAAAAGGACAGTCCGTTCGCTCACGGTGCCGAGGGTTGGCAATTAGCCGACGGCCTGGTCACTGCGCCAGGCGATCTGCGTATCGACAAGACCGCCAACGACTCGTTCTACCAGACCAACCTGCAGAAACTGATCCCCCGGGAAGACTTCGACCGCCTGGTGATCTGCGGCCTGCAAACCGATTACTGCGTCAACGCCACCGTGCGCCAAGCCCATCAACTGGGCTACGACGTGGAGCTGGCGGCCGATGCGCACTCCACCGTCGACAACGGCAACATGAGCGCCGAAGACATCATCGCCGAGCACAACAAGGACTGGGCGCACCTGACCGGTTCCGTGGCGCGGATCGATGTGAAGCCGGCGACCCAGATTACGTTCTGATGGTTATTGCAGTCTTTGTGGGAGCGAGCTTGCTCGCGATGGCATTCGTTCGGTCACCGATGATGTTGAATGTGCAGCCCTCATCGCGAGCAAGCTCGCTCCCACACTGACGTGTGTGAATCACGCTATTTGCAACCGCCGCACTACGGCCTGAAACCGCTCCGACGCCACCCACTGAGGATCCGCATCCTCCACCAGCAACATGATCCCCAGGTAATGTTCCAGGTGCAGGGTGATCACCTGCCCATCCACTTGTAGATCCCAGTAATACTGATCCAGACCGCAGGCCTTGGTTAACCACTTTCCACCCAGCCCTTGCTGAAGCTCATTGGCAGCGCGCATAAACAGCGAGTGGTCCGAAATATCGGAGACGTGAATTTCGGTATTGGCCATCTGCTGCTCCTTGAGTGACGTCCCAGTCGGCTAAAGGCATACTGCCGCCGCCTCAGGAATGGAATCTGTCGATGCTCGCTTTCAATATTCGTCACGCCTTGCTGCTGATGTCCCTCGTATTTGCTGCCAACTCCCACGCTGCCAGTTTCGACTGCGCTGGCGCTTCCAGCCCGGTTGAAAAAGCGATTTGTGCGGATCCGTATACCTCGAGTCTCGATGAGAAACTTGGGGCGCTTTGGCGGACAGCGGTGGTACAGGTCGCTGATCCGAAAGCGCTCAAGGCAGATCAACGTTCGTGGTTGAAACAACGCAATCAATGCGCTGCCAATAGCTCCTGCCTGCGCCGTGAGTATTTGATGCGTCTGAAAGCGCTTGAATACGTGACCAAGCCTTTCAGCTGGGATGCCACCTGGCGGATGATCCCGTGGGGCGTTTCATCGGCGGCAGAAGTCACAACCAAGCGTGTGGACGCCACTCATATTGCCTTTGATGTTTCTGCGTCAAATGGTGGCAACTCTGGCGACATGGACGGTGTGGCCACAATCGACGGTGCCGTAGCGCATTTCGCTGAAGGCAACTGCACCCTGAAGTTCAGCGCGCTCAACGGTTTGCTGGATGTTAATTCTGATGGAGGTGAGGGGGCTTGTGGTGGCGGGATGGGCGTTTATTACGATGGGAGGTATGTGGCATCTGACCAACCGATCGCGATTGAATACGACTTGCTGAGCCTTGGCGTTGTACGTACGCAGCAAGAAGATCAGGCATTACGCACGTTGCTCAAAAATGACTATCAGACGCTGCTGCAAAATAGCGGATCAATGGCAGCCGGCGAGACCTCTAGTGATGTGCCGGAGGGTGAGGTCAATGAGTTCTGGCTACGAGGGCTGGCTTCCAGCAATGCGGCGATTCTGATGAGTGCGCCGGGAGGCAGAGTTTGGCTGGTGCTATTGGTTTTCGATGAGCAACGCAAAGTCAGGGCGCGGTATTACACCAACGTTCCCGAATGGAAAAAACGGGTGCCTGATGTGCTGTTGGCGTGGCGTGAACGCTTGGCGGGAGAGGCGACACTACCTCTGGACCTGATGCCCTGACTCTCCCGTTCAAGTCGCAAACATCAACCTGCGAACATCACTCACCGGCTCGGACACCGCACCGCTCAACACCAACCGCGTAATCGTCTCTGCCGCCACCGCATAATCCTCATCCTGCGGCACTTCCCGTCCGGTGATGCGCCCCATCTGCCAGCCAATGTTGGTGTAGGTGCGCGTCGCCGACCAGATGAACAACATCAAATGCTCGGGATCTACCGGGGCCAGCAAACCGCGCTCTATCCAGCTGCGCAGGCACTCGACATTACGCCGGGCCTCACCGTGCAACAGGTCGCGGCATTCGTCGGGCAACTGGCGGCCACCGAGCAGCAACTCACTGCTGAAAACCTTGGCGATCGCCGGATGCTCGCGGGCGATACGGATACGGGCGGCGACGTAGGCGCGCAGGCCGATCAGCGGATCATCACTCTCGCGCAGCACCGCCGAGGCTTCCAGCAGCGGTTCGACGAAGCCGAGCAGCACTTTGCCGTAGAGGTTTTCCTTGCTCTGGAAGTAGTAATACAGGTTGGCCTTGGGCACACCGGCGCGGGCGGCGATGTCGCGGGTCTGGGTCGCGTCGAAGCCGTTGGCGGCGAATTCTTCACTGGCGGCGGCCAGGATCAGTTGCTGGTTGCGTTCGCGGATGCTGCTCATGGACGGCATGGAGGGTCTGGCCATTTCGGGTTCGCAATATACAAAACTATATAGCGAATAAGCCAGCGAACTCACTCCTCAGCGCTATGCTGGTTTCAATTTCGGTAACCTCAGGAAAGTGACAATGACCCTTCAGGCACTGCGCGCCACGACGATTCACCTCGACGCGGTGGCGAAGCTGTTCGACGCCTATCGCGGTTTTTATGGCCAGCCGTCAAATCTCGAGCAATCGCGGGCCTTCATCGTCGAACGCATGGCCGGCAATGAATCGGCGATTTTTCTGGTTGAGGATGAAAGCGATGAGGCGCTCGGATTCGTCCAGCTATACCCGACGTTCTCTTCGATAGACGCCCATCGCACCTGGCTGCTCAGCGACCTGTTCACCACGCCGCCCGCCCGGGGCCGTGGAGTGGGGCGACTATTGATGAACACCGCCCGCGACTTCGCCGTTAAAACGGGCGCCAAGGGACTGGTGCTGGAAACCGCCACCGACAATTTCACCGCCCAGGCTTTGTACGAATCACTCGGTTGGGCACGCGACACCGGCTATTACACCTACCTGCTGGACTTGCGCCAGGGCTGATCCGGTCAGCCGACCTGAGCCAGCAACCGCTCGATCTGCGCCAGCTCCCAAGTGCTGAGCAGGCTGACCGGGTCGGTGCCGAAACGCTGAGTCGTGTCGAGTCGCCACACACGATCTTCCGGGCATCGACATTGCAGGCAGTGATGCAGACGCTGACCGTCAAAGTCGAGCAACAGCTGCCAGCCTTCGATATCGACCGGGATCTGGCCGGGCCCGGATTCCTGCGCAATACGCTGTAGCGCGCAAACCTCCAACGCCGCATCGCGCAAGCGCTGGCAGACTTCGCGAGTGGATAGCGGTGACATGTTCAAATCCGTTGCTCGATGAAGCGCGCAAGCATAGAGCGCCAACCCGTTCCTGTCAGCGATTGCTGGCCCACGCCGATGCATTTGCGTAACATCCGCAACCCTCTTTTTCCGCGGCGCTCTTTTGCGCAAATGCATGCGGCCGCACCCGTCGGCCGCTCTGTCAGGTAAGCCATGAAACCGATTCGTCTGCGCGCCGATGTCCTGGCCGGACTCACCACCTCGTTTGCCCTGTTGCCCGAATGCATTGCGTTTGCGCTGGTGGCTCACCTCAATCCGCTGATGGGCCTGTACGGCGCCTTTATCATTTGCACGCTGACCGCGCTGTTCGGTGGCCGACCGGGCATGGTGTCCGGAGCAGCCGGTTCGATGGCGGTGGTGATCGTCGCGCTGGTGGTGCAGCACGGCGTGCAATATCTGTTGGCGACGGTGTTGCTCGGTGGCTTGATCATGATGGCGTTCGGGCTGTTGCGGCTGGGCAAACTGGTACGCATGGTGCCGCACCCGGTGATGCTCGGGTTCGTCAACGGTCTGGCGATCATCATTGCGCTGGCGCAGCTTGAGCATTTCAAGAGCGGTGAGCAGTGGCTCAGCGGCACACCGTTGTACCTGATGACCGGGCTGGTGCTGCTGACCATGGCCATCGTCTACATCCTGCCGCGCCTGACTCGCGCGGTGCCGCCGGCGCTGGTGGCGATTCTCGGCGTAGGTTTGCTGGTTTACCTGCTCGGGCTGCCGACCCGTACCCTCGGCGACATGGCGCACATCGCCGGTGGCCTGCCGACGTTCGCGCTGCCGGACATTCCGTGGACGCTGGAGACCCTGCGCATCATCGCGCCCTACGCGATTCTGATGGCGCTGGTCGGCCTGCTGGAAACCCTGCTGACCCTCAACCTGACCGACGAAATCACCGAAACCCGTGGCTACCCGGATCGCGAGTGCGTGGCGCTGGGCGCGGCAAACGTGGTTTCCGGTGCGTTCGGCGGCATGGGCGGTTGCGCGATGATTGGCCAGACCGTGATCAACCTCAGTTCCGGCGGACGCGGACGGTTGTCCGGCGTGGTAGCGGGTGTGTTGATTCTGCTGTTCATTCTGTTTCTGTCTCCGCTGATCGAGCGGATTCCGCTGGCGGCGCTGGTGGGGGTGATGTTCGTGGTGTCGCAGCAGACGTTTGCCTGGGCTTCGCTGCGGGTGCTGAACAAGGTGCCGCTCAACGATGTGCTGGTGATCATCGCGGTAACCACCATCACCGTGTTTACCGATCTGGCCACGGCAGTGCTGTGCGGGATCATCATTGCCGCGCTGAATTTTGCCTGGCAGCAAGCGCGCGAGTTGTACGCCGATGAGCATCTGGAAGCGGACGGCAGCAAACTCTATCGCCTGCACGGCACGCTGTTTTTTGCCTCGACTACGCCGTTCCTCAATCAATTCGACCCGGCCAGTGACCCGCAACGGGTGACGCTGGATTGCCGGCACCTGAGCTTTGTCGATTACTCGGCCATCGCCGCGCTGAAAACCCTGCGTGAACGCTACGCGAAGGCGGGCAAACATTTGCAGGTGTTTCACCTGTCCGAGCGCTGCAAGAAATTGCTGAAACGCGCCGGGGTCGATCACGACTGACGCGTCCGACGCAGTACAAAATTCAATGTGGGAGCGAGCTTGCTCGCGATAGCGGAGTATCAATCGACAAAGATGCTGACTGATCCACCGCCATCGCGAGCAAGCTCGCTCCCACTGTTTTTTGCATTACGCTGGATTTTCGATTGCGGGGAAATCGATGTCGGTAAGCGCGGTGTTGTTGAGGTAGTTGGTCAGGGTCTGCGCGGCGACGATGGCGATCACCTCGATGATCTTCTTGTCGTCGATGCCGGCAGCGCGGGCGGCGGCAATCTGTTCATCGCTCAGATGACCACGGGTTTCGGTCAGTTGATGGGCGAGGGTGGCGAAAGCATTCAGTCGACCGTGACGCGCTTCGATGATTTCTTCTGCTGCCAGCCCGGCCTTGCTGGCGAACACGGTGTGCGCCGCCAGGCAATAGTCGCAACCGTTGACTTGCGAGGTGGCGAGGTACACCGCCTCTTTTTCCTTGGCGCTCAGGGACGTTTTGCCCAGGGTTGCCGAGATTTGTACGTAGGCATCCAGCGCGACAGGTGCGACGGCCAGGGTCTTGAACAGGTTGGGCAGGAAGCCGATTTTTTTCTGCACGCCTTCAAGCACTGGGCGAGTGGTGTCGGTAGCGGTTTCGAGGCTGAGAGGGGCGATGCGGCTCATGGTGATTCTCCGAAAGTCCGGTGCGAAGTGCGCCGGGGATGGAGTGAATGCTACGGAGCGCGGCTGGTGCTTTGGGTGCAAATCGTCGAGGATATGCGACAGATCGTCCAAGCCTTTCACCGGAGGAGGCATTCATGGATCGCCTGTCCACTTTGCTCAGCCACTTCGGCGTCAATGCCGGCACTTTCCACAGCGGCACTTTCTGCGGGATCAGCGCTTACGGTGGCGATCAGGTATGTGGCCATGTGCATCTGCTGCAGGCTGGGCAAGTGCTGCTCAAACCGGGGAATGAACCCGAACTCACGCTCAGTGAGCCGACGCTGATTTTCTTCCCCCGGCCATTTGCCCACCGACTGTTCGCCGATGAGGCCATGAACACGCAACTGGTGTGCGCCTCACTGACGTTCGACGGCGGCGCGGGCAATGCTTTGGCAGCAGCGCTGCCGGATTATCTGGTGCTGAAACTCGTCGACCTTCCCGAAATGGCGAACACCCTGGAGTGGCTGTTCAAGGAAGCTTTCGACGGACACTGCGGGCGTGAAGCGGTGATGGACCGGTTGTTCGAGTTGCTGGTGATTCTGCTGCTGCGCCATCTCATCAGCAGTCGCAACCAGCAACCGGGCATGATGGCGGGGCTGGCCGACCCGAAGATTTCCCGAGCCTTGAACCTGATGCACGACCAGCCGGCCAAGGCCTGGAGCGTCGCCGAACTGGCGAGCGCCGCCAACCTGTCCCGCGCCGGTTTCGCCGAACACTTCCGACGCGTAGTGGGGCAAACGCCGGTGGATTATCTGGTGAACTGGCGAATCAGCCTCGCGCAGAAACGCCTGCGCGAGGGACGACCGATTGCCCTGATCGCCGAAGAGGTCGGCTATGAAAGTCCCTCGGCGCTGGCCCGGGCGTTTCGGCGCAAGACCGGGCTAAGCCCTCGAGAATGGAAATCCGGCGCGAGCTGAAGACTATTTGGCGAATTTCTTCGCCCCGGCCACGCACAGGATCACACCCAGCGTGACCACCAGCATGCCCACGCTGACATGCTCGTGCAGCAAGGTCGCGGCCAGTGCGAGGCCAAAAAACGGCTGCAGCAATTGCAACTGTCCGACCGCCGCAATCCCGCCCTGAGCCAGCCCGCGATACCAGAACACAAAACCGATCAGCATGCTGAACAGCGAAACATACGCCAGACAAACCCACGCGGACAGGCTGATGCCGCTGAACGAGGCGGGCGCCAGCCACACACTCAGTACGGCCATCGCCGGCAACGACAGCACCAGCGCCCAGCAGATCACCTGCCAGCCGCCGAGGGTGCGCGACAGTTTTGCGCCTTCGGCGTAACCGAGGCCGCAGGCGAGAATCGCCGCCAGCATCAGCAGATCGCCAGTGGGCGAAGCGGTCAGGCCTTGTGAGATCGCAAAACCGACCACCAGCGAACTGCCCAACACCGAAAAAATCCAGAACACCGGACGCGGCCGTTCACCGCCGCGCAGCACGCCGAAAATCGCCGTAGCCAGCGGCAGCAATCCTACAAACACAATGGAATGGGCTGACGTCACGTATTGCAGCGCCAGGGCTGTCAACAACGGAAAACCCACAACCACGCCCAGCGCGACGATCAGCAATGACAACCGTTGATCCCGCGCCGGCCGTCGTTCGCGAAACAGCCACAACAGGCACAACGCCAGGGCGCCGGCGATGGTCGCGCGGATGACGGTGAGAAACACCGGGTCGAACTCCAGCACCGCCAGCCGCGTGGCGGGGAGCGAGCCGCTGAAGATCACAACGCCGATAAAGCCATTGATCCAGCCGCTGGTTTTTTCCAGCGCCGGGGTGCCGAGTTGGGTGGTTCGTTCCATACGCGTTGCGCTCAGAGGTGGGTTGCGTTGAAACAATCCTAGGGTTGAGAATCAGCACAATCAAAGAATTGTCATGGATACAAGCCGACATGCCGCGCTCTCGTTACAAGACCCTCGTCGACACCTATGCCGCTGACATTCGCGCCGGTCGCCTGTTGCCCGGCACTCGCTTACCGACTCACCGGCAATTGGCGGCCAGCGAAGGGCTGGCGCTGGTCACAGCCTCGCGGGTGTACGCCGAGCTTGAGGCCATGGGGCTGGTCAGCGGCGAAGCCGGGCGCGGCACGTTTGTGCGGGAAACGTCGTTGTTGCCGGGGCAGGGCATCGACCAGAAGGACGTCGCGGTCGGCATGATCGACCTCAACTTCAACTATCCGTCATTGCCGGGGCAGGCTGAGTTGCTGCGCACCGCGTTGCGGCAACTGGCCTTGTCCGGCGACCTCGAAGCGCTGCTGCGCTATCAGCCCCATGCCGGTCGTCAGCATGAGCGGGCCTCGGTCGCGCGGCACCTGCAAACCCGGGGTTTGAGTTTCGAGGCCGAACAGGTGCTGATCGTCAACGGTGCCCAGCAAGGGCTGGCGGTGACGCTGATGGCCTTGCTCAAACCCGGCGATGTGATCGCTGCTGATGCGTTGACCTATTCGGGATTCAAAGTGCTGGCCGAGGCGCTGCACCTTCAAGTGGTGGCGATTCCCGTCAATGAACAGGGCCCTGATCTGGCGGCCCTCGACAAACTCTGCCGCCAGCGCCCGGTGCGTGCGGTTTACAGCATGCCGACCCTGCACAATCCACTGGGCTGGGTGATGCCTTTGGAGCAGCGTGAGGATTTGATCGCGATTGCCCGCCGGCATGATCTGACGATCATCGAAGACGCGGCCTACGCCTTTCTGGTCGATAACCCGCCACCCCCGGTGGCGGTTCTGGCACCGGAGCGCACGGTCTACGTTTCGGGTCTGTCGAAAAACATCGCCACCGGCCTGCGCGTAGGCTTCATCGCCGCGCCGGTCGAGCAGGTGGCGGCGCTGGAGCGGATCATTCGCGCGACCACCTGGAACACGCCAGGCGTGATGACCGCCATCGCCTGCGGCTGGCTCGACGACGGCACCGTTACCTTGCTCGAAGCCCAAAAGCGTAGCGACGCCCAGGCCCGGCAAGCATTAGCTGCGCAGATCCTCGAAGGCCTGCCGACTGTCGGCCATCCCTCTTCGTATTTCCTTTGGCTGCCGCTGCCGGAAGATGTCCGGGCCGACCATATCGTGGTCGAGTTGATGCACGAACAGGTTTCCGTCACCACCGCAGAACCCTTCACCGTGTCCACCCATGTGCCGCACGCGATTCGCCTGGCATTGGGATCGGTGGACATGCTTGTCCTGCGTCAAGCCTTGCTCAAAGTCCGGCAGGTTGTGGGCGCCTACCTGTAGCGCAACTTGCCGCGCGCGATTACCCTTGGCGCCGCCGCCGATCTGGAAATCCCTGATGAAAAACGCTGCATTAACGCTCGCCCTGATCCTCAACGCAGGCCTGTTCGGCACGCCAGCACTGGCTGCCGGTGACGCCGAGGCCGGCGCAAAAATCTTCCCGCGCCTGTGCGGCGGCTGCCACCAGGTCGGCGAATCCGCCCGCCCGGGCTTCGGCCCGGAACTCAACGGCATCATCGGTCGCCCGGCGGGGACGTCGGCGAATTACGTGTATTCCGACGCGATGAAAAACTCTGGCCTGACCTGGGATCGTGAAACGCTGACGGCGTATCTGAAGGACCCGAAGGGCGTGGTGCCGGGGACGCGGATGATCTTCTGGGGGCTGAGTGATGAAGAGAAGATCGATAATTTGTTGGCGTATTTGCAGACGTTTCAGTCCGAGTAAGCAAAGATTGTTTTAACGCGAAAAAAACGGGCGTCGTTACTGGCGCCCATGATCGTTAAGCATTGGGTATTCTGGACAACAATATGTCGACGCGTTCGGATGTTCTGGGGCCGGTACTTCGCACAGATTCGGCAAATGTCCGCAACGCGCTGGACTTGTCTTGCAACAGCTTCTTGTCGAGACGGCTGAATACGACCAAGGTGTTGTAAATGCCGTTTTCGTTCTGCTTGTTTGCGTTTGCGTAATCGAGCAGAGCAGGTATCAGGCTCTCACTGTTGGAATACTGAGAAATGATTTTTTCGTAGGCCTTGCCGCGTTCGCCGGCCTGAGGTGAGAACAATCCTTGAATAAGCGAATCCAGGTCAGTCGTTTTTTCCGCGTTCTTGACGACGGTAGTCGTCCGTAATTCGATTCCCGTAGCATTCAGGCTCTGCCTGACATCGTCCAGTTGGGGGTTGGAGGCGAGAGCGGGCGCACTGAGCATATCGTTGGCTTTTTCCACTTCATTTCCGGCTTTGGCAATACTGTCGACCAATATCCGGTTCTTTTGCGTCAGTGTCTGATTCTGCAGTTCGAGTTCTTTCTTTTTATCTTCCAGTGACGACACTTCGGTATTCAGTTTTTTTCGAGAATCCTCAATGTTGGCCATTTCATTTCTGGCCTTTTCCGCTTTGACTTCCGCGAATTGGAAGCCGGCAAACGCGGCCAGTACGCCTCCTATCCCTAAAATCATCGACCCGAAGACCTTGATCGCTTCGGTGATGGGCGTCGTCCTTTGAAGCACTTTGATTTCTGCAAGTGTCTTGTCTCTTTGTGCCTCAATCAGTTGCACTTCAAGCAGTTCTTTTTCCGTAGCCATGAGTGGTTGACCTCATTTGCGTAACGCGTGGGGAATCGCTCGACTACGGACTACAAGGGACTAGAGCGGATTATCGTCAGGTATAGCCGTGAGGTCGATCTCCTGCAAGGCACCCCCCATCGCCCGTTACACAGGCCCGTTTTCTCCCTCAGCCTGCCCGGCAAACCACTCCATTACCACCGCGCAAGCCGGATGCGCAGCCGCCGATGGCTGCAGACACAACGAATAAATCCCCTTGGTTTTCAGCGGTTGCCCGAACGGCACCACCAGAACGCCACGCTCGATGGATTCCGCTGCCAGCGTCATGTCCGTCACTGCTGGCGGAAATGGCATCCGGCGTCGATTCGCCATTGCTGCAATCGGTGATGCAACGGGCCGAACCCGGCTGGCTGCCGCCGCGACCTTTCTTCGATATCGGTGCCATGCTGCGCATGCGCATGCGCATGCGCATGCGCGTGGAGGCGGTCAGGGCCAGAACAGAAATCTGAAAATTCGCACATCCCACAAGAAACCCGGCGGTAAAGCAGGATCTGGCGATTTACCCAACAAAAGGTGTGATGGAAAAACTGTTTACCGTGGAAGAGTTGCCGGCGGCGATTGCTCGTTTGACGACGCGGTTGTGGACGAAGTAGAAGACCAATACTTGAGGAAGGGCGGGTCGTGTGCCTTGCACCCGACTCAACTTTTCGATGGCAGTGATACATGCCAGATTCAAGGATTGGCGAGTGCGGGCGATAAGTCTGACATCCAATCCCTCGAACTTCCCCCTACCATGAAAAAATTGCTCATTGTTATTGGCGCACTCTTGCTGCTTTGCGGATGCGTCACCAAGAACTTCAGTGTCGAAGATCGTCAGCAGATCAAGACACTGAAGGTGCTTCCAGTATTTGTCGCCGTCGATAACTTCAAATACACCAGCATGACTCAAGCCTGGAGCGCGGGACTCGGTGCCGGTGCCGGGGCGGCCGCGGGGATGGCGGCCGGTGCATCGACGACACAAGTCAATGCATTGGCAGGCGCGGGATCCGTAGAAGGGACAAAGAATGGTGATGTGCTGACGGGGGATATTTCCCGGGCAATCCTCAACAACATGAAGGCCAATGACATCGACCTGGCCAAACTGGTCCGCCAGAGTTTTGTTGATCGCGTTCAGCAGGAGCGGCTGTTCACAATAGTCGGGGAGGGCGAGCAGGCCGATGCCGAGATCGAAATCATGGTCGGGCAGTGGGGGCTGTGCCTCAAGAACTTCAGCACGGTGCTGTATCCGGTGATTGGTGCCACTGGCCAGATCAAGCGCAAGGGTTCGGCGGTCTGGCGAAACTTTGAAACGATCACGGTGTTCAATGATGCCAACAACCTTGCCTATCTACCGGAGCAATACGCGAAAGATCCCGAAGTCCTGCGCAAGGCGTTTACCCATGTGTCTGATCTGTTGGTGGCTGAACTGATCAAGGATATGAAGCAATAAAGCGGTTTACTTCAGCGCCAGTCTCAATCGCGCTGTCACTTCTTCTATCGGCGCCCCCTGAATCGCAGGGGTAGCCGGGCAGGGCTGAAGCCATGGAGTGATTGAGTGCGCATCAGCCATTTTCGCTCACCTCGATGAGCGAAGCCTGGCAGGCCACTTGATTGCGGCCTGCCGCCTTCGCCTTGTACAACTGCTGGTCGGCACGTTTGACCAACGCCGTCGGGGTGTTGTCCGCCGGATCGGCCTGGCCGACACCAATGCTTACAGTAATGGAACCGACCACTGGAAAGATTGCCTCGGCAATCGCAGCCCGGATCTTTTCGGCGACCACTTCCGGGGTCTCCGGTTTGGCAATTTCCGGCAGCAGCACGGCAAACTCTTCACCACCATAGCGCGCAGCGAAATCGGTGGCTCGGGTGCTGACTTGTATGAGTTGCGCCAGTTGTCGCAGTACGTCGTCTCCTGCCGCGTGGCCATGGGTATCGTTGATGCGTTTGAAATGATCGACGTCGATCAGCAGCAGCGCAAACGGCCGTCCGGTACGGCGAAACAACAGGCTGTACTCGGTGAGCTTTTCGTCAAACCGCCGACGATTGTAGGCACCGGTCAAACCATCATGAGTCGCCAGACTCAGTAGTTCGGCATTGGCCTGGGTGAGGGCCGCGGTACGTTGTGCGACCGTGGCTTCCAGTGAAGCGTTGGTTTCCTGCAGCTCGCGTTCCTTGGCCAGCAGCGATTGGGTCATCGTGTCGATGGACTGGCCGAGCTGGGCGATTTCCCGCACCGGGTGCTGCAATTGAAAACGGGTCTCCGGTTGATTGTTTTGCACCTGCTGGGCCGAGCGTGCCAGTTGCTCGATCGGGCGACTCAGATACAGCGCCAGATAATAGGCGACCAGCGCAAACACCACCGCCGCCGTCACCCCCAGCAACAACAATTTATAGAGCAGCAGGCGCGCCGGTTGCAGCGCGGTGTCCAGCGGCTGGCGTACCGCAATCGACCATGACAGTGCAGTGCTCAGGGGCGTCGGCACCGTCACCACGCTGGTCAGGTAACCGTTGCCGACGGTCCAGCCCGGTGAGTCGGGATCGTTCGCCGCCAGTTGCTGGCCGACCAGCGCTTCCGGATACAGCACCTTGCCGTCGTGATCGATGATCAATGCTTCGATGTCCGGCGCGACGCCTTTGTGCGAAAGCGCCGCCGATTCGACGATGCGCGTCACCCAACTCCAGTGCGCATGGGCGCCGAGTACGCCGATCACCTGGCCGTCGGCATTGTGAATCGGTGCCGCGAAATCAATGAAACGCAGCGGCTCGCCATTCGCCAGCGCCGGCAACATTTTGGCCAGCAGCACGGCTTCGTGAGGGTCGCCGGTGTATTCGCCGCGTAAACCAGCCTGGAACCACGGACGCTGCTGCACCGACTGGCCCACCAGCAAACCGTTGACGGCCTGATGTACCTGACCGTTGGCGTCGGTGATGCCCATCCACGCATATTCGGTGCGGGCCTGGGTGCGCAGCTGCATCGATTTGAGGATCGCCGGGTTATCCAGATCACCACGCTCCAGATGTGGCGCGCGACTGAGCAGATAGACCTCCAGTTGTCGCTCGCGCAATTGCTCACCCAGCAATGCCGCCGCCGACCGCGCAGTGCTCAGCAGGGCATTGCCGCTGGCCTGTTTCATTTGTTCGGTGGCGATGTGGCCGACATAGAAACCGACGCTCAACAGCGTCAGCAGGGACAAACCGGCAAACCAGAGGGTCAGGTGGCTACGCAGACTGGCTTTGAACATGGGTGATGTCTGTTTTTATTGAAGTGGCGCCATGGTATGCGACATCACGAACAGGCTGCCAGCCAGCCACTTCATGAAACATTCCCAGATTGATACCAATGTGCCATTGCCTCCAGTAAAGTGTGCGCCGCCCGAGAGATGGATCCCGGGCGTTTACCCATGGAGTCTTGCAGTGAAATACCTCAGCAAAGTAGTCGCCGCCGCACTGTTCGGTGTGGTTCTGGCAGGTTGCACCGGCACCCCGATGAACACCAGACAATACGACAGCAGCCAATACACCGTGATTGGTCACAGCGAAGCGACCGCCACCGGCCTGCTGCTGTTCGGCGTGATCCCGATCCAGCAGAACAACCGCTTCGTCCGCGCCCAGACTGCCGCGATCAAAGCCAAGGGCGGCGACGCCATGATCAACACCCAGGTTCAGGAAAACTGGTTCTGGGCATGGGTCCTGACCGGTTACACCACCAAAATCTCCGGTGATGTGGTCAAACTGAAGACCGCGCAATAAGCGCCGGCTGAACGTGAAAAAGCCCGGCTGATCAGGCCGGGCTTTTTATTTGTACAGCGGTAGAACGCTTGATTCATGCGACGCGGCGTTCGATCAGACGGTCGGAACCACCTTCAGCAACACGACGTTCGATCAGACGATCAGCGCCACCTTCGGCAACACGGCGCTCGATCAGACGGTCGGAACCACCTTCAGCAACACGACGTTCGATCAGGCGATCAGCGCCACCTTCGGCAACGCGACGTTCGATCAGACGATCCGAACCACCCTCAGCCACACGACTTTCAATCAACCGATCCGAACCGCCTTCGGCGATCATGGTGTGGGCGGGTTTGGCTGCAAAGGCGTTGACCGCAAGAACCGAGAAAGCGATGCCGAGAAGGATTTGGCGTTTCATGATCGTGTGCTCCAGGGGTGTTATGTGTTTGGTATGGAGCCGATGTTACGCCGCAGATTTTTTATGAGAACTTCATTGACGTGATGGTGACTATCGATGCCGGCAATGAATGCGGCTATCGCTGCATGTGCTTGATTTCATTGGCCAGCTCGTAGGCTTGCTCGCGGAGTTCGGCAAACTTTGCATTCAGTTCGCCATAGCCGCGCTTCCAGGCAAAAGCACCGTTGATGTTGCTTTGTCCGAGCACGACATCATTGAAGGACCCCATCCCGCCATAGGCCGAGAGCAGCCACGTGATTCCGGAATAATCGGAGTCCAGCAATCGTGCGCGGGCTTTTCGCATCCACGCGCTCCAGTGCGCTTCTCCGTCGCTTTCCAGAACGCTGACAAGCTCATTCAGCACCTCGATCAGCGTTTCGGTTTTTGGGCCCATGTTCAATGAGTGCTCCATTTGATGAGGCGTAGATACTCAACCAGTGACGGCTTCAAGACGCCGAAGAGTGAGCGGTGCGCAAAGAGCGATCAAACAAGCTGACGCCTCACGTTCAATGCGATCAAGGCAAAGCCTTTACCTGTGCCCGGATTTGATGTCGACGTATTTTGCATCGACGAGATGTCCTCCCAGCGATCTACGGATTCAATGTGTTCATGGGAGGCGTCCGTATCGATTTCAAACGCGATGAAGCATTCATTTTGATTCAGCAAACGTCCGAACAGGCGAGGCATGCCGGGAAAGTCGATTTCCAGTTCCAGCACGATGGACGACGACCAATCGATGCCTTGGGATTCTCCGTATCGGGCCAGTGCGACAGGTACACCCTGTTTGCGCCATTCACTGGCGAAGAGCATCAAATGATGCGCAACGACTGCGTTTTGCTCCTGCACGTTCAGCTGTTTTTTCTTCAGTAGTCGTTCAATGTCCATGGGAAACCTGAAATTTGCAGCGTCGGGCTGGGAGCTTACCCAGCAATTGCAAAAAACGCGCGCAAAGAAAAGCCCGGCTGATCAGGCCGGGCTTTTCTATATGTGCTGCTTAGTTAGGCAACGCGACGTTCGATCAGGCGATCAGCGCCACCTTCGGCAACGCGGCGTTCGATCAGGCGATCAGCGCCACCTTCGGCAACGCGGCGTTCGATCAGACGATCAGAGCCACCTTCGGCAACACGGCGCTCGATCAGACGATCCGAGCCACCTTCGGCAACGCGACGTTCGATCAGACGATCAGCGCCACCTTCGGCAACGCGACGTTCGATCAAGCGATCAGCGCCACCTTCGGCCACACGACGTTCGATCAAGCGATCAGCGCCACCTTCGGCCACACGACGTTCGATCAGACGATCCGAACCACCCTCAGCCACACGACTTTCAATCAACCGGTCCGAACCGCCTTCGGCGATCATGGTGTGGGCGGGTTTGGCTGCAAAAGCGTTGACTGCAAGAACCGAGAAAGCGATGCCGAGAAGGATTTGGCGTTTCATGATCGTGTGCTCCAGGGGTGTTGTTTGTTGGGTATGGAGCCGATGTTACGCCGCGGATTTTTTATGAGAACTTCATTGACGTGATGGTGACTATCGATGCCGGCAATGAATGCCAAGACCCTCGTTCTAGGGTGCCAGCGGCCGAATGCACAGCTCTCCGGTGGCACGGGTCAGGGCCAGATCATGCAGCGCATCGCGGGTCAGACCGCTGCGCGCCTTGGCCAGCCATACCGGGCAGTTCGGGTCGTGGCGGTAGGGTGTGAAGTCGGCGTACTGCTGAAGCAGGCGGGTTTGCAACTCGTCCAGACGCGGGCGAATCTGCTTGCCCAGATCCGGGCGCGGCGTGTCCGGCGCGGCACCGGCCGCTTGCCACTGTGCGAGCAAACCGTATTGCACCAGTTTGTTGGCCTCCATCTGTGCAGCGATCAATTGCGCGACGTCTTCCGGGTCGAGCTTGCGTTCGGTGGCCAGCTTGCGGGCGTTGTCGATGACCTGTGCTTCACGAGGACTGTCCTGGATCGGCTTGCCGCTGTCCCATTTGGTCAGGGCGACGAGGTCACCGATGTTCAGGCGTTCGTTCAGGGTGTTCACCAATCCTTGCACCACCTCGGGCGAGGGCGTGGGGCCGGCGTGAACAGTCGTCGCCAGAACAGTCAACAAGGTGCAACTCAGCAGAATCGGGGAACGGCGCATGGGACGGATTCACTTCCTGTCGTGATGGGGAGGGTACGAACATTGATCGAGGTGCAGATTACGAAGTTTTAATGCAAACGGGTACGACCTGAAGTGCATTGCATACCTTAGACTCTGTCATCAGCTCCCACCCGAGACGGACCCTCAATGCAAACCCCCGCTCATTCGCCCCTCTGGAAAACCTACCTGCTGTTCCTCGCCCCGATGGTGCTGTCGAACTTCCTGCAATCGATGTCGGGCACGGTCAACAGCATCTATATCGGTCAGATGCTCGGTACGCAGGCGCTGGCGGCGGTGTCCGGCATGTTTCCGATCATCTTTTTCTTCATCGCGCTGGTCATCGGGCTGGGCGCCGGGGCAGGGGTGTTGATCGGCCAGGCGTGGGGGGCGCGTGAGTCGCATATGGTCAAGGCGATTGCCGGGGCGACGTTGTTGCTGGGCGTGCTGATCGGACTGGTGGCGGCGGTGCTGGGCAGTGTGTTTGCGCGTCAGGCCTTGCAGGGTTTGGGGACCCCGGCGGACGTGCTGGATGATGCGGTGGCCTATGCCCGGGTGATGATGTGGACCTTGCCGGTTGTGCTGGTGTACGTGCTGTTCACCCAGTTGTTGCGTGGGGTGAGCGACACGTTGTCGCCGATGCTGGCGCTGCTGCTGTCGACCGTGGTCGGGCTGGCGCTGACTCCGGCGTTCATTCGCGGGTGGTTCGGCTTGCCGCAACTGGGGATTCAGAGCGCGGCGTTCGCCGGCCTGGCGGGTACGCTGGCGGCGATGGCGTGGCTGTCATGGAGCCTGATCCGCAAGGGCCATCCGCTGGCGCCGGATCGCGAGTTCTTCGCGGCGCTGCGACTGGACGGCGCGATTCTCGGCAAGGTGTTGCGCATCGGTCTGCCGACGGGGGTGCAGATGATCGTGCTGTCGCTGTCGGAGCTGGTGATTCTGGCGCTGGTCAACCAGCACGGCTCCCAGGCGACGGCGGCGTATGGCGCGGTGACGCAGATCGTCAACTACGTGCAGTTTCCGGCGCTGTCGATTGCGATCACCGCGTCGATCTTGGGGGCTCAGGCCATTGGTGCCGGACGGCTGGAGCGGATGGGCCCGATCCTGCGCACCGGGTTGTGGATCAACGTGTGCCTGACCGGTGGTTTGATCCTGCTGGGTTACCTGTTGTCGCACTGGCTGCTGGGGTTGTTCCTGACCGAAGACTCGACCCGGGCGATGGCCGAGCACCTGTTGCACATCATGCTGTGGAGTCTGTTGATCTTCGGTTTCCAGGCGATCATCGGCGGGATCATGCGTGCCAGCGGCACGGTGCTGGTGCCGGTGGGCGTGGCGATCATCTGCGTGCTCGGCGTGCAGTTGCCGGCGGCGTACTGGCTGGACGGGCAGTTCGGTTTGCAGGGTGTGTGGATGGCGTTTCCGATTGCGTATCTGGGCATGCTGGTGTTGCAGGCGCTGTATTACACACGGGTCTGGAAGCATCAGAAGATCGAGCGGTTGGTGTGACGAGCCGATCCGGCTAGACATTGGCGGGGCTGGCACAAGTGACGGATGTTTGCTTAAGTCATTCGAGACCCATCGGGCGCCGGAGCATTTCATGTCGATTCGATTGTTGTTGGCTGCCGCGTGTTGCCTGATCGTCACGCCTGCTGCACACGCGGTGGAGTACACGCGGGTCAACACCACCGCCAGCCAGATCAGTTTCACCTACAACCAGATGGGCTCGCGGATGTACGGCACGTTCGGCAAGTTCGACGCGACGCTGGATTTCGACACCGACAACCTCGCCAGTGCCCGCACCACGCTGCACATCGACCTGACCAGCATCGACGCCGGCAGCGAAGACGCCAACACCGAGCTGGTGAAACCGGCGTGGTTCGACACGGAAAAATTCCCGGTGGCGGTGTTCGAATCCACCCGCTTCAGCCCGGCCGGCGACAACCGTTATCTGGTCGACGGCCACCTCACCCTCAAAGGCATCACCCGCGAGGTGCAAGTGCCGGTGCAACTCAAACCCGACAGTAGCATCGGCATCTTCGACGGCGAACTGGTGCTCAGGCGCGACGAGTTCGGCCTCGGCGCGGGGGAGTGGGCCGATACCGTGGTGTCGAAGGATATCGACATCAAGTTCAAAGTGGTCGCGCCCCAGCAGTGACGGTGTTCGGCCACCGACGCGCTGGCGCGGTATGATGGCGGCGTTTTCCGCCGGAGTCCGCTCGCCATGCCCCGCATCACCCACTACAAATCCCCATGCCCCGAAGGCGTCAACAGCCAGATCCTGCAGATGGTGGTCGACAACCTGACCGACATCAGTGCCATTGGGCTGGGCCCGAGCAACCTGTTGTACAACGTCTATCAGTACGCGGTCGGCTATGAGGTGCATCTGTATCTGGAGGCGTTGAACGGCGAGAAGGGCACCGAGGTGGAATTGCTGGTGGCCACCGACGACGATGATCCGGAGCAGGTGATCGGCTTCCTGTTGTACCTGCCGGTGCAGGGCGATTGGGAGGCGTGCAACGTGGCCTATCTGGCGGTGCGCGAGGGGCATCGGCGTCAGGGCGTGGCCCGTTCGTTGATCGCGGAGATGGTGGCGCGTTACCCCCATGCCGAGCTGACCTGCAGCGTCGGCAAGGTGCCGTATTTCGAGGCACTGGGCTTTGAAGTGCTGGGTCAACTCGAAACGCAGGTGCTGATGAGCACCCGCCATTACCGCAGCAACGGTCTGCGCGGTTTTATCGACACGACACCGATCTACCGATCCCTGGAAGTGCAGCAGATCCATACCTATCTGCTGCAAAGACACGGCAAGCGGGCGATGCTCGATGCCGAGAAACAACGCGACCGGCATCTGGATCAGGTCACTCGCCGCACCGAGGAATTTGTCCGCCAGCGCCTGACCGTTCACTGATCCCTTCTGTTTGAAACGACAAGAGCCCTTGTTGCGACCAGCGCAGCAAGGGCTTTTTTGTGCCAGTGATTCAGGACAGTTTCACGTTCATGGTGATACGCGCCGTGAACACTTTCTTGCCTTCGGCGTCGTGGACATCCACCGGCACGATCTTGTCGCCTTCGGTCTGCCAGTCCAGTGCTTCGCCATTGGCCACGGCGGTCACGTCGGTCTTGGCCTTGGCCAGGTATTCGACGGTCATGCCTTTGGGAATCCAGCGTGCGCCGGCGGGAATCGACACATCGGTCATCATCCCGGCCGCCAGTTCGGCAGCGTTGCACAGGGCTATGGCATGGACGGTGCCGAGGTGGTTGGTGATCTCGCGGCGAAACGGCACCTGCACCTGCGCGGAACCTGCCCGCAACTCGGTGACCAGCGGATTGATAGTGCTGAAGTACGGCGCGACCTGGCACGCCATCTGACTGAATGCCTGGGAACCGACGCTGTTGAACATGCTGAGAAACTGACTCATGGGTGACGCCTCGCGGTTAGGGGATTTGCAGAATTATGTTCCGTTACAGAATATTGTTCTGTAGCGGAACGGTATTCTGTCCGCGGGAAATCTGTCAACCTGTGCGCGTTTCGATCACCGGCACGAATGTGCCCTTTACCCGGATTTTCAAGGCCCATGGACACCGCAGATCTTCTCGAACGCAGCTACCCCGGCCGCCGCGCCGAACTCAAGCGCGACATCTTTCGCAAGGCCCTGCGCTTGTTCAACGAGCAGGGCATTGAGGCCACTACCATCGAAATGATCCGTGCCGAGTGCGACACCAGCGTCGGGGCGATCTACCACCATTTCGGCAACAAGGAAGGACTGGTGGCCGCGCTGTTTTTCACCGCGCTGGAGGATCAGGCACGCCTGCGCGACGCCTATCTGGCTGGCGCGACGACCACCGAAGAGGGCGTGCAGGCGCTGGTCTACAGCTACGTGGATTGGGTCGAGAATCAGCCGGAATGGGCGCGGTTCCAGTATCACGCGCGTTATGCCGTGACCCGGGGCCCGCACAAGGATGAACTGGCCGAGCGCAACAAGACCCGCAATCTGGGTTTGCGTACTTGGCTGGCCGAGTCCGGGCGTGCGGCTGAACTCAATGAATGCCCGGCCGAACTGTTGCCGTCGCTGATCGTCGGACAGGCCGACAGCTATTGCCGCGCGTGGTTGTCCGGGCGAGTGCAGGGCAGTCCGAAGGCTTATCGTGAATTGCTGGCGCAAGCCACATGGCGCTCGATCCGCCGCGAACCCGAACGCTGATTTTCAGAGACAAAAAAAGAGCCTCAAGACTCTTTGATGGGGAGGAAGTAGAGCCCGTGAGGCTCAAGATGCGCATGAAGCCAGGAGCGGGCTTGATTGGGGTTCAGGGCACCCGCACCTGCGCAGCGGTTTGGCGAACCAAGCGGCTGCGCAGTTCCATCGTAGGAAGGTGCGGCTGCGCTCTCAAGTACCGTCAGTCACTTGCCTTTGAGGCGCTGGCAGCGGCTCTTTGGACCATCGCGGTGATGGTCGCGAACAGTTCGTCACGGGCCTGTTCGGCGCTGATTTCGTCAGTGGCTGCCGCTTGCGACAGCGCTTCGGCGGCGCCGAGCATGGCGCGTAATCCTGCCTGACCGATCTCTGCGCCGTCCGCGAAAGGTGACAGCACGCTGCGGCACTTCTCCAGAAAGATCGCCTCGTATTCGCGCTTGATTCTCTCCAGTTCCGGGGTGCTCGCCAGGGCAGCAATGACCCCCGGAATCTCGTTGCCCTGGGTCAGCACGCAATCGACATACGCCGTGGCAATCACCGTCGCGGTGCCGCTCAAGGACGCTTCGGCATTGGCCAGCGCCGCGTCCATCAGTGCCGTCTGGCGCTTATCGAAATCCTGGTACAGCGCCGCGAGCAGACCGGCGCGGGTGGTGAAGTGGTCATAGACCACCGGTTTGGTCACACCGGCCTTTTCCGCCAGATAGCCGAGGGTCAGGGCATCTGTGCCTTCTTCGCGAATCAGTTGCCAGGCCATGTCGAGCAACTGGCGCTGGCGGTCTTCCCGCGACAGGCGTCGACGGGGTTGTGCGGGATCTGGGATTTCAGTGGTTGACATTGCTTATATACCAAGCGTAACTTACTGAAGGTAACTTACCAAGCGTAGCTTATCGAAAGGATAAGCCCTTGGTCAGCAATCACCAACCGGAGATTTCCCATGCACGCATTGATTGTTGTAGATCACGATGATCCACGTTCGCTGACCCACGCGTTGGCGCAACAGATTGCCAAAGGCTTGTCGGAGAACGATCCATCCAACACCTTCGAAATCGCCGACCTGCACGCCGAAGAATTCAATCCGCGCTTTGGTGTGGCGGACTGGGCGGTGCATCACCGCGAATCCGCGCCACCGGCGGACGTGCTGGCCGAGCAGGCACGCATCGACCGCGCCGATGCGCTGGTGCTGGTCTATCCGGTGTTCTGGTGGTCGATGCCGGCGCTGCTCAAAGGCTGGATCGACCGGGTGTTCAGCAATGGCTGGGCGTACGATTTCGACGGTGATAAGACGCTGAAGAAGCTCGGACGATTGCGCGTGCACCTGGCTGCACTGGGCGGGGCCGATACGCGCACCTACGAACGCCACGGCTACGGCGCGGCGATGAAGACGCAGATCGATCACGGGATTTTCGATTACTGCGGGGCAACGGTGGCGGGCTCGGCGTTGTTGCTGGAGTCCGAGTCGAGCGATCCTGCGAGGCAGTTGCAGGCGGCGCGCGAACTCGGACTTGGGTTGTTCCGCTGACCCCCTGTGGGAGCGAGCCTGCTCGCGATTGCGATCTGCCAGTCAAGACATGTGTTGAATGACACACCGCCATCGCGAGCAGGCTCGCTCCCACAACGGGGCTATGGTGTCAGCGTGCACCCGGCCAGCCGGATTTTTCGAGAGCGGCGAGCAGGGTGTCAGCGTCCAGTCCCGGCACCGAATGCCCGTTGCCTTCGGTGCTGTCGCTCGCCAGCAGGGCGTTGATGATCGCTTCTTCCACCGCCTCCGTCGCCGCCAGAAACAGCTCGCTGATGTGATCGTTGTTGACCATCCGCAAGCCATCGCAGGTCGATGCGCCTTTGCCTTCGTAAGCGGCAGGCGGGATATGACCGTTGCCGGTGGCGAAGGCGATGAAGATGTCGCCGCTGTGATCTTCATTGCCGCCGCCGGTACGCGCCAGACCGAGGCTCGCCCGTTGCGCCAGTCGCGTGCATTGATGCGGCAACAGCGGTACATCGGTGGCCAGGCACACCACGATCGAACCCATGCCCGGATGCGGTAAAGAGGCGCGCAGGAACGGCGAATCCACCTGTTCCATGTAACGCCCGACCGGGTAGCCGTCGACCCGCAACTCGCTGCGAATCCCGTGGTTGGCCTGGACGATGGCGCCCACTGTCCAGCCGCCCTGAGCCTTGCTCAAACGGCGCGATGCGGTGCCGATCCCGCCCTTGAATTCGTGGCAGATCATGCCACTGCCACCGCCCACCGCACCTTCCTGCACCGGGCCGTCAACGGCATTGCTCATCGCTTCGGCCACATGTTTGGGTTTCACATGAAAGCCGTTGATGTCGTTGAGCAATCCATCGAAGGTTTCCAGCACTACCGGCATGTTCCAGTAGAGACGGCCGTCATCCGGTTGCTGCGCGCGATCCAGTTCGATCAAGGCGTCGCGCACCACGCCGAGGCTGTGAGTGTTGGTGAAGGCGATCGGGCTGGTCAGCAGGCCTGCCTCGCGAATCCACTCCAGTCCTGTGGCGTCACCGTTGCCGTTGAGTACGTGAACGCCGGCGAAACACGGTTGTGCGTTGGTCGAACCGGCGCGTGGCTCGATCAGGGTGACGCCACTGCAGATGTCTCGACCGGTGACGCTGCGGCCGCGCACGTTGCTGTGGCCGACCCGCACGCCGGGTACGTCGGTGATGGCGTTGAGCGGGCCGGGCTGCAATTGGCCGATGCGGATATGGAGATCGCGGGCACGTGGTTTCATTAATGTTCTCTCTGTTGAAGGCAGTGATTCGAAGGGCTGTTATTGACCGTTCTTGACCTTGCTCCACATCCGCGTGCGCACCCGCTCGGTGGCCTTGGGCAGGGGCTCCAAGGTGTACAACGTGGCCATCGCCGTGGCGGACGGATACACCGCCGGGTTGTCGCGGGTGGCCTGGGCAACCAGCACCGTGGCGGCGCGATTGCCGTTGGGGTAGGAGAGGTGATCGCTGACCGGCGCAATCACCTCGGGCCGCAGCAGGTAGTCGATGAACGCCAGGCCTTGAGCCGGATGCGGCGCGTCCTTGAGCAATACCAGCGTGTCGAACCACACCGGCGCACCTTCCTTGGGCAGGCTGTACTGAATCTTCACGCCGTTGTCGGCCTGCTCGGCGTTGGTCTTGGCTTCGAGCATCGCGCCGGACCAACCGACCGCCACGCAAATGTTGCCGTTGGACAGATCGCTGATGAATTTCGAGGAATTGAAGTAGGCGATGTGCGGGCGCAGTTTCAGCAGCAGCGCTTCGGCTTTCTGATAATCCTCGGTCCTAGTGCTGTTGGGCGGCAGGCCGAGATAGTGCAGCGCGACCGGGAGCATTTCCGACGGCGAATCGAGCATCGCCACACCGCATTCGCCGAGTTTGGCGAGGTTCTCTTCCTTGAACACCAGATCCCAGGAGTCCACCGGTGCCTTGTCGCCCAGCACCGCGCGCACCTTGTCGACGTTGTAGCCGATGCCGTTGGTGCCCCACAGATACGGCACGGCGTATTGGTTGCCGGGGTCGTTGCTGGCCAATTTGTTCAGAAGGTCGTTGTCGAGGTTCTTCCAGCCCGGCAGTTGATCGCGGGGCAGCGGGGCGAGGGCGCCGGCCTTGATCAGGGTCGGCAGGCTGAAGTTGCTCGCCACGACCACGTCGTAGCCGCTGCGGCTGGTCATCAGTTTGCCTTCCAGCACTTCGGCGCTGTCGAAGGTGTCGTAGACCGGTTCGATACCGCTGTCACGCTTGAAATCATGCAGGGTGTTCGGGCCGATGTAGTCGTACCAGTTATAGACATGCACGCTCGGTGTTTCGGCCGCTTGCGCGGTCAGTGCGACAGACACAAAGCCCGCCAGGCCCAGGTTGATATACCCACGATGACAACGCATGATGCGGCACTCCTGGCCTGTGGCAGGCCGGTGATGAACAGGAGTGGTCAGCCTATCGGGCGGGCCGTGCCGTACCCATTCCCATCATGGGTTACTCAAAAGGGGTAGAGCGTGGACGCGTTGCTGCAGGAATTGCCGGTGCATCAGAGCCTGTCGCGGGTTTTCGCCACGGTCGGACAGGACGGTTTCTGGCGCGCGCTGGTCGATACGCTGCGGTTGCTGGTGCCGCTGGACAATGCGCTGGTGGCGGTGATGCAGACGGGGCGGGCGCCGCAATTGCTGATCGACTTCGACAGCCAGGGCCGCGCCGACGAGCAGGAAGAACTGGCTGGTTACTGTGCCGGCATGTACCTGCTTGATCCGTTCTATCAGGCTGCGGTCGCCGGGATCGCCGACGGTCTGCACAGCCTCGCGTCCGTTGCGCCGGACCAGTTTCTGCACAGCGAGTATTACCAGAGCTACTTCCGTTCGGTGGTCGGCGCGGATGAGCTGCAATTTCTGGTCAACCTCGACGACGGCGTGCTGGGCTTGTCGATGGGCCGTTCGACGGCATTCAGTTTGCAGGAGCAGGGGCGCCTGCTCTGCGTTCGGGACTGGGTGCTGTCAGCGATGCGCCGGCATGTGCAGTTGATGCCGCCGCAAGGCGCAGCAGTCGAGGCGCCGGTCGGTGATATTGCGGCGCTACTCGACCGTTTCGACGCCCGGCTGACTGCGCGCGAGATCGACACGGCGCGCCTGATTCTCCAGGGCTTTTCCAGCAAGGCCATCGCCCAGCACATGAGCATTTCGCCGGAGACCGCGAAGGTGCACCGGCGCAATCTCTATCACAAGCTCAATGTCACCGGGCATGGCGAGTTGTTTGCGCTGGTGCTGCGGCCGCGCTGATCGTGGTCAGCCGATCTGCTTGAACAGCAGCGCCTTCAGACCGCTTTCCGGGTCGATATCCGGAAACTCCGGCGGGTTTTCAAGCCGTTGCTCGAAACGCAGGCTCGGCGCTTCCTGGGTCACGCCGTCGATCAGGAAGTCGGAACCGAACGAAGGATCGTTCATGCAGGCCAGCACCGTGCCCTGCGCCGTGAGCAATTCCGGCAGACGACGCAGCACACGCTGGTAATCCTTGGTCAGCAGAAAACTGCCTTTCTGGAACGACGGCGGGTCGATGATCACCAGATCGTACGGACCGCTGTTGATCACCTTGCCCCAGGATTTGAACAGGTCATGGCCGAGGAAACTCACCTTGCTCAGGTCATGCCCGTTCAGCCGGTGATTGTCGCGGCCCCGGCTCAGCGCGGCGCGGGACATGTCGAGGTTGACCACATGGCTGGCGCCGCCCTCGATGGCCGCCACCGAGAATCCGCAGGTGTAGGCGAACAGGTTCAGCACCCGTTTGCCCGCCGCGTGTTCGCGCACCCAGTTACGCCCGTAGCGCATGTCGAGGAACAGCCCGGCGTTCTGCTTGCGGCCCAGATCCACCCGATATTTCAGCTCGCCTTCGACGATGGTCATTTCGTCGATTTCTTGCCCCAGCAACCATTCGGCGGTGCTCTGCGGCAAGTAGCGGTGCTGGATCAACAGGGTATGGGCGCCGGATTGCTGCCATGGCTCTGAACCGGTGATCTCCAGCAACAGCCGCTTGAGGTCTTCCAGCTGCGAAGCCTCGGGCTCCTTGAACAGCGACACCAGCACCACGCCTTGCAGCCAGTCCACGGTGACTTGCTCCAGCCCCGGCCAGCAACGCCCGCGCCCATGGAACAGGCGCCGGGTTTCGGCCGGTGCCGAAGTCAGCGCGGTGAGCAGGTGGGCATGGAGAACGGCGAGGGCTTGAGGGTTCATCAATCAGGATCGGCCAGCAAAAGGGCGCGCATTTTAACCGCAATTACCCGTCGGCGACTGCCCGTTAACCGGCTGTTATCGAAAAGACCTGTATCAAAAATGAATTTCTGTACAAGGCGCTGCTCATACCAGATAAGCAGCGGGATCAAGCCGCTAAATCGTTCATGCAATTCAGGGAGTGCCAGTTCATGTGTCCAATTTCGACGTCGAGCGCGCACCTTCCTGGCGGGTTGATTCTGGTGGTCGAGGACGATCCGTTGATTCTGGAATTTCTGTGCGAAATTCTTCAGGAGGAAGGTTTCAAGGTCGAGCCGCAGACCAGCGCCGATGCGGCTTCGCAATATCTGGAAGCGCACGCGCCGGAAGTCGCGCTGCTGCTCACCGACATCACAATGCCCGGCACGCTTAACGGCGCGGATCTGGCCAATCTGGTCGGCGAGCGCTGGCCGGACAAACCGGTGATGGTCATGTCCGGTTATGAAACACCGGAAACCTCGGGCGTGAAGCATCCGGTGGCGTTCATCAAGAAGCCCTGGGCCATCGGCCAGTTGCTCGATTGTGTGGACAGCGCGTTCAAATCCAGGGCGCCGCGTCTGCACTGAAGCATCCCGCAAGTGCTACATTGCCGGGCATCGTTGCCCGGCCCCTTGCGAGGAAGTGATCTTTTGTCTGCTCACGATGCTGTTTTCAACCGCGCGTTCGGCGCGTTCCTGTTCGACATGGACGGCACCGTCCTCAACTCCATCGCCGCCGCCGAGCGGATCTGGTCCGCCTGGGCCTTACGCCACGGGGTGAACGTCGAAACGTTCCTGCCGACCATCCACGGCGTGCGCGCCATCGACACCATCACGCGTTTGAACCTGCCGGGCGTGGACGCCGAGGCCCAAGCGGCGTTCATCACCGAGGCAGAAATCGAAGACGTCGAAGGCATCGTCGAGATCCCCGGTGCGGCGGCGTTTCTCAAGTCATTGCCGGCGGATCGCTGGGCCATGGTGACCTCGGCGCCACGGGACCTGGCGTTGCGCCGGATGGCCGCGGCGGGGATTCCTGAGCCTGCGGTAATGATCACTGCCGAAGACGTGAGCGCCGGCAAACCTGATCCGGCCGGTTATCGACTGGCGGCCAAGCGTCTGGGCCTGGAACCGGCGGACTGCCTGATCTTCGAAGACGCCACCGTCGGTATTCAGGCCGCTGAAGCCGCCGGCGCACCGTTGATGATCATCACCACGACTCACCAGCATCCGCTTGAAACCGCGCACGCGACCATCGCCAGTTACCGCGACATTGCGCTGAGCATCGACAGCGACGGCCAGTTGCACCTCAACCCCTCCAAATAACAGCACCGACCCTGTGGGAGCGAGCTTGCTCGCGATTGCAATCTGTCCGTCATACACGCGCTGGCTGACACACCGCTATCGCGAGCAAGCTCGCTCCCACAAGGTATGTATTAATAAACGCCGGGCACCAAGCGCCAGCTGCGGGCGCAATAGGCGTCGTATTCGGCGCCGAACTGCGTGCGCAGCAAGGCCTCTTCGGAATGGATGCGGGCGATCAGCGGGATCAGCGTCAGCGCCGCCAGCAACAGGCCGACGACCGAGCGGAACGCCAGCGCCCAGCCGATCGCATTGATCACCAGCCCCAGATAACTGGGGTTGCGCAGATGCCGGTAAATGCCTTCGGTCACAAGCCGATGTCCCGGTTGAATCGCCACCAGCCCGCTGAACCGATGGCCCAGCACGAATACCGGCCACAAACGTAATCCGCCACCCACGATAAACAGCAACGCGCCCAGCCAACGGGTGCCTTCGCGGCCGATGGTCCAGAAACCGATGCGGTCGCAGTAGGCCGGCAGAAAAGCACTGACCAGTCCGATTACGGCAAACGCCGGAATCACCCAGCGATTGGCCCGGTCCTCGCGTTCGCCGGTACTCAGGTTCACTTCCGTGAACAATGACGCCACCACCATGGCAAGCGTGGCCAGGGCCACCACGACCAACGCGCCGTGAGAAAAGAACACCGCTACGCCACCGATGCCCCACATCGCCAGACCCAGATAGGCGAGGGTCGCGAGCACGGCGACCACGGTCATTTGCGCGGACATTTTCATAGGCACCTCACGGCTGTTCCGTTCAGTGTAGATCGCGGCACGATCCCCGGCGTTTAACCGCCGGCAGGGGTGTGGACTAAACTTCAGGCAGAGACGTTCCGATCATCCGGTCCGCCGCTTCGGGAGTCCGCCATGCTGCACATCCGCACGCCGCTGTTACTCCATCCGACCCTGTCGACCGCGTCCCGGCGCATCTGGCTGAAGCTGGAAAACCTGCAACCGAGTGGCTCGTTCAAGCTGCGCGGCATGGGCCTTTTGTGCAGTGAGGCGGCAGCGCAGGGCAAACGCAAGGTTGTGTGTCCATCCGGCGGCAATGCCGGGTTGGCCACGGCGGTGGCCGCGGTCAGACTGGGTCTGCAAGCCTGCATCGTGGTGCCAAACACCACGCCGGAAGCGACCCGCGCGCGTATTCGCCGCACCGGCGCGGAGGTTATCGTCCATGGCAAAGTCTGGGACGAGGCCAACCAGCGGGCGCGGGAGCTGGCCAGTGCAGCGGACACTGAATACGTGCCGGCTTTCGACCACCTGGTCTTGTGGGAAGGGCATAGCTCGATGGTCGATGAGATTCTCGAGGACTGCCCGCAAGTCGATACTGTGGTCACGTCGGTCGGCGGCGGTGGATTGTTGGCGGGAATTCTCACCGGGCTGCTGCGTCATGACCGTCGCGATTGCCGGGTGATCACCTGCGAGACTCAAGGGGCGTCATCTTTCGCGGCCGCCATGCAGGCTGGCCATCCGGTGCGCCTGAGCCGGATCGACACGGTGGCCATGTCGCTGGGCGCCGCTCAGGTGGCGGGCTGGCCGGTGCAGCACCTCAGCGAATTCGATCATGAGTGCCTGGTGTTGTCCGATGATGACGCGATCATGGGGGTGGTGCGTTTCGCCAATGATCTGCGACAACTGGTCGAACCGGCCTGCGGTGTATCACTGGCGGTCGCTTATCTCGATCATCCGGCACTGGCCGAAGCCCACGACGTGGCAATCATCGTCTGCGGCGGAGTCAGTATCAGCGCGCAACTGGTGGCCGGCTGGGCCCGGCTGGGTGCTTGAATCCGGTCAGCGGGAAAAACGCTGGCGGTACTCCCGTGGTGAAATCCCCAGGTTGCGCTGGAAGGTGTAACGCATCCGGTCCTCGACGCCGAAACCGCAGGCGAGGGCGATCTGGTCGATATTGCGTTCGGAATCTTCGAGCAGGCGCCGCGCCGTCTCCACCCGCAACAATTCCACGGCTTTGGCTGGCGTCCGGCCGGTCTTGAGTTTGTAGACCCGGGCGAAATTGCGCGGGCTCATCCGCGCTTCGCGGGCCAGGACTTCCACGGTCAGTGGTTCGCCGGCCAGATTTTCCGCGATCCACAGGTGCAGTTCATCGAACGCCGCGCTGTCCTCGGTCTGGGCCTGCAGCAGTTGGCTGTACTGGGCCTGGCCGCCGGCACGCTTGAGGTACACCACCAGTTCCCGGGCGACTTGCAGGGCCACTTCGCGTCCGCAATCGGCTTCCACCAGTGCCAGTGCGAGGTCGATACCGGCGGTGACGCCGGCGCAGGTCCATACTCCGTCGTGCTGGACAAAAATTGCATCGCCGTCGACTTCGATCAAAGGGAAGCCGCTCTTGAGCATGTCGCACATTGCCCAGTGAGTCGCGGCACGGCGGCCATCAAGCAGATCGGCCTGAGCCAGCAAAAACGTACCGCTGCACACTGAGGCGGTACGCCGGGCACCGGCCGAAGCCTGTTTCAGCCAGGCAATCATCGGCCCGGAACCGGCCATCACCTGCACGATGTTCGGAGAACCGGGAACGATCAGCGTATCGATGTCGATGGCTGCGAAATCGCTAACGGGAACTGTGTCCACGGACAGCCCTTCGGCGGTCGGGATCAGTCCGCCTGCGAGGCTCGCGGTGTAGCGTTCGTATCCGGGCAAGCCGCGCTCGCTCATGGCTTTGGTCGCGGCCCAGAACACCGTTTGCGCACCGGTCAAGTCAAGCAGTCCCATGTCGGGGTAGGCCAGAAAGACCACGCTGCGCGGGCGAGGCTGGACGTCGGGGCTGGAGGATTCTTTCATGAGCATGGCCTGTTTGATTGCCTGAAGTGCCAGGCGGGCGGCGGAGAATAAACGGCAAATGTCCTGAAAAACCGGCGTGGCAGGATTTCCGGGATTTATGTCATTCACACGCGTGAAAGGTCAACTCGATGTGGACGGCCGCGAGCGGTTGAACGATGCCAGAACCGTGTTGATGGCTCTGCAGCCTCATACCCTGTAAGACCTTTTGCGACTCAAGTTCTGCACATTATGTCTTGGACGGTCTTTCTGGCGAAATCTAGGATGTGCTCAAGGTCAAGACCGACCACGACTCACGAGGACAGCATCATGAGCTTGAAAGACAAACTGCCCGGCCAGCTGGGCTTCGGCACCGCCCCTCTGGGCAACATGTTCCGCGCCATTCCTGAAGAAGAAGCCCAGGCCACCGTGCATGCGGCGTGGGATGCCGGCGTGCGCTACTTCGACACCGCGCCGTTCTACGGCTCGGGCCTTTCGGAAATCCGCCTCGGCGAAGCACTGTCCCGCTACAAGCGCGATGACTATGTGCTCAGCACCAAGGTTGGCCGGGTGATTCTCGATGAAGTCGAAGACGCCGCTGCCCGGGATCTGGGCGAGAAAAGCGGGGTGTTCGAACACGGCCGCGCGAACAAGATCGTCAACGACTACAGCGCCGACGCCACATTGCGCTCGATCGAAGACAGCCTCAATCGTCTGAAAACCGATCGCCTCGACATCGTCTGGGTGCACGACATCGCTCAGGATTTCTACGGCGACCAATGGCTCGAGTATTTCAATCAGGCCCGCACCGGTGCCTTCAAAGTCCTGACCCGCCTGCGTGAAGAAGGCGTGATCAAGGGCTGGGGCCTGGGCGTGAACAAGGTCGAACCGTGCGAGTTGACGCTGGACCTGACCGAGGCGCAGCCTGACGGCTTCCTGTTGGCCGGCCGCTACACCTTGCTCGATCACGACCGCGCACTGCAGCGTTTGATGGATTCGGCACTGGCGCAGAACGTTGAAATCGTGGTCGGCGGCCCCTACAGCTCGGGGATCCTGGCCGGCGGCGCGCACTTCGAATACCAGAAGGCCAGCCCTGAAATCATTGCCAAGGTCGAGCAGATCAAACGCATCGCCGCTGCCCACGGCGTCGATGTCAAAGCGGCTGCACTACAATTCTCGCTGGCCAATCCGGCCGTGGCGGCAGTGATTCCCGGCGCGAGCAAACCGGGGCGCATCGCTGAAGATGTAGCGGCGCTGTCGGCGGTCATTCCGGCCGGTTTCTGGCAGGCCATGCGTGAAGCGAAACTGGTGTCCGAACGTGCACCATTACCCATTGACGAGGTGAAAGCATGAAGATCGATCTGAGCGGAAAACTGGCGATTGTCAGCGGCAGCACGGCGGGCATCGGTTTGGGCATCAGCCAGTCGCTGGCCGAGGCGGGCGCCACGGTGGTGGTAATCGGTCGCGACGCGGCCAAGGTCGAACAGGCGCTGGCGAGCATTCGCGAGAAGGTGCCGGGCGCGCAACTGCGCGGACTGACGGCGGATCTGGGCACGGCCGAAGGCGCGCAGAAACTGTTCGCCGCCGAGCCGAAGGCCGACATCCTGGTGAACAACCTCGGCATCTACAACGCCGTGGATTTCTTCGATGCGCCGGACGATGAGTGGACGCGCTTTTATGAAATCAACGTGATCTCCGGCGTGCGCCTGTCGCGGCACTACGTACCGGCGATGGTCGAGCAGGGCTGGGGCCGGGTGATCTTCCTGTCTTCGGAATCCGGCGTGGCGACCCCGGCCGACATGATCAACTACGGCGTGACCAAAAGCGCCAACCTCGCGGTGTCCCATGGCCTGGCCAAACGCCTGGCGGGCACAGGGGTTACGGTCAACGCGATCCTGCCGGGGCCGACCTTCACCGACGGTGTCGAGGAAATGCTCAAGGATGCCGCCGCCGAATCTGGCCGCAGCCTGCGGGACGAGGCTGACGCGTTTGTGCGCCGGGCCCGTCCGAGCTCGATCATCCAGCGCGTGGCGGATGTCGAAGAGGTCGCGCACCTGGTCACCTACATCGCTTCACCGCTGTCCTCGGCCACCACCGGTGCCGCCTTGCGGGTCGACGGCGGCGTGGTCGACAGCCTGGCTATCTGAATTCATTGAGAGAGACTTTTTATTTATGGCAACAGCATCAGCAACGATCGACATCCCGGCTTCGGCCGATCAGGTCTGGCAATTGATTGGCGGCTTCAACACCTTGCCGGACTGGCTGCCGTTCATTCCCAACAGCGAGCTGAGCGAAGGCGGGCGCGTGCGCACGTTGCAAACCGCTGACGGCGCAGTGGTGGTCGAGCGTCTGGAAACGTTCGATAACGCGGGCAAAACCTACAGCTATTCGATCGTGGAGGCACCGTTTCCGGCCACCGATTATCTGGCGACAATTCGTGTGGAAGCCCAGGGGCAGGGCGCGAAGGTGACGTGGTCGGGACGCTTCACGGCCAAGGGTGTGAGCGATGAGGAAGTGGTGGCGTTGTTCAGCGGCATCTATCAGGGCGGCCTCGAAGCGCTGCGCGCCAACTACCCCGCCTGAGTCTCTGCAAGTCCCCCTTGTGGGAGCTAGCCTGCTAGCGATGACGGTCCATCATTCAACTATTTTTTGACTGACACACCGTCATCGCCAGCAGGCTGGCCCCCACATGGGGAACACATGAAGGTCAGGACTGTGAAATCAGGCTCTGCCGACAATCCAGCACCAGCTTCGCCCCGCCCAGATCGCTGCGCCCCACCTCAAGACTGAACCCATGCAGGTTGACGATCGCCGCGACGATCGACAGTCCCAGACCAAAGCCATTCTGCGGTTGCCCGCCCTCGGCGCGGTAGAAACGCTGGAACACCGCTTCCCGTTCGGACTCCGGAATGCCGGGACCGGAATCGTGTACTTCAATCCGGGTGTGTCCCGCATCATTCACGCCACGCAAAATCACTATCCCCCCGGCGGGTGTGAACTTGATCGAATTGCTCAACAGGTTTGCCAGCGCTTCAAACAACAGCGCCCGGTCACCATTGAGCAGTGGCAGGGTTTCCGGCAGTTTCAGCTCGAAGCGCAGTTCATCTTCCTCGGCCAGCGGCAGATAAAACTCGTGCAGTTCCTGCAGCAGCAACACCGGATCGAGCTCGACAAACCCCGAGCGCCGCTGACGATCTTCCAGCTCGGAAATCCTCAGCAACCCGCGAAACCGCGCCATCAACGTATCGGCCTCGGCCAGCACCAGATCCAGTTGCGCCGCTTCCGGCGAGCCTTCGCCGGCCTGTTGCTGCATGCGATACAGCTGCGCGCGCAAACGGGTCAGCGGTGTGCGCAGGTCATGGGCGATGTTGTCGCACACGCCTTTGACTTCGTTCATCAAGCGCTCGATGCGATCAAGCATGGCGTTGACGATGGCGGCGAGCATGTCCAGCTCATCGCGGCGATTGGACAGCGGCAAACGGTGAGTCAGGTCGCCGGCGACAATCGACTGGGCGCTGGCCTGGATCGCCCGGATCCGCCGCAGCGGCCGACGACGCAGCAAATGCCAGCCGATGATTCCCGGCACAATCGTCAGCGAAACGCCCCAGAGCAAGGCATGCAGAATGATCTTGGTCACCGCGAACAACGAGCCGTTGTCGCGCAACAACACCAGCCAGCGGCCGTCGCGGGTCGGGGTGGCTACCGCGTCGCAGCTGTCGTTGGGCAAGGTCGGGTCGTCGGAGTCGGCGCATTCGCTGAGCATGTGGATCTTGCCGTCCAGCGGCAGGCCTTCGGGGATTTTCTGCAACGCGCCGCCGAGGTAACGGTGCTGGGCGTCGAACAGGCCGTAGGCGTCAATGCCGCGAATGTCGAAGGTCATGCTGGCGGCGAGCGCGTCTTCCAGCTGATCGCCGCGAAAGTGCGAAAACAGATGCTGACGTTGCATCAGCGAGTGCTTGGCCAGATTATCGAGATAGCCGGACACCTCGAAGTACATGACCCCCATGAGGATCGCACTCCAGGCCACGAACAACGAACTGTACAGCGCCAGCAGTCGACTGCTGGAAGAACGCCAACCGTCAGACGGGTTCGGCAATGACATAACCCGAGCCTCGCACCGTGCGGATCAGCGGGACATTGCCCGGCGGGTCGATCTTCTTGCGCAGGCGGCCGATGTGCACGTCGATCAGGTTGGTGCCGGGGTCGAAGTGATAGCCCCAGACCTCTTCGAAAATCATCATCCGCGACAGGATCTGGCCGCTGTTGCGCATCAGAAATTCCAGTAACTTGTATTCGGTCGGCAACAGCGTCAGCACCTGCTCGGCGCGACGGGCTTCATGGCTGATCAGGTCGAGTTGCAGATCCGCCACCTGCAACGTGGTCGGCTGGGCGCCGTTGCTGTTCTGCCGACGCAGCAACACTTCGACCCGGGCGGCCATTTCGTCGGTGGCGAACGGTTTGGTCAGGTAGTCATCGCCGCCGGCGCGCAAGCCGCGCACGCGCTCGTCGACGTCGGAGAGGGCGCTGATCATCAGGATCGGCGTCGCCACGCCCATGGTGCGCAGGGTGGTGACGATGGCCAGGCCATCAAGCTCCGGCAACATGCGGTCGAGTGTGATCAGGTCGTAATTGCCGCTGACGGCGCGGTTCAGGCCTTCGCGGCCGTTGTCGACCCAATCCACGTCGAGGCCGTGGCTGCTCAGTTCGGCGACGATTTCACGGGCAGTCACGGCGTCGTCTTCGATGGTCAGGATGCGAGTCATGGTGGGCCTGCTGATCGGTTGAAACGGAATGGCAGCATTTTGCCAAGATTTTGCGGTGACGCTTTAAATTAACTTTCATGTTTTAGCCGTCATTGGTCGCAGTCGCCGAATTATTTTGTGAAACGTTGATATCATCTGGCCACGTTTTTCAAGGAGTGATGCCGTGAGCCGATTGATTCGTGGTGGCTGGATGCCGATGGCCGGGATATTGCTGGCGCTGCTGAGCGCTTCGGCACTGGCCGCCAACACCCCGTGTTCCGGGAAGAAGGGCGGCATCGCTCGCTGCGACGGCGATCTGTTCCTGTGCAATGACGGCTCCATCAGCGGCTCGAAGAAGAGCTGTGCCGCCATGTTCGGCAGCCGCGAACAGGCGCGACCGCAACAATTTCTGCAAAGCAATGACGGCTGTGATTGTGGCACCGGTTCGTTCTGCACCGGGCCGCGCGGCGGCGTGTATTGCCTGACTCCGAGTGGCAAGAAAAGCTACAAACGCAAATGACCGGGCTTTTGTGCCAATGCATAAAACCCGCTGTTATCGACCTGTTGTTGCAATTTGCATGGATCTGGGAAGTTCAGACTTTTTAACTGATTGAATCCAAACGATTTATTTAATGTTGGCGACTGGCACGGTCACTGCAATTCCTCTGATGACGAGTTGTAACACCATTTTTCATGCCGGGAGCAGAACAACAATGAATAGATCCTCAGATGGGTTTTATCCTGCCTTCGAAGGCGAGTCGAGCAACGTCTCAGGGGTGTCCTGGGGCGCGATCTTCGCTGGGGCCGCAGCAGCTGCGGCGCTGTCGTTGATTCTGGTCCTGCTCGGTTTCGGTCTGGGCTTCTCCGCTGTTTCACCGTGGGCCGGGGAGGGCGTCAGCGCCAAGAGCCTGGGCATTTCAACGATCATCTGGCTGGCCGCCACACAAATCATCGCATCGGGACTGGGTGGCTACATCGCCGGTCGCCTGCGGGTGAAATGGGCCAACATGCACGGTGATGAGGTGTACTTCCGCGACACAGCCCATGGCTTCCTCGCTTGGTGTGTGGCGACACTGGTCACCGCGACGCTGGTGGTCGGCTCGGTCAGCAGCATTGTCAGCGGTGGTGTGCAGGCCGGTGCGAGTGTTGCCGGTGGTGCGGCCAGTGCCATGACACAAGCAGCCGGCACCGCAGCGGCCAACACTGACAGTGATCAGTACGGCTACTTCGTCGACAGCCTGTTCCGCGACGATCGTCCTGCTGCCGTCAGCGATGACGCCGCCCGTGGCACCGTGACCCGAATCTTCGCCCAAAGCCTGGCCAACGGTCAGCTCAGCGCAGAAGACCGTACCTACCTCGCCCAACTGGTCGCCCAGCGTACCAACCTGACCCAGGCCGACGCCGAACGTCGGGTCGATGAAATCTACGCCCGTACACAAAAGGCAATCGCCGACGCCAAAGTGAAAGCGCAACAAACCGCCGACACCGCCGCCAAAGTCGCTGCCTGGACCTCGCTGTGGATGTTCATCGCGCTGCTGGCCGGTGCGTTCTTCGCCAGTCTCTCGGCCACCTTCGGCGGTCGCCGCCGGGATGCGGTCGAGTACGTCGAAGTCGAAACCTACACCACGACCACGCTGCCGCCAGTCCGTTAATCAAGGAGAACCACCATGCGCTCACTACTGCTGTTTTTCCTCGGCGTTCCAATCCCGATCATCATCCTGATCGCCCTGTTCGTGCACTGATTCCTTGAGGCTCATGCCTTGGCCGCTTCCACCTTCGGGTTGAAGCGGCTTTTTGCTGTTTGCGCAGCGTCGAAGGTGCAGAACCGTACAGTCATTTCCATGGCCTGGATCAATATTCGTCGGCGCAATATCCCCTACCGTGAAATTTCCAGGCCCTTGCCGCTGGATCGACTACATTGCTTGCGCGCACTTTGCTGCGCGAGCGGAACCAACCTGCCGGCCCGATAGAGAGCGATAAACCCCACGAGCCGGCGAGGTGTAGTGCAGCAAGGAGCTGTTTCAACCTCACCTGAACTTTTCACGGATGATCATTGCAATGCACTGCCTAGAAAGAACCTTCGATATCCAGCCTTTGGCGCAGGCGGATATGACTGTCCACATCAACGGCCAGCCGGTCACCGCCGCCATCGGCGAAACCGTGCTCAGCGTCATTCAATCCCTCGGGGTGCGCCAGGTCGCGCGCAACGACCACAACCAGGTCAGCGGTGCCTATTGCGGCATGGGCGTGTGCCAGTGCTGCCTGGTGAAAATCAACGGCCGGCACAAACGCCGCGCCTGCCAGACCGTGGTGCGCGAGGGCATGCTGATCGAAACCCAGGCCAACCGTATTCATGGGCAGGAGGTGGTATGAGCCTGCATCCGGTGATCGTCGGCGGTGGCCCGGCGGGAATGGCCGCGGCCATCGAACTGGCCCTGCACGGGGTGCGTTGCACCTTGCTTGAAGAAGCTTCGCGCCTTGGCGGCGTGGTCTACCGCGGGCCGCTGCGCGACGGTGTGCAGCTGGATTACTTGGGGCCGCGCTATTCCGAGGCGCTGGGCAAACTGCACGGTGATTTTCAGGAGCAGTCCGGGCTGATCGACGTGCGCCTCAACCACCGCGTGGTCGGCGCCGAAGGCACGCGCTCGCTGGTGGTGCTGGACGGCGACGAGCGTCTGCACGAAATCGAGTACCCGCAGCTCCTGCTGGCCGCCGGTTGCCACGAACGCAGCGTGCCGTTTCCCGGCTGGACCTTGCCCGGCGTGATCATGCTCGGCGGTCTGCAATTGCAGATCAAAAGCGGCGTGGTCAAACCGCAGGGGCCGGTGGTGATTGCTGGCACCGGGCCGCTGTTGCCGCTGGTGGCAACCCAGCTGCACGCGTCGGGCGTGAGCGTGGCCGGGGTCTACGAGGCCTGCGCGTTCGGCAAAATCGCCAAGGAAAGTCTGGCGCTGCTGAACAAGCCGCAGCTGTTTCTCGATGGCTTGAGCATGCTCGCCAATCTGAAATTGCACGGCATCCCGATGAACTACGGCTGGGGCGTGGTCGAGGCGCACGGCGAAGGCGAACTGAAAAGCGTCAGCGTGGCGCCGTACTCGGCGACGTGGGAGCCGGACATGAGCCGCGTTGAACGCTTCGAGGCGAAGACGCTGGCAGTCGGTTACGGCTTCATTCCGCGCACGCAACTGAGTCAGCAAATGGGCCTGGATCACGGCTTCAGCGACGACGGCTACCTGCGCGCCAACGCCAACGTCTGGCAGCAAAGCAGCGAACCGCACGTGCATCTGGCCGGTGACATGGGCGGGATTCGTGGCGGCGAAGCGGCGATGCTGGCCGGCAAGATCGCGGCGACCTCGATCCTGCTGCAACGCGGTGTGCTCGAAGAGGAATTGGCGCGAGTTCGTCGTGATCGCTACCTGGGCAAACTCAAAGCCATCGTGCGTTTCCGCGCGGCGGTGGATCGCTACACCGAACGCGGTGTCGGGCAGACCGCATTGCCGTCCGCCGACACGGTGATCTGCCGCTGCGAACACGCGACCCGCGCCGACATCGATCGCGCGCTGGAGCAGGGCGTGCAAGACATCGCCAGCCTTAAAATGCGCACCCGCGTGAGCATGGGCGACTGCCAGGGGCGGATGTGCGTCGGCTATTGCAGCGACCGTTTGCGACAGGCTACCGGGCGCAAGGATGTCGGCTGGCTGCGGCCGCGTTTCCCGATTGATCCGATTCCTTTTTCCGCGTTCCAGTCCCTCGGCACGGAGGCCGTTTCCCATGAGTAAGTTCTATGACGTGGTCATCGCCGGCGGCGGTGTGATCGGCGCGTCCATCGCCTATCAATTGTCCAAGCGCAAAGGCCTCAAGGTTGCGCTGATCGACGCCAAGCGCCCGGGCAACGCGACCCGCGCCTCGGCCGGTGGCTTGTGGGCGATTGGTGAGTCGGTGGGGCTGGGCTGCGGGGTGATTTTCTTCCGCATGATGTCGGCCAATCGCAAGCGCGAAACCCAGGGCGCGGCGGTGGCGGTGGACTCCAGCACGCCGCACATCCTGCCGCCATCGTTCTTCGATTTTGCCTTGCAGTCCAACGCGCTGTACCCGGCGCTGCACCGCGAGCTGCGCGACAATCACGGGATGGATTTCAAGTTCGAAAAGACCGGGCTCAAGTTCGTGATTTATGACGATGAAGACCGGCTGTACGCCGAGCACATCGTCGGCTGCATTCCGCACCTGGCCGATCAGGTGCGCTGGCTCGATCAGGCGGCATTGCGCGAGTCCGAGCCGAGCGTCAGCCATGAAGCGCGCGGGGCGCTGGAGTTTCTCTGCGATCATCAGGTCAGCCCGTTTCGCCTCGCAGACGCCTACGCCGAAGGCGCCCGGCAAAATGGCGTGGACATGTACGTCAACACCAACATCACCGGCGTGCTGCATCACGGCTCGCGGGTGACCGGCGTGCAAACGACCGAAGCCGGGGTGTTTCACTGCAAGACCCTGATCAACGCCGCTGGCGCCTGGGCGGCGGATTTGAGCGAGTGGGCCACTGGCATCCGGATTCCGGTGAAACCGGTGAAAGGCCAGATCCTGCTCACCGAGCGCCTGCCGAAAATCCTCAACGGTTGCCTGACCACCAGCGATTGCTACATGGCGCAGAAGGACAACGGCGAAATCCTGATCGGCAGCACCACCGAGGACAAGGGCTTCGACGTCACCACCACCTGGCCGGAAATCGCCGGGCTGGTGCAGGGCGCGGTGCGCTGCCTGCCGGAACTGGCGGACATCAACCTCAAACGCACCTGGGCCGGGCTGCGGCCGGGCTCGCCGGATGAGTTGCCGATTCTCGGGCCGATGGCCGGGGTGGAGGGGTATCTCAACGCCTGCGGGCATTTCCGCACCGGCGTGCTGACGTCGGCGATTACCGGGGTGTTGCTGGACAAACTGGTCAACGATGAACCACTGCCGCTGGACATCACGCCGTTTCTGGCGGACCGGTTTGCAGTGGCGCCCGTTGAGACGAAACTCGAACTAGAGATGGCCTGACCACAGTTCCCTGTGGGAGCGAGCTTGCTCGCGATAGCGGAGTATCAGGAACAGAAAATTCGACTGACATTCCGCAATCGTCGGATCGCCGCCCGGAGCAAGCTCGCTCCCACATTTGGAACTCTGCAAACCTCAGGACTTGCCCGATTGTTCTTCCAGTTGATCCGACTCGAACAACCGGGCCAGTTCCGCCCGCGCTTCCTGAGCGGTCTGCAGCACTTTGGCCGCGTCGTCATACACCGCGTGTTGAGCCTCGAGCACCTGTTCGTCATGGTGCTTGAAGCGCTTGATCCGCGCATCGGCCTGGGCCTGGGTCAAACCGAGGCCAACCAGGGTGCGGCGGCTCATTTCCAGACTTGAATAATAGGTCTCCCGGATCGGATCGGCCCCCACATCCACCAAGCGGTGAACGTGCTGCCGGTTACGCGCCCGGGCAATGATCTTCATGTGCGGGTAGAGCTTGCGCACGATCTCGGCGGTCTTGATGTTGGTCTCCGGATCGTCCGTGGCGATCACGAAATATTCCGCTTCCCCGACCTTGGCCGCGCTGAGGATTTCCGGCCGCATCGGGTCACCGTAGAACACCGGCACACCACCAAAACTGCGCGACAGTTCGATGGTTTCCACCGAAGTATCCAGCGCCACGAACTTGATGTTCTGCGCCCGCAGGATCCGCGCCACGATCTGGCCCATCCGGCCCATGCCGGCGATCACCACCCGTGGGGTTTCGGTTTCGATCTGACGGAATTTCTCCGGTACTTCCACCGGCTGCACCTTCGGGCTGACCAGCCGTGCGCAGATCAACAGCAACAGCGGCGTGACCGCCATCGACAGGGTGATGGTCAGCACCAGCAGGTCATACAGACGCGGTTCGAACAGGCCCTGATCGCGACCGATCTTGAACACCACAAACGCGAATTCACCGCCCGCCGCCAGCACGATGCCGAGGCGAATCGCACTGACCTTGTTCAATCCACCGGCCAGACGCCCGACCACAAACAGCAACGGCAACTTCAAGGCGATCAGCAGCAGCGTCAGCCCCAGCACCGTGATCGGTGCGCTGAGCAGCAGGCTTAGATTGGCGCCCATGCCGACGCTGATGAAAAACAGCCCCAGCAGCAGGCCCTTGAACGGCTCGATCTGCGCTTCCAGCTCATGACGATATTCCGAGTCCGCCAGCAGCAGCCCGGCGAGAAACGCACCCAGCGCCATCGACACACCGACCATGTCCATCAGCCACGCCGTGCCGATCACCACCAGCAACGCGGTGGCGGTAGAGACTTCCGGCAGACCGGTTTTCGCCACCACGCGGAACACCGGGCGCAACAGATAACGTCCGCCGACCACCACCACCGCAATACCGCCGAGCACCTGCAAACTGTGGCGCACGTCGTCGGCGGTGCTGGTGTGGTGATCGACGCCCGCGAGCATCGGCACCAGCGCGATCAACGGGATCGCGGCGATGTCCTGGAACAACAGAATGGCGAACGCCAGTCGCCCGTGAGGGCTGGTCAGCTCCTTGCGCTCGGCGAGGCTTTGCAAGCCGAACGCGGTGGACGACAGCGCCAGGCCCAGGCCCAAAACAATCGCGCTGTTCAGCGGCTGGCCGAACACCGACAACGCCAGCACACCGATCACTGAACCGGTCAGCAGCACCTGCGCCAGACCGACGCCGAACACCGATTTGCGCATCACCCACAAACGTCGCGGCGACAGCTCAAGGCCGATGATGAACAACAGCAGCACCACGCCCAGTTCCGAGATATGGCTGACACTTTGCGGATTGCCGATCAGACCCAGTACCGACGGGCCGATGATCACCCCGGCAAACAGATAACCGAGCACTGCGCCCAGTTGCAGGCGCTTGGCCAGGGGAACGGTGAGCACGGCGGCCAGAAGAAAGACGACAGCGGCTTGCAACAGATTGCCTTCATGGGGCATGAGCGGAACTCCAGTAACGCGGTACGGCGGGGGGGCGACAAGGATAAAGGTTGCAACGATTCAAGATCCACTGACGATCCAACTGTGGGAGCGAGCTTGCTCGCGAAAAGGGCGTGTCAGACGCCTGTTTGCTGAATGACACACCGCTTTCGCGAGCAAGCTCGCTCCCACAAGGGGCTCGGACGGTCTCAGGCTATGTGAACACTCTAGGGCAGCCCATGCTTGAGCAGATGTGCTTCTGTAATAATTTGCATCAATTGGTTACATTTATAGCCTCAGCGAATCAATCCCCCCGAGTCTTCCATGGCCATCAACTTCGACCTCAACGACCTGCAAGCCTTTCGCGCCGTGGTCGAACAGGGCAGTTTCCGCAAGGCCGCCGACACCGTGCGCCTGTCGCAACCGGCCCTGAGCCGGCGCATCGAGAAGCTCGAAGACGCCCTCGGCGTGAAGCTGTTCGAACGCACCACGCGCAAGGTCAGCCTGACCCAGGCCGGACGCGGTTTCATGCCCAGCGTCGAGCGTTTGCTCGACGATCTGGACGTGGCGTTGCTGGGCATCAGCGAAGTCGCCTCGAACCGGCTCGGGCATGTCACGGTGGCCTGCGTGCCGTCGGCGGCGTATTACTTCATGCCGAGCGTGGTCGCCCGCTATCACCGGCAGTTCCCGCGAATCAAAGTCAAAGTCCTCGATTCCAGTGCCCACGACGTGCTGAGCGCGGTGGTCAACGGCGAGGCGGATTTCGGTCTGAGTTTCATGGGCACCCAGGAGGTGGGCGTGGATTTCGAGCCGCTGGTGCAGGAAAGCTACGTGGTCGCCTGTCGCCGCGATCATCCGCTGGCCGGGCGCAGCAGCGTGACCTGGGATGAATTCTACCGGCAGGATTACATCTCGCTCGACAAGACTTCGGGCAACCGTTTTCTGCTGGATCAGGCCCTGGCCAAAGTGGTGCCGCAACGCCCGAGCATCTGCGAGACGCGGCATGTGACGACCATGATCGGTCTGGTGGAAGCGGGGTTGGGCGTGGCGGCGGTGCCGTTGATGGCGATGCCGGCGGCGGATCATCCGATCCTGACGCGGGTGCCGCTGACTGACCCGCAAGTGATGCGCAGCGTCGGCATCATCAAACGCCGGGGTCGTACGCTGACCCCGGCGGCACTGGAACTGGAGCGGCTGGTGGTGGAAATGAAAGTCCAGCCGCCGACGGTCAGCGCTTGACCGAATCGAGCCCGGTGGCCTGCACGTCAGCCTGGGCGGCAGGTGCCGCGAGGTAGGCGAGCAACGCTTTTGCTTCCTGCGGATTCTGCGCACCCACCGGAATCCCCGCTGCAAATCGCGTCACCGACTGCACCGATTCCGGAATCTTCGCCACAAAACTCACGCCCGGCACCGGCAGCAACTCGCTGACCTGCTGGAAGCCCAGTTGATAGTCGCCGGTGGCGACCACCGAGCCCACCGGGATTTTCGGGATCATCTTCGCCTTGGGTTTCAGCTGATCTTCGATGCCGAGTTTCTTGAACAGTTGCTGCTCGATGTACACGCCGCTGGCGCTGTCGGAGTAGGCCACCGACTGGGCGTCGAGCAGGGTTTTCTTTAGAGCGTCGACGTTGCTGATGTCCGGTTTCGGCGCGCCTTCGCGCACCACCAGGCCGATCCGCGAATCTGCCAGTTCCACACGCGAGGCCGGGTCGACCTTGCCTTGTTTGATCAAGTCATCAAGGGCGTAGCCGACCATGATCACCACGTCAGCCTGTTCGCCCCGCGCCAGGCGATTGGGGATCGCTTCCGGTGCCTTGCCCATCGACGGGCCGAGGATGGTGTCGAGGGTGTTGCCGCTGTTCGCAGCGAATTTCGGCCCGAGGATTTTGTAGGCGGCAGTGAAGCCGCCGGAGGTCATCACCCGCAGCTCTTCGGCGTGGGCCGCAACGTTGAGCGCAAGGCCGGCGAGCAGGGCGGTAACGGTCATCAGTTTTTTCATGGTGCTCTCCTCAGGCAGCGACAGGTTGCAGACGACCGCCCGCGCGGCGATACAGATACAGCGTCGCGCACAACGCACACAGCGCGCCGACGCTCATCCAGTAACCCGGTGCAGCCTTGTCACCGGTGTACTGAATCAGGAAGGTCGACATCGCCGGGGTGAAGCCGCCAAACACCGCCGTCGCCAGGCTATAGGCAAGGGAGAAACCGGCTACGCGCACTTCTACCGGCATGATCTCGGTCAGCGCCGGAATCATCGCGCCGTTGTACAGGCCATAGATAAACGACAGCCATAGCAACGACAGCAGCATGTGACTGAAGCTCGGCGCCTGCACCAGATACGACAGCGCCGGATAAGTCGTGGCCAGGGCCAGCAGCGACATGGCGATCAACACCGGACGACGGCCGATGCGATCGGACAACGCGCCACCAATCGGCAGCCAGAAGAAGTTGGAAACGCCCACCAGCAACGTCACCAGCAACGCATCCGACGTGCTCAGGTGCAGCACGGTTTTGCCGAAGGTCGGCGCGTACACGGTGATCAGGTAAAACGCGGTGGTGGTCAGGGCAACCATCAACATCCCGCCCAGCACCACGACCCAGTTCTGGCCGAGGGTGCGGAACACTTCCTTCATGCTCGGGCGATGTTTGCGGGCGGCGAACTCTTCGGTTTCCGCCAGGTTACGACGCAGGATAAAGATGAACGGCACGATCATGCAGCCGACGAAAAACGGAATCCGCCAGCCCCAATCCGCGACCACGTCCGGCGCCATCCACTGGTTCAAGCCATAACCCAGCGCGGCTGCGACGACGATTGCCACCTGCTGACTGGCCGACTGCCAGGCTGTGAAAAAACCTTTGCGGCCCGGCGTGGCAATCTCCGAGAGATACACCGAAACCCCGCCCAGTTCCGCACCGGCGGAGAATCCCTGTAGCAGCCGCCCGATCAACACCAGCGCCGGCGCAAACAGGCCGATGGTTTCATATCCGGGCACCAGCACAATCAGGATCGTGCCGCTGGCCATGATCGACAGGGTCACGATCAGACCTTTGCGCCGACCGACGTCATCGATGTACGCGCCGAGCACGATAGCCCCCAGCGGACGCATCAAAAAGCCTGCGCCGAACACCGCAAAAGTCATCATCAGGGACGCGAACTCACTGCTCGCCGGAAAGAACACCGCCGCGATCTGCGTGGCGTAGAAACCGAACAGAAAGAAGTCGAACTGTTCGAGGAAGTTACCCGAGGTCACCCGGAAAATGGCGCCGGCCCGCGAGCCGCCGTGTGGGATTGAGGCTGTCATCGAAAAATACTCCACCGCTTTTATGACGTGCGCGACGGGGAGGCGGCGCACGGTTTTTATTGGGGCGGATAGTGGCGCAGGGGGATCGATCTGTTAATTGCATAGTTGGCATGGATTGATGCGCTATGCAGATCAATGGCGTGCTATGGCAGCTGTTTCGGCGTCGCTGCCAGTACGGTTCTGGCTACCATCGAGTCTTGCGCTGGTGCGGCGATGCTCACAAAAGTCCCGTCCCAGTCAGGGTCTATTCTGCGAATGCGTTCACGCAGATCCGGATGGCCCGAGAGCAGATGAGCGCTGGAAGTGACAGGGCCGAAAAACAGGTGACTGAATTCGGCAGCGCGGGCGGCCCTCAGGGTCGAGCCCATTTTGTACCCGCCGATTTTCTTCAGTGCCCCGGCGATACTGTCGGGGTTGCGGGTGTATTGCACGGCGGTCGCATCGGCCAGGAATTCGCGTTGCCGGTTGACCGCAGCCTTGATCAGGTTGCCGAAGAACGTCCCGGAGAATCCGACAATGCACAGCGCAGTGCCAAACATGCTGACCAGGATGGTCGGCTGCTTACGATTGGCAGATGAGTGTGGTGCGTCTTCAAGACCGCGCAAGAGATGGTTTCCCGCCAGCCCGATCACCATGATCCCGTGGACGATCGCGACCAGTTGGGTGTTCAGGCGCATGTCGCCGTTGTAGATATGGCTGAATTCGTGGGCGATCACGCCTTGCAGTTCATCGCGTGACAACAGGCTTATCGCACCTTGAGTGACGCCGATCACTGCATCCTGAGGCGTGAGGCCGGCGGCAAATGCATTGATTCCCGGATCTGGCAGCAGATACACGCAAGGAACGGCGGTGCCAGACGCCAAGGCCATTTCCTCAACCACGTTGACCAGGCGGCGCTCTTCCAGAGTCCGCGCGTCATGGTTGATCAGACGACCACCCAAGCGGCGCGCGACCACTTTGCCGCCGCCTGTCAGTTCGACGTATTTGAACAGTCCGCCGAGCAGCACAACAGCCGTTACCAGCGCTGCAATGATCGCGAAAAACTGCCAGTTTTCCGCCAGATCCTCGAGCGTTTTGCCGTACGAGATCGGCAGAATCAGGAGCATGAAGGACACAAGAATCAAGCCGAGTACGGCAAAAAACATCAAAATCACGAGCTGCACCGAGCGGCGCTGAGCCTGGCGCTGTTGTTCAAAGAAATTCATCTGACCATCCGTGGACGTGGAGTCTGAATCAATCCGCCGTTGCCGCCACCTGATCTGGCACCGGTTTGCCCGCTGCGACAGCCGTCGTAAAACTGCCGTCCCACTGCGGATCGATCCGACGAATCCGCACGCTCAAATGGGGGTGGGTCGCAAACATCCGGCTCAGCCAACCTGATCCGCCCGTGCTGAAAAACAAATGGCTGAACTCGGCGGCACGGGGGGAGTTGATGACGGAGCCTTGTTTATGGGCGCCGATTTTTTTCAGTGCGCCGACAATGCTTTGCGGATTGCGCGTGTATTGCACCGCGCTCGCATCGGCGAGGAATTCACGCTGGCGACTGACAGCCGCCTTGATCAAATTGCCATAGAGATTCCCGACAAATCCGGCCACGCACAGTGCGAAACCGAGCGCAAAAACCACCAGCATCAACCGCACGTCGCGTTTGTCGCGCTTGAGCAGGCTGGCCATTATGTAAGTGCCAGCCAGCCCCAACACCAACAGGCCGTGCACCAATGCCACCAATTGCGTGTTGAGGCGCATGTCACCGTTGAAGATGTGGCTGAATTCGTGGGCGATCACCCCTTGCAGTTCTTCCCGGGTCAGCAGCGTCACTGCGCCCCGGGTCACACCAATGGCCGCGTCCTCCGGTTTGAATCCGGCCGCGAAGGCGTTGATGCTTTCGTCCGGTAACAGATACACCGCTGGCAGGCAGGTGCCGGAGGCAATCGCCATTTCTTCGACGACGTTCATCAACCGCTGCTCGTCCAGGGTTCGCACATTGCCATTGAGCAGGCGGCCACCCAGTTTCTCCGCGACGACTTTGCCGCCCGCGCGCAGCTGCCGATATTTCAGCAGACCGCCAATCACCACGATGCTGCTGATGAACGATGCGATAACGGCCATTGCCAGAAACGCATCCGCCAGCGTGCCGGTCCCGCTCAGGTAATCCTCAAAACCATTGAAGACGAAGGGCAGGCTGGTCATCCCGATCAGCATGACAATCGCCAGAATCATCATGAACACCAGCCGTTGCGTCTGGTTTCGGGCCTGGGTCTGTCGTTCAAAAAAGTTCATCGGGCCATCCATGGAGAGAAGAAGTCAGAAAGAAACGTTGGGCGCGGTCTTGATGGCCAGCGTATCGGCAAACTTCAACGGAACCGCATCCTCGCGATGACCAAAACTGGCCGCCAGCAGCACCGCCGGAAAGCTCTGCTTGAGCGTGTTGTAGGCCATCACCGCATCGTTGAACGCCTGGCGCGCGAAGCTCACCTTGTTTTCGGTGCTGCTCAGCTCTTCGCTCAGTTGTTGCATGTTCTGCGAGGCCTTGAGTTCCGGATAAGCCTCCAGCGTCAGGTTCAATCGACCCACGGCGCTGCTGAGTGCGCTGTCCGCCAGCCCCAATTGCGCGATGTTCTGGGCGCTGCCCGGTTTCGCCTGTGCAGCTTCAAGTCCGGCCACGGCGGCATTGCGCGCGGCGATCACCGCTTCAAGGGTTTCGCGCTCATGAGCCAGATAACCCTTGGCGATGCTGACCAGATTGGGGATCAGGTCATAGCGGCGTTTGAGCTGCACTTCGACCTGGGCAAATGCGTTCTTGATCTCGTTGCGCCGGGCAACAAGTTTGTTGAAAAGACTGACAGCGTAGAGCCCCAAAAGCGCCAGCAACACCAGATTGACGATGAGATAGATTTTCACGGTGATGTCCTTGTTCACTCTGTGGGGGCGCGCGATCTTATCGCAAATGGATGCCGTTGACTGTATTCGCCCGGTGGCTGGCGAGCCCGGATCGCGTTCCGGGGCACGGCTACAATCTCCGGTTCAGCACCATCAAAAAACAAGGAATGATTCCAGAACCCCGCAGTCGGAGTTCAGGTATCACACATTTCAGGAGGTTCACCGATGAACAACAAGACCCTAATCGCCAGCCTGGCCCTCGTCGCCGGCATCGCCGGGATCAGCCCCCTCGTTCAAGCGGCGCAAACCTCGACCTCTACCGTCGAACATTCCCCCGTCGACGGCCGCGAACTGCAAGTCAACGACCGCGCCCCGGACATTTATCAGCGCAGTGAAAAAGCCCTGACCAACTGGAAACAAAAAGGCCTCAAGCAGCCGGAGCCGCAGGCGCAGTGGGTGCAGATCAATGACAAGTACGTGATGGTGATGATTACCAACGGGACGATTGTGGCGATTCAGCCGGTGGAGCGCTGACCTCAAGCAACAATTGGCCATGGACGGTTGATTGCATTCGAGCGCCGTTCCGGTAAAACGCGAGGGGCGTTTCGAGTGACTGGATGTCAGGAGCAGTTCGTTGAACAAGAAACCCCTTTATCGCAAAGAAAACACCACCGCCCACAACGTTTGGCGCAACAACCCGGGCGGGCATTACCGGCATCAACGAAACACCAAGGCTGAAATCCACAGCGAGGCTAAACGCGGTTCGATGCATGGCGTCAAACACCATGGCTACGATTACACGCCGTTGTTTCGCTTTCTGTTGTCGCGTGTCGGCGGTGATTGGGACGAGATTTTCAGTGAAGCCGTGTCGCGGCTGGATCGGCAAGAGCCGGTGTTCTGGATGGTCGCTCTGCATGAACATGAGCGAAGGGATGTGGTGGGGGTGGGTGAGTCCAGCATCTACAGTGGGTTATACGTCGATGAGAACAAGCGCCTGCAAATCGTCAATCCCGAACTGAAAGCCGAAGACATGACTCCCAGCTGCCAGTGCTGCACGCATACCTTCAATGGCGTTGTATTCGGTACGCCCGAGCGCTGAAATTCAATCAGCCCGGCTATGACTCAGCGTCTGCCCGCCACCCAATCGATACTGATTATTCCCGCTGCGTTTGGCCTCGTACATCGCCAGATCCGCAATGTGCAGCAGCCGGTCCATGGTCGGGGCATGGTCGGGGAAGACGGCGACGCCGAGGCTGGTGCCGATGTGGCGTTGTTCGTTGCCGATGGGGATTGGCGGGGACAGTTCGATGAAGATTTTCTGACAGATGCTGCGGGCTTCGTCCTGCAGGTTCAGGCCGGGGGCGAGGCCTTGCAGGATGACCACGAATTCGTCACCGCCGATCCGTGCGACCGTGTCGCTGACCCGCAGGATGCGTTTCAGGCGCGTGGCGGTGGTGATCAGAACGCGGTCGCCGGCGGCGTGACCGTAGCGGTCGTTGATCGCTTTGAAGCCGTTGAGATCGATGAACACCAGTGCCACACGCGTTTCGGTCACGCGGGCATGTTCGAGTGCTTCCGATAGCCGCTCTTCCAGCACCAGTCGATTCGGCAGACCGGTCAACGGGTCGAAATGAGCAAGGTGCTGGAGGTAGCTGGCCGAGGCCTTTTCTTCGGTGATGTCGCGCACCACGCCCATCATCTTGATCACCGCGTCGTGATCGTTGCGCACCACATTGCCGGTTTCCCGCAGCCAGCGAATCGTGCCGTCGGGCCAGACGACGCGGTATTCCTCATCGTGGTTTTCACCGGTTTCCAGACAGCGCAATTCTCCGGCGCGCACCTTGGCGCGGTCGTCGGGGTGCACGCACGAGCAAAACAGGGCGTAGGAGGGTGTCACTTCGCCGATCTTGAACCCGAACATGCCGAAGATCGCATCCGACCAGTAGAGCCGGTCGGTGTCGACCTCCCAGTCCCACGTGCCGATCCGGGCGAAATACTGGCTGCGCTTGAAACGGTCGGCGTCACCATCCTGACGGATGTTCTGGCCCTCGGCCGCACGGGTGAGCAGTTCGCGATATTCGGCGAGTTGCTGACGAAGCTCGCGTACTCGGCGGATCAGAACGGCGATCACGACCATCAGCACAACGACAATGGCGAAGCTGATCCAGAGTTGAGTCATTCAAGCGTCGCTGTCATGGCGTATCGATCCGGGAGTGATGGCGTGTCGCTATCTTAATTCACGGCCAACGCCGGAAACAGCGGCAACCTCGGGTCAAACGGTTGCCAATGGCCGGCATTTCTGGGAAAACGGCGGCCAGCGGAACAATAGAGCGAATGTTATGAATGATGAACTGCAGATAATCGATCTTCAGCCTGGTGACGGAAAAGCCGCCGTCAAAGGCGCGTTGATCACCACCCAATACACCGGTTGGTTGGAAGACGGCACCGAATTTGATTCGTCCTGGAGCCGGGGCAAGCCGTTTCAGTGTGTGATCGGTACGGGCCGGGTGATCAAAGGTTGGGATCAGGGAATTATGGGGATGCAGGTTGGCGGCAAGCGCAAACTGCTGGTGCCGGCGCATCTGGGTTACGGCGAGCGGACGATGGGCAAGATTCCGCCGAATTCGAATCTGGTGTTTGAGATTGAGTTGCTGGAAGTGTTGACGCGGGAGGATTGAATCCGGCGTGCAGAATTGATGATCGCATTCAGGGATTAGCGCATGGACGTGTGGCACATGATTTCCCAGATTGCCCAGTGGTTGGGCGAGAAACACTCGTCGCACGGGCGCTGGTCTTACGGGTATATGGCTGTGCTCAACGCTGCTGTGGGGGTTGGCACTTGGGTTGTGGCCAGGGAGCTGATGGCAAAGCGCAAAGTGCTCAAGGATCGTGTGACGACGACGCTGGCGTCTGGAAGCCTTACCGCGACTTCCTTTGCAGAAGAAGGCGGGCAACACGTCAGATTCACCGGCGTTCTGCTGGAGGAAGAGGGGACTTATACCGTGACCCTGACTCGACAGGATGTTCAAGGCTCCGTTGTTTCTTCGAGCGACGGACTGCACTCGCTGGAGGAGGTCGAGGCTTACTTGAGGGGGCACACGCCTTTCATTCTGTCTGACTTTCGGCGGTGATCGCGTCTGCACATAAAGCCCGTTGTGATGAGAAGCCTGATCACAACGTCCTGCACACGTACAAAAAGACCCATCACAAGCGGGTCATGCCGTTTGTGCCGTAGGGCAAGACTGATTGTAAAAGCCCATGAGTACTCTTACATGGGCTTCAGCTCTTTTCTGGCAAGACCTTTTCGATCTCGCACTGAATTGATTGTTATTTGTAGGTGATAGTCCAGCCTGGTGAAGTTTGCCCCCCAGTTTCGGCCTTTGTATCTTTAGTGGTGCCAGGAAAAACTCCTACCTCTATGGATGTGCTCCATTTACCAGACTGGTCAGCGTTGGTTTGTGCAATATCAGGACTAGGCCCAAAAACGTTAACGTCTACCAACGGCGATGCACTCCCCGCAATCCAGATTTTCTTCGCGCTCGTGCTTCCAAGATGGGGAATATCAGCGCCGGCAGCGTTATTTTCCTTAATACGCTCAATAACAGGTGCGGCAATCTGTTTGGTGTTCATTGCAGTTCTCCATTTGCTTTACCGTTACATTGCGTCGAGTTGCGCAATGGATAGGTACTTCACATCAATAGAGACTTGATGCCTACTGTCAGAAATAACAGGTCACCCCCCCTTCCCGACAAACGGTCCAACCATAAAAAAGCCGCTGTAGCGAACTACAGCGGCTTTTTGCTGAACAGTGTCTGCGAAACCTGGCACCACCAATTCTTTTGAGGGTGATATTCCCCGCGGCATCTATTTCGCGGCCGCCGAGCAAGGTGACAGCTCCAAAGTCAGCCAGTCGTTCGACCGGGATAAACCCTGTGGGGCTTTCATGGTTGATGACGCCGTCGGGAAGTTTGCAGCTCTTGGTAAATACACACCCTAGGGCGCTGTGTTGATTCGGTTGTTGGGACTGCCGAAGAAAGCGATCTTCGTAGGCTTGTTGCCTGGCCTGCATCTCCTCGAACTTTTTTTGTCTGGCGTCCTGCTCTGCCAGCTCGGTAGAGGTCATGTAGCGGGTAGTGATGTGGTGCCCGTCGCCTGAGGGGGATTTTGAATTCGGGGAATTTCTGATTTTCGAGCCATGAGCGTCCTTGTTCCAACTTTTAAAGCGTTGGGAACGCTATCTGAATGAGCATTTGAAAGATGTAGGACGGTTCTGAAGCTCAAGCGGTTGTTACAAAAAGGTGTTCTCGACAGGATTCGCGGAACGATTTCTTATGAGTTGTAAACACAAAACCCGCTGCCTCCGTGAAGAGAGGCAGCGGGTTTTTTCTTGCCTTATGTCCCAGGTGTTACGCAGCCATCGCCATCTCGTCCAGCGTCGCGGCAACCGTGCCGGTCAGGCTTGGAAATCTGCGCTTTACGCTGGTGAGTGCCGGCAGCAGGCGGCTGCGGTCCAGTTCGCCATGGTCACGGGCGAGTTGGGCGAGGGCGGTGAGTGCGGCGCTGACGATGGATTTTCGTTCGCTCTCGAGCAGCAGCAGACAGGCTTTTTGGGCCCATTGGCTGTCTTTCTCGTTGAGGCCGATGGAGATCAGGGCGGCGACGATGTGTGCATCGGATTTGCTTTCCATGGGTGTTCCTCAGGTCGTGGCATCGAGAGTGTCCAGCGCCCGGTTCACGGCTAGTTCGCCACACATCACTACTTGGGCGATGCCCAGCACGGTGCTGCGGTAGGGCGGGTCCAGCAGCGCGGCGAAGTCGCTGAGCATCACGCTGGCCGAAGTCATCGATTCGCAGGCGTGGGCCAGCAGGGCATGTTGATCCAGGTCGGGGGCGACCAGGAACATGCGGCCGGGGCAGTGCTGTTTCGGGGCGGAGGGTTTCAGGTAATGGTCGAGGGCGCGCTCGGCGGCTTCGTGGAGTTTTTTTGAATCGGTTGTGGAGTAGGGGGAAGTTGGGTCGGACTCGTTGGGTACGTCTGTTTCGGGTGGATTAGGCGTTGGCTTGATCATTTGCTTGGAAACCTCCAATCGAGGCTGACACGTTCTTGCGACTAAACAATAGGTGGCAGCTGTACGCAGGTTAGTCGACCAGTATCCAAGCACTACTGGCGCGCCCTAGAGCGCCCTACGCACAGCCGCCATTGAGTACAGGCGTGGGAATGCCTGACTGAAAAACAGCTTGCGAGCTTGGATAAAACGCCGAGCGACTAAACCCGTTCACTGACCATTCAGTGATGCGAATCAAGTTACGGGCAGGCTCCAAACTGCACAAGCCGGCGGATTCTGGCGTAGTTGTAGGCAAAGGCGCAAGGCGATGTAGCCTCTCGGATGACGGCAAAATGATGCTTCATTTTTCAGTCCGCCATCGCGAGCAAGCTCGCTCCCACAAGGGTTCTGCGTCGGCTTATCAGGTGTGCTGGCTCGCGAATTTCTGCTTTGTGATACCAAATGTCAGATAAGCCAATTCAAACTTGATTTATATCGGTTTCGATATAATCTGCTGGTATGTGATCGCTGCCATTCCTTGCAACACACCGCCGCGACACGATTCCGTACGGGCTATTACGCTTTTCCTTCCAACACAGGAGATGCCAATGCCAAGACACAAGGACGTGGTATTTGTCGGGAGTGCGCTCAAGGATCTGAGAGCTTTTCCCCTCGATGCTCGCAGAGCTGCAGGATTTCAATTGGATCTGTTGCAGCAGGGTGACGAACCCTTCGACTGGCGCCCCATGAAAACCGTCGGACGGGGCGTCAATGAAATCAGAATCACCGAAGACTCAGGGGCGTTTCGAGTGTTTTATGTGGTCAACCGGCCTGACGCGATTTATGTGCTGCACGCCTTGCAAAAGACCACGCGCAAAACCGAGACGCGAGACATAGAGCTGGCACGGGCCAGATACCAGGAAATAGGTTAAGCCATGAAGGATCATCAAAACGCTCCCCAGCGTTTCTCAAGCATCTGGGATGCACTGGAAGACACGCCGCAGGAAGCGGCCAACATGCGTCTGCGGGCCAAGCTGATGCGCACGCTTTGCGAAACGATTCGTGCGTGGGAGCTCCCTCAGAAAGAGGCGGCCAAGCGTCTTGGCATCACTCAGCCGCGCCTCAACGACGTACTCAACGGCAAAATCGACAAGTTCTCGCTGGATGCGCTGGTCAACTTGTCGGCCGCTGCAAAACTGGACGTAGACCTCTGTTTCTCGTCGTCCCCGCCGCTGCAATGGGCCTGACAGACGAGGGCTCCCAACGACCCTGCATCTGAAAAGCCTTTCAGAGGCGGCGCTATCTGACGCGTCGTCTCAATCCATTCACATAAAATTTCAGGCCGCGACGGACGGTCGAAAACAGACCTTGCCCCTTTCAATCCGAACAGCGACTATGCTCGCCATATAGGGGTAGGGGGTATAGGTATGTCGCACACTCACGAACACAAAGGCGAGTTGCTTAACCGGGTCCGGCGCATTGCCGGGCAGGTTCAGGCGGTTGAACGGGCGCTGGAGTCCGAGGCAGATTGCGCCAAGACGCTGCACCTGATGGCGGCGGTTCGCGGGGCAATCAACGGCCTGATGGAGCAGTTCATCGAGGCCCACGCACGCGAGCATGTCGCCCATCCAGACCTCAGCGATGAAGCCCGCGCCCAGGGCGTGGAAGAGTTGCTGCAGGCCATTCGCCGTTATTCCAAGTGAGCAACCACGCCATGACACTCAAGGCTGAAACGTTTTCCCACGATCACCAGTTCCTCGGTGCATCCCACGACGACAACGCCCGCCGAACCTTGTGGGTGGTGGCGCTGACGTTCGTGATGATGATCGGCGAAATTGCCGCCGGTTATCTCACCGGCTCCATGGCGCTGCTGGCCGACGGTTTCCACATGGCGACTCACGCCGGTGCCTTGGGCATCGCGGTGGCGGCCTATGGTTTTGCCCGGCGCAACGCCAACAACCGGCGCTACAGTTTCGGCACCGGCAAGGTCGGCGATTTGGCGGGTTTTGCCTCGGCGATGGTGCTGGGGCTGGTGTCGCTGGGCATTGCGGGGGAATCGGTTTTCCGTCTGTTCGAACCCACCAGCGTGGCGTTCGGCGAAGCGACCTTGATTGCCGTGGTCGGCCTGGGCGTCAACCTGCTCAGCGCCTTCCTGCTGGCCGGCCATCACAGCCATCATGACCACGGCCATAGCCACGATCATGGCCATCATCACCATCACGACAACAACCTGCGTTCCGCCTACATGCACGTACTGGCAGACGCGTTGACGTCGGTGCTGGCGATCGCCGCGCTGCTTGCCGGGCGCTATCTGGGCTGGGTCTGGATGGACCCGGTGATGGGCATCGTCGGCTCCATCGTCATCGCCAAATGGGCATGGAACCTGATGCGCGACAGCGCAGCCGTGCTGCTCGATACCACCGATGAACCGGTGGCCGAGGAGATCCGCGAACTGCTGGAAACCTCCGACGACGTGCGCATCAGCGACCTGCACGTCTGGCAGGTCGGCCCGCAGGCGCGGGCGGCGATTGTCAGCGTAGTCGCGGCGGCTGGCGTGACTGCTGAAGCGATTCGCGAGCGTCTGGCACCGGTGCATGAGTTGTCGCACCTGACGATCGAATTGCGCAGCGCCTAAGCCCGTACTTCGCTGAACAGCGGAATTCGCCCGTTCAGCGAAGGGCGGTAATGCCAGGCGAACCGCTTCAGGTCTATGTCGTGGGCGAGGATTTCACCAACGGTAGCGCTGGCAATCGTCATCGCTAACTTTTGCCCCGGACATTGATGCCGACCACTGCCGAACGTGAAGCTGCGGCGGTTCGGGCGATCCGTCAGAAACAGATCCGGATTTTCATTCAGGGCCGGGTCGCGATTGGCTGAGGCCAGCAACACCAGAATCACATCGCCCGCTTCCAGTCGCATGCCGTCGATTTCACAGCTGTTCGACACAAAACGACGGGTATTCTGTACCGATGGATCGAGCCGCTGGACTTCAGCCAGCAGCGAATCCACTGACGCCGCGTGTAATTCAGGCTGGCGCTGCAAAGCCACCAGCGCATTGCCGATCAGCCCTGCGGTGGCCTCGAATGTCTGCGAGCAGAGGCCGATGAGGTTGGCGATCAGCACCTCCTCTTCGCCTGCAAAACGCTGTTGAATGTCGGCGAGAAACGGATTCGGATCCGCCAGCAAATCGATGAAGTACCCGTGCAATTGCTCCGCCGCTCGATGGGCTGCCGCCAGTTGCAAGTCATTGCTCAACGGCGATAGACACGCCGCGAAATCCGCCGTCAGTTCACTGATTATCCGCGCCTGCGCCGGGGTGAATCCGAGCAGCGAGGCAACTACGCACACCGGGCCGCGAAACATTGCTTTATAGAGGCCGTCGGAATCGTTCGTGATCAGCCGCGCGGACACCAGCGCGCTGACTTCGTCCCGCTCAAACAGCCCCAACGGCGGCTCGATGGCCGAGCGCGGGCAACGCTGAGCTTCGCCGTCATTCATACGCATCAACTGGCCGAACACCTTGCCCGCCATGCCATCGGCGATAGCCTTGGGCACCGGTTCCTGCACCGGACGCACCCGGCAATCCGGATGCGCCAACACCGCGCAAACCGCCCGGGCGCTGCTGGCGACCCACAGTTTCAGTCCGTGATGAAAAGTCAGCCCACCCGATGCGCGCAGTTCGGCGTAGTAGGGATAAGGATCGGCGTGAGTTGCAGCGATGATCGGGTCCATGGATCGCAACCTTGTCGGTGGGGAAAGTGTTGCTACTATCTCCAGTCCTTGAGGGCGATGATTCGTCCGGGAGCGAAATATGCACGCAGAACATCAAGACATCGGTGTCTCGCAAGTGGCCGCCGCCATCGCGGAGCCGGCGCGGACCAAAATGCTGTGCTCGCTGATGGATGGCCACGCCCGCACCGCCACGGAGCTGGCGACCCTCGCCGACGTCAGCGCTTCGACCGCCAGCGCGCACCTGGCCAAACTCAAGGATCTGGCGCTGGTGCGCCTGCATGTACAGGGCCGCCACCGTTATTACAGCCTCGCGGATAAACGCGTGGCCCAGGCGCTGGAAGCGCTGATGGTGATCGGTCAGAACCCCGCACCGACCTTCAAACCGCACACACCGGATCGCCTGCAATTCGCTCGCACCTGTTATGACCACATGGCCGGGACGCTGGCGGTGTTGCTGCATGACCGGTTGCTTGAGGCGGGATGGCTGGTGGAAACCGATGAGCAGGTTTATCGCCTCAGTGAAAGCGGCGAGGCTTTGTTTGAAGGGTTGGGCATTGAGGTCAAGGATCTGTCGACGTTGCGTCGACGCTTCGCTTGCCCGTGTCTGGACTGGAGCATGCGTCGGCCGCACTTAGGCGGTTCGCTCGGGGCGGCGTTATTGCAGGCTGCGTTGAAGCGCAAATGGGTGACGCAGGATCTGGACAGTCGGGCGCTGACGTTGACGGTGCAGGGGCGCCGAGAACTGGCGTCTCGATGGGGGCTGGTTGTGCCCGAGTCCGGGCGGGATTCGTCAGGTCGCCAGCTGACAGATTCCACGCCCGGATCGCTCCATGCGCGTTAGCTCAGGGTATATCCGCTATCGACCACCCAATCCTGACCAATGACGCCGCGAGCGCCATTGCTCAACTGGAAAAGAATGACGTCGGCCACTGCCGACGGTTCGAGAAACTGCCCGCTCAACAGACGTTGGTTGACGCCTTGGGCTACGTTCCCGAGCGCTTCGTCGCTCAGGCCCAGCGTTGACCAGATCGGCGTTGCGGTCGGGCCGGGGGAGACGCAATTGATGCGCACGCCATGGGGCGCCAGCTCGACCGCGAGAGTACGGGCATGGGTGATCAATGCTGCTTTTGACGCGATGTAGGCGGCCAGTCCGGCGAAGCTGATTTGCGCCAGGAAAGTACCGATGAACACCACTGACGACTTGTCTGCAAGGTGCGGGCGCAGGGTGGCCAAGGTTTTCAGGGCGCCGGCGCCGTTCACTGCCCATTGGCGCTCGAACGCCGAACTGTCGAGCCCGTCGGCGAGTTCCGCGATACCGGCGTTGGGTACCACGAAACTTACCTGGCCCACGCTCGCAGCCTGATCGGCCAAAGCGGCAAGGTCGGTTGCTTGAGTGACATCGCCGGGATGCCAGACTAGTTGGTGGGGATACCGCTCAAGCAGTTCGGCCAGTGCGCCGAGTTTTCGCGACATGGCCAACACGCGTGCGCCTTGATTCAGCAGGCGTTCGGTAACGGCCAGGCCTATGCCTGAACTGGCACCGGTGATGACGGCAAGCTTGCCCTGAAAAACATGATCCATGTTCAACTCCCGTTTTTGGTCTTCAGCCAAATGGCTACCGTGGGTCAGTCAATTTTCGGGCCATGCCGGGCAGCCTCGAATATCAAGGGCTGCGCAGATTTGATAGTCATTATGACCTTCGTGATATCGAGTCAATCTGACTGCAATTGAGTCAAATTGACCTGACTGCTGCGGCGCGATAATCCGACGAAGAACGGTATTGCATCTTGTATGAGTCAAACGCTCTCTATACTGTATATACGAACAGTATCGAGTCCGTGCCATGCAAATCATCGACAAGCTCAGCATCCTCGCCGACGCCGCCAAGTACGACGCCTCGTGCGCGAGCAGTGGCGCGCCCAAGCGCAGTTCCGAGGGCAAGAGCGGGCTGGGTTCGACCGATGGCATGGGCATTTGCCACAGCTACACGCCGGACGGGCGTTGCGTGTCGCTGCTCAAGGTTCTGCTGACCAATTTCTGTCTTTACGACTGCCAATACTGCGTCAACCGCCGCTCCAGCGACGTCCCCCGTGCGCGCTTCACGCCCGAGGAAGTGGTAACGCTGACGCTGGATTTCTACCGGCGCAATTGCGTCAGCGGGTTGTTCCTAAGCTCGGGGATCATCCGTTCGGCGGACTACACCATGGAGCAACTTGTGCGCGTCGCGAAGCTGTTGCGCGAAGAGCATGAGTTCCGTGGCTACATTCATCTCAAGACCATCCCTGATGCGGATCCCGCGCTGATCGAAGAGGCCGGGCGCTACGCCGACCGCTTGAGCGTCAACATCGAATTGCCCACCGATGCCAGCCTGCAAACCCTCGCGCCGGAGAAGCACATCGGTTCGATCAAGCAGGCGATGAACACCATCTACACCGGTGTGCAGACCGTGCTTAACGAACCCCGCGCACCAAAGTTCGCCCCGGCCGGGCAGAGCACGCAAATGATCGTCGGTGCCGATGACACCGACGACAGCACCATCCTGCACAGCGCTCAGGCGCTCTACGGTAACTTCCGCCTGCGTCGGGTCTATTACTCGGCGTTCAGCCCGATTCCCGACAGCCCGAAAAGCGTTCCGCTGGCCGCGCCGCCGCTGATGCGCGAGCATCGCTTGTATCAGGCTGATTTTTTACTGCGCGGTTATGGCTATACCGCTGGTGAGTTGCTCACGGGGCCGGGCAATCTGGCGCTGGACATCGATCCGAAACTGGCCTGGGCGCTGCAAAATCGCGAGGTGTTTCCGCTGGACCTCAATCGCGCCGAACCGGCGCTGATCTCACGCATTCCCGGCATCGGCCTGCGCACCACCGAGCGCCTGGTGGAACTTCGTCGGCAGCGGCGCATTCGCTACGAAGACGTGGCGCGAATGCGTTGCGTGCTGGCCAAGGCCAAGCCGTTCATCATCACCAGTGATTACCACCCGCAGCAGGCCGAGGTCACCAGCCAGATGCTCTATCAACAGCTGCGCGACCGGCCGATGCCGCAGCAGATGGGGCTGTGGGGATGATCAACCTCGATTGCGACGACCTGTTCGACATCTGGCGCCAGCAGGCGCGCTGGCTGCTCAGTCATGAAATCGATCCGAGTCTGGTGAGCTGGGCGTCGGAAGGGGTGAGTGACCTGTTCGCCAGTGACGTGTCGGTGCCTGAAGGGCAGGGACCGTTTCAGGCGCGGATTCCGCGTGCGTTGCTCGATACGCTGGAACAAGCGTCGCGATACCGTGGCGATCAGCGCTGGAGTCTGCTTTATGAAGTGCTCTGGCGCGTCAGCCATGGCGATCGCACGGCAATGATGGCCGGCGACAAACTGGGCAGCGAGTTGCAGCGGCGGATCAAGCAGGTGCAACGTGAAGCCCATCATTTGCATGCGTTCGTGCGTTTCATCGAGCGCCCGCCAGAGTTGCCGGGCCCGCAATATGTGGCGTGGCATGAACCGGCCCACGACATCCTGCACAGCGCCAGCGAACACTTCATCGGGCGCATGGGCCGGCATCGTTGGCTGATCGCCACCCCCCGCGACGGGGTTTATTACGATGGCGAACAACTGATCCATCAACGCCAGTGCCCGGTGGAATGGCAGCAACTGGCGCAGAACGTCGATGATCCCCACGATGATTTGTGGCTGACGTACTACAGCCACATCTTCAATCCGGCACGGTTGAACGAGAAGGTCATGCAGGGACATTTGCCCATGAGGTTCTGGAAGAACCTGCCGGAGGGGGAGCTGATTCCCGAATTGATTACCCAGGCGCGCATGGGCAAGCAGCAGAACGGGCAGGCGAGCGGGATTGCCGGTCGCGCGGGCAAGCGGATTGCCATGAAGGCCAGCGAGCGAGGCGAATGAAAAAGCCCCCATCGATCACTCGATGGGGGCTTTTGTGCATCTGGCCGTCAGATCAAACCTTGACGATCCAGCCTGCTGGCGCCTCGACGTCGCCGGTCTGTACGCCGGTCAGCTCTTTGTAGAGCTTCTGGGTCACAGGGCCGACTTCGGTTTCGCTATGGAACACGTGCAGGTGGTCGTTGTAGCTGATGCCACCGATCGGGGTGATCACCGCAGCGGTACCGCAAGCACCGGCTTCCTTGAAGTCCGACAACTTGTCGATGAACACGTCGCCTTCGACCACTTCCAGGCCCAGACGGGACTTGGCCAGTTCGATCAGGGACAGACGGGTGATACCCGGCAGTACCGACGGCGAGTTCGGGGTCACGAACTTGTTGTCGTGGGTGATCCCGAAGAAGTTGGCCGAACCGACTTCCTCGATCTTCTTGTGGGTCAGCGGATCCAGGTAGATGGCGTCAGCGAAGTGCGCTTTCTTGGCCTGGGAGCCCGGCATCAGGCTGGCGGCGTAGTTGCCACCGACCTTGGCGGCACCGGTGCCTTGTGGCGCGGCGCGGTCGAAGGTGGAGATCTGGAAGTTGTGCGGGGTCAGGCCGCCCTTGAAGTAGGCGCCGACCGGGATCGCGAACACCGAGAAGATGAACTCAGGCGCGGTACGCACGCCGATGTTGTCACCCACGCCGATCACGAAAGGGCGCAGGTACAGCGCGCCGCCGGTGCCGTAAGGCGGGATGAAACGCTCGTTGGCGCGAACCACTTCCTTGCACGCTTCGATGAACTGCTCGGTGGACACATGCGGCATCAGCAGGCGGGCGCAGCTGCGTTGCATGCGCGCGGCGTTCTGGTCCGGACGGAACAGGTTGATCGAGCCGTCCTTGCAACGATAGGCCTTCAGGCCTTCGAAGCATTGCTGGCCATAGTGAAGAGCAGTGGAGCCTTCGCTGATGTGCAGCACGTTGTCTTCGGTCAGGGTGCCTTTGTCCCACTCGCCGTTGCGAAAGTACGACAGATAGCGTTTGTCGGTCTTGATGTAGTCAAAACCCAGCTTGTCCCAGTTGATGCTTTCGTTACCCATGACACCCTCTATCACTGAACAACCGCCGAAGCGGTTCAAGGCTTCTGACGTTTTTTTGGATGGGCACAACAATACTTCATTCTTGAGCGGTTTCGCAGCCCGGGCGATGGGGGGAGCAGCAGATTTATTAGCCTGCTTATGAAAAAACTCCCCCGCGTCGGTTTTTTACAGGTGCAACGCGTGCCCAAGCGCACGCAATGCAGCTTCCTGCACCGCTTCACCCAGGGTCGGGTGCGCATGGATGGTGCCGCCGATGTCTTCCAGTCGCGCGCCCATTTCCAGGCTTTGCGCAAACGCGGTCGACAGCTCCGACACCCCGACACCCACCGCCTGCCAGCCGACGATCACATGATTATCCCGACGAGCGACCACCCGCACGAAGCCGGTTTTTGATTCCAGGGTCATCGCCCGGCCATTGGCGGCGAACGGGAAGTTCGACACGATGCAGTCCAGTCCCGCAGCCTTGGCTTCGTCCGGCGTCTGGCCGACAACGACCAGTTCCGGGTCGGTAAAGCACACGGCGGCGATGGCGGTCGGGTTGAATTCGCGGGTCTTGCCGCTGATCAGTTCGGCAACCATCTCGCCTTGAGCCATGGCGCGGTGGGCCAGCATCGGCTCGCCGCTCAGGTCGCCGATGGCGTAGACGTTGCGCATGCTGGTCTGGCAACGGCTGTCGATCTTGATCGCCGAGCCGTTCATGTCCAGGTTCAGCGCTTCGAGGTTCCAGCCCTGGGTGTTGGGTTTGCGACCGACGGCCACCAGCACCTGATCGGTTTCCAGATTCAGGGTGTCGCCGTTCGGATCGCGCACCTGCAACGTACCGTCGAAACCCAGCACGCTGTGCTTCAGGTACAGCTTCACGCCCAGTTGCTTCAGCGCATCGTGCACTGGTTGGGTCAGTTCGGCGTCGTAGGCCGGCAGAATCCGATCCTGTGCCTCGACCACGCTGACTTCGGCGCCGAGCTTGCGATAGGCAATGCCCAGTTCCAGACCGATGTAACCACCGCCGACCACGATCAGGCGCTTCGGAACCGACTTCGGTGCCAGCGCCTCGGTGGACGAAATGATCGGCCCGCCAATCGGCAGGATTGGCAGGTTGACGCTTTTCGAGCCGGTGGCCAGTACCAGGTGTTCGCACTGGATGCGGGTATCGCCGACTTCCACGGTCTTGCCGTCGATGACCTTGGCCCAGCCGTTGATGACCTGAACCTTGTTCTTCTTCAGCAACGCGGCGACGCCGGTGGTCAGGCGATCGACGATGCCGTCCTTCCACTCGACGCTCTTGGTGATGTCGAGGGTCGGCGCCGAAACGCTGATGCCCAGTGCCGAATGCTGATTGTGATGTTGAGTCTGGTGAAACTGCTCGGCCACATGAATCAGCGCTTTCGACGGAATGCAGCCGATGTTCAGGCAGGTGCCGCCCAGCGATTCGCCTTCGACCAAGATGGTCGAAATGCCCAGTTGCCCGGCGCGAATGGCCGTCACGTAACCGCCGGGGCCGCCGCCGATGATCAGCAGCGTGGTGTTCAGAGATTGCATGCCATCACTCCACAAACAGGGTCGCGGGTTGTTCGAGCAGACCACGAATGGCCTGGATGAAGAGCGCCGCGTCCATGCCGTCGACCACGCGGTGATCGAAGGAGCTGGAGAGGTTCATCATCTTGCGGATCACCACCTGGCCTTTGACGACCATCGGGCGTTCGACGATTTTGTTTACACCGACGATCGCTACTTCCGGCAGGTTCAGCACCGGGGTGCTGACGATGCCGCCCAAGGCGCCGAGGCTGGTCAGGGTGATAGTCGAGCCGGACAGTTCATCGCGGCTGGCCTTGCCATTGCGTGCGGCGTTGGCGAGGCGGGAGATTTCCGCCGCGCTGTCCCACAGGCTGCGCGCCTCGGCGTGACGCACCACCGGCACCATCAGGCCGACATCGCTTTGGGTGGCGACGCCGACATGCACCGCGCCGAGGCGGGTGATGACCTGGGCTTCGTCGTCGTAACGGGCGTTCATCTGCGGGAAGTCGCGCAGGGCGACGACCAAGGCGCGCACGAGGAACGGCAGCAAGGTCAACTTGCCACGGCTCGCACCGTGTTTTTCGTTCAGGTGGGCGCGCAGTTCTTCGATCGCAGTGACGTCGATTTCTTCGACATAACTGAAGTGTGCCGCGCGTTGGGTGGCGTCCTGCATGCGCTGGGCAATCTTGCGGCGCATGCCGATAACCTGAATCTGTTCTTCATCGTGACGTTGGGCGTACCCGGCGGCGACCGGCGCCGACGCGTTCGACTGACCTTGCGCCAGATAGGCGTCGAGGTCTTCGTGCAACACGCGACCGGCCGGGCCGGAACCGCGCACCAGACGCAATTGAATGCCCAGGTCCAGCGCATGTTTGCGCACGGCCGGCGAGGCCAGCGGACGCTCATCGGCTTCGCGGGCAACCATCGGGCCCTGGCAAACCGGACCCGTACGCGGCGCGGCGGGTTTGCTTTCAACGGCCGCTTCAACTTTCGGTGCGACAGGTACTTCTTTCGCCGCAACAGGCGCCGGTTTGTCCGACTCCTTCAGATTGCCTGCGCCTTCAACTTCGATGCTGATCAGGATGCTGCCGACTGCCATCACTTCGCCCGGCTGGCCGCCAAGGGCAATCACCTTGCCGTGAACCGGCGACGGAATATCCACCATCGCCTTGTCGGTCATCACATCCGCCAGCACCTGGTCTTCAACGACCAGATCGCCAACCTTGACGTGCCACTGCGACAGTTCTACTTCTGCGATGCCTTCGCCGATGTCCGGCATCTTGATAACGTGCGTGCCCATTCAGACCTCCATGACCCGTTTCAGCGCCGCGCCCACTCGGGACGGCCCAGGGAAATACGCCCACTCCTGCGCGTGCGGGTAGGGGGTGTCCCAACCGGTGACGCGTTCGATCGGCGCTTCCAGGTGGTGGAAGCAATGCTCTTGCACCAGCGACACCAGTTCGGCGCCGAAACCGCAGGTGCGGGTGGCTTCATGAACCACGACGCAACGGCCGGTTTTCTTCACGGATTTGACGATGGTTTCCAGGTCCAGCGGCCACAGACTGCGCAGGTCGATGACTTCAGCATCGACGCCGGATTCTTCGGCGGCGACCTGCGACACATACACGGTGGTGCCGTAGGTCAGCACGGTCACGTCCTTGCCCGGCCGAGTGATGGCGGCAACGTCCAGCGGCACAGTGTAGTAACCGTCCGGCACTTGGGCGGCCGGGTGTTTCGACCACGGGGTTACCGGGCGGTCGTGGTGGCCGTCGAACGGACCGTTGTACAGGCGTTTTGGCTCAAGGAAGATCACCGGATCATCGTTTTCGATGGAGGCGATCAGCAGGCCTTTGGCGTCATACGGATTGGACGGCATGACGGTGCGCAGTCCGCAGACCTGAGTGAACATCGCCTCGATGCTCTGGCTGTGGGTCTGGCCGCCGTAGATGCCGCCGCCGCAAGGCATGCGCAGGGTCATCGGCGCGGTGAACTCGCCGGCCGAGCGATAACGCAGGCGGGCGGCTTCGGAAATGATCTGGTCGGACGCCGGGTATACGTAGTCGGCGAACTGAATCTCGGCGACAGGGCGAAGGCCATAAGCGCCCATGCCCACGGCGACACCGACGATACCGCTCTCGGAGATCGGTGCGTCGAACACCCGCGAGGTGCCGTATTTGGTCTGCAGGCCTTCGGTGCAACGGAACACGCCGCCGAAGTAGCCGACGTCCTGGCCGAACACCACAACGTTGTCATCACGCTCAAGCATCACATCCATGGCCGAGCGCAGGGCCTGGATCATGGTCATGGTGGTCGTGGTCATGGCGGTTTCCAACTGAATATTGTTGTTGTGATCGTTCATGTCAGATCCCCAACTGCTGACGCTGGCGCTTCAAGTGCTCCGGCATCTCTTTGTAGACGTCTTCGAACATGGTCGCGGCGCTTGGAATCTGGCCGCCGGCAAGGGTGCCGTACTGTTCGGCCTGTTTCTGTGCGGCGATCACTTCGGCTTCGAGCTCGGCGCTGACGGCGGCGTGCTCTTCTTCCGACCAATGGCCGACCTTGATCAGGTGCTGTTTCAGGCGGGCAATCGGGTCGCCCAGCGGGAAGTGACTCCAATCGTCGGCAGGACGGTATTTGGACGGATCGTCGGAGGTCGAGTGCGGGCCGGCGCGGTAGGTGACCCATTCGATCATGGTCGGGCCGAGGCCGCGACGGGCGCGTTCGGCAGCCCATGCGGAAGCGGCATAGACCGCGTAGAAATCGTTGCCGTCAACGCGCAGCGAGGCGATGCCGCAACCGACGCCGCGTCCGGCGAAGGTGGTGGCTTCACCACCGGCGATGGCCTGGAAGGTCGAGATCGCCCACTGGTTGTTGACCACGTTGAGGATCACCGGCGCACGGTAAACGTGGGCGAAGGTGAGGGCGGTGTGGAAGTCCGATTCGGCGGTGGCGCCGTCGCCGATCCAGGCCGAGGCGATTTTGGTGTCGCCCTTGATCGCCGAGGCCATGCCCCAGCCCACACCCTGAATGAACTGGGTGGCGAGGTTGCCGGAAATGGTGAAGAAACCGGCGTCCTTGACCGAGTACATGATCGGCAACTGACGGCCCTTGAGCGGATCGCGCTCGTTGGACAGCAGTTGGCAGATCAGGTCGACCAGCGGTACGTCGCGGGCCATCAGGATGCTTTGCTGGCGGTAGGTCGGGAAGCACATGTCGTCGATGTTCAAGGCCAGGGCCTGGGCGCTGCCGATGGCTTCTTCGCCGAGGCTTTGCATGTAGAACGACATTTTTTTCTGACGCTGGGCGACCACCATGCGGTTGTCGTAGATCCGGGTCTTGAGCATGGCGCGCATGCCTTTGCGCAGGATGTCGACCGGCACGTTTTCAGCCCATGGGCCGAGGGCATTGCCCTGGTCGTCGAGCACGCGGATCAGGCCACGGGCCAGGTCGGCGGTGTCTGCCGGTTCTACGTCGATGGAAGGTTTGCGCACCGTGCCGGCATCGGTCAGATGCAGGTAGGAGAAGTCGGTTTTGCAGCCTGGGCGGCCCGAGGGTTCAGGGACGTGCAGACGCAGCGGTTCATACGCTTGGGTCATGGCTTCTACGCTCGATCTTGTGAATTTCTTGTAGTGAGCTGGCAGTCATTCTTCGATAAAAGAAATCTTGTCCTACAACAATCATAGGCCCGGGCAAGAAGAATATTTCTCTCTGTTTCGTTGCGCTGGAGATCATTTGCAGATAGAAAATCTGCATAAACATAAAAAAACAGGTGGTTTTGTCTCATGCGCAAACTGGACCGTACCGACATCGGCATTCTCAACAGCCTTCAGGAGAATGCGCGCATCACCAACGCCGACCTGGCCCGTTCGGTGAATTTGTCGCCGACGCCATGCTTCAACCGGGTCAAGGCGATGGAAGAACTTGGGTTGATTCGCGAGCAGGTGACGCTGCTTGATGCCGATCTGCTGGGCCTGCACGTCAACGTGTTCATCCACGTCAGTCTCGAGAAGCAGGTAGAGGAAGCGCTGCAGCATTTCGAAGAGGCGATTTCCGACCGCCCCGAAGTCATGGAGTGCTACCTGATGGCCGGTGACCCGGACTATCTGATCCGGGTGCTGGTGCCGACCATTCAGTCGCTCGAACGGTTCATGATGGACTTTTTGACCAAGGTGCCGGGCGTGGCGAACATCCGGTCAAGTTTTGCGCTCAAGCAGGTGCGCTACAAGACGGCGCTGCCGTTGCCGGCGAACGGGTTGACGCTGGGTAGCTGATTTTCACACGGGAATCAGATGTACTCATATCGATAACCCAGATCCTCCGTGGAAAGAGCCTGTTCAACCAAAAAGTTCTCGGTCCAGGGGGCAGGTTCGTTTATCGGGTGGAAGACCAGCGTTGAGGCGCTCAACTCCCCGACGTCCGGGCCTGCGGCGGGAAGGAACGCAACGTTTGGGTGCTGGTATTTCCAGCGCTCCCACAACAGATCCAGATAACAGTGATGCAGGAAAAATATCGGGTCATTGGGAGAGGAGGCCTCCATCATGTTGCCTCCAATCCAGGCGTGCACGGGATTGTGTAGTTCACGCTCTGAAAAATTGCCCCATCCGTCTGGCTCCCCCCAGTTGCCGCTACGGTTCAGAGCCGAGATGACCCCTTCAGGGGATGCCAACGCCCCGTTCGCCCCGAGATTGCGGCGCAGGCCGGCGCTGCCGACGCCCTCGTCCCATACCGAAACAATGAATCGCGACTGTCCGTTGGAAAAAGGTCCGGTTGTGACAAGCTGGTTCTGGGTGTTATCGCCGTTACCGCCCATGAAGTCCGAGGTGAACGGGTTGTCGGCGCCGCCGAGTTGCCAGTTCCAGTAGGGCAGGGTGATGCGAGGGTCGTCGACGGCGGCTTGCAGTGCCAGTTCGAACTGGCGGATCAGTATCCGGTGCCACGGGTAGAACAGAGGGCTTCGATGCGGGTTGGGAACGAGCGGATTGCCACGCCCCATCGAGTTCTTGTGGATTTGCACAAAGTCATCGTAGCGACTTTGCTGCCCAGGGCGCAGCACGCTGTTGACGTTGTTTTTCAACCTCAGAACCGCTTCGATAAAAGCGGATTTCTGTTGCGACGACAGATCCCGGTGGTTACGGCGAATATCCATATTGCACACACTCCATTGGTTGATTGCCCAATGAATTCTGCCTGCTTGCTGGAAATACGCCAGTTCATGGCTATCGACGCGTGATGTGGGAAAAGCTTCCGCCATCACGACTCGCGCGGTTGATTCCTATAGCGAGTTGATCGGAATCTTCAGGTAGGTCACGCCATTGGCTTCAGCCGGGGGCAAATTGCCCGCTCGCACATTCACCTGAATCGCCGGCAGCAACAGCGTAGGCATGCCCAACCCGGCATCTCGTCGCGTGCGCATTTCAACGAACGTGGCTTCGTCGATACCGTCATGCACATGGATATTGTTTTTGCGTTGTTCGCCAACGGTGGTCTGGCATTGCGCCTGTCGGCTTTCGGGCGGGTAGTCGTGGCAGACGTAGAGCCTCACGCTCGCCGGGAAGGCCAGCAGCTTGTGAATCGAATTGAACAATTGATGCGCGTTGCCACCGGGAAAGTCGCAACGGGCGGTGCCAACGTCCGGCATGAACAGCGTGTCGCCGACGAGAATCTGCTCGCCATCGATCAGGTAAGCCATGTCGGCCGGGGTATGACCGGGGACGTGCAGGGCAGTGGCCTTGAGGTTGCCGATTCGGAACGACTCGTTCGGCGCAAACAGGTGATCAAACTGCGAGCCATCGACACGGAATTCCGGTTCCAGGTTGAACAGCGCCTTGAACACGTCCTGCACCTTGCTGATCGATTCGCCAATCGCGATTTTCCCGCCCAGTTCCCGGCGCAGATAGGGTGCGGCGGACAGGTGGTCGGCGTGGGCGTGGGTTTCCAGCAGCCACTGTACTTGCAAGTTGTGGGCACGAACGAAGGCGATGATCCTGTCGGCCTGAGCCGTGCAGGTGCGGCCGGCAGCACCATCGTAATCAAGCACCGGATCGACGATTGCGCACTGCCCGCCATCGGTCTCGTAGACCACATAGCTGTAGGTCGAAGAGGCGGGGTCGAGGAAAGCTTCAATCAGCGCGGGCATGAACACGGTCCTGTGCGGGAAGATGGGAAGTCAGGGTTGCAACACTTTATGTAAACACATAATGTCCGCAGCTTAAGTGACGTTGAAGGCATCCTGCAAATGCAATCCAGTCTGACCGAATGTGAAGTCGCCCAACTGCGCGCCTCGGCCTCCAAGGCCTGCTCGCTGCTCAAGGCCTTGGCCAACGAAGACCGACTGTTGATCCTGTGCCAGTTGACCCAAGGCGAGCGCAACGTCGGCGAGCTGGAGAAAATGACCGGTGTGCGTCAGCCGACCCTGTCCCAGCAACTGGGCATCCTGCGCGATGAAGGGCTGGTCGCGACCCGTCGTGAAGGCAAGTACATTTTTTACGGTCTCGCCAGTCACGAAGTGATCCAGGTGATGAAAACCCTCTCCGGACTCTACTGCGGAGCCGTGCTCAAAAGCTGGGCGCAATAGACCCGGCTATCCTTGCGTGCAGCCATAAGGAACAAACAATGAACGATCAACACTGGGGCCCAACCATCAGTGCGGACATCGTGGTCATCGGCGGCGGCACTGCCGGCATCGGTTTTGTCGCGAGCCTGCTCAAGCGCGATCCCGGCCTGAAGGTCACGGTCATCGAGCCGAGCACCCTGCATTACTACCAGCCGGCGTGGACGCTGGTCGGCGGTGGCGCCTTTGATGCCAAAGACACCGCCCGATCAATGAACAAGGTGATGCCGCGTCAGGCCACCTGGATTCAGGCGGCTGTGACCGGCATCGACCCCGACCAGCGCCGTCTCACCCTCAACGATCAACGCTCCGTCACCTATCAGAACCTGATCGTCTGCCCGGGTCTGCGCCTGGCGTGGGAGAAGATCGAAGGCTTGCAGGAAAGTCTCGGTCAGCACGGTGTCACCTCCAACTACAGCTATCAGCACGCGCAATACACCTGGGATCAGGTGCAGAAACTGCGCGGTGGCAGAGCCCTGTTCACCCAGCCGCCGATCCCGATCAAATGCGCTGGCGCGCCGCAAAAGGCACTGTACCTGTCCTGCGATCACTGGCTGAAGGGCAACGTGCTGAGCAACATCGACGTGGAATTCAATCTGGCCGGCGCCGCGTTGTTCGGTGTGCCGACCTTCGTGCCGCCGCTGATGAAGTACATCGAGAAATACAATGCGCGGCTGGCGTTCAATTCGAATCTGGTGAAGGTCGACGGCCCGGCAAAAACCGCCTGGTTCGACATCAAGGACGCGGACGGAAATGTCACCCGTCAGGCCAGGACTTTCGATCTGCTGCACGTTGTCCCGCCGCAGGTTTCGCCGGATTTCATCGCGCAAAGTCCGCTGGCCGATGCTGCCGGCTGGTGCGAGGTCAACCCGCACACGCTGCAACATCCGCGCTATCCCGAAGTGTTTGCCCTGGGCGATATCTGCGGCACCACCCATGCGAAAACCGCTGCGGCAGTGCGCAAGCAGGTCGTGGTAGTGGCGGAAAACCTGCTGGCCGTGCGCAAGGAACTGGCGTTGCCACTGAAGTACGACGGCTACGGTTCCTGCCCGCTGACGGTGGAGAAGGGCAAGGTGATCCTCGCAGAGTTCGGCTATGGCGGAAAATTGCTCCCGACCTTTCCACTCGACCCGACCGTTCCGCGCCGTTCCGCGTGGTGGCTGAAGGCGACGCTGCTGCCGTGGTTCTACTGGAACGGCATGCTCAAGGGCCGCGAATGGCTGACGAGCCTGTCGAAAGTCGACTGAGAACACTCTATGTTGCTGGCAAGTCTGTTTGGCGTGGTGATGGGATTGATCCTCGGTCTGACCGGGGCTGGCGGCGGGATACTCGCGGTGCCGGCGTTGGTGCTCGGTCTGGGCTGGACGATGACGCAGGCGGCGCCGGTCGCGCTGTTCGCCGTGGGCAGTGCGGCGGCGGTCGGCGCAATTGATGGCTTGCGTCACGGTCTGGTGCGCTATCGCGCGGCGCTGTTGATCGCCGCCCTTGGCGCCGTGTTTTCGCCGTTGGGCATCTACTTCGCGCATCAGTTGCCGGAGAAGGTCCTGATGATCCTCTTCAGCCTCCTGATGGTGATGGTGGCCTGGCGCATGCTGCGCCGCGAACGCCAGCAAGAGGGCCCGAGCGACCATGGCCACGCCAGTTGGGGCCAGAAGAACTGCATGCTCAATGAGCAGACCGGCCGTTTCGACTGGACCGCCAAATGCACCGCGACCCTCGCTGCACTGGGCGCAGTCACTGGTGTGGTGTCCGGGTTGCTGGGGGTTGGCGGCGGGTTTCTGATCGTGCCGGCGTTCAAGCAACTGACCGATGTGCAGATGCGCGGCATCGTCGCCACCTCGTTGATGGTCATCAGCCTGATTTCCGCCATTGGCGTGGTCGGCGCGTTCCATGCCGGAGTGCGGATCGATCACTTGGGCGCGGCGTTCATCGTGGCGAGCATCGTCGGCATGATCCTCGGCCGCAAGCTCTGCGCACGGGTGCCCGCGCGGACGTTGCAGGTAGGGTTTGCCAGTGTGTGTCTGGTGGTGGCGGGTTACATGCTGCTGCGCGCCTGAGGTGTACCCGGCAATGAAAAAGGCTCCGTTTTCGGGAGCCTTTTTTTGCCCGTGGCGAGGTCGTTACAACACCAGATGCGGCAGCCACAGCGACAGCGCCGGAACATAAGTCACCAGCATCAAAACCAGGAACAGCACTGCGTAAAACGGCAACAAGGCCTTGACCGTGCTTTCGATACTGACCTTGCCCACCGCCGAACCGACAAACAATACAGCTCCCACTGGCGGCGTTATCAGCCCGATTCCGAGGTTGACCAGCATGATCATGCCGAACTGCACCGGGTCGACACCAATGCCGAGGATCACCGGCATCAGGATCGGCGTCAGGATCAGGATCAGCGGCGCCATGTCCATCACCGTGCCCAGCAACAGCAGCATGACGTTGATGCACATCAGGATCACGTAGCGGTTATCGGACAGGGTCAGGAACAGCGTGGTTATCTTCGCCGGGATCTGCATCAGGGTCATGATGTAGCCGAAGCTCGCGGCGAAACCGATCAGAATCATCACAATCGAAATCGTACGCACCGTACGGTGCATCAGTTTCGGCAGTTCACTCCACTTGTAGTCGCGGTAGATGAACATGGTGACGAAGAATGCCCAGAGCACGGCGATGGCCGCTGACTCGGTCGCGGTGAAAATTCCGGAAAGGATGCCGCCAAGAATGATCACCATCGCCATCAGGCCCCACAGCGCTTCGCCGCAGATCTTCAGTGCCTGACGCATGGGAATGACTTCACCTTTGGGGTAATCGCGTTTGCGCGCGAAGATCAGGCACAACACCATCAGGCACGCGCTCATCAGCAGGCCCGGAACCACGCCGGCCATGAACAGCGAGGCAATGGACACCGTGCCGCCGGCCGCCAGTGAATACAGCACCGAGTTGTGGCTTGGCGGCGTGAGCAGCGCCTGCACTGAACCGCTGACAGTTACCGCGGTAGAGAACTCCCGTGGGTAACCCTTGCGTTCCATTTCCGGGATCAGCACCGAACCCACCGAAGCCGTGTCGGCCACCGAGGATCCGGAAATCGCACCGAAGAATGTCGAGGCCATGATATTGACCAGCGACAGGCCGCCACGCACGAAACCCACCAGTACCCCGGCAAACGCCACCAGTCGGCGCGACATGCCGCCCTCGGCCATGATCGCCCCGGCCAGGACGAAGAACGGGATCGCCAGCAGCGAAAATTTGTTCACCCCGCCAGCAACCTGAATCATCAGGGCCTGGAACGGGATGTCGATCCACCATGCACCGATCAGGGCTGACAGGCCCAAGGCGTAGGCGACCGGCATGCCGATCAGGATCAGAACGATAAAACTGCCCAGCAGAATCAGTGCGTCCATCAGGCAGCTCCTTCGCTTTCTTCGACCAGATCGAAACGCACGACGCGCCGGTTGCTCTGATCACCGAGCAAGAGCTTCTCAAGGACGAACACCAGCGTCAGCGCGCCGCCGAGCGGTATCGGCATGTAAGTAATACCGACCCGTAACGTCGGCATCGCACTCATGAACTGGTTCCAGGTCGACAGACAGAGCTTGCTGCCCCAAATGGTCATGAACAGGCAGATGGTTGCCATTAGCAGCTGAGAGACGATGCTCATGGTTTTACGCAGAGGTGGCGGCATGCGATCAGTGAGCATTGCCACCGCCATATGTGCACCGGCGCGATAACTGGCAGCAGCGCCGATGAAGGTAAAGACCATCATCAGCAGGATCGCGGTGGGCTCCGGCCAGCTCGAGCCGGTACCGAGTACGTAACGGGCGAACACACCCCAGGGAATGATCAGGGAAATGGTCAGTACCGACAGGCCGGCGACCCAGATGCAGGTCATGTACAACGTGTCGTTGAAGCGCAGCAGCAGATTCTTCATCGGGTTCCACCGTAACCGGGCAGCCGCCGACATCAGGCGACGTCAGCGCTGCCGGGCCTTTGTGCGAGGGCAGGGAGGGTTACTGAACGGCTTCGATGCGTTTGAGCAGGTCGGCGTAAGGCGCGCCATATTTCTCGCGGATCGAGGCGGTGGCCTCGTAGAAAGGCTGTTTATCAACGGTGATGAACTCGACACCGGCGGCCTTGAGTTTTTCTTCACTGCTGGCGGATTTGGCGTCCCACAGCGTGCGCTCCTGGGCCTGCGCAGCCTTGGCGGCCTTGCGCACGAGGGTCTGCTGATCGGGGGTGAGTTTTTCCCAGGTGATTTTCGACATCACGATAGGCTCGGGCAGGATCAGGTGCCCGGTCAGGCTGTAGAACTTGGCGTTCTGGTAATGGTTGTGTTCGAGCAGGGTCGGCGGGTTGTTTTCCGCACCGTCGATGACCCCGGTCTGCAGGGCGCTGAAGATTTCACCGGTGTCCATGGCGATGCCGTTGCCGCCCATGGCGTTGATGGTTTCGATGAACAGCGGGTTGCCCTGCACGCGAATCTTCATGCCCTTGAGGTCCGCCAGATTGCGCACCGGTTTCTTGGTGTAGATGTTGCGCGTGCCGCCGTCCATCCAGGCGAGGGCGACCAGGTTGAATTCGGACTGGGTGATTTTGTCGAGGATCTCGTCACCGATTTCGCCGTCGATGATCTTGCGCATGTGCGCCTGATCTCGGAACACGAACGGCATATTGAACACATTCACGTCCGGCACCACCGGACCTACGATGCCGAGGCTGACCCGGGCCATCTGGATCGCGCCGACCTGGGCCTGCTCGACCACTTCCTTCTCCGAGCCGAGTACACCCCCGGCAAACATCTTGAAGGTCAGTTTGCCGTCGCTGTCGGCGACCAGGGTCTTGCCCAGTTGTTCTTCGGCGATCACGGTCGGATAGCCGGCCGGGTGGATGTCGGCGAACTTGATTTCCAGGGCCTGAACGGCGCCGGCGAAGGTAAACAGTAGCGGGAGTGAAGCGGCGAGCAACGTGCGTTTGAAGTCCATGGGGCGAATCTCCAGTCTTGTTATTTTTCTTTTCAAGGCACAGCGATGCAGCGGGGGCAGGGGGTTAAAGCAAATCGTTGAACAGCGGCTCCGGCAGGCCTTTGACGCCGGGGTTGAGGGCGAATACGCCGCCGGCCAGAGACAGCGGATCCTCATCGTCGGCGGGGCGGATCGAGGTCACGAACAGGGTGTCCATTGCGCTGCCGCCAAAGGCGCACATGGTTGGTTTCTTCACGGGCACCGGCAATGAGCGGTCGAGGCGACCTTCGGGGGTAAAACGGTGAACGAGCCCGACATCGTTGGCGCAGATCCAGTAGCAGCCGTCGGCATCTACGGCGGCGCCGTCGGGGCGGCCGTAATAGTGATTCATGTCCACGAATACCCGGCGATTCGACGGCGTGCCGCTCTCGGTGTCGTAGTCGAACGCCCAGATCAGTTGCACGTCCGGGTGCGAATCGGACAGATACAGGGTTCTACCGTCGGGACTGAAAGCGAGCCCGTTGGGCACGATCAAACCGCCCAGTTGCGCCTCGACCGGGCCTGACTGCCCGGCGCCATAGCGATACAACCGACCCTCAGGTGCGCGCAGGCTCATGTCCAGCACCATGCTGCCGGCCCAGAAACGCCCCTGGCGGTCGCAACGACCATCATTCAGGCGCATGTCCTGGCGACTGTGCTCCACGTGCGCGAGCGGCTGGCTGTCGAGGCTGCCGTCATCATTGGCACGCAAGTGGAAGAAGCCGCTTTCCATCCCGGCTACCCAGCCACCATGGCTGTGACGGGCGATGCAGCCGAGCATTTCCGGGGCTTGCCAGGTGCGAACCTGACCGCTGTCGGCACTCCAGCGCTGCAAGCCGCCATTGGCGATGTCCACCCAGTACAAAGTGTTTTCCTGCGCCACCCACACCGGGCTCTCACCCACGGCGTTACGAGCGTCGACGATCAGTTCGGCTTGCATACTCATTCCCTTGGTATTGTCAGAAAAGCGATCAAGTCCGCGGAGTGCTGCTCAGTCGCCGAACGGGCCGGCCGCGACGAAAGCGCCACCCTGATAGATCCGCGCCGGGTCATCGGCCGCCGGCATTGGCTGCGCTTCGACCTTGTCGCGGAACACTTCGGAAGTGTCTCTGGCGGCGAAATCCAGGTGACTGGCGAAGCGGTTGTCCCACCACACGTCCTTGTTGTCGGACATGCCATAGACCACGGTGTGGCCGACGTTCGGGGTGACGAGGGCGCGTTCGAGCAAGCGGGTGAGATCGTCGAAGCTCAGCCAGGTGTGCATCATCCGGCGGTTTTGCGGCTCGGGGAACGAGGAACCGATACGGATGCTGACGGTCTCGATACCGTAGCGATCGAAGTAAAAACTGGCCATGTCTTCGCCGTAGGATTTGGACAGTCCGTAGTAGCCATCGGGGCGGCGAGCAGAGCTGGCGTCGAGTTGTTGGTCCTGCTTGTAGAAACCGATGACGTGGTTGGAACTGGCGAAGATCACTCGCTTCACGCCATGTCGGCGCGCGGCTTCGTAAATGTGGAATACGCCACAGATATTGGCGCCGAGGATCTCTTCGAACGGTCGCTCCACGGAGACACCGCCAAAATGCAGAATGGCATCCACGCCCTCGACCAGTTGGTGCACGGCGTCTTTGTCTGCCAGATCGCAGAGCACGACTTCCTCGCGCTCATCCATGGCCGGGGCGAGGGCGGCGATATCGGACAGACGCAAAATACGGGTGAAGGGGCGCAGGCGTTCGCGCAGAACTTTGCCGAGGCCGCCGGCGGCACCGGTGAGCAACAGGCGGTTGAAGGTCGCTGGAGCGGTAGAGGTGGTCGTCATGGCAATCCCTGCACTTATTGTTTTGTGATTGTTGTAGGTTGTCGTATGACTGCGCAGAAGTATCGGTAGGGATTTGTGGTCTTGTCAACGCGACTTTTGTTGAAAGTGACGGAGGGTGTTCCTCCCAGGCCTTTCAGGCTGGATGACGGTTATGTGATGACTCGGTGTTCGAGGGGACACGTGTGTAACGCCTGGATTTACGGCAAACTTCAGTAACCTTCGTACAAGGCTTTTCCATGGATCAATACGCCCCGCGCAACTGGCTGCCGCACGAAAAACCCAGTCTTCCGGGCTCCCCCTCGACACCGCTGCACTCCAATCCCCGGCGCCTGGCTTATGCGCTGGTAGGGTTGCTGGTGGCGGTGACCGGTGGACTGGGTAACTCGCTGGTGGTCGCGAACCTGCCCTACCTGCAAGGTGCGTTGGGGGCGACGACGGCGGAGATGGCCTGGCTGCCGGCGGCGTATGTGATGACCAACGTATCGATGAACCTGTTGCTGGTGAAGTTTCGCCAGCAGTTCGGTTTGCGCGCATTCACTGAAGTGTTTCTGGTGCTGTATGCGCTGGTGACGTTCGGCCACTTGTTCGTCAACGATCTGAGTTCGGCGATAGCGGTGCGTGCGGCCCACGGCATGGTCGGCGCGGCGTTGAGTTCGCTGGGCCTGTATTACATGGTGCAGGCGTTCCCGGCCAAGTGGCGGATGAAAGCGTTGGTGCTGGGGCTCGGCGCTTCGCAACTCGCGTTACCGTTGGCTCGATTGTTTTCCGAGGACTTGTTGCAGATCGCTGAATGGCGCGGTCTGTACCTGTTCGAGTTGGGCATGGCGCTGCTGTCGCTGGGCTGCGTGCTCATGCTGAAGCTGCCGCCCGGTGACCGCTTCAAGACCTTCGAACCCCTCGATTTTCTGACCTTCGCTATTCTTGCCAGCGGTGTGGCGCTGTTGTGCGCGGTGCTGTCGCTGGGACGCATCGACTGGTGGCTGGAGGCTGACTGGATCGGCATCGCCCTGGCCGCCTCGATTGTCCTGATCCTCGCGGGTCTGGCCATCGAACACAACCGCAGCAACCCGATGCTGATGACCCGCTGGCTCGGCAGCGGGGTGATGATCCGCCTGGCGCTGGCGGTGATCCTGATTCGCATGGTGACTTCGGAGCAATCCACTGGCGCCGTGGGCTTCATGCAAAACCTCAACATGAGCAGCCAGCAGTTGCACAGTCTGTACGTGGTGATGCTGATCGGCAGCGTCGCCGGGCTGCTGACCAGTGCGCTGACCATCGACCCGAAACACCTGATCATGCCGTTGATCATTTCTCTGGCAATGATGGCGACCGGGTCGGTGATGGACAGTTACTCGAACAACCTGACCCGCCCGCAGAATCTGTATTTCAGCCAGTTCCTGCTGGCGTTCGGCAGTACTTTTTTCCTCGGCCCGACCATGGTGCTGGGCACTCGTAACGTGCTGACCAACCCGCGAAACCTGGTGAGTTTTTCGGTGTTGTTCGGGATCTGCAACAACCTTGGCGGCCTGATCGGTGCGGCGTTGCTGGGGACGTTCCAGATCGTGCGCGAGAAGTTTCATTCCAGTCACATCGTCGAGCAACTGGTGTTGTCCGACCCATTGGTGGCGGCCCGGGTGCAGAACGGCGGTTCGGCGGTCGGTTCCCTGATAGCGGACCCGAGCCTGCGCAATCTGCAAGGCATTCGCAGCCTGGCCAACGCCGCCACCCGCGAAGCCAATGTGCTGGCCTATAACGATGTGTTCATGCTGATCACAGTGATCGCGATCCTGACCATGATCTGGATTTCCATCCGTACGTTGTGGCTGATCAGCACGACCAAAACTGTCGCCCCGACACCTTCCGTACCTTCCAGCGGTGCCACTTCTTCATGACCGAACCGACTACCACGACTACCAATGCCATCGCCGCCACCCCCGAAGGTGTCGCACCGCCGTCATCGCCGAACACCGAACCGCGCTCGCTGCGGGTGCGGATCATCTCGTCGCTGGGATTTGCTGCGATTGCCATCGTCGGCGTTTTGATCGTGCTTTACGCCTGGCAGTTGCCGCCGTTCAGCAGCGCGGTCGAAACCACCGAAAACGCCTTGGTGCGCGGGCAGGTGACGATCATCGGGCCGCAGCTCAGTGGTTACGTGTTCGAGGTGCCGGTGCAGGACTTCCAGTTTGTGAAGGCGGGCGATTTGCTGGTGCGCCTCGATGACCGCATTTATCAGCAACGCCTCGACCAGTCGCTGGCGCAACTGGCGGTGCAAAAGGCCTCGTTGGCCAACGTCGTGCAGCAGCGCAACAGCGCCGAAGCGACGATCAAGTTGCGGCAGGCGGTGGTGGCCGACAGCGAAGCGCAGTTACGCAAGAGCGAGGCAGACCTGCGGCGCAACAAGGCGCTGGTCAATGACGGCTCCGTGTCCCTGCGCGAGGTGGACGTGGCGCTGGCCGCCAACGCGCAAGGCATTGCGGCGGTGGCGCAGGCCAGGGCCAACCTGGAAATCGCCCGGCAGGATCTGCAAACGGTGATCGTCAATCGCGGTTCGCTTGAGGCAGCGGTGGCCAGTGCCGAGGCGGCGGTACAACTGGCGCGGATCGATCTGTCCAACACCCGGATCATCGCCCCTCGTGACGGTCAGCTCGGGCAGATCGGTGTGCGCCTGGGCGCTTACGTCAATTCCGGGGCGCAGTTGATGGCGCTGGTGCCGGACCAGAAATGGGTGATCGCCAACATGAAAGAAACCCAGATGGATAACGTGCGCGTCGGGCAACCAGTGAGCTTCACTGTCGATAGCCTGAACCATCGCAAGTTTACCGGACGTGTGCAGCACATCTCGCCGGGCACCGGTTCCGAATTCGCGTTATTGCAGGCTGACAACGCGACCGGCAACTTCGTGAAAATCGCCCAGCGGGTGCCGGTGCGCGTCACCATTGACCCGGATCAGCAAGAAAGCGAACGCCTGCGGCCGGGGATGTCGGTGGTGGTCAGCATTGATACGGCGGCGGGTGATACGCAACCCCACTGATGCCTGCCAATATTTTGTGGGAGCGAGCCTGCTCGCGATTGCGGAGTGTCGGTCAGCACAATGCCGCAAATGTTGACCTCATCGCGAGCAGGCTCGCTCCCACTCGGATGTGTGGTGATCCTTCAGGCGGCGATCATTGGCGGCAGGGTGCCGAGCACGGAAACCGCCGCCACGGCGCCGATCCCCAGCAGCCATTCGAGCATCACGCTGCGTTTGAGGGTGTCGATTCGCTGTTCGCAATCGTTGATCCGCAGGCGATTGAACAGCGCCAGTGCAAGCATGCCGAACACCAGCAGCGCCTTGATCAACAGGATCAGGGCAAACCCCGAGAACAATGGAGTCGGCCACCACTGGCCGGTGAGCACGCGGACGTTGATCAAACCGGTGACCAGCAGGCCGGCGACCAGCCCGTAACCGAGCCCGCTGAATCGCTGCAAGATTTCGCGTACGGTCTGGTCAGGTTGTCGCAGGATCATCACCAGCATCAGCAACCCACCGAGCCACGCGCCGACGCAAGTCAGATGAATGACCTGATTGAGGATCAGCATCTGCCCGCTGAAGCCATCGAGCATTGCGCCGTGACCGACCGGCGCCAGCGTCATCAGCAACAACGCGCTCAGGCCCAGCCGCAATGGCCGGTTCGAACGCAACGGCGTAAGCAGCAACGCCAGCAACAGGGCATTGATCAGCAGATGCCAGCGCCAGACCTGGCCGAAAAACGTATGGCCGAGTACCAGCTCGACGGTGGCCGGATCAAACGCGGCCGCCGCCGAACCGGCCATGCTGGCGGTGATCAACAAAGCCCAGATGACGCCGCTGGCCAAGGCAATCGCCGCCAGCCAGCGGGTCAGTCGCGCGAGGTGCCGATCCAGAAGCGGCGCTTCACCCTTGAGCAGCAGTGGCCTGAACAGCCAGGCCCCGAACAGCATCAACACCACGATGAAATGCAGGAACCGGCACAGCACCAGCGCTTCACTCATGAATTACTGGCCAACCTTGAACTGATAAGCGCCTTCGCTTTTGTGCGTATCGACCGACACCGCGTGCCATTCGACCTTGTATTCGCCAGCGGTCAGCGGGGCTTCGGGGGTGACGATCAGGGTTTTCTTGTCACCTTCGGTGGTCAGCGGTTTGACCGCCACCGGGGCACCATCGCGGGTCACGGTGACTTTGGTGAAGCTGGCTTCGACGCCTTCGGAAAACACCAGGCGCAGATCGGCCGGCGCGGCAACGGTGCTGTCGGCAGCCGGGGTCTGGCTTTTCAGATGGGCGTGGGCGAACGCCTGGGAAGTGACGACCAGCGAAGCCAGCAGCGCGCCAGCGGTGAACAGTTTTTTCATCGGCATGGAAAGATTCCTTTCAGTGAAATGGCGGGCTGAGTATAGAACGTGCATCACAGGGCTTTCAGGCGCATGTGAATGACCGGAAAGGGCCGGCCTTCGCCGTCGAGTGCCGAGCGGCCGATGTCTTCGAATCCGTAGTGTCGGTAGAAACCGTGTGCCTGCGGGTTCTGTTCGTTGACGTCGACCTTCAGCAACGGACGGCGGACGTGGTCGAGCAGGCGCCGGCCGATGCCCTGGCCACGCCGGGCCGGGTCGATGAACAGCATCTGCACGGTGTCGTCGTCGGTGGCGATGAAGCCTGCCGGGGAGTGGTCGGGGTTCTCGAAGACCTGCACATTCAGCGCGGGCAGGTAGGTGTCACGCACCAGCGGGAACAGTCGGTGAATGTCGTCTTCCGGAAGAAAATCGTGGGTGGCGCGGACCGAGCGCTCCCACAATGCGGCGAGCTGCGGATCATCCGCAGCGATGCGCTTTCGAATGGTCATGGACAAGAGCCTTCAGTGTCTGGCGGGGAGAAGGAGGGCGATCCTAAACCAGAAAAAAGCCCAAGTGTGTGAAGAATCGTTCTTGACTGTCGCCCCTTGCCCAGAGCGGATGCTAGTCTTCAACAACGTTGTCTTCAGGGAGCCCTCATGGGCAATCACAAGATCGAAATCCGCCGCACCAACGTCGACAAGATCCTGCTGGCGGCGGAAAAAGTCTTCGCCGAAAAAGGCTTCGGCGGCACCGCCATGGCGGACATTGCCGCTGAAGTTCAGTTGCCCCGATCCAACCTGCATTACTACTTTTCAACCAAGAGCGAGCTGTACAGCGCGGTGCTGTTCGACCTGCTGGAAGTATGGAAGCAGGACGCGCTGTGCTTCGAGATGTTCGACGATCCGCGCGTGGTGCTCAGCAGCTACATCCGCGCCAAGATGAACCACTCGCGCAGCCGGCCCTACGGTTCGAAAGTCTGGGCCAACGAAATCATCCACGGCGCGCCGACCCTCGGTGAGGCGCTGGATGTGAGCCTGTATGACTGGGCCAAGATGAAGGAGGCGAAGATCCGGCAGTGGGTCGAGGACAAGCGGATTTTGCCGGTGGAGCCGTCTAGCCTGCTGTATATGATCTGGGCGTCGACGCAGCACTATGCGGACTTCGATCATCAGGTGAATATTTTGAATGAGCACCAGCCGCTGTCGGACATGCAGTTCGAGCGGGCGGTGCAGACGGTGACTAGCGTGATTTTGCGGGGGATTGGATTAGAACCTTGAGCCATGTGTTGTGACTGCCGACGCCTTCGCGGGCAGCCCGCTCCCACAGGTTTTCGAGTTGTCCTCAAGTGTCATGTACACCAGAGAACCCTGTGGGAGCGGGCTTGCCCGCGAAAGCGTCAGCTCAGACGCCGCATGCCTCAAGGTGAGACGTGATACGGATTCCTCGGATCATGATTCCAGTCCAGAAACGGCTTGCCCGTTTCCATCGGCACCATCTCGATGCAATCCGCCACCGGGCAGGTGATCTGACACAGATTGCACCCCACACACTCATCGTCGATCACTTCATATTGATGCGTGCCATCGGCCTGTTTCAGACTGCTGATCGCCTGATGTGAGGTGTCCTCGCAGGCAATGTGGCAACGCCCGCAACCGATACACGCTTCCTGATCGATCTTCGCAATCACCTGATAGTTGATGTCCAGGTACTTCCAGTCGGTGGTGTTGCCCACCGCGCGCCCGGAAAACTCGGCGATGCTGGCGTAACCCTGACTGTCCATCCACCGCGACAAACCATCCTTCATCTCATCGACAATCCTGAAACCGTGGAGCATCGCCGCCGTGCACACCTGCACCGCGCCGCTGCCCAGTGCGATGAACTCCGCCGCATCACGCCAGCTGCCAATGCCGCCGATGCCGCAGATCGGCAGGCCCTGGGTCTGCGGATCACGGGCGATTTCCGCGACCATGTTCAGCGCGATCGGCTTGACCGCCGAACCGCAATAACCGCCGTGGGTGCTTTTGCTGCCGACGGTGGGCAGGGCGACCATGTGTTCGAGGTCGACGCTGGTGATCGAGTTGATGGTGTTGATCAGCGACACCGCATCGGCGCCGCCCCGGTGAGCAGCGCGGGCAGCGACGCGGATGTCGGTGATGTTCGGCGTCAGTTTGACGATCACCGGCAGCGAGCAATAGGTCTTGCACCAGCGCGTGACCTGTTCGACGTACTCCGGCACCTGACCGACCGCCGCGCCCATACCGCGCTCGGGCATGCCGTGGGGGCAGCCGAAATTCAGCTCGATGCCGTCAGCGCCGGTGGCTTCCACCAGCGGCAGGATGTGTTTCCACGACTCTTCGACGCACGGCACCATCAGCGACACGATCAGCGCGCGATCCGGCCAGTCCTTCTTCACCTGAGTGATTTCCCGCAGGTTGATCTCCAGCGAGCGGTCGGTGATCAGTTCGATGTTGTTGATACCCAGCACTTCGCGGTTGTTGCCGTAGTGCGCCGAGTAGCGCGACGACACGTTGACCGCCGCCGGGTCTTCACCCAGGGTTTTCCAGACCACGCCGCCCCAACCAGCCTCAAAGGCGCGCACCACGTTGTAGGCCTTGTCGGTCGGCGGCGCGGAGGCCAGCCAGAACGGGTTGGGGGCTTTGATGCCGGCGAAGACAATCGAGAGATCGGCCATTTACGCAGCCTCCACGTTGAGCATCAGTTGAGCGTTGATCGCCTCGGCGGCGCGTTTGCCGTGTTGCACCGCTTGCACGGTCAGGTCCTGATCGAGGCTGGTGCAGTCACCGCCGGCATACACGCCGGGGATGCTGGTGCGCAGGTTTTCATCGACCTGGATGCGTTCGCCCTGACGCTTCAGCTCGCGGGCCAGCGGGTCGGCGAGGGCGCTGCCGTCGAAGGCCTGGCCGATGGCTTTGAAGATCGCATCGGCGGCCAGCTCGAACGTTTCGCCAGTGGTTTGCAGGCGACCTTCCACCAGATGCGTGCGGGCGAAGCGCATGCCGCGCACCTTGCCTTGAGCGTCGAGCAGCACTTCATCCGGTTGCGCCCAGGTCAGCAGCCGCACTTGATTGGCCTTGGCGATGTCCTGTTCGTGGCCGGTGGCACCCATGTCCGCCGCACCACGGCGATAGACCAGATTGACGTCGCGGGCACCGAGGCGGGCCATTTGCACGGCCATGTCGATGGCGGTGTTGCCGGCGCCGAGGACGATGCAGTGTTCGGCCAGCGGCAGTTGCGACAGGTCATCGGCCTGGCGCAGTTCGCGGATGTAGTCGGTGGCGGCGAGCAGGCCGGGCGCGTCTTCGTGGGCCAGGCCGAGTTGCTTGCTGGCGTTCAGGCCGAGGCCGAGGAACACTGCGTCGAACTGTTGATGCAGTTCGCTGAGGGTCAGATTCTCACCGAGTTTCTGGCCGTGACGGATTTCGATGCCGCCGATTTGCAGGAGGAAATCCAGTTCCTTCTGCGCGTAGTCGTCGACCAGTTTGTACTTGGCGATCCCGTATTCGTTGAGCCCGCCAGCCTTTTCCCGCGCTTCGAAAATCACCACATCATGCCCGTGCATCGCACTGCGATGGGCACAGGACAATCCCGCCGGGCCGGCACCGACCACCGCGATGCGTTTGCCGGTGGCGGCGGCGCGCTGGAACGGGTGCTCGCTGAAGTGCGCGTTGTCCACGGCGTAGCGTTGCAGCAGGCCGATCAGCACCGGCGCGCATTCGTGGGCGTTGTTGCGCACGCAGGCTTGCTGGCAAAGGATTTCGGTCGGACAGACTCGAGCGCAACTGCCGCCGAGGATATTCGCCGAGAGGATTTTCTGCGCCGCACCGGGCACGTTGTCCTGATGGATATTGCGGATGAACGACGGAATGTCGATCTCGCTCGGGCACGCATTCACGCACGGCGCGTCGTAGCAATACAGGCAGCGCGAGGCTTCCAGATGCGCCTGACGGTCGTTGAGTGGCGGCGCCAGATCGGTGAAATGGCCGGCGAGGGCGGCCGCACTTTCGTGCGGGTGCGGGAGATGGTTCAGGGTCTCGATCACGGTTTTTTGCCTCACGGTTAATTGAGGTTTTCTGCCTCTGTCGGGCAGTGGTTTTTTGTGGTGTCTATGCGGACCTCTTCGCGAGCAAGCTCGCTCCCACATTTGGAATGCACTTCCCTGTGGGAGCTAGCTTGCTAGCGAAGGCCGAAGGCCTGGATTTCAGCGTTTAACCGCAACTGGCCTGTGCAACTCAGCCCGCTTGCTCAGCAAATCAAACACCGCCGGATACGCTGGCCGTTCGATATAGCGGCCCGCCCCACGTTCGGCGCGCAGGTCGCCATCAGCCCAGACCACCCGGCCCTGGCTGACGGTATGACTCGGTACGCCGGTCACGGTCTTGCCTTCGAAGATGTTGAAGTCCACCTGCTGATGGTGGGTCTTGGCGGAGATGGTGCGGGTGCCTTGCGGGTCCCACAGCACCAGGTCGGCATCGGCGCCGACACGGATCGCGCCCTTGCGCGGGTAGAGGTTGAAGATCTTCGCGGTGTTGGTGGAGGTGAGGGCGACGAAGTCCTGCATCGACAAGCGTCCCGAGTTAACACCTTCATCCCACAACACCGCCATGCGGTCTTCGATGCCGGCGGTGCCGTTGGGGATCTTGCTGAAGTCGTCGCGCCCCGCGGCTTTCTGCTCGGCGCAGAAGCAGCAATGGTCGGTGGCGGTGGTGTGCAGATTGCCGCTTTGCAAGCCATGCCACAGCGCCTCCTGATGCCCGCGCGGACGGAACGGCGGGCTCATCACGTAACCGGCGGCGGTCTGCCAGTCCGGGTGCTGGTAGACGCTGTCGTCCAGCAGCAGATGCCCGGCCAGCACTTCGCCGTAGACCGGTTGGCCCTTGCTGCGGGCGTAGGTGATTTCGTCGAGGGCCTCCTTGGTCGAGACGTGCACCAGGTACAGCGGCGTGCCGATGGTTTCAGCGATACGGATCGCCCGGCTCGCGGCTTCGCCTTCAACCTGTGAGGGCCTCGACAGCGGATGTGCTTCCGGCCCGGTGATGCCCTGGGCCATCAACTTGCGTTGCAGGTGATAGACCAGCTCGCCGTTTTCCGCGTGCACGGTCGGTACCGCGCCGAGTTCCAGGCAGCGCTCGAAGCTCGCCACCAGCGTGTCGTCGGCGGCCATGATCGCGTTTTTGTAGGCCATGAAATGCTTGAAGCTGTTGATCCCGTGATGGCTGACCAGCTCGGCCATTTCCTCGCGCACCTGTTCACTCCACCAGGTGATCGCGACGTGGAAGCCGTAGTCCGACGCGGACTTTTCTGCCCAGCCACGCCACTGGTGAAAGGCTTCGAGCAGCGATTGCTGCGGGTTGGGAATCACGAAATCGATGATCGAGGTGGTGCCGCCGGCCAGGCCTGCGGCGGTGCCGCTGTAGAAGTCTTCGCTGGCCACGGTGCCCATGAACGGGAGTTGCATGTGGGTGTGTGGATCGATGCCGCCGGGCATCAGATATTGGCCGCTGCCGTCGAGCACTTCGGCGCCGGCGGGAACATCCAGGTTTTCACCAATGGCTTTGATCACGCCGTCAGCGCAATAGACATCGGCGCGGTAACTTTCATCATGGGTAACAACGGTGGCGCCACGGATCAACAGAGACATTCCGAGTTCCTCGCAGGCATGACCGACTTGTGCCGGTTCTAGTGTTTTATTGTTTGCAGCGCCAAATGCATAATCTTGTCAGCGCTGTCAGGAATAGACGCTAGTCGCAGTTCTGCAATTGATCAAGATTATTTTTTATAAGCTTATGACTGTTTTAAGTAGCTGATAAATATAGATAAAAATACAAAATCACCAAAATGGTGAGGCGCTTCACCATTTTGACGCACTTGACAGGTTGGAAATATGAGCAAGATTTCCTATGTGAAATCAGCCGCTTGAAGTTGAGCTGCGGGTGATGCGTTCTAAAGAAAAATAATGCAGTGCACCAGATTGAGTCCTGACAATTCGAACAACTTGCCTGGCATTTAGCCTGAGTGTTCAGTCAAGTTTTCGCGGCCTCACCAGGTGAATAATTAAAGCTGATCAACATCAGTCAGTTACAAAGCTTTAAAAGCACGGCCCGATGCGCAAGCGGGGCACCCGGCACGTTTATTGATGCCGCCGCTGACACCATGGCCGGTGCAAGAAAGTTGTCAGTTCCTCCGGCCATCGTCCGGCTCGCACCTGCGTGTGCAGCCGCCTGATGAGCAAAAAATAATCAGAAGAACAGTGGAGCGGCCATGCAACAGAACAGATCGCAAGTGACCGAGCGCGACGGCTTGTTCGAACTCGAAGCCGGCAGCGACGTCCTCGACAGTCCCCGTTACAACCACGACATGGCACCGACCAAGGTGCGCGAACGAACCTGGAACAAATGGCACATCACCGCGCTGTGGGTCGGCATGTCGATCTGCGTGCCGACCTACACCCTCGGTGGCGTCCTCACCGCGTATTTTGGCCTGAGCGTCGGCGAGGCCTTGCTGGCGATTCTGTTTGCCAACGTCATCGTCCTGATTCCCCTCACACTCAACGCGTTTCCTGGCACCAAGTACGGGATTCCGTTTCCGGTGCTGCTGCGCTCGTCGTTCGGGATTCTCGGCTCCAACGTGCCGTGCCTGATCCGCGCGCTGGTGGCGTGCGGCTGGTTCGGCATCCAGACCATGTTCGGCGGGCTGGCGATTCACCTGTTTCTCGGCTCTGTGTTCGAGGGCTGGAAATCCCTCGGCGGGACGGGGGAGGTGATCGGTTTCATGATCTTCTGGGCGCTCAACCTGTGGGTGGTGATCCGTGGCGCCGAGTCGATCAAATGGCTGGAAACCCTGTCGGCGCCGCTGCTGGTGGCGGTCGGCATCGGGCTGCTGGTGTGGGCCATGCCCAATGTGTCGATGACCGAACTGCTGGCGATTCCGCCGAAGCGTCCCGAGGGCGCAAGCGTGGTCAGTTACTTCGCCGCCGGGCTGACGGCGATGGTCGGCTTCTGGGCCACGCTGTCGCTGAACATTCCCGACTTCAGCCGTTATGCCCGCAGCCAGAAGGATCAGATCCTCGGGCAGATTTTCGGCCTGCCGCTGACCATGTTCCTGTTCGCCGCACTGGGCGTGGTGATGACCGCCGCGTCGGTGAAACTGGTGGGTGTCAGCGTTTCCGATCCGGTGACTTTGATCGGCCACATTCAGAGCCCGGTGTGGGTCGCGGTGGCCATGGCGCTGATCATCATCGCCACGCTGTCGACCAACACCGCCGCCAACATCGTCTCGCCGACCAACGACTTCCAGAACATCGCGCCCAAGGTGATCAACCGCACCAAGGCGGTGATCCTCACCGGGTTCGTCGGTCTGGCGCTGATGGGCCATGAGCTGCTGAAGAAGCTCGGGCTGATCGTCTCCGATGTCAGCCTGGAAACCGTGTATTCGAACTGGTTGCTGGGCTATTCCAGCCTGCTCGGGCCGATTGCCGGGATCATGGTGGTGGACTATTTCCTGATCAAAAAACAGCAACTGGACCTGGCCGGCCTCTACCGGGACGACGTGTACCCGGCGTGGAACTGGTCCGGGTTCATCGCGTTCGGCGTGCCGGTGGTGCTGACATTGCTGTCCCTGGGCAGCAGCGCATTCAGCTGGTTCTACAGCTATGGCTGGTTCACCGGCTCGGCGCTGGGCGGGTTGATCTATTACGGGTTGTGCGCGATGCGTGCGCAGCCTTCTGCCGTGAAATCACCGGTGTAGAGGAGGGCCTCATCGCGAGCAGGCTCGCTCCCACAGGTTTTCCGGTGGACACAGCATTTGTGTACGACTGCATTCCCTGTGGGAGCTGGCTTGCCAGCGATGGCGGCCAGACAGTCACCGCAGCAATATCCATAAGAACTGCCTGAGGAGATCCCCATGAACGCAGCCGTAGACGTTCTGCAATCGACCCACCAGCACATCAACCGCGACCGCTTGTGGGCGTCGCTCATGGAACTGGCGAAACTCGGCGCCACGGTCAAGGGCGGGGTCTGTCGCCTGGCCCTGACCGATCTCGACCGCCAGGCCCGCGACCTGTTTGTGCAGTGGTGCAAGGACGCCGGTTGCAGCGTCACGGTCGATGAAGTCGGCAACATCTTCGCTCGCCGTCCCGGCCGCAATCCGAACCTGCCGCCGGTGATGACCGGCAGCCACATCGACACCCAGCCCACCGGCGGCAAGTTCGACGGCTGCTTCGGCGTGCTGGCCGGGGTCGAAGTGCTGCGCACCCTCAACGACCTGGGCGTGGAAACCGAGGCGCCGCTGGAAGTGGTGGTCTGGACCAACGAAGAAGGCTCGCGCTTCGCCCCGTGCATGATGGGCTCCGGCGTGTTCGCGGAAAAATTCACCCTCGAAGAAACCCTGGCCAAGGTCGATGCCGATGGCGTCACGGTCGGCGAAGCACTGAACGCCATCGGCTACGCCGGACCGCGCAAAGTCAGCGGGCACAAGGTCGGCGCCTATTTCGAGGCGCACATCGAACAAGGCCCGATCCTTGAGGACGAACAGAAAATCATCGGCGTGGTACTCGGCGCTCTGGGGCAGAAGTGGTTCGACCTGAAACTGCGCGGCGTCGAAGCCCACGCCGGCCCGACCCCGATGCACCTGCGCAAGGATGCTCTGGTCGGCGCCTCGGTGATCGTCGGCGCGGTCAATCGCGCGGCGCTCGGTCATCAACCCCACGCCTGCGGCACCGTCGGTTGCCTGCAAGCCTATCCCGGCTCGCGCAACGTCATCCCCGGCGAAGTGCGCATGACCCTCGACTTTCGGCATCTTGAACCGGCACGCCTCGACGCGATGATCGCCGAGGTCAAGCAAGTCATCGAAGCGACCTGCGAAGAACACGGCCTGACCTATGAACTGACCCCGACCGCCGACTTCCCGCCGCTGTACTTTGAAAAAGGCTGCGTCGAAGCCGTGCGCGGCGCCGCCAAAGGTCTGGGCCTGTCGCACATGGACATCGTCAGCGGCGCCGGTCATGACGCAATCTTCCTCGCCGAACTCGGCCCGGCCGGGATGATCTTCGTACCGTGCGAAGGCGGCATCAGCCACAACGAAATCGAAAACGCCGCGCCGGATGATCTGGCGGCTGGCTGTGCGGTGTTGTTGCGGGCAATGCTGGCGGCTTCGGCGGCGGTGGCGGGAGGGCAACGGGCGGCGTGAACAGGGACAGAGCTGGATGAGTCGGCAAAACATTCTATTGCCAGGCAAAGTTTTACCTGTGGGAGCGAGCTTGCTCCCACAGTTTCTGTACATTGGCTTGCGACTACCCAGGTCTTTCGTTGATGTTCGCCGAACCTTTGCGGCGGTCACTGCCGTTCGGGTTGCCAACGTCCAGCAATCGTCTTTCCACCAGTACCTTTTCAAGCGCCTGGCGTTCGGCCGGCGCCATCTCGTGCTCGCGCTTTTTCAGCTCCAGCAGGATGGGGCTGGACCAGGTGCGATAGGTCTGTTCGATGAGGCGGTTGGATGTCATCAGTCTCTCCTTGATCAAGAGCCCGGTGTTGCTGGCAGGGGCTCAATCCGATGAGGTACTAACGTTAGTCGACAGCTTCCGAGTTCGCCAATGCACCGCGATTCCTGTGGGAGCGAGCCTGCTCGCGAACGAAGTGGATCAGTCAACAAATCTGTGTCTGATACTCCGCTTTCGCGAGCAGGCTCGCTCCCACAATTTTTTTCTCGCCAGCGAGTCAATCGTCGACCTTCATCATCGCCTGCACACCCTCCCAGGCCTCGGCCCGCATCCGCTCGACATCCAGCCCCGGAATCACCCCGTTGTCGACGACGATCCGCCCACCCACCAGGCTGTACTTCACGGCAATCGGCTCACCCGCGACGACCGGTGCGACAGCGCTGTCGTGGAAGCCGTAGAACCGTGGATGGTCGAGGCTGTAGATCACCAGATCCGCTGCCTGTCCGATTTCCAGCGTGCCGACCGCGCCGAGGCCGAGTACTTGTGCGCCGCCGGCCGTGCCCCAGTGAATGACGTCTTCGGCGGTGGTGGCCGAGGCGCCTTGTTCGGCGCGGTGGATCAGCCAGGCGGTGTTGGCTTCGCCGACCATGCTTCCGGATTCGTTGGAGGCCACGCCGTCGACGCCGAGGGAGATCGGCACGCCGGCCTCGTACATTTGCGGAATCGGTGCGACGCCGCTGCCCAGCCGGGCGTTGCTCACCGGGCAGTGGGAGACGCCGGTACCGGTCTGGGCGAGCATGCGGATTTCTCCCGGTTGCAGGTGCACGGCGTGGGCGAACCACACGTCGGAGCCGAGCCATTCGTGTTCGGCGACGAATTCCACCGGCAGGCAGTTGTATTTGTCGCGGCAGAAATTCACGTAGTTCTGGGTCTCCGACAGGTGCGTGTGCAGGCGCAACCCCATGCCTCGGGCGGTGTGCGCCAGTTCGCGCAGCAGGGTTGGCGGCAGCGAGAAGGTCGGCGTGGTTGGCGCCACGACCACCCGGCGCAGCGCATCTGGGGTGTCCTGGTGGTAGCGCGATTTCAGCCGTTCGATGTCACCGACCATTTGCTCCAGGGATTCCGGTTGCAGCGCGGTTTTCGAGAAGCCCGGATGTGCGCTGGCAGACTCCAGCGCACCGCCACGGCAGAGCACGAAACGCAGGCCGAATTCCTCGGCGAGGTCGAACAGCAAGTCGCCGGTCTCGGTGCTGCCGTGGGCGTGGTAGAGGTAATGGTGATCGGCGCAGGTGGTGACGCCGGACAGCAGCAGCTCGACCATCCCCAACCGTGCGGCGATCCGTGCCAGTTGCGGGGTGAAGCGGTTCAGGCGCGGGTAGGGCACGCTCGCCAGCCAGCCTTGCAAGTCCTGATTCAAGCCTTCGGGCACCGCTTTGAGCAGGTTCTGGAACAGGTGATGGTGGGTGTTGATCCAGCCCGGATAGACCACCGAATTGCGGGCGTCGATCACCCGCTCACCGGGTTGCGGCTCAAGGTTGGCGGCCATCTCCGCGATCCGGCCGTTGACCACGCGGATGTCCACGGCGCCGGCCCGGGCACGGGGGCCGCGCAGGCCGGTCATCACCGCCACCGGGTGCTTGATCAGGATGTTTTGAAGTTGAGTCATGGGCAGCTCCAGTCAGAGGATGTGCGAGGCGGATTTGCCGGGTGTGGTTTCTGGCACGCTGACGCCATTGAGCGCCGCGTTGAGCAGCACCGACACCAGGCAGGCGATGACCACGCTGCTGTGCAGGAACGGCTGTGACCACTCGGGCAATTGTTTGAACAGGGTCGGGGCGAGCACCGGCACCAGGGCGGCGGCGATGGTGAAACCGACGATCAGCACGTTGTAGCGATTGCGCTCGTAATCGACTTTGGCCAGGGTCTGGATCCCGGCCGCCGCAACCACGCCGAACATGGCGATGCCGGCACCGCCCAGCGCGGCGGTCGGCATCGAGGCAATGATCGCCCCGGCCTTGGGCACCAGCGCAATCGAGCACATCAGCAGACCGCTGATCGCCACCACCCAGCGGCTGCGCACGCCAGTCAGGATCACCAGCCCGACGTTCTCCATGAAGGCAATGAACGGAAACGCGGCGAACATCCCGGCGATGGTGCTGGCCAGGCCATTGGCGCGCAGGCCATTGATGACTTGTTTGTCTTCCACCGGTTTGTCGACGATATCGCCAATGGCCACGAACAGCCCCATGGACTCCACCATCTGCACGATCATCACCACCACCATGGTGGCGATGGGGATCAGGCTGAAGGTCGGCAAACCGAAATAGAACGGGTAGGGCACGGTCAGCCACGGCGCGTCCTCGACGCTGTGAAAGTTGCCCATGCCCAGGCCGTAAGCCAGACCGGCACCCACCAGCATCCCCACCAGCACCGCCATGTTGCGCAGCAACGGGCTGCCATAGCGGTTGACCAGCAGGATGGTCAGCAACACCACCACGGCCACGGCGAGAAACGCCGGCGCACCGAAGTTGCTCGCGTTGCGCCCGCCGCCGACCCACTCATAGGCAATCGGGAACAGCTGCAGACCGATCACCGTGACGATGCAGCCGGTCACCACCGGCGGGAAAAACCGTCGCAAGCGGCCCACGAACGGGGCGATGAGCATGGTGAAAATCCCCGCGCCGATCACCGCCCCGCACACCCCGGCAAATCCCACCTCCGGGTTGCTGCCGATGGCGATCACCGGCCCGACGCTGCTGAACGCCACGCCTTGCAGGATCGGCAGGCGCACGCCGAACTTCCAGAAACCGACGGTCTGCAACAGGGTGGCGATGCCGGAGCAGAACAGCGTGGTGCTGATCAGCACCACCGTGTCGGCGTGGGACATCTTCAGGGCACTGGCGACAATCAACGGCACGGCGATGGCGCCGATGTACGAGACGGCCATGTGCTGCAGGCCGAGGGTGAGCATCTGTCGCACCGGCAAGACGCGGTCGACAGGGTGGACGGTGGAGGAGGAACTGGCTGACGACATGGGGAATCACCTCTAGCTGTTGTTAATTGGTACAGAGGGGTATTCGTCTGATGCCGCTTGGCTCGAGAACACTGTGGAACCTTGTGGGAGCGAGCTTGCTCGCGAAAGCGGCAGGTCAGTCAACTGAGGGGTTGAGTGTGCCGACCTCTTCGCGAGCAAGCTCGCTCCCACAGGGTTTTGTGTTATTCCCATGGCGTGCATCAGTCATTCGTTCTGTGTGCCCGGAACCGCCATCCACCGGCTCCGATGCCGGGTTTCAGCCGGCCAGGCAGGCGGCGAAGCCCTGATTCAGCGCCGCCCGATCCAGGTCGCGGCCAATGAACACGATCTTGCTCGAGCGCGGCTCGGAACCCCACGCGGTCGAGGCGCGGAACTCCACCAGGCTGTGCACGCCTTGCAGCACGTAGCGCTGGTCTTCGTTGGCCACCGCCAGCACGCCTTTCATGCGGTACAGGTTGTCGGCCTGAGCACTGCGCAACTCGCTGATCCAGCGGTGGAACGCCATCAGGTTGACGGCGCCGTCCACGGCGATTCCCACAGACGAAACGCTCGGGTCGTGCTCGTGGTCGGGCTCTTCAGTGTGATGGTCATGGTCGTGGTCGTGGTGATCGTGATCGTGCTGATCCGCGCCGATTTCCATCAGCTTCTGCGTGCATTCGAAGGCACCGATGCCGATGATCTTCGACAGGTCGATCTGTGCGTGGGTCGAGGTCACCAGATCCGCCGTGGCATTCAATCCACGGATCTTGCCGCGCAGGGTTTCCACCTCTTCAGCGCTGACCAGATCGACCTTGTTGATGACGATGCGGTCGGCGCAGACGATCTGATCCACCGCCTGATTGTCGACGCCGTCCAGTTGCAGGTCTTCCAGGTGCTGGGCGATGTGCTTGGCATCGACCATGGTCACGATGGCGTCGAGTTCGACTTCTTCGGCAATCGGGTCGTTGATGAAAAAGCTCTGGGCCACCGGGTACGGGTCGGCCAGGCCGCTGGTCTCGATCAGGATGTGGTCGAGCCGCACCGGGCGCGCCACCAGTTCGCGGACGATCCGCACCAGGTCCTCGCGGACTTCGGCGGTGCAGCAGACGCAGCCGTTGACCATTTCGTAGATTTCTTCGGTCTCGGAGCTGAGCACCAGATCGCCGTCGATGCCGACTTCGCCGAACTCGTTTTCGATCACCGCGATCTTGCGGCCGTGGTTTTCCTTGAGGATGTAATTGAGCAGGGTGGTTTTGCCGGCACCGAGGAACCCGGTGAGGATGGTGACCGGGATTTTGGTGTTCGGGGTCGGGGCGTTGAAGGGGGTGTTCATGTGAGGCTCCTTGGTGATGGACTGACCGGTGCAGATGAAGCTTTTTTTGCGGGAGCGAGCTTGCTCGCGAAGGCGGTGTGTCAATTAGCGGTGATGGCGACTGATCCAC
>NZ_JAOEJU010000020.1 GCF_025447595.1 Pseudomonas koreensis | reverse complement strand
GACTACATCGGCGTGACCGTCGAAGGCCCGTTCAAGCCGCACGCTTACCGCTACTAACAGGCGCTGACTGCTCGCTCTTCCTGTGGGAGCGAGCTTGCTCGCGAATGCGGTTTATCATTCAACACCATTGTTGGCTGACCCACCGTTTTCGCGAGCAAGCTCGCTCCCACATGGAATTGCAGCGCCTCGAAGGTTCTTGTTTCCAAGGGTATGACCATGTCCCAAGACCGTCGCTACAGCTTCGAGTTCTTCCCGACCAAGACCGATGCTGGGCATGAAAAACTGCTCGCCACTGCCCGTCAGCTGGCCACCTACAACCCTGATTTCTTTTCCTGCACCTACGGCGCTGGCGGCTCGACCCGTGACCGCACGCTGAACACCGTGTTGCAGCTGGAAAGCGAAGTCAAAGTACCCGCCGCCCCGCACCTGTCGTGCGTCGGCGACAGCAAGGACGACCTGCGCGGCCTGCTGAACGAATACAAGGCTGCCGGCATCAAGCGCATCGTCGCCCTGCGCGGTGACCTGCCGTCCGGCATGGGCATGACCAGCGGCGAGCTGCGTCACGCCAATGAACTGGTTGAATTCATTCGTGAAGAAACCGGCAATCATTTCCACATCGAAGTCGCCGCTTACCCGGAGATGCATCCGCAAGCGCGCAACTACGAAGACGATCTCGCCAACTTCGTGCGCAAGGCCCGTGCCGGCGCCGACAGCGCAATCACCCAGTACTTCTTCAACGCCGACAGCTACTTCTACTTTGTCGACCGTTTGCAGGCGCTGGGCGTGGACATCCCGGTTGTTCCGGGGATCATGCCGATCACCAACTACAGCAAGCTCGCGCGCTTCTCCGATGCCTGCGGTGCGGAAATCCCGCGCTGGATCCGCAAGCAGCTGGAGGCCTACGGCGATGACAGCCAAAGCATCCAGCGCTTTGGCGAACAGGTCGTCACCGAGATGTGCGAACGCCTGCTGCAAGGCGGGGCACCCGGCCTGCACTTCTATTCCATGAATCAGGCCGAACCTAGCCTGGCGATCTGGAACAACCTGAAGTTGCCGCGCTAAAAGACGTAACCGCGAGAACAGAAGATCGCAGTCGTGACAGCCCTGAAACGCTGTCGCCACTGCGATTTTTTGCGTTTAACGCCCGAAACAGAGCTTCTGCAGCCAGTTTCTGGCTCTTTGGCGTTTCTCGTCGTAATCTCAACTCATGCCTTTGATCACGCAGTTATTCGCCGTGCTGGTTTTTGCTTGCCTGAGCTTTGCGGCTCGGGGCGAGAAGCTGCGTATCGTCACCGAACCGTGGGCGCCGTACGTCTATGAACAAGGCGGCAAGAACCTCGGGCTGGACTACGAAACCACCGCCATCGTGTTCAAACGTCTGGGTATCGAAGTCGAATGGCAGTTTTTGCCGTGGAAACGCTGCCTGTCGATGCTTGAAACCGGCCAGGCCGACGGCGCGCTGGATATTTTTCACAGCGACGAACGCGACACCATGTTGCTCTACCCCAGCGAGCCGCTGTCGGATGTCGAGTTCGTGATGTTCTATGCCAACGACCGACCGCATCCTTTTCGCTCTCTGGAAGATCTCAAAGGCCTGACCATTGGTACTTCACCGGGCTATCTATACAGCCCGGACTTCAGGGAATCGACCCTCTTCACCCGCGAGCCGGCCCCGACGCACGAAGCCAACTTCGGCAAACTGCTGCGCGGGCGGATCGATCTGCTGATCACTGATCGCCGCGTGGGTCAGCACTTGCTGGATGAACTGGATATCCGCAACCAGATCACCGAGAACCCGACCGTCATCAGCCGCCAGAGCCAGTTTCTGGCCGTACGGCGCAACGCGGGGATGGATCTGCTGGTGCAGCGATTTGGCGCCGAGCTCAAACGTTTCAAGCGCGAACCGGCCTATGCCGAACTGAGCGCCCGCTACGGCGCGGCCCCTGCCCTGACGGCGCCGCTAGGCAGCGCCACCGCCAGTGGCAAAACCGTTGAGCAGCAGGAAAGCAGCGCGCAGTGATTGCTCTGTTATACTCCGGCGTTCCCGCCAGGCTCACGCCCGGACGCCCGGAACCGTAACAGGCCTCCCGACCCGCTACAGCGCAGCTTTTCAGCCCGCGCGAGCGCTCCGGACGTGCCTTCGGAACCGCAGCAGGACCGGACGGGATTGCGTCCTCTTAAACGCCATTCGCGCCAGGCAAGACTCCCATTGGGCCAAGCCCTAACTGAAACAGGATTACTCATGTCCTTTGCTTCCCTCGGTCTCTCCGAGGCTTTGGTCCGCGCTATCGAAGACGCGGGCTATACCGAGCCTACTCCGGTGCAACAGCGGGCCATTCCCGCCGTGTTGCAAGGTCGCGACCTGATGGTTGCGGCACAGACAGGTACCGGTAAAACCGGCGGTTTCGCCCTTCCGATCCTGGAGCGGCTGTTCCCCAACGGCCACCCGGACAAATCCCAGCGTCACGGCCCGCGCCAGCCGCGCGTGCTGGTCCTGACCCCGACCCGCGAACTCGCGGCCCAGGTACACGACAGCTTCAAGATCTACGCCCGTGACCTGAAATTCGTCAGCGCCTGCATCTTCGGCGGCGTCGGCATGAACCCGCAGGTTCAGGCCATGTCCCGTGGTGTGGACGTACTGGTTGCCTGCCCGGGTCGTCTGCTCGACCTGTGCGGCCAGGGCAGTGTCGATCTGTCCCACGTTGAAATCCTCGTGCTCGACGAAGCCGACCGCATGCTCGACATGGGCTTCGTCCACGACGTGAAGAAAGTTCTCGCGCGCCTGCCGGCCAAGCGCCAGAACCTGCTGTTCTCGGCGACCTTCTCCAAAGACATCACCGACCTCGCCGGCAAGCTGCTGCACAACCCGGAACGCATCGAAGTGACGCCGCCGAACACCACGGTCGAGCGCATCGAACAACGCGTATTCCGTCTGCCAGCCAGCCACAAGCGTGCGCTGCTGGCCCACCTGATCACCGCCGGCGCGTGGGAACAGGTGCTGGTGTTCACCCGCACCAAGCACGGCGCCAACCGCCTGGCCGAGTACCTGGACAAACACGGCCTGCCGGCTGTGGCGATCCACGGCAACAAAAGCCAGAACGCCCGCACCAAGGCCTTGGCCGACTTCAAGGCCAACCAGGTGCGCATCCTGGTAGCAACCGACATCGCGGCGCGCGGTCTGGACATTGACCAGTTGCCACACGTGGTCAACTTCGAACTGCCGAACGTCGATGAAGACTACGTGCACCGTATCGGCCGTACCGGCCGGGCCGGTCGTTCGGGCGAGGCGATCTCGCTGGTTGCGCCGGATGAAGAAAAACTGCTGAAAAGCATCGAACGCATGACCAAGCAGAAAATCGCCGACGGCGACCTGATGGGCTTCGATGCCAGCACCATCGAGGCCGAAAAGCCGGAAGTACGCGAGCGTCCGGACATGCGTAACCCGCGCAATGCACGCGGCCCACGCGGTGACGGCCCGAATGGCGGCGGCGGTGGCGGTGGTCGTAAAGACAAAGGCAAAGACAAGGGCAAGGAAAAACCTGCCGGCGAACGCGGTGAGCGTGGCGAGCGTCCAGCCCGTCAACAAAAGCCCCGCGAAGGCACCCCGGCCCGCGAACAGCGCCAACCAAGCCAGCCGCCACGCGCCGCTGCTGACCGCGCTCCGGACGAGTTCCTCGACGACGATATCGATAACTTCGGTAACCGCGTTGATTACGTGCCGAAGCAGGCTCCGGCCGGTGGTCGTGGCCGCCGTCCTGGTGGTCAGGGCCAGGGCGCCGGTTCGGGCGCACCACGCGGCGGTCAGTCGCAAGGTCGCCAGAACGGCCCGCGCAACAGCAACGGCTCGAGCACCGGCACACCGCCAGGCAAACGCAGCGGTCCGCGCAATGGCGCCCCGCGTGACGGCCAGGGTCGTCGCGACGAAAACTCGCGCAACCGCCGCCCGGCCCGTGACGATCAGCAACGCGCTGAACCGGCCGTGCAGAACCCGCGCAGCAGCGGGCCGAAGATCATGCACAAGGAATCGAAAGCCGACCGCTTCCCGACGCCTGAGCAACTGGATCAACTGCCAAGCCGCCCACGCGGCGAAAAACCGGCCTTGCTGACCCGCAATCGCTGAGTTAACGCTGTAACAAAAAATGCCCCGGCCTCAAACCGGGGCATTTTATTGACCAACACAGAATCCTGTGGGAGCGAGCTTGCTCGCGATGGCGTCGTGTCAGTCGACAATCTTTTGAATGTGCCGGCCTCATCGCGAGCAAGCTCGCTCCCACAAGGGGCGTGTGTTATTGCGGGCAATAAAAAACGCCCCCGGTCACAAGACCGGGGGCGTTTTTATGTGTCGGGCGAAGATTACTTCGCTTTGACACCTTCAAACGAGATGTACAGGTCGACGTTGTCGGACTGTGGACCCAGATCCATCATCTTGCCGAAATCAGAGCGCTTGATGCTGGTGGTGCCTTCGAAGCCGGCACGGTAGCCGCCCCATGGATCCTTGCCTTCACCCAGGAAAGTGGCCTTGACCACGATCGGCTTGGTCACGCCGTGCAGGGTCAGGTCGCCGGTCACGTCAGCAGTGTCTTTGCCAGCGGCGTTCTTGCCGGTGGATTTGACGCTGGTCGAAACGAATTTGGCGTCAGCGAATTTGCCCACGTCCAGGAAGTCTTTGCTGGCGATGTGCTTGTCACGCTCGGCGTGGTTGGTGAACACGCTGGCGGTCTTCACGTCGAACTCGATCTTGCTGTCTTCAGGCTTGGCAGCGTCGAAGCTGAATTTGCCGCTGATGTCCTTGAAGGTGCCGGTGATGAAGCTGTAGCCCAGGTGGCTGATCTTGAAGTCGACGAAGGCGTGCTGGCCTTCTTTATCAACCACGTAGTCAGCGGCCATCACGTTGGCGGACAGGACGGCAGAGCCGATTGCCAGAGCGGCCAGAGTCTTTTTCAACATGCTTTGTTTTCCTTTGGAGTCGAGGTTGAACATCAGGCTTTGCGTCCCAGCATTCGTGTCAGGGTCGCATCACGATCGATAAAGTGGTGCTTCAATGCTGCCAACGCATGAAGGCCGGAAAAAATTACCAGCGCCCACGCCAGCCAGAGATGAATCACACCGGCGGTATCTGCCTGATCCGGTAGTCCGGAAACCAGTGCAGGAACTTCAAACAGGCCAAACACCGGAATCCCGACACCGTCTGCGGTGGAAATCAGGTAACCGGCAATCATCACGGCGAACAGACCGAAGTACAGAAATGCGTGGCCGAACTTCGCGCCGAGGCGCGTCATGCGGCTGTAGCTTTCCAGCGACGGCGGCGGCGGGCTGACAAAGCGCCACAACACCCGCAACACCATCACACCCAGCAGCACCAGACCGATGCTCTTGTGCAGATCCGGCGCGTCTTTGCGCCAGGTGCTGTAGTAATCCAGCCCCACCATCCACAAGCCCAGGGCGAACAGCCCGAAGACTGCCAGTGCCACGCCCCAGTGCATGAAGATGCTGACCCAACCGTAGCGCGAAGAAGAGTTACGTAGCTGCATTGCCCAAATCCTGTGAGAACTGCGAACCAAGACTAGCGAGTTATCTATCGAATTAAAGCGGAAAATTTTGCTTTGAAATATCGAGAAATACGATCAAGAGTCTTGAACAGGGTTGTTAAGGAAAGATTAAAGACAAAAGTGTGACTGGAGGTTAGCCGACAGGTCTTCAAATTTCAGGGCCCGTATCGATCCCATCGCGAGCAGGCTCGCTCCCACAGGAAATTGCATTCCAGCTGAAGGAACACCGTCGAATGTGGAAGCGAGCCTGCTCGCGATGGCGATCTTTCAGGCAAAAAAAAGCGCGGCCTGAAAGCCGCGCTTTTTTATTCACCGCAAAGCCTTACTGCGCTTTGGTCTCGGTGGTTGCCGCCGGTTTGGCCGCTGGCTTCTTCGCCGGTTCAGCTTTTTTCGCCGCTGGTTTGGCCGGAGCTTTTTTCGCTTCGGTCTTTGCTGCCGGTTTCTTCGCGGCTGGTTTGGCTGCTGCTTTCTTCGCAGGCTCGGCTTTCACCGGAGCCGCTGGCTTCGGTGCTTCCACCGGGGCTGGCGCAGGGGCCGGAGTCGGTGCAGGCGCAGGAGCGGCTGGAGCAGGTGCCGGCTCTGGCGCTTTTACAGGCTCTGGCTTCTTGTCGTCGTCCGAACCGCCGAACAGGTTGGTGAAGAAGTTGCCTTTCTTCGCCGCTACTGCCGCGCCCGCACCCGCCGCTGCTGCGGTGGCCGCTGCCGGGCCGACCTTGGCCGGTTCGAAGGATTTGCCCGCCGCCAGGTCTTCAACCTGACTGGCCGCACGCTGGCCGGTGCGCAGTGCGCCTTCCAGGGTGCCCGGGTACAAGGTGTCAGTGTGTTCGCCAGCGAACGCTACGCGTTGCAGCGGACGCTCCCACAGACGCCAGTATTTGCTGATCTGGCCAGGGCCGAAGGCGAGGTAAGAACCACCGGTCGATGGATCGGTGCTGTAGCGACGGATTTCATAGCCGGTGAACGAGCCACGGGCCTGTGGATAAAACGCGTGCAGACGGATCAGCACCTGATCGACCATCTGCTTGTCGCCGAAGGCCTGCATGACGCGGGCGTTGTCGCCGGACAGGTTGATCACCACGTTCGCGCCGCCCTTCAGGGCCGGCTCGATCCACAACATGCCAAGGCCGGTGTTGCTGTAGATCTCGCCGGACATCCGCGCCTTGCTTTCCCACACCGGCGTCTTGAACTTCAGCATGATCTGGTCGCGCCAGCCGTAGTTGGTGCCCTTGATCGCAGCCAAGTGCTGGGCGTCCAGTGCCGGGGTCAGCTGAATCTTGCTCAGGGCACGCAATGGCACCGCCAGTACCACGTAGTCTGCCTGATAGCCGACGTTGCCGACTTTGACGGTCACGCCGTCCTTGTCCTGGGTGATGGCGGAAACCGGTGAGTCGGTCTTGATGGTTTTCAGCTGTTTGACGAAGGCCTGCGCCAGCACCGGGCTGCCGCCCACGAGGCGCGAGGCACGCAGATCACGGTCGGATACACCACGATAAACACGGTTTTGCTGTGCGAAGTACAACAGCGACAGGCGCGACGGTTCATCGTAACGGCTGCGGATTTGCTGGTTGATCAACTGACGCGCGGTGGCAGGCAGATTCTGTTTATCGAGCCAGCTCGAAACGTTGATCTGGTCCAGCGCGTGCAGCGTGTTGGTCGCCGCTGGATTCTGCGGGTCGTCAATCGAGCGCGACAGATCATCGAGGGTTTTCTCGTAGCGCTTGAGCGCTTCGGCCGTGGCCGGTTGTTTGGTGGTCAGGTCGGCGGCGGAGAAATACTCGCCGTCGATCAGGTAACCCGGGGTCCGTACGAACTCAGGCGCTGGCGTGGTGTTCAGCTTGAAGGTCGACACGTATTTGTTCAGCACCGGTTGCGTCTTGTCGTTGCCGATCCACTCGCTGGTGGCCATGCCCGAGCGACCGCCCAGGCTCGGTTTGGCTTCGAGCAGCGTGACTTGCCAGCCCTTGTTCTGCAGTTCGTAAGCCGCCGTCAGGCCCGAGAGGCCGCCGCCGATCACGATTGCGGTTTTATCCTTGGCCAGCGCCGTAACGCTAAACAGCCCCAACACCACTAGCGCACAGGCGCGCAGCCAACCGACAGACATTCAGCGAACTCCGGAAAAACACGTAGGAAAATGCAGTTTTTGCGGGTCAGACGACCCAAAGAACCGCGAAGAATACGTCAGCCATCAAAACGCCGCCAGCGACGTCTATCGGCCCATACAAAGTAGCTCAATCGACACAATGGGTTGTCCCGGCGCGACGCATTGCATAGGCTTGCGCGATTGTTTGCCCGCGCCTGACGCGAGCCGCCTCGAGGAGACTGAACATGGGCCTGAACAACCAGTGGATGCAACGCGATCTCGCGGTGCTGTGGCATCCCTGCACCCAGATGAAAGACCACGAACAGCTGCCGCTGATCCCGATCAAGCGCGGTGAAGGCGTCTGGCTGGAAGACTTCGAAGGCAAGCGTTATCTGGATGCGGTCAGCTCCTGGTGGGTCAACGTGTTCGGCCACGCCAACCCGCGTATCAACCAGCGCATCAAGGATCAGGTCGATCAGCTGGAACACGTGATTCTGGCCGGTTTCAGCCATCAGCCGGTGATCGAGCTGTCCGAGCGTCTGGTGAAGATGACGCCGGAAGGGCTGAACCGGGTGTTCTACGCCGATAACGGTTCGTCCTGCATCGAAGTCGCGCTGAAAATGAGCTTTCACTACTGGCTCAACCGCGGCCAGCCGAACAAGAAGCGCTTCGTCACCCTGACCAACAGCTACCACGGCGAGACCATGGCGGCGATGTCGGTCGGTGACGTGCCGTTGTTCACCGAAACTTATAAAGCGCTGCTGATGGACACCATCAAAGTGCCGAGCCCGGATTGCTACCTGCGCCCGCAGGGCATGAGCTGGGAAGAACACTCACGCAACATGTTCGCAGCGATGGAACAGACGCTGGCGGAAAATCATGACAGCGTCGCTGCCGTGATCGTCGAGCCACTGATCCAGGGCGCCGGCGGCATGCGCATGTATCACCCGGTGTACCTCAAGTTGCTGCGCGAGGCTTGCGACCGTTACGGCGTGCACCTGATCCACGACGAAATCGCCGTCGGCTTCGGCCGGACCGGGACGATGTTTGCCTGCGAACAGGCCGGCATCCGTCCGGACTTCCTGTGCCTGTCGAAAGCCCTGACTGGCGGTTATCTGCCGTTGGCCGCGTGCCTGACCACCGACGAGGTCTACAGCGCGTTCTACGACGACTACCCTACCCTGCGCGCCTTTCTGCATTCGCACAGCTACACCGGCAACCCGCTGGCGTGTGCGGCGGCGCTGGCGACCCTGGATATTTTCGAACAGGACAACGTGATCGAGAACAACCAGGCCCTGGCTCAACGCATGGCTTCGGCGACGGCGCATCTGGTGGATCATCCGAATGTTTCGGAAGTCCGGCAGACCGGCATGGTGCTGGCGATCGAGATGGTCAAGGACAAGGCATCGAAAGAAGCCTATCCGTGGCAGGAACGTCGCGGCCTGAAGGTGTTCCAGCATGCGCTGGAGCGTGGCGCGTTGCTGCGTCCGCTGGGCAGCGTGGTGTATTTCCTGCCGCCGTACGTGATCACCCCGGAGCAGATCGACTTCCTCGCCGAAGTCGCCAGCGAAGGCATCGACATCGCCACTCGTGACAGCATCAGCGTGGCGGTGCCGAAGGATTTCCATCCCGGGTTCCGTGATCCGGGCTGATTCGGCTTACTTGAGATTTGCAGTGCCTGGACTGCCTCTTTCGCGAGCAAGCTCGCTCCCACAGGGAAATGCATTCTAAATGTGGGAGCGAGCTTGCTCGCGAATGAAGTCGACTTCGATCCAACTGATTCACATCTTTTCAGAGAACCACCATGAGACTGTCCCGCTTCTTTATCGACGCCCCGCTCAGCACCGGCGAACACGAACTGCCGGAAGCCCAGGCGCATTACATCAGCCGCGTGCTGCGCATGGCCGAGGGCGATGCGGTGCAGTTATTCGACGGCTCCGGCCACGAGTTTCGCGGTTCCCTGGTGGAAGTCGGCAAGAAACGCGTGGTGGTGCAGATCGACGAGCAGTTCGCCGGCCAGGTCGAATCGCCGCTGCACATCCACCTCGGCCAGGGCCTGTCCCGGGGCGAGCGGATGGACTGGGCGATCCAGAAAGCCACCGAACTGGGCGTGACCGAAATCACCCCGATCTTCAGCGAACGCTGCGAAGTCCGGCTCAAGGACGAACGCGCCGACAAACGCCTGCTGCACTGGCGTCAGGTGGCGATCAGCGCTTGCGAGCAATGCGGTCGCTCTCGGGTGCCGGTGATTCATCCACCGGTGCTGCTGGCCGACTGGCTGAAGCAGATCGAAGCCGAACTGAAACTGGTTCTGCACCCGGTGGCCGAGCCGCTGGTCAGCCATGCCAAACCTGCGACGCTGGCGTTCCTGATCGGCCCCGAAGGCGGCCTGTCCGACGCCGAAGTCGAGCAAGCCAAGGCCAACGATTTCCACGCCGCCCGCCTCGGCCCGCGCGTGCTGCGCACCGAGACTGCGCCAGTTGTGGCGTTGGCAGTAGCGCAGCAATTGTGGGGGGACTTCTAAACCTGTGGGAGCGAGCTTGCTCGCGAAAGCGGTGGGTCATTCAACGAATGATGCTGATTGACCTGACCTCTTCGCGAGCAAGCTCGCTCCCACAGGCGTCGCGATTACAAGACGTAAAAAAGAATCGCCACAAAGTGCAGCAGGCTCCCGGCGATCACGAACAGATGCCAGATCCCGTGGGCATGCCGCAACCGATGGTCGAGGGCAAAAAAGATGATCCCCACGGTGTACAGCACACCGCCCGAGGCCAGCCAGGCAAACCCCGCCGTCCCCAGTGCGGCGATCAGCGGTTTGACCGCCACCAGTACGATCCAGCCCATCACCGCGTAGATCACGATCGACAGGATCCGCGCCTCGGAGCGCGGTTTGATCTCTTGCAGGATGCCGATCAGCGCCAGCCCCCAGACGATTCCGAACAGCGTCCAGCCCCAGGGCCCACGCAGGGTCACCAGGCAAAATGGCGTGTAACTGCCGGCGATCAACAGGTAGATCGAAAAGTGATCGACCTTCTTCATGATCGCTTTCTTGCGCCCGCGCACGCTGTGGTACACGGTCGATGCGCTGTAGAGCACCAGCAGGGTAAAACCGTAGATCGCCACGCTGACGATCTTCCAGGGACTGCCGTCGAAACTGGCGATCACCACTAGCCAGATCGCCCCGACAAACGCCGCCACCGCCCCGACCAGATGCGTCCAGGCGTTCAATCGTTCTCCGTGATACATGTGTCGCACACCTCGATTTCATTTACCGCAGCGCGCAAGGCTCGGGCCTTGAGCGTAAAAGCGCAATGTTTCCGTTAAACGCGGGCCTGCGCCTGTCCTGATATTTGGGCACAATCGACCGATACCAAGAAGAGTCCGCGCCATGCTGATCGACGAAGAATTGACCCTGAAGAAACTCGAGGTGTTCCTCGCCTTCATGCGTACCGGCAACCTCGCCCGCGCCGCCGCCGAGCTGCAGACCAGCAACGTCAGCGTGCACCGCGCGATCCACTCGCTGGAAAGCGCCCTGCGTTGTCCGCTGTTCAAACACGAAGGGCGCAACCTGACGCCGCTGGAAAGCGCCTATGTGCTTGAAGAACGGGCGCAGAAGCTGATTCAGGACGTGGTCGAAAGCGTGCGCCTGACCCGCGAAGCCGCCGGGTTCTCGGCCGAGCGCTTCAAGCTCGGTTCGCTGTATTCGCTAACGGTGAAGACCGTGCCGCAGCTGATCATGGGTTTGAAGATCCGCCGCAGCGAACTCAACATCGACCTGATCCTCGGCTCGAACATCGACCTGCTCTACAAGCTGAAAAACATGGAAGTCGATGCGATCCTGGTGTCGCTGGACGACACCGTCAACGACCCGGACTGCGAGCAGATTCCGCTGTTTTCCGACGACATCTTCCTCGCCACTCCAGCCGATTCGCGCTTCGCCCAGCGCAGCGAAGTGGATCTGGCGGAGGTACGCGACGAAACCTTCATCACCCTGACCCAAGGCTTCGCCACCCATCAGGACGGCATTCGGGTGTTCAGGCAGGCGGGGTTCGAGCCGAAAGTGGCGATGCAGGTCAACGACATCTTCACCCTGCTGAGCATGGTCAGTTCCGGGGTCGGTTATGCGTTGCTGCCGGGGAGGATTGCAGCGGTGTACGAGAACCGGGTGAAGCTGATTCCGTTGCAAGAGAAGTACCGGTTGCAGCAGCACATTGGCGTGGTATTTTTGAAGGCCAAGGAGCGCGATCCGAATCTGCTGGCGTTGTTGGCGGAGTGTCGGATGTATGCGAATCGCCAGACCTGACACCCCGTCGCGCCCTTCGCGAGCAGGCTCGCTCCCACAGGGAAATGCATTCCAAATGTAGGAGCGAGCCTGCTCGCGAAAGCGTCAGCCCGGACAACTCAAAATCCGAACCTAGCCAACGATTCCGCGAACGATGAAGAACAGCAGCGAAGGCCCAAGCAGACACCCAAGTCCGGTGTGGAAGGTCGCGGTCAACGCCCCATAAGGCACCAGCCGCCGATCCGTCGCCGCCAGCCCCGCCGTCACGCCGCTCACCGTACCGGCCAACCCGCCAAACACCATCGCCGAACGCGGGTTATCCAGGCCCATCCAGCGCGCCGCCACCGGCGTGCCGACCATCACCAGAATCGCCTTGATCAACCCGGTGGCAATCGACAGCGCCATCACATCCGACGTCGCGCCAATCGCCGCACCGGTCACCGGGCCGACAATGTAAGTCACCGCACCGGCGCCGATGGTGGTCATGCTCACCGCATCGCGATAACCGAACGCCCAGGCCATGCACGCGCCGACAATGAACGGCAGGATCGTGCCCAGCAGCAGCGCAATCACGCCGATCATCCCGGCCTTCTTCGCCTCGGTCGCCTGCACTTCAAACGCCGTTGCAACGATGGCGAAATCCCGCAGCATCGCGCCGCCCATCAGGCCGATGCCGGAGAACAGTGTCAGATCCGCCAGGCCCTTCTGCCCGCCCGTCATCGTGCCGCCGACCCAGGCCAGCACCAGACCGATGACGATGGCAATCGCCGAGCCGTGAATCCGCCCGAACGTCAGGCGTTTGGAGAGAATCACCGAGACCCACATGATCACGCCGACGAAGGCGAACGCGGTGATCAGACCGTTGTGTTCCAGACCTTTTTCAATGAGATCCCACATGTCAGCGACCTCCTACCGGTGTGCCCACCGGAGAGATTTCCGCCGGTTCGTCGGGCAATGGCTCGCCCTTGTGGGTGCGGCTGATCAGGGCAATCGTGCAGCCACAAACCACCACCGAACCGATCGCCGCCAGCACCGCCACCGGGCCGCCGTGCAGGGCGGTGACGACGTTCTGTTGTGCGGCCATCGCCACCACCACCGGAATGTACATGGCGCCCCAGAAGCCGACGCCCATCTCGCAATCCTTGGTCATGCCGCCGCGTTTCTGCATCCACAACCGCGCGCAGATCAACAGGATCATGGCGATGCCGACCCCGCCGACGTTGGATTTGACCCCCAGCAGCACGCCGAGCAGGTCACCCATGATCACCCCTGCCAGCGTACAGATCGCCAGCAGCGCCACACCGTAAATAATCATTGTTGTAGTCCTCAAAGTGCATCGTCGAATGTTGTTTTTGTTGTTCGAAGCCTGAGTCGCTGCGGTCTAGAGTCGGCGGCTTCCCTCCTCACGCAACAGCGCCTGCAAGGTGTCGAGCCGGGCACTGTCGAAGGCAGTGACGGTGCCCTGCTCGAACACCGGGCGCGCCAGCCCGGTCAGCACCGCACCGGGCGGCAGTTCGATCTGTAGCCGCACGCCGCGCTCGTAGGCGCTTTGCACGGTGCCGCGCCAGTCCACCACGCGGCACATGTTGAAGGCGAGGTCGTCGCGCAGCGCTTCTACCTGGGTCACAGGCCTTGCGCGGCTGCCGCTCAGGTAAGCGATTTTCGGTGTTTTCAGCTCTACCCTGGCGAACGCTTCGGCGAGGGTTTGCGCAGGCTGATCCAGCAACGGACAGTGCGACGGCACGCTGACCGCCAGACGTTTTGCCAGCCCGGCGCCGCGACTGCGCGCCAGCTCGGCGACCGCTTGCATCGCCTTGTCGCTGCCGGCAATCACCACCTGGTTATCGGCGTTGATATTGGCCAGATAAACCGGCGCATCTGCGCCGTGCACCTGATCCAGCAAATCTTCGACTGTGGATAATTGCAGGCCGATGATCGCGGTCATGCCGAAGCCCTGTGGATAAGCCTGCTGCATCAACTCGCCGCGCAGGCTGACCAGATGCAACGCATCGCTGAAGCTCAACGCCCCGGCAACCACCGCTGCCGGGTAGGCACCGATGGACAGGCCAGCGACGTAATCGGCAGTGAGTCCTTCCTGCAACAACTGCCGCGAAGCTGCGACTCCGGCGATCAGCAGGCAGAGCTGAACCGCCCGGGTGCTGCGCAACGCTTCGCTGGAATCCAGCCGCAAGACATCTTCACCGAGGCTATCGCTGGCCTCGATCAGCGTTTCCCGAGGCAAACGCTGGAGCATGCCGGGTTGCTGCGCGCCCTGGCCGGGAAACACCAGCAGGCTGCTCACGCTGCCTGCTCCTGCGGGTTCCACGGGTCAGACACCAGACACGCTTCATGGGCGTTTTTCAGCAGCACCCGCGAAGCGTTTCCGGCCCACTCACGCAGGGCGACGGCACCGAATGGTGTCTGCAACTGCAGGTCGACCCGGCAGATCGCCCGATCGAAAACCGCGACCAGTTTGCGCGCCTGATTACGGGTGATGAGTTGCGGTGTACGCAGGATCAGGTCGAGATCGCTGCGCTCGTGCATCGCCGTAAATCCGCTGGCCAGTTCAAACCCGGCACTGCCACTGACGCCCCAGATCCAGCCGCAATCATCGAGCACCGGCCGCAGTTGGCGAAGCGCGTGCATGACCGGCAGATCACGCTCGCACTCGACCTGACAAAGCGCTTCCGGGCTGACCCGACAGGCAATCGAATCGATCGCCATGAACGCCGCCAACCGCTGCTCGCGCAACCGACCGCGCACGCCCACCGCCACGAATCCCTCTTCACTCAACGCCCGCCGCACCACCACCGGTTGCCCGGCAGCCAGCGAATCATTCGCCCACTGCGGCGCATCCGCCGGCAACTGCGCCGGCGTCATGCCCCACAGCAAGTCGTGGGCCAGAGGCATGTTCACCACTGCGCCCTCAGCAGTTCACGCACGCGGCTGGAGGCTTCGCGATTTTTCGCGCCGAGACGATTGCTCAAATCAGTCGCCGAAATATCGCCGATGGCCTGTGTCAGGCACTCGGTCACCCGCGCCAGATCCTCCGCCGTCGGCTGTTCGATCTGTTGCACCGACAGGGTTTCCCAGAGCAACCCGAGGCTGGCGTAGCTGTCGATGTCATAGGCCATCGGCGGCACGCTGGACGCCAGGGCTTCCAGTTCTTCGACGCTGCGCAAGGTCACCCGCGCCGCTGACGCCTTGCCCATCGCATGCACCATCACCCCCGGATCACGCAGGGCGATCAAGCGATTGGCCTGATATCCATGAGCGAGAAACGCCCCCGACATGGCCTTGCCCACCAGCAGCGCAATCACCGGATGCCCGGCCAGACGCGCGCGGGCATAGGCGTCCGCCGCACCGGCCAAGGCCTGATGAATGCCGAGGGCTTCTTCGCGGCGACCATAGGCCTGGCTCGGCACATCGACGATCGCGATCAAGGGACGCTTTTGCGTTTTGTCTCGGTCGGCGGTGATCGCATCATCCACAGCCTTGGCCAAACCCCAGCCTTCGAGCAAACCGACTTCGCCGTTGCGAGCGCGAGGGAAACGGTTTTGCGGATCGGCGACCACCGCGATAAAGCGCCCGAGCTCACCGTCGGCGACCTTCAACGATGCCGGCAAACCCTCAACGGCATTCGCCCCGGCGCTCAAGGCATTGAACCAGTTCAAACCGCGCATGGAATAACCGCTCATGAGCGCTCTCCTTGATACAGGTCGCGAACCATCGAAGGCTCGATTTGCTTGTCAGTGTCCAGGCTCGTCAGCCGTTGCAGGAACCATTCGGCCCGCTGACTGCGCGGTTGTTTCGGCAAGCCTTGTTGCAGCAATTCGCCGACCTGCTGGCGAATCTGCGCCACGTCATCGGCGACATAACGGTCCACCAGACCACTGGCAAACCGTTGCTCGCCACCGGTCAGGCTCCAGATGAAGGGCCGGTCGCGGGAGTCGTATTCCTCGATCCCGGCTTCCTGCTCGATCACCTGCGGGCCGTTCAGACCGAGGCGTGCTTCCTGGGTCACCAGCAAGTAGTTGCATAGCGCGGCGGCAATCGACATCCCGCCAAAGCAACCGACGCTGCCGGCCACCACGCCGACCACCGGTTGGTAACGCTGCAGATCGACAATCGCCGCGTGAATATCGGCAATCGCCGCCAGCCCGAGATTGGCTTCCTGCAAACGCACGCCGCCGGTTTCCAGCAGCAGGATGGCGCGGGTCGGGATGCCTTTGCGGTTGTCCTCGGCAGCCAGTTCCAGTGCGCCGGCGATTTTCGCGCCGCCGACTTCACCGAGGCTGCCGCCCTGAAACGTGCCCTCAATCGCTGCGATCACCACTGGCAAACCATCGAGGCTGCCCTTGGCGATCACCACGCCGTCATCGGCCTGCGGCACCACGCCCTGACGTTCCAGCCATGGCGACATCACGCGCTGAAACGGGTCGAGCAGTTCGCGGAAAGTGCCGGTGTCGAGCAAGGCTTTCGCCCGCTGCCGGGCACCGAGCTCGACGAACGAATGTTTGTGCAAAAGCGCTGAGGTGTCAGTCATGGCCGATCTCCTCGAAGCCTTGTTCCAGTCGCAGGCGAACCACACCGGGGGTCGCGCCGAAGTCGTGGATATCGATGGCCATCGCCGGCGGTGTGGTGCCGTCGAACATCCGCGCGAACAGATGTTGCCAGCGCTGCTCGGCGCCATTGACCGAGGTCTGCACATTGATCGTCAGCTTGCCGGCCAGACCCGGTTCGATCAGCACTTCCAGATCGCCCGAACCGACACAACCGACCAGCGCCCGACCGCGTGGCGGCTGCCCGGCGGGGAATTCAAAGGATAAGGTTTCCATCAAAACGCTCCCTGAAGGATGCCGTCGCGCTCGACTCGGTCGAGCAACAACGTGGCGGCGAGCAAGTCGGCGGCGCCACCGGGCGAGGCATTCAATGCGATGAGTTGTTGATCCAGTTCGTGCAGGCGGCGGCGACCGGTGAGGCTGGCGCTTCCGCCAGCGTCGAGCACTGCCTGAGCGCCGTGCTGCATGGCGTGCAGGCCTTGTTCGCCGGCGCGGTAGAGCACGCAGGTGTCGGCAAGGTCGGTCATGATCGCCAGCAAGGCATCGAGCCGGGCGTTCTGTTCGCCATGGCCGGCGACGCGGCTGCGCTTGAGTTGCGGCAGACCGCGTTGCACCACGGACGGAAAGCCGAGTTGCGCTTCCTCCCGAGCACCGCGAGCGCCGTAGCGCTGGGCGACTTGCGCGCCGTGGCTCAACGGGCGCGGCGCATGACGATCATCGAGCAACGCCAGACGCGCAGCGCGCAGAGTGACGGCGCCAGCACTGGTGGATTTGGTGTCCAGCGCAGCAGCCGTGACCAGCAGACCCAGCGCCCATATCGCCCCGCGATGGGTGTTCACGCCGTTAGTGGTGGCGAGCATCGCTTGCTCGCCTTCCCGGCCGATGCGGCCAATGGCTTCGCGCAGCGGCAAGCCGACCTCGCCAAACTCCAGCGCGGCCTCGGCCATTTCCTTGAACGCCGGCCACAGCGCCAGCGCCGAGGCGTGCATTAATCCCAGGTGCAGATCGGTGTGCGCACCGTTGCCGCGACGGTCGACCAACGCCGGTTTCGGCGACAGGTCGGCTTCGTCGATCAGCGCGTCCACTGCCAGGTCCGCCAGCCGTTCCGCGAGGGTGATGGTTTTCGGTTGCAGGTTGATTGCGTGCATTACCAGCTCCTGAACTTGGCGGGCGGGTTGTAGAGGCCGCCGGACCACTCGACCAGATCGGCCACACTTTTCGCCGCCAGCAGTTCGCGGGTGGCATCGGTGCGGCGGATGCCAAGGTCTTTGGGCAAGGCGATCAGGCCTTCGCGGCGCATGCGTTCGGTGTCTTTCGGGTTGTGCCGCAGGCCGATGGCGGTGACGCCCGCGACGGCCGCGATCATCGCCTGACGCTCTTCCAGCGAACGTGCCTTGTACAGGTAGGCGATACCTTCTTCGGTGAGCAGGTGGGTGACGTCGTCGCCGTAAATCATGATCGGCGCCAGCGGCATCCCGCTTTTTTTCGCCACCTCCACTGCGTCGAGGGTTTCGACGAAGGTCGGTTTGCCGCCCTCCTGGAACGTTTCGACCATTTGCACCACGAGTTTCTTGCCGCGTTCGAGCATCGGTTGCTGCGAATCGTCATGGCGCATGTCGAGCCATGCCGGGGTGCCGTGACGCCGGCCGCGCGGGTCGTGGCCCATGTTCGGTGCGCCACCAAAACCGGCGAGGCGGCCACGGGTGACGGTGGAGGAATGGCCATCGCCATCGACTTGCAACGTTGCGCCGATAAACAGATCCACCGCGTATTGCCCGGCCAGTTGGCAGAACATCCGGTTGGAACGCAGCGAGCCGTCACGGCCGGTGAAGAACACGTCCGGCCGCGCGGCGATGTAGTTTTCCATGCCCAGTTCGGTGCCGAAGCAGTGCACGCTTTCGACCCAGCCGCTTTCAATCGCCGGGATCAAAGTCGGGTGCGGGTTGAGCGTCCAGTTACGGCAGATCTTGCCCTTGAGGCCGAGGGATTCGCCATAGGTCGGCAGGATCAGTTCGATGGCGGCGGTGTTGAAACCGATGCCGTGGTTCAGCGACTGCACATTGTGTTTTTCGTAGATCCCGCGGATCGCCATCATCGCCATCAACACGTGCACAGGCTTGATGTGGCGAGGGTCACGGGTGAACAGCGGTTCGATGTAGAACGGTTTGTTCGCCACCACCACGAAATCGACCCACGATGCGGGGATGTCCACGCGAGGCAGTTCGCTGACGTCGTCCACCAGTTGATTGACCTGGACAATGACGATGCCATCGCTGAACGCCGCCGGTTCGATTAGCGCCGGGGTGTCTTCAGTGCTCGGCCCGGTGTAGATGTTGCCGGCACGGTCGGCCATGAACCCGGCCGAGAGCACGACGTTGGGAATCAGGTCCACCACCAGCCGGGCGTAGAGTTCGATGTAGGTGTGGATCGCACCGACTTCCAGCAGACCGTCTTCGAGCAACTGGCTGATACGCAGGCTCTGGGTGCCGGCAAAGGAGAAATCGAGCTTGCGGGCGATGCCGCGTTCGAACAGGTCCAGATGCTCGGAGCGACCGACACTGGGCATGATCATGTGCAGGTCGTGGAGCTTTTCAGGATCGGCCTTGGCCAGGGAGCGCGAGAGGAAATCTGCCTGCTTCTGGTTGTTGCCCTCCAGCACCACACGGTCGCGGGGCAGGATCAGCGCTTCGAGCGCTGCGACGATCCTGTCGGTAGGCAACACCGCACCGTCGGCCAGCCCGCGCACCTTGTCGAGGCGCCGCTGCTTCTCGTCACGCCGCCGCGTCCAGCGCGAGTCGGGGGATATTGTTGTTGTCATGCTCACTCCACGGGGTTCGCTGTCGTGGAGCTACCTTAGGAGTGTCGGGTGGGGGCATCAATCAAGCGCAGCGGTGAATCATTACGGTCAGCGTAACGGTTGGAATCGCTATCGCGAGCAGGCTCGCTCCCACAAGGGAAACGCATTTCAAATGTGGGAGCGAGCCTGCTCGCGATGGGGCCAACCCGAACACTGCAGACTCTGGATCAGTGGACCAGCCCCGCATCCACCAACAATGTCTCCAATGCCAACAAATCCGGCACCTTCGCCACCTGCTCCCCCACCTGCACCGCCGCCTGTTCCAGCGCACACAGCGGCACGTCGACATAACTCAACTGACTGTCGAGCTTGTACGAGCGCGGAATACCCTGCACCAGCAGTGCGATGAACTTCAATTCCGGCCGCCCACCAAGAGCATTGAGGATGACGATCCGGGCCCGTTCGCCAATGACGATCTTGTTGCCGCACGCCGACTCGAAACTCAGCAGCGGAATCTGCCGCTCACGCCAGGTCACCCGACCGAGATACCACGGCGGTGTGTCGAGATCGAAGGCGCTGGACTGGTAGTCGATCAGCTCGGCGACGGCGACGTTGGGCAGGATCAGGTTGCGATCCGCCAGCGGCAGGAGCAGCCCGGTGAGTTGGCTGGTGCGCTGGTTGTGCCGGCGTTCATGCATGTTTTTTGCTCCACAGGGCGATGCTTTCGAGCAGCACCGATTCCTGGTACGGCTTACCGAGGTAGTCGTTGACGCCGATGGCCATCGCACGGTCGCGGTGTTTCTGCCCGGTGCGCGAGGTGATCATGATGATCGGCAGGTGTTGCAGGCGTTCGTCGTGGCGTACCTGGGTCGCCACTTCGAAGCCGTCCATGCGCGGCATTTCGATGTCGAGCAACATCAGGTCCGGCATGTGTTCTTCCAGCAGCAACATCGCATCGACCCCGTCCTTGGCGGTCAGCACGTTCATGCCGTGGCGTTCGAGCAGGCGGCTGGTGACCTTGCGCACCGTGACCGAGTCGTCGACCACCATCACCAGCAGCGGCTTCTGCGGTTCGCTCTCGATTTCATGACTGGCCGGACGCTGCGGCAACTGCGCCTGCATCGCGCGGATCGGCGCCAGCAGGTCGAGGATCAGCACCACCCGGCCATCGCCGAGAATCGTCGCCCCGGACACGCCCTGCACCGACGCGAACTGCGGGCCGAGACTCTTGACCACGATTTCGCGGGTGCCGGCCATCGTGTCGACCTGCACCGCGATGTGCCGGTCGTTGCACTGCACCAGCAAGACCGGCACCGGCAGGCTCTGGCCGGACAGTTTTGGCCGTGGCGCGGTTTTCAGCAGCTCGCCCAGATAGCACAGTTCATAACGCTGGCCGCCGTACTGATAACTCGGCGGATCGAGACGGAAATGCCCGTCCAGCTCATTCGGCAGCACGCGGACGATGCCGTCGATGGTGTTCAACGGAATCGCGTATTGATCCTCGCCGCACTGCACCATCAGCGCACGGTTGACCGATACGGTGAACGGCAGGCGAATGCGGAAATGCACGCCCTGCCCCGGCACCGAGTCGATGCTCATGGTGCCGCCCAGTTGCCGGACTTCTTCGTGCACCACGTCCATGCCCACGCCGCGTCCGGAAATCTGGGTGATCTTCTCGGCGGTGGAAAACCCCGGCTGGAGGATGAACTGCAACACTTCGCGGTCGCTGATGTCGGCATCCGGCGCCAGCAGACCGCGCTTGATCGCCTTGCGCCGCACGGCGTCCAGCGGCACCCCCGCGCCATCGTCGCGGATGTCGAAGACGATGTCGCCGCCCTCGCGGGACAGGTCGAGGCTGATCTGGCCTTGCGCCGGTTTGCCCGCCGCCAGCCGGACCTCGGCGGACTCCAGACCATGATCGACGGCATTGCGCAGCATGTGTTCCAGTGGCGCGGCCATGCGTTCGAGGACGTTGCGGTCCATCTCGCCTTCGGCGTTGCCGACGCTGAACGCGACGTCCTTGCCCAGCTCTTCGGCGACCTGCCGGACGATGCGTTTCAGACGCGGCAACATGCGCTCGAACGGCACCATGCGCGTGCGCATCAGGCCTTCCTGCAACTCGGTGTTGATCCGGCCCTGCTGCTGCAACAGGTTCTCGGCGTCGTGGGTGCGCCGGTCGAGGGTTTCCTTCAGATCCAGCAAGTCGGAAGCGGACTCGAACAGCGCCCGTGACAGTTGTTGCAACTGCGAATGGCGGTCCATTTCCAACGGGTCGAAATCTTCGTAGCCGAGGCGTTCGGCGTCCACTTGCTGGCGGCTGAGGATCCGCCCCTGGGTTTCGGTGTCGAGCCGGCGCAACTGGTCGCGCATACGCTCGATGGTGGTTTCCATCTCGTGCAGGGCGGTCTGCGCATCGCTGACTTGCTGTTCGATGCGCCCACGGAAAATCGAGGTTTCGCCCGCGAGGTTGACCAGTTCATCCAGCAGCTCGGCGGAGACCTTGACCATGTCCGCCCCGGCCTCGGGCGCGGGGGCAGCAGGCTCGACCTTGACCGCAACCGGCGGCACGGGTGCCGGGGTTTGCACGACCAGCGGATGGCTGAAATTCTGGATCGCGCTGATCAGCCGGTCCGCCGGCGGGCACGGCTGGCCGGCGCGCACCGCGTCGAGCATCTGCGCCAACCGGTCCTGGCCGCGCTGCAACAGCGCGAACAGTTCGGCGCTGCCTTGCAGGGTGCCGGCGGACAGGCTTTCGTAAAGGTATTCCAGCTCATGGGCGAGATCGCCGATCGGGCCGATTTCCACCATGCGTGCACCGCCCTTGAGGGTGTGCAGGTCGCGCAGCAGGGTTTCCACTTCCTGGCGATTGCCGGGCTCGGCCTGCCAGCGCAACAGCGCGGCGCCGGAGTTTTCGATGATGTCGAAACCTTCTTCGAGGAAGATTTCCAGCAGCTCCGGATCGTGTCCGGGGCCGTCCTGCGTGACGCTGGTTGGCGGTGTTTCAGGATTGGCGGTCGAGCCCTGACGGAAACGGCGGATCGCCTCGATCAGGTCCTGCGCCGGATCCAGCGGCTGGTGCAGGTGCAACTGTTCGAGGAACTGTGCCAGACGTTCGTGGCTCTGGCGCAGCAATCGGTCGAGGGCTTCGCTGTGGCTGTAACGACGATCCACCAACCCTTCGTAAAGACCTTCCAGCTCATGGGCCAGATCGCCGACCGCCGCCACCTCGGCCATCCGCGCGCCGCCCTTCAGCGTGTGCAAATCCCGTTGCAGCGACGACAGCGGTGCGCCGTTCTCCGGATCCTTCAGCCAGCGTTGCAAGGCTTGCCCGGCGCTGTCGAGAATGTCAACCGCCTCCTCGAGGAAGATCTCGACGATCTCGTCGTCCGGCCCGCTGTCGACGCTGTGTTGTTGCAGTTCGGCGGTGGCGCTGCCCAGTTCGCGGATGCTCAGGGTGCGGCTGCCGTCGCTGCGGATCAGGCCCATGGCCGACGGATCGAGGCTCTCGTCGAGCAATTCGTGCAAGGCGCGGATGCGCTGCGGTTGCGGGGTGATTTCCTGGCCGGCGGCCAGTTCGTCGAGCATGTTGATCAGCGCTTCGTGGGCCAACTGCGCTTCATGGAAAAACCGCTCGCTGACCGCCAGGCTGCTTTCTTCGACCGCGCCGTACAGATCGAGCAAAGCTTCACACAACACATCCACCGGCAGCAGATCCGCCAGATGTGCGCCCTCACCCAGGGTCGTCAGCTCATCCAGCAGCGCGCTGAGTTCCTGACGTTCGCCGGGGTGCTGCTGCCACCGCTGCAAGAGGTTTTCGGCGTCGAGCAGGATGTCCATGCCCTGGGCCAGGAAGTTGTTGATCAGTTGCGGATCGCGCTTGACCCGCAGGGCGCTGCTCGGGGCGTTGAGGATCGATTCCAGACGCTCGCCGAGCAGGGTTTCGGTGCGTTTGATCAGCGACTGCGCACCGACAATCGGCGCCAGCGGATCGTGTTTGAGCTGACGCAGACCAACGCGGAACAGGCCCTCGGCTTCGAGCAGCAGTTCCACTTCGTCGAGGTCCAGTGCCAGCTGATGGGCCTTGAATTCCCGCGCGAGCTTATCGAGCGGCGCCGCCAGTTCAGCAATCGGTGAAACTCCCGCCATTGATGCGCTGCCCTTGAGGGTGTGCAGCGCGCGCTGCAATTCGTCACTGGCCTGCAACGGCACATGCTCGGCGGCCTGATCGAGAAAACGGTTGAGACTGGCGAGATGGGTTTCGGCTTCGTTGCGGAAGATCTCCAGCAACAGCGGATCGAGGGCCGCGACGTCTTCCACGTCTTCGGCCGGCAGCGGTGTGTCGCCCTTGGCCAGCGCGTGGGCGCGGGCTGCCAGTTGATCGACATCGTGGCGCTGACGCTGGCCGTTGGTGGCGAATTCGGCGATCAGATCCGGCAACAGCAGCAGCGTGTCGGCCAGCAACTGGCGCACCGCCGGACCGGGTTCAACGCTGTGTTCCAGCACACGGTTAAGCAGGTTTTCCACCGCCCACGCCAGCTCGCCGAGGACCAGCGCGCGAACCATCCGGCCGCTGCCCTTGAGCGTGTGGAAGGCACGGCGCAGTTCACTCAGGGCGGCATGATCATCGGGATCGGCAGACCAGCGCGGCAGGTATTCGCTCAGTACTTCGAGCACTTCCCCGGTCTCTTCGAGGAACACTTCGCGCAGCTCGTCATCCACCGGTTCTTCATCGACCGGTGGCGGCAGCAGACTGCCCGGCGTGGTCAGCGCCGGCGGGTTGACCGCCGAGACCGGGCTGGCCAGCACTTCGGCCAACGACTGCACGATCTGCGGGTCGTCCAGTTCCTGCAAATCCTGCATCACCAGCGCTTCGCTGGGGCTGAGCACATCGTCGAGCACCGGCACATGCGGCTCGCCGGGCTGTTCGTCAGGAAAGAAACCGAGACTGGCGAGGCTTTTCTGCGCGATATCCAGCAAGTGCTCGCTGGGTGCCTGCGGGTCGTCGGTCAGGCGCTCGAGGTAATACTCGAGACTGGTGATGGCGTCGGCGAGGCTGTCGAGTTGCTGCCAGCCCGGCTCGTGAGGATCAAGCAACAGATGCTCGCGGATAAACCCGTTGCAGGCTTCGAGCAAGCTTGCCGCGCGCGCCAGCGGAATCATCGCCAGTGCGCCGCGCACCTGGGTCAGCAGCGCCGGCAACGGTTGCAGCTGCTGGCGATCCCAGTCGGCGTCGATGTAGTCGACAATCATGTCCTTGGCCTGTTGCAGGCAGATGCGCGCTTCCTTGATCACGATCTGATGGATCTGCGTCAGGTCGGTGGTTGGCAACTGCGAATCGTCCGGGCTCTCCGGCTCGACGGTGCCGACCATCCCGGCCAGCGTCGCTTCGACATAGAGCAAAGCCCCGGCGACGTCCATCAGCGTGGCGTCGTTCGGTTCGCGCTGGCCCTGCGCGAGGCTCAGCACCACCGCCAGTTGATCGATGATCACCTTGCGCGGCTGGCCGAAACCGAGCACCGCCAGGGTGTCGGCAATCTGCCGCAGCGGCGCCAGCAGGCTGTCCAGATCCGAAGCGTGCTGGCGGTCACTGCGCACGAACAGGTCGAGGCGCTCCTTGACCCGCACCAGTTCTTCGCACAGCGCCGCGAGCACCGAGCGCATGGCATCGCGATCGGGGCCGGCCAGGCGCGCGCGTTCTTCGTCGACCATCGCGCTGTCGGGCAGCGCGTCGTCCAGGGAGTAGCGATCTTTCATGGTCAGCATCTGCCCGGTGGGATGTTCGGCTTTGGCGATATAAAACAGCAGGCTTTTCAGCAGTTCAGGCGGTGGCGGCTGGTTGAGGCCGGGCATGCCCTGTTCGAGCAGACGCTTGAGCTCCTTATCGGCGTCCTTGAACAGGCTGCGCAGGGCCGGACTGTTGGCGATCCGCCCTTCGCGCATGCCCTCGACCAGCGCCGAGGCGACCTGCCATAAAGGGCTGAGCGGAGCATTGCCGCTCAACGCTTCAAGCCGGGTAAAGACCTTGGCCAGATAAGCGAGGTGCGTCTGGTCATCCTGTTCGCGAAGCAATCCGACCAGCGCCATTTGCAGCATCTGGCGTAACTTGCGCAGCACATTCGGCAGCTCTGCCGGTTCCAACAGCGCCAGCGCTTCCGGGCTCAGGAGTGAAAGCTCGGGCAACTGCGGGCTGAACAGGCTGGTTTCCGACAACAGGCTTTCGCCCCGGGCGCTGCGCAAATCGTTGATCAGCGGCAGCACCACCAGCGGCAGGTCACGGCGGGCACCCTGCACGCGGTCGAGGTAGATCGGCAATTGACCCAGCGCCTGCAACAGCAAGTGCAGCGCTTCGTCGCGGTGGCTGACGCGGCCGTTCTGCAACGCTTCGACCAGGTGTTCCATTTCTTCGGCCAGCAGCGCCGCACCGTAGAACCCGACCATTTGCAGACTGCCGTGTACCTGATGGATACAGGTCAGGCATTCGTCCAGCCCCGGCCCGGACTGCGGATCGTCGAGCACGGCCTCGATAGCCTGATGCGCCTGCCTCAGCGTCTCGGCTATTTCACCCTTGACCCATTCAAGGGCCACGTAGTCGTGCCGGTCACCCATAACCACTCCGCTCGACATGGACTCGCCCGCAGGCCTCACGCCTTGTCCGCGACGGGCGCAGGCGCCGCCGGCAAGGTGAACCCGGACACCGAGCGACGCAACTGGCTGGCCATTTTCGCCAGGTTGCCGATGCTCTCGGCGGTGGCCGTGGAGCCGGACGAGGTCTGCGAGGTGATCTGCTGGATCACGTTCATCGTCAGGGAAATCTGCCCGGCCGAAGACGTCTGTTGCTGCGCCGCGTTGGAAATGCTCTGGATCAGCGCTGCAAGGATCTTGGATACGCCTTCGATTTCTTCCAGGGCCACACCGGCATCCTGCGCCAGCCGCGCGCCGCGCACCACTTCGGTGGTGGTCTGTTCCATGGAAATCACGGCTTCGTTGGTGTCGGTCTGGATCGCCCGCACCAGCGTTTCGATCTGTCGGGTCGCGGCGGACGAACGCTCGGCCAGCCGCTGGACTTCGTCGGCAACCACGGCAAAACCGCGCCCGGCGTCACCGGCCATCGAGGCCTGAATTGCCGCGTTGAGGGCAAGAATGTTGGTCTGGTCAGCGATGTCATCGATCAGGCTGACGATGTCGCCGATTTCCTGAGACGACTCGCCCAGACGCTTGATGCGCTTGGCGGTGTCCTGGATCTGTTCGCGAATGTTGTCCATGCCGTGGATGGTGTTGTGCACCACCTCGTTGCCCTTGTTGGCGATCTCCACCGACCGCTCGGCAACCGCCGAGGATTCAGCGGCGTTGGCCGACACCTGATCGATGGACTGGGCCATGTCGCTGATCGCGGTCGAGGCTTCGGAAATCTGCTGGGCCTGATGCTCCGAGGCCTGGGCCAGGTGCATGGCGGTGGCCTGGGTTTCCTGCACCGCAGCGGCGACCTGGCCGGCGGTGAGGTTGATGGTCGCCACCAGATCGCGCAACTGGTCGACGGAATAGTTGATCGAGTCGGCGATGGTCCCGGTGAAGTCTTCGGTCACCGAGGCCGTTACAGTCAGGTCGCCGTCGGCGAGGTCTTCGATCTCGTCGAGCAGGCGCATGATCGCGTTCTGGTTGCGTTCGTTTTTCTCGGCGGTCTCGCGCAACTGACGGTTGGTTTCCCGGACCATGACCATGCCGATCAGGATGATCGAAGCCAGCGCCAGCAGGCCCAGCACATAACCGCCGATGGTATCGGTGCTGCGACCGCCGGCAAGGTTCTCGAAACCGGTGGCCAGGTGCGAGGCTTCGTCGAGCAGGGTCTGCGACAGGCTGAAGATATTGGTGGCCGACTCACGAACCTTGAACAGCTCCGGCGAGGTTTCGAGGATTTCATCCACCGAACCCGAGACGAACTGGAACAGCTCGGAGATCTCGCTCAAGCGAGCGCGGGCATCGCGGTCTTCGACCTGACTGATCTTCAGGGCCGGGTTGCCCTGCAGCATGCCGTTAAGCACCTGACCGAAGCGCGCAGCATCGCGACCGAAAGCGTCGGCGGCCTGCTGGGAATTTTCATCGCCCGACAGCACGGTGTTCACCGCGCCTAGAATCCGCTCGGCCAGCAGCGACTGACGCTGGGCCATCGCCACTTGCGCCGCCGGCGCACCCCGTTGCAGGAGAATCTCGACGACTTTTTCGTATTCGATCTGCAACTGCGGCACGGTTTCGGCCAGGGTCGCGGCCACCTGATGCAGGGACAGCACGGTCTGTTCGCTGGAAAGAATCGCGTCGGTGTTTTTCAGCAGGCGTTCCCAGTCCAGCTGCACGGCGCGCATTTCCGGGCGCACGGTGGACGGCGCCGGCGGCAGGCCGGTGGCCGAGTCGCCTTTCTTCAGGTAGCCCCAGCGCTGGGCGAAGTCGTTGCGCGCATCGCTCAACAGTTTGAACGCGGCGGCCTTGCCGGCGGCGGCTTCGGTGGCGTTCTTGGCGATCCGCTGCGACAGGACCCGCAGCTCGCCGGCGTGGCCGATGTACTGCTTGTCGTAGTTGGCCTGGGTGTTGAGGTAAGCGAAGTTGGCGAACAGCAGCATGATGAACACGATCAGTGCGATGAACAGCACGATGATCTGCGAGCGGCTGCGCGAGCCTTCTGCGGGCTTGCCTGTTTTTGCTTTGATCATCCGCACCTTCCAAGACTTGCCGAAGAACCTGTGGGAGCGAGCCTGCTCGCGATTCAGGCCCTGCGGTGGCACTGTTTCACCGCGTTATCGTTCAATCGCGAGCAGGCTCGCTCCCACAGGGGGTTCTCTGGTGTTGCTGCTAAATTGCGACGTGCATGAAACTCGGTGACTGCGCCAGCGCAAACAGGCTGAACACCCGCCAGTTCTGCTCGCGCCGGAAATAGCCCTTGATGAACTCGCCCTTGGAGCCTTGCCGTTTACTGATCGAGACGGATTCGAAACTGTCCTGCTCGAAGTGCTGCAGGCCGAAGACTTCATCGACCAGCAACCCGGCAAACACGTCCTGATGCTCTACCACCAATACCCGCCGCTGTTTGCGCATCGGTGACAGCTCATGGCCGAAGAATCCGCACAGGTCCATGACCGGCAGCAAGCGTCCGCGCAGATTGGCCACGCCCTTGACCCACGGCTTGACGCCCGGCAGCTGGGTGACGCGCAGTTCGGGCAGCACTTCGCTGACTTCGCCCATCGGCGTGACGTACCAGTGCTCGCCCAGACGAAAGCCGATGCCGCTCCAGCGATCCTGCCGCGCCGGTTGCGACGGCAGGTCCGCCGCCAGCAGGCGACAGCGCTGGTCGATCTGCCACAACAGTTCGAACGCGGTCAGCGACTCGCTCATGGCGGCGCGGTCAACCGGCCAGCACGTTGTTCAGGGTCTTGATCAGCGTGTCTTCGTCGACCGGTTTGGTCAGGTAGTCCCTGGCGCCCTGGCGGGTGCCCCAGACCTTGTCGGTCTCCTGATCCTTGGTGGTGATGATGATCACCGGGATGTGGCTGGTTTCCGCATCCTTGGTCAACTGACGGGTAGCCTGGAAGCCGTTGAGGCCGGGCATGACGATGTCCATCAGCACCGCGTCGGGTTTTTCCTGGCGGGCCAGGGCCACGCCGTCGGCGCCGTTTTCGGCTTTCAGCACTTCGTGCCCGTGCTTTTCCAGCATGCCGGTGAGTTTGTACATTTCGGTCGGCGAATCATCGACGATCAGGATACGTGCCATGGTCTTCCCCATTTTTCTTGTCGACACCGGGCCCGCTGGCCGAGCGTCTCTGTGCGTGTCTTACTGCGGCAAAGCGGCAGCGAAGCCCGGAACATGGGCCGAAATCGCGTCGAGCAGTTCTTCCTTGCTGAAAGGTTTGGTCAAAAATTGATCGGAACCGACAATCCGCCCCTTGGCCTTGTCGAACAAGCCGTCCCGGGACGACAGCATGATCACCGGCGTGCCCTTGAACGCGTTGTTGTTCTTGATTAAAGCGCAGGTCTGATAACCATCCAGACGCGGCATCATGATGTCGACAAAGATGATCCCGGGATGGTGGTCGGCGATCTTCGCCAGGGCGTCAAAACCGTCGATCGCGGTGATGACTTCGCACCCTGCATTTTTCAACAGGGTCTCAGCGGTGCGACGAATCGTTTTCGAGTCGTCGATCACCATGACCTTCAAGGCGCTGGACTGCTGTTCCATAAGGGGGCTCTACCGTCGCCTTTGCGAATCAATTTGTCCGTTTTGCGATGACTGATGGCTGGAAACCCTTGATGCTCAAGGGCCAGCACGGTTGGGAGCCTTTTTAGCACAGTCTCCAGACGCAATCTATCGACGGGTTTTTCCTTGACCGAAAACCCGCCCGGCGCCACTCTGGCGGCACTTTTTTCATACCGATCCGGTAGCCAATTTTCGAGGAAAACCCAATGAGCGTTCGCGTCGGGATTGTCATGGACCCTATCGCCAGCATTTCCTATAAAAAGGATAGCTCGCTGGCCATGCTGCTGGCGGCGCAGAAGCGCGGCTGGGAACTGTTCTATATGGAACAGAAAGACCTTTATCAGGGTGAAGGCCAGGCTCGGGCGCGGATGAAACCGCTGAAAGTCTTCGCCAACCCGGAAAAATGGTTCGAACTGGGCACCGAGCAGGATTCGCTGCTGAGCGACCTGAACGTGATCCTGATGCGCAAGGATCCGCCGTTCGACATGGAGTTCGTCTACTCCACCTACCTGCTCGAACAGGCCGAGTCCGCCGGGGTGCTGGTGGTCAACAAGCCGCAGAGCCTGCGTGACTGCAACGAAAAGCTGTTCGCCACGCTGTTCCCACAGTGCACGCCGCCGACCGTGGTCAGCCGCCGCGCCGATGTGCTGCGTGAATTCGCCGCCAAACACGGCGACGTGATCCTCAAGCCGCTGGACGGCATGGGCGGTACCTCGATCTTCCGTCACCGCGCCGGCGATCCGAACCTGTCGGTGATTCTGGAAACCCTGACCGCCCTCGGCGCCCAGCAGATCATGGGCCAGGCCTACCTGCCGGCGATCAAGGACGGCGACAAGCGCATCCTGATGATCGACGGCGAGCCGGTGGATTACTGCCTGGCGCGGATTCCGGCCCAGGGCGAAACCCGTGGCAACCTCGCGGCTGGCGGTCGTGGCGAAGCCCGTCCGTTGACCGACAAGGATCGCTGGATCGCCGCCCAGGTCGGCCCGACCTTGCGCGAAAAAGGCCTGCTGTTCGTCGGCCTGGACGTGATCGGCGAGCACCTGACCGAAATCAACGTCACCAGCCCGACCTGCATCCGCGAAATCGACAATGCCTTCGGCACCGACATCGGCGGTCTGCTGATGGATGCGATCGAGAAAAAGCTGCAAGCTTGATGTGCATCACATGCAGCCTGTCGCTTGATGCTTGAAGCCCAAGGCGTGAAACCAACATTGCGTTATCATGCGCGGCCTGTGAAAAACGCGATGTTGGTTTTCTTGTCATGACACTTCCGTCCGATCTGCCCGCTGAACTCGCCCATAAAGGCGTGCGCCCGGTCGATCGCCTCGGATTTACCCTGTTTCTCGCGGCGCTGATCCATCTGGCGCTACTGCTCGGCGTGGGTTTCACCATAGTCGAGCCCAAGCAGATCAGCAAAACCCTGGAAATTACCCTCGCCACCTTCAAGAGCGAAAAGAAGCCGGCGAAGGCCGATTTCCTCGCCCAGGAAAACCAGGAAGGCAGCGGCACCCTCGACAAGAAGGCAATCCCCAAGACCACCGAGGTCGCGCCGTTCCAGGACAATCAGGTCAAGAAAGTCACCCCGCCGCCGGCCGCCAAGCCGGAAGTGCAGGAAGCCGCGCCCAAGGCGGCCGTGACCACCGTCGCGCCGAAACCGAAAAAGGCGCCGACCAAGAAAGAAGAAGCCAAGACCGAGACCAAACCGACGGTCGATGCCCCGACTTTCGACAGCTCGCAGCTCTCCAGCGACATCGCCAGCCTTGAAGCCGAACTGGCCAACGAACAACAGCTGTACGCCAAGCGCCCGCGTATCCACCGCCTGAGCGCTGCCTCGACCATGCGCGACAAGGGCGCCTGGTACAAGGACGAATGGCGCAAGAAGGTCGAGCGCATCGGCAACCTCAATTATCCCGACGAAGCCCGGCGCAAGCAGATCTACGGCAATCTGCGCCTGATGGTGTCGATCAACCGCGACGGCTCGCTGTACGAAGTGCTGGTGCTGGAGTCTTCCGGCCAGCCTCTGCTGGATCAGGCGGCGCAGCGCATCGTGCGACTGGCAGCTCCGTTTGCACCGTTTACCGGCGACCTGTCGGACATCGACCGGCTGGAAATCATCCGCACCTGGAAATTTGCCCGCGGTGACAAACTCTCGAGCAACTGACACACCGAAGAACCCCTGTGGGAGCGAGCTTGCTCGCGAATGCGGTGTGTCATACAACATTGATGTGACTGATCCACCGCTTTCGCGAGCAAGCTCGCTCCCACATTGGAACAGTGTTGCAAGCATCTCCAGCTTGTCAGTTCGCCCCCCGAACGCCACACTAGCGCACATGAAAAACGTCAGCCCCAGCTACCTCAAGCATCACTTCCTGATCGCCATGCCACACATGGCCGACCCGAACTTTGCCCACACCTTGACCTACATCGTCGAGCACACGGCCAATGGCGCCATGGGGCTGGTGGTCAACCGACCGCAAGAGCTGAATCTGGCCGACATTCTCGAACAACTGCGCCCGGACATCGATCCGCCAGCGCTGTGCCAGCATGTGCCGATCTTCATCGGCGGCCCGGTGCAGACCGATCGCGGTTTTGTCCTGCACCCGGCGGGCAAGACGTTCCAGGCTACCGTTGAGCTGGAGGGCGATCTGGCCCTGTCCACCTCGCAGGACGTGCTGTTCGCCATCGCCGATGGCGTGGGCCCGGCCAAAAGCGTCATCACCCTCGGTTATGCCGGTTGGGAAGCCGGTCAGCTGGAGGCCGAACTGGCCGACAACGCCTGGCTGACCTGCCCGTACGACGCCGACATCCTGTTCAACACCAGCAGTGAACTGCGCCTGGAAGCGGCGGCCAAGCACCTGGGGATCAACCTCAGCCTGCTGACCAGCCAGGCAGGACACGCCTGATGGCCCTGCGCCTGATCCTCGGCTTCGACTACGGCACCAAACAGATCGGCGTGGCGGTCGGCCAGGTGATTACCGGCCAGGCCCGCGAACTGTGCACCTTGAAGGCGCAAAACGGTGTGCCGGACTGGAATCAGGTCGAAGCCCTGATAAAGGAATGGAAACCCGACGCCGTGGTGGTCGGCCTGCCGCTGAACATGGACGGCACGCCCAGCGAGATGTGCGCCCGCGCCGAGAAATTCGCCCGCCGCCTCAACGGCCGCTTCAACCTGCCTTTCTATACCCACGATGAACGCCTGACGACCTTCGAAGCCAAGGGCGAGCGGCTGGTGCGCGGCGGGCAGAAAGGCAGCTACCGCGACAACCCGGTGGACGCCATCGCCGCCGCCCTGCTGCTGCAAGGCTGGCTCGACGAAAACACCGCACTATTTGAATCCTGACAAGCGCTACGGCGCTTTTCTTTTGGTTACAACCCGAGCCCCGGTTCGCGAGAACCGGCTCGACCCCGAGAAGGAGCAACCATGAGCCTGCCCAATCCCGCCGATCTGATCAGCCAGATGGCGACACGCCTCAAGGCGCACCTTGCCCAGCGTGACATCAGCGAACCGCGTTACATCGGCATCCGCACCGGCGGCGTCTGGGTCGCCCAGGCCCTGCTCGCAGAGCTGGGCAGCGACGCGCCATTGGGCACGCTGGATGTTTCCTTCTACCGCGACGACTTCAGCCAGAACGGCCTGCACCCGCAGGTGCGCCCGTCCGCCCTGCCCTTCGAAATCGAAGGCCAGCATCTGGTGCTGATCGACGACGTACTGATGAGCGGCCGGACCATCCGCGCCGCCATGAACGAACTGTTCGACTACGGCCGCCCGGCCAGCGTAACGCTGGTCTGCCTGCTGGACCTGGACGCCGGCGAACTGCCGATCCGCCCGAACGTGGTTGGCGCGACCCTGTCGCTGGCCGCCCACGAACGGGTGAAGCTGTCCGGCCCGGAGCTGGCCCTCGAACTGCAAGACCTTGCCCTTTAATCCGCCCTATTGAGAGTCCCCCTCGCGATGACGCCTCTAGATACCAAGCGCCCGCTGCAGCTCAATGATCAGGGCCAGCTGCGCCACTTCCTCTCGCTCGACGGCCTGCGCCGCGAGTTGCTGACGGAAATCCTCGACACCGCCGACTCGTTCCTCGAAGTCGGTGCACGGGCCGTGAAGAAGGTCCCGTTGCTGCGCGGCAAGACCGTGTGCAACGTGTTCTTCGAAAACTCGACTCGCACCCGCACCACTTTCGAACTGGCGGCCCAGCGGCTGTCGGCGGACGTGATCACCCTGAACGTGTCGACCTCGTCGGCCAGCAAGGGTGAAACCCTGCTCGACACCCTGCGCAATCTGGAAGCCATGGCCGCCGACATGTTCGTCGTGCGCCACGGCGACTCGGGCGCTGCGCACTTCATCGCCGAACATGTCTGCCCACAAGTGGCGATCATCAACGGCGGCGATGGCCGACACGCCCACCCGACCCAGGGCATGCTCGACATGCTGACCATCCGCCGCCACAAGGGCGGTTTCGAGAACCTCTCGGTGGCCATCGTCGGCGACATCCTGCACTCGCGGGTGGCGCGGTCGAACATGCTCGCCCTGAAGACCCTCGGTTGCCCGGACATCCGCGTGATCGCACCGAAGACCCTGTTGCCGATCGGCATCGAGCAGTACGGCGTGAAGGTCTACACCGACATGACCGAAGGCCTGAAAGACGTCGACGTGGTGATCATGCTGCGCCTGCAGCGTGAGCGCATGACCGGCGGCCTGCTGCCGAGCGAAGGCGAGTTCTACCGCCTGTTCGGCCTGACCACCGCGCGCCTGGCCGGCGCCAAACCCGATTGCATCGTCATGCACCCGGGGCCGATCAACCGTGGGGTGGAGATCGAGTCGGCGGTGGCCGACGGCCCGCACTCGGTGATCCTCAATCAAGTCACCTACGGCATCGCAATCCGTATGGCCGTGCTGTCGATGGCCATGAGCGGGCAAACGGCGCAACGTCAATTCGAGCAGGAGAACGCCCAGTGAAGCTCAGCATTCTCGGCGCCCGCGTCATCGATCCAAGCAGCGGCCTGGATCAAATCACCGATATTCACGTTGAAGCCTGCAAGATCGTCGCCCTCGGCGCTGCACCGGCCGGCTTCACCGCCGTCGAAACCATCGACGCCCAAGGCCTTGTCGCCGCTCCAGGCCTCGTAGACCTCAACGTCGCCCTGCGCGAGCCGGGCTACAGCCGCAAAGGCACCATCGCCAGCGAAACCCGCGCTGCTGCGGCCGGCGGCGTGACCAGCCTGTGCTGCCCGCCGAAGACCAGACCGGTGCTCGACACCTCCGCTGTGGCCGAGCTGATCCTCGACCGCGCCCGCGAGGCCGGCAACACCAAGGTGTTCCCGATCGGCGCCCTGAGCAAAGGTCTGGACGGCGAACAACTGGCCGAGCTGGTTGCCCTGCGCGACGCCGGTTGCGTGGCGTTCGGCAACGGCCTGGAAAGCTTCCGCAACACCCGCACCCTGTGCCGGGCGCTGGATTACGCGGCGACCTTCGACCTGACGGTGATTTTCAACTCGCAGGATCACGACCTCGCCGACGGCGGCCTGGCCCACGAAGGCGCCACCGCCAGCTTCCTCGGCCTGCCGGGCATCCCGGAAACAGCTGAAACCGTGGCCCTGGCCCGTGATCTGCTGCTGGTCGAGCAGACCGGCGTGCGTGCTCACTTCAGCCAGTTGACCAGTGCTCGCGGTGTGGCTCTGATTGCTCAGGCCCAGGCCCGTGGTTTGAAAGTCACGGCGGATGTCGCCCTGTATCAGCTGATCCTGACGGACGAAGCGCTGATCGACTTCAGCAGCCTGTATCACGTGCAACCGCCGCTGCGCACCCGCGCCGACCGCGATGGTCTGCGCGAGGCGGTGAAGTCCGGCGTGGTCTCGGCGATTTCCAGCCATCACCAGCCCCATGAACGCGATGCGAAACTGGCACCGTTCGGCGCGACCGAGCCGGGCATCAGCAGCGTCGAACTGCTGCTGCCGCTGGCGATGACGCTGGTCGAGGATGGTCTGCTGGATCTGCCGACCCTGCTGGCGCGCCTGAGCGCCGGCCCGGCCGAGGCCCTGCGCCTGCCGGCGGGCAAACTGGCGGTGGGTGGCGCGGCGGATATCGTGCTGTTCGATCCGAAGGCCTCGACCGTGGCTGGCGAAACCTGGCTGTCGAAAGGCGAGAACTGCCCGTTCCTCGGCCATAGCCTGCCGGGTGTGGTGCGTTACACGCTGGTGGATGGCCGGATCAGTCATCAGGCTTGATACCGAGTTGACCCCAATCGCGAGCAAGCTCGCTCCCACAAGGTCACCACGAACCCTGTGGGAGCGAGCTTGCTCGCGAAGCTTTATTGGAAGGCACCACGCCCTTCGGCATTACGCACCGACACCTGATCGTTCAGTGTCCAGAAGTCATACAGCACGCCCAGAAAGAACAGCCCGCCGGTCAGCAGGTACAGCAAACCTGTGATCCACTTGCCCTGATACATCCGGTGCACACCGAATGCGCCGAGGAAGGTCAGCAGGATCCACGCCACGTTGTATTCGATAGGACCCGCCGCAAAACGCAGGTCGGCTTCGCGATCCATCGCCGGGATCAGGAACACGTCGATCAGCCAGCCGATCCCCAGCAGTCCGAAGGTGAAAAACCAGATCGTGCCGGTCACCGGCTTGCCGTAATAGAAGCGGTGAGAACCTGTGAAACCGAAAATCCACAACAGGTAGCCGATCACCTTGCTATGGGTGTCTTTTTCCTTCACACGGGGCAGCTGATAGCCGTTCATTAAGACCTCGATACACGCGATAGATAAATATTCTTTAATTCTTTGTGACTTTTTTACAGGTAGCCGACGTATGGCAAATGCTACCGTGTCTCCCGTCAAAGCCTTATAGCACCGGACTTCTGTCCGACAATTGCGTCTTTTTGCCGCTTATTTGGTTCCGTTGGCACCCGATTGAATCGACCAACGGCCTCGGAAGTGACAAAAAAGCTGTTATAAAGTTGCGCGCTAACACACCAAGAGCCCTGCCTAATGCGTCCATTTTTCAAGACATGGCTAACTATTTGCCTATTAATGCCACTGGCCGCCCACGCCACCAATCGTGAGCAACGTCTTCCCAACGTTAACGGTTTCACACCCAAATCCCATGCCTCTGCTCCTTCGAACAAAGGCAAACAGGTCAAACACACCACGCTGAGCAGCAACGGCCGCAGCAAGCTGGTGCCACCGATGGCGACCAAGGAAAGCAGCAACGTCCTGAGTCGCGCGGTAAACGTCCTCGGTACACCCTACCGTTGGGGCGGCAGCAGCCCGAGTAAAGGCTTCGACTGCAGCGGTCTGGTGAAATACGCGTTCAACGACGCCACGTTCGACCTGCCACGCACCTCGAACGCCATGGCCAGCGGTCACGGCGAGAAAGTCGAACGCAAGGACCTGAAGCCGGGCGACCTGATTTTCTTCAACATCAAGAGCCGTCGGGTCAATCACGTTGCCATCTACCTAGGCAACGACCGCTTCATCCATGCACCACGGCGCGGCAAGTCGGTAAGCATCGACACACTGAACAAGCCGTACTGGGAAAAGCATTACGTGGTAGCCAAACGCGTATTGCCGAAAGAGCCAGGCAGCAAGCAGTTGCGTGTGGTTCAACGCTGATCCGGCAGTGCCAGAATCTGCTTTGCCAGTCATGACCTCATCGCGAGCAGGCTCGCTCCCACATTGAAATGCGTTCCAATGTGGGAGCGAGCCTGCTCGCGATGAGGCCGGTAAAATCGCTACATATCCCTTTTAGAAATTATCCGGTGTCCGCGCTTTCTCCCGCGCATGTTCGCGGCTGATCAAGCCCTTGGTCACCAGATCCTTCAGACACATGTCGAGTGTCTGCATCCCCAGCGAGCCGCCGGTCTGTATCGCCGAATACATCTGCGCCACCTTGTCCTCGCGGATCAGATTACGGATCGCCGACGTCCCCAGCATGATTTCGTGCGCCGCCACCCGGCCGCCGCCGATCTTCTTGATCAGCGTCTGCGACACCACCGCCAGCAACGACTCCGAAAGCATCGAGCGCACCATGGATTTTTCGTCCCCGGGGAACACATCCACTACCCGGTCGATGGTCTTGGCCGCCGACGTTGTGTGCAGGGTGCCAAACACCAGGTGCCCGGTCTCGGCGGCGGTGAGTGCCAGGCGGATGGTTTCCAGATCACGCATCTCGCCCACCAGAATCACGTCCGGATCCTCACGCAGTGCCGAACGCAACGCGGTGGCGAAACTGCGGGTATCGCGGTGGACTTCGCGCTGATTGATCAGGCATTTGCGCGATTCATGGACGAATTCGATAGGATCTTCGATGGTCAGGATGTGGTGATGGCGATGGGTGTTGAGGTAATCGATCATCGCCGCCAGGGTCGTGGACTTGCCGGAGCCGGTCGGCCCGGTCACCAACACCAGCCCGCGTGGCGCATCGGTGATCTTGCGGAATACGTCGCCCATGGCGAGGTCATCCATGCTCAGCACTTTCGAGGGAATGGTCCGGAACACCGCACCGGCGCCCCGGTTCTGGTTGAAGGCATTGACCCGGAAGCGCGCCACGCCGGGGACTTCGAAGGAAAAGTCGGTTTCCAGATGTTTCTCAAAGTCCACCCGCTGGGTGTCGTTCATGATGTCGTAGATCAGCTCGTGCACTTGCTTGTGATCCAGCGCCGGCAGATTGATCCGCCGCACATCGCCATCCACGCGGATCATCGGCGGCAGACCGGCCGACAGGTGCAGGTCGGAAGCGCCCTGTTTGGCGCTGAAGGCCAGCAGTTCAGTGATATCCATAGCGTCCCTCAATTCCAGTAGAATGCCGCGAACCTTCAGACCGCTGGCGCCTCTTGATGTCCACGATAGCAGACAACATTCAACTGGTTAGTTCGCGAATCCGTAACGCCACCCAAGCCGCCGGCCGCGATGAAAACAGCGTCCAGCTGCTGGCCGTGAGCAAGACCAAACCGGCACAAGCCCTGCGCGAAGCGTACGCCGCCGGCCTGCGCGACTTCGGCGAGAACTACCTGCAAGAGGCCTTGGGCAAACAGCTCGAACTGGCCGACCTGCCCTTGATCTGGCACTTCATCGGCCCCATTCAGTCGAACAAGACCCGCTCGATTGCCGAGTATTTCGCCTGGGTGCACTCCGTGGATCGTCTGAAAATCGCCCAACGCCTGTCCGAACAACGCCCGGCGGATCTGCCGCCACTGAACATCTGCATTCAGGTCAACGTCAGCGGTGAAGCCAGCAAGTCCGGCTGCACGCCGCAAGATCTGCCGGCCCTCGCACACGCCATCAGCGCCCTGCCGCGCCTGAAGCTGCGCGGATTGATGGCGATTCCCGAGCCGACCGAAGATCGTGCCGAGCAAGACGCTGCATTCGCTGCCGTTCAGAAACTGCAGGCCGGGCTAGACCTGCCGCTCGACACACTTTCCATGGGCATGAGCCACGACCTCGAGTCGGCCATTGCCCAGGGCGCGACCTGGGTCCGTATCGGTACGGCCCTGTTCGGCGCCCGCGACTATTCCCAATCTTGAACATTTCCAGATAAGGACCTGACATGAGCAACACACGTATTGCCTTTATCGGTGCCGGCAACATGGCCGCCAGCCTGATCGGCGGCCTGCGGGCCAAGGGTCTGGAAGCTGCACGGATTCGCGCCAGCGATCCGGGCGAAGAAACCCGCGCCAAAGTCAGCGCCGAACACGGCATCGAAACCTTCGCCGACAACGCCCAGGCCATCGACGGCGCTGAGGTGGTGGTACTGGCGGTCAAGCCACAAGCCATGAAAGCCGTGTGCGAAGCGATTCGCCCGAGTCTGAAGCCGAATCAACTGGTGGTCTCGATCGCCGCCGGCATCACCTGCGCCAGCATGACCGCATGGCTCGGCGAGCAACCGATCGTGCGCTGCATGCCGAACACCCCGGCGCTGCTGCGTCAGGGCGTGAGCGGCTTGTACGCTACCAGCGCGGTCAGTGCCGAACAGCGCCAACAGGCTGAAGAGCTGCTGTCCGCCGTTGGCATCGCCCTGTGGCTGAACGAAGAGCAGCAACTGGACGCGGTCACCGCCGTCTCCGGTTCCGGCCCGGCGTACTTCTTCCTGCTGATCGAAGCCATGACCGCCGCCGGCGTCAAACTTGGCCTGCCCAAGGAAACCGCCGAGCAACTGACTCTGCAGACCGCGCTGGGCGCAGCGCACATGGCGGTTTCCAGCGACGTCGACGCTGCCGAGCTGCGTCGCCGCGTGACCTCGCCGGCCGGCACCACGGAAGCCGCGATCAAATCGTTCCAGGCCGGCGGCTTCGAAGCCCTGGTGGAAAAAGCACTCGGCGCCGCCGCGCACCGCTCGGCCGAAATGGCCGAACAACTGGGCAAATAAGGAGCCTTACATGATTGGATTGAACACCGCAGCGGTCTACGTGCTGCAAACCCTCGGCAGCCTGTACCTGCTGATCGTGCTGCTGCGCTTCGTCCTGCAACTGGTGCGGGCGAACTTCTACAACCCGCTGTGCCAGTTCGTGGTCAAGGCCACCCAGCCGCTGCTCAAGCCACTGCGCCGGATCATCCCGAGCCTGTTCGGCCTCGACATGTCGTCGCTGGTATTGGCAATTCTCGTGCAACTGGCGCTGATGGCGCTGACCCTGCTGCTGACCTACGGCACCACCGGCAACCCGCTGCAACTGCTGATCTGGTCGCTGATCGGCGTGACGGCGCTGTTCCTGAAGATTTTCTTCTGGGCCATGATCATCAGCATCATCCTGTCCTGGGTCGCACCGGGCAGCCACAATCCGGGCGCCGAACTGGTAAACCAGATCTGTGAACCGGCCCTGGCGCCGTTCCGCCGCATCCTGCCGAACCTCGGTGGTCTGGACCTGTCGCCGATCTTCGCCTTCCTCGTGCTGAAGCTGATCGACATGCTGGTGATCAACAACCTCGCGGCGATGACGATGATGCCGGAAATCCTGCGCCTGCTGATGTGAGCTGGTTTCGCTGGGACGGTGACGATCTGATTCTGGAATGTCACCTGCAACCGGCCGCCCGCAGCGATGATTTCTGCGGGCTGCACGGTGATCGCCTGAAGATCCGCCTGACCGCGCCGCCGGTTGAGGGCAAGGCCAATGCGTATCTTATGGGGTTTCTGGCCAAGGCTTTTGGGGTTTCCAAGAGCCAGGTCAGCCTGATCGGCGGCGAGCTGAACCGGCAGAAGCGGGTGAAAATCTGCTCGCCGAAGAAGTTGCCGGATTTGCCTGATTTGACGCGTCCGGTCTGATCCACCAAGTCGTCTCATTCGCGAGCAGGCTCGCTCCCACATTAGATATGTGATCCCTGTGGGAGCGAGCCTGCTCGCGAATGGCCGCACCTCGATCAAGAGCAAACCAATCAGGCCTGATCGTTGCTTGCCGCTAACCCCACCGGTCTTTAGACTTACGCCTCATTTCAACGAGAGCAGGGTCGATGCCAGCTGCCTTTCCCCCCGATTCTGTTGGTCTGGTGACGCCGCAAACGGCGCACTTCAGCGAACCGCTGGCCCTGGCCTGCGGCCGTTCGCTGGCCGCTTATGACCTGATCTACGAAACCTACGGCACGCTGAACGCGCAAGCGAGCAACGCCGTACTGATCTGCCACGCCTTGTCCGGCCACCACCACGCTGCGGGTTACCACAGCGTCGACGACCGCAAGCCCGGTTGGTGGGATAGCTGCATCGGCCCTGGCAAACCGATCGACACCAACAAGTTCTTTGTGGTCAGCCTGAACAACCTCGGCGGCTGCAACGGCTCCACCGGCCCGAGCAGCACCAACCCGGAAACCGGCAAGCCGTTCGGCGCCGACTTCCCGGTGCTCACCGTGGAAGACTGGGTACACAGCCAGGCGCGCCTCGCCGACCTGCTCGGCATCGGTCAGTGGGCCGCAGTGATCGGCGGCAGCCTCGGCGGCATGCAGGCGCTGCAATGGACCATTACGTATCCGGATCGTGTACGCCACTGCCTGGCCATCGCCTCGGCCCCCAAGCTGTCGGCACAGAACATCGCCTTCAACGAAGTGGCACGCCAGGCGATCCTCACCGACCCGGAATTCCACGGCGGCTCGTTCCAGGAACAGGGCGTGATCCCCAAGCGCGGCCTGATGCTGGCGCGGATGGTCGGGCATATCACTTACCTGTCCGACGACTCCATGGGCGAAAAATTCGGCCGTGGCCTGAAGAGCGAAAAACTCAACTACGACTTCCACAGCGTCGAGTTCCAGGTCGAAAGTTACCTGCGTTATCAGGGCGAAGAGTTCTCCGGGCGCTTCGATGCCAACACCTATCTGTTGATGACCAAGGCACTGGATTACTTCGATCCGGCGGCGAACTTCGACGATAACCTGGCAAAAACCTTCGAAGGGGCGAAAGCCAAATTCTGCGTGATGTCGTTCACCACCGACTGGCGCTTCTCCCCGGCCCGCTCGCGCGAGCTGGTGGACGCACTGATGGCCGCGCGCAAGGACGTCAGTTACCTGGAAATCGACGCACCGCAAGGCCACGACGCTTTCCTGATTCCGATCCCGCGTTATTTGCAGGCGTTCGGCAACTACATGAACCGCATTACGTTGTGAGAAAGCCATGAGAGCTGATCTGGAAATCATCCAGGAATGGATCCCCGCCGGCAGCCGCGTGCTCGACCTCGGTTGCGGTGACGGCGAGTTGCTGACCTGGCTGCGTGACCACAAGCAGGTCACTGGCTACGGCCTGGAAAATGACCCGGACAACATCGCCGAGTGTGTGGCCAAGGGCATCAACGTCATCGAGCAGGACCTGGACAAGGGCCTGGGCAACTTCGCCAGCAACAGCTTCGACATCGTGGTGATGACCCAGGCCCTGCAAGCCGTGCATTATCCGGACAAAATCCTCGACGAAATGCTGCGGGTCGGTCGCCAGTGCATCATCACCTTTCCCAACTTCGGGCACTGGCGCTGCCGCTGGTATCTGGCGAGCAAGGGCCGGATGCCGGTTTCCGAGTTTCTGCCGTACACCTGGTACAACACGCCGAACATTCACTTCTGCACCTTCGAGGACTTTGAAGAACTTTGTCGCGAACGTGATGCGAAGGTCATTGATCGGCTTGCCGTGGATCAACAGCACCGTCACGGGTGGGCCAGTAAGCTATGGCCTAATCTGTTAGGTGAGATCGGTATCTACCGCGTGAGCAGCCCCGGCTTGCAGGATCACAGAATCGCGGTCTGAACCACGACATTGCGAGGAGAACGAACATGGGACGCTTGATTACCGCGCTATTGGCCGCCTGCCTGAGCCTGTCAGCCGTGGCCGCCGATGCCATCAAGGGCGAACGCAAGGAGGTGTTCGGTGATGTCACCGTGCATTACAACACCTTCAACTCGACCTTCCTGACGCCGGACATCGCCAAGGCTGCCGAGCTGATCCGCAGCAAGAATCAGGGCGTGATCAATGTCTCGGTGATCAAGGACGGCAAACCGCTGATCGCCCAGGTCACCGGCACCGTCAAAGACCTGACCAGCCAGAGCGTGCCGCTGACCTTCCGCCAGATCACCGAACAGGGTGCGATCTACTACATCGCCCAATACCCGGTGGAGCAGCAGGAAACCCGCACCTTTGAAATCAAGGTGCAGACCGGTGACAAGATCAACACCATCAATTTCAACCAAGAACTTTTCCCCGGCGAATGATGAACCTCAAGCAACTCGTACTGGCCAGCCATAACGCCGGCAAACTCAAGGAACTCCAGGCCATGCTCGGCGCATCGGTGCAATTGCGCTCGATCGGCGAGTTCAGCAGCGTGGAGCCGGAAGAAACCGGTCTGTCGTTCGTCGAGAACGCGATCCTCAAGGCCCGCAACGCTGCGCGCATCTCCGGACTGCCGGCGCTGGCCGACGATTCGGGTCTGGCGGTGGATTTCCTCGGCGGTGCGCCGGGCATCTATTCCGCGCGCTACGCTGACGGCAAGGGCGACGCGGCGAACAACGCCAAGCTGCTCGACGCTTTGAAGGACGTGCCTGAAGCCGAGCGCGGTGCGCAGTTCGTCTGCGTGCTGGCCTTGGTGCGTCACGCCGACGATCCTCTGCCGATTCTGTGCGAAGGTCTGTGGCACGGGCGTATCCTCACCGCCGCCAGCGGCGAGCACGGTTTCGGCTACGACCCGCTGTTCTGGGTGCCGGAGCGTGACGTGTCCAGCGCCGAGCTGAGCCCGAGCGACAAGAACCAGATCAGCCACCGCGCCCGTGCAATGGATCTGCTGCGCCAGCGTCTGGGCTTGAAATGACCGATAGTTCCTCCGCGTCGTCGCTGATTATCGGCGGCGGCGCCTCCTCGCCTCGGGCGCCGTTGCCGACGCTGCCGCCCTTGGCGCTGTACATCCACATCCCGTGGTGTGTGCGCAAATGCCCCTATTGCGACTTCAACTCCCACACCGCCAGCCCGGCGCTTCCGGAGCAGGAATACGTCGATGCGCTGCTCGCCGACCTGGATCAGGATCTGCACGCGGTGTACGGCCGTGAGTTGAGTTCGATCTTCTTTGGCGGCGGCACGCCGAGCCTGTTCAGCGCCGAAGCCCTTGGTCGCTTGCTCGAAGGCGTAAAACAGCGCATCCCGTTTGCCGATGACATCGAAATCACCCTGGAAGCCAACCCCGGAACTTTCGAGCAAGAGAAGTTCGTCGCCTACCGCAAACTGGGGATCAATCGCCTGTCGATCGGCATCCAGAGCTTCCAGCAGGAAAAGCTCAAGGCCCTCGGCCGCATCCACAACGGCGACGAAGCGGTACGCGCCGCCGGCATGGCGCGCCAGGCCGGGTTCGATAACTTCAACCTCGACTTGATGCACGGCTTGCCGGACCAGTCGCTGGACGATGCCCTGAGCGATCTGCGCCAGGCGATCGAGCTAAAGCCGACGCACATTTCCTGGTATCAGCTGACACTGGAGCCGAACACCGTGTTCTGGAACCAGCCGCCGGTGCTGCCGGAAGACGACACGCTGTGGGACATTCAAGAGGCCGGACAGGCACTGCTGGCCGAGCACGGTTACGCGCAGTACGAAGTCTCGGCCTACGCCCAACCCGGTCGCCCGGCGCGGCATAACCTCAATTACTGGAGCTTCGGCGACTTCATCGGTATCGGCGCCGGTGCCCACGGCAAGCTCAGTCACCCGGACGGGCGCATCGTGCGCACCTGGAAGACGCGCCTGCCGAAGGACTACCTCAACCCGGCCAAAAGCTTTCAGGCCGGCGAGAAGGCCCTGACCAACGACGAGATGCCGTTCGAGTTCCTGATGAATGCCCTGCGCCTGACCGCCGGCGTCGAATCGCGCCTGTACCCGGAGCGCACCGGCCTGCCGCTGGAGAGCCTCGACGAACACCGGCGCGAGGCCGAACAAAGCGGTCTGTTGCAGGTCGAACCGTCACGTCTGGCGGCTACCGAGCGCGGACAACTGTTCCTCAACGACTTGCTGCAGAAATTTCTGAGCTGACCGCTCTTAAGGAAACCGCATGGATTTGATACTCGACCTGCTCGCCACCGTGTCCCGCTGGAGCCGCAGCAACCTCTCGGAAATCGCTCTGGCCCTGGTGGGCTGCCTGCTGGTGCTGTTCGGCGCCGACTTCAAAGGCTGGGTCGAGCAACGCCTGGGCAGCATCGCGGGCGCCCTGCGCGTCCCGCTGATGGCCCTGCTGTGCATGATCGGCAGCGGCGCAGCGCTGATCTACGCCACGCCATGGGTGGTGAAGGGGCTGAGCCAGTTCAACAACTACAGCCTGGCGCCGGTGTTGTTGGTGGTGCTGGTGTTGATTGGCGTGGTCGCGGACCGCCGCTGAATACAGACAGGGAAGTTCATGAGCAAGAAACTGCTGGACGAAACAAGCAAATTTCTCAGCTTCGTGCTGCGTCATGAGCCACAGGCGATTGGCCTGACGCTGGACTCCGAAGGCTGGGCGAACATCGACGCCTTGATCGATGGCGCGGCACGGGACGGCAGAACGCTGGATCGCACGCTGATCGAAAACGTCGTGGCCAGCAGTGACAAAAAGCGCTTTTCGATCTCTCCGGACGGTCAGTCGATTCGCGCTGTACAGGGCCACTCGACGAAAAGCGTGGAGCTGCAGTTCGAAGAAAAGCAGCCTCCGGAAACGCTCTATCACGGCACCGCGACGCGCTTCATGGAGTCGATCAACGAGCAGGGACTGATCCCGGGATCACGCCATCACGTGCATTTGTCCCAGGAAACCGCCACGGCTTCGGCGGTCGGGCAACGTTACGGAACGGTCGTGATTCTGCAGGTCGCCGCGCGGCAGATGCAGGAACAGGGTTTCAAGTTCTATCAGGCCGAGAATGGCGTCTGGTTGACGGAACTGGTTCCAGTGCGCTTCATCTCGACGCTGTAATTTCCTGAGCACACAAAACAACTGTGGGAGCGAGCTTGCTCGCGATTACGGTTTAACATTCAACATCATCGTTGACTGTCAGACCGCTTTCGCGAGCAAGCTCGCTCCCACAGTTTTATTGCATAAGGCTTAAGCGAGCTTTTCGAACTTCAGATCCCACACGCCATGCCCGAGACGTTCGCCACGGCGTTCGAACTTGGTGATCGGGCGCTCGGCCGGGCGTGGTACGCACTTGCCGTCTTCGGCAAGGTTGCGGTAGCCCGGGGCGACATTCATCACTTCCAGCATGTATTCGGCATACGGCTCCCAGTCGGTGGCCATGTGCAGAATACCGCCGACTTTCAGCTTGCTGCGCACCAGCTCAGCGAAGGACGCCTGAACGATGCGGCGCTTGTGGTGGCGGCTCTTGTGCCACGGATCCGGGAAGAACAGCATCAGGCGATCGAGGCTGTTGTCGGCGATGCAGCGATTGAGCACTTCGATCGCGTCGCAATCGTAGACCCGCAGGTTGGTCAGGCCCTGAGTCAGCACGCCGTTGAGCAGCGCGCCGACACCCGGACGGTGAACCTCGACACCGATGAAATCCTGTTCCGGCGCAGCAGCTGCCATTTCCAGCAGCGAGTGGCCCATGCCGAAACCGATTTCCAGCGAACGCGGCGCGCAGCGGCCGAACACCTGGTCGTAATCCACCGGCGCATCGGCCAGCGGCAGGACGAACTTCGGCGCGCCCTGATCCAGGCCGCGCTGCTGGCCTTCGGTCATGCGCCCGGCGCGCATCACGAAACTCTTGATGCGGCGGTGTTGGCGCTCGTCGCCTTCTTCCGTCTGGATTGGCGTGTCGTTCGATTCAGTCATCAATAGCTCTTACTTGATCAGACCATCCAGCGGCGAAGAGGCGCTGGCATAGAGTTTTTTCGGCATGCGGCCGGCGAGGTAGGCCAGGCGGCCCGCGACGATCGCGTGTTTCATGGCTTCGGCCATCATGATCGGCTGCTGGGCGTGGGCGATGGCCGAGTTCATCAGCACCGCGTCACAGCCCAGCTCCATGGAGATGGTGGCGTCGGAAGCGGTGCCGACACCGGCATCCACCAGCACCGGAATCTTGGCTTCTTCAAGGATGATCTGCAGGTTGTAAGGGTTGCAGATCCCCAGGCCCGAGCCGATCAGACCGGCCAGCGGCATGACCGCGATGCAGCCGATTTCCGCCAGTTGCCGGGCGATGATCGGGTCGTCGCTGGTGTAAACCATCACGTCGAAGCCTTCCTTGACCAGCACTTCGGCGGCCTTGAGGGTTTCGATCACGTTGGGGAACAGGGTTTTCTGGTCGGCCAGCACTTCCAGCTTCACCAGGTTGTGGCCGTCGAGCAGCTCGCGGGCCAGGCGGCAGGTGCGCACGGCTTCGACTGCGTCGTAGCAGCCAGCGGTGTTCGGCAGAAAGGTGTAGCGATCCGGCGACAGCACTTCGAGCAGGTTCGGCTCGCCTTCGATCTGGCCCAGATTGGTGCGGCGCACGGCGAAGGTGACGATCTCGGCACCCGAGGCTTCGATGGCCAGACGGGTTTCTTCCATGTCACGGTACTTGCCGGTACCGACCAGCAAACGCGACTGGTAAGTACGACCGGCCAGAACGAAAGGCTTGTCGCTACGAACGATGCTCATGGGGAATCCTCTGTTGGAGTGAGGGTCTTGCAGAATTGTCGGCCCATGCAGGCCTGGCGATTAGCCGCCGCCGATGGCGTGCACGACTTCGACGTTGTCGCCGTCGTTCAAAGTGGTGTCGGCATGCTGGCTGCGCGGGACGATATCCAGATTGAGTTCGACCGCGACGCGGCGTCCGGTCAGGTCCAGACGGGTCAGCAGGGCCGCAACGGTTTCACCGTCGGGCAGTTCAAAGGATTCACCGTTCAACTGAATGCGCATGCGCAACGCCGCCATCACTTTTTAGGGGGTGGCATTCTAGCCCGATCATGACCTAAAGGTCAGCACCAAGCGTCAAGCGGTTGGCTGCAGGCGCCAGGCGGCGAGTCCGAGGCACAGCCAGCCGATCAGGAACGCCAGGCCACCGAACGGGGTGATGATGCCGAGCTTGCCGATGCCGATGGTGGTCAGCAGGTACAGGCTGCCGGAGAACAGCAGGATACCGACGGTGAACGAGATGCCGGCCCAGGCGACCAGACGCCCCTGAAGCTGCGTGGCCAGCAGCGCCACGCCAAACAACGCCAATGCGTGCACCAGTTGATAAGTGACGCCGGTGTGGAAGATCGCCAGATACTCCGGGGTCAGGCGGTTTTTCAGGCCATGGGCGGCGAATGCGCCGAGGCCGACACCGGTGAAACCAAAGAAGGCAGCCAGCATCAGAAAGCTACGCAGCATGTAGAACTCCAGTCAGACTCGATCGGCAGGGTCTGTATAATGGCCCGCTCAACCGGTTCGGCCAAGCCATCTCTATGCTGCGTTTATTTCTCCGTCGTTTCACGAAGGCCCTGCTCTGGTTCGCGGGCGGCAGCGTATTGCTGGTGTTGGTGTTTCGCTTCGTGCCGCCACCGGGCACGGCGCTGATGGTCGAGCGCAAGATCGAATCCTGGGTCGACGGCGAGCCGATCGATCTGCAACGCACCTGGAAACCGTGGGACGAGATCTCCGATGACCTGAAGGTCGCGGTGATTGCCGGCGAAGACCAGAAATTCCCCGAGCACTGGGGTTTTGACCTGAGTGCGATCAAGGCCGCACTGGCCCACAACGAACTCGGCGGCTCGATTCGCGGCGCGAGCACCCTGAGCCAGCAAGTGTCGAAGAACCTGTTCTTGTGGTCCGGCCGCAGTTATCTGCGCAAAGGCCTGGAAGCGTGGTTCACCGCACTGATCGAAGTGTTCTGGCCCAAGCAGCGGATTCTCGAGGTGTACCTGAACAGCGTCGAGTGGGATGACGGCGTGTTCGGCGCCGAAGCGGCGGCAAGGCATCACTTTGGCGTAGGCGCCAAATCGCTGTCCCGGCAGCAGGCGAGTTATCTGGCAGCGGTACTGCCGAATCCCCGGGTCTGGAGCGCCAGTCATCCGACTGCTTACGTGTCGCGCCGAGCTGGATGGATTCGCCAGCAGATGAGCCAGTTGGGTGGCGACAGCTATTTGCTGACACTCAATGATTCGCGCCGCGCGCCCTGGGCCCAATGACTTTGTGACAGGCAAACAAAAACGCCCCGATCATCACTGATCGGGGCGTTTTTTATTGCCGGACTGCCGGTTATGCGGCAATCGACAACTTGAGCTTGTTCATCGCGCTCTTCTCGAGCTGACGGATCCGCTCGGCCGACACGTTGTACTTCTGCGCCAGGTCATGCAGCGTGGCCTTCTCTTCTGCCAGCCAGCGCTGGTAGAGGATGTCGCGGCTGCGTTCGTCCAGCACTTCCAGCGCTTCGTGCAGGTTGTGATTGGAGTTGTCGCTCCAGTCGGCATCTTCCAGTTGACGCGCCGGGTCATACCGGTGGTCTTCCAGGTAGTTGGCCGGCGACTGGAAAGCGCTGTCGTCGTCCGCTTCCGCAGCCGGGTCGAAGGCCATGTCATGGCCGGTCAGGCGACTTTCCATCTCACGCACTTCACGCGGCTCGACGCCGAGGCTTTCCGCCACACGGTGGACTTCCTCGTTGTTCAGCCAGGCCAGACGTTTCTTCTGGCTGCGCAGGTTGAAGAACAGCTTGCGCTGGGCCTTGGTGGTCGCGACTTTCACGATCCGCCAGTTGCGCAGGATGAACTCGTGAATCTCGGCCTTGATCCAGTGCACCGCGAAGGACACCAGACGCACGCCCATTTCCGGGTTGAAACGCTTCACGGCCTTCATCAGGCCGACGTTACCTTCCTGGATCAGGTCAGCCTGAGCCAGACCGTAGCCGGAATAGCTACGGGCGATGTGTACGACAAACCGCAGGTGGGCGAGCACCATCTGCCGAGCCGCCCCCAGATCCTGCTCATAGTAGAGACTCTCGGCCAGTTCACGCTCCTGCTCCGGCGTCAGCAATGGAATGCTGTTGACGGTGTGCACGTAGGCTTCCAGGTTTGCGCCTGGAACCAATGCATACGCAGGTTGCAAAGAATTGGACATACGGAAAAACCTCCGACTTACATACTCATGCTTTTCAGCATTGCGAAAAATTGACCGGAAACTCAAATGAAAGTTTCCTTAACCACTGAAAGGCCAATCACGCGCAAAAAAAGATTCTACTTCGGCGCCAGCTCCCTGAGATGACGTGCGACTGCAATCCATGCACCGATATAACCCAACAGCACCGCGCCAAGCAAGAGCGACAGACCGTCGGCAACTGGCACGCCGGCCAGTGCGAAATCACTGCCGTACAAGCCGGCCAGCCCGACCACCGCGTCGTTCAGCCAGTTCAGGCCGAACGCCAAAACACCCCAGGAAAGCAGCCCCGCGCCGAAGCCATACAGCGCGCCCATATAAAGGAAGGGACGACGCACATAGCTGTCGGTGCCGCCGACGAGTTTAATCACTTCTATCTCTGTGCGGCGGTTTTCAATATGAAGACGAATGGTATTGCCTATCACCAAAAGTAATGCAGAAACCAGCAACACCGTCAGACCGAACACGAAACGATCGCCGAGCTTGAGGATGGCAGCCAGACGCTCGACCCAGACTAGATCAAGTTGCGCCTGCTGTACCTTGGGCAGCTCGGAAAGTTTTTGTCTTAATGCTTCCAGGGTCGACTTGTCGACCTCGTTCGGCGTGACCAGCACCACGCCCGGCAGCGGGTTTTCCGGCAGCTCGCGCAAGGCTTCGCCCAAGCCGGACTGCTGCTGGAACTCTTCCAGCGCCTGATCGCGGCCGACATATTCAGCATCAGCTACGCCCGGCATGCCTTTGATCTGATCACGCAACGCCTCGCCCTGAGCCGGACTGGCTTCGAGCTCCAGGTACAGCGAGATCTGCGCCGCCCGCTGCCACGAGCCGCCCAGACGTTCGACGTTACTCAGCAACAGCGAAAGACCCATTGGCAGGCTCAGCGCAACCGCCATTACCATGCAAGTGAAGAAGCTGCCGATCGGCTGCTTGCCGAGACGGCGCAGGCTGTCGATCCAGCTGGCGCGATGGCTTTCGATCCAGGCACGGAACAACGTCGCGAAGTCCGGGCCATCGTCATCGTCGTGCTTTTTCTTCTTTGGCGGTTGCGGATCGGCGGCCTTAGGGGCCACGCGCTCGGAAACCTTCGGACTGCGTGTTGCACTCATACGCCGGCCTCCCCGTCGCCGATCAATCGGCCGCGTTGCAGGGTCAGCATGCGATGGCGCATGCGCGCGATCAGCGCCAGGTCGTGACTGGCGATCAGCACGCTGGTGCCCAGACGGTTGATGTCTTCGAACACGCCCATGATCTCGGCCGCCAGACGCGGGTCGAGGTTACCGGTCGGTTCATCCGCCAGCAGCAGGGCCGGACGGTGAACGATGGCGCGGGCAATGCCGACGCGCTGTTGCTGACCGGTCGACAGGTCGCCCGGATACAGCTCGGCCTTGTCCGACAGCGCCACGCGCTCCAGCGCCGAATCGACGCGCTTGGCGATCTCGACCTTGGAGAGCCCGAGAATCTGCAACGGCAGCGCGACGTTGTTGAACACCGTGCGATCGAACAACAGTTGATGGTTCTGGAACACCACGCCGATCTGCCGACGCAAAAACGGAATCTGCGCATTGCTGATGGTGCTCAGGTCCTGCCCGGCGAGCAGCAGTTTGCCGCTGGTCGGACGCTCCATCGCCAGCAACAGGCGCAACAACGTGGATTTACCGGCACCGGAGTGGCCGGTGACAAACAGGAACTCGCCGCGACGGACTCGAAAGCTCAGCTCATGCAAGCCGACGTGACCGTTCGGGTAGCGCTTACCGACCTGTTCGAAACGAATCATGAACGCTCCCGCTCGGCAAACAGTGCCTGGACAAAGGGTTCGGCTTCAAAGGTACGCAGATCGTCGATGCCTTCACCGACGCCGATGTAGCGGATCGGCAGGCCGAACTGCTTGGCCAGGGCGAAAATCACCCCGCCCTTGGCGGTGCCGTCGAGCTTGGTCAGCGCCAGGCCGGTCAGTTCGACGGTCTGGTTGAATTGCTTGGCCTGGTTGATGGCGTTCTGGCCGGTGCCGGCGTCGAGTACCAGCAGCACTTCGTGCGGCGCATCGGCGTCGAGCTTGCCGATCACCCGGCGAACCTTTTTCAGTTCTTCCATCAGGTTGTCTTTGGTGTGCAGACGACCGGCGGTGTCGGCGATCAGCACGTCGATGCCACGAGCCTTGGCGGCCTGCACGGCGTCGAAGATCACCGAAGCCGAGTCCGCGCCCGTGTGCTGGGCAATCACCGGGATCTTGTTGCGCTCGCCCCAGACCTGCAATTGCTCGACAGCCGCGGCACGGAAGGTATCACCGGCGGCCAGCATGACTTTCTTGCCTTCCAGTTGCAGTTTCTTCGCCAGTTTGCCGATGGTGGTGGTCTTGCCGGCGCCGTTGACGCCAACCACCAGAATCACGAACGGCTTGTTCTGGGAAACGATCTTCAGCGGCTGCTCGACCGGTTTGAGCATGGCGGCCAGCTCGGCCTGCAGGGATTTGTACAGGGCGTCGGAATCGGCCAGCTCTTTACGTGCGACCTTCTGGGTCAGGCGCTGGATGATCACCGACGTCGCCTCGACGCCGACGTCGGCCGTCAGCAGGCGGGTTTCGAGATCGTCGAGCAGATCGTCATCGATGGCTTTCTTGCCGAGGAACAGGCTAGCCATGCCCTCGCCGATACTGGCGCTGGTCTTGGACAGGCCCTGCTTGAGACGGGCAAAGAAGCCGGCCTTGGTTTCTTCGGTGCGCGGGGCCTCGACCGGGGTTTCAACCTGGATTTCCACAGGAACGACTGGCGCTACGGCGACCGGTGCAGGTGCAGGTGCAGGTGCAGGTGCAGGTGCAGGTGCAGGTGCAGGTGCAGGTGCAGGCTCGGGCGCTTCGACAATCGGGGCAACCGGGGCAGCAACCACGGGTTCTGGAATGACAGGAGCGGCTTCCACCACCGGCGCCGGAACAGGCTCTGGCGTGAACGCAACCGGCGCAGGAATCGGCGGCGTAACGTGCGGTGCAGCCTCTTCAACCAGCGCCACCGGTTCTTCCGCCACTGGCAAGGTCAGCCACGGTTCGCTGGCCGGGGTCAGCGGCAATTCGGCGGCAGCCGGCGCTTCAGGCTCGGCCTCGGCCACCGGTTGCAGCACCGGTTCGGCGATCGGCAGCACAACCGGTGCCGGCGCTTCTTCTATTACGGGAGCGGGCGCAGGGGCTGGCTCAGGAATGGCGGTCGGCTGTTCGACGACGGGTTCCTGCGGTTTCTTGCGCAGCCATCCGAACAGGCTTTTCTTCTCGCCAGCCGCAGCTGGGGTCTTCTTGTCGTCGTTGGAACCAAACATGGAGGACGGCTATCTCACGGTAGCGACGCGCCACAGGGGCGCCCCGGCAAATAAATATTCGATGCAGAACAGACTGTGTTTCACCCAGCTTGTTCACGCGCAACATTTTGTCGAGGCGCCAAAAGCACCTCAAAGGTCATTAAATACGAAGGACTGGAACGGCATCGTCGGCGAAAACGCAGAGTTTAGCTGAGAAACTCAAAGCTTTTGCCGGTAACCCGTACAACCTATAGACCGATCAGTGGCCTGATAGGCGTGGCCGCCAGTAAAACGGATCAGTATCCTAGCACCCTCTCGCCCGCCGACGCTAAGACCAAGCGGGCAGCCCAACAGGTTTAAAAACGAATGAATGCTCTAGCCCGCCGCGCCGCAGGCCTGCTGCTCAGCACAGTCTGCCTGCCCCTTTCGGCCCTGGCGGCCGACCCGCAACCGACCCACGAATTCACCCTCGACAATGGCCTGAAGGTCGTCGTGCGCGAAGACCATCGCGCGCCGGTGGTGGTGTCGCAGGTCTGGTACAAGGTCGGTTCCAGCTACGAAACCCCGGGCCAGACCGGTCTGTCCCACGCTCTCGAACACATGATGTTCAAGGGCAGCGAGAAAGTCGGCCCCGGCGAAGCCTCGCTGATCCTGCGCGACCTCGGCGCCGAAGAGAACGCGTTCACCAGCGACGACTTCACCGCTTATTACCAGGTGCTGGCCCGCGACCGTCTGGGCGTGGCCTTCGAACTGGAAGCCGACCGCATGGCCAACCTGCGCCTGCCGGCCGACGAATTCGCCAAGGAAATCGAAGTCATCAAGGAGGAGCGCCGCCTGCGCACCGACGACAAGCCGATGTCCAAGGCCTACGAGCGCTACAAGGCCATGGCCTACCCGGCCAGCGGTTATCACACGCCGACCATCGGCTGGATGGCCGACCTTGAGCGGATGAAGGTCGAAGAGCTGCGTCACTGGTATCAGTCCTGGTACGTGCCGAACAACGCCACGCTGGTGGTGGTCGGCGACGTGACCCCGGACGAGGTGAAGACCCTCGCCCAGCGCTATTTCGGGCCAATCGCGAAACGCGACGTACCGCCGGCGAAGAAGCCGCTGGAGCTGGCCGAACCCGGCGAACGCCAGATCACCCTGCACGTGCAGACTCAACTGCCGAGCCTGATGCTCGGCTTCAACGTCCCGAGTATCGCCACCGCCGAAGACAAACGTTCGGTCAACGCCTTGCGCCTGATTTCGGCGCTGCTGGATGGCGGCTATAGCGGTCGCATCCCGACCCAACTGGAACGCGGCGAAGAGTTGGTGTCCGGTGGTTCGTCGAGCTACGACGCCTACACCCGCGGCGACAGCCTGTTCACCCTGTCGGCCACGCCGAACACCCAGAAGAAAAAGACCATGGCCCAGGCGGAAGCCGGTCTGTGGAAACTGCTGGAACAGCTGAAAACCACCGCACCGTCCGCCGAAGAACTGGAGCGCGTACGTGCGCAGGTCATCGCCGGCCTGGTTTTCGAACGCGATTCGATTACCAGCCAGGCCACCGCCATCGGCCAGCTGGAGACCGTCGGTCTGTCGTGGAAGCTGATGGACACCGAACTGGCCGATCTGGAAAGCGTCACCCCGCAAGACATCCAGAACGCCGCCAAGCTGTATTTCACCCGCGAACGTCTCAGCGTCGCCCACGTCCTGCCACTGGAGACGACTCATGAGTGAGCGCAAAACCCCACGTCTGTTGCTGCTCGGCCTGATCACCGTGGCGGTGATCGGCTCCGCCGCGTTCTACCTGGCGCCGAGCGACAACAGCAAGGCCAGCGAAGCACTGGATAACGCCAAGTCCAGCCAGAAGCTGCAATCGCTGGCCGAACTCGACGGCAAGGCCCCGGCCAGCCGCAAGCTCGACGTGCAGACCTGGAACACCGCCGAAGGCGCCAAGGTGTTGTTCGTCGAGGCTCGCGAACTGCCGATGTTCGACATGCGCCTGATCTTCTCCGCCGGCAGCAGCCAGGACGGCAACGCTCCGGGTCTGGCCCTGCTGACGAACGCCATGCTCAACGAAGGTGTGGCGGGCAAGGATGTCGGCGCCATCGCTCAAGGCTTCGAAGGCCTGGGCGCGGATTTCGGCAACGGCGCCTATAAAGACATGGCCATCGCGTCGCTGCGCAGCCTGAGCGCTGCCGACAAACGCGAGCCGGCGCTGAAACTGTTCTCGGAAGTGGTGGGCAAACCGACCTTCCCGGCCGACTCCTTCGCGCGCATCAAGAACCAGATGCTCGCCGGTTTCGAATACCAGAAACAGAACCCCGGCAAACTCGCCAGCCTGGAGCTGATGAAGCGTCTGTACGGCGATCACCCATACGCCCATTCCAGCGACGGCAACGCGCAAAGCGTGCCGAAGATCACGCTGGCGCAACTGCGTGAGTTCCACGCCAAGGCCTACGCGGCCGGCAACGTGGTGATCGCGCTGGTGGGCGATCTGTCCCGCAGCGAAGCCGAGGCGATTGCCAATCAGGTGTCCGCTGCGCTGCCAAAAGGCCCGGCGCTGGCGAAAGTCGAGCAACCGACCGAACCGAAAGCAGGCATCGGTCACATCGAATTTCCGTCGAAGCAGACCAACCTGATGATTGCGCAACTGGGCATCGACCGTGATGACCCTGACTACGCCGCGCTGTCGATGAGCAACCAGATCCTCGGCGGTGGTGGTTTTGGCACCCGGCTGATGAGCGAAGTCCGCGAGAAGCGCGGCCTGACTTACGGCGTGTATTCGGCCTTCAGCCCGATGCAGGCTCGCGGCCCGTTCATGATCAACCTGCAGACCCGCGCGGAGATGAGCGAAGGCACCCTGAAACTCGTGCAGGACGTGCTCGCCGACTACCTCAAGACCGGCCCGACCCAGAAAGAACTCGACGACGCCAAGCGCGAACTGGCCGGCAGCTTCCCGCTGTCCACCGCGAGCAACGCCGATATCGTCGGCCAGCTCGGCGCCATGGGTTTCTACAACCTGCCGCTGAGTTATCTGGATGACTTCATGCGTCAGTCCCAGAGCCTGACGGTCGAGCAGGTTCGCGACGTTCTGAACAAACACTTGAGCACGGATAAACTGGTCATCGTCAGCGCTGGCCCGACCGTGCCGCAAAAGCCGTTACCGGCCCCATCTGATAAACCTGCCGAGCAGCCGCTCGGGGTTCCGGAGCATTAATGGCCAGTCCAAAGAAACCTGTACAAAAACTGCACAACGGTGTGAACCAGTTGCGCATCATCGGCGGCGAATGGCGCAGCCGAAAGCTGAGCTTTCCTGATGCGCCGGGCCTGCGTCCGACGCCGGACCGGGTGCGCGAAACCCTGTTCAACTGGCTCGCACCCTACGTTGCCGGGGCTAAGGTGCTCGATCCGTTCGCCGGCAGCGGCGCACTGTTTCTGGAAGCGCTGTCCCGTGGCGCGGCCATGGGCCAGGCGCTGGACGCCAGTCATGTCGCGGTCTCCAGCCTGAAAGAACACCTCGGCACGCTGCGCTGCACCAACGGTCACGTGCAGACTGCCGATGCGCTGCGCTACCTGGAAACCCAGACCGCAACCGCGTTCGACCTGGTGTTCCTCGACCCGCCGTTCAACCAGAACCTGCTGCCCGCCGTGTGCACGCTGCTGGAAGAGCGCCAATGGCTGGCCGACGATTCGTGGATCTACACTGAAAGCGAAACCGCGCCATCGACCCTCGGCCTGCCGGGCAACTGGCGCCTGCACCGCGAGCAGAAATCCGGGCGGGTGTACTACGCATTGTGGCAACGTATGGCAGTGATCGCTGGTTAACCGACCGGCCTGAAAAAGCGGCGAGTCTCAGCCGAGGCTCGCTGCGCTGCATCGAGAGCAATCGTGTCCCCTTCGTCAAAACCTTTCATCCCCGCCTTCGGCCTCGGCAATCCGCACCTGCAAACCTTGTGGGGGCCGCTGTGGCGCAAGACCGTACACCTTGATCGCCAGCGTGAACGGCTGTGGCTGGACGACGGCGATTTCCTCGACCTCGACTGGCACGGCCCGCACAGCGCCGAAACGCCATTGGTGCTGGTGTTGCACGGGCTGACCGGTTCTTCCAATTCGCCCTACGTCGCCGGAATCCAGGCAGCGCTCGCCGCACAAGGCTGGGCCAGTGTCGCGCTGAACTGGCGCGGCTGCTCCGGCGAGCCGAACCTGTTGCCGCGCAGCTACCATTCCGGCGCCAGCGAAGACCTCGCCGAAACCATCCGCCACCTCAAAGCCAGGCGGCCGCTGGCGCCGTTGTATGCGGTCGGTTATTCCCTCGGCGGCAATGTGTTGCTCAAGCATCTGGGGGAAACCGGCAGCGCCAGCGGCGTGCTCGGTGCGGTGGCGGTGTCGGTACCGTTTCGCCTCGATCAATGTGCCGATCGTATTGGCCAGGGTTTCTCGAAGGTCTATCAGGCGCACTTCATGCGCGAGATGGTGGCCTACATCAAGAACAAACAGCGCCAGTTCCAGCACGACGGGCGAGAGGACGGCATTGCCGCACTGGCCGCCCTCGGTTCACTGGAAAACATGCGCACCTTCTGGGATTTCGATGGCCGGGTGACTGCGCCCCTGCATGGCTTCGCCGATGCCGAGGATTACTATCGCCGGGCATCGAGCCGCTATTTTCTTGGGGAAATCCGCACGCCGACCCTGATCATTCAGGCGGCGGACGATCCGTTCGTGTTCCCCCACAGCCTGCCTTCGGCCAGCGAGCTGTCAGCTACGACGCAGTTCGAATTGCAGAACAAGGGTGGGCATGTCGGTTTCGTCGACGGCACGCTCCGCCAGCCGGGCTATTACCTGGAGCGACGGATTCCGCAGTGGCTGGCCGACGCGGGGCGCGGGTGAGGTCATGAGCGATCAGGGCGAGTCGATCCGTTTCTGGCGGGCCGCGCCTCTGGCCGGGGTCGAGCTGTTGACCGCGCGCTACATCGAGCATCGTTTCGCCCCGCACGTCCACGACGGTTATGTGATCGGCATGATCATGGCCGGCGCCCAGCGCTACCGTTATCGCGGCGCCGAACACCTGGCGGGCAGCGGCACGCTGGTGCTGATCAATCCGGACGAAGTGCATAACGGCCACAAGGGCACCGAGGACGGCTGGCTGTACCGGGCGTTTTATCCCGACACCGGGCAGATTGTCGCGCTGCTGAATGAACTGGAACTGCCGACCGCACCGATGCCGGCCTTCGGTGCGACGCTGTATCGCGATCCGGACCTGGTCAACGGTTTCTGTCAGTTGCATCGCTTGCTGGAAAGCCCCGCCACCGCGTTGCAGCAGCAAACGGTGTGGCGCGAAATGATGATGCTGCTGTTACAGCGTCATGCGGCGGTGCAGATCAACGGCAACCCCGGCAAAGAGCACCGCGCGGTGGCGATGGCCAAGGAGTTGCTGCACGCACAACTGGCGGCGCCGCCCTCGCTGGAAGAACTGGCGGCGGCCGTGAATCTCTCGCCTTTCCACTTTGCCCGAGTGTTCCGCCGCGCCACCGGCATGCCGCCGCACAGCTGGCTGATGCAGCAGCGGATCGCCTGCGCGCGGAGTTTGTTGCAGAGCGGCTGCCTGCCGGTGGAAGTCGCCACGCAGCTGGGATTTGCCGACCAGAGCCATCTAAGCCGGCAGTTCAAACAGGTCTATGGCGTGGGGCCGGCGGCCTATCGCAGCGCGAGATTCTTGAAATAGGCAACAAACAACTGTGGGAGCAAGCTCGCTCCCACAAAGTTATTCGCCCGTGGCAATACCGCGTGAAGGCTCGTTGATCCACTCGCTCCACGATCCGGCATACAGCGAACCCAACGGATAACCCGCCAGGCACAGGGCGAACAGGTTGTGACACGCCGTCACCCCGGAGCCGCAATACGCCACCAGATCGGCCGGCGAACGCTCGCCGAGTTTCGCGGCGAAACGCTGCTTGAGCTGATCGGCCGGCAGGAAATGCCCGTCGCTGCCCAGGTTGTCGGTGAACGCCGCGCATTGCGCGCCGGGGATGTGTCCGGCGATCGGGTCGATCGGCTCCACTTCACCCTTGAAGCGCGGCAAGGCGCGGGCATCGAGCAGGGTCAGGGCCGGCTGGCCGAGGCGCTGCTGCAATTGCTCGGCGCTGAGCAGCAGGCTCATGTCCGGCTGGCCGCTGAAGTTGCCCCGTGCCGCTGACGGTGGATCGAGACGCAGCGGCAGTCCCGCCGCATGCCAGGCCTTGAGCCCGCCATCGAGAATGAACACGCCGTCGCGCTTGCCCAGCCACGCCAGCAACCACCAGGCCCGCGCCGCATAGGCGCCCGGGCCGTCGTCATACAGAACCACGTCGCTGTCATTGTTGATGCCGAACGCTTGCAGGCGTTCGATCAGCGTCGCCGGCTCTGGCAGTGGATGGCGACCGGTTACGCCCTTGGTCACCGGACCGCTGAGATCGCGCTCAAGATCAGCGAAATGTGCCCCGGCAATGTGCCCCTCGGCGTAGCTGCGCTGGCCGTAATCCGGGTCTTCGAGGGCAAAACGGCAATCGAGAATCACCAGCCCCGGTTGCGCCTTGCGGGCATCCAGTGCGGTCGGGCTGATCAGTTGCGCAATCGGCATAGCGAACGACTCCAGTGAGGAAATGGAATTACGGTCTTTCTTCGAGGGCCTGGGCCAGCGGCACGTAGAACTCTTCGAACAAGGCGTTGACCTCATCGCGGGCCTGCTCGGTGACGAACCCTGCTTCCAGCACCAACACCTGATACACGCCACGTTTGATGGCCTGCTCGCTGAGGTGATTGGAATTCTCCCGGGTCGTGCACAGGAAGCGCACCCACGAGGTGAGGATGATCCACGCGTTGAGGGTCAGGGATTCGATCTGCACCCGATCCATCTTCAGGATCCCGGCGGCAACGAAGCCCTCGTAGATCGCCGCGCCCTGGATCACGCAGCGCTGGGAGAAACGCCGGTAACGCCCCGCCAGATCCGGATCGCTGTCGAGCAGATGCTCAAGATCGCGGTGCAGGAAACGGTAGCGCCACATCGCCGACAGCAGTTCCTTGAGATAGAAACGCTTGTCTTCGACCGTCGCTGCACGGCCCTGGGGCGGACGCAGAAAACTGTCCACCAGGCTTTCGTACTCACTGAACAGCACGGCGATGATCGCCTGCTTGTTGGGGAAGTGGTAGTACAGATTGCCCGGAGAAATCTCCATGTGGGCGGCGATGTGATTGGTGCTGATGCTGCGCTCGCCCTGCTGATTGAACAGCTCGAGGCTGTTCTGCACGATGCGCTCGCTGGTTTTGATCCGTGGGGCCATGGCTTGAGCTTTAATTCAGAGTGCGTTGGGGGGCATCTTACGACCTAACCGGAACGGGATAAAACCAGGATGCGCAAGGAAGCCATTTGACTTTATAGAGCATAGACTCTAAAAAGTTCCTCACAACAACATCTCCGGAGCTGACAATGACTGCCGATATTGCCTACCTGCAAACGCTGCAACAGCCGCTGGAAGAGCTCAACCGGCTGTTCGATGCGCAGCGTGCCGCCTACGCCGCCAACCCGATGCCGCCTGCGGCCCAGCGCCAGCAATGGCTCAAGACCCTGCGCGATTTGCTGAGCAGCGAACGGCAGGCCCTCATCGACGCGATCAGCTCCGACTTCAGCCACCGCAGCGCCGATGAAACCCTGCTCGCCGAACTGATGCCGAGCCTGCACGGCATTCACTACGCCAGCCAGCACATCAGCCAGTGGATGAAACCTTCGCGGCGCAAAGTGGGTGTGGCTTTCCAGCCCGCGTCGGCGAAAGTCGTGTACCAGCCGCTCGGTGTGGTCGGCGTCATCGTGCCGTGGAACTACCCGCTGTTCCTGGCCATCGGCCCGTTGACCGGCGCGCTCGCGGCCGGCAATCGGGTGATGCTCAAACTCAGCGAATCGACCCCGGCCACCGGCCTGCTGCTCAAGGAATTGCTGGCGCGGATCTTCCCCGAAGATCTGGTGTGCGTGGTGCTCGGCGAGGCCGATGTCGGCGTGGCGTTTTCGAAGATGCGCTTCGACCACCTGCTGTTCACCGGCTCCACCAGCGTCGGCAAGCATGTGATGCGTGCAGCGGCGGAAAACCTGACACCGGTGACGCTGGAGCTGGGCGGCAAATCCCCGGCCATCGTCTCCCACGACGTGCCGCTCAAGGACGCCGCCGAACGCATCGCCTTCGGCAAGACCCTCAACGCCGGCCAGACCTGCGTGGCCCCGGACTACGTGCTGGTGCCGGAAGCGCGCATCGGCGGTTTCGTCGAAGCCTATCGCCAGGCGGTGCGCGGGTTTTATCCGACACTCGCCGACAACCCGGACTACACCGCCATCATCAACGAGCGCCAACTGGCACGACTGAACAGCTACCTTAGCGACGCCACCAGCAAGGGCGCGCTGCTGATTCCGCTGTTCGACCAGGGCCAGGGCCGGCGCATGCCGCACAGCCTGCTGCTGAATGTCAGCGACGAGATGACGGTGATGCAGGACGAAATCTTCGGCCCGCTGCTGCCGATCGTGCCGTATCAGGATCTGGATCAGGCATTTGCTTACATCAATCAGCGGCCACGTCCTCTGGCTCTTTACTACTTCGGCTACGACAAACGCGAACAGAAGCGCGTGCTCAGCGAAACCCATTCCGGTGGCGTCTGCCTCAACGACACACTGCTGCATGTGGCGCAGGACGACATGCCGTTCGGCGGCATCGGCCCGTCAGGCATGGGCCATTACCACGGACACGAAGGCTTCCTGACGTTCAGCAAGGCCAAAGGCGTGCTGGTCAAACAGCGCTTCAACGCGGCGAAGCTGATCTACCCGCCCTACGGCAAATCCATTCAGAAACTGATCCAGAAACTGTTCATTCGCTAACGTCGCCGCCGGGTAATAACAACAATGCACCCAAGCCTGACCGAAACACCTGCCCTGTCGCGCCGTGGCCTGCTGAAATTCAGCCTGGGCGCCACGGCTTTCCTCGCTACCGCCGGGCTCGGCGCCAGTCTCAGCGGCTGTTCGTCGAGCGTATCGGCCAACGGATTCGCCACGTTGCGCAGCGGCGATCTGCTGTTTCTGCGCGCGCTGATTCCAGTGATGCTGGAGGGCGCCGTTGCTGCGGAAAAGATGCCCGCCGCTGTCGATGGAACCCTGAAGTCGCTGGATTACAGCCTCGATCACCTGTCGCCGGAAATGCTCAAGCTCACCCGGCAACTGTTCGATGTGCTGGGCATGGCCGTGACGCGCGGGCCATTGACCGGAATCTGGGGCAGTTGGGAAAACGCCAGCCCCGAGGCGATCCGCCACTTCCTCGAACGCTGGGAAAACAGCTCGCTGAGCCTGCTGCGCATGGGCCACAGCTCATTGCTGCAAATGGTGATGATGGCCTGGTACACCCGCGCCGAATCCTGGGCCCATTGCGGTTACCCCGGCCCGCCCGCCGTTTGAGCCTGGCGACCCACGCAAAACAATAATAAGAGAACCTGATCGATGCCCGTACCCGACCCGTTTCGCGAAGGCCTTGCCCGTGGCTGGAAAACCTACAACGGCGCACAACTGACCGATGACCTGACCCTGGAAGCCGACGTCGCCATCATCGGCAGCGGCGCCGGTGGCGGCACCACGGCGGAAATCCTCAGCGCCGCCGGCTATAAAGTGCTGCTGATCGAAGAAGGCCCGCTCAAGACCAGCAGCGATTTCAAACTGCTGGAAGATCAGGCATACAGCAGCCTCTACCAGGAAGGCATCGGTCGCATGAGCAAGGACGGCGCGATCACCATCCTTCAGGGCCGCGCAGTCGGCGGCACCACCCTGATCAACTGGACATCGAGCTTTCGCACGCCCGAGCCGACCCTCGAACACTGGGCCAAAGAACACAACGTCAAAGGCCACAGCCCCGCCGACATGGCCCCGTGGTTCGAAAAAATGGAGCAACGCCTCGGCGTCGCCCCATGGATGGTGCCGCCCAACGCCAACAACGACGTGATCCGCAAAGGCTGCGAACAACTTGGTTACAGCTGGCACGTGATCCCGCGCAACGTGCGCGGCTGCTGGAACCTGGGCTACTGCGGCATGGGCTGCCCGACCAATGCCAAGCAATCGATGATGGTCACGACCATTCCGGCGACCCTGGAAAAGGGTGGCGAGCTGCTCTATCTGGCCCGGGCTGAAAAACTGTTGATCAGCGGCGACAAGGTCACCGGGCTGCAGTGTGTGGCGATGGACGAACGCTGCGTCGAACCGACTGGCCGCACGATCACCGTCAAGGCGCGGCATTACGTGCTGGCCGGCGGCGGAATCAACACCCCGGCGCTGCTGATGCGTTCGGACTCACCGGATCCGCACAAACGGCTGGGCAAGCGCACCTTCCTGCATCTGGTGAACATGTCCGCCGGGCGTTTCGACGAGGTCATCAACCCGTTTTACGGCGCGCCGCAGTCGATCTATTCGGATCATTTCCAGTGGAAGGACGGCACCACCGGCCCGATGGCCTACAAACTCGAAGTGCCGCCGCTACATCCGGCGCTGGCCGCCACGTTGCTCGGCGGGTTCGGTCAGGAAAGCGCGCAACACATGGCGGACTTGCCGCACACCCACGCGATGCTGGCCCTGCTGCGCGACGGTTTTCACCCGGACAGTCAGGGCGGCAGTGTCGAATTGCGCGGTGACGGCTCGCCGGTGCTCGACTATCAGGTGTCGCCTTACACCTGGGAGGGCTTGCGCCGCTCATTCCACAGCATGGCCGAAATCCAGTTCGCCGGCGGCGCCAAAGCAGTGATGCCGATGCACGCGGATGCACGCTACGTGAACAGCCTGGCCGAGGCCCGCAAATTGATCGACAGCTTGAGTCTGGAGCTGTATCGCACACGCCTGGGCAGCGCCCACGTCATGGGCGGCTGCGCGATGGGCGAAGACCCGAAAACCGCCGTCACCGACAGCCTCGGCCGCCATCATCAGCTGCGCAATCTGTCGATCCACGACGGCTCTTTGTTCCCCACCAGCATCGGCGCCAACCCGCAGTTGTCGGTGTATGGTCTGACGGCGCAACTGGCGACATCCCTCGGCGAACGGTTGAGAAACCCGTGAAAAAGACGAAAATTCCGATCGTCTATAGTGCTTTCTTACCCAACAGGCGACTTTCCCGACCGGGACGGCTGCGATACCATCCGACTCCCCAACGGATTCCCGCCAGGACGACGCGATGAACCGAGTGTTGTACCCAGGTACCTTCGACCCTATTACCAAGGGCCATGGCGATCTGGTCGAACGCGCCTCGCGCCTGTTCGACCACGTGATCATCGCCGTCGCCGCCAGCCCCAAGAAGAATCCGCTGTTCCCGCTGGAACAACGGGTCGAGCTGGCCCGCGAGGTCACCAAACACCTGCCGAACGTGGAAGTGGTCGGCTTCTCGACGCTGCTGGCGCACTTTGCCAAAGAGCAGAACGCCAACGTGTTCCTGCGTGGTTTGCGCGCGGTGTCGGATTTCGAGTACGAATTCCAGCTGGCCAACATGAACCGCCAGTTGGCACCGGATGTAGAGAGCCTGTTTCTCACCCCGTCCGAGCGCTACTCGTTCATTTCCTCGACCCTGGTGCGGGAAATCGCGGCACTGGGAGGTGATATCAGCAAGTTCGTCCACCCCGTGGTGGCCGAGGCCCTGACCCTGCGATTCAAGAAGTAACGACCGTTCAAACGGCGCCCGCGTGCACTGCGGGCGCCAATGCGGCACAATTGCGCGCATTGATTCATAGCGCCCGGGCTCCCCGCCCCGGCTGGAGTTAGCATGTCCCTGATCATCACCGACGATTGCATCAACTGCGACGTCTGCGAACCCGAGTGCCCGAACGCCGCCATTTCCCAGGGCGAAGAGATCTACGTGATCGACCCGAACCTGTGCACCCAGTGCGTGGGCCACTACGACGAGCCGCAGTGCCAGCAGGTCTGCCCGGTGGATTGCATTCCACTGGACGAAGCCCATCCGGAGACTGAAGAACAGTTGATGGAGAAGTACCGCAAGATCACCGGCAAGGCTTGAGTCCTTCGGCGCCCCCTTCGCGAGCAAGCTCGCTCCCACATTTGAAATGCACTCCTCTGTGGGAGCGACGGTGCGACGACTCGACTTGCTCGCGAAGGGTATCGGCAACACCGAAAAACCGGATCAGCTCACTCGCGCTGCTCAAACCCCTCCCCGGTACAGCCCAGGCAACGCACGAACGCCGCTTTCGCCGGCGCCACCACCAGCGCCTCTCCCGCATCGCCAATCCCGCCACCCAGCGCGGTGAAGGGCAACGACACAACGAACGCCCCGGCACCGATCACCGTCGCCACCACCAGCAATGGTCGGGCAATCAGCAGATCGCCGAGCATGGCGTAGGCCGGTGGATTCTGGATGGCGTAACGCGGGTCACCGCTGCCGCCTTCCGTGGCCTGAACGGCCAGGCTGAAGCACAGCAGCAGGGCGACGATGAGGGTTTGCAAGGACTTCATGGCACGATCCTTCGGGCTGAACAGTGAGACAACTCACTATAGACCGTAGGACTTTTTCGGACGCCCTGCTCAGCTTTGACAGCGCGGACACCAGACGCTGGCGCGCTGGCCGAGCTTCATTTCTCGCAGACCCGTGCCGCAGACCTTGCAGTGCTCGCCACCGCGACCATAGACAAACAGTTCCTGCTGGAAATACCCCGGCTGCCCGTCGCCGCCGATGAAATCGCGCAAAGTGGTACCGCCGCGCTCGATGGCGGCGGCGAGGATGCGTTTGATCTCGATTGCCAGCTTCAAATACCGCGCCCGGGAAATGCCTTTGGCTTCACGGCGTGGATCGATGCCGGCGGCGAACAGCGCTTCGGTCGCGTAAATATTGCCGACCCCCACCACCACCGCGTTGTCCATGATGAACGGCTTGACCGCCATCGAACGCCCGCGTGACAGCTGATACAACCGCTCGCCATCGAACAGATCGGTCAACGGCTCCGGGCCCAGGCGGATCAGCAATTCGTGATTGAGCGGGTCGGTGCTCCAGAGCATCGCCCCGAAGCGCCGTGGATCGGTGTAGCGCAGGGCCAGGCCCGACTCCAGCTCGATATCGACATGCTCATGCTTGGCCGCCGGCATCCCGACCTCAACCAGTCGCAAATTTCCCGACATGCCCAAGTGGCTGATCAGTGTGCCGACTTCGGCGTTGATCAACAGGTACTTGGCGCGCCGCTCGACCAGCACGATGCGCTGCCCGGACAGGCGCACATCAAGGTCTTCGGGAATCGGCCAGCGCAGCCGCCGGTCACGCACGATCACCCGGCTGACGCGCTGGCCTTCCAGGTGCGGGGCGATGCCGCGGCGGGTGGTTTCGACTTCCGGCAGTTCAGGCATGGGTTCCTCGAATCATTAGCTTTTGAATCAGTGTGCGCCAAGTTCGCGGATCGTCTGCTTCAAGGTGTCGAAGTCGTAATCCGAAAGGCCGATGTATTCGAGTACCAACGGTCCGACTGCCTGCCATTCGAAGTCTTCGGTCTGATTGCCCAGCACCCGGTACGACGCGCAGATGTGCTCGGCCATTTTCAGGATCGCCAGCAGGTTTTTCATCTGAGTGTTGCGCGAAGTGTCGTCGCTGAAAATGGCCATGGCGTTGTGATGGTTGGCGATGGCCGCGCTGACGTGCTCCGGCAGGCGCCAGGACTTCGCGGTGTAGTAACCGACCACCGAGTGATTGGTGTTGTAGACATCGTTCTCGGTGTCCACCACCCGACGCTCGGCACCCGCATTGGCATAGGCTTTTTCGAGCGTCGTCATGTAATCCGGGAAACGCTGGAGCATCAGCGGCACGCCGCAGTCATGGAACAAGCCCAAAGCGTAAGCCTCGTCGCTCGCCTCGGTGCCGACGCGCTTGGCCAGGGTCAGACAGGTCATGGCCACATCCTGGGCGGTATCCCAGAAACGATTGAGGGTGACGATGGTGTCGTCATTCATCTCGCCCTTGATCGACATGGCGTTGATCAGATTGACGATCGAACGGCTGCCCAGCAGGTTCACCGCCCGCTTGATCGAGGTGATCTTGTTGCTCAGGCCGTAATACGGCGAATTGACGATTTTCAGCAGCGAGCCGGACAGGCCGGGATCCTGGGAGATCAGCTTGGCGATCGTCTCCAGGTCCGGGTCGGGCATGTATTGCTCCATTTGCAGATCCACCATGATCTGCGGCTGCGCGGGCACGCTGATGCCTTGCAGGGACTGTTGAATCTGTTCGGTGGTCAGCTCTTGGGACATAAGTACACACTCTGGGACAGGCGGCGATTCTAACCTCTAAAAACCGACGGACGACACATCGGGGGCAGATCGGCGGAAACTTTCATTCAAGACCATCTGGCAAATTCTGCCTTCATTCATCTGCAGGCCCGACCGACGCGCCGCGTGTCCAGCGTCGAACCCGCATGCAGCGCAACACGGTATACTCCCGCTCTTTTTTCCGGAGCGACGTCATGTCCCTGCCTAGCTTGCGCCTCAAAGCCAACGCCGACCGTCGCCTGCGCGCCGGTCACCTGTGGGTCTACAGTAACGAAATCGACGTGGCCGCGACCCCGTTGCACGGCTTCAAGGCCGGCGACCAGGCGATCCTCGAAGCCGCCGGCGGCAAGCCACTGGGCATCGTCGCCATGAGCCCGAACAACCTGATCTGCGCACGTCTGCTGTCGCGCGACATCAAGCTGCCGCTGGACAAGTCGCTGCTGGTGCATCGCCTGAACGTGGCCCTGTCGCTGCGCGAGCGCCTGTTCGACAAGCCGTTCTATCGTCTGGTCTACGGCGATTCCGACCTGCTGCCGGGTCTGGTGGTCGACCGTTTCGGCGACATCCTCGTGGTCCAGCTCGCCTCGGCGACCATGGAAGCCCACAAAGATGACGTGATCGCGGCGCTGACCCAAGTGCTCAAGCCAAGCGGCATCCTGTTCAAGAATGACTCCGCCGCGCGCGATGCCGAAGGCCTCGAGCGTTACACCGAAACCGTGTTCGGCGTGGTGCCGGAGTGGGTGGCGCTGGAAGAGAACGGCGTGAAATTCGAAGCACCGGTGGTTCAAGGTCAGAAAACCGGCTGGTTCTACGACCACCGCATGAACCGCGCGCGCCTGGCTCCTTACGCCAAGGGCAAACGCGTGCTGGACCTGTACAGCTACATCGGTGGCTGGGGCGTGCAAGCCGCCGCATTCGGCGCCAGCGAAGTGTTCTGCGTCGACGCATCGGGCTTCGCCCTCGACGGCGTTGAGCGTAACGCCGCACTCAACGGCTTCGCCGACAAGATGACCTGCATCGAAGGCGACGTCTTCGAAGCCCTGAAGGAACTCAAGGCCAGCGAAGAGCGCTTCGACGTGATCGTTGCCGACCCGCCTGCGTTCATCAAGCGCAAGAAAGACCTGAAGAACGGTGAAGGCGCCTACCGCCGCCTGAACGAGCAAGCCATGCGCCTGCTCACCAAGGACGGCATCCTGTTCAGCGCTTCGTGCTCGATGCACCTGCCGGAAGACGATCTGCAGAACATCCTGCTGACCAGCGCCCGTCACCTGGACCGCAACATCCAGCTGCTGGAGCGCGGCGGTCAGGGTCCGGATCACCCGGTACACCCGGCCATCCCGGAAACCCGCTACATCAAGAGCATTACCTGCCGCCTGCTGCCGAACAGCTAACGGGATCGATGCGTATAAAGAAGGGGAGCCCACGGGTTCCCCTTCTTTTTTGCCTTTAACTTTGCTTTCCTACATTTATTGTCCTGCCGACGTGCAGGATATTTCCGCGAATACTTTATTTACTGAAATTTAACTTACACACTCACTTCCAACCAAAGATCACTCCGACAAAATTACTGGATTATTCCTACTTAATATTTGCTTGCGATTAATCCATTACAAACTATTATTAAGTCGTCACCACGAAGGTGACACCAACTAACCACGAAGCAACAATGAACAAGGAGTTCAATCATGAAAGCAATTACTCTGGAATCCCGCACCCTCGCAAACCTGGCTTTTCTGGTCGCACCTAAAGCCCGTTAAGTAAGGTTGGCGCTGGGTATAGCCGGCTACCCAGCGCCTCTGATAAAGCATCTATCCAGAGCAGCGCGCCCCCAACATGCATATAAACCCTTATTTATTCATACTGCCACGAACGCCCGGCCAGATAGTCTGGAACTACAAAAACCATACTCAACATGAACTTGATCTTGAATATTCTTCCCGACTGGCGCAACTTGTCCACGACCCTGATTCATATGACAACAGCAACATCATAGACACACAGCTATTGAATGCCGGAATACTGACTTCTTCAAAAATCTCAGCGCCTGTCTGGGGCTGGGATGAACTGTCCAGGATCTACCATATAGGGACTCGGGATATTCCTTGCGAACACACTCCCCGAAACATACAGGAATGGTCCAGGCAATACCTCGAACACTGCAACACAGTGCTTGCCACTCCACCGCCTGGCGAAATCCCTGCGGATACTCGTCGGAACCCACTCATCGCCCTGCCCGAGCCGCTGGCACTGAACGAAGACAGCCTGTCGGGTTCACTGACCCGGCGAAAGACCTGCCGATCCTTCACCGGCGCCGTCGTGTCGCTGGACGATGTCGGCACCTTGCTTTATCTGTCACTCGGTTACCTGCGAGAACGCGAAGCCGATTGCGACGACAGCATCGCCGATGGACTGAGCGCACGACGCAGCAGCCCTTCCGGCGGCGGTCTCAATGCCTGTGCCGGGTTCGTGTTTGTACAGAACGTCGACGGACTGGCGCCCGGCGTGTATGACTATCACCCTGCCGAACACGCCCTGAGCTTCATCAACCCCTTGCCCGACACCGCGCTTGGCAACCTGTTGGGCGGCCAGCACTTCATCAACAACCTGCCATTGGGTCTGTTCATCACCGCCCGCTTCGACCGGCTCTGGTGGAAATACCCGCACTCGCGCGCCTATCGAATGGCGTTCGTCGAAGCCGGGCACCTTTCGCAGACGTTCCAACTGGTGGCTACAGCGCTGGGCATGAACACGTGGCTGACGGGCGCGTTTTCCGACGATCAGGTCGAAACGTTGCTGAAGCTCGAAAAAAGTGCAGAACAACCCTTGTTCTTCGTCGGTTGCGGGGAAAGCGACGGTCAGGCGATGTGTCAGGAAATGCGCGACCTGCTGCGTGAGGCAAAACCATGAGCGCCCTCGCCCCGGCACCGGTCTTTCAGTTCACCCTGAGTGACTGGAACAGCCGCGCCTCGGTTCGCACCAGTCCTCACGATTACCGTTTGCCGGACAACGTGCAGGAACAACTGGAGACCCGGCACTGGTTTCCGCCGGCGTTCCTGCCCTACCTGGCCCACCCGGCCATTGAAGCAGCGGGCCGTTCGATGCTGCATCGGCTTACGGCCCGGCATCTGGTGCATTTTCTCGACTACACCACACTGCTCGAACACCGGATCGTCAATCGCGCCGTCGAAACCATCGTCCACGGGGAACTGCCGGTCGCGGTGCCGGCACCGATGAAAACCGCTGCACTCCAGCTCTACACCGACGAGGGCTATCACGCCCTGTTTTCCAGTCAGGTGGCGGAGCAGATCGCCAGCCTCTACGCCATCAACGGGCGCCCGGTCATGCCCAGACGGATCACCCGGATGAACCTGCTGATTGCCCGCACCGGGCAGGAGCAACGGGCGCTGGCGTGCTTTCTTATGGGCTTCGTTTCGGAAACCATCATTGCCCGCGAACTGCTGGATGTCTGCCGCGACAGTCTCGTCTCCGGCGTCAACGACATGTTGCGCGATCACCTCACCGACGAAGCGCGCCACAGCCGCTATTTCACCGAAGTGTTCCACTACCTCTGGTTGCACTTGAGCCCGCGACAACGAACGTTCACCGCGACGACCTTGCTCGACATTCTGGAAATCTTCTTCGAAGTGGATGAGCACTGGCTGCAGGAAAGTCTCTGTGGCGCGGGCATTGCAAATACGACGGTGACGGACATCCTCGGCACGATGACAACAACCCAGGCCAGTCGACGGCGGGCACGCGTCGGCAGCCTCGCCACATTGAATGCACTGAAGAAAGCCGGATTTTTCAATGAGCCCCAAAACCAGACACTTTTGCCAAGGCAGGACTGATCGATGGATGACGGACAATCTGTGGTGACCCGACGACAGCGACGCGGGGCTGTCAGCCTGTTACTGGCAATGGTATTGCTCGGCGTCTTTCCGCTGGATGTCCTGCTTCCTTCATTCCCCGCACTGGCCGAGCACTTTCGCCGCACCCCGGCGGACATCGCCCTGTCGATCAGTCTGTTCGCCGTCGGGATCGCCTTCGCCCAGTTGCTGATCGGGCCGCTGTCGGATGTGATCGGGCGCAAAGGCCTGCTGCTCGCCGGCATGAGCGTTTCGATGCTCGGCGCCCTCGGGTGCGTGATGACCTCGGACTATTCGCTGTTTCTGATGTTCCGGGTGGTGCAGGCGCTGGGGTGCGGTTGTTTCGTGCTGTCACAGGCGCTGGTGCAGGACCTGTTCGAAGGCGAGGAACGTGATCGCCTGCGGATCCTGATGGTGACCGCCGGCGGGATTTTCATCTCGGTTTCGCCGCTGGCAGGCACCTTTCTTCAGGCGACATTGGGCTGGCGCGGCAGCTTCTGGGTGTTCATCGCATTATCAGCCGCAGTGCTGCTCAAGGCCTGGCTGTTTCTGGAGAACACCCGACCGACCGCCAGTGGCACGCGTACTAACGTCCTCACGGCCTATCGACGGGTTCTGGGAGATTTCGATTTCGTCAGTTACTGGTTGATTTCAGCGTTTGCATTCGCCTGCCACTTTTCATTCATCGTGATCTCGCCGCTGATCTTCATGGATCGGCTGCAACTGTCCGCTTACGAATTTTCGTTGATCCTGCTAATCTACGGTGCGGCTTACGTCACCGGGGGCATCCTCGCCAGCGTGTTGAGCAGGCGCATCAACAGCGGCCAGCAGATGGTCGTCGGCCTGAGCCTGATCCTGTTCGCCGGCGTGACCATGCTGTACCTGTCATCAAGCTTTGCACTCACTCCGGCGACAGTGCTGATCCCGATGCTGATCTGCACCGCCGGCACCACCATTGCCCGGCCGGCCGCCACCTCCCGGGCCATGAGCCTGTTTCCGGAAAACGCCGGCACCTCGGCCTCGGCCGGCAGCACGATTATCTTCATCTGCGGCGGCTTGATCAGTGCCTTGATCAGCCTGAGCCCGACCAATCTGCAATCCACGCTGGGCTACAGCTTCGTGATACTCAGCGGAGTGGCACTGGCATTGAACGCGCGGATCAGTCGTTGCAACGATCTGGTGGGGCAACCGGACAGCGATTAAACCTGCCGGTCGTCATCCCGCACGCTTCGTCAGCACTGGAACAACGCTTTGCGCCATTCCCTCCTGACGCCAGCGGTGTAGAATCGCGAGATTCATCGCCATTCATCCCCGGCGGGTTTATGAGCTCAGGCTGAGACCAGCGGCGATCCCGCAACGTCATCGGCAACATCAGGACACACGGCCATTTCTGAGTGTTCCAGACGTCAATAGAAGCTCACTCCCTTTTGATACCTGATTAGCCGCCCGGAGTGCTCCATGCCAGATTACCGCTCGAAAACATCCACCCACGGCCGCAACATGGCCGGCGCCCGCGCACTGTGGCGCGCCACCGGGATGAAAGATGACGACTTCAAGAAGCCGATCATCGCCATTGCCAACTCCTTCACCCAGTTCGTACCGGGCCACGTTCACCTGAAGGACCTGGGCCAGTTGGTTGCCCGTGAGATCGAACGCGCTGGCGGCGTTGCGAAAGAATTCAACACCATCGCCGTGGATGACGGTATCGCCATGGGCCACGACGGCATGCTCTATTCGCTGCCAAGCCGGGAGATCATCGCCGACTCCGTCGAGTACATGGTCAACGCCCACTGCGCCGATGCCATCGTCTGCATCTCGAACTGCGACAAGATCACCCCCGGCATGCTGATGGCCGCCCTGCGCCTGAACATCCCGGTGATCTTCGTTTCCGGCGGCCCGATGGAAGCCGGCAAGACCAAACTGGCCAGCCACGGTCTCGACCTCGTCGACGCCATGGTGATCGCCGCCGACTCCAGCGCTTCTGACGAGAAGGTTGCCGAGTACGAGCGCAGCGCCTGCCCGACGTGCGGTTCGTGCTCCGGCATGTTCACCGCCAACTCGATGAACTGCCTGACCGAAGCCCTGGGCCTCGCACTGCCAGGCAACGGTTCGACCCTGGCCACCCACAGCGACCGCGAACAGCTGTTCCTGCAGGCCGGCCGCACCATCGTCGAACTGTGCAAACGCTACTACGGCGAGAACGACGAGTCGGTACTGCCGCGCAATATCGCCAACTTCAAGGCGTTCGAGAACGCGATGATGCTCGACATCGCCATGGGCGGTTCGACCAACACCATCCTGCACTTGCTGGCCGCCGCCCAGGAAGCAGAGATCGACTTCGACCTGCGCGACATCGATCGTCTGTCGCGCAAGGTGCCGCAACTGTGCAAGGTCGCGCCGAACATCCAGAAGTACCACATGGAAGACGTGCACCGTGCCGGCGGCATCTTCAGCATCCTCGGTTCGCTGGCCCGTGGCGGCCTGCTGCACACCGACCTGCCGACCGTGCACAGCCGCAGCATGGAAGAAGCCATCGCCAAGTGGGACATCACCCAGACCGACGATGAAGCCGTGCATCATTTCTTCAAGGCAGGCCCGGCCGGCATTCCGACGCAAACCGCGTTCAGCCAGTCGACCCGCTGGGAAACCCTGGACGACGACCGTGAAAACGGCTGCATCCGCAGCTTCGAACACGCCTATTCGAAAGAAGGCGGCCTGGCCGTGTTGTACGGCAACATCGCCCTGGACGGCTGCGTGGTGAAAACCGCCGGTGTCGACGAGTCGATTCACGTCTTCGAAGGCAACGCCAAAATCTTCGAAAGCCAGGACAGCGCCGTACGCGGCATCCTCGCCGACGAAGTGAAGGAAGGCGATATCGTCATCATTCGCTACGAAGGCCCGAAAGGCGGCCCGGGCATGCAGGAAATGCTCTACCCGACCTCGTACCTGAAATCCAAAGGCCTGGGCAAAGCCTGCGCCCTGCTGACCGACGGCCGTTTCTCCGGCGGTACTTCCGGTCTGTCCATCGGCCACGCTTCGCCAGAGGCTGCGGCCGGCGGCGCAATCGGTCTGGTACAGGACGGCGACAAGGTGCTGATCGACATCCCGAACCGCTCGATCAACCTGTTGATCAGCGACGAAGAACTGGCGGCACGCCGGGTCGAGCAGGACAAGAAAGGCTGGAAACCGGTCGAACAGCGTCCACGCAAAGTGACCACCGCTCTCAAGGCCTACGCCCTGCTGGCGACCAGCGCCGACAAGGGTGCTGTGCGTAACAAGGCGATGCTCGACGGGCTGTGATGCTTAACCGTCGTGCATAAAAATGCCCCGCCAAGTGCGGGGCATTTTTTTGCCTGACCGAAATCCCAATGTCACTGCAGATCAAAACTGTGGGAGCAGGCTCGCTCCCACATTGGATCTTTGTGAGTTACTGGATTTCTTCAGGTTTGACGATCACCCAGTTCTTGTCCGCCGTCACCGGCAAACCTTCCTTCGCCTGGGCCGCCGCATGCTTGGCCATCATGCCGTTGAGCTGGGTCATGTACTTGTCCTTGCGGTTGACCCACAAGTGAATGCCACCCTTGGCCACGTCCACATCGTGGAACAGCATGTAGCCGTCGCTGGTTGGCGTGTCGCCACCCACCAGTACCGGTTTTTTCCACTCGTCGATGTAGGTCAGGATCGCCGCGTGCTTGCCGGCCATCCAGGTCGCCGGGGTCCACAGGTACGGGGTCAGTTCGAGGCCGAGGTTGGCCTTCTCGTCATATTTGCCGGCGGTGATCTGCTTGCGCGCGGTGGTCAGCTCGCCGGTTTCGCGGTTCTTCAGCAACGTGGTCACGCCGATGACGTTCTGCGGTTTGACGTTGTAGCCGTACTTCGGATCGGCCGCGACCATGCGCACCAGTTCCTCGGAGGCGGCAGTCATCACGTAGACCTCGATGCCGTTCTCCATCAGTTTGTTGTACAGCTCTTTCTGGCCGGTGAAGATTTTCGGCGGATTCACATCCAGATTCTTGACCACGTCACCTTCGTAATAAGTCGCCGGCACCGGTTTGCCCGAGGCCATCAGCTCATCGACGTAGCCTTTGAGTTCCTTGAGAGTGAAGCCGGAAAACACCTGCGCGACCCATGGATAGCAGACCATGTCGTCGACTTCGCAGAGGCGGTAGTAGTAGCTGAACAGGCTTTCCTTATGGTCGGCGGTGTCCTTGAACGGCATCAGTTTCAGGGAGGGGTCGAGCTTGTCGCGAGTGATCAGGCCCTTGTTTTCCATGAACGGCAGCAACGACTCTTCGAGGTCGTAGCGGTAACTGGTGTTGTCCATGTCGAACACCGCGTAGTTACCTTTGTTGGCGTTGGCGGCGATCATCGCGTCCAGCGCCTTGGCCTGATCCGCCGGCCAGTGTTTCAGGTCGGTGGCGAATGCCTGAGTGGCCAGGCCCATCCCCACAGTCAGTGCGACAGCCAGAAATTTCGGTGCAAACTTCATTGGCGCTTCTCCCTGGGTCAAAGAAATCGACGCTAACAAATAAATGTGACAGTCCCCGTCTGTCAGCGACCGTCCGCGTCCGTTTCGCGCCAGTTGCATCTCCGAGAGCGACACCCGCTTATTCCAAAAACGACGGACGACCTTTGATTTCGGTATTAAATCATTGGAAATCAAACTGTTAGGCTTGCCGGTTCGCAACAGCCCCGGAAGGTTGTTGGCACAGTCTTTTCTGGAGTCCTCATGAATCTGCCCCTGATTCTCAACTTGCTGGTGTTCCTCGCCCTGCTCTTCGGCCTGGCGCAAACCCGTCACACCACGTGGAGCCTGGCGAAAAAAGTCCTGCTCGCGCTGGTGCTGGGCGTGGCATTCGGCGTCGCGCTGCACACGATTTACGGTGCCGGCAACCCGGTGCTGAAAGCCTCGATCGGCTGGTTCGATCTGATCGGCAACGGTTACGTGCAGCTGCTGCAAATGATCGTGATCCCGCTGGTGTTCGCCTCGATCCTCAGCGCCGTGGCCCGTCTGCACAACGCTTCTTCGCTGGGCAAGATCAGCTTCCTGACCATCGGCACGCTGCTGTTCACCACCGCGATTGCCGCGCTGATCGGCATCGGCCTGACCAACCTGTTCGGCCTGACCGCCGAAGGCCTGGTCGCCGGCACTCAGGAAATGGCCCGCCTGCAAACCATTCAGACCGACTACGCCGGCAAGGTCGCCGACCTGAATGTGCCGCAGCTGCTGCTGTCGTTCATCCCGCAAAACCCGTTCGCTGACCTGGCGCGGGCCAAGCCGACCTCGATCATCAGCGTAGTGATCTTCGCCGCGTTCCTGGGGGTTGCCGCGCTGCAACTGCTCAAGGATGACGTCGAGAAAGGTCAGAAAGTGATCAACGCCATCGACACCCTGCAAGCCTGGGTGATGCGTCTTGTGCGTCTGGTGATGAAGCTGACCCCGTACGGCGTGCTGGCGCTGATGACCAAAGTGGTCGCCGGTTCCAACCTGCAAGACATCATCAAGCTCGGCAGTTTTGTGGTGGTGTCGTACCTCGGCCTGGGCCTGATGTTTGTGGTGCATGGTCTGCTGGTGTCGGCGGCCGGGATCAACCCGCTGCGTTTCTTCCGCAAGATCTGGCCGGTGCTGACCTTCGCCTTCACCAGCCGCTCCAGCGCCGCGAGCATCCCGCTGAGCATCGAAGCGCAGACCCGTCGTCTGGGCATTCCGCAATCGGTGGCAAGCTTCGCCGCATCGTTCGGTGCGACCATCGGCCAGAACGGTTGCGCCGGTCTGTACCCGGCGATGCTGGCGGTGATGGTTGCGCCAACCGTGGGCATCAACCCGCTGGATCCGTTGTGGATCGCGACGCTGGTGGCAATCGTAACCTTGAGTTCGGCCGGTGTGGCGGGCGTGGGTGGTGGTGCGACCTTCGCCGCGCTGATCGTGCTGCCGGCCATGGGCTTGCCGGTTTCGCTGGTGGCGTTGCTGATTTCGGTCGAGCCGCTGATCGACATGGGTCGTACGGCGCTGAACGTGAGCGGTTCGATCACCGCTGGTGCGATTACCAGCCAGGCGATGCAGCAGACCGACAAGGCACTGCTGGATGCCGATGAGCATGCGGAGCTTGCTCAGGCTTAAATAGCTTCTGACAGACCGCTTTCGCGAGCAGGCTCGCTCCCACAGGGAAATGCATTCCAATGTGGGAGCTGGCCTGCCAGCGATGCTTTTAGGCTTTTTCCCAGACTTCGAAGTGGTAAGCCGGTTTGTCGCCTTCAGCCGGATTCGGCACGTTCGACACCAGTTTCCACTGGTTCAGATCGAACTCCGGAAACCACGCATCCCCTTCCGGGCTCAGTGCCACGCGAGTCAGATACAAGCGATCTGCCTGGGCCAGCCCCTGCGCATACAATTGCGCCCCGCCAATCAGCATCAACTCGTCGACGCCCTGCTCTTTCGCCCATTGTTCGGCGCGAACCACGGCGGCTTCCAGCGACGGATAGACTTCCGCCCCTTCCAGCACCAGACCGGCCTGACGGCTGACCACGATATTCAAGCGACCCGGCAACGGACGGCCCAGCGAATCCCAGGTCTTTCGGCCCATGATGATCGGCTTGCCGAGCGTCGTGGCCTTGAAGTATTTGAAGTCCCCCGGCAGGTGCCAGGGCATGCTGTTGTCGACGCCGATCACACGGTTTTCACCGAGGGCTGCGATCAGGCTGAGGGGGAGTGATTTAGTCATGCCGGCGAGGATACCAGAGCCGCCCTTACCCCGATAAGCGCCACAGCGGTTATGCTCACGGCTCAATCAAGCAACGGGATGCCGCGTGACTGAACTGACTTCACTGCAAAACCTCTGGCTCACCGAAACCGTGCGCCTGCGCGAAGAACACGCAGGCCCGCTGGACGATCTGGAAGCCAATCGCCTGGCCCGCGCGGCTGGCGGCGACCTGCCGGGACGCATTCAACGCCGTGCCCTGTGGCTGGCCGAGCGCGACGGCCTGACCTCTGCGCTCAAGCACTGGCTGCAAGGCGCGCGTCTGGCGCTGGTGTTGCTGGCGATCTTCGCGGTACTGAGTGGCGCCGGCCTGGCTTTCGCCGCACTGGGCCAGACGCCGGTCAATGTGTTCTGGGCCTTGGGCAGTCTGCTCGGGCTGAACCTGATTCTGCTGTTGAGCTGGGCGCTGGGGCTGATCTTCGCTGGCGAACATGGCGCCACCCTTGGCCGCTTGTGGCTGTGGCTCAGTGAAAAACTCGCCCGCGACGCCAAGGCGGCGCAACTGGCGCCAGCCCTGTTGTTGATGCTGCAACGCCAGAAGCTCAATCGCTGGGCGCTCGGCATGCTGGTCAATGGCCTGTGGTTGCTGGCGATGGTCAGCGCGCTGGTTTTGCTGCTGACGCTGATGGCGACCCGGCGCTACGGCTTCGTCTGGGAAACCACGATTCTCAGCGCCGACACGTTCATCAACATGACCCAGGCCCTCGGCACATTGCCGGCGCTGCTGGGCTTCAATGTGCCAACCGTCGAAATGATCCGCGCCAGCGGCGACACCGCGCTGAACATCGAAAGCGCCCGTCAGGCCTGGGCGACCTGGCTGGTCGGCGTGCTGGTGGTGTACGGCGTGCTGCCGCGTCTGCTGCTGGCGCTGTTCTGCTTCTGGCGCTGGAACAGCGGCAAGGCAGCGTTGCGTCTGGACCTCAACCTGCCCGGCTACGCCCAACTGCGCGAACGCCTGATGCCGACCAGCGAACGCCTCGGCATCACCGATCCCGAGCCTGCGCAATTGCACCGCGTAGAAAGCACCATCGGCGAACACGCCAGCGATGGCGCGTTGCTCGTGGCAATCGAACTCGACGACCAACACTCATGGCCGCCGACGCTGCCGAAAAACGTCAGCAACGCCGGCATCCTCGACAGTCGCGAATCGCGCAACAAACTGCTCGAACAACTCAGCCGCTTCCCGCCGGCACGCCTCGCGATTGCCTGCGACCCACGGCGTTCACCGGATCGCGGCAGCCTGGCGCTGATCGCCGAGCTGGCGCGCAATGCCACCGCGACCCGCGTCTGGCTATTGCAGGCGCCGCAAGGTCAGGCGCTGGACGCCGAACGCCTCGGTGACTGGCACGTGGCGCTGCAACAACTGGAGCTGCCGTTCGCCGATTGCGCCCCGTTGAACTGGCTGGAGCACGGACATGACTGACGCCTGGAAAGCGCCGCTGAAACTGGCGGTGGTCGGCCACACCAACGTCGGCAAGACCTCGTTGCTGCGCACCCTGACCCGCGACGTCGGTTTCGGCGAAGTCTCCCATCGCCCGAGCACCACCCGGCATGTCGAAGGCGCGCGGCTGTCGGTGGATGGCGAGCCGTTGCTCGACCTTTACGACACGCCAGGTCTGGAAGACGCCATCGCCCTGCTGGATTTTCTCGAGCGTCTGGAACGCCCCGGCGAACGCCTCGACGGCCCGGCCCGGCTGGCGCGGTTTCTCGACGGCAGCGAAGCGCGCCAGCGTTTCGAACAGGAAGCCAAGGTGCTGCGGCAACTGCTCGATTCCGATGCGGGTCTGTATGTGATCGACGCCCGCGAACCGGTGCTGGCCAAGTACCGCGACGAACTGGAAGTGCTGGCCAGTTGCGGCAAACCGTTGCTGCCGGTGCTGAATTTCGTCAGCAGCGCCAACCACCGCGAGCCGGACTGGCGCGAAGCACTGGCGCGTCTGGGCCTGCATGCGCTGGTGCGTTTCGACAGCGTCGCCCCGCCGGAAGATGGCGAACGGCGGCTGTATGAAAGCCTCGCCCTGTTGCTGGAAAACGCCCGCCCTCAGCTCGAACGCCTGATCGCCGATCAACAGGCCCAACGCCTCGCCCGCGAGCAAAGCGCCGCGCGACTTATCGCCGAATTGCTGATCGACTGCGCCGCGTGCCGACGCAGCGTGGCGAGCAACGCCGAGCAGGAACAACAGGCCATCAGCGAACTGCGCAAAGCCGTGCGCCAGCGCGAACAACGCTGCGTCGAAGCGCTGCTCAAACTCTACGCCTTCCGCCCGCAGGACGCCGCCGCCAGTGATCTGCCGCTGCTCGACGGGCGTTGGGGCGACGACCTGTTCAACCCGGAAACCCTCAAGCAACTCGGCGTGCGAGTCGGCGGCGGAATCGCCGCCGGTGCCGCAGCCGGTGCGGGTGTGGATCTGCTGGTCGGCGGCATCACCCTCGGCGCCGCCGCTCTGGCCGGTGCAATTGCCGGCGGCGCCCTGCAAACCGCCCGCAGCTATGGCAACCGCCTGCTCGGCAAGATCAAAGGGCAGCGGGAACTGACGGTCGACGACAACGTGTTGCGCCTGTTGGCCCTGCGTCAGCGGCAACTGCTGCAAGCACTGAATGCCCGCGGCCATGCGGCGCTGGACAGCATTCAGGTGGCGACGCCGCAAGACAAGACCTGGCGCGAGGGCAAGCTGCCGGAGGCGCTGAACATCGCCCGCGCCCACCCGCAATGGTCGTCGCTCAATCCGCATCCGAAGCTGAATCAGGCCCAGCGTCAGGAACAGATCGATGAACTGGTGAGCAAGGTTCTCGAACTCTAGAACCAGCGAAGCTTGAGGAACTGTTTGACCAGCGCCGTCGCCCGGCTGCGATCAGTGCGATTGGCTCGCCCGTCGTTGTCGACGTCCGAACACAGGACGACCTCGAAACCGCCATCGTTATCTAGGTCGTGGACGGCGGCTTTGTAAGCGATGGCATCGCCCTCGTGAAAATGCAGCCTCACTGACTCCGGCGTCCCGTCGCTGCTGGGGTTCAGAGCGAAGATTCGCAGATGTCGTGCGTCTTCATCGGCCGCATTGAACCAGGCACATTTCAGATAGGTTCGGGTGAAGCTGCGCAATTGCGCCACTTCGCGAGCCGAGGCTTCGCGCCAATCCAGTTCGCTGTCATGAAAGCGCAGCCGGACACTGTCCCCTGCGCCGCTGCCCGATCGATCCCGGGCAATCACTTTCAAAAAACGCATCCGTGCGCTCCTTCGGCAAAAAAACCAGTCTGGGCCGAAGGAGCAACACGCGCCATGCACCGTTTCCCGGTTTGGCGTAAGACGGTTCAGCGCGCCTCGCGGGACAGCAACGTGAAAGCCTTGTCCTTCAACAGCGCAAGATCCATCACTGGCACGGCCATTTCCTTCGCCAGTTCATCCCACTGGCGCATCCGCAAACTCACAGCGCACAACGGATCCTGCTCGAACGCATCCGCTTCGGCCTCGGTCATCACTCCGCCCTGATATTCCAGGGTGCGGCGACTGGCTTCGCTCAAGCGCTCGTAATAACCCGATTCCCTTAGCGTCAGATAGCGCTTGGCCTGGACGTGATATTCCACCAGCCGCGCCAGGCGCTCGCTGAATCCGGCCTCACGCAAATAATCGGCACCGAGGCGCTCGTGGCTGACGACGCCGTAACCGCCCATGTTCTCCGCACCTTCGGCACACAAATGACCGATGTCGTGGAAGAACGCGGCGAGCACCACTTCGTCGTCGAAGCCTTCGGCGATGGCCAGTTGCGCCGCCTGGGACATGTGCTCGATCTGCGACACCGGCTCGCCGATGTAGTCGCTGGCGCCGAAACGCTCATAGAGGCCGAACACACGGTCGATGACTTGTTCGTGAGTCAACATCAACGCTCTCCAAAAAGCTGTGCAACATTGCGCTCGGCCATGGCCGGGCCGACGCTCATGCCGACGCCGCTGTGCATCAGGGCCACGCTCAGCCCCGGCGTCGGACGCAGGAACGAAAACGGCCCCGGCCCCCGGGAACCATAGACACCCTGCCAGCGCTCGACCACTTGCACCTTGCAGCCGAGGGTCTGTTCGGCCAGTTCGAGCATCCAGTTGTCGACCTGCTCGGCGTTGAACGGTGAAGGATCGCTGCCGTAATGGTGCGAATCGCCGATGATCAGTTCGCCATACGGCGTCGGGCTGATCAGCAGGTGAATGCCGTTTTCCTGCAAGTGTGGCTGCTCGCGCAGAATTTGCACCTGCACTGCGGTCGCTTCCGGCAGGTCAGCGAAGGCCCCGTAATGCACGCAGCTGAGGCCGGTGAGCAAGGCGTGTTGCAAGTTCAGGTCGATCTGCGGCCGGGCGCGGAGCATTTGCAGGCGGCAGATTTGCGGGTCGAGGGAGGCAATCGGCTCGGCCAGCAAGGTCTGATAATCGTGGCCGGAGCAGACGATGATCTGCTCGGCAGTGAAAGTGCCGGCAGTGCTTTGCAGCCTCCCTGGCTCGACATCGCGCACCAGCGTCGAGAAGTGAAACTCGACGTCGAGTTCGCGGCGCAGGTAATCGATCAGCGCCGGAATCGCTTCCCGGGAGTACAGCTGTTGATCGTCCATCCCGTGCAGCGCGGCGCGGTGATGGCTGAACTGGCCGCCGTACAGATCGCGCAGTTCGGCACCGCGCAGCAGTTCGACGCGGTAGTCGTGCTCCACGGCGCGTCCGGCGCAGAAGGCTTCGAGCAAGTGCTCTTCGGCCTCGGTGCGGGCGAAAAGGTACGAGCCGTTGCGCTTGAGTTGCAGGCCGGCGAGCTGCGCCCACTGGCCCCAGATGTCGCGGCTGGCCTTGGCCAGTTCGAGCATCGGACCCGGTGGCTGGCCGGTGACCAGTGCTTGGCCGAAGTTGCGTACCGAGGCGCCAATGGGCGTGGCGGCGCGCTCGAAAACAGTGACCTTTAGACCGCGTCGGGCGGCGGCATAGGCGTGGGACAGGCCCAGAATGCCGGCGCCGACGATCAGCAAGTCTTTGTGTTGTGTCATCTAGAGATGCTCTGAATGAGAGACCGCTTTCGCGAGCAAGCTCGCTCCCACATTGATTTGCGTTGTGAATGCGATCCAGTGTGGGAGCGAGCTTGCTCGCGAAGGGGCCCTGTCAGTCGATGAAGTTCTTACTTGGCAGCGACTTTCTCGGACTTGCCGTCATAGCGCTTGCGCCATTCGGTCAGGATCTCGTCGCGGTTCTTCGAGGCCCAGGCGAAGTCGTTCTTGATCAGGCGCTGCTCGTAGTCGGCCGGCAGTTCGGTCTGCGGCTTGGCGATGCCCGGCTGCGCGAGAACGGCGAAGTTTTCCTTGTACAGATCCATCGCCGGGGCGCTGGCGGAGAAGTCGGCCAGTTTCTTCGCAGCTTCTTCATGCGGCGTGCCTTTGATCACGGCAGTCGCTTCGATCTCCCAGCCCAGACCTTCCTTCGGCAGGATGATGTCCAGCGGCGCGCCCTGACGCTTCAGCTGAACCGCCGGGTATTCGAAGGAAATCCCGATCGGGAATTCGCCGGCTGCCGCCAGTTTGCAAGGCTTGGAACCGGAGTGAACGTACTGGCCGATGTTCTGGTGCAGACCGTCCATGTAAGCCCAGCCCTGCTTTTCGCCGAAGGTTTGCAGCCAGGCGCTGACGTCGAGGAAACCGGTGCCGGACGAAGCCGGGTTCGGCATCACGATCTTGCCCTTGTACTCAGGCTTGGTCAGGTCCTGCCAGCTCACCGGTTTGGTCAGGCCCTGTTTCTCGGCCTCGACGGTGTTGAAGCAAATGGTCGCAGCCCAGACGTCCATGCCGACCCAGGCTGGCGGGTTGGCGGCGTCGCGGTAGTTCGCGCCGATCTTGCCCAGATCCTTCGGCGCGTAGCTTTGCAGCATGCCTTGCTGATCGAGGATCGCCAGGCTCGATGCTGCCAGGCCCCACACCGCGTCAGCCTGCGGGCGATCCTTTTCGGCCAGCAGTTTGGCGGTGATGATCCCGGTGGAGTCGCGCACCCACTTGATCTCGACGTCCGGGTTGGCCTTTTCGAAGGCTTCTTTGTAGGACTTCAACTGTTCGGCTTCGAGGGCGGTGTACACCGTCAACTCGGTTTTTGCCGCGAAGGCATTCAGGCTGAAAGTAGCGAGCACAGCAGCGGCCAGGGCCATAGGCTTGAACATGATCGTTTTCCTGTAGGTGAGTTGAGGCTTTAGGGACAAGTCGTGGATCAGTGGCCGGGCGCCGTTTGCCGCCAGGCCTGGGAACGGCGCAGCAAGCCGCGCGAAGCCCAGGCCAGCAGCAAGGACACGCCCGCCGAGGTGAACAGAATCAGGGTCGACATCGCCGCCGCGCCGCCGACGTTGCCGGCGTCATCCATGTTCAGCACCGCCACCGCCGCGAGGATGGTGTCGGGGCTGTAGAGGAAGATCGCGGCAGACACGGTGGTCATGGCCGAGACGAAGAGGTAGCGCACGATGTCCAGCAGCGCCGGCAGGCAGATCGGCACGGTGACCCGCAGGTAATGCCGGTACAGCGGCGCCTTGAGCGACAGCGCGGCGGCCTCGAACTCGGCGTCGAGCTGGCGCAGCGCGGTGGTGGCGGTCATCTGCGCAGTGGTCAAATAGTGAGCAATGGTGCAGACGATCAGCAGGGTCATGGTCCCGTACAGCACGTGCAGCGGGTTGCCAGTCAGGTTGAAGAAGAAGACATAACCCAGACCCAGCACCAGCCCCGGCACCGCCATCGGTACGAAACTGAGCATGCGCAGTGTCAGATTCAGCCCTCGCTGGTTGCGGGTCTTTTCCATCAGGTAGGCACCGGTGAAGATCAGCACGCTACCGATCAACGCCGTGCCCAGCGCCATCTTCAGACTGTTGCCGTAGGCCAGCCAGCCACCGCCGGCGGTCTCGTTGAACTGGTAGTGGTTGAGCGACAACGACAGGTTGTACGGCCAGAACTTCACCAGCGACGAGAACACCGCCATGCCGAACACCAGCAGCAACGCGGCGCTGATCAGCAGCACAACGCTGAGATAAAAAGCATCGCGCTTCTTCGACGGCGCCGGTTTGAACACCTGGGCGCGGCCACTCATGGAGTCGCCGTGACGGCGACGCAGCCAGGCATCGACGCCGAAGCTGAACAGCGCCGGCAGCAGCAGAACCATGCCGATCAATGCGCCGCGACCGAATTGCTGCTGGCCGACCACCGCTTTGTAGGCTTCCAGCGCCAGCACCTGATAGTCGCCACCGACCACCACCGGCACACCGAAATCGGTGATGGTCAGGGTGAACACCAGACAGAACGCGGCGAACACGGCCTGACGGGTTGCCGGCCAAGTAATGCTGCGGAAGGCTTTTGCAGGGCTTGCACCCATGCTCGACGCAGCGTCGAACAATCGCGCATCTGCCAGCGACAGGGCTGACAGCAAAATCATCAAGGCGTGTGGGAAGGTGTAGATCACCTCACCCAGAACAATCCCCCAGAAACCGTAGATGTTGTCCGACAGCAGCCCGCGCAACATGCCCTGATTGCCGAACAGATAGACCAGCGCGATCCCCGGCAACATCGAAGGCGCCATCAGCGGCAGCAGCGAAATACCGCGCCAGATGCCTTTTGCCGGAATCAACGTGCGCTGCAAGGCGTAGGCAAACAGGTAGGCCAGCGGTACGACGATGGCCGCGACGCTGAGGGAAACCTTCAGGCTGTTACCGAGCAGCCAGTGAAAATTGTCGCTGGTCACCAGCTCTTTCGCGGCGAGCCAGCCACCGCCCTGCCCGGCTTCGCTGCTGAAGCCGCGCCAGAAGATCGCCAGCAATGGCAACAGCACCGCCACACCGAGCAGCACCAGCAGCAGGAGTTTGCCGCCGAGGACGAAGATCCGGTCGCCGACCTCGGCCCCGGACACCTGCCGCGCCTGCTTTTGCGGTAGCGGCAGTGCGAGGTTGCTGTTCATCAGGCAAACACCTGCAGGCTGCGTGGCGGCAAGGCGACCATGATCTGCTGGGCGCCGAGGCGTGGCATGGCTTCCGGCGCCAGTTCAGCGAGCAAGGCGTGACCGGGTAACTGATCGAGTTCGAAGCTCATGCGGCAGCGGTTGCCGAGGAAAGTGATCTCGCGAACCTTGGCCGGGAACAGGTTTTCTTCGTGCACCAACGGATTGACGTTGATCGCTTCCGGACGGCAGAACAGCCGGCCCGACGGACTGTGGACGCTGCCGTCGGCCAGGCGCAGGTTCATCCCGCCGACCTTGGCGTGGCTGTCGCTGCTGCGCTGGAACGGCAGCCAGTTGCCCTGGCCGACGAACTCGGCCACGAACGGCGTGGCCGGGCGGTTGTAGATTTCCTGCGGGGTGGCGTACTGCTCGACCTTGCCGTTGTTCATCACGGCGATGCGGTCGGCCATCAGCATGGCTTCGTCCTGATTGTGGGTGACCATCAGGGTGGTGATGCCGAGGTTGCGTTGCAGTTGGCGCAGCTCGGTGCACAGATGCTCGCGGACCCGGGCGTCGAGGGCCGACATCGGTTCGTCAAGCAACAGCAGCGACGGCGCGGGAGCCAGGGCACGGGCCAGTGCCACCCGTTGCTGCTGGCCGCCGGACAACTGGCCCGGGTACTTTTTCTCACTGCCGGTGAGGCCGACCAGTTCCAGCATCTGACCGACACGACGGCGCACTTCATCGCGACCACTGCCGGCGAGGCCGTAGGCAATGTTCGCTTCGACGGTCAGATTGGGGAACAGCGCGTAGGACTGGAACAGGATGCCGTAGTCGCGAGCCTGCGGGGCGAGGTGGGAAACGTCGCGCTCGCCGAGGTACAACTCGCCGCTGTCCTGCTTCTCCAGACCGGCGATACAACGCAGCAGCGTGGTCTTGCCACACCCCGACGGGCCGAGCAGGCACACCAGCTCACCGGCCGCGACATCGAGGGAGACGTTATCCAGCGCCGTGAAAGCGCCGAAGCGCTTCTGCACGCCGCGCACTTTCATCGGTGCGCCGGGGTTGGTCAGGGCAGTTGCGATTGCAGGGTTCATGGACAGGCCTCATCGAGCAGATGAGACGAATCCTAGAGTTGTAATGCGTCGGTCATATGGCAACAAGGCAAAAACGACCGATAGTGGTATTCAGGGATTTTGGTTCAGGTCTCAAGTCCTGTGTTGCCTAGTCCGACGCCTTCGCGAGCAAGCTCGCTCCCACATTGGATCTGCGTTGTGAACACTATCCCCTGTGGGAGCGAGCTTGCTCGCGAAGAGGCCGGCACAGGCACTGAAAATCTCAGGCCGGGGACATTTCCTGCGCCAGTCCGAGAAACGCTGCCGGCAACCGGGCGTTCTTGCGTTCCTTGAGGCAGTAGAGGTATTCGGGAATCTGCGGCGCATTTTCCAGGGTCAGCACCCGCAACTGCGGATCGTGCGGCACTTCCTGGCGGGCGATGATGCTGATGCCGATATTGCGCAGCACCGCCTCGCGGATCGACTCACGACTGCCGATTTCCAGCAACGGGCCGAAATTGACGCCCGCGCTGGCCAGCAATTCTTCGGTGAGCCGCCGGGTGGTCGAACCGGATTCACGCATCAGCAAGGTATGCCCGGTCAGCGCACTCAGCGTCACATGGTCGTGCGCCGCCAGCGGATGATTGCGATGCACCGCCAGCACCAGCGGATCGCTGCCGAGCACCCGGCGGATCAGCCGTGCATCGTCGAGCAATTGCGACGACGCCGCGACATCCACCCGGTAATCCTCCAGCGCTTCGAGCACTTGCTGCGAGTTGCCGATTTCCACCGACACTTCCACCTGCGGCAGGCGCTCGCGAAAGGTCTTCACCAGATCGAGGATGTAATACGGCGCCGTGGCGGCGATGCGCAGCGTGCCCTGCACCTGGCCGCTGTTGCGCAGGAAGAACTCGATATCGGCCTCCTGCTGCAACAGCGCCTTGACCATCGGCAACAACCGCGCGCCTTCGTCGCTGACACTCAGGCGCCGGCCGCCACGGTAGAACAGCTCCACCGAATACTGGCTTTCCAGATTGCGGATCTGGGTGGTCACGGTCGGTTGGCTGAGGCCGAGCTTTTTCGCCGCCAGCGTGATGCTGCCCAAGCGGGCCACCATGTAAAACGCTTTCAGCTCGGCACTCAGCACAACCGTCCCTCTTCCTCTATTTGCGCAACAGGCGCAAACCGTTGAACACCACCAGCAGGCTCACGCCCATGTCGGCAAACACCGCCATCCACATGGTGGCGAGCCCGGCGAAGGTTACCCCAAGAAAGATCGCTTTGATCACCAGCGCCAGTGCGATGTTCTGTTTGAGGATAGCGGCGGTATGGCGCGACAGGCTGATGAAGGCCGGAATCTTGCGTAGATCGTCGTCCATCAGGGCGACATCGGCGGTTTCAATCGCCGTATCGGTACCGGCTGCGGCCATGGCGAAACCGATCTCCGCCCGAGCCAGTGCCGGCGCGTCGTTGATGCCGTCACCGACCATGCCGACCCGGCGGCCCTGCGCGTACAGGTCTTCGATGGCTTGCAGTTTGTCGGTCGGCAGCAAGTCGCCCTTGGCCTGATCGATCCCGACCTGCGCCGCAATCGCCTGCGCGGTGTGGACGTTGTCGCCGGTGAGCATCAGGGTTTTCACGCCCAGTTCGTGCAGTTGGCGGATCGCTTCGCGGCTGGTTTCCTTGACCGTGTCGGCCACGGCGAACAGAGCCAGCGGGCCGGAACGGTCGAGGAGCAGCACCACGGATTTGCCCTGTTTCTCCAGCGCGAACAGTTTTTCTTCCAGTTGCGGCGAGCACAGGCCCAGTTCTTCAACCAGTCGGTGGTTGCCCAAGTGGTAGACCTGACCGTTGACCTCGCCTTTTACCCCACGGCCGGCCAACGCTTCGAAGTTATCCACAACCAGAGCCGCGAAACCTTTATCCACAGCCGCATTGGCGATGGCCAGCGACACCGGGTGATCGGAACGTCCGGCCAGCGCGGCGGCAATGGCCGGGGCGGTGGCGTCGGCGGTCGGGTCGAGGGACAGGTAATCAGTCTGCACCGGTTTGCCGTGGGTGATGGTGCCGGTCTTGTCGAGGGCCAGATAATCGAGCTTGAAACCGCCCTCCAGGTACACACCGCCCTTGACCAGAATGCCTTTGCGCGCCGCTGCCGCAAGGCCGCTGACGATGGTCACCGGGGTGGAAATCACCAAAGCGCACGGGCACGCGACCACCAGCAGCACCAGCGCGCGATAGATCCAGTCGAACCACGCGGCGCCCATGAACAGCGGCGGGATGATCGCCACGGCCAGCGCCAGAACGAAGACCACCGGGGTGTAGATCTTCGAGAACTGATCGACGAAGCGCTGGGTCGGCGCACGTGCGCCTTGCGCCTGTTCCACGGCGTGAATGATCCGCGCCAGGGTGGAATTGTTCGCCGCAGCGGTCACCGCGTATTCCAGCGAACCGGCCTGGTTGATGGTGCCCGCAAAGACCTTGTCGCCAACGGTTTTTTCCACCGGCAGGCTTTCGCCAGTGATCGGCGCCTGATCGATGGTCGAACTGCCGCTGACGACTTCTCCGTCCAGCGCGATGCGCTCGCCGGGTTTCACTCGCACCCGGGCGCCGAGATCGATGCTTTTGACGTCCAGTTCGACCCAGTTGCCGTCCGCCTGCAACACAGTCGCCTGCTCCGGCGTCATCTGCATCAGGCCGCTGATGGCGTTGCGCGCGCGGTCCAGCGAGCGTGCTTCGATCAACTCGGCCACGGTGAACAGGAACATCACCATCGCCGCTTCCGGCCATTGGCCGATCAACACGGCGCCGGTCACGGCGATGCTCATCAGGGCGTTGATGTTGAGGTTGCGGTTCTTCAGGGCGATCCAGCCCTTCTTGTAGGTGGTGAGGCCGCCGCTGAGGATCGAGATCAGCGCGATGATCGCCACCACCCAGGTCGGGGCGGCGCTGGTGAAGTGGATCACTTCAGCGGCCAGCGCACCGACGCCGGACAGCGCCAGCGGCCACCAGTGTTTTTTCACCGGGGCTACGACCGGCGCTTCAACGCCCGCCTCCAGCGGCTCGGCCTGCATGCCGAGGGATTTGATCGCGTCGATGATCGGCGCGGTGTCCGACAGATTGTGGGTCACGCCGAGCACGCGGTTGATCAGGTTGAATTCCAGCTGCTGGATCCCGGCCAGTTTACCGAGCTTGTTCTGGATCAGCGTCTGTTCGGTCGGGCAGTCCATCGCCTCGATGCGGAAGCTGCTCAGCCGGGCGTCGGCGCTTTTTGCCTCGCTCAGTTGCACCAGTGAAGGCGCGGCGGCTTTCGACGAGCAGCAGGCGTCGTCACTCGAATGAGCTGGCGCAGGCGTAACGGTTTTCGACCCGCAGCAGGAATCGCCGGCGTGGGCATGTTTATGCACAGGCTGCAGCTTGTGACTGTGATCGTGCCCGTCGCCGGGCTTGTGGGTGTGCAGGGAATCGCTCATTGGTCGCGTCCATGAAGGTGCCTGTTGCCAAGTAAAGACCCTGTAGCCACTATAGGGTCAAGCACCCTTTTGGAGATTGCCGTCATGAAGATCGGAGAACTGGCCAAACAGACCGATTGCGCCGTGGAAACCATCCGCTACTACGAGCGTGAAAACCTGCTGCCGGAACCGGCCCGCAGCGACGGCAACTACCGCGTCTACACCCAGGCCCACGCCGAGCGCCTGACCTTCATCCGCAACTGCCGCACCCTCGACATGACCCTCGAAGAAATCCGCAGCCTGCTCGCCTTGCGCGACAGCCCGCAGGATCAGTGCGAGAGCGTGAATGCGCTGATCGACGAGCACATCCAGCACGTCAAGACGCGGATCGACGGGTTACTGGCCTTGCAGACGCAACTGCTCGACCTGCGCCAGCGCTGTGGCGAAGGGCCGGAGGCGGATCAATGCGGGATTTTGCAGCGGCTGGAGGTGAGTGGCGGGGTTGTGGCGGCGGAGGTCGAGCATTCGCATGTGGGCCGTAGTCACGGCCACTGAGCACACCACATAACACTGTGGGAGCGAGCTTGCTCGCGAAGGCGGAGTGTCAGTTGGTAAAAATATCGACTGACCCGACGCTTTCGCGAGCAAGCTCGCTCCCACAATTTTTTACATTGCCTGTCAGACCGCCATCGGCGCAGTCATCGGCGCATGGTGCTCGTAGCCTTCCAGCGAGAAGTCGCTCGGCTCTACCAGTTCCAGCCACTCCGGCTGATACACACCGGTCTTGGCAAACTCCGGCACGCGGTCCGAAATCTTCAGCTTCGGCATGGCGAACGGCTCGCGCTTGAGCTGTTCGTTGAGCATGTCCAGGTGGTTTTCGTAGACATGGGCGTCACCGATGAAATAGGTGAACCAGCGCGGCGTGTAGCCGGTCAGGCGACCGATCAGGCTCAGCAGCGCGGCGCCTTCGGTGAGGTTGAACGGCGTGCCCAGCCCCAGGTCGTTGGAGCGGATGTAGAGGGTCAGAGAAATCTCTTTGGTCTCGACATTCGGGTGGAACTGGTACAGCAGATGGCACGGCGGCAAGGCCATTTCATCGAGCTGGGCGCAGTTCCAGCCGTGGAACAGGATGCGGCGGCTGCCCGGGTCCTTGATGATCGTGTCGACGCACTGGCGCACCTGATCGATGGCTTTGTACAGCACCACGTAGGCCTGGCCGTCTTCTTCGCCCTGGGCAATCTGCTTGTAGCCTTTGCTCAAGGTCTGTTCGATGGCGGCGGTATTGCTCAGCGGGATCTGCTTGTATGCCGGCCATTTGCGCCATTGCACGCCGTAGATTTCGCCGAGGTCGTCTTCGCCCTGGCGGAACGGGTTGGCCAGCCACTGGGCGTTTTCGTTGGCGTTCTGATCCCAGACCTTGCAGCCCAGCGCACGAAATTCGGCGGCGTTGTTCACGCCCCGCAGAAAGCCGCACATCTCGCCGATCGCCGATTTGAAGGCCATCTTGCGGGTGGTGATCGCCGGGAAACCTTCCTGCAGATCGAAGCGCAGCATGGCGCCCGGAAAGCTGATGGTGTTCACGCCGGTACGGTTGGCCTGTTTGGTGCCGTTGTTGATGACGTGCGACACCAGATCGAGATATTGCTTCATGAGTTACCTGTGTCCTTGAGCCCCGGCAGACATCGCCGGGGTTCGAATATTTAAGCTGTCGGTGCAACCGGCGCCGCCGGGGCGCGGTGGTAGGCCAGCCAGATCAGGAACAGCCCGCCGATGATCATCGGTACGCAGAGTACCTGACCCATGGTCAGCCAGTTCCAGGCCAGATAGCCCAGTTGCGCGTCCGGCACGCGGACGAATTCGACGATGAAACGGAAGATGCCATAGAACAGCGCGAACATGCCCGAGACCGCCATGGTTGGCCGCGGCTTGCGCGAGAACAGCCAGAGGATCAGGAACAGCGCTACGCCTTCGAGCGCGAACTGGTACAGCTGGGACGGGTGACGCGGCAGTTGCGCCGGGTCGCTAAACGGCGGGAACACCATGGCCCACGGCACGTCGGTGGCCTTGCCCCACAGCTCGGCGTTGATGAAGTTGCCGATACGCCCGGCACCCAGGCCGATCGGCACCATCGGCGCGACGAAGTCCATCAGCTGGAAGAACGACTTGCCGTTACGCTTGCCGAACCACAGCGCGGCCAGCATCACGCCGATGAAACCACCGTGGAACGACATGCCGCCCTTCCACACTTCGAAAATCAGCGTCGGGTTGGCGATGTAGGCGCTCAGGTCGTAGAACAGCACATAGCCCAGACGCCCGCCGACAATCACCCCCATCGACAGCCAGAACACCAGGTCGGACAGCTTTTCCTTGGTCCAGGTCGGGTCGAAACGGTTGAGCCGGCGCGATGCCAGCAGCCACGCGCCGCCGATGCCGACCAGGTACATCAGGCCGTACCAGTGGATTTTCAGCGGACCGATGGCCAGGGCCACCGGATCGATCTGCGGGTAAGGCAGCATTGCGACTCCTCGTTAGCATTCAAATCTTCAAAAATTCCCGGGCGACGCTGTCACCTCAGGATTAAGCCAGGATTGCGACCTGCCAAAACAGACGGCTCAGAACAGAAAGCTCAGGCCCACGCAAAACAGCAAAGCCGCGAACAGCCGTTTCAGCAACTTCGGCGACAACCTGTGCGCCAGCCGCGCGCCGAGACGGGCGAACACCATGCTGGTCAGGGCAATGCCGAGCAGCGCCGGCAAATACACAAAACCGAGACTATGGGCCGGCAGCAAGGGATCATGCCAGCCCAGAATCATGAAACTTATTGCACTGGCCACCGCAATCGGCAGACCACAGGCCGACGAAGTCGCCACCGCCTGCTGCATCGGCACGCTGCGCCAGGTCAGGAACGGCACGGTCAGCGAGCCGCCACCAATCCCGAAGATCGCCGATGCCCAGCCGATCACACTGCCGGCCACGGTCAGACCGAGTTTGCCCGGCACCGTTCGGCTGGCCTTGGGTTTGACGTCCAGCGCCAGCTGCGCCGCGATCACCAGGGCGAACACACCGATGATCTTTTGCAGGTTGGGCCCGGAGATCGCTTCGGCAGTCAGCGCCCCGAAACCGGCGCCGAGCAGGATGCCAACGGTCATCCACTTGAAGATCGACCAGCGCACGGCACCGCGTCGATGGTGTTCACGCACGGCGTTGACCGAGGTGAAGATGATCGTCGCCAGCGAAGTGCCGACCGCCAGATGGGTCAGGATCGACGGATCGAAGCCCTGCAAGGTGAAACTGAACACCAGCACCGGGACGATGATGATCCCGCCGCCCACCCCGAACAGCCCGGCCAGTACGCCCGCACAGGCGCCCAGCGCCAGATAGAGCAGAAATTCCATGACTGCCTCCCAAGGCGCGTCCCCAAAACCGGAGCGGCATGGTAACGGATGGATACCCTTCGGCTCCACTGGCGATGGATGCACGGACGATGTCTGCGTAGAGTGGGCAAAAAACACACAAGGACCACCTTATGTGCCTGATTGTTTTCGCCTGGCGGCCGGGGCATGCCCAGCCGCTGATCGTCGCGGCCAACCGTGACGAGTTCTACGCCCGGCCCAGCCTCCCTCTGGCGCAGTGGCCCGAGTCGCCGCATGTTCATGCGGGACGGGATCTGGAGGCTGGGGGAACCTGGCTCGGTCTTGGCGCCAACGGCCGTTTTGCCGCGCTGACCAACATCCGTGATCCGCATCAGCCACCGGCACGACGCTCGCGGGGCGAACTGGTCGCAGGATTTCTGACCGCAAACCTGTCGATCGATGACTATTTGTCCGACGTTGTCGCCCGTTCGCCAGACTATGCCGGCTTCAACCTGCTGCTGGGCAGTGCCAACGAGCTGTGGCACTTCAATGCGCGGTCTTCGGAACCGGTGATGTTGCAGCCTGGCGTTTATGGCCTGTCCAACGCCGGGCTGGATACGCCGTGGCCGAAACTGCTCAAGGCGAAGGCGGCATTGAGTGCGGTGCTGGATGATCCGCAGCCTGAGCGGTTGCTGACCTTATTGAGCGATGCGCAAACGGCGCCGTTTGCTGACCTGCCAGATACCGGTGTGGGATTGGCGACCGAGTCATTGTTGTCGAGTGTGTTTATTGCCAGCCAGAGCTATGGGACTCGGGCGAGTACGGCGTTGATTGTGCAGGCGGACGGGACGCGACGGATGGTGGAGCGCAGTTTCGGGCCGTATGGAGGGCATCTGGGGGAAGTGGCGATTTCGATTTAGCGGCGCCTGAACTGACGCCATCGCGAGCAAGCTCGCTCCCACATTGGAATGCATTACCCTGTGGGAGCGAGCCTGCTCGCGATAGGCGCGACTCGGTCTAGAGCGGTTTGACCGCCGCCGGGTTGACCATTTTCGCCAACCCGAGGCTCTTCAGCGCCAGTTGCAGCGAGCTGTGGATCACCTGCGGGTTGTCGATGGTCATCAGTTCAGCCAGCAGATCCTTGGCCTTGCTCAGGTTGATCTGGCGCAGCATCCACTTGACCTTCGGCAGGTTGGTGGCGTTCATCGACAGGCTGTCGAATCCCATCGCCATCAACAACACCGCCGCTGCCGGGTCACCGGCCATCTCGCCGCAGATGCTCACCGGCTTGCCTTCGGCATGGGCATCGCGCACCACGGTTTGCAGGGCTTGCAGCACCGCCGGGTGCAGGTAGTCGTAGAGGTCGGCCACCCGTGGGTTGTTGCGATCCACCGCCAGCAGGTACTGGGTCAGGTCGTTGGAGCCGACCGACAGGAAGTCCACCTGCCGCGCCAATTCCCTTGTCTGGTAAACCGCCGCCGGAATCTCGATCATCACGCCCACCGGCGGCATCGGCACGTCGGTACCTTCGTCGCGCACTTCGCCCCAGGCCCGGTGGATCAGGTGCAGCGCCTCTTCGAGCTCGTGGATGCCGGAGATCATCGGCAGCAGGATCCGCAGGTTGTTCAGGCCTTCGCTGGCCTTGAGCATCGCGCGGGTCTGCACCAGGAAGATTTCCGGGTGGTCGAGGGTGACGCGGATCCCGCGCCAGCCGAGGAACGGGTTGTCTTCCTTGATCGGGAAATAGGACAACGCCTTGTCGCCACCGATGTCCAGTGTGCGCATGGTCACCGGTTGCGGGTGAAACGCCGCGAGCTGTTCGCGGTAGATCGCCAGTTGTTCCTTCTCGCTCGGGAAACGCTGGTTGATCATGAACGGTACTTCGGTGCGGTACAGACCAACGCCTTCGGCGCCGCGCTTCTGCGCCCGCGCCACATCGGCCAGCAGGCCGGTGTTGACCCACAGCGGCATGCGGTGGCCATCGAGGGTCACGCACGGCAGGTCGCGCAGGGAGTCGAGACCCAGCGCCAGTTGTTTCTCTTCTTCCACCACCTCGGCGAACTGCTTGATCAGCACTTCGCTCGGGTTGGTGTAGATTTCGCCCTTGAGCCCGTCGACGATCATCGGAATGCCATCGACCTTGGCGTATGGCAAGTCGACTACACCCATCACCGTCGGAATACCCATGGCCCGGGCCAGGATCGCGACGTGGGAGTTACCCGAACCGAGCACAGACACCAGACCGACCAGCGTGCCTTCCGGCACCTCGCCGAGCATCGCCGGCGTCAGTTCTTCGCTGACCAGAATGGTCTTTTCCGGGTAGACCAGGTTCTGCTGACGCTCTTCCTGCAGGTAGGCGAGCAGGCGTCGGCCCAGGTCCTTGACGTCCGACGCCCGCTCACGCAGGTATTCGTCGTCCATCAAGTCAAAACGATTGACGTGATCGGTCACGACCTGACGCAACGCGCCCTGGGCCCACTGGCCGGTCTTGATCACGTTGGTGATTTCGCTGCCCAGCGAGGCATCGTCGAGCATCATCAGGTAGACGTCGAACAGCGCGCGCTCTTCCGGACGCAACTGGGTCGCCAGTTTGGCCGACAACGCACGCATGTCGGCGCGCACGCCTTCGATGGCGGTCTTGAACAGCGCCAGTTCCGCGTCGATGTCGGTGATGGTCTTGTCCGGCACCACGTCCAGATCAGCTGGCGGCAACATGACCACCGCGGTACCGACCGCCGCGCCCGGCGAACCCGGCACGCCGACGAACTTGGCTTCCTGGATGCCCTTGCCCTGACGGCCCAGGCCACGGATCGAGCCGGTGGCCTCGGCGTGGGCGATTACGCCCGCAAGCTGCGCACTCATGGTCACGAGGAAGGCTTCTTCACCTTCATCGAACTGGCGGCGTTCTTTCTGCTGGATGACCAACACGCCGACGACGCGGCGGTGGTGAATGATCGGCGCCCCGAGGAACGAGGCGTAGCGCTCCTCGCCGGTCTCGGCGAAGTAGCGGTAGCGCGGGTGATCCGCGGCGTTTTCGAGGTTCAGGGGTTCTTCACGCGTGCCGACCAGGCCGACCAGACCTTCGTTGGGTGCCATGCTGACCTTGCCGATCGAGCGCTTGTTCAAGCCCTCGGTGGCCATCAGCACGAAGCGGTTGGTCTCTGGATCAAGCAGGTAGACCGAGCAGACCTGGCTGCCCATGGCCTCTTTGACGCGCAACACAATAATCCCCAACGCCGCCTTGAGATCCTTGGCGGAGTTAACTTCCTGGACGATCTTGCGCAGCGTATTGAGCATGGCTCGGGGTCGAACTCCGTCGTCAGTCGCGCGCTAAAAGGCGCGGGGCAAGCTCTTTGAGAGCGCGGCGATACACTTCGCGCTTGAATGTCACCACCTGGCCCAACGGATACCAATAGCTGACCCAGCGCCAGCCATCGAACTCCGGTTTACCGGTCAGATCCATCCGCACCCGCTGCTCGTTGGAGATCAGGCGCAGGAGAAACCATTTCTGTTTCTGGCCGATGCACAGCGGTTGGCTGTGGGTTCGCACCAGACGTTGCGGCAAACGATAGCGCAACCAGCCCCGGGTGCAGGCCAGTATTTCAACATCTTCGCGTTCCAGGCCAACTTCTTCGTTCAGCTCGCGGTACAAGGCGTCTTCCGGCGTCTCCTCGGGATTGATTCCCCCCTGCGGAAACTGCCAGGCATCTTGATTGATACGGCGAGCCCATAGCACCTGGCCGGCGTCATTCGTCAGAATGATCCCGACATTAGGGCGGAAACCATCGGGGTCGATCACGGCAACAACCTCGCAAACGCATGTCGCCGCATTGTTCCACAAAGGTTGTGAAGGCGGCAACGAAGGTTCCGAGCTTATGTGCACTCTTGTGAAAAGACCGTATTCTTGTGGCCTTTTTACTGACTTTTCAGCGGGTAACTGCAATGCGCCTGGCTTTATTCGATTTGGACAACACCCTTCTGGGCGGCGACAGCGATCACGCCTGGGGCGATTATCTGTGCGAACGCGGGTTCCTCGACCCGATCGCCTACAAGGCGCGCAACGACGAGTTCTACCAGGATTACCTGGCCGGCAAACTGGATAACGCCGCGTACCTGAACTTCTGCCTGGAGATCCTCGGCCGCACCGACATGGCAGTACTTGAGCAATGGCACAGCGATTTCATGCGCGACTGCATTGAGCCACTGATGCTGCCGAAGGCTCTCGATTTGCTGAAAAAGCACCGCGATGCCGGCGACAAACTGGTGATCATCACCGCCACCAACCGCTTCGTCACCGCGCCGATTGCGGTGCGCCTGGGCGTTGAAACCCTGATCGCCACCGAGTGCGAGATGCAGGACGGCCGCTACACCGGGCGCAGCACCGACGTGCCGTGCTTCCGCGAAGGCAAGGTGACGCGTCTGAACCGCTGGCTGGAAGAAACCGGGCATTCGCTGGAAGGCAGCTACTTCTACAGCGACTCGATGAATGACCTGCCGCTGCTGGAGCAAGTGGCGAATCCGGTGGCAGTCGACCCGGATCCGAACCTGCGGGCCGAAGCCGAGAAGTGTGGCTGGCCGGTGATCAGTCTGCGCGACTGACTACGCCTTCGCGGGCAAGCCCGCTCCCACAGGGGATTTGTGAACGACTCAAATCAAATGTGGGAGCGAGCTTGCTCGCGAATGGGGTCGACGCGGTCTCAAGCCTTATACAGGCTTGGCCCCCATCAGCGCCGCAATGGCGAGAAATCCAACGCCGCTGACAATCGCCAGCGCCAGATTGAATTTCCGGCTGCCGACCCCGCTTGTCCATAACCGATTAAGCCGAACAAGCAGCCAGACCGCACTGAATGTGGCCACGGCATATATCACGCTGGACCCCAGAATCCAGAACTGTCCCAGTGGCCAGCCAATAAGGTGCACCAGCCACCAGCCGGTGAAAGGCATGCTCAGCACACCGACCAGCATCAAACACCAGACGAACAACCATGGTCGCTGCATCATGCTGGCCGGTCCTTCGCTGCGATTACGCCAGGAAACAGCGGCGAGTCCCAGCCCGCTCGCCAGAATCACCACGGTCGCCGCGACGTGAAGGACTTTCAGGGTGGTCAGGGTTTCCATGTATTTCTCTTTCCTTGGGCCATACCCATCAGCGTAGCCGTTCAGCCAAGAAACAGCTGATAGGCCGGGTTATCGCTTTCGTCCCAGTACGGGTAGCCGATTTCCTCAAGGGCTGCGGGCACCAGATGACGTTCGTCGTGGGGCACTTGCAGGCCCGCGACCACGCGGCCGTCCGCCGCACCGTGGTTGCGGTAGTGGAACATCGAGATGTTCCAGCGACCGCCGAGCTTGTTGAGGAAGTTGAACAGCGCGCCCGGACGCTCCGGGAACTCGAAGCGCAGCACCACTTCATCGACCACGTGCGCCGCACGACCGCCGACCATGTGACGGATGTGCAACTTGGCCAGTTCGTTGTCGGTCAGGTCGAGCACCGGGAAACCCTGCTCGGTCAGGCTCGCCAGCAGCGCGCTGCGCGGGTCGTTGTCCGGATGGGTCTGCACGCCGACGAAAATGTGCGCTTCGCTGCCATTGTTGTAGCGGTAGTTGAATTCGGTGATCTGGCGCTTGCCGATGGCCTCGCAGAAAGCCTTGAAGCTGCCGGCCTTCTCCGGGATGGTCACGGCGATGATCGCTTCGCGGCCTTCACCCAGCTCGGCGCGCTCGGCGACGTGGCGCAAGCGGTCGAAGTTGACGTTGGCCCCGGAGTCGATGGCCACGAAGGTCTGGCCGCTGACGCCGCGCTGCTCGACGTACTTCTTGATCCCGGCCACGCCCAGCGCGCCGGCCGGTTCGGTGATCGAACGGGTGTCGTCGTAGATGTCCTTGATCGCCGCACAGATTTCGTCGGTGCTGACGGTGATCACTTCGTCGACGTAATCCTTGCAGATGTCGAAGGTGTGCTGGCCGATCTGCGCCACCGCCACGCCGTCAGCGAAGATGCCCACGGCCGGCAGCACCACGCGCTCGCCCGCGGCCATCGCCGCTTGCAGGCAGTTGGAGTCGTCGGGCTCGACGCCGATGACCTTGATGTCCGGACGCAGGTATTTCACGTACGCCGCAATACCGGCGATCAGACCGCCGCCGCCCACCGGAACGAAGATCGCGTCCAGTGGCTGCGGGTGCTGGCGCAGAATCTCCATCGCCACGGTGCCCTGCCCGGCAATGGTGTGCGGATCGTCGTACGGGTGGATGTAGACGTAGCCTTTTTCATCGACCAGTTTCAGCGAGTAGGCCAGGGCTTCCGGGAACGAATCGCCGTGCAGCACCACTTTGCCGCCACGGGAACGCACACCTTCGACCTTGATCTCCGGGGTGGTCTTGGGCATCACGATGGTCGCTTTCACGCCCAGCACTTTCGCCGCCAGGGCCAGGCCCTGCGCATGGTTGCCCGCCGACGCGGTGACCACGCCGCGAGCGCGTTCTTCGTCGCTTAACTGGGTCAGCTTGTTGTAGGCGCCGCGAATCTTGAACGAGAACACCGGCTGCAAGTCTTCGCGCTTGAGCCAGATGTCGTTGCCCAGCCGCTCGGAGAGCTGGCGGGCGTTCTGCAGCGGGGTTTCTACGGCAACGTCATAAACGCGCGAGGTGAGGATCTTCTTGACGTACTGTTCGAGCATCGGAAAGCATCACTGAGCGGGTTGGGCAGGGCCAACGAGTCTAACCCGCCTTTTGGGCGCACGACCACACGAATCCAGAGGTTTTAGCCCGGCTTGAGGCTATAATGCCGGCCTTTCCGTTCTTACCTTGCCCGCTTCCGGAGCCCGCATGACCCAGGATCAACTCAAACAGGCCGTGGCCCAGGCCGCCGTCGACTTCATCCTTCCGAAACTCGACGACAAGAGCATCGTCGGCGTCGGCACCGGCTCCACCGCCAACTGCTTCATTGACGCCCTGGCCCAGCACAAGGGCGCGTTCGATGGCGCGGTCGCGAGCTCCGAAGCCACCGCCGCGCGCCTCAAGGGCCACGGGATTCCGGTGTACGAGCTGAACACCGTGAGCAACCTGGAGTTCTACGTCGACGGCGCCGATGAAAGCGACGAACACCTGAACCTGATCAAGGGCGGCGGCGCAGCGCTGACCCGCGAGAAGATCGTCGCGGCCGTGGCCCAGACCTTCATCTGCATCGCCGACGCCAGCAAACTGGTGCCGGTGCTGGGCGCGTTCCCGCTGCCCGTGGAAGTGATCCCGATGGCCCGCAGCCACGTGGCCCGCCAACTGGTGAAACTGGGCGGCGACCCGGTCTACCGCGAAGGCGTGCTGACCGACAACGGCAACATCATCCTCGACGTGCACAACCTGCAGATCACCAACCCGGTGGAGCTGGAAGCGCAGATCAACGCGATCGTCGGCGTGGTCACCAACGGCCTGTTCGCGGCGCGCCCGGCGGATCTGCTGTTGCTGGGTACTTCCGAAGGTGTGAAGACCCTCAAAGCTGAATAAACCAGGCTGCCCACATATTTGTGGGCAGATGAAAAACCTGTGGGAGCTAGCTTGCTAGCGATAGCGGTGTGTCAGTCGAAATGTTTGGCGACTGACACACCCTCATCGCGAGCAAGCTCGCTCCCACAGTGTTTTGTGGTGTTGGTTAATTCTGCGCAGGCTTCCTGAAGACATAAAACAGATTCGGTTCGCTCACCAGATACAACGTCCCGTCATCATCCATTGCGATACCTTCCGCCTGCGGTACGGTTTTCTTCAGGCCCTGCCGGCCACCGCTCAACGACAGGGTGCTCAACGGGCGCCCGTCCACATCCAGTTCCAGAATCAGCCGCGACTCGTCAGACAACGCCAGCAAATGGCCGCTGCGCTCGTCGTATTGCAGGCTCGACAGATCGCGCACGAACATCCCGGCATCGCGCTTAGGGTTATTGATGACGTGTACCGCGTAGGACTTTTCCGGATTGAAGTGCGGGAAACCGTGCACTTCATAGATCAGCATCGGATCCCGCTCCTTGGCCACGAACAGGCGCTTGCCCACCGAGTCGTAAGCCAGGCCTTCAAAGCCCTTGTTGCCGCTCATGTGCACACCGAGGGTCATTTGCTCGGCGTCCGCTGCATCGAGGAACGTGGTGTCGTGCTCCAGATGGATCTTGATCAGCCGCTGCTGGCGCTCGTCGGTGATCACATAGGTGTCAGCGCTGATGAACTCCACCGCTTCCGGATCGCCGAAGCCGATCAAGGCGACACGGCGCAGAATCGTGCCGTCCAGCGACAGCTCGATCAGTTCGGCATTCTTGTTGGTGACCGTGAACAGACTCTTGCGCACCGGATCGTAGGTCAGCGCGGAGACGTCGTCGTTCAGCCCGTCGATGACTTTCGCCTCGATCTCTACCCGATATTGGTCCAGCCCGATGGCCTCGCTGCTCATCGGCTGCCAGAGCGTATGCAGGTTGAACCAGGCACGCTCGAACAGTCGCATGTATTGGCCGATCGCAATCAGCGCGATCAGGGCAATCACCGACAGGATGATGAATAGAGGCTTGGGACGGGCAAGTCGACGCATTCGGGCAGGCTCGGAATCAAAACAGGCGGATGAAATATCACGCCTGTCTGAACTGAAGCTTAATGGCCACTTGCCTTTGGCCACAACTGCACGATCCTGCAATTGCGGCCGGAGGAGTTACTTCTGCTTTTCGAAGCGGTAGAACAGATTCGGCTCGCTGACCATATACAGCGTGCCCGCCTCGTCCATGGTCACGCCTTCGGCGCGGGGAATGGTTTTCTTCAAGCCGTTGAAACCGCCGAGCAGGGTCATGAAGCTGACCTGCTCGCCCTTCTCGTCCAGTTCCAGCAACAGGTGCGAATCGGCGGACAGCACCAGGGTGTGACCGGTGCGCGGGTCAATCGACAGGGCCGAGAGGTTGCGCAGGTCCAGTTCGTCGCTGTCGAGTTTCTGCTTGTCGCCCTTGAGCGTCTGGCTGCCGTCGCTTTTCCAGGTGAACAGCGCAGGCGGACGCTCTTCGCCCAGCAGCAATTGCTGGTTGCGGGCGTCCCAGGTGATGGCTTCGAAGGCCTTGTTCTGGTCTTTCGACGGGCCGAGGTCGTATTTAGGGAAATCGTCGCGCTTCAGCTCGCGGGTGTCGGCATCGACCTTGACGATGGAGAGCATGTGCTCGCGCTCATCGACAATCGCCATCAAGCCGTTTTCCATCACCGTCAGGCCTTCGGGATTGCTCCAGCCCACCAGCGGCATCTTGCGCAGCACGTCACCCTGCAGAGTCAGCTCGACCAGAAACGGGTTCTTTCCCATCACCGAAAACAGGGTTTTGGTCTGCGGGTTATAGGACAGGTCCGAAGCTTCGTCCTTTTCCATGCCCGGCAGCAGCTTGGCGTCGATGACCACCCGGTAGTCCGGGAGCCAGACGCTTTCCTGTTTCTCGGCCGGGCTTTCGAAACGTTCCAGCACCCATAGCACGCCTCGGTCATCCCAGTGCATGGCGAATGCCAGACCGTAAACGGCAGCGGCCACCAGCAATAACCAGGAATACCAGCGCATGGCAAAGCGTGAACGGCGAGCAGGTTTGAGCTGAGTTTGAGATGACATCGAAGGACGCGTTCCGAAAATTCAGGCTATGGGTAATAGCACAAAGAGGCCGGCTCAGACGCCAGAATGAACGGAATTATCCGGACAAGATGTGAAAAAAACGGCAAATGGCCGGATTGCCTTATGTGTTTGCGAGCTGCCACACAAAAACAAATGTGGGAGCCAGCCTGCTCGCGAATACGTCAGGTCAGTCGACATCGTCGTTAACTGATCTACCGCATTCGCGAGCAAGCTCGCTCCCACAGTTTTACTCAGAGTTGCAGTCAGCGAACGCTGCTGGTGAAGCGACTGGCGCCCGGCAGTTCCAGCACGATCTCATCGCCAACGTTCAGCGGGCCGACGCCCACCGGCGTGCCGGTCAGGATCACGTCACCGGCCTGCAGCGAGAAGCAGCCGGCCATGTGCTGGATCATCGGCACGATCGGGTTGAGCATCGCGCTGCTGTTGCCGTCCTGGCGCACTTCGCCGTTGATGGTCAGGCGGATGCCGATGTCGGTCAGGTCGGCGAAGGTGCTGCCGACCACGAACGGCGCAATCACCGCCGCGCCGTCGAACGATTTGGCGATTTCCCACGGCAGGCCCTTGGACTTGAGCTCGGCCTGCTTGTCGCGCAGGGTCAGGTCCAGCGCCGGAGCGAAACCGGAGATCGCGTCCAGCACTTCTTCGCGGCTCGGCTTGGTCGACAGCGGTTTGCCGATCAACACCGCGATTTCCGCTTCGTAATGCACCGAGCCACGCTCGGTCGGAATGCTGAAGCCGCCTTCCAGCGGCACCACGCAACTGCCCGGCTTGATGAACAGCAACGGCTCGGTAGGCACCGGGTTGTCCAGTTCCTTGGCGTGTTCGGCGTAGTTACGGCCGATGCACACTACTTTCCCCAGCGGAAAATGAATCCGCGTACCGTCGACATACTGGTGCTGATAGCTCATTACCGACTCCTGCCTTCATTGATTCATCAGGGATTGCCAATCAAACCGCGAAGATCTTGCCCGGGTTCATGATGCCGTTCGGGTCGAACACCGCCTTGACCGCTTTCATGTATTGGATTTCCACCGGCGAGCGGCTGTAGGTCAAGTAGTCGCGCTTGGTCATGCCCACGCCGTGTTCGGCGGAAATCGAGCCGTTGTACTTCTCGACGGTTTCGAACACCCACTTGTTGACGGTGGCGCACTTGGCGAAAAACTCGTCCTTGCTCAGGTTGTCCGGCTTGAGGATGTTCAGGTGCAGGTTGCCGTCGCCGATGTGGCCGAACCAGACGATTTCGAAATCCGGATAGTGTTCGCCGACGATCGCGTCGATTTCCCGCAGGAACGCCGGGACTTTCGAGACGGTGACCGAGATATCGTTCTTGTACGGCGTCCAGTGGGAAATGGTTTCGGAGATGTACTCGCGCAGCTTCCACAGGTTCTGCAACTGGGTTTCGCTCTGGCTCATCACGCCGTCCAGCACCCAGCCCTGCTCCACGCAATGCTCGAAGGTTTCCAGGGCGGTATTGGCCACTTCTTCGGTGGTCGCCTCGAATTCCAGCAAGGCATAGAACGGGCAGTCGGTTTCGAACGGCGCCGGGACATCGCCACGGCCCATGACCTTGGCCAGGGCCTTGTCGGAGAAAAATTCGAACGCGGTCAGGTCGAGCTTGCCCTGGAAGGCGTGCAGCACCGGCATGATCGAGTCGAAATCGGCAGTGCCGAGGACCATCGCAGTGAGGTTTTTCGGTGCACGATCCAGACGCATGGTGGCTTCGACCACAAATCCGAGGGTGCCTTCGGCGCCGATGAACAACTGGCGCAGGTCATAACCGGTGGCGTTCTTGATCAGGTCCTTGTTCAGCTCCAGCACGTCGCCCTTGCCGGTCACCACTTTCATGCCTGCGACCCAATTGCGGGTCATGCCGTAGCGAATGACCTTGATCCCGCCGGCATTGGTGCCGATATTGCCGCCAATCTGGCTGGAACCTGCCGAAGCGAAGTCCACCGGGTAGTACAAGTCATGTTCTTCAGCGGCGTTCTGCAATTGCTCGGTGACCACGCCCGGCTGACAGACGGCGGTGCGGTCGGTCAGGTTGATATCCAAAATCTGATTCATATAGTCGAACGACACGACCACTTCGCCATTGGCGGCCACGGCCGCGGCGGAAAGACCGGTGCGCCCGCCCGACGGCACCAGCGCCACTTTATGTTCGTTGGCCCAGCGGACGACGGCCTGCACCTGCTCGATGGTCTTGGGGAACACGATGGCGCTCGGCGCCGGCGCGAAATGCTTGGTCCAGTCCTTGCCGTAAGCGTTCAGGGAGTCGGCATCGGTCAGGACCTTGCCAGGCTCGACCAGGGTCTTCAGTTCATCAATCAGGGCAGGATTGGTCATCGACGGAACTCTCGAACAATTCATGGTCATCCTGAGAACGCTTCACGTCGCAGGAATGAGTGATTAGCGGGGCGGCTATGCTAGCATACCGACCCCGCAGGCCAGTGCCCAACGGCGGTTCTGCGGTGACGGCTTTCTTGTCGTCAAGGTCAATGTCTGTTGACCATTTCCTGCCATTTTTCTCCGGGATACAGGTTTACGCAGATGAGCAAGACTTCTCTCGATAAGAGCAAGATCAAGTTCCTTCTTCTCGAAGGCGTCCACCAATCGGCTGTCGACGTCCTCAAGGCGGCGGGCTACACCAGCATCGAATACCTGACAGGCTCCCTGCCGGAAGCCCAGCTCAAGGAAAAGATCGCTGACGCTCACTTCATCGGCATTCGTTCGCGCACCCAGCTGACCGAAGAGATCTTCGATCACGCGAAGAAACTGGTCGCGGTCGGCTGTTTCTGCATCGGCACCAACCAGGTTGACCTGGAAGCGGCCCGCGAGCGCGGCATCGCCGTGTTCAACGCGCCGTACTCCAACACCCGCTCCGTTGCCGAGCTGGTGCTGGCCGAAGCGATCCTGCTGCTGCGCGGCATCCCTGAGAAAAACGCTTCCTGCCACCGTGGCGGCTGGATCAAATCCGCAGCCAACTCCTTCGAGATCCGTGGCAAGAAACTGGGCATCGTCGGCTACGGCTCGATCGGTACTCAGCTGTCGGTTCTGGCCGAAGGTCTGGGCATGCAGGTGTTCTTCTACGACACCGTGACCAAGCTGCCACTGGGCAACGCGACCCAGGTCGGCAACCTGCACGAGCTGCTGGGCATGTCCGACATCGTCACCCTGCACGTTCCGGAAACCGCTGCGACCCAGTGGATGATCGGCGAGAAGGAAATCCGCGCCATCAAGAAGGGCGGCATCCTGATCAACGCTGCACGCGGCACCGTGGTCGAGCTGGATCACCTGGCCGCTGCGATCAAGGACAAGCACCTGATCGGCGCCGCCATCGACGTGTTCCCGGTCGAGCCGCGCTCCAACGACGAAGAGTTCGAAAGCCCGCTGCGTGGCCTGGACAACGTGATCCTGACCCCGCACATCGGCGGTTCCACCGCTGAAGCACAGGCCAACATCGGTCTGGAAGTGGCAGAAAAACTGGTCAAGTACAGCGACAACGGTACTTCGGTATCGTCCGTGAACTTCCCGGAAGTGGCCCTGCCGGCTCACCCTGGCAAGCACCGTCTGCTGCACATCCACGAGAACATCCCGGGTGTGATGAGCGAGATCAACAAGGTCTTCGCCGAAAACGGCATCAACATCTCCGGTCAGTTCCTGCAGACCAACGAGAAGGTCGGCTACGTGGTGATCGACGTCGACGCCGAGTACTCGGAGCTGGCGCAAGAGAAGCTGCAACACGTCAACGGCACCATCCGTAGCCGCGTGTTGTTCTGATCAAGCGTTGAGCGACAAAAAAGGGAGCCTTCGGGCTCCCTTTTTCATGCACGCAAGAACGTCATTCGACGTTGACGGTGATTTTCTTCGACACGATCGGCGGATCGAAGGCCATGTGGCCGCTGTCACCCAGCTCCAGTTGCAGGGTGTGCTTGCCCGGCGCGAGTTTGATGTCGGCCTGGGTCTGCGCCTTGCCGAAGTGCATGTGGTTGGCGTCGGTCGGCACCACGGAACCGGCCGGAACGATTTCCTTGGCATCGATCAGCAGATGGTGATGACCGGTGTTCTTGGTGACGTCACCGGCCGGTGCCAGCGCGATGTCCTTTACACCGAACTTGACCGTGAAGGTCTGCGGAACCGTGGCTCCGTCCTCGGGAGAAACGATGAACACTTCGGCGCCCTTCGGTGCCGGTGTGGCCGCACTGGCCAGTACCGAAACACCCATCAGCACACCGGCCAACGCTGCACGTGACATAAAGCTTTTCATTTTCTTCTCCAGTTTTTCCGTAAAATCCGCACGGTCATGACAACTTCATGACCATTCGTTGTCGAAGGCACTCGACAACCATAGCAAAGCGAGCCTGGAAAACAGGCCGATATCGATTTCAAAGGAGTGACCATGCGTTTTCTGCCTGGCCTGATCTGCCTGCTACCCCTTCTGAGCCCTCTGGCTCACGCCGAACTGATTGATGACGTCAACGACCGTGGCGAGTTGCGCATAGCCCTTGAGGCTAATACACCGCCCTTCAATTTCAAGGACGGCGACACGCTCACGGGGTTCGAGGTCGAGCTTGGGCAACTGCTGGCCAACGAACTGGATGTGCGGGCCGACTTCATCGTCACCGACGAAGCCGATCTGCTCCAGGGCGTTGAAAGCGGCAAGTACGACGTCGCGCTCAACCACATAGCACTGACACCCGAGCTCAAGGATCGTTTCGACGTCAGCGAACCTTACACGCAGGTCAATGCACAATTGCTGGCGAAAAAGGATGAGCAACCCCGGCCGTTGGTGCTGGTGCAGACGTTGACTGAAGAGAAACCGAAGGTCGGGCCGCCGGTGGATCTGGCGATTCCGTTTCAGAAGGGCAACCCGGCGTTTCACGCGAGCCTTGAGAATGCGTTGCAGCGGATCAGGGCGGATGGGCGGCTGGAGGCGTTGTCGAAGAAGTGGTTGAGCGTGCAGGCCACTGAAAGTCTGAAGTGAACACAACTTCCATGTGGGAGCGAGCTTGCTCGCGAAAGCGGCCTGTCAGCCACCAATATCGGTACTGACAATACGCAATCGCGAGCAAGCTCGCTCCCACAGTGTTGTTGGTGTGTGATTAGTCGAGTTGTATCAGCGCTTGTGCAGCCTGCGGCAGCTCGAGCTCGCTGAAGACCTGCACGCCATGGCGCTTGAGCAACGCGGCGGTAACGCCCTCGCCGCTGACCTTCACCCCACTGAACGTCCCGTCATAGGTCAACAGATTCCCGCACGAAGGGCTGTTGGCCTTGAGCACCGCCACCCGAATCCCGTGCTTTTGCACCAACGCCAGCGCCTGCCGCGCGCCGTCGAGAAACTGTGCGCTGACGTCTTCACCCTCGGTGGTGATTACTGAAGCGAGTCCGTCCAGCACTTCGCTGCCCTGCCCGCCCGGAATCTCTGCCGCCGCTCGCGGCGTCGGCAAACCACCGGCGACTTCCGGGCACAGCGGTACTACCCGGCCTTCGCTGATCCACTGTTCCAACAGATCGAACGGCCCGCTGGCCCCACCGTCGTAACGCACGCGGTGACCCAGCAGGCAGCGACTGACCAGAATCCTGTGCATCTCAGAACGGCTCGTTGCCACGGCGGCGGAACCAGCCTGTCAGCGACAGTCGCTCGCGGCTGGCTGGCAATACTTCATGCGGGACTTCGCCGGAGAGAAACACCACCAGACAACCGCCCGTAGGCTGTACGTCATGAACGCGGTCATTCTCCAGGTACATGCGCAGTTGCCCGCCATCCTCCGGCAGCCAGCCGTCATTGAGGTAGATCACCGCCGAGACCATGCGCCGGTCATCGTCGCGGAAACGGTCGACATGCTTGCGATAGAACGCACCCGGCGGGTAAAGGGCAAAGTGGCACTCGAAGTCTTCAAGCCCGAGGAACAGGCCCCGGTTGAGCGCTTCACGCAGGCCGTCCATCAGGTTCAGGTAGCGGTCGCTGGCCTCGGCCTGACCGGGGTCGATCCATTGGATATGGTCGCCTCGAATCCCCTCGCGGATCTCCGAAAACGGGCCACGTCCGACCCCCGCCGGCGCCAGTTCACCTTCGGCCTCACGTTTACGGCACTCGGCGGCCAGCGCGCGGGTCAGATCCGCAGGCAGGAAAATGTTCTGCTGCGACCAGCCGCGCTCGGCCAGGTCGTCGACGATACGTAACAGCAGCGGGTGATCAGAGGATATTTGCATGGCGCGCATAGTATGCCTGCGGCAAGAAATCCGACAGAGCCACGCGGCGGCTTGATACGAATTCTCGACAAGTACTGGCACCGCACGGAGAATAGTCGGCTGCCGACAGGAGTCCTTATGCGCCGTTTGCTTTTTTCACTGTTGATGTTCTGCGTTTTGCCCGCCTGGGCGGACGGCCACGACCAGTTGTACAAGGTCGCCGGCTGGCCAGAACAACGCGCGCATTTCAACGACGCCCTGAGTGCCGCGCAGCAGCGTTACCAGAACAGCCTGCCGCCGGCGGTGTTTCAGGCGCTGGTGAACAACAGCAACCAGCGCTTCGCCCCTCAGGCCGTGGATCAACGCGCCGAAGCTCAGTTGCGCAAAAACCTCGCCGATCCGAAACCGGCCCTGTCGTTCTTTCAGTCACCGCTGGGCAAGAAGATCGTCGCCGCCGAACTGCTGGCGACCCGTCGCGATCAATTGGCAAAGAACGCCAAGGGTCTGCCGAAAATGCCGGCCAGCGACAGCCGGCTGCTGATCATCGGCCACCTTGCCCAGGCCCTGCCCGCCCGCGAGGCCGGTGCCGAAGTCAGTCTGGCGATTGCCGGCGTGGCGGCGGACAGCCTGAGCTCGATGATCCCCGGCCTGCTCGGCGGCGGTCAGGCCCAGGGCATGTTGAACGGTCAACGCCAGCGCCTGATGGATCAGATCGGTGCCGACCTGAACAACACGCTGCTGTACGTCTATCGCGACTTGTCGGATGAAGAGCTGGAAGAGTTCGCGACCTTCGCCGAATCCACCGAAGGCAAGGCCTACTATCAGGCTGCGCTGGCAGCGATTCGCGCCGGGCTGGCCGTGGGCCAGAGCACCTCGAACCTGAATCAATAAATCTCTGCTGCCTGACCGACCGCCTTCGCGAGCAAGCTCGCTCCCACAAAGGATTGCGATCTATTGTGGGAGCGAGCTTGCTCGCGAAGGGGCCCTCAGGATCACGAGTGATTCCGGCCTTTGATCCGCTTGCTCAGAAACTCGAAATACTCCTCGCGCATTTCCGCCGTCTCGTTGGCCAGGTGATGCCGCGCCTCGGCCAGCAGCAGAATCTGCGGCCGGTCGAACTTCCACTTCATCACTTGCAGGTTGTGCTGCCAGTCCACGGTCATGTCCGCCTGGCCCTGAATGATCAGTGGCCGGCGCGGACTTTTCTTCGCGTATTCAACCCGGTTGATCCAGCGTGACAACGCCCCGACCCACGCGGTCGGCAAGCGTTTTGGCTGCAACGGATCGGCCTGCAGGAACGGCAGGAAATCCGGGTCGTTGGAGTTTTCGCTGAAACGCCGGGCGATACCTCGAACGAAGGGCCTGAGCAGGTAATAACTGAACTGCGACCAGCCCCAGGCACGCGGACGCACCAGTGGCGCCAGCAGAATCAGCTGCCCCTGCGCCGGGCTGTTTTCACCATGATTGAGCACGTGATCGACAATGATCGCGCCGCCAGTGCTTTGCCCGCACAGGTGCCACGGCTGCGGCAGGGCAATCGAACGCGCCTCGGCGAACAGGCCTTGCAGCGCATCCTGATATTCGGAGAAGTCGCGAATGCTCGCCCGCTCGCCGCTGGACAAACCATGCCCCGGCAGATCGCAGGCAATCACCGCGAAGCCCTGATCCAGCGCCCACTCGATCACATGCCGGTAGAGGCCGGTGTGGTCATAAAAACCGTGCACCAGAAACAGCGTGGCCTTGGCCGTTTCCGCCGGCCACCAGCAATGACTGACCAGTTGATAGCCATCGATGTCGAACCGGCCCATGCCACGCCAGACATCACGCTCGGGAAAGTCGGTCTTGTAGAACCGCTGATACGCCTTCGCCTCCTCGGACAACGGCTGCCACTCGGCCAGAGGCTTGAGGCTCGCACGCAGATGATCGGGATCAAAGGCAACAGACATGGGCAATTCCAGAACGGTAAACGGACTTTATCGGCCTGCGATATTCATCTGTCGCGGCAAGCATGGCAAGCTAGCGCGCCTCTGAGGATCGAAAACCATGCGTTCGCCCTACCGCACCGCACTGTTTGCCAGCCTGCTCGCCATTGTGTGTGCCGGCGTGCTGTGGGCCGCGTACGACTGGTTTCAGGGCCGCTATCTGCGCGCTTTCAGCGAGCATACGGCAGTGTTCTCCGGCGACCCATTGCGCCTGCCCGACGACCTCGCCGGCCCCGGCAATATCCGCCTGGTGCACTTCTGGGACCCGGCCTGCCCGTGCAACGTCGGCAATCAACAGCACCTGACCGAAATGGTCGAACAGTTCGGCCCCAAGGGCGTGGAATTCTTTGCCGTGCAGAAGGCCGGCAGCCACGGCCAGTTGCCCGCCACCCTCAGCAATCTCAAAACCATCGCGGTGCTGCCCGGCTCCGAACAGATTCCCGCGAGCCCGGCCGTGGCGATCTGGGACCGCAGTGGCAGACTGGCGTACTTCGGCCCGTACAGCGAAGGCCTGACGTGCAACTCCAGCAACAGTTTTATCGAACCGATCCTGCAAGCGTTGAGTGATGATCGCCCGGTCAATGCGACCCATACACTGGCAGTCGGTTGCTACTGCCCGTGGCCGGCGGAGACGAAGTAAGGCATTCCGGACATTTCAAGGACGGCGATGCGCAGCACACGAGGCGTGTGCTAATTGTTTGCAGCCCGCACGGGCGGCAATCCCGAATGCACAAGGAGTCACCATGAAACGCGTCTTCACCGTTCTTGCCTTGCTCATCGTTGTCCTGCTCGCCGCCGGCGGCTGGTATGTCTACAGCAAGCAACCGACGCGTCAGGGCCAGGTGGAGTTGCGCAACCTGCAAGGCTCGGTGACCGTGCGTTACGACGAGCGCGGCGTGCCGCACATCCGCGCCGAAAACGAAACCGACCTCTATCGCGCCCTCGGCTACGTGCACGCCCAGGACCGACTGTTCCAGATGGAAGCCATGCGCCGTCTGGCCCGGGGCGAACTGGCCGAAGTGCTCGGGCCGAAACTGCTCGATACCGACAAGCTGTTCCGCAGCCTGCGCATCCGCGAGCGCGCCGCCAGTTACGTAGCCAGCCTCGACAAGCAGTCACCGGCGTGGAAGGCCCTGCAAGCCTATCTGGACGGCATCAATCAATATCAGGACTCGCACGCCGCCCCCATCGAGTTCGACGTGCTGGGCATCCCCAAGCGGCCGTTCACCGCCGAGGACAGCATCAGCGTCGCCGGCTACATGGCCTACAGCTTCGCCGCCGCGTTTCGCACCGAACCGCTGCTGACCTATGTGCGCGATCAACTGGGCGCCGACTACCTCAACGTCTTTGACCTCGACTGGCAACCCAAGGGCGTGCTCGCCAAGGGCCACGCCGGCACCGCACCGGCCCTCGCCGCCGAAGACTGGAAAGACCTGAACACCCTCGCCCGCGTCAGCGAACAGGCGCTGATCGACAACGGCCTGCCGCAGTTCGAAGGCAGCAACGCCTGGGTCATCGCCGGCAGCCACAGCAAGAGCGCCAAGCCCTTGCTGGCCGGTGATCCGCACATCCGCTTTTCGGTGCCATCGGTGTGGTACGAGGCGCAGCTGTCGGCGCCGGGGTTTGAACTCTACGGCCATCATCAGGCGCTGGTGCCGTTTGCGTTTCTCGGCCACAACCTGGATTTCGGCTGGAGCCTGACCATGTTCCAGAACGATGATCTGGACCTGATCGCCGAGAAGGTCAATCCGGACAACCCGGATCAGGTCTGGTATCGCGGCCAGTGGACCGACATGGTCAAAACCGAGCAGCAGATCGCGGTGAAAGGCCAGGCCCCGGTGACCCTCACCCTGCGTCAGTCGCCCCACGGCCCGATCGTCAACGACGCCCTCGGCAGCGCCGCCGGGAAAACCCCGATTGCGATGTGGTGGGCGTTCCTCGAAACGCCGAATCCGATCCTCGAAGGTTTCTACCAGCTCAACCGCGCCGACACCCTGGCCAAGGCCCGCGCCGCAGCGGTCAAGGTGCAGGCGCCGGGGCTGAACATCGTCTACGCCAACGCCAAGGGCGATATCGCCTGGTGGGCCTCGGCGCTGTTGCCCAAGCGTCCGGCCGGGGTGAAGCCTGGGTTCATTCTCGACGGCAGCAGCAATCAGGCGGACAAGGACGGCTACTTCCCGTTCAGCGCCAACCCGCAGGAAGAGAACCCGGCGCGGGGCTATATCGTCTCGGCCAACTTCCAGCCCGTGTCGCCGACCGGCATGGAGATTCCCGGTTATTACAACCTCGCCGACCGTGGCCAGCAGCTCAACCGCCAGCTCGCCGACAAGAACGTGAAGTGGGACAACGAGGCCAACCAGAAACTGCAACTGGGCACCACCACCGGTTACGGCCCGCGTCTGCTGGCGCCGTTGCTGCCGGTGCTGCGTGAAGTGGTGAGTGATCCGGCGCAGCTGAAACTGGTCGAGCAACTGGCCCAGTGGCAAGGCGACTATCCGCTGGATTCGGTCAGTGCGACGCTGTTCAACCAGTTCCTCTACGACCTGGCTGACGCGGCGATGCGCGATGAGCTGGGCAATGATTTTTTCGAAACCCTGCTGTCGACCCGAGTGATCGATGCGGCGCTGCCCCGGCTCGCGGCGAATGCCGATTCACCGTGGTGGGACAACCGCGGCACGCCGAACAAGGAAACCCGCGCCGACACCGTGCGCACCGCATGGCAGGCAAGCATGGCGCACTTGAAACAGACTCTCGGGGACGACGCTTCCGGCTGGCAATGGGGCAAGGCGCATACGCTGACCCATGGTCATCCGCTGGGTCAGCAGAAACCGCTGGATCGCATTTTCAACGTCGGCCCGTTCGCCGCACCGGGCTCTCATGAAGTGCCGAACAACCTCTCGGCGAAGATCGGCCCCGCGCCGTGGCCGGTGACCTATGGCCCGTCGACCCGGCGGTTGGTGGACTTCGCGGATCCGGCTCATAGCCTGACCATCAACCCGGTCGGCCAGAGCGGCGTGCCGTTCGACAGCCACTATGACGATCAGGCGGAAGCGTATGTGGACGGGATGTATGTGCAGGCGCATTTCAGTGATGAAGAGGTGACGGCGAATACGCGCAGCACCTTGAAGCTGTTGCCGGCACGAGCAGCTCAATAGATTTTTGCTGACTGGAGCGGCCCCTTCGCGAGCAAGCTCGCTCCCACATTGGATCGCGGTTTCCTGTGGGAGCGAGCTTGCTCGCGAAGGGGTCAGTCAGAACAAAACAGATCTCAAACCATCGCCGCAAAGTTCAGGCGAAACTGCTGCGGCGTTACCCCCAGCCGCCGGTTGAACACGCTGCGCATGTGTTGCGCATCACGAAACCCGCATTGATACGCCACCGTCTTCAGCGGCGCCGTGGTGCTTTCGAGCATCACCCGCGCCGCGTCCACCCGCGCCCGTTCGAGGAATTCCGCCGGGGTGACTTTCGCCTCCCTCGCAAACACCCGGGAGAAATTCCGCGCACTCATGTTGGCGGCATTCGCCAGATCAGCGATGGTCAGGTCGCCGGTGAGATTGGCCAGCACATACAGCTGCACCATCGCCACCGCCGACGTCGGTTCGGCGTGGGGCGTGAGGAACGGGCTGAACTGCGACTGCCCGCCCGAGCGCTGGGTGAACACCACCAGCCGCTTGGCCACGCTCAGCGCGACCTCGGCCCCGTGATCACGCGCCAGCAGGTACAGCGACAGATCGATCCCCGCCGTCACCCCCGCCGAGGTGTAGAGCTGGCCATCCTCGACGTACAACCGATCAGCCTCGACCCGGCTCGACGGGCACAACTGTGCCAGCGCTTCGGCGTCGTTCCAGTGGGTGGTGACCGTGCGCCCATCCAGCAATCCCGCACGGGCGAGCATGAACGCGCCGTTGCAGATCGAGCCGAATCGCCGCGCCCGTCCACAGGCCTCACGCAACCAGGCATCGAATGCCTCGCCGAAATCCAGAAACGGCAACTGCGGCCCACCCGCCACCAGCAGCAAATCGTAAACCTGCGACGCTTCGCTGAAATGCCGATGCGCACTCAGGGTCAGCCCGTTGGAACACGCCATCGACCCGCGCTCGACGCCGATCACGTCGAGCCGGTAATGATCCTCCGGCACCAGGAAGCGGTTGGCCTCGGCGAACACGTCCATCGGCCCGCTGACGTCCAGCGCCTGCACGCCGGGGAACACCACGATGGCGACGATTCTGTTCATGGCTATCTCGGCTCCCGGGGAATGTCGGATCAGCGCCAACCCTAGCCAATCCTCGTCGCAGAAGCGAGCTGGCATGATTTGCAGGTGGAATGGCAAGGATCGCAGCCATGGATCGATTGTCCGGTTTTGCCCCCGGGAACAGACTTTCCCCATCAGCGCCGTGACGGCGTTTTCGACGAGGAAGCTCAACATGACCACGACCATCGCCGGTATCCAGATCCCCGACAGCGCCCTCGCCCGGGCCACCACCGAGTACATCCGCGACATCGAATCCGACCTGCTTTACCACCACTCGCGCCGGGTATTTCTGTTCGGCGCCTTGAGCGGTGAGCGTCAGCAACTGGCCTACGATCCGGAGCTGCTGTACGTCGGCGCGATGTTCCACGACCTGGGTCTGGTCGAAGGGCATCGCAGCGATGACGAGCGTTTCGAAGTGGATGGCGCCAACGCAGCGGCAGCATTTCTCAAGCCTTACGGGTTGAGCGATGACGACATCGAGCAGGTCTGGCTGTCGATCGCCCTGCACACCACGCCGGGGGTGCCGAAGCATCTGCGTCCAACCGTGGCGCTGGTAACCGCAGGCGTCGAAATGGACGTGCTGGGCATGGACTACGCGGCGTTCACCACGGTGCAGCGTGAGGCGGTGGTGCATGCGCATCCACGGGGCGAAGGTTTCAAGGAGTGCATCATCTGCGCGTTCGCCGATGGCTTGCGTCATCGTCCGCAGACTACCTTCGGCAATGTGAAGACCGATGTGCTGAAGGATCAGGCGCCGGGGTTCAAGCCGATGAATTTCGTCGAGGTCATCCGCAACTCTCCTTGGTCGGCCTAAAACCAACTGTGGGAGCGAGCTTGCTCGCGAAGGGGGCGTATCAGCCAACATTGATGTTGAATGACACACCGCTTTCGCGAGCAAGCTCGCTCCCACAGTTTGAATTGGGGGGTGATCACAGAGTTGTGATCACCCCCACTGGCTCAAGCCGCTTCCGGCGTCGGCGCCCGGCGCACGTCCGGTTGCTTCCACGAATCGGCAGCGCCTTCTTCGATGGCCTGCTGAATTGCCTTGCGGCGCGCTTCCTCGGCACGGCGGCTGAAGAACCAGACCATGAAAGTCACCAGCGACACCGCCAGCAGAATCAGGCTGGCCACGGCGTTGATCTCTGGCTTCACGCCCAGACGCACCGCCGAGAACACTTCCATCGGCAGGGTCGTCGAACCCGGGCCGGAGACGAAGCTCGCCAATACCAGGTCATCCAGCGACAGCGCGAACGACATCATGCCGCCCGCCGCCAGCGACGGCGCGATCATCGGGATGGTGATCAGGAAGAACACCTTCCACGGACGCGCACCGAGGTCCATTGCCGCTTCTTCGATCGACAGGTCCAGCTCACGCAGACGCGCCGACACCACCACCGCCACATACGCCGCACAGAACGTGGTGTGCGCGATCCAGATGGTGACGATGCCCCGCTCCTGCGGCCAGCCGATCATCTGCGCCATCGCCACGAACAGCAGCAACAGCGACAGACCGGTAATCACCTCAGGCATAACCAGCGGCGCGGTGACCAGGCCACCGAACAGCGTGCGGCCCTTGAAGCGAGTGATGCGGGTCAGCACGAAGGCTGCCAGCGTACCCAACGCCACGGCGGCAATCGCGGTGTAGCAGGCGATTTCCAGCGAGCGCACCACCGAGCCCATCAGTTGCGAATTGTCGAGCAGGCCGACGTACCACTTCACCGACCAGCCGCCCCACACCGTTACCAGTTTCGAGGCGTTGAACGAGTAGATCACCAGGATCAGCATCGGCAGGTAGATGAACAACAGGCCGAGCACCAGCATCAGGCTGGAGAAACGGAAGCGCTTCATTCTTTACCCTCCATTTCCTTGGCCTGACTGCGGTTGAACAGGATGATCGGCACGATCAGGATCGCCAGCATCACCACCGCCAGGGCGGACGCCACCGGCCAGTCACGGTTGTTGAAGAACTCTTGCCAGAGCACTTTACCGATCATCAGGGTTTCCGGACCGCCAAGCAGTTCCGGGATCACGAACTCACCCACCACCGGGATGAACACCAGCATGCAGCCAGCGATGATGCCGTTCTTGGACAGCGGCACGGTGATTTTCCAGAAGCTGTTGAAGGTGCTCGAACCGAGGTCGGACGCCGCTTCCAGCAGGCTGTGATCGTGTTTCACCAGGTTGGCGTACAGCGGCAGAATCATGAACGGCAGGTACGAGTAGACGACGCCGATGTACACCGCCAGGTTGGTGTTGAGGATCTGCAGCGGCTCGTCGATCAAACCCATGCTCATCAGGAAACCGTTGAGCAGACCGTTGTTGCTGAGGATGCCCATCCACGCATAGACACGGATCAGGATCGCGGTCCAGGTCGGCATCATGATCAGCAGCACCAGCACCGTCTGCACTTCCTTGCGGGCGCTGGCGATGGCGTAGGCCATGGGGTAGCCGATCAACAGGCACAGCAGCGTGCTGAAAAACGCCATCTTCAGCGAGCCGAGATAGGCAGCGATGTACAACTCGTCGTCGCCGAGCATCGCGTAGTTGCCCAGGTTCAGCAGCAGTTGCAGCTTCTGCTCGGCGTAGGTGTAGATC
>NZ_JAOEJU010000002.1 GCF_025447595.1 Pseudomonas koreensis | reverse complement strand
GCGTAGGTGTAGATCTCGGTGTACGGCGGGATGGCCACGTCCGCTTCGGCAAAGCTGATCTTCAGGACGATGAAGAACGGCAGCATGAAGAACAGGAACAGCCAGATGAACGGGACCCCGATGACCAGCTGACGGCCACCGGGAATTATTCGATTGAGCCGGCGTTTGAATTTGCGCATGTTCATGAGCGAAGTACCACGCCGCTGTCGTCTTCCCACCACACGTACACCTGATCGCCCCAGGTCGGACGTGCGCCACGGCGTTCGGCGTTGGCCACGAACGACTGCACCAGCTTGCCGCTCGGCAATTCGACGTAGAACACCGAGTGACCGCCGAGGTAGGCAATGTCATGCACCTTGCCGCTCGACCAGTTGTATTCGCAGGTCGGCTGGTCGGCGGTGACCAGCAGTTTTTCCGGACGGATCGCGTAGGTCACGGACTTGTCCTGCACCGAGGTGCTGATGCCGTGGCCGACGTAGATCTGCCGGTCGAGGTCCTTGCAGGTGATGGTCGCGTGGCCTTCGGCGTCGTCGATCACTTCGCCTTCGAAGATGTTCACGTTACCGATGAATTCGCAGACCAGACGGCTGGTCGGGGTTTCGTAAATGTCGATCGGGCTGCCGATCTGGGCGATCCAGCCCAGGTGCATGATCGCGATGCGCTCGGCCATGGTCATGGCCTCTTCCTGGTCGTGGGTCACCATCACGCAGGTCACGCCAACGCGCTCGATGATTTCCACCAGTTCCAGCTGCATCTGCGAACGCAGTTTCTTGTCCAGTGCGCCCATCGGCTCGTCGAGCAGCAGCAGTTTCGGCCGCTTGGCCAGCGAACGCGCGAGTGCCACACGCTGACGCTGGCCACCGGACAACTGGTGCGGCTTGCGCTTGGCGTACTGGCTCATCTGCACCAGCTTGAGCATCTCGGCCACGCGGGCGTCGATCTCGGCCTTTGGAATCTTGTCCTGTTGCAGGCCGAACGCGATGTTCTGCGCCACGGTCATGTGCGGGAACAGGGCGTAGGACTGGAACATCATGTTGATCGGTCGCTCGTACGGCGGCATGTCGGTGATGTCGACGCCGTCGAGGAAAATGCGCCCCTCCGTGGGCCGTTCGAACCCTGCCAGCATCCGCAGCAGAGTGGATTTGCCCGATCCCGAACCGCCGAGCAGGGCGAAGATCTCGCCCTTCTTGATTTCCAGGGACACATCGTCCACGGCAACCGTCTCGTCGAACTTCTTCGTGACCCGGTCGATTTTGACCAGCACCTGCTTCGGTGTCTGGTCGCCCTCGAGGGCTTTCTTATAGGCGCCGGAGGCAACTGCCATTTACGAAACTCCCAGAAAAAAAGAGTGCAGTTCGCCCACGCAAGACGAACCCAGGATAGTTTGTACGTTGACGCTATTTACCCGACTTGACCTTGGTCCAGCTGCGGGTCATCAAACGCTGAATATTCGGCGGCAACTCGATCGACACGTAGGTCTTGTCGAGCACAGCCTGCGGTGGATAAACCGACTCGTCGGTGCGGATGGACTGCTCCATCAGCTTGTCCGAACCCGGGTTGGGGTTGGCATAACCGACGTAATCACTGACCTGGGCGATCACCTCAGGTTTCAGCAAATAGTTGATGAAGGCATGGGCCTCTTTGACGTTGGCCGAATCCTTCGGAATCGCCAGCATGTCGAACCACAGCGCGCCGCCCTCTTTCGGGATCGAGTAGGCGATGTTCACGCCCTTCTTGGCTTCTTCGGCACGGTTCTTCGCCTGGAAGATGTCGCCGGAGAAACCGATGGCCACGCAGATGTCGCCGTTGGCCAGGTCGCCGATGTATTTCGAGGAGTGGAAGTAGGTCACGTAAGGACGCACCGCCAGCAGTTTGGCCGTGGCCTTCTCGTAATCCTTGGGATCGGTGCTGTTGGCGTTCAGGCCCATGTAATTGAGCACGGTCGGCATCATTTCATCGGCCGAATCGAGGAACGCCACGCCGCAACTGTGCAGCTTCTTGATGTTCTCCGGCTCGAACAGCACGCTCCAGGAATCGATCTTGTCGACACCGAGCACTTCCTTGACCTTGTCGACGTTATAGCCGATGCCGTTGGTGCCCCACAGGTACGGCACGGCGTACAGGTTGCCCGGATCGTTCTGCTCCAGGCGCTTGAGCAGCACCGGATCGAGATTGGAATAGTTCGGCAGCTGCGCTTTGTCGAGCTTCTGGAACGCACCCGCCTTGATTTGCTTGCCGAGGAAGTGGTTCGACGGCACGACCACGTCGTAACCGGTACGCCCGGCGAGCAGTTTGCCTTCCAGGGTTTCGTTGGAGTCGAACACGTCATAGACCGGTTTGATTCCGGTCTCCTTCTGGAAATCGGCCAGGGTGGTCTCGCCGATGTAATCCGACCAGTTATAAATATGCACAGTACCGGCGGCTTGGGCACCGACAGCGAACGTCAGACCGGCAGCGGCCAGCAGGGCATTGCGCAAAGAAGAAAAAATAGGCAAGTGGAGGTCCTCTAATTTAGTTGGGCCCAAGTTGCCCCGTGCTGCATGACAGTCACGGTTGCCCGGCAACAAAACCGGCGCGCAACTTACCTTCGAAAAACCGTTCCAGCAAAACTTTCTGTCATTTAATTGCACCGCTGACCACCCGGGTGAAGGCGACGGCCAGCGGTTGCTGCTTCAAACCGGCTTATTTACCGGATTTGATCTTGGTCCAGCTGCGAGTGATCAGGCGCAGGGTGGCTGCGTCCAGATCGCTGATCGCATAGAGCTGCTTCTTCACTTCAGCCGAAGGGTAGATGCTCGGATCGCTGGTGATTTCCTTGTCCACCAGCGGCGTGGCCGCCTTGTTGCCGTTCGGGAAACGCACGGCGTTGGTGATTTCGGCCATCACTTTCGGCTCGAGCAGGTAGTTCATGAACTTGTAGGCGGCTTCGACGTTTTCGGCATCCTTGGGAATGGCGACCATGTCGTAGAAAGTACCGGCACCTTCTTTCGGAATGGTGTAGGCCAGTTTGACCTTGTCACCGGCTTCCTTGGCGCGGGTCTTGGATTGCTCCAGGTCACCCGAGTAACCGACCGCCACGCAGATGTTGCCGTTGGCCAGGTCCGAGATGTACTTCGAGGAGTGGAAGTAGGCAACCGAAGGACGCACTTTGAGGAACAGGTCCTCGGCGGCTTTCAGGTCAGCCTTGTCTTTGCTGTTGGTCGGTTTGCCCAGGTAGTGCAAAGCCGCCGGAATCATTTCGGTCGGCGCGTCGAGGAAGCTCACGCCGCAGCTTTTCAGCTTCTCGATGTTTTCAGGCTTGAACACGATGTCCCAGGAGTCGATCTTGTCGACGCCCAGCGCAGCCTTGACCTTCTCCGGGTTGTAGCCGATGCCGATCGAACCCCACATGTACGGGAACGCGTGCTTGTTGCCTGGGTCGCTGGCGTCGCCAACGGCCTTGAGCAGGTCTTCGTCGAGGTTCTTCCAGTTTGTCAGCTTGGACTTGTCCAGTTCCTGATAAACGCCGGCCTTGATCTGCTTGGCCAGGAAGTTGTTGGAAGGCACCACAATGTCGTAGCCGGATTTGCCGGCCAGCAGCTTGGCTTCCAGGGTTTCGTTGCTGTCGAAAACGTCATAGACGACCTTGATGCCCGTCTCTTTTTCGAAATTGGCAACCGTGTCCGGCGCGATGTAGTCGGACCAGTTGTAAACGTGCAACACCTTGTCGTCCGCCTGAACCGCACCCGCCATCACGCCCATCAGGGACATGGCGAGCAGAGTCTTGCCAGCGAGCTTTTTGCCTAATGCCTTCATGCGTTAATGCTCCAAATTTTTCTTTTTTGAACCACTTTGTTCAGCGGCCGAACCCGGACAACTGGAACCGCGGCTAGTCTGGCAAGATCCGAGGCGGTCTTTCAAGAAAAGACCAGCCTTTCTGACAGCTCCGAGCGACAGCGCAACAGCTCCATCGCTCAGAGCCTAGCACTTAGCCCTGCAACGCACTCAGCGTCAGGTCCAGGCACTTGCGCGCCTTTGTAACCAGTTCATCGATCTCTGCCTTGCTGATCACCAGCGGCGGCGCGATGATCATCGTGTCGCCCACGGCACGCATGATCAGCCCGTTGTCGAAGCAGAACTGGCGGCAGATCATGCCCACACCCTTGCCTTCGTAACGCTTGCGAGTGGCCTTGTCCTGCACCAGCTCGATGGCCCCCAGCAGACCGACTCCGCGCACTTCACCCACCAGCGGGTGATCGTTCAGTTCGCGCAGACGTTTCTGCAAATACGGTGCCGTTTCTTCATGGGCGCGTTCGATGATTTTCTCTTCGCGCAGAATCCGGATGTTTTCCAGACCCACCGCCGCCGCCACCGGGTGACCGGAGTAGGTGAAGCCGTGGTTGAAATCGCCGCCCTCGTTGAGCACCGCCACCACTTCGTCACGCACGATCAGGCCACCCATCGGGATGTAGCCGGACGTCAGGCCTTTGGCGATGGTCATCATGTGTGGCTTGAGGTCGTAGAAATCGCTGCCGAACCATTCGCCGGTACGGCCAAAACCGCAGATCACTTCATCGGCCACGAACAGGATGTCGTACTTGGCGAGGATTTCCTTGATGCGCGGCCAGTAGGTGTCTGGCGGAATGATCACGCCGCCGGCGCCCTGGATCGGCTCGGCAATAAAGGCACCGACGTTGTCCACGCCGACTTCCAGAATCTTCTCTTCCAGCTGATTGGCCGCCCAGATCCCGAACTCTTCCGGAGTCATGTCGCCACCTTCGGCGAACCAGTACGGCTGGGCGATGTGGACGATGCCCGGAATCGGCAGGTCGCCCTGTTCGTGCATGTAGGTCATGCCGCCCAGGCTCGCGCCGGCCACAGTGGAGCCGTGATAGCCGTTCTTGCGGCTGATGATGACTTTCTTGTTCGGCTGGCCCTTGATCGCCCAGTAGTGGCGAACCATGCGCAACATGGTGTCGTTGCCTTCGGAGCCGGAACCGGTGAAGAACACATGGTTCATGCCTTCTGGTGCCACGTCGGCGATGGCCTTGGCCAGTTCCAGCGCCGGCGGGTGCGCGGTCTGGAAGAACAGGTTGTAGTAAGGCAGTTCGCGCATTTGTTTGGCGGCCGCATCGGCCAGCTCGTCGCGCCCATAACCGATCGCCACACACCACAGACCCGCCATGCCATCGAGGATCTTGTTGCCCTCGCTGTCCCACAGGTACACGCCCTTGGCGTTGGTGATGATCCGTGGACCCTTTTCTTTCAGCTGCTTGAAGTCGCTGAACGGGGCCAGGTGGTGATCGCTGCTGAGGGCTTGCCACTCACGGGTTTGCGGGTTGTTGCTGGTCATGCCAATTCTCCTTGTTATCGGTGAAGGCGCGGCGGCTGGCCACCGCGCCCGGCGTATCAGACGGCGAAGAGCAGGTACTCACGCTCCCAGGAACTGATCACGCGCTTGAAGTTTTCATGCTCGGCCCGCTTGACCGCGACGTAGCCGGTGATGAAGGTCTTGCCCAGGTATTTCTCGATGGTCGCGCTGTTTTCCATGCGTTCCAGGGCGTCCTCGATGGTCAGCGGCAGGCGCAGGTTGCGGCGCTCGTAACCACGGCCCACGACCGGCGCGCTCGGGTTGATGCCTTCGACCATACCGATGTAGCCGCAGAGCAGGCTCGCGGCAATCGCCAGGTACGGGTTGGCGTCGGCGCCCGGCAGGCGGTTTTCCACGCGACGGTTCTGCGGGCCGGCATCCGGTACGCGCAGGCCCACGGTGCGGTTTTCTTCGCCCCATTCCACGTTCACCGGCGCCGATGTGTCCGGCAGGAACCGGCGGAACGAGTTGACGTTCGGGGCGAACAGCGGCAACAGCTCAGGAATCAGTTTCTGCAGGCCACCGATGTGGTGCAGGAACAACTGGCTCATGGTCCCGTCTTCGTTGGAGAACACGTTCTTGCCAGTCTCGATATCGACGATGCTCTGGTGCAGGTGCATCGCACTGCCCGGCTCGCCGGTCATCGGTTTGGCCATGAAGGTGGCGGCCACGTCGTGCTTGAGCGCGGCTTCGCGCATGGTGCGTTTGAACACCAGAATCTGGTCGGCCAGCGACAGTGCGTCACCGTGACGGAAGTTGATTTCCATCTGCGCGGTTCCGTCCTCGTGGATCAGCGTGTCGAGGTCCAGCTCCTGCAATTCACACCAGTCGTAGACGTCTTCGAACAGCGGGTCGAATTCGTTCGCCGCCTCGATCGAGAACGACTGACGCCCGATTTCCGGGCGCCCGGAGCGGCCGATTGGCGGCTGCAACGGATAGTCGGGGTCGTCACTGCGCTTGGTCAGGTAGAACTCCATTTCCGGCGCCACGATCGGCTGCCAGCCCTTGTCGGCATAGAGTTTCAGGACTTTCTTGAGGACGTTGCGCGGCGACAGCTCGATCGGGTTGCCTTGCTTGTCATAGGTGTCGTGGATCACCTGGGCGGTCGGCTCGATGGCCCATGGCACCAGGTACACGGCGTTCTGGTCGGGACGGCAGATCATGTCGATGTCGGCCGGGTCGAGCAGTTCGTAATAGATGTCGTCTTCGACGTAGTCGCCGGTCACGGTCTGCAACAGAACGCTCTCTGGCAGACGCATGCCCTTTTCGGCGATGAACTTGTTGGTCGGCGAGATCTTGCCCCGGGTGATCCCGGTCAAGTCGCCGATCATGCATTCGACTTCTGTGATCTTGTGGTCTTTCAACCAATCGGTGAGCTGGTCGAGGTTGTTACTCATAAATGCCTCTGGGCTGAGTCTCCTGACGCATGTCAGGCAAGTTTGACGCACGGGGCGTCGCGTTAAGGGGGCTTGTTTGCGCGCAGTGCCGGCTTACGCCTGGCACCGCGCATGGACAATGAAGGAGGAGCTTACCTGCCCTTTACGCTGGCGTTGCATTTCCTGTGCACATCTTCGGCGTGCAGAATCACGGGCACGACGACGGGCGCGGTGCAGGCCGGAAGAAGGAAAGAGATCTATATTGAAAGGAGAACCGCTAAAGAGGATGCCCCCGCATGCGTCCAGAATATCGGACGCTGCCGCCTGATCTGCCACGAACAGAGACAACGCTGGCAGGCTGCAAGCCTTGCTGGCCGCGCTGCGGACGGACGTGTCGCCACTGATGTGGTAAGCATGCAGACCGGACTGCAAAACGCAGTCGGTGACGCCGATTAACGGCAGGCGAGACATGAAGCACCCCGGTATTATTGCTGTTATGGGTTTGATCCGAGCTTAGCCTTGTTCATTTTTTTACACAACACCCCCGTAAAAAATACAACACGGCCTGCTCAAGCCTGCGGGTGGCGCGTCCTTCACGGATAAAAAAATGCCCCAAAGTGCCCCATAAATGCCCTCGTGGCGCTTTTTCAGGGCAGAAAAGGCCTCGCTTGACTTCGGCAGGCCGTTCGGGTTGACTGAAACCAGAAAAGATCAATGATTGATATTTTTAACAACAAAGGTGTTGCATCATGTCGGTACCCCCGCGTGCCGTTCAGCTTAACGAAGCGAACGCGTTCCTTAAGGAACATCCTGAGGTTCTGTACGTTGACCTTCTGATTGCGGATATGAATGGTGTGGTGCGCGGCAAGCGCATCGAACGCACCAGCCTCCACAAGGTTTACGAGAAAGGCATCAACCTGCCGGCCTCTCTATTTGCCCTGGATATCAATGGTTCGACGGTGGAAAGCACCGGCCTGGGCCTGGACATCGGCGATGCCGATCGTATCTGCTATCCAATCCCCGATACCCTGTGCAACGAGCCATGGCAGAAGCGCCCGACCGCGCAGCTGTTGATGACCATGCACGAGCTCGAAGGTGATCCTTTCTTCGCCGACCCGCGTGAAGTGCTCCGTCAAGTTGTTGCAAAGTTTGACGAGCTCGGCCTGACCATCTGCGCCGCGTTTGAACTCGAGTTCTACCTGATCGACCAGGAAAACGTGAACGGCCGCCCTCAGCCACCACGCTCGCCGATCTCCGGCAAACGCCCGCATTCGACCCAGGTCTACCTGATCGACGACCTCGACGAATACGTCGACTGCCTCCAGGACATTCTGGAAGGCGCTAAAGAGCAAGGCATCCCGGCCGACGCCATCGTCAAGGAAAGTGCCCCGGCGCAGTTCGAAGTGAACCTGCACCACGTCGCCGACCCGATCAAGGCGTGCGATTACGCGGTCCTGCTCAAGCGTCTGATCAAGAACATCGCCTACGACCATGAAATGGACACCACTTTCATGGCCAAGCCGTATCCGGGCCAGGCAGGCAACGGTCTGCACGTGCACATTTCGGTTCTCGACAAAGCAGGCAAAAACATTTTTGCCAGCGAGGATCCCGAGCAGAACGCCGCGCTGCGTCACGCGATCGGCGGTGTGCTCGAGACCCTGCCCGCACAGATGGCTTTCCTCTGCCCGAACGTCAACTCCTACCGTCGTTTCGGCGCACAGTTCTACGTGCCGAACTCGCCGAGCTGGGGCCTGGACAATCGCACCGTGGCCCTGCGCGTACCGACCGGCTCCGCCGACGCGGTCCGTCTGGAACACCGCGTGGCCGGCGCCGACGCCAACCCGTACCTGCTGATGGCTTCGGTGCTGGCGGGCGTACACCACGGTCTGACCAACAAGATCGAGCCACCGGCTCCGACCGAAGGCAACAGCTACGAGCAGAACGAGCAGAGCCTGCCGAACAACTTGCGCGATGCCCTGCGCGAGCTGGACGACAGCGAGGTGATGGCCAAGTACATCGATCCGAAATACATCGATATCTTCGTCGCCTGTAAGGAAAGCGAGCTGGAGGAGTTCGAACACTCCATCTCCGACCTCGAGTACAACTGGTATCTGCACACCGTCTAAGCGGATTGCAGTTGCATGAAAAACGCCGTGGGCTACTCAGCTCTCGGCGTTTTTTTATGGCCGCCTGCGGCGGTTCGCGAGCAAGCCCGCTCCCACAGTGAATCTCCTGCGAACAGAAATTTTCATCTCACAGGAGATACCCCGTGGGAGGGAGCTTGCTCCCGAAAGCGGCCGACAAGACAACACAAGAGCCGGCTCGTACAATGCCCGCTGCCCCGCAGGAGACTCACATGACGCAACCCGCCCCCGCTCGCAAACCCCGCGCCAGCAGCCAGGCACGGATCGACTCGATCCTCGACGCCGCGCGTATTTTGCTGGCTGCCGAGGGCGTGGCCAGTCTGTCGATCTACAGCGTCGCCGAGCGCGCGCAGATTCCGCCCTCCTCGGTCTACCACTTCTTCGCCAGCGTCCCGGCGCTGCTCGAAGCGCTGACGGCCGATGTGCACGCAGCCTTCCGTGCCTGCCTGCAAGCGCCGATCGATCACGATGCCCTGCGCGACTGGCGTGACCTGTCGCGCCTGGTGGAAGAGCGGATGCTGGAGATCTACGGCGAGGATGCCGCAGCACGCCAGTTGATCCTCGCCCAGCACGGCCTTACCGAAGTCACCCAGGCCGACCGCCAGCATGACCTCGAACTGGGTGACCTGATGCACAAGCTGTTCGACCATCACTTCGAACTGCCGCGACTGCCGGACGATGTGGACGTGTTTGCGCTGGCCATGGAACTGGGCGACCGGGTCTACGCCCGCTCGGTGCAGCAGCACGGACAGATCACCCCGCGCATGGCCGAGGAAGGCATGCGGGTGTTTGATGCCTATATCGGACTGTATCTGCCGCCGTATCTGCCCAAGCGAATTCTCTAGCGCACTCCCCGGCCTCATCGCGAGCAAGCTCGCTCCCACAGGGATTTGTGGCGCTCGCAACATCGGTGGGTGGCACTGAACCTGTGGGAGCGAGCCTGCTCGCGAAAGTCGCACCACCGATCACAAGCCATGAAAAAACCCCGAAGGGCTCACACCCTTCGGGGTTGTTTTTGTCCCACGCCCTTACAACTTGGCGATGGACACCTCGGTGGATTTCACGAAGGCGATCACTTCGCTGCCGACCTCCAGTTCCAGCTCCTTGACCGAACGGGTGGTGATCACCGACGTGACGATGCCGGAAGCGGTCTGCACGTCGATTTCCGACAGCACGTCGCCGAGAACGATCTCCTTGATCGCGCCTTTGAACTGGTTGCGTACGTTGATGGCTTTGATAGTCATGGCATTGATTCCTGTCGTTTGCTTGAGTTATTGAGCCCAACGCAGTTGCGTAGGCAAGGGTGAAACGGGTTCCGGCGCCGGCGGCTCGCCGGGCAGGGACAACACACGGTTGAGCACTTCGGTTTCCAGCGCGGCCAGGCGATGGGAGCCACGCACCCGAGGGCGCGGCAGCTCCACTTGCAGGTCGAGTCCAACTTCGCCGTCCTCGATCAGAATCACCCGATCGGCAATCGCCACCGCTTCGCTGACGTCGTGGGTCACCAGCAACACGGTGAAACCGTGTTGTTGCCAGAGACGTTCGATCAGTTGCTGCATCTCGATTCGGGTCAGCGCATCCAGTGCGCCCAGCGGCTCGTCGAGCAGCAACAGACGCGGCTGATGAATCAGCGCCCGGGCCAGCGCCACACGCTGCTTCTGCCCGCCGGACAGCGCCGCAGGCCATTCATTGGCGCGATCCGCCAGGCCGACGGCATCCAGCGCCTGCAAGGCTTGCGGGCGCCAGTCGCCCTTGAGCCCGAGGCCGACGTTGTCGATGATCTTTTTCCAGGGCAGCAGCCGTGCTTCCTGGAACATCAACCGGGTGTCATCCCGCGCATCGCTGAGCGGTGCAGCACCGGCGAGCAGATCGCCGCCAGTGGGTTGATCGAGGCCGGCGAGCAGGCGCAGCAAAGTGCTCTTGCCGCAACCGCTGCGCCCGACCACGGCGACGAACTGCCCGGCCGGAATGTGCAGATCGATGTCACGCAGCACCTGCCGCGAGCCGAAGGTCTTTTGCAGGTTGCGCACCGCCAGCGGAATTCCGCGCAGCAGGCGTGGAGGTTGTTGAGCGGTCATGCCGCACCTCCCTTGGCAACCTGATAGGCCGGATGCCAGCGCAGCCACACACGCTCAAGTCCACGGGCCGCGAGGTCGGCCAGTTTGCCGAGCACCGCGTACATCAGGATCGCCAGCACCACTACGTCCGTCTGCAAGAACTCGCGGGCATTCATCGCCAGGTAACCGATGCCGGAGCTGGCGGAGATGGTTTCCGCCACGATCAGCGTCAGCCACATGAAGCCCAGGGCGAAGCGCACGCCGACCAGAATCGAAGGCAGCGCGCCCGGCAGAATCACCTGCCAGAACAGGCTGAAACCGGACAGGCCATAACTGCGGGCCATCTCAACCAACGCCGGGTCGACGTTGCGGATGCCGTGATAGGTGTTGAGGTAGATCGGGAACAGCGTGCCCAATGCCACCAGGAAAATCTTCGCCGACTCATCGATGCCGAACCACAGGATCACCAGCGGAATCAGCGCCAGGTGCGGCACGTTGCGGATCATCTGCACCGAGCTGTCGAGAAGGCGCTCGCCCCACTTCGACAGGCCGGTGATGAAACCCAGCACCAGGCCGATGCTGCCACCGATGGTGAAGCCCAGCGCGGCGCGCCAGCCGCTGATTGCCAGGTGCGTCCAGATTTCGCCGCTGCGCACCAGGCTGACGCCGGCTTCGATCACCGCCACCGGCGCCGGCAGAATCCGCGTCGACAGCCAACCGGCCGACACCGACAACTGCCACACCGCCAGCAACAACACCGGCAACGCCCAGGGCGCGAGGCTGTGGATAAATTTCTTCATGGCGGCGCCTCAGCTCTGGGACGCGGCTTTGGGAAGAATGTCGTTGGCCACCATCTCGCCGAACGGGCTGACGTAACCGGCGCTTTTCGGCAATTCCGGGCGCTCGACGTCAAGGTGCGGGAACAGCAGCTCGGCGACGCGATACGACTCTTCGAGGTGTGGATAACCGGAGAAGATGAATGTATCGATGCCCAGATCCGCGTATTCCTTCACGCGTGCAGCCACGGTCGGGCCGTCGCCGACCAGCGCCGTGCCAGCACCGCCGCGCACCAGGCCGACGCCGGCCCACAGGTTCGGGCTGACTTCGAGGTTGTCGCGGCTGCCACCGTGCAGCGCGGCCATGCGTTGCTGGCCGACTGAATCGAACCGCGCCAGCGAAGCCTGGGCACGTTTGATGGTGTCGTCGTCCAGATGCGAGATCAGGCGATCTGCCGCTTGCCAGGCTTCAGCGTTGGTTTCCCGCACGATCACATGCAGGCGAATGCCGAAGCGCACGGTGCGTCCGAGCTTGGCGGCCTTGGCGCGCACCTGTTCGATCTTCTCGGCAACGGCTGCGGGCGGCTCGCCCCAGGTCAGGACCATTTCCACTTGTTCGGCGGCCAGATCCTGCGCCGCTTCCGACGAACCGCCGAAGTACAGCGGCGGACGCGGTTGCTGGATCGGCGGATAGAGCAATTTGGCGCCCTTCACGCTGATGTGCTCGCCGTCGTAATCCACGGTTTCGCCTTCCAGCACCCGGCGCCAGATCCGGGTGAATTCCACCGAGGACTGATAACGCGCTTCGTGATCGAGGAACAGACCGTCGCCGGCCAACTCTTCCGGATCGCCACCGGTCACCAGGTTGAACAGCGCACGACCGCCGGACAGACGATCCAGCGTTGCAGCCTGACGCGCCGCCACCGTCGGGGAAATGATCCCGGGGCGCAGGGCAACCAGAAACTTCAGACGCTGGGTCACCGGGATCAGCGACGCGGCCACCAGCCACGAGTCTTCGCAGGAACGGCCGGTGGGAATCAGCACGCCGCCGAAACCCAGACGATCCGCCGCTTGCGCGACCTGTTGCAGATAGCCGTGGTCGACGGCGCGGGCGCCTTCGGCGGTGCCAAGGTAATGGCCGTCGCCGTGGGTAGGCAGGAACCAGAAGATGTTGAGGCTCATGGAGTGGTCTCCTTGGGGATTCGATTTACTGGGCTTGGGTGACCGAGCTTTGGGCCACAGCGGCCGGTGGGGTCCAGATCACGTCCTTGATGCTCAACGGCTTGGGAATCAGCTTGAGCTGGTAGAAGGTGTCGGCGATTTTCTGTTGTGCGGCGACCACTTCCGGGGTCAGAAACAGCGCGCCGTAGCCCTGGCGTTTCACCGAGGTCAGGGTGATGTCTGCCGGCAGGCCGAGCAGCGGAGATACCTGTTGGGTCACGTCTTCCGGGTTGGCCTTGGACCACTCGCCGACGGCGCGCACTTCTTCCACGAGGGTCTTGATCACCTCGGGATTTTTCTGTGCGTAGGGTTTGGTCGCCAGGTAGAACTGATGGTTGTCGACGATGCCTTTGCCGTCACGCAGGGTGTGCGCTTGCAGTTGTTTCTCGGCGGCCGCCTGGTACGGATCCCAGATGACCCAGGCGTCGACGCTGCCACGTTCGAACGCGGCGCGGGCATCGGCCGGCGGCAGGAATACGGTTTGAATGTCGCTGTACTTGAGGCCGGCGTCTTCCAGCGCACGCACCAGCAGGTAGTGGACGTTGGAGCCTTTGTTCAGGGCGACTTTCTTGCCTTTGAGATCCGCCACCGATTTGATCGGCGAGTCTTTCGGCACCAGGATCGCTTCGCTGTTCGGTGCTGGCGGCTCGTAGGCGACGTAGAGCAGATCGGCGCCGGCGGCCTGAGCGAACACCGGCGGGGTTTCGCCGGTGACGCCGAAGTCGATCGAGCCGACGTTCAGGCCTTCCAGCAGTTGAGGGCCGCCGGGGAACTCAGTCCATTGCACGTCGACGCCTTGTGCGGCGAGGCGTTTTTCCAGGGTGCCTTTGGCTTTGAGCAGCACCAGCGTGCCGTACTTCTGATAACCGATCCGAAGCGTCTCGGCCTGAGCTTGAGTGATGGCGCCGAAGGACACAGCCGCAGCAAACAGAGCGACCAGACCACGACGCAAAAATACAGTGCGCATAGCGCTCTCCTTTTTGCTGTTGGGTTTTGGCTGCACCTGCTTGCCCGTTGGCGGGCGAGTAAGGCCAGTACTTCAAATTTCGATGTGACTAGAAAGCAGACTTAAATGCTCCAGCGAGCACTCAACAAACGTTCGTTCAACAGCCCCGGTTCCAGCGGCTTCGGCCGGCGGGCCATGGCGCTGACAAACTGGTCCAGCGCTTCATGCAACCGCTGCTCCAGCGCCGGCGCCAACTGCGCCTGGGCACTGCCTTCGCCGTAGGCGATCTGGCTGTCCTCGGCAAAAATCCCTTGCAGCATTTCCTGGGCTTTCAACGCCGACAGCACGGGTTTGAGGGCGTAATCGACCACCAGCATGTGGGCGATGCTGCCGCCCGTGGCCATCGGCAGAACAATCTTGTGGTTCAGCGCACGCTCGGGCAGCAGATCCAGCACGGTCTTCAGGGCACCGGAAAACGACGCCTTGTACACCGGCGTGGCGATTAGCAGGCCATCGGCGTTTTCAATCTGTTGCAGCAGGTCGAGCACCTTCGGGCTGTCGAAGCGGGCGTGGAGCAGGTCTTCGGCCGGGAAGTCCCGCACCTGATAACTCACCACTTCCACCCCTTGCTGCTGCAACCAGCGTTGCGAGCGCTCCAGCAACACCCCGGAGCGGGAACGTTGACTGGGACTGCCACCGAGTGAGACGACCAGCATTCAGACGATTCCTTGCGCGTTACAGGCGATTCGCGGGTTGCGATCTCGCTTCGATGTCAGTGACCTTACCAGCTGATTCATATATCCATAAATCATATTTATTCATTTGGTTATTCTTTATAGAGATATGCATTTCACTTTCGTACGGGCAAAAAAACAGGCCGTGAAAACGGCCTGAAACCCTGCATCGTGGTTCTGAATTCCGTGTTGCAAAGGCCGACGCCTTCGCGAGCAAGCTCGCTCCCACATTTGAAACGCAGCCCCCCAGTGGGAGCGAGCTTGCTCGCGAAAGCGGTGGCGGCTTTACCCTAAGGTTATTTGTTCGGCTGTGGTGTGAGGCGCAGGTACGGCTTCACCGCGCGGTAGCCCTTCGGAAAGCGTTGCTTGATTTCGTCTTCGTCTTTGAGCGACGGCACGATCACCACTTCTTCGCCGTCCTGCCAGTTGGCCGGGGTGGCCACCTTGTAGTTGTCGGTGAGCTGCAGCGAATCGATCACCCGCAGAATCTCGTGGAAGTTGCGCCCGCTGCTCGCCGGGTAGGTGATGGTCAGGCGGATCTTCTTGTTCGGGTCGATCACGAACAGCGAACGCACGGTCAGGGTGTCGTTGGCGTTCGGGTGGATCAGATCGTACAGATCGGACACCTTGCGATCGGCATCCGCCAGGATCGGGAAGTTGACGATGGTGTTCTGGGTTTCGTTGATGTCCTCGATCCACTTGTGGTGCGAGTCCACCGGATCGACCGACAGTGCAATGGCTTTCACGCCACGCTTGGTGAACTCGTCCTTGAGCTTGGCAGTGAAGCCCAGCTCGGTGGTGCAGACCGGAGTGAAGTCCGCCGGGTGGGAAAACAGCACGCCCCAGCTATCGCCCAGCCATTCGTGGAAACGAATCTTGCCGGCGCTGGAATCCTGTTCGAAATCGGGGGCGATATCGCCAAGTCTGAGGCTCATGGTGCGGCTCCTGATAAGGGGTTGGAGACCTCAACTGTAGCTCGGGATTCGCCATCGTTAAAAAGAATAAATAACGAGATATTTATATCTTTATAGAATATTAAACATCTGTTCACTGGACGCCCCGCAGCATCGCGACGAATATCGCCCTCAAGGTTCGAGAAGGCCTTGAGTTGCTGTAAAGAGGGGAACATCGGGAAAGGCTTACGGGGGTGAGCCGGACCCGAAAACGCAAAAGCCCCGTCCGGCGCGATGCCGGACGGGGCTTTTTTACATCTGGCTTTTTACATCAGTGCAGGAGCGCGCTATTACAGCAGCGGGATCGAGTAGCTGACGATCAGACGGTTTTCGTCCTGCGAACGGGTGTTCGGCAGGTCGGTGCGCCATACAGCGTTTTTCCACATCAGGCCGACGTTCTTGAACGGGCCTTCCGGCACGACGTAACCGATGGTGAAGTCGCGCTCCCACTCGGAACGGTTCGAAGCGCTTTCGCGACCATTGGTGCCAACGGTGTCGATCGAATCGCCTTTCAGGTAAACCACACCAGCGGTCAGGCCAGGTACGCCGACTTTAGCGAAATCATACGAGTAGCGAGCTTGCCAGGTTTTCTCGCCGGCACGGCCAAACTTCTGGATTTGCATGTCGGTGATAGTGTAGTTCGACGAACCGTCGCCCTGGTTCAGCCAAGGGAAGTCGGAGCTGCCGTTGGAAACCTGGTAACCGCCACCGAAGGTGTGACCTTCAACGGTGTACAGGAACAGGCCGCTGTACAGGTTGTTGTCGACTTCGCCACGACCGTTACGCACGCCGGTGTAGTTACCGGTGCTGAAGTACGCAGGATCAGTGCCGTTCTTGCCGTCGTCGGAGCTGTTGAAGTAACGGAAGTCAGACTTCAATACGCCCGGGCCGATAGCCCAGTTGTGTACCAGACCCAGGAAGTGCTGCTTGTAGAAGTCTTCCAGGTTGCCGTAGTAGTACTGGGCAGTCAGGTCTTTGGTGATCTTGTAGTCACCACCGGCGTAGATGAACTTGTTGCTGTCACGGAAGCCAGTGCCACGGCTGTTTGCGCCGCTGATGGACAGGTTTTCGTTGTTGCTGGAGTTACGGCCTTTCACGGCTTCGATCTGACCACCGACCAGGGTCAGGTCTTTGATTTCGCCGGAAGTGATCTGGCCGCCCTGCCAGGTTTGTGGCAGCAGACGACCGTCGTTGGTCACGATCACCGGCAGTTTTGGCTGCAGGGTGCCCAGTTTCAGTTCGGTCTGGGAGATCTTGGCTTTGGCAGTCAGACCCAGGCTGGAGAAGTTGTCCACGGCCTTGCCATTGGACTCGCTCGGGAACACTGTGCCGCCGTAGGAAGTTGCGGTCGCACCATTGGTGCCGCCACCCGAATCCAGACGCACGCCCAGCAGGCCGATAGCATCAAGACCGAAGCCTACGGTGCCTTGGGTGTAGCCGGAGATGAAACGCAGATCGAAGCCTTGTCCCCACTCTTCGTTCTTGTTGGCGCCAGCGCCATCACGGTTGTCAGTGTTGATGTAGAAGTTACGCAGCCCCAAGGTGGCCTTGCTGTCTTCGATGAAACCGGCTGCGCCTGCCTGCTGCGCAATAACCCCTACGGCCACGGCCAGGGCCAAGGTGGACTTGTTCATGTATCGCTCCTCTCGTTTCTAATTCTTGTGTTCCTGGTCCGGGGTCTGATGCCCCTGGATCCTAAGATGCGCGATTAGCGCCAGACCGTGACTGACAAGTCAATCGTAACCTTGTGTGTCTACGACCAAGGTCTAATCGCAGTTATTTGGTCCCTGCAGGGTAAAGACTTCCTGATAAACCCAAAAAGAATTATTTGATTCTTTTTAATTCATTTAAGGCATATGGCCTGATGATGGCCATCCTAGCCGGGATACAGCGTATCGGCGACTAAGCTCATTCCTAAATGGTATTTGTTGACCTTTTTTTAGATCGATTAGCTTTGGCGCAACCCCAAATCGTCAAACCCTATCGAAAAGGCGACGCCATGATGGCCAAACGCGCACTATCTAGTCAATTTGTTACAGTTTGTGTGTCGGCGCTGATTTCTTTTTCAGCCCATGCCGCCAACCTCACCGTGGGCTACCAGACCGGTATCGACCCGAGCAAAGTCCCCCAGGCCGACGGCGTCTACGAGAAGACCATCGGCGAAAAAATCGACTGGCGCCGGTTCAACAGCGGCCCGGAAGTTGTGACAGCCATTGCCTCCGGCGATGTGCAGATCGGCAACCTCGGCTCCAGCCCGCTGGCAGCAGCCGCTTCGCGCAATCTGCCAATCGTTGCCTTCATCGTTTCGGCACAGATCAATGCCGCCGAAGCGCTGGTGGTGCGTAACGGCAGCGGCATCAACAAACCCGAAGACCTGATTGGCAAGACCATCGCCACCCCGTTTGTCTCCACCTCCCACTACAGCTTGCTTGGCGCACTCAAGCACTGGGGCCTGGACACCTCGAAAGTCAAAGTAGTGAACCTGCAACCCGCAGAAATCGCGGCGGCGTGGAAGCGTGGCGACATCGATGGCGCCTTTGTCTGGTCGCCGGCGCTGGGTGAAATCCGCAAGACCGGCAAGACTTTGACCGATGCCGCGCAGGTCGGCCAGTGGGGCGCGCCGACCTTCGAAGTCTGGGTAGCACGCAAAGACTTTGCCGAGAAGCATCCTGAAGTCGTGGCCAAGTTCGCCAAGGTGACCCTGGACTCGTTCGCTGATTACGCCGCCCATAAAGACAGCTGGACGGCCGACTCGGTGCCTGTGCAGAAAATCGCCAAACTGACCGGTGCCAACGCGGCCGACGTCCCGGAATTGCTCGCGGGTTCGGCCTTCCCGGACGCCAGGGCGCAACAAACCACGGCGCTGCTGGACGGCGGCACGGCGAAGGCGATTGGTGAGACGGCGAAGTTTTTGAAGGAACAGGGCAAGGTCGAGAACGTACTGCCTGACTACTCGCCGTATGTCAGCGCGAAGTTTGTAGCCGAATAAACGCTATCGCGAGCAGGCTCGCTCCCACACAGGCTCAGTGAACGTTGTGGGAGCGAGCCTGTTCGCGATGAGGGCGTCACATCACAAAGACTTTTCGAAGATCTTCGAATTGCGCTGGTAGTTATAAAGAGAAGCCCGAGCCGCCGGCAGGCGTTCAACGCTGCTTGGCTCGAAGCCGCGCTCGCGGAACCAGTGGGCGGTGCGGGTGGTGAGGACGAACAGGGTTTTCAGGCCTTGTGCCCGGGCACGGGTCTCGATGCGTTCAAGCAATTCGTCGCCGCGACCGCCATGGCGATACTCAGGGTTCACCGCCAGGCACGCCAGCTCGCCGGCATCCGAATCGGCAATCTGATACAGCGCCGCACAGGCGATGATCATCCCTTCACGCTCGACCACACTGAACTGCTCGATCTCACGTTCCAGCACTTCGCGGGAGCGACGCACCAGAATCCCCTGCTCTTCCAGCGGGCTGATCAGGTCGAGCAAACCGCCGACGTCTTCAATCGCCGCCTCGCGCACCAGTTCGAATTGCTCCTGGGCCACCAGCGTACCGCCACCGTCACGGGTGAACAGTTCGGTCAGCAGCGCGCCGTCCTCGGCATAACTGACGATATGGCTGCGCGCCACACCGCCACGGCAGGCTTCGGCGGCGGCATCCAGCAGTTCCGCCTGATAGTTGCTGCCCAGACGTTGCAAGTGCGCCGGCACCTGTTGCGGACGCAGCTCGCGCACCAGTTTGCCGTTTTCGTCGATCAGACCGAGGTCGGCACCGAACAACAGCAGTTTGTCGGCGCCCAGATCGATGGCAGCGCGGGTCGCCACGTCTTCGCAGGCCAGGTTGAAAATCTCACCGGTCGGCGAATAACCCAGCGGCGACAGCAATACGATGGAGCGCTCGTCGAGCAGACGGTTGATGCCCTTGCGGTCGACCCGGCGCACTTCGCCGGTGTGGTGATAGTCGACACCTTCCAGCACGCCGATCGGCCGCGCGGTAACGAGGTTGCCGCTGGCCACCCGCAGACGCGAGCCCTGCATCGGCGACGAAGCCATGTCCATCGACAGCCGCGCTTCGATAGCGATGCGCAACTGGCCGACCGCGTCGATCACGCACTCCAGGGTCGCAGCATCGGTGATGCGCATGCCGTGGTGGTAATGCGGAGTCAGGCCGCGTGCGGCGAGGCGGGTTTCGATCTGCGGACGGGAACCATGAACCAGCACCAGCCGCACGCCGAGGCTGTGCAGCAACACGATGTCATGGACGATGTTGCCGAAATTCGGATGCTCCACACCGTCGCCCGGAAGCATGACGACGAAGGTGCAATCGCGGTGAGCATTGATATAGGGAGACGCGTGGCGAAGCCAATTGACGTATTCGGGCATGAACCTGGGCCTGTAATAAATAGCAGCCGGAAAAGGGGCGAAACGGAAAACGCACAGCGGGCTGATGGTTATCGTCGGAACAGGCTTGGCGACACGCGCGCTCTCCTCATGAATACGGGTGGGTGTTTGGGCAATTTATACAGCTTTGAGACAGTAATGTTCGATCAACTGCCGCAATAGATGCACGGTAGGCTGCAAACGTGACATTTCGAGGTACTCGTCCGGCTGGTGCGCACAGGCGATGTCGCCAGGGCCGAGCACGATGGTTTCGCAGCCAAGGCGCTGAAGATAAGGCGCTTCGGTGCCGAACGCTACCGCTTCGGCCGTGTGGCCGGTGAGTTTTTCGGCAATTCGCACCAGCTCCGCGTCTTCGGCCTGCTCGAACGGCGGCACTTCGGGAAACAGCGGCGCGTAATCGATCTTCACCTGATGGCGTTCGGCGACCGGGTTGAGCCTGCGCAAAATCTCGCTGCGCAAGAGCTTGGGGTCCATTCCCGGCAGCGGCCGCAGGTCGAACTCCAGCGAACACTGGCCGCAGATGCGGTTGGGGTTGTCGCCACCGTGGATGCAGCCGAAGTTCATGGTCGGCTGCGGCACGCTGAACTGCGGGTTGTTGAATTCGCGCTGCCACAGCAGGCGCAGGCCGCGCAGCTCGCCGATGGCGTCGTGCATCGCTTCGAGCGCGCTGTGCCCCAGACGCGGATCCGACGAATGGCCGCTCTGCCCGAGGATATCGATGCGCTCCATCATGATGCCCTTGTGCATGCGGATCGGCTTGAGCCCGGTCGGCTCGCCGATCACCGCCGCCCGGCCCAGCGGTCGCCCCGCTTCGGCCAGCGCACGGGCACCGGACATCGAGCTTTCTTCATCGCAGGTGGCGAGGATCAGCAGCGGTTGCTTGAACGGCTGATCGAGCAGCGGTTGCACGGCTTCGATGATCAGGGCGAAAAAGCCCTTCATGTCACAACTGCCGAGACCGACCCAGCGGCCGTCGACTTCGGTGAGCTTCAGCGGATCGGTTTTCCACAGCGCATCGTCGTAGGGCACCGTGTCGCTGTGCCCTGCCAGCACCAGCCCGCCGGGGCCGCTGCCGAAACTCGCGAGCAGGTTGAATTTTCCGGGGCTGACTTGCTGGATGTCGCAACTGAACCCCAAGTCGCCAAGCCAACCGGCGAGCAGATCGATCACTGCCCGGTTGGACTGGTCGAGGCCCGGCTGGGTGCAACTGACCGACGGCGCGGCGATCAGTGCAGCGAACTGGTCTTGCATGGACGGCAAAGGCATCGCTGACTCCAACTCCCGGATTGAGGTTCATCATAGAACCATCCGGCGCCGAGAATAAACCGCCGCAAAGCGTAGGAAGGTTCAGTCCTGTACACTGCACGACCTTGGCAGCCACACATTCCCCCGGCTGCGCTCCCGATCCTGGATTTTCCGGCCATGCAGAAAGAAACCGAAATCAAACTCCGCGTCAGCCGCGAAACCCTCGCCGCCCTGCGCGAGCACCCTCTCCTGAAAAAACGCAACAAAAGTGGCTGGGAACGCCGTGAGTTGATGAATCAGTACTTCGACACGCCCGAGCGTGACCTGGCCCGGGCCAAGGTTGCCCTGCGCCTGCGCAAGGACGGCGAAGAGGTGATTCAGACCCTCAAAACCCGCGGCCAGAGCGTCGCCGGCCTGTCCGAGCGTAATGAGTACGACTGGAACCTGCCCAAAGCCAAGCTCGACGTAAAGAAACTCGACGGCGAATGCTGGCCCGAGTCCCTCGCCGAGCTCGACAAGAAAACCCTGAAGCCGATCTTCACCACCGATTTCGTCCGCGAGCGTGCCGAAATCGCCTGGGGTCGTGGCAAGACCAAAGTGGTCATCGAAGCCGCGCTGGACCTGGGCCACGTGGTGGTCGGCAAGCAGAAAGAAGAAATCTGCGAGCTGGAACTGGAACTGCGCGAAGGCGAGCCTGCCGCGCTGTTGGAACTGGCCGCCGAACTGGCCGAAACCCTGGCCCTGATGCCGTGCGACATCAGCAAGGCCGAACGCGGCTATCGCCTGTATGACGCCAATAGCTACTCGCTGAGCCTGCCGGCGCCGACCATCACCGCTGAAACTCCGCTGGACGACGCCTTCACCGCCCTGGCCTGGCACTTGCTGGGCAGCAGCCAGCGTCTGGCCGAACAGTATCGCTTCAACGGCCACTGGCGCCTGCTGCAGGACTGGGTCGAAAACCTCGCAGAAATGCGCGCCCTGCTGAGCAGCCTCGGCCAGGCTGCACCGCGTCAGTCGACCCACGACCTGCGCGTTGCGCTGGATGCGCTGCTGGAAGACTGGCGCCCGCTGGTGCAGGTCGGCATCGAAGACGAAGACGTGCGCAAAGCCGCGCCGGAGCAGTTCCTGGAAGAACTGGAAGACCCGCGCTGGGGCCTGTTCTCGCTGAACGCTTCGCGCTGGTTGCTGGCGCGCACCTGGACGGCTGACCGCAACACCCGTGGCAATCGCCAGGGTGCCGCGCAGTTGCAAAGCTGGCTGCCGCGCCTGCTGGGCGAAGAAGCCACTTCGCTGCAATTGCAGCGTTATCAGCAGCAGCCGGAAGATCTGGCCGAGCAACTGCCGCGCATCGAGCGCATCCAGGTCTGGCTGCACCACGCGCGCAACGTGCTGGAAATCCCGGAAATGGATCGCCTGTACGGCGAGCTGAACAAACTGGCGCAACTGGCCAACGAGCCGACCATCACTGACGAGCTGCTCGATGCGCGCAAGCATCAGGCGATTGCGGTGTACCAGAATCGCGCCTGGAAAATGCTGCTGCGCATGTAACACCCCTTTCGCGAGCAGGCTCGCTCCCACAGGGAAATGCATTCCAACTGTGGGAGCCAGCCTGCTAGCGATCAGGCCAGCACATTCAGCGCAGTACCGGCAAACTCGTCGTCGACTTGATCTCCGACAACGCCACAATCGAGTTCACTTCCTGAATCCCCGGCACCAGCGACAGCTTCTCGAAGAAGAACCGCTCATACGCCTCGATGTCCGCCGCGACAATCCGCAACAGAAAATCCACCGCCCCCATCAGCACGTAACACTCCAGCACTTCGGGAAAGCCGCGAATCGCCTCGGTGAACTCTGTGAAGTTCGAACGGCCGTGGGCGTTAAGTTTGATCTCGGCGAAGATCTGCGTGTTCAGGCCGATCTTCTTGCGATCGAGCAAGGTCACCTGACCACGAATGATCCCCTCCTCCTTCATCCGTTGAATCCGCCGCCAGCACGGCGATTGCGACAGGCCGACCTGTTCGGCGATCTGTGCGCTGGACAAGGAAGCGTCCTCTTGCAGCAGGGCGAGAATGCGCCGGTCGTAGCTGTCCAGCTCGCTGTGCATAAATAATCCTCAAAATCTTCAAATGACGAATTGATCTATCCGATCAATCGCGTAATCAGCCCATCTTAGATAAGAAATGCCCGGCATCGAATGTAAAAATTCCTCCACTGATTCCGGAGACCTGCCATGCCACACCTCGAAGCCGTCAACACCCCTGCGCCCCGTGCCGATGTGTGGAACGCCAGCAACGCCCATTGCCTTGCGCAGTATCAGATCCTGGCCGAGGCGGAGCCGGATTTGCTGGTGCGGGTGCTGAACCTGTTCGCCTTGCAGTGCCTCACCCCGGAACAAGTCAATGTCCAGCGGCTGGACGATCTGCTGTCGATCGACATCGTCATGAGCGGCCTGAGCTGGCACCGCGCCCAGGTGATCGCGGAAAAACTTCGTAACCTGATCAGCGTCTGCTCGGTGAACCTGCAAAACCCCGACGCGGCGTGGGATGCGCCGGCGCAGGCGGCCGGCTGACAAGAACCGAAACGTCTTCGTCGGGTAGTGGCCCAACGGTCGGCGGGGCCACGACTATCCTTTGCGCACTGTCGTTCAAAAGGAGCCCGCATGTCCGTTCAACTCGCCACTCAGGACCGCTGGCTGGATCTCAATGAGGTACTGCGTGAACTGGTCGCCCAGGGTTTCATCTGCCAGGACTCGGCCGAGCAGGCGCTGAATGCCCGTCGCCGACATGCCGCCCACGGCCAGAAGCACCCGCTGGAATTCATCGCCAGCCAGCAACTGGACGACCTCAGCCGTCCGGGCAAACACCTCGACCTGGAAAGCCTGACCCTGTGGCTGGCGCAGCAGGCCGGCCAGCCGTACCTGCGGATCGATCCGCTGAAAATCAACGTCGCCGCCATCACGCCGCTGATGTCCTATGCCTTTGCCCAGCGCCACAAGATCCTCGCAGTGTCGGTCGACCGCGACGCGGTCACCGTGGCCAGCGCCCAGCCTTACGTCAGCGGCTGGGAGGCGGATCTGACCCATGTCCTGAAGCTGCCGATCAAACGGGTGGTGGCCAACCCGGCGGACATTCAGCGTTTCAGCGTTGAATTCTTTCGTCTCGCCAAATCGGTCAGCGGCGCCAGCAATGCCGATGCGCAGAGCGGCAACCTCGGCAACTTCGAACAACTGCTCAACCTCGGCGCCAGCGATCAGGAGCCGGACGCCAATGACGCGCACATCGTCAACATCGTCGACTGGCTGTTCCAGTACGCCTTCCAGCAGCGGGCCAGCGATATCCACATCGAACCCCGGCGCGAGCAAGGCACGGTGCGTTTTCGCATCGATGGCGTGCTGCACAACGTTTATCAGTTTCCGCCGCAGGTGACGATGGCCATCGTCAGCCGCCTGAAAAGCCTTGGCCGGATGAACGTCGCCGAGAAGCGCAAACCCCAGGATGGCCGGGTCAAGACCAAAACCCCGGACGGCGGCGAGGTCGAGCTGCGCCTGTCGACCCTGCCCACCGCCTTCGGCGAAAAAATGGTGATGCGGATCTTCGACCCGGAGGTGCTGCTCAAGGATTTCGATCAGCTCGGTTTTTCCGCCGATGACCTGCGGCGCTGGCAAGACATGACGCGCCAGCCCAACGGCATCATCCTGGTCACCGGCCCGACCGGTTCCGGCAAGACCACGACGCTGTACACCACACTGAAAAAGCTGGCGACCCCGGAGGTCAACCTCTGCACCATCGAAGACCCGATCGAGATGGTCGAGCCGGCCTTCAACCAGATGCAGGTTCAGCACAACATCGACCTGACCTTCGCCGCCGGCGTGCGCGCGCTGATGCGGCAAGACCCGGACATCATCATGATCGGCGAGATCCGCGACCTGGAAACCGCCGAAATGGCGATCCAGGCGGCGTTGACCGGGCACCTGGTGCTCTCGACCCTGCACACCAACGACGCGCCGAGCGCCATCAGCCGCCTGCTGGAACTCGGCGTGCCGCATTACCTGATCAAGGCCACCGTGCTTGGCGTCATGGCGCAACGATTGGTGCGAACACTATGCCCGCACTGCAAGGCACCGCTGACTCTTGATGAAGAAGACTGGCAAACCCTGACCCGGCCGTGGCAGGCGCCGCTGCCGGGCAATGCGCAACGGGCCATCGGATGCCTGGAGTGCCGCGACACCGGTTATCACGGCCGCGCCGGGGTCTACGAAATCATGCAACTGAGCGACAGCCTCAAGGCCTTGATCAGCCCCGACACCGACCTCACCGCAGTCCGTCGTCAGGCGTTCAAGGAAGGCATGCGCAGCCTGCGATTGTCCGGCGCACAGAAAATCGCGGCCGGGCTGACGACGATTGAAGAAGTGTTGCGGGTGACACCACAGAGCGAGCAGAAATAGCCGCTCACGGAACCGGATCGGGGAAACGGCGATCCAACCGGTTATTCAACACCAGTGGAGTCACCCAACATGCGTCTCAAACTTGCTGTCGCCACCCTTGCCCTGCTGTCTCTGCCCGTCGGTTCGGCAATGGCCGACAGCTTTTGGCGTAACGTCATTTCGTCCGGTGCGACCACCGGCTCGACCTACCTGACCTTCAAGGATCACAAACTGATCGTTGCCGCCCAGGACGATGCTGGCAGTTTCGTCGCCAGCGATGGCGGCATCCGTGGCCCGTACCTGGAAGCCGCGATGCAGAAAGTCCGCGCCGACAATCCGGGCCTGCAGGCAACGGACATGGAACTGGCGAACGCGATTCTGGCGAAGAACGCCGTGGCGTCGGAATAAGAGGCTCAACAAAAAATGCCGCTCACAATGAGCGGCATTTTTTTGCCCGCAATTTCAAATTCACCATAGCCCCCTGTGGGAGCGGGCTTGCCCGCGAAAGCGAATGCTCATTCAACATCTTTGTTGACTGATACACCGTTTTCGTCGGATCGCCGCCCGGAGCAAGCTCGCTCCCACAGGGTCGAGGTATACGCAAAAGATCAGCGGTAATCGTCCACCGGCACACAGGCGCAGAACAGGTTGCGGTCGCCGTAGACGTTATCGACCCGGTTCACTGCAGGCCAATATTTGTTCGCCTTGGTGTGCGCATCCGGCGTGATGCCCTGCTCGATGCTGTATGGCCGTTCCCACACGCCGGTGATATCGGCCAGGGTGTGCGGGGCCCGTTTGAGTGGGTTGTCCTCGGCCGGCCAGTTGCCGTTCTGCACCTCGGTGATTTCTGCGCGGATGCTCAACATGGCGCCGATGAAGCGATCCAGTTCAGCCTTGGACTCACTCTCGGTCGGCTCGACCATCAAGGTGCCCGGCACCGGGAACGACATGGTCGGCGCATGGAAGCCGTAATCCATCAGGCGCTTGGCGACGTCTTCCTCGCTGATGCCGGTCTGCGCTTTCAGCGGCCGCAGATCCAGAATGCACTCGTGGGCGACACGCTCATTGCGACCGGTATACAGAACGGGGAAAGCACCGGACAGGTGCTGCGCCAGGTAATTCGCCGCGAGGATCGCCACTTCACTGGCATCCGCCAGTTGTGGCCCCATCATCGCGATGTACATCCAGCTGATCGGCAGAATGCTCGCACTGCCCCATGGTGCGGCGCTGACCGCACCGTTCTGCGGTTGCGGCCCGTCGATCGGGATCACCGGATGGTTGGCAACGAAAGGTGCCAGATGCGCACGCACGCCAATCGGCCCCATGCCCGGCCCGCCCCCGCCGTGGGGAATGCAGAAGGTCTTGTGCAGGTTCATGTGCGACACGTCGGCGCCGATGTCCGCCGGCCGCGCCAGCCCGACCTGAGCGTTGAGGTTGGCGCCGTCCATGTACACCTGACCGCCATGCTTGTGGATAACTTCGCAAATTTCGCTGATGCCCTCCTCGTACACGCCATGGGTCGACGGGTAGGTCGCCATCAGGCACGACAGCTTGGCCCCGGCCTCGGACGCCTTGGCTTTCAAGTCCTCCAGATCGACGTTGCCGGCGTCGTCACACTCGACAATCACCACGCGCATCCCGGCCATCTGCGCCGAGGCCGGGTTGGTGCCGTGGGCCGACGAAGGAATCAGGCAGATGTCGCGTCCACCCTGCTGGCGGCTCTCGTGGTATTTGCGGATAGCCAGCAGCCCGGCGTACTCGCCCTGTGCACCGGAATTGGGCTGCATACAGATTGAATCGAACCCGGTGATCGCGCACAGCCAGCGTTCCAGTTCCTCGATCATCAGCGTGTAACCAACGGCCTGCTCCCGGGGCACGAACGGGTGCAGATTGGCGAATTGCGGCCAGGTGATCGGGATCATTTCACTGGTGGCGTTGAGCTTCATGGTGCAGGAGCCCAGTGGAATCATCGACTGGTTGAGCGCCAGATCCTTGTTTTCCAGTTGCTTGAGGTAGCGCAGCATCTCGGTTTCGCTGTGGTGGGCGTTGAACACCGGGTGACGCAGGTACGGCGTGCTGCGTTGCAGCGTGTCGGGAATGCCGCAGGCCAGCGTTTCGGCGTCGAGATCATCGACGCTCAACCCGTGATCGGCGCCCAGCAGCACATCGAACAGTCTGGCCACGGTGTTTTCATCACAGGCCTCGTCGAGGCTCAGACCCAGTTGGCCACGACCGAGAATGCGCAGGTTGATCTGCGCGGCCTGGGCGCTTTCGATGATCGCGGTTTGCGCCCCGCCCACGTCCAGCGTGAGGGTATCGAAGAAGTGTTGGTTGAGGCGCTTGATGCCATGGCGTTCAAGCCCGGCGGCGAGAATGCAGGTCAGTCGGTGCACGCGCTGGGCGATTCGTTTCAGCCCGTCCGGGCCATGATAGACCGCATAGAAACTGGCGATGTTGGCCAGCAAGACCTGGGCGGTGCAGATGTTCGAATTGGCCTTCTCCCGGCGAATGTGCTGTTCGCGAGTTTGCAGGGCCATACGCAGCGCGACGTTGCCGCGGGCATCTTTCGACACGCCGATGATCCGTCCGGGAATCGCCCGTTTGTATTCCTCGCGACTGGCGAAAAACGCCGCGTGCGGACCGCCGTAACCCATCGGCACGCCGAAGCGTTGGGATGAGCCGAACACCACGTCGGCACCCAACTCGCCCGGCGGGGTCAGCAGCAACAGACTGAGCAGATCGGCCGCCACGCACGCCAGCGCCTGTTGCGCGTGCAGGTGATCGATCAGCGGCCGCAGGTCGCGGATCTCGCCGTGGGTGTCGGGGTATTGCAGCAGCGCGCCGAACACCTGGTGCTGCTTCAAGTTATCCACAGTGTCGACGATCAGCTCGAAGCCGAAGCCTTCGGCGCGGGTCTGCACCACGGAAATGGTCTGGGGATGACAGTTTTCGTCGACGAAGAACAGATTGCTTTTCGACTTCGCCACACGTTTGGCCAGGGCCATGGCTTCCGCCGCCGCGGTGGCTTCATCGAGCAGCGAAGCGTTGGCCAGCTCAAGGCCGGTGAGGTCGATGGTCAGTTGCTGAAAGTTGAGCAACGCTTCGAGCCGGCCTTGGGCGATTTCCGGTTGATAAGGCGTGTAGGCTGTGTACCAGCCGGGATTTTCCAGCACGTTGCGCAGGATGACGGTCGGCGTCAGGGTGCCGTGGTAGCCCATGCCGATCAGGCTGGTCCAGACCTGGTTCTGCTCGGCGTAACCGCGCAGCTTTGCCAGCGCCGCCTGTTCGTCCAGCGCCGGCGGCAGGTCCAGCTCGCGGTTGAGGCGAATGCCCGGCGGCACGGTCTGTTCGATCAGCTCGACCCGGCTGCCGAGACCGAGGCTGTCGAGCATCGCCTGTTGCTCGGCGGCATCGGGGCCGAGGTGGCGGCGCAGAAAGGCATGGGGATCGCGTAACTGGCTCAGGGATGGCAACTGGGACATGACGGGCTCTCTCTTGGCTGGCGGCTCGGCGTCAATGCAACACGGTCAAACCAGCATAGCAGCCACCCCGACGGCAAAAGTCCCGGGCAGAAAAAAGCCCCGACGGGTCGGGGCTTTGGGATCTCGCCTGCAGCTTATTCGCCGATGGCAGCCTTGTAGGCGGCAGCGTCGAGCAGCTTGTCCAGCTCGGCCTTGTCGCTTGGCTTGAGCTTGAAGATCCACGCGGTGTACGGGTCTTCGTTCAGCAGTTCAGGCGAATCCGCCAGTTCTTCGTTGACCGCGAACACTTCACCGCTGACCGGAGAGTAGATGTCGGAAGCGGCCTTGACCGACTCGACGACACCAGCCGCATCACCGGCGGCGAATACCTTGCCCACTTCTGCCAGCTCGACAAACACCACATCACCCAACGCTTCCTGGGCGTGATCGCTGATGCCCACGGTGACGGTGCCGTCGGCTTCCAGACGCGCCCATTCATGACTTTCGGCAAAACGCAGTTCAGCTGGGATGTTGCTCATGCTCGGTGTCCTCAAGAAATTGTCAGCGGTCGTGCCCGCCGGAAAAGGTTTAGATCAAGGTTTTGCCGTGACGGACAAAGGTCGGTTTGACCACTCGTACCGGATACCACTTGCCACGGATTTCCACTTCGGCGCGGTCGGCAGTCGCCATCGGTACACGCGCCAGGGCAATCGACTTGCTAAGCGTAGGAGAGAAACTACCACTGGTGATCTCCCCTTCGCCAACATCAGCGATACGAACCACCTGATGGGCCCGCAAAACACCGCGTTCCTCAAGCACCAGGCCGACCAGTTTGTGCTGCACGCCGGCGGTTTTTTCCGCTTCCAGCGCATCACGACCGATGAACCGGCGCGTGGCCGGTTCCCAGGCGATGCTCCAGGCCATGTTCGAGGCCAGTGGCGAAACGTCCTGGTGGATGTCCTGACCGTAAAGGTTCATGCCGGCTTCGACCCGCAGCGTGTCGCGGGCGCCGAGGCCGATAGGGGAAATGCCGGCGCCCACCAGATCGTTGAAAAATCCGGGGGCCTGATCGGCTGGCAGGGCGATTTCCAGGCCGTCCTCACCGGTGTAGCCGGTGCGCGCAATGAACCAGTCGCCGTCGACGTGGCCTTCGAAAGGCTTGAGCATCTGGATCAGATTGGCGCGGGACTGGGTCACCAGTTCGGCAATCTTGTGCCGGGCATGGGGGCCTTGAATGGCGAGCATCGCCAAATCCGTACGCTCGTGTAGATGCACGTCGAAGCCGGGGAGTTGCGCCTGCATCCAGGCCAGATCCTGATCGCGGGTGGAGGCGTTGACCACCAGACGATAACCATCGTCGAGGCGATAGACGATCATGTCGTCGACGATACCGCCGCGCTCGTTGAGCATGGTGCTGTACAACGCACGGCCGGGGCTGTGCAGGCGTTCGACGTCATTGGCCAGCAAATGCTGGAGCCAGGCCTTGGCCTGGGGCCCCGCGACATCGATTACGGTCATGTGGGAAACATCGAAAACCCCGCAATCGCGACGCACTTCGTGGTGCTCCTCGACCTGCGAGCCGTAATGCAGGGGCATGTCCCAACCGCCAAAATCGACCATCTTCGCGCCGAGGGCGAGATGCAGGTCATACAGAGGCGTACGCTGTCCCATGGGTTTCTCCTTCCGGGCGTGGCGAAGGTGCGGAGCGCTGCTGCACGGATCGGAAAACCCTGTAAAAAAGGGCTTTCAGCCGATTTCAGCGACAGGGTCTGTCAGACGGACCGCACCGAATGCCGCGCATTGTAGCCGCATGATTCAGGACTGACGACTAAGTGTTTCTGTGCGCCGAGCGCCGGATCAAACCAATAACCGGCAACAGACCGACCAATACCAGGGTCAGCGCCGGCAACGAAGCCCTCGCCCATTCGCCTTCGCTGGTCATTTCGAAGATCCGCACCGCCAGTGTGTCCCAGCCAAACGGGCGCATCAGCAGGGTCGCGGGCATTTCCTTGAGCACATCGACGAACACCAGCAACGCCGCGCTGAGCGTGCCGGGCAGCAACAACGGCAGATACACTTTGAAAAACAGTCGCGGCCCGCTGACGCCCAGGCTACGTGCCGCTTCAGGCAAAGATGGCCGTATACGCGCCAGACTGCTTTCCAGCGGCCCATAGGCCACCGCCACGAACCGCACCAGATACGCCAGCAGCAACGCCGCCAGACCGCCCAGCAGCAACGGTTTGCCCGCCCCGCCAAGCCAGCCGGACAGCGGAATCACCAGCTCCCGGTCCAGATAACTGAACGCGAGCATGATCGACACCGCCAGCACCGAGCCCGGCAAGGCATAACCGAGATTGGCCAGACCGACCGCGGAATTGATCGTCCGGGTAGGCGCCAGACGCCGGGCGAATGCCAGCAACATCGCCACGCTGACCGTGATCAACGCCGCCATGCCGCCCAGATACAGGGTGTGCAGAATCAGTCCCGCGTAGCGCTCATCCAGATCGAATCGCCCGCGCTGCCAGAACCACACCACCAGTTGCAGCACCGGAATGACAAACGCGCAGGCGAACACCAGACCGCACCAGCCGGTCGCCGCCCAGGCTTTTGGCCCGCGCAGGTGATACAACGCCTTGACCCTTGGCCGCTCGTTGCTTGCCCGATTGGCGCCGCGCGCGCGACGTTCGCCGTACAGCACCAGCATCACCACCAGCAGCAACAGGCTGGCCAGTTGCGCGGCGCTGGGCAGGCTGAAGAAGCCATACCAGGTCTTGTAGATCGCGGTGGTGAAGGTATCGAAGTTGAACACCGAGACTGCGCCGAAATCCGCAAGGGTTTCCATCAACGCCAGCGCAACACCGGCACCGATGGCCGGCCGCGCCATCGGCAATGCCACACGCCAGAATGCTTGCCACGGTGACTGGCCGAGCACTCGCGCGGCTTCCATCAATCCCTTGCCCTGCGCGAGAAACGCAGTGCGCGCCAGCAGGTAGACGTAGGGATAAAACACCAGCACCAGCACCAGAATCACCCCGCCGGTGGAGCGCACTCGTGGCAGGCGCAGGCCGGTGCCGAACCATTCTCGCAGCAGGGTTTGTACGGGGCCTGCGAAATCCAGCAGGCCGACGAAGACGAACGCCAGCACGTAGGCCGGGATGGCGAACGGCAGCATCAGCGCCCAGTCGAGCCAGGGGCGGCCGGGGAATTCGCAGAGGCTGGTGAGCCAGGCGAGGCTTACGCCCAGCAGGGTCACGCCGATGCCGACGCCAAAGACCAGTGTCAGGGTGTTGCCCAGCAGACGCGGCATCTGGGTTTCCCACAGGTGGGACCAGATCTGGTGGTCGATGGTTTGCCATGAGAGCAGGAGCACGCTGAGGGGGAGCAGCACCAACGCGGCGATGGCGAAGACGATGGGGTACCAGCGGCGTTGGGCGGGGTGGGCCAAGGAAACAGTCTCGTTCAAATGATTGTGCCCACGCTCTGCGTGGGCACACATTCTGTGACGCTCTGCGTCACGCTGTCGATGATACGACGCAGAGCGTCGAGGGCTGCATTCCCACGCAGACGGTTCGACGTAGGAAAGATCAATGTTGTTGTATGTTAAAACTCAGTTCCAACCCGCCCGATCCATCATCCGGATCGCTTCAGCCTGTCGCTTGCCCGCCACTTCAACCGGCAGCGTATCCGCCACGAACTGCCCCCACGCCGCCACTTCTTCCGAAGGCTTCACCGCCGGATTGGCCGGGAACTCCTGGTTCACATCGGCAAAGATCTTCTGCGCCTCAGGCGTAGTCATCCACTCCACCAGCGCCTTGGCTGCTTCCGGGTGCGGTGCATGTTTGGTCAGGCCGATACCCGACAGGTTGACGTGCACGCCACGATCCGCCTGATTCGGCCAGAACAGTTTCACCGGCAGATCCGGCTTCTGCTTGTGCAGGCGACCGTAGTAGTAAGTGTTGACGATGCCGACGTCGCACTGGCCGGCGTTGATCGCCTCCAGCACCGCGACGTCGTCGGAGAACACGTCGGTGGACAAGTTGTTGACCCAGCCCTTGAGGATCTTCTCGGTCTTCTCGGCGCCGTGGACTTCGATCATGGTGGCGGTCAGCGACTGGTTGTAGACCTTCTTCGCCGTGCGCAGGCACAGGCGACCTTCCCAGTTCTTGTCGGCCAGCGCTTCGTAGGTGGTCAGTTCGCCCGGTTTCACCCGTTCGGTGGAGTAGGCGATGGTTCGCGCGCGCAGGCTCAGGCCGGTCCAGGCGTGGCTGGACGAGCGATATTGCAGAGGGATGTTGGCATCGATGGTTTTCGAGGTGAACGGCTGGAGAATGCCCATCTGCTCGGCCTGCCAGAGGTTGCCGGCATCGACGGTCAGCAGCAGGTCGGCGGTGGCGTTCTCGCCCTCGGCCTTGATCCGCTGCATCAGCGGCGCTTCCTTGTCGGTGATGAACTTGATCTTCACCCCGGTCTTGGCGGTGTAGGCGTCGAACACCGGCTTGATCAGTTCATCGATACGCGAGGAGTAGACCACCACCTCGTCGGCGGCCTGGGCGGCAGTGCTGCCGATCAGGGTCAGGGCCAGTGCGGTCAGAACACGCTTGGATGCCAACATGGGAGCGGTCTCTCGGTAGGGAAAAGTGGCCCAAATGATAAGGACTCACATTTACGAGCTCAATCGAACACTTTCCCAAGGAGTTACCAGATGTTGCACAGCATAGGCGGTGCCTGATCTGACGCCTTCGCGGGCAAGCCCGCTCCCACAGGGTTCCAGGGTGTACTCAAATTTGAATTTCACACTGACCACTGTGGGAGCGGGCTTGCCCGCGAAGGGGCCATCAGCCGCAATGAAGATCTCAGGCCTTGGCGAGGGCCGGCAAGTCCCCGGTCAGCCCCAATGCCTCGCGCACGAACAACGCTTTGGCTTCGGGCATTTGCTCGACGATTTTCAACCCGGTGTTGCGCAACCAACGCAGCGGCAGCGGGTCAGCCTGGAACAAGCGCTCGAAACCTTCCATCGCCGCCATCAGCGCCAGGTTGTGCGGCATGCGCCGGCGTTCGTAGCGGCTCAGCACTTTAACATCCGCCAGACGCTCGCCCCGATCGTTGGCTTGCAACAGCACTTCGGCGAGTACGGCAGCGTCGAGGAAGCCGAGATTCACGCCCTGCCCCGCCAACGGGTGAATGGTGTGCGCGGCATCACCGATCAGCGCCAGGCCTTCGGCCACGTAGCGTTTGGCGTGACGTTGACGCAGCGGCACGCACAGGCGCGGGTCGGCGCTGATGACGTCGCCGAGGCAGCCTTCGAAAGCGCGCTCCAGCTCGCGGCAGAAATCCGCTTCATCCAGCGCCATCAGCCGTTCGGCTTCGCTCGGCGTGGTCGACCAGACGATCGAGCACCAGTCCTGCTGACCGTCTCGCTCCAGCGGCAAAAACGCCAGCGGCCCGTGATCGGTAAAACGCTGCCACGCGGTCATGCGGTGCGGTTTGCTGCTGCGCACGCTGGTGACGATGGCGTGATGCAGATAATCCCACTCGCGAGTGGCGACGCCGGTCAGACGGCGCACCGCAGAATTGGCGCCGTCCGCCGCGATCACCAGCGGCGCGCGCAAGGTGCGGCCATCGGCCAGGGTCAGCAGCCAGTCGTCACCGGAACGGCGCATCTGCTCCAGTCGCGCGTTGGCCAGCAGGCCCATATCGCAATCGTGCAGACGGTCGAGCAAGGCATCCTGGACCACGCGGTTTTCGACGATATGCCCGAGCACATCGGCGTGTACGCTACTGGCCGAGAAATGGATCTGGCCGGTGCCGCTGCCGTCCCAGACGTGCATGTCGGTGTAAGGGCTGCTGCGTCGATTGACGATGCCGTCCCACACGCCGAGGCGATCGAGGATCCGCTGACTGGCCGCCGACAGTGCGCTCACCCGTGGTTCGAACGGCGCATCGCCATTGAAGGGTTTGACGCTCAACGGGCTGCCGTCGAGCAGCAGGACTTCCAGCCCGCTGTCCTGCAACGCCAGCGCCAGGGCACTGCCGACCATTCCGGCTCCGACAATCAGCACATCCGCGCGCATTTCCATGCTTTAAGCCTGTCTCGCTGGCGGCTTGAGCCGCACGTAAAGGGTTTTACCGACCCGCGCCACCAGGTTGCCGGCGCCGTCATGAATGTCGACCTGCAACTGCGGCAAGTATTTCTCGCCACTGGCGGTCTGCCGACGGATCTCGTCGAGCAGGGTGTCGTCGATGTTGAACCGGGCGAACACCGGGCCTTTGCCCGGCGATATGAAATCAATGTCGGCGGCCTTGTCCCAGACGATGTACCGCGAGCCGAGGTTTTCCATGAGCATCAACATGAAGAACGGGTCGACCATCGAATACAGACTGCCGCCGAACTGGGTGCCGACGTAATTGCGGTTGTACCAGCCCAGGCCCATCGAGACCTGGATGTCACGAAAGTCATCGCTGATGTGCTTCACCCGGACGCCGGCGCCGAAGTACGGCGGGTAGAACGTCATGATCCAGCGCATCAGCCGCGCCTTGCCAAACTGTTTGATCAGCCACTCACGCATCCGGCCGCGTCCCCAGCCCCATGGCCTGACGGGCGAACCAGCGCTTGGCCGGCGGCAGCAGATCGAGACCGAGCAGGCCGATGTTGCGCCCCAGCGACACCAGCGGCTGGGTGCTGCCGAACAGGCGCGTGACCTGATCGGAGAAACCGACAGTGAGGTCCTGATCGAGACGCTGACGCTCGCGATAGGCCTGCAGCGTGGCGAAATCCCCCAGCGGTTTGTCACTGGCCAGCAGCGCGGCGGCCAACGCATCGGCATCGCGCAGGGACAGGTTGAAACCCTGCCCGGCAATCGGGTGCAGACTGTGGGCGGCGTTGCCGAGGACGGCCAGATGCGAACGCACCTGCTCTTCGGCTTCCACCAGCGACAGCGGGTACAGATGTCGCGCGCCAACCTGTTTCAGAGTGCCGAGACGGTAGCCGAACACGCCTTGCAGCTCGCTGAGGAAATCACGTTCGCTCAGGTCGGCCAGCCGTTGCGCGTCCATGCCCAGACGGGTCCAGACCAGCGCGCAGCGGTTTTCCGGCAGCGGCAGCAGCGCCATCGGCCCTTCGTCGGTGAAGCGCTCGAAGGCCATGCCGTTGTGCGCTTCGCTCGGCGTGATGTTGGCGATCAGCGCGCTCTGGTTATACGGGCGCTTGCGCACGTTGATGCCCAGTTGTTCGCGCAGACCGGAACGGCCGCCATCCGCGAGCACTGCCAGATCGCATTCGACCGTGGTTTCGTCATTGAGGGTCAGGCGATAGCCGTCGGGCAACGGTTCCATGCGGGTGACTTCCGCCGGGCAACGCCAGCTGATCACCTCTTTGTCGAGGTGCTGCCACAGGCACTGGCCGAGCCAGGCGTTTTCCACTACATAACCGAGCGCCGGGACGCCCTCTTCCATTGCCGAGAGACGGGCTGTGGAGAAACGACCACGGTCGGACACGTGAATCTGTTTGATCGGCTCGGCGCGGCGGGAAATTTCCTGCCACACGCCCAGCCGCTGATAAATCTGCCGCGAGCCGAAGGAAAGTGCCGAGGAACGCGCGTCGTAGCTTGGCTGCCAGGTGTCACCGGGGGCGAACGGTTCGATCAGCACGATCTTCCAGCCACGGGCCTTGGCTCCGGCCTGCAAGGCCAACGCCAGACTGGCGCCGACCAGACCGCCACCGATGATTGCCAGATTGACCCGGCTCATGCCGCGCAGGTCCGTGCTTGCGCCATCAGGGCTTCGATCTCGGCGACGGTTTTCGGCACGCCACCCGTAAGGATTTCACAACCACTTTTGGTCACCACCACGTCATCCTCGATGCGCACGCCAATGCCGCGCCATTTCTTCGCTACGTTCTGATTGTCCGGGGCAATGTAGATGCCCGGCTCCACGGTCAGCGCCATGCCGACTTCCAGCACTCGCCACTCGCCGCCGACCTTGTATTCGCCGACGTCATGCACATCCATCCCGAGCCAGTGGCCAGCGCGGTGCATGTAAAACGCCTTGTAGGCCTCGGAGGCGATCAATTCGTCGACTTCGCCCTGCAACAGCCCCAACTTCACCAGCCCGGCGGTGATGACCCGAACCGTGGCTTCGTGCGCCTGGTTCCAGTGTTTGTTTGGAGCAATTTCGGCGAACGCTGCTTCCTGCGAGGCCAATACCAATTCGTAGATCGCTTTCTGCTCGGCGGAAAACTTGCCGTTGACCGGCCAGGTGCGGGTGATGTCGCTGGCGTAGCAGTCGATTTCGCAGCCAGCGTCGATCAGTACCAGATCGCCGTCCTTGAGCAGCGCGTCATTCTGCTGGTAATGCAGGATGCAGCTGTTGCGCCCGGCAGCGACGATCGAACCGTAGGCGGGCATTTTCGCCCCGCCCTTGCGGAACTCGTAATCGAGCTCGGCTTCAAGGCTGTACTCGTACAGCCCGGCACGGCTGGCCTGCATCGCCCGGATGTGAGCCTGGGCGGAAATCCGCGCCGCTTCGCGCATCACCTTCACCTCTGCCGCCGATTTATACAGGCGCATGTCGTGCAGCAGGTGATCCAGGGCAACGAATTCGTTCGGCGGCTGGGCGCCGAGGTGCGCCTTGGAGCGGATCACGTTGATCCAGTCCATCAGGTGGCGGTCGAATTCCGGGTTGCTGCCCATGGCCGAATACACCCGATCGCGGCCTTCGATCAGGCCCGGCAGGATGTCGTCGATGTCTGTGATGGGGAAAGCGTCGTCGGCGCCGAAATCACGAATCGCGCCTTCCTGGCCGGCGCGCAGGCCGTCCCAGAGTTCGCGTTCGGCATTGCGTTCACGGCAGAACAGCACGTATTCGCCATGTTCGCGACCGGGCATCAGGACGATGACCGCCTGTGGCTCGGGAAAACCGCTGAGGTACTGGAAGTCGCTGTCCTGGCGATAGACGTGCTCGACGTCGCGGTTGCGAATGGCGACCGCGGCGGCGGGCAGGATCGCGATGCTGTTGGGTTCCATCTGCGCCATCAGCGCCTTGCGGCGCCGGGCGTATTCCGCTTTCGGGATATGGATCATGGGCAGATGGCTTTCCCTGGCACGCGATCAGTGCAGCGACGGCTTGGCCGCTGGCGGCACGTCGGCCTTTTTGGTTTCGGAGAACAGCAGCAGCGGAGCGACACGCAGGTACTCCATGACTTCCATATAGTCGCTTTCGCCGTCTTCGGATTCTTCCAGTGCGTCTTGCACTTGGGAGATCGCTGCCAAATCCTGCAACACTTCGGTGGCTTCGGTGCTCAGCATGCTGCTGTCGCGGCAGTTCAGGCCGAAACCGGTGAGGAAGCCCTGGCACCATTCACCCAGCGCGACGGCGCGCTCGGCCAGGGGCGCATCATCGTTCGGCAGCAGCAGAACCACAGTGATATCGTCGCCGGTGAGTTCGCTCTTGACCATCTCCTGCAGACCGATCAGCGCGTTGCGGACGTTGTCCTGCGGCTCGCTTTCGAGCAGCTCGGCGGCATCGATCAGCCACTCTTCGGCGTTGAAGCCGGCGCCGGCGCAACTGCGGCCCAGCAACAGGCCGTGCAGTTCGGCAGGCGAAACGGAATGACCGCTGGAGTTCAGCAGAGTGGCAAAGCCTTGGTACGGGGAATTCTGAATGGGCATGGGCAGCTAGGCGCCAGACGGCGCTATGTCTAGAATGAAGGCCTTGTATCCTACATCGACAGACTCGCCAAGACCATTAAAGGCTGTCCGCCAGCCAAACCCATCAGACCGAATCAGTGGACACAATGGAAGACACCGACCTGCAAGCGCTGATGGCCAGACTCGAACTGCTGATTACCCGAGTCGAGCAACTAAAGAGTCAAAATGCACTCTTACTTGCTCAGGAAAAGACCTGGCGCGAGGAACGCGCGCACCTCATTGAAAAAAACGAAATCGCCCGGCGTAAGGTCGAATCGATGATTTCGCGCCTCAAGGCCCTGGAGCAAGACTCATGAGTTCAAGCAATAGCGTTACCGTGCAGATCCTCGACAAAGAGTATTCGATCATCTGCCCGCAGGAGGAACGCAGCAATCTGGTCAGCGCCGCGCGCTACCTGGATGGCAAGATGCGCGAGATCCGCAGCAGCGGCAAAGTCATCGGCGCCGACCGTATCGCCGTGATGGCTGCGCTGAACATCACCCACGATCTCTTGCACAAAGAAGAGCGCCCGGACATCCAGGCCAGCGGCTCGACCCGTGAACAGGTGCGAGACTTGCTTGATCGTGTCGATCTGGTGCTGGCCGACGATCCGGACATCAGCAAGGGCTGATTCGCCAGGCCGCTTGAGGTATACTCGCCGCACTCCCTGGGGTGCTTGCCAGTTGACGATGTCCCTGAGCCGATTTGCACTACCCTGGGGGTTGCACGTTGGGCTGGTGTGCATGTCCGCCAGACGGAAAGCCTTAAAGCCTACTGCATCCTCCACCTTGAACTCTCGGGTTCAAGGGCTAAGTCGACAGCGGCTCATCCGGGGAGCCTGATTCGAATCCGATGCCGGTGCATGCCGGCATCGGATTTTTTATGCGTACGTTTTCGTCCCACCCTGCCGAAGCCGAACCATGACCGAACCCGCGTTGCTGCCCCGTCCCCAACTGCGCCGTCTGCTGCGCAAGGCCCGCCGCTCCCTGACGCCAAGCCAGCAACGCGCGGCCGCCGAAGGTCTGTACAAGCAACTGGCACAAGACCCGCACTTTCGCCGGGCGAAACACATTTCCCTGTACCTGCCCACCGACGGTGAAATCGATCCGCGCCTGTTGCTGCGCGCCGCTCAGCGTCGGGGCAAGAAAACCTACCTGCCGGTGCTCAGTGCCTGGCCACGGACCAAAATGATCTTTCAGCAAATCCGCCCCGGCGAAAAACTCAAACCCAACCGCTTCCGTATCCTCGAGCCGCGCGCCAATCTGGCCCGTCAGCGCAAGGTCTGGGCGCTGGATCTGGTGTTGTTGCCACTGGTGGGATTCGACGATGTCGGCGGGCGTCTGGGCATGGGTGGAGGATTCTACGACCGCAGCCTGGCATATCTGGCCCGACGCCAGAACTGGCGCAAGCCGACGCTGCTGGGCCTGGCCCATGAATGTCAGAAAGTCGAACGTCTTGCGCAGGCGAGCTGGGATGTACCGTTGCAGGGAACGGTGACAGACAAGGCGTGGTATTTCGCGGGATAGACGCCGCACGGATCAGCGGCGTCGAAAAGGCAGTTTCAGCGTTTGAAAGCTGTCGACTGTTGTACTTGTTGCGCTACTTCAATCGGTGCATCGGCCTTGTTGGCCCACAGACTTTGCGCATAACCGGTGGTCACGACGCCCAGACCGAACAAAATTACCAAAGTCCACAGCAAATCCGGTTTGCGTTTCATCGATTGCCCCCCCTCAAGGCACATCATCACGATGACAGCAGCGGTTTCCATTCGTAGGCCGTGCAGCAGCGTCAAGCTTTAAAGGCCGGCATTTTGCGACAACGTGAACCTCTGCGCAAACGCTGACGTCAACCGACCGTCGGTTTGTCATAAAATTGCCGGACAACCTGCCCAATGACCGCTTGAGGAGCACACACCATGGCCTACTGGCTGATGAAATCCGAGCCCGACGAGCTCTCGATCAAGGGCCTGGAAAAGCTCGGCAAAGCGCGCTGGGACGGGGTTCGCAACTATCAGGCACGCAATTTCCTTCGGGCCATGGCGGTGGGGGACGAATTCTTTTTCTACCACTCCAGTTGCCCGGAGCCGGGCATCGCCGGGATCGGCAAAATCATCGAGGCCGCGTACCCGGATCCCACCGCACTGGAACCGGAAAGCCATTACTTCGACCCGAAAGCCACGGCGGAGAAAAACGCATGGAGCGCGATTGATGTCGCCCACGTCGAAACTTTCAGCCGGGTGTTGAAGCTGGATTATTTGAAACAGCAGACCGCGCTGGCCGAGATGCCGCTGGTGCAGAAGGGTTCGCGGTTGTCGGTGATGCCGGTGACGGCCGAGCAGTGGGCGGCGGTTATCGCGTTGAAACCCTGAGTCATTTGTCGCCTGACAAAATGCCATCGCGAGCAAGCTCGCTCCCACAGGTTTCAGCGGCGATCACACAAATGTGTGGCACCACAAAACCACTGTGGGAGCGAGCTTGCTCGCGATGAGGCCCGCCCGGACAACGAATGCCTTACTGAATGATCAGGTTGTTGAACAACAGATCTTCAACCACCGGCCTGCCGGTCTCGTCATTCATCACTTGCTGAGTCTGCTTCAAGGCTTCCTGACGCAGCTTTTCCTTGCCCTCGATGCTGCCCATCGCATCAGTCGTCTGCTGAGTAAACAGAGCCACCAGCTGATTGCGGATCAGCGGCTCGTTGGCCTTGACCAGCTTGGTCGCCTCTTCACCGGTCACCCGCAGTGCCACGTCGGCCTTGTAGACCTTGAGCTTCGGCGTGCCGTCCAGCCCGTAGTTGCCCACGAAGGGCGGGCTCAGGGTGATGTAGTTGACCTTCGGCGCCTCGCCTTCTTTGGCTTCTTCGGCCAGCGCTGCCACAGGCAGAGACAGGGCCAGCAACAACATGATCCACGCTTTCACAATTCGCTCCTTATCCGGTTTGCGGCCTAGCATAACGACCCGCCGCGCAAGCACAAGCTTATGGCGGACTATCAGGGCCGGGCATGCTCGTTGACCCGTTGACTGCCACACCTACACTTATCGGCCATCACTCCCAAAGGAATAGCCCTGATGAAAGCCGTGCTGTGCAAAGCCTTCGGCCCTGCCGAATCGCTGGTGCTGGAAGACGTCGCCAGTCCTGTCGCCAAGAAGAACGAAATCCTGCTGGACGTGCACGCCGCCGGGGTCAACTTCCCGGACACGCTGATCATCGAGGGCAAGTACCAGTTCAAGCCTCCCTTCCCGTTCTCGCCAGGTGGCGAAGCCTCCGGCGTGGTCAGCGAAGTGGGTGAAAAGGTCAGTCACCTGAAGGTCGGCGACCGGGTCATGGCCCTGACCGGCTGGGGCAGCTTCGCCGAGCAGGTCGCAGTGCCGGGCTACAACGTGCTGCCGATCCCGCCGTCGATGGATTTCAACACCGCCGCCGCGTTCAGCATGACCTACGGCACGTCGATGCACGCCCTCAAACAGCGCGGCAACCTGCAACCGGGTGAAACCCTGCTGGTACTCGGTGCTTCCGGCGGCGTCGGCCTGGCCGCCGTGGAAATCGGCAAGGCCATGGGCGCCCGGGTGATCGCCGCCGCCAGCAGCGCGGAAAAACTCGCCGTGGCCAAGGCTGCCGGGGCCGACGAACTGATCAACTACAGCGAAACCAGCCTCAAGGACGAGATCAAGCGCCTGACCGACGGACAGGGCGCCGACGTGATCTACGACCCGGTCGGTGGCGACCTGTTCGACCAGGCCATCCGCGCCATCGCCTGGAACGGCCGCCTACTGGTGGTCGGGTTCGCCAGCGGCCGCATTCCCGAACTGCCGGTCAACCTCGCCCTGCTCAAGGGAGCGGCGGTACTCGGCGTGTTCTGGGGCTCCTTCGCCCAGCGCCAGCCGCAGGACAACGCGGCGAACTTCCAGCAACTGTTCGGTTGGTTTGCCGAGGGCAAGCTGAAGCCGCTGGTGTCACAGGTCTACCCGCTGGGCAATGCCGCGCAGGCGATCAATGATCTCGGGCAGCGCAAGGCTGTGGGCAAGGTTGTGGTGCAAGTGCGCTGAGCCGATCGAGCGATCCGGAATTGAAGGCAACTTCCGGATCGCCCTTCAGAACATTCCAGCCCTACATCAGACTGCGAATATCCTCCGGCAACAGGCTCATGTATTTCCGGACCGGACTGTCCCGGCATCCCCTGACAATCGTCGGAATCCGCTTGTTCAGCCTGGCGATCATCGCCAGGCGTTGTTCGTCCGGCAGTTGCGCTTTGTGGAAGACATTGGAAAGGTAGGCCCTGGTGTGAACGAATACCTTGGTATCGATCCACGACTGCTCCGCAATGTTGCCGAGATATTCGTTCAGGGTTCGGCACTTTAACGCTTTCAGTTGTCGGTTGATGTGAATGGGTTGATCCAGATCCAGCCTGAACACCATCGGCGCAAGGACTCGCCTTTCTGTCGGTCTGTCGCCCTCGACCGTCCAAGGTTTGAAACGCCATTGCTCGACGGCGACCCTGACCGCTTCGATGAGCTCCGGATGGCTGTTTGCCGCAAAGCTGATCCGGTCGACTGAACCGTCGGCATGGACGGTGAACTCGGCGCCCACCTCACCGACCACGCCAGCCCTGAAAAGCCCCCGCGGATAGACCGGCCTCGGGTTGTTTTCCGGAATGAGCAGCACCTCTAACGCCCACGTACCTCCCGATGCCATCAGCAAAAACAGCAACACACACCACCGCATGAGCCCTCCCCCCTTCACCGCACGAATGCCCGATTGGCACCCTCAAAAGGGTAGAGCCCGAAGGCCTGAAACAGAACGCCGTGCCTTCTGCATTGTCCGCAGGACATTTCCCAAACCTGTGCCCTACAACGCACCGAAACCCGGCAGGAAGACGCCGAAGTAACCTTTCCCACAACGCCCCGCACTTATATCTGAGCGACATGTTCATAAAGGAACGCGCGACTTCCAACATTTCCGCTGTTTTGCCGATGGGAAGCGGTGCTATTTTCGGTAACGAAACTGTAACATTCGCATCCGCAGTCAAAACAAGAAATCTGGAGCTCTTGAATGTTTGCTTTCTTTCGTCCTGCCGCACATCAGGCTCCATTGCCTGAAGAAAAAATCGACAGCACCTACCGACGCCTGCGTTGGCAGATCTTCGCCGGCATCTTCTTTGGCTATGCGGGTTATTACCTGCTGCGCAAGAACTTCTCGCTGGCCATGCCGTACCTGATCGACGAAGGCTACAGCCGTGGCGATCTGGGTCTGGCGATGTCGGCCATCGCCATCGCCTACGGTCTGTCCAAGTTCCTCATGGGGCTGGTGTCCGACCGCTCCAACCCGCGTTACTTCCTGCCATTCGGCCTGCTGGTTTCGGCCGGGGTGATGTTCATTTTCGGTTTCGCGCCTTGGGCAACCTCCAGCGTGACCATGATGTTCATCCTGCTGTTCATCAACGGCTGGGCCCAGGGCATGGGCTGGCCGCCGAGCGGACGCACGATGGTGCACTGGTGGTCGCAGAAGGAACGTGGCGGCGTGGTGTCGGTGTGGAACGTGGCGCATAACGTCGGCGGCGGCCTGATCGGCCCGCTGTTCCTGATCGGCATGGGCCTGTTCAACGACTGGCACGCAGCGTTCTACGTCCCGGCTGCTGTGGCTCTGGCAGTAGCGGTGTTCGCTTTCGTGACCATGCGCGACACCCCGCAATCGGTCGGCCTGCCGCCGATCGAGAAGTACAAGAACGACTACCCGGAAGGCTACGACGCCAGCCACGAAGACGAATTCAGCGCCAAGGAAATCTTCGTCAAATACGTGCTGCGCAACAAAATGCTCTGGTACATCGCCATGGCTAACGTCTTCGTCTACCTGCTGCGCTACGGCGTGCTGGACTGGGCACCGACCTATCTGAAGGAAGCCAAGGGTTTCACCGTGGATAAAACCTCGTGGGCCTATTTCTTCTACGAGTGGGCAGGTATTCCGGGCACGCTGCTGTGCGGCTGGATGTCGGACAAGATCTTCCGTGGCAACCGTGGCCTGACCGGCATGGTGTTCATGGCACTGGTGACCGTAGCGACCCTGGTGTACTGGCTGAACCCGGCCGGCAACCCGACCGTCGACATGATCGCGCTGTTCTCGATCGGCTTCCTGATCTACGGCCCGGTGATGCTGATCGGCCTGCAGGCGCTGGAACTGGCACCGAAGAAAGCCGCCGGTACTGCCGCAGGCTTCACCGGCCTGTTCGGGTATCTGGGTGGTTCGGTCGCGGCCAGTGCAGCGATGGGCTACACCGTCGACCACTTCGGCTGGGATGGCGGTTTCGTGCTGCTGGTGGGCGCTTGCCTGCTGTCGATGGCCTTCCTGGCCCCGACCCTGTGGCACAAGCAAGTCGCCAGTCAGAGCCGCGAAGCAGTCGCCTGATCGGTCTTTGACTTACAGCGCTTGAGCCGCGCCTCTAGATTCCGGTCCGGCATGGCGTGGCTGCGCAGGGCGTGCGCGGTCTGCTCGACATAATCGCGAGTCGTGCCGTAACGCCCGCAAGCGCTTTCGAACACCTGGCTCAGCACATGATCCGGCAAATTGCCGGCATAGCTGGGCAGGTGTCGCTCCAAGACGAATCCCAAGGCCTGTACCTGGCTGCCATCTTCGAGTCGGCAGTTGAGCCAGTGTGGCCGATAGGACGGGAACGGCATCTCGCGTTTCCACAACGCATACAGCGCGCTGTCCAGATTGTCTTCCGGCAACCGATAGGCGAAACCGCTGCAAGAACCGCCACGATCCAGACCAAAGACCAGACCCGGCATTTCCGGCGTGCCGCGATGTTCGTGAGACCACAGGTACAAACCACGATGGTAGCCATGCACTCGGCCGCGCATCCGCTCCACCGCCGTGCATTCCGGCCGCCAGATCAGCGAGCCGTAGGCGAACAGCCACACCGGCCCGCCCTTGTGGCGCGCCATGGCCGATTGCATGGAAGCGATAAGTTGTTCGTGCGTTAGCTGCGGCCCAAGATCGAGCCGCGGAGGGTAAGCCAGGTTCAGAAAGGCGTTTTCAATGGCGCTCATGGCGAATAGCGTTCAGCTCCCCGCGGGTGAAGAATTACTTAATAGAACGCACCGCTGTAACAATAAGGCACATATGTTTTAAGGCAATTTGAGTGCCATGGCACAGTTCTTAATTGATTGCCTGATCGATATATAACCTACCGGTATTTATGTAATTGCATAAATACCGATCGGCTATATAGAGAGTTATAACGAACTTACGACGAGACTCAAGAGCGCGGCGCGTAAGCGAACACATCCGCACGCATCTGATGAGCATCCATCCCCGCTTCCACCAGCGCATCCAGCGTGCCGTAGACCATGGCCGGCGAGCCGCTGGCATAGACGTGCAGCGGCTTCAAATCAGGGAAATCCTCGCAGACCGCTTCATGCAACATGCCGCAGCGCCCTTCCCAGCCGCACTGATCGCTGACGACCTTGTGCAGGAACAGGTTGGGCAACTTCAGCCATTCGTCCCAATGTTCGATTTCGTAGAAATCTTCCGGACGACGCACGCCCCAGTACAAGTGCACCGGATGCTTGAAGCCATTGGCCCGGCAATGTTCGATCAGGCTGTGGATCTGGCCCATGCCGGTGCCGGCGGCAATCAGCACCAGCGGCCCGTCCGGCAGTTCCGCCAGGTGGGTATCGCCGAACGGCAGTTCGACCCGCACCATCGGGTTGCGCCTGAGCTGATCGATCAGGCTCTGCGCACTGGATTCGCGCGCCAGCACATGGATTTCCAGATCGCGCCCGCCGTGGGGCGCCGAGGCCATGGAGAACGCCGACTTCTCGCCGTTCTCGCGCTCGATCATCAGATACTGACCGGCGTGATAACGCGGCGGCTTGCCGGCCGGCGCCCGCAGGCGCACACGAAAGGTATCGCCACCGACGTCCCGGCATTCGATGACCTGACACGACACGCTGCGCACGGGCAGTTCTCCCAGCGCGAGCACGCCATCCCACAGCACGATGCAGTCTTCCAGCGGCTCCGCTATGCAAGTGTAGAACTCGCCGTGGTCGTGCACCTTGCCGGCCTGTTCGACCCGGCCTTCCACCAGCAGCGCCGCACACACATGGCAATTGCCATTGCGGCAGCTTTGCGGGCATTCGTAGCCCAGGCGCCGCGCGCCATCGAGAATCCGCTCTCCGGGCTGTATCTCAAGCACTGCTCCGGAGGGCTGCAGGGTTACACGCATCAATCTATTCCTAACTGATTCCAGATGGCATCGATCCGTTGGGTGACGGCGTCATCCTTGACGATGACGCGGCCCCACTCGCGAGTGGTTTCGCCCGGCCACTTGTGGGTGGCGTCAAGGCCCATCTTCGAGCCGAGCCCCGACACCGGCGAGGCGAAGTCGAGGTAGTCGATCGGCGTGTTGTCGATCATCACCGTGTCGCGCTTGGGGTCCATGCGCGTGGTGATGGCCCAGATCACGTCGTTCCAGTCCCGCGCGTTGATGTCGTCGTCGGTGACGATAACGAACTTGGTGTACATGAACTGTCGCAAAAACGACCAGACACCCAGCATCACGCGCTTGGCGTGGCCCGGATACGACTTCTTCATCGTCACAACGGCCATGCGGTACGAGCAGCCTTCCGGCGGCAGGTAGAAGTCGGTGATCTCCGGGAACTGTTTCTGCAGGATCGGCACGAATACTTCGTTCAGCGCCACGCCGAGAATCGCCGGCTCATCCGGCGGACGGCCGGTGTAGGTGCTGTGGTAGATCGGCTTGATCCGGTGGGTGATGCGTTCGACGGTGAACACCGGGAAGCTGTCGACTTCGTTGTAGTAACCGGTGTGGTCGCCGTACGGCCCTTCATCGGCCATCTCGCCCGGATGGATCACGCCTTCGAGGATGATTTCGGCAGTGGCCGGCACTTGCAGGTCGTTGCCACGGCACTTCACCAGCTCCGTGCGACTGTCGCGCAGCAGACCGGCGAAAGCGTATTCGGAGAGGCTGTCCGGCACCGGAGTAACGGCGCCGAGAATGGTCGCCGGATCCGCGCCAAGGGCCACGGACACCGGGAACGGCTGGCCCGGATGCTTCTCGCACCACTCACGGAAATCCAGCGCGCCGCCACGGTGACTGAGCCAGCGCATGATGACCTTGTTGCGGCCGATCACTTGCTGACGGTAGATGCCGAGGTTCTGCCGATCCTTGTTCGGCCCTTTGGTAACCGTCAGGCCCCAGGTGATCAGCGGCGCCACGTCGCCCGGCCAGCAGGTCTGTACCGGCAGCATCGCCAGATCCACGTCATCGCCTTCGATGACCACTTCCTGGCACGGCGCGTCTTTGACGACTTTCGGCGCCATCGCGATGATCTTGCGGAAGATCGGCAGCTTCGACCACGCGTCCTTCAAGCCCTTCGGCGGCTCCGGTTCCTTGAGGAACGCCAGCAGCTTGCCGATTTCGCGCAGCTCGCTGACCGACTCGGCGCCCATGCCCATGGCGACCCGCTCGGGAGTGCCGAACAGGTTGCCGAGCACCGGGATGTCGTAACCGGTCGGCTTCTCGAACAGCAGCGCCGGGCCCTTGGCCCGCAGGGTGCGGTCGCACACCTCGGTCATTTCCAGCACCGGCGAGACGGGAATCTGGATGCGTTTCAACTCTCCGCGCTGCTCAAGCTGCTGCACGAAATCCCGAAGATCCTTGAATTTCATTGACGATGGCACCCTCAAAATAGGCGTACATCCTACCTGCTATGCCGGTCGCTGGCAGCCCGTCACTGCTTACTTGGCTGCATTCGCCTGGCCTTTTCCGAGTTTTGCCCTGGCTTGCAGGCTCACAAACAGCGGTTCAAGGATCGGCGCAACGAATCTCGCGCCGACCTCCGACAAGTGATTGTCATCGGTGTACAGCGAGTAGCCATTGAGCTCGACGCGGCACAGGCCGCTTTCATCGCACAGCTTCGGGGCCGGATCGACGACGCGTACTGCCGGGTCTTTCGCCAGATCGGCGAACAATTGGCTGATGAACACCTGACGCCTGTGATGTTCGGCGACGTTCAGCCCGACGTCATCCACCGGACGATCCAGCATCGCCAGACGCGTCAGACGGTAAGGCGGACTGAAAGCCTGCAGCGGCGCCTCTTTCACTAGCCAGACCCGATGCCCTCCGGCCCGCAACTGCGCCACGCGCGCGCGCAGGCCGTCAGCCAGGCGCTGCTCGGCAGCCACACGGTCGTAGTGTCCGTCGGACGCTTTTAGTGCGTGGCCCAGATCACCTTTGGCATCGCCATAGAGGTACAGGCTCCAGCGCGCCACCAGCACCACATCGCTGACGGCCTGCGGCTTGAGCGCCTGCACCACTCGCTGGTTGAATCGCGCGCAGCGGGCGTCGTGCTCCAGACCTTCCACCGGTACGCATCCTGGCGAACTGGCGAGGATCACACTGATTCCGTGGGCTTGCGCGCCATCGTCGAACACCGGGATCAATGCGGTGGCATGGCTGTCGCCCCAGACCAGCGCTCGCGAGGCACGGTTTTGCAGACCGTAATGGCAGAAGAGCTTGTCATCAGGGGTCTTGTCATCCGCCAGGCAAGCCATTAATTCCGGCCGCCAGTCGCGCCCCTTCGCATATTGCAGCGCCTGATCGGACAGACGCCACGGCAGGCCATCGGTCCAGCGCAAGGCTTGCCCGGCCAGTCCGAGCACCAGCACACCACAGGCACCGGCCAGGAGAATCTGCCGACGCCCGGCCAACACGCGCCGCTCCCGAAACGGCGTCTCGACAAACTTCCACGACAGATAACCCAGCACCATCGTCAGCAGAATGAGTCCGGCACTGTCGAGCGCGCCTGGCTCATCGACGCTGGCGTAGCTGGAAAACACGAACACTGGCCAGTGCCACAAGTACCAGGAATAGGAAATCAGGCCGAAACCGACCATGACCCGACTGCTCAAGATTTGACCAACCCAGGTCTGACGATGACCATTGGCCAGGATCAGCAGCACAACACCAAGCACCGGCAGCAACGCGGCCGCACCGGGAAACGGCGTGCGCTTGTCGAAACCGAACACCGCCAACAGAATCAGGCCCATACCCAACAGGCTCAACAATTGCGCCGCCATCGGCTTGAGGCGCCACGCATGCTTCGGCGCGATCGCCAGCATCGCACCGGCCAACAGCTCCCATGCGCGCATCGGCAACAGAAAGAAGGCTTTTTCCGGGTGATGATGGACCGCCCAGACACTCAGCCCGAACGAAACGAGCAGCACGCCGAACAGCGCCAGCCGCCAGTGCTTCAAGCGGCTCGATATCAATGTCAGCAACAACGGGAAGACGATGTAGAACTGCTCCTCAACCGCCAGCGACCAGGTGTGCAGCAGCGGTTTGAGATCCGAAGCGACATCGAAGTAGCCGTCCTGACGCATGAACAGGATGTTCGAGACGAACAGCACCTGATAGCGCACCGAGCGCCCCAGCTCTTCGTAGTCCTTGGGCGCCATCAGGAACCAGCCCACCGCCAGCACCGCAATGATCATCGCAAACAGCGCCGGCAGGATCCGCCGCGCACGCCGCGACCAGAACTCGACGAAACTGAACCGGCCGGCCTGACGCTGGTTCCAGATGATCGAGGTGATGAGGTAACCGGAGATCACGAAGAACACGTCCACACCGACAAAACCGCCGGTAAACCCCGGGACGCCAAAATGGAACAGCACCACGGCAATGACCGCGACTGCCCGCAAGCCGTCGATATCCCTTCGATAAGCAAGTGTGCTCATAAATCTTTAATGCCAATCAGATGGTTATTTTTTGTACAGCATCGAACGCTGCTTCTTGTTTTGCCAAGTCACTGACCTTACCAGATCGCAAACCTCCTGCCGGCCAGACAAAAAACAGGCAAAAAAATGGCGCCCCCTGAGGGACGCCATTTTCTGAATCAACCGACGATGTTACTTGCGCTTCATCGACAGGAAGAATTCGTCGTTGGTCTTGGTCGTTTTCAGCTTGTCGACCAGGAACTCGATGGCAGCCACTTCGTCCATCGGGTGCAGCAGTTTGCGCAGGATCCACATACGCTGCAGCTCGTCGTCGGCGGTCAGCAGCTCTTCGCGACGGGTACCGGACTTGTTGATGTTGATGGCCGGGAACACACGCTTCTCGGCGATACGACGGTCCAGTGGCAGCTCCATGTTGCCGGTGCCCTTGAACTCTTCGTAGATCACTTCGTCCATCTTCGAACCGGTTTCAACCAGCGCGGTGGCGATGATGGTCAGCGAGCCGCCTTCTTCGATGTTGCGCGCGGCGCCGAAGAAACGCTTCGGTTTCTCCAGGGCGTGGGCATCGACACCACCGGTCAGCACCTTGCCGGAGCTCGGAATCACGGTGTTGTAGGCACGGGCCAGACGGGTGATGGAGTCGAGCAGGATCACCACGTCTTTCTTGTGCTCGACCAGGCGCTTGGCCTTCTCGATCACCATTTCAGCAACCTGCACGTGACGGGTCGGCGGCTCGTCGAAGGTCGAGGCAACCACTTCGCCGCGCACGGTGCGCTGCATTTCAGTCACTTCTTCCGGACGTTCGTCGATCAACAGCACGATCAGGTGAACTTCAGGGTTGTTACGGGCGATGTTCGCTGCGATGTTTTGCAGCATGATCGTTTTACCGGCTTTCGGCGGTGCAACGATCAGACCACGCTGGCCTTTGCCGATCGGGGCGCACAGGTCGATTACACGACCGGTCAGGTCTTCGGTGGAACCGTTACCGGCTTCCATCTTCATGCGCACGTTCGGGAACAGCGGGGTCAGGTTCTCAAAGAGAATCTTGTTCTTCGCGTTTTCCGGACGATCGAAGTTGATCGTATCGACCTTGAGCAGGGCGAAATAACGCTCGCCTTCCTTCGGAGGGCGAATCTTGCCAACGATGGTGTCACCGGTGCGCAAGTTGAAACGGCGGATCTGGCTCGGCGAGACGTAGATGTCGTCAGGGCCGGCGAGGTAGGAAGCGTCAGCGGAGCGCAGGAAGCCGAAGCCGTCCTGGAGAATCTCCAGCACGCCATCACCGGAGATTTCCTCACCGCTTTTAGCGTGCTTTTTCAGCAGGGAGAAAATCACGTCCTGCTTGCGCGAACGGGCCATATTTTCTATGCCCATCTGTTCGGCCAATTCGAGCAGTTCGGTAATCGGCTTTTGCTTGAGTTCAGTCAGATTCATATAGGAATGACGTAATCATTTATGGAGGGGGGGAAATTAAGCTTTTGGCTTAATGAGGCCGCGCCGCGGAGAAGGCGACAGGATCGCGTACTTATTCGAAAAGGAGTGCGTCGGCGACGGCTAGCAGGGGGCAGTGGAGAAACCAGTGCGGGGCCGAATGTATCACCTGAGTTTCGGAGCGTCTAGCCCTGAATACGCAAAAAGCCCCGCAATTTGCGGGGCTTTTTCAGGACAATCTTTACAGCGACGCTTAGATGTTGGCGTCGAGGAAAGCAGCCAGTTGCGACTTCGACAGAGCGCCGACCTTGGTCGCTTCCACGTTGCCGTTCTTGAACAGCATCAGGGTCGGAATACCACGTACGCCGTGCTTGGCAGGGGTTTCCTGGTTTTCGTCGATGTTCAGTTTGGCAACGGTCAGCTTGCCTTTGTAAGTCTCTGCAATCTCGTCCAGAACCGGAGCGATCATTTTGCAAGGGCCGCACCATTCAGCCCAGTAGTCGACCAGGACAGCGCCTTCGGCCTTGAGTACGTCGGCTTCGAAGCTAGCGTCGCTAACGTGTTTGATCAGATCGCTGCTCATGGAATTCTCCAGGTTGTAAGCAAAAAAACGTGGCCCATCATAGCCGCCCTTCCCTTGTTCAGGAAGCCGCAGATGATTGAGTCTTGCTATGGCACTCGATGAGTTTGGGTATAGCTCAAGTCAAGCGCTGGCGGGGGCAATGAAGGAAATTCCGGTGCGCAGCGCCGCGTTACGCACGTGTTCCTGCATGGCTTTCTGCGCCGCAGCGGAAGCGCGGCGAGCCAGGGCGCGGAGGATCTTGCGGTGCTCCTGCCAGGTTTCCATGGCCCGTTCGACGCGGATGAACGGTAGTTTCTGGCTCTCCAGAAAAATGTCGGCGCTGGCGGTGAGGATGCTCAGCATCGCCTGATTGCCGCTGGCCAGCAGGATCCGCCGGTGGAATTCGAAATCCAGTCTCGCCGCTGCCTCGAAGTCGCCGGCGCGCAGTTGCTCGCGCATGGCCGCGACGTTGTCTTCCAGCTCATCCAGATCAAATGTGCTCAGCGTCACCGCCGCCAGACCGGCCGCGAACCCTTCCAGCGCGTAGCGCAACTGAAAGATTTCCAGCGGCGAAGCCTGGGCTGCAAACGGCCACGCCGGTGCGCCCTCGCCGCGCGTCAGCTCCACCGGTGCCTGCACGAACACGCCTTTGCCCGGCTGAATGCTGACCACACCCAGCGCACTCAAGGACGACAAGGCCTCACGCAACGACGCGCGACTGACGCCCAGCTGAACCGCCAGATCCCGTTGCGAAGGCAGCGCATCGCCGGGGCCGAAGCCTTGCTCGGTAATCAGTTTGCGGATCGCTTGCAGCGCCACTTCGGGTACGGCGCGGGAGATCGAGTTCATGGTTTTCCAGATGGACCAGGCCAAGGTGCGGCCAGTTGTAATGCTATTCGAGGCATCAGGCAAGTCGTGCCCCAGCGGGGTTCGACAGTGCGCGTCGATGCGCTATCGCAGTGCGAAACCCGACCTGACTGTTCAGACCAGTAAGACCGAATAAACCCGCTAAACCCGTGGCTTTGCGGGGCCAAACCTCTGTATTGGCACGGCCCATGCTCTGTCCGATCGCAGAATTTACTTCCCGCCGATCCGGAGATTGTCCATGACGAAGCGTTACAGCGCCCTCCTCGCCGCCCTGTTTGCCGGTCTGATGTTGAGCCAGGCCCCCGCCCATGCCGATGGTCTGGATGACGTGGTCAAACGTGGCACATTGAAAGTCGCCGTGCCTCAGGACTTCCCGCCATTCGGCTCGGTCGGCCCGGACATGAAGCCGCGCGGTCTCGATATCGACACCGCGAAACTGCTGGCCGACCAGCTCAAGGTCAAACTCGAACTGACCCCGGTCAACAGCACCAACCGCATCCCGTTCCTCACCACCGGCAAGGTCGATCTGGTGATTTCCAGCCTCGGCAAGAATCCCGAGCGCGAGAAGGTCATCGACTTCTCTCGCGCCTATGCGCCGTTCTACCTCGCCGTGTTCGGCCCGCCGGACGCAGCCGTCAGCACCCTCGACGACCTCAAGGGCAAGACCATCAGCGTCACCCGTGGCGCCATCGAGGACATCGAGCTGACCAAAGTCGCCCCCGAAGGCGTGACCATCAAGCGCTTCGAAGACAACAACTCGACCATCGCCGCCTATCTCGCAGGGCAGGTCGACCTGATCGCGAGCGGCAACGTGGTGATGGTCGCGATCAGTGAAAAGAATCCGAAACGCGTCCCGGCGCTGAAGGTGAAACTCAAGGACTCGCCGGTCTACGTCGGCGTGAACAAGAACGAGCCGGCGCTGCTGGGCAAGGTCAACGAGATCCTGGCCACCGCCAAGGCTGACGGCGCACTGGAAAAGAACGCGCAGACCTGGCTCAAAGAGCCACTGCCGGCCGACCTCTGACCGGCGACGCGGGAGACTTTCATGGCCTATCAGTTCGATTTCTTGCCGGTGGTGGAAAACACCGACCTGCTGCTGCGCGGGGCGTTGTTCACCCTTGAGCTGACGGCCATCGGCGCGATGCTCGGGGTTGGCGTGGGCATCGTCGGGGCGCTGGTGCGGGCGTGGAACATCCGCCCGTTCTCGACGATCTTCGGCGTTTATGTGGAGTTGATCCGCAACACGCCGTTCCTGGTGCAACTGTTCTTCATCTTCTTCGGCCTGCCGTCCCTCGGCGTGCAGATTTCCGAGTGGCAGGCGGCGGTGCTGGCGATGGTGATCAACCTCGGCGCGTACTCGACCGAGATCATCCGCGCCGGCATCCAGGCGATTCCGCGCGGGCAGCTGGAAGCTGCGGCGGCATTGGCGATGAGCCGCTTCGAAGCGTTCCGCCACGTGGTGCTGCTGCCGGCGCTGGGCAAGGTCTGGCCGGCGCTGAGCAGCCAGATCATCATCGTCATGCTCGGTTCGGCGGTGTGTTCGCAGATTGCCACCGAAGAGTTGAGCTTTGCCGCCAACTTCATTCAGTCGCGCAACTTCCGCGCCTTTGAAACCTACGCCCTGACTACCCTCATTTACCTGTGCATGGCGCTGCTGATCCGTCAGTTGCTGAACTGGCTCGGTCGGCGCTACCTGTCGAAAAGCAGCGCAAGGAGCAGCCAATGAGCGACTTCACGTTCTGGGACATCCTGCGCAACCTGCTGACCGGCCTGCAATGGACGCTGGCGCTGTCGCTGGTGGCATTCATCGGCGGCGGGATCGTCGGGTTGCTGATCCTGATCATGCGCATCTCGAAAAACTCGCTGCCCAGCAGCATCGCCCGCACCTGGATCGAACTGTTCCAGGGCACACCGCTGTTGATGCAGCTGTTTCTGGTGTTCTTCGGCGTGGCACTGGCCGGGGTGGAGATTTCGCCGTGGATGGCGGCGGCGATTGCCCTGACGCTGTTCACCAGCGCCTACCTGGCAGAGATCTGGCGCGGCTGCGTCGAGGCGATTCCCAACGGTCAGTGGGAAGCTTCGTCGAGCCTGGCGCTCAATCCGCTGGAGCAACTGCGCTACGTGATCCTGCCGCAAGCGCTGCGGATTGCCGTGGCGCCGACCGTGGGCTTCTCGGTGCAAGTGGTCAAGGGCACCGCGGTGACCTCAATCATCGGTTTCACCGAACTGACCAAGACCGGCGGCATGCTCGCCAACGCCACCTTCGAACCGTTCATGGTCTACGGCCTCGTTGCCCTGGGCTACTTCCTGCTCTGCTACCCCCTGTCCCTCAGTGCGCGCTACCTGGAAAGGAGACTGCATGCCTCTGCTTAGAATTTCCGCCCTGCATAAATACTACGGCGATCACCACGTGCTCAAAGGCATCGACCTGAGTGTCGAGGAAGGCCAGGTGGTGGCGATAATCGGCCGTAGCGGCTCGGGCAAATCCACCCTGCTGCGCACTCTCAACGGCCTGGAGTCGATCAACGACGGTGTGATCGAAGTCGACGGCGAATACCTCGACGCCGCCCGCGCCGACCTGCGCAGCCTGCGGCAGAAAGTCGGCATGGTGTTCCAGCAGTTCAACCTGTTCCCGCACCTGACGGTCGGCGAAAACGTGATGCTCGCGCCGCAGGTGGTGCAGAAAGTGCCCAAGGCCAAGGCGCAAGAGCTGGCCCGACAGATGCTGGAGCGCGTCGGTCTGGGCGAGAAATTCGATGCGTTCCCGGAACGGCTCTCGGGTGGCCAGCAACAGCGTGTGGCGATTGCCCGAGCGCTGGCGATGTCGCCCAAGGTGTTGCTGTGCGACGAGATCACCTCGGCGCTGGACCCCGAACTGGTCAACGAAGTGCTCAGCGTGGTCCGCCAGCTCGCGAAGGAAGGCATGACCCTGATCATGGTCACCCACGAAATGCGCTTCGCCCGGGAGGTCGGGGACAAACTGGTGTTCATGCATCAGGGCAAGGTGCACGAGGTGGGGGATCCGAAAGTGCTGTTTGCCGATCCGCAGACGCCGGAGCTGGCGAATTTCATTGGCACGGTTGAAGCGACAGCCTGAGGGCTCTGCGGGGGCTTGACGGACGCCTACGCGAGCAAGCTCGCTCCCACAAAGGAACGCGTACCCCTGTGGGAGCGAGCTTGCTCGCGAATGGCCGCGCCGCGGTCTTGAGACTTTATGCGCTGAATCAAGGGTTTGAACCCTGCGCGTTGGCGCCAGCGTTTGATCGTGGCACGATGTCGGGGTTATCGACCGAGACCCCCAGACCATGCCGCAATCCCAAGCCAAGAATCTGTCCCTGATCGCCGCGATCGACCTGGGCTCCAACAGCTTCCATATGGTCGTGGCCAAGGCCCAGAACGGCGAAATCCGTATTCTCGAACGTCTCGGGGAAAAGGTTCAGCTGGCCGCCGGCATCGACGATGAGCGCCAGCTCAACGAAGAATCCATGCAGCGCGGGCTCGACTGCCTCAAGCGCTTTGCCCAACTGATCAACGGCATGCCGCTGGGCGCCGTGCGGATCGTCGGCACCAACGCCCTGCGCGAGGCGCGCAACCGTGGCGAATTCATCCGCCGTGCCGAAGAAATCCTCGGCCATCCAGTTGAAGTCATCTCCGGCCGTGAAGAGGCCCGCCTGATTTACCTCGGCGTGTCCCATACCCTCGCCGACACCCCGGGCAAACGCCTGGTCGCCGACATCGGCGGCGGCAGTACCGAATTCATCATCGGCCAGCGTTTCGAACCGCTGCTGCGCGAAAGCCTGCAAATGGGCTGCGTGAGTTTCACCCAGCGCTATTTCAAGGATGGCAAGATAACCCCGGCCCGCTACGCCCAGGCGTACACGGCGGCGCGGCTGGAAATCATGAGCATCGAACACGCCCTGCACCGCCTGACCTGGGATGAGGCCATCGGCTCCTCGGGCACCATCCGCGCCATCGGCCTGGCGCTGAAGGCCGGCGGTCACGGCACCGGCGAAGTGAACGCCGAAGGTCTGGCGTGGCTCAAGCGCCGCCTGTTCAAGCTCGGCGATGTCGACAAGATCGATTTCGAAGGCATCAAGCCGGATCGTCGGGCGATCTTCCCGGCGGGTCTGGCGATTCTCGAAGCAATCTTCGACGCCCTTGAACTGCAACGCATGGATCACTGCGAAGGCGCACTGCGTGAAGGCGTGCTGTATGACCTGCTGGGTCGCCATCACCACGAAGACGTGCGTGAACGCACCCTGACCTCGCTGATGGAGCGCTACCACGTCGACCTGGAACAGGCCGCACGCGTCGAGCGCAAAGCTCTGCATGCGTTCGATCAAGTGGCCGTGGATTGGGAGCTGGACGACGGTATCTGGCGCGAACTGCTGGGATGGGCGGCGAAAGTGCACGAAGTCGGGCTCGACATCGCGCACTATCACTACCACAAGCACGGCGCCTACCTGATCGAGCACTCGGACCTCGCCGGGTTTTCCCGCGAAGACCAGCAAATGCTCGCCCTGCTGGTGCGCGGCCACCGCCGCAACATTCCCAAGGACAAGTTCGCCGAGTTCGGCGACGACGGCGACAAGCTGATCCGCCTGTGCGTGCTGCTGCGTTTCGCCATCCTGTTCCACCACATCCGTGGCACCCAGGCGATGCCGCAAGTGGCGCTGCATGCCAACGGCAACAACCTCGATGTGGAATTCCCGGAAAACTGGCTGGATGAAAACCAGCTGACCCAGGCCGATTTCGGGCTTGAGGCCGAGTGGTTGACGCGGGTGGGGATTGTCCTGACCGTACACTGAGTAACCGGCAGGTACAAAAAAGGCGATCCGGATGGATCGCCTTTTTTATTGTTCCGAAATCTTCGGTCAGCTGCTCACCGGCAAAATCGGGCTGCCCAACCGCTCCAGCAACGTCGCCTGCGCACTGCGCGGGTTCTGGTTGCCGGTCGGCGTGTTGCGGATGTAGCGGCCGTCCGATTGCAGGCTCCAGCTATGGGTGTTATCGGTCAGATACAGCTCCAGCTCTTTCTTGACCCGAGTCAGCAGCTTCTTGCCTTCCACCGGGAAGCAAGTCTCGACGCGCTTGTCGAGGTTACGCTCCATCCAGTCGGCGCTGGACAGGAACATCTGCTCCTCGCCACCGTTGAGGAAGTAAAACACCCGGGTGTGCTCAAGGAAGCGGCCGATGATCGAGCGCACGTGAATGTTGTGCGAAACCCCGGCGATGCCTGGACGCAGACAGCACATGCCGCGCACCACCAGATCGATGCGCACACCGGACTGGCTGGCCTTGTACAGCGCACGGATGATCTTCGGATCGGTCAGCGAGTTGAACTTGGCGATGATGTGCGCAGGCTTGCCGTCGAGCGCAAATTGCGTCTCGCGGGTGATCATGTCGAGCATGCCCTTCTTCAGGGTGAACGGCGCATGCAGCAGCTTCTTCATGCGCAGCGTTTTACCCATGCCGATCAACTGGCTGAACAATTTGCCGACGTCTTCGCACAAGGCGTCGTCGGAGGTCAGTAGGCTGTAGTCGGTGTACAGACGGGCGTTGCCGGCGTGGTAGTTACCGGTGCCGAGGTGCGCGTAACGCACGATCTCACCGGCCTCACGGCGCAGGATCAGCATCATCTTGGCGTGGGTCTTGAAGCCGACCACGCCGTAGATCACCACCGCACCGGCCGCTTGCAGACGGCTGGCCAGTTGCAGGTTGGACTCTTCGTCGAAGCGCGCACGCAGTTCGATGACCGCCGTCACTTCCTTGCCATTACGCGCGGCGTCCACCAGCGCATCGACGATCTCCGAGTTGGCGCCGGAGCGGTACAGGGTCTGGCGTACAGCCAGAACGTGCGGGTCTTTGGCAGCCTGGCGCAGCAGGTCGACCACCGGGGTGAACGACTCGAACGGGTGCAGCAGCAGGATGTCCTGTTTGCTGACAACACTGAAAATGTTCTCGCTGTTTTGCAGCAGTTTCGGGATCTGCGGCGTGAATGGCGTGTATTGCAGCTCCGGATGACTGTCCAGACCGGTGATGCTGAACAGACGCGTCAGGTTCACCGGACCGTTGACCTGGTACAGCTCGGTTTCGCTCAGGTTGAACTGCTTGAGCAGGTAGTCCGACAGGTGTTTCGGGCAGGTGTCGGCGACTTCCAGGCGCACGGCGTCACCGTAACGACGGGAGAACAACTCGCCACGCAGGGCGCGGGCCAGGTCTTCGACGTCTTCGGAGTCGAGCGCAAGGTCGGCGTTTCGGGTCAGACGGAACTGGTAGCAGCCTTTTACCTTCATGCCCTGGAACAGGTCATCGGCGTGGGCGTGGATCATCGACGACAGGAACACATAGTTGTCGCCAGGGCCGCCAACTTCTTCCGGCACCTTGATGATTCGCGGCAGCAGGCGCGGCGCCGGGATGATCGCCAGACCGGAATCGCGACCGAAGGCGTCGATGCCTTCGAGCTCGACGATGAAGTTCAGGCTCTTGTTCACCAGCAACGGGAACGGGTGCGTCGGGTCAAGGCCGATCGGGGTGATGATCGGCGCGATCTCGTCGCGGAAGTAACGGCGCACCCAGGTCTTGAGCTTGGTCGTCCAGTAGCGGCGACGGATAAAGCGGATCTGATGCTTTTCCAGCTCCGGCAGGAGGATGTCGTTGAGGATCGCGTACTGGCGGTCTACGTGACCGTGTACCAGCTCGCTGATGCGGGCCAGAGCCTGATGCGGTTGCAGGCCATCGGCGCCAGCCTGTTCGCGGGCGAAGGTGATCTGTTTCTTGAGGCCGGCGACGCGGATTTCGAAGAATTCGTCGAGGTTGCTGGAGAAGATCAGCAGGAACTTCAGCCGCTCCAGCAACGGGTAGGACTCGTCCAGCGCCTGTTCCAGCACGCGGATGTTGAACTGCAGTTGCGACAATTCACGGTGGATATACAGGCTGCTGTCATCCAGACCGGGAATCGCGATCGCCGGGACCGCCGCGGCGGCTTCTGCGGCCGGCGCGGGTGGCGCTGGCTCCAGTTCCGGCGGGGTTTCGGTAATCTGCTCGACCACGGGTTGAGCTTCTTTTACGGCAACTTCAGTGAGTCCTTCGGTATTCATCGAATGTTCCTGGGAGGGCTATTTCTGCTCTCGTAACAATTGAGCGGCACGGACAGCAAAGTAAGTCAGGATGCCATCAGCGCCGGCACGTTTAAAGGCGGTCAGGGATTCGAGGATCACGCCTTCGCTCAACCAGCCATTCTGGATCGCCGCCATGTGCATGGCGTATTCACCGCTTACCTGATAGACGAAGGTCGGCACTTTGAAGGCATCTTTTACCCGGAACAAAATGTCCAGGTACGGCATGCCGGGTTTGACCATGACCATGTCCGCGCCTTCAGACAAGTCCGCGCCCACTTCGTGCAGCGCTTCGTCGCTGTTGGCCGGGTCCATCTGGTAGGAAGCCTTGTTCGCCTTGCCCAGGTTCGCGGCCGAACCGACAGCATCGCGAAACGGGCCGTAATAGGCGCTGGCGTACTTGGCCGAATAGGCCATGATCCGCACGTTGACGTGACCGGCCAGCTCCAGCGCTTCGCGGATCGCCTGAATGCGGCCGTCCATCATGTCCGACGGGGCAACCACCTGGGCGCCCGCAGCGGCGTGGGACAAGGCCTGTTTGACCAGTGCATCGACGGTGATGTCGTTCTGCACATAGCCTTCTTCATCGAGAATGCCGTCCTGACCGTGAGTGGTGAACGGGTCGAGGGCGACGTCGGTGATCACGCCCAGCTCGGGGAATCGGTCACGCAGGGCGCGGGTGGCGCGCTGGGCGATACCTTCGGGATTCCAGGCTTCGGCGGCATCGAGGGATTTGAGTTCAGGAGGGGTGACCGGGAACAGCGCCAGCGCCGGAATCCCCAGTTCGACCCATTTGGCAGCTTCTTCAAGCAGCAGGTCGATGGTCAGGCGCTCGACACCCGGCATCGAGGCCACGGCTTCGCGGCGGTTTTCACCGTCAAGCACGAACACCGGCAGGATCAGGTCATCGACCGTCAACACATTCTCACGCACCAGCCGCCGGGAAAAATCATCACGACGATTGCGACGCAGACGGGTGGCAGGGAACAGACGGTTGGCTGGGGTAAAGCTCACGGCAGACTCCTGAGCCCGCGCAAACGGGCGAGCGTGACAGTTATAGACGGCCATTATGACGAACAGATGACAGTTGTGTGAGACCTGTGACGTGTAGTCGCATTCCATTCTCAGCGTAGGAATTGTTCACGTCGAGACACATTTCGACACTTTCCTGAATGTGCCCGAAGGGTTAGGCTGCGCGTTCATTTCGCCAGCACCCAGACAATGCTCCAACAATTTCTGCATGACTTCGGCTACTTTGCCCTGTTTCTCGGCACGTTTTTCGAAGGCGAAACCATCCTGGTGCTCGCGGGCTTCCTTGCGTTCCGTGAATACATGGACATCAAACTGGTGGTGGTCGTGGCGTTCTTCGGCAGCTATGCCGGCGATCAGCTGTGGTACTTCCTGGGCCGCAAGCACGGGCGCAAATTGCTGGCGCGCAAACCGCGCTGGCAGATGATGGGCGACCGCGCGCTGGAACACATCCGCAAGCACCCGGACATCTGGGTCTTGAGCTTCCGCTTCGTGTACGGCCTGCGTACGGTGATGCCGGTGGCGATCGGCCTGTCGGGCTATCCGCCGGGACGTTATCTGCTGCTGAACGGTATCGGCGCCGCGATCTGGGCCACCGCCCTGGCCGCTGCCGCCTACCATTTCGGCGCCGTGCTCGAAGGCATGCTCGGCAGCATCAAGAAGTATGAGTTGTGGGTGCTGGGTGCGCTGCTGGTGCTCGGCCTGGGCCTGTGGCTGCGCCGTCGGTTCAAAAATGCCCGGCTGGCAAAAAAGGTCTACGAGCAAGAGCAGGCCGAGCAACTGGCCAAGGCCGAACGGCACAAAGCCGAAATGGCCAAGGCCGCCGACCCTAAGACGCCAGCCGAGTAAGTCGCTGGCGGCAGCAATACAGCCCGATGCCGCTGAGCAGGCTGTAACTGAGCAGGCCGACCCACATCCCCGGGCTGGCCGGCCACAGCCCGACCAGCGGCGCCAGCCACACCAGCGGCAGATTCGATGCCAGCCGCAGCACTTCCAGCTTCCCCGCCCACGGGCGATTCTCCAGGGCCACGCCCAACACGAACAAACCGAACGCCATCGCGCCCCAGCCGAGCAGTAATGCGCCGGTGGACAGACTGCGTTCCAGATTCAGCAGATAACTGCCCAGCCCCACATAAACGCCGAACTGCATCCCCACGTACCACTGCTGACGGTTGTCCAGCGGCACCTCGAATTTGCGGAACTGACTGAGGTCCGGCTTGCTCATCGGGTACTTCGCCGCGACGTCCGCCGGACGCCAGCCAGTACGCATGAACCAGATCCGGATCTTGTCCCACGTGCGCTCGGCCCGGCGCGCGTCATCCCATAGCTGCGCGTAGAACTGCAGATTCGCCCACAACGGATTCCAACTCGCCAGCGGCGTAGTGACGCCGAAAATCACCGGTTCATTGTCGTCCTCTTCCTGAAACGAGCCGAACAGACGGTCCCAAATAATGAACACCCCGCCGTAGTTGCGATCCATGTAGAGAGCGTTCTGTGCATGGTGGGCCCGATGATTGGACGGCGTAACGAAGCACCACTCGAACCAGCCAAGCTTGGGAATGTGCCGGGTATGGACCCAGAACTGATAAAGCAGATTCAGCGCTGCGACACTGACGAACACCAGCAATGGCACCCCGAGCACCGCCATCGGCAGGTAGAAAATCCAGCCCAGCAGAAACCCGGTGCTGGTCTGGCGCAAGGCCGTGGAAAGGTTGTAGTCCTCGCTCTGGTGATGCACCGAATGCGCGGCCCAGAGGATGTTGCGCTCATGGCCCATGCGATGCAGCCAGTAATAGCAGAAGTCATAGAAGACAAAGGCAAACACCCAGACCCAGACGCTGTCTGCCGGCAACCTGACCAGCGCCAGATGCTCCAGGGCAAACGCATAGGTCACCAGGCCCACACCCTTGGTCAACAGGCCGGTGGTGGTCGACAAAACCCCGGTGCTGATGCTGTTCACCGCATCGGCCAGGCGATAGTTGCTCACTCTTCGCCAGCGGTCGGCGATGAGTTCGGCGGCGATCAATACGAAGAAAAACGGCACCGCATACAGAATGAAGTTCATGACGTGCCTTGGTCGGAATCTGTAGCACAGATCCTAGGTGTAGCCGCGGCTTCACCCTATGGCAACGGACGACAAATTAGTGGACATTTAACGCCATGAATCTGGAGAGAAACCCATGAGCAAAAAAGTTGCAGTGATCCTGTCCGGTTGCGGCGTGTACGACGGCGCCGAGATCCACGAGAGCGTCATCACCCTGCTGCGCCTCGACCAACGCGGCGCCCAGGTGCAGTGCTTCGCCCCGAACATCGCGCAATTGCATGTGATCAACCACCTGACCGGCGAAGAAATGCCCGAATCGCGCAACGTGCTGGTGGAATCGGCACGCATCGCCCGGGGCAACGTCAAGGATCTGGGTGAGGCCGATGTCGAGGACTTCGATGCGCTGATCGTGCCCGGCGGTTTTGGTGCGGCGAAGAACCTGTCGAACTTCGCCATCGAAGGCGCCGGCTGCACCGTGCAGCCGGAAGTGCTGGCGCTGGCCGAAGCCTTTGCCGAAGCGGGCAAGCCGGTGGGCCTGATCTGCATCTCGCCGGCGCTGGCCGCGAAAATCTACGGTCCGGGTGTGACCTGCACCATCGGCAACGACGCCGACACGGCCGCCGCCATGAACAAGATGGGCGCGACCCACGAAGACTGCGCGGTAACCGACATCATCGAAGACAAGGCGCGCAAACTGGTGACCACCCCGGCGTACATGCTGGCGCAGTCGATCAGTGAGGCGGCTTCGGGGATCAACAAGCTGGTGGATCGGGTGTTGGAGTTGACCCACGAAAACGACGCCTGAGCACCTCTTCCACTGGATCAAGACTGAACCCTGTGGGAGCGAGCTTGCTCGCGAAAGCGATGGGCCATTCAATATTGTGTTGTTTGGCCTGACGCCTTCGCGAGCAAGCTCGCTCCCACAGGTCTTGTATGAGGCTCAGGATTGGCGGGAAAGGCGGGTGAGGATCCGGTCCAGCGCATTGGCGAACGCCTGCTTCTCCCGGTCACCGAACGGCGCCGGGCCGCCGCTGACCTGGCCCTGTTCACGCAGGTCGGTGAACAGGTTGCGTGTCGCCAGCCGCTCACCCATGTTCTGCGCGTCGAACTCCTTGCCTCGCGGGTCCAGCGCTGCAACGCCCTTCTTCACCAACCGGTCGGCCAGCGGAATGTCGCTGCAGATCACCAGTTCGCCCGGCACCGCGTGTTCCACCAGATAATCATCCGCCGCATCCGGGCCGCTCGGCACCACGATCAGCTTGACGATCGCCAGCGCCGGTTTGCTCTGTGGCTGCCCCGCCACCAGCACCACTTCGAAGCGGCGCTTGAGGGCGAACTTCACCACCAGCTCCTTGGCCATCTTCGGGCAGGCGTCGGCGTCGATCCATACGCGCATGTTTTCTACCTCCAAAAAATTCGCGAGCAAGCTCGCTCCCACAGATTACGCACCAACCCTGTGGGAGCGAGCTTGCTCGCGAAGTGAGTGCAACGAATGCTGTTTAAGCAGTCACTCGGCGCTTTTCCGCCACCCAACTGCGACCATACAGCACGATAATCGCTGCAATCGCCACGGCCTGCGCCGTCAGCGAATAGGCATCGGCATGAATTCCCAGCCATTCGAAGTCGAAGAACGCCACCGGCCGGGTGCCGAAGATCCCGGCTTCCTGCAACGCCTTCACGCCGTGACCGGCGAATACCACCGACAGAGCGCACAGCAGCGCTGCGTTGATGCTGAAGAACAGCGTCAGCGGCAGTTTCGCCGAGCCGCGCAGGATCACCCACGCCAGACCGAACAGCAGCACCAGCGCCGTCGCACCGCCGGCGAGCACCGCGTTGTGCCCGGCGGGACCTGCCTGCAGCCACAGGGTTTCATAGAACAGAATCACCTCGAACAGCTCGCGGTACACCGAGAAGAACGCCAAGATCGCGAATCCGAAACGCCCACCGCCACCAACCAGGCTCTGCTTGATGTAATCCTGCCAGGCCGCCGCGTGCCGACGGTCGTGCATCCACACGCCGAGCCACAGCACCATGACGCTGGCGAACAGCGCCGTGGCGCCTTCGAGCAGTTCACGCTGGGAGCCGCTGACATCGATCACATATGCCGCCAACGCCCAGGTGCCGAGGCCGGCCAGCAACGCCAGACCCCAACCGACGTTGACGCTGCGCACCGCCGATTGCTGGCCGGTGTTGCGCAGGAACGCGAGGATCGCTGCCAGCACCAGAATCGCTTCCAGGCCTTCGCGCAGCAGAATCAGCAGACCGGAGATGTAGCTCAGCGACCAGCTCAGACCGTCGCTGCCCAGCAGGCCGGCGGATTCCTTGAGTTTGGCCTTGGCCGCGTCCAGACGCTGCTCGGCCTGCTCCACCGGCAAGCCGTCCTGCAGCGATTGCCGATAGGCCATCAGGGATTTTTCGGTGTCCTTGCGCACGTTGGCGTCGACGTTGTCCAGCGAGCTTTCGACCAGTTCGAAGCCTTCCAGATACGCCGCCACCGACAGGTCATAGGCCTGATCGTGTTCACCGGCGCGGTACGCCGCCAGGCTCTTGTCCAGAGTCGCGGCGGTGTAGTCGAGCAACTGCGCCGGGCCGCGTTTGACCTGCGGCGGCTGCGCTCGCTGTACACGGAAGATCGCGGCGGCGTCAGCACCTTCGGCGGCCTGCACTTCGGCCGGGGTCTGACGGGCCAGGTCGGCGATGTTGTAGGTCTTGTCGGATTTGGCCGTGGCCGGATCGGCGCTGAACTGTGCGATGTAGGTCGCCAGATCCCAGCGCTGACGGTCATCCAGCTGATCGGCGAAGGCTGGCATGTCAGTGCCTTCCACACCTTGGCCAAGAGTGCTGTAGATCGCGTACAGGCTCAGGTGATCCATCCGCGCAGCGTCGCGCAGATTGGCCGGCGCCGGCGTCATGCCGAGACCCGCCGGGCCGTCGCCGGCACCCGCGTCGCCGTGGCACACCGAGCAGTTTTGCGCGTACAGCGGCGCGCCACGGGTCGGATCGGGCGTGATGATCGGGGCCTGGCTGACTTCATAAGCCACCGCCAGTTTCGCGCCCAGTTGCCGGGCCTGACGGGCGACGTCCGCGCCGTCCTGTTTCGCGGTGATCGCGGCGTGCAAGGCGGTGACGCCCTGTTCCAGCACCGCTTTCTCCGGTTTGGCCGGCAGGCCGGCGATCAACCCTTGCAGCACCTGGGTGAATTCCAGCTGCTCGCGGTATTCGCCATCGTCAATGACCTTGCCTGCCTCCACCGTCGGCGGGTAATCAGCGCTGATGTAATCCAGCAGGTGCAGCGCTTGCGGCGCGCCTTCCACGGTGTCGGCCAGCAGATTGAAGCTGCTCAGGGCGCACAACGGGAACACCAGCCAGGCCAGGAATCGGGACGCGGCAGTCATGAATGAGTCTCAAGTGGAAATGCGAAGTTACATATTGTTCACGTCGATCGAGATCGACTCAAGCTTTCTCGGTGACTTGTCGAGAGATCTGCGCTGCTCAACGCCAATACTCATCCCTATAATGCTGGCCCGCCCCGCCCTTTCCGTTCAAGGAAGAACCGTTGCCCATGCGTCGACACTCGCTGCTTCTACTGCTCGCCAGCGTCGCCCTGCAATTGAGCGGGTGCGCCGCCTACCGCAATTACGACCTGGAAATGCAACAGACCAACGACCGGCTGATGCACGCCGACTACCAGGGCGCCCTGGATGTGCTGGAGTGGAACAACCCGTGGGAAGACAAGGATCTGCTGTATTACTTCGAGAAGGGCTCAATCCTCAGCTTCGCCAACGCACGGCCCCAGAGCCAGACAGCCTGGCGCAGCGCCGACCGGATGGTGTTCCAGCGCGAAGAGGCGGTGCCTTCTGCGCCCATGAAGCTGCTCAACCGCTTCGCCTATGAAATGGGCACCATGCTGGTCAACGACAAGCTCAGTCGCTACGAAGGTTACGACTACGAAAAAGTCATGCTGACCACGCAGATGGCCCTCAATCAGCTGGCCGAAAGTGATTTCGACGGCGCCCGGGCCGACATCAAGAAAACCCACGAACGCGAAACCCTGATCGCCCGCCAGCGGGAACGCCAGTACGAAGAACTCGAAGAGCAGGCCAAGGCTCAGGGTATCGCCGTGCATTACAAGGACCTGCAAGGCTATCCGGTCACCACCCTCGATGCGCCGGCCGTCATTGAATTGAAGAACGGTTACCAGAGTGCCTTCAGCCATTACCTCGCCGGGTTCACCTACGAAGCGCTGGGCGAACGCGGCCTGGCTGCGCCGGGTTATCGCCAGGCGATCGAGTTGCGCCCGAACACGCCCTTCCTCGAACAGGCGCTGCGCAATCTCGACAAACCGCCAGCCAAGGATGATGAAAGCGATGTTCTGATCGTTGTCCAGAGCGGTCTGGCGCCAGCCCGCAGCTCGGTAACTGTGCCGATCCCGGTCCGGCTCAATGAAACCCTGGTCATCACCGCGCCGATCTCGTTTCCCATTCTGGTGCCGGATACCGTCACACCGGCGTTCGACCACATCCTGGTCGATGGCCGCAAACGGCCACTGACCGTGATCAACAGCGTCACCGACATGGCGTTCCGTACGCTGCGCGACGACATGCCGGCGATCATTTCCCGGGCGATGTTTCGCGCCAACATGGCCGCCATTTCCCAGGCTCAGGAAAACGAACGCAATCCGGCCAAGGCATCGCTCGTGGTGACGGAGCACGATCCGTTTGAAGAAGCCGACACCCGCACCTGGCGCACCCTGCCGGACAAGACGCTGGTGGCACGAGTGCGCCTCAAAAAAGGCAATCACCAGTTCAGTGCGCCCAATGCCCCGGCAGCGGCGCCGGTCACCTTGCGTATCAACCGCGACCATCAGTTGATCAACCTGCGGGTTTTGAGCGACGTCGCCAACGTCATCGGCAACGCCAGACTGCCCGACAAGTAATGGCACCTAACTAACCGGTGCAATTAAAAAGCTATTACATGGCCAGCATCACCCGCCTATAATGCCGCGCCCGCGCTATCGCGATGCGGCATTAAAGCTCCTCTTTTTATGAGGAATTGGCAGGAGGCCAACGCCACTGCCGATCGGTCCCAGCAGCCCGACCCGCACCGAGGCTGTCGCTACTCATGGAAGAAGTACCCCATGGCATTCCGCGCTCCCACTCTGATCGCGCTCAGCGCTGTCACCCTGCTGTCCGGCTGTTCGGCGTTTCGCAACTACGATTCCGAACTGGCCCAGACCAACCAGCAACTGGCCACCGGCAACGTCGACGCCGCCCTGACCCTGCTGGAAAAGAACAACACCGGCCCGGACAAAGACCTGCTCTATTACTTCGAGAAGGGTGAGCTGCTGCGCGCCAAGGGCGATCTGTCCGGCAGCCAGAGTGCCTGGACCAGCGCCGACCAGGTGGTGGGCAAGTGGGAAGACTCAGTCAAGCTCGACACCGACAAGTACCTGGCCCAGTTCGGCAGTTTCCTGGTCAACGACAAGGTGCGCCGCTACGAAGGTTACGACTACGAGAAAGTCATGCTGACCACGCAGATGGCCCTGAACCTGCTGGCGGTCAACGATTTCGACGGCGCCCGCACCGCGATCAAGAAGACTCACGAACGTGAGGCCGTGATCGCCGACCTGCGTGACAAGGAATACCTCAAGAGCGAAGAGGAAGCCGAGAAGGAAGGCGTCAAGACCGAATACAAGGACTTGCAGGGCTACCCGGTCGCCAGCCTCGACGCGCCGGAAGTGGTCGGCCTGAAAAACAGCTACCAGAGTGCGTTCAGCCACTACCTGGCCGGTTTCGTCTATGAAGCCCTGGGCGAGAAAGACCTCGCTGCGCCGGGCTATCGCAAGGCTGCCGAGCTGCGCCCGAACACCCCGCTGCTGGAGCAGGCGCTGGTCAACCTCGACAAGCCGGTCAAGAGCGATGACAGCGACATCCTGATCGTGGTGCAAAGCGGTCTGGCGCCGGCCCGCGATTCGATCCGCGTGCCGTTGCCGCTGCCGATCTCCAACAACGTGGTTATCACCCCGCTGTCGTTCCCGATCATCAAGCCTGACACCTCCACCGCGCCATTCGCGCAGATCGGTGTCGACGGCCAACAGGTCGACCTGACCGCGCTGAACAGCACCACCGCCATGTCCCGCCGCGCCTTGCGCGATGACATGCCGGGGATCATCCTGCGCACCACCGTGCGTGCGATCACCAAAGGTGTGGCGCAAAAGAAGATCAACGAGACCAACCCGCTGGCCGGTCTGGCAGTCGGTATTTCTTCAGCTGTGCTCGAAGGTGCCGATACCCGTACGTGGCGCACCCTGCCGGACACCACTCAGGTGGTACGTCTGCGCTTGAAGAAAGGTGAGCACCACGTCACCCTGCCGAGCGCCGTCGGTGGCTCTCAGGTCAAGGTGACCGTCGATCAGCGTTACCAGGTGATCACCCTGCGCGCCGTCGGCAATCAGGTGTTCGCCGCCGGCCTCGCCGCCCACGTCACCCCGAGCGCTGGCGCCACCGCCGTGGCCAGCCTCAAACAACCTTAAGAACGGAGTCTTTGCATGCGCTTCAAACTCATCGCCGTCGCCGCCCTCGCCCTTTTGGCGAGCGGTTGCGCCACCCCGCCACCACCGGAGCCGGGCAGTGCCGCGAGCAAGGTCGTGGCCATGGGCCCGCAGAAACACATCGTGGTCGGCGCGATGCGCGTGGCCCGCGAAAACGGCTTCATGACCGTCAACGTACAGTTGAGCAACACCCTCAACAGCAACAAGACGTTCTACTACCGCTTCGCCTGGCTCGGGCCGGAAGGTTTCCCGATCGCCGAAGAAGAAGTCTGGAAGAGCCAGATGATGTACGGCGCCCAGACCAGCTTCATCCAGGGCATCGCCCCGACGCCGAAAGCTGTGGACTTCCGTCTGGAACTCAAGACGCCTTAAGCCCGACACCCTATTCCCGATTCAGAGACCATTCCCATGTTTGCACGCTTTTCCTTCATCGCCGTCCTCGCCCTGCTGGCCTCCGGTTGCGCCAACACTTCGCCGACCCTGGGCAGCAAGAACATCAGCTACGGCGACACCAAGGCCGTTGAAACCGTGACCAACGAGTTCGGTTCGACCGACCTGCAGATGATCGCCGAGTCAATGACCCGTTCCCTGGCCCAGTCCGGCATTCTGCAGGGTCGCCCTGTGGTGCAGGTCTACGACGTGAAGAACAAGACCAGCGAATACATCGACACCCGCGAAATCACCACCAGCATCAAGACCCAGCTGATGAAGTCCGGCACCGCCCGTTTCGCCAGCGACAACACCGCCATGCAGAGCCAGGTCGACCAGCTCAAGCTGCAAAACCAGAGCGGTCTGTACAAGAAGAGCACCGTGGCCAAGACCGGCAACATGATCGCCGCCAAATACCGTCTTGAAGGTTCGATCAGCTCGATCGTCAAGCGCAGCAGCGACTACAAGGACGTCTTCTACAAATTCAGCCTGCAACTGATCGACGTTGAAAGCGGTCTGGCCGAGTGGATGGACGAGAAAGAGATCCGCAAAACCACGGAGCGTTAATCGATGCGCACATGGATTGGCATGATGGCCCTGGCTTGCGCGTTCAGCGTGCAAGCGGCCCCGAAAGTAGCGGTGACGGATCTGGCGTACCAGGAACGTGTGGAGCAATACATCCACATCGTTTCGGCCCAGAACAATTACCGCGAGGGTTACTACAGCTCCAGCGGTTCTTCGAGCTACAACGAACTTGAAGCCACTACCAGCTACATCGAACAGACCGAACTGCGCAAGTTCACCGGCGACATCAAGGGTGAAATCCTGCGCACCGGCATGTTCCAGCTGGTGCAGGGCACGCCGTACACCGCGTCCTCCAAGGGTGACGTCTACGACGTGATCAAGCGGATCAAGGCCGGCAACTTCAAGGGCGCCGACTACGTGCTGTTCGGCACCGTGTCGGACATCGACTTCACCCAGGACGTGAACGAGCTGGCGAACACCGACAGCTATTCGGCAGTGCTGGGCCTGACGCTGGTGGCCGACTTCAGCCTGATCAACACCAAGACCTACGAAATCACCTCAGCCTTCACGGCGATGGGTGAAGCGCAGGACACCAAACTGGTGAACCACCGCGACATCAAGATCTCGCTCAACCGCCCACGGGTGGTGCGTGACGTGTCGAAGGCGCTGGGCGAAGACGTGGCCGGACAGCTGAGCATGCAGCTCGGCGGTGGTGGTTACGAGCAGCCGCGTGAACCGCAGCAGCGCAACAATCTGCCGCGTGATACTGCACCGGTGATTCTGCGCTGATCGACAGCCGGAAACGAAAAAGGCGACCTGAAAAGGTCGCCTTTTTTATGCCTGTACGCTTTACGCAGCAGCTTTGCGCAACGTCGCCATGAACGCCGCCGCGCCGATGAATAGCCCGGCAAACGTGCGGTTCATGCGTTTCTGCTGGGTCGGTGTACGCAACAGGCGCAACACCTTCGACGCCAGACCGGTGTAGCCGGCCATGACGATCAGGTCGACCGCGATCATGGTCACGCCGATCACCACATACTGGATCAACAGCGGCGCATGCGGATTGATGAACTGCGGCAGCACCGCCAGCATGAATACCAGCGCCTTGGGGTTGCTGATGTTCACCAGAAAGCCACGGAACACCAGGGCCAGCGGCTTGCCGATCGGCCGGACCGCCGCGTCGTCACTCATATCCATCGGCAGTGCGCGCCACTGTTTGATCGCGAGATAAACCAGGTAGGCGACACCGAACCATTTGATCGCATGGAACGCGGTGGCCGAAGCGGTGAGGATCGCGCCGACACCGGCGCCGACGATGGCGATCTGCACAGCCAGGCCGATCTGCAGGCCCAGGGCATTCCAGTAGCCGCGCCAGAAACCGTATTGCAGGCCGCTGGACATCGACGCAATGGCACCGGCACCCGGAGAAAGACTGATCACCCAGCAGGCGGCAAAAAACGCCAGCCATGTTTGAAGCTCCATCGCACACCTCGACTTCGGACTCGTGACAATCCTCAAAGCTAATGCGGATTTGGCTGGTTGACTACCGATTTTTTGCAGGATGTTGCAGCCGCCGACCGTGGGAGCGAGCCTGCTCGCGAAAAGCGTCAGTACAAACGCCGGGAGCCTACTTTTCGAAACCGCTGGAAGGGAAGACATCCGACCCGCGCCAGCGTCGCACCGAACGCTGGAAGAACAGGCTGTTGGGCACTTGTACCATGGCGCTGCCGGTGCCGAGTTCTTCAGCTTCGATCAAGGTGGTGTAGAGCAGATTGATCGCCACCACCCGGCCTTTGACGCCGGGTTTGTCGGTGGTGTCGACCAGTTCGACCACGTCGCCGAGACGGAACGGGCCGACGGTGAAGATCAGAATTGCGCAGAGCAGATTCGACAGCACACTCCACATGGCGAAGAACGCCACCGCCGCCACCGCGACGAAGCCCGACAACGCAGTCCACAGCACCGTGGCCGAGACCCCGAGGCGTTCCAGCACAAAGATCAGCGCACTGCCCATGATCAGCCAGCTCAGACCGCCGCGCAGCGGCATCAGCAACTGCGGCGGGAACGGGTACTTCTCGCCGAGGCGAGTCAGGAAGCGGGCGACGACGCGCTGGGCGAAGTAGCCGGCCAGCAGGATCAGCAGAATCTGCACGCCGAGCCAGATCGGCTCGACCCACATCGCCGGCAATGGAAGTTTGAAAGCTTCCATCAGGACAACGCCTCCAGCTCCGCCTGCATGCTTTCCAGCGTTTCCAGAGCTTCCATCCACGCTTCTTCAAGTTCGCCTTCGCGGACTTTCAGCTTGGCCTGTTCGGCCAGCAGTTCACGCAGTTCGTTCTTGCGTGCCGGCTCGTAGATGTCGCTGTCGCCAAGGCTGGCATCGACCTTGGCCAGTTTCTCATGCAGCTTTCCGAGCTCGGCTTCGAGCTTGTCAGCTTCGCGTTTATGCGGCGCCAGTTGCTGACGCAACGCAGCGGCAGCCTGGCGCTGGGCCTTCTTGTCGGTCTTGTCCGGGTTGACCGGCGTGTTGCTGACCGGGGCGTTGCGCTGACGGTATTCGACCAGCCAACGGGCGTAGTCTTCGAGGTCGCCGTCGAACTCTTCGACCTTGCCGTCCGCGACCAGGAAAAAGTTGTCGGTGGTGCTCTTGAGCAGGTGCCGATCGTGGGAAACCACCAGCACCGCACCACTGAATTCCTGCAACGCCATGGTCAGCGCCAGGCGCATTTCCAGATCGAGGTGGTTGGTCGGTTCGTCGAGCAGCAACAGGTTCGGCCTTTCCCAGGCGATCAACGCCAGGGCCAGGCGGGCCTTTTCGCCACCGGAGAAGTTCAGCACCGGCTCGTCGATCCGCGCGCCACGGAAATCGAAACCACCGAGGAAATCGCGCAGGGTCTGTTCGCGCTCGGTCGGCGCCAGACGCTGCAAGTGCAGCAACGGGCTGGCCTTGGAGTCCAGCGAGTCGAGTTGATGCTGGGCGAAGTAACCGACCACGGTGTTCTCACCGCGAGTCAGACGCCCGGCCAGGGGCTCGAGTTCACCGGCGAGGTTCTTGATCAGGGTCGATTTACCCGCGCCGTTGGGGCCGAGCAAGCCGATCCGCGCGCCGGGAGTCAGTTGCAGCTTGACCTTCTCCAGCACGGTTTTCTCGCCGTAACCCAGGCGCGCATCGGACAGGTCGATCAGCGGGCTGGAGATCTTGGTCGACTCGCGGAACACGAAGTCGAACGGCGAATCGACGTGGGCCGCCGACAGCTCTTCCATCCGCTCCAGCGCCTTGATCCGGCTCTGGGCCTGACGGGCCTTGGTGGCCTGGGCCTTGAAGCGGGCGATGTAGCTTTCCATGTGCGCACGCTGCGCCTGCTGCTTCTCGTAGGCCTGTTGCTGCTGGGCCAAGCGTTCGGCACGGGCGCGTTCGAACGCGGTGTAGCCGCCACGGTAGAGGGTCAGCTTGCGCTGATCGACGTGGGCCACGTGATCGACCACTTCATCGAGGAAATCCCGGTCGTGAGAAATCAGCAGCAAAGTGCCGGGGTAACTTTTCAGCCACTCTTCGAGCCAGATGATGGCGTCGAGGTCCAGGTGGTTGGTCGGTTCGTCGAGCAGCAGCAGGTCTGATGGGCACATCAAAGCCTGCGCAAGGTTCAGACGCATCCGCCAGCCACCGGAGAAATCTCCTACCTGACGATCCATCTGCTCGTTGGTGAAACCGAGGCCAGCCAACAATTTGCGAGCCCGCGCATCGGCGGTGTAGCCATCGGCGCTGTCGAGTTCGGCGTGCAGGCGGGCCAGCGCGGTACCGTCGTGGGCCTCTTCGGCTGCCGCGAGCTCACGCTGCACTTCGCGCAGGCGCAGGTCGCCGTCGAGCACATAGTCGACCGCCAGGCGTTCGAGCGTGTCGACCTCCTGGCGCATGTGGGCGATACGCCAGTCGGCCGGCAGCAGGCAGTCACCCGAGTCCGGGTGCAACTCACCGCGGAGCAAGGCGAACAGGCTGGATTTGCCGGCGCCGTTGGCACCGATGAGGCCGGCTTTGTGGCCGGCGTGCAGGGTCAGCTCGGCGTCTTCTAGCAGACGTTGCGGGCCACGCTGTAAAGTCAGGTTCTGAAGTCGGATCATAATGGCGGCGGAGTCTACCAGCTTCCCCCGCAACTGGCGCGAGTAGCACGATGTCCTCTGACCTGTGGAGCTTTGCCCTTGCCGTCTACGCCCGTCCCGGCGTGGAGGATGCCTGCCTGCGCCTGCAATCGGCGGGGGCCAACGTGTGCCTGATGCTGTGCGGTTTATGGCTGGAACAACGCGATGCGACCTGTGACGAGGCATGCGCCCGGCAGCTTCTGGAACTGACAGAGCCTTGGGACAGGGAAGTGGTCCAGCCGTTACGCGCATTGCGCATGCAGTGGAAAACCCTGGCCGACACCGATCCGGTACTCAAGGGCATGCGCGAGCAGATCAAGGGATTGGAGCTGGAGGCGGAGCGTGCGCTGCTGTCACGCCTGGAAGGCGTCGCGCAAGGCTGGAAGCGTAATTCGAAGGAATCGAGTGACTGGCTGCAAGTGCTGGCCGGCCCTGCGGCCAACCTGAACCGCGACGCGCTGCAAGTGCTGCGCGTCGCGGCGACCGGCGCTTAGGAGGCGCTGGACGGGTTGCTGGCGACGCTCGACACCGGCGCCGGCGATGGCGTGGTTGCGGTGGTCGAGGTAGTGGCGGCGGATGCCGGTGCTGCGGTCGGAGCCGGAGTTGCCGGTGCGGCAGGTTTGGCAGCAGGCGCAGTGGCAGGTTTTGCTGCAGCTGGTTTTGCGGCTGGCTTGGCGGCAGCCGGCTTGGCAGCGGCAGGTTTTTTCACCGCAGGTTTTGCAGCTGGTTTCGCTGCCGGCTTGGCGGCCGGTTTAGCAGCGGTCGCTGGCTTGGCTACGGTCGTTGCAGGCTTCGCTGCTGCAGCCGGTTTGGCCGCTGGTTTTGCAGCAGGTTTGGCCGCAGGCTTGGCCGCTGGTTTCGCCGCCGCTTTGGCAGCAGGTTTGGCAGCAACCGGTTTGGCAGCGGCTTTCGCCGCAGGCTTGGCTGCAGCAGTTTTGGCGGCCGGTTTAGCGGCGACTTTAACGGCTGGTTTTGCTGCCGGTTTAGCGGCCACTTTGGTGGCTGGCTTGGCAGCTGGTTTTGCAGCGGCGGTTCTTGCCGGTGCCGCTTTTGCAGCAGCGGTTTTCGCCGCAGGTTTGGCGGCTGGTTTTGCAGCAGCCGGTTTGGCGGCAGCTGGTTTGGCCGCTGTGGTTTTAGCCGCAGGTTTGGCAGCGCTGGCGGCTGCGGGTTTCTTCGCGGCTGGTTTTGCAGCGGTTTTCACTGGCGCTTTCGCAGGCGCTTTGACCGGTGCTTTTGCAGCAGGTTTGGCAGCCGCTTTTTTCGCAGGTGCCGCTGCAGGTTTAGCCGAACGCAGGGACAACGCCTTGCCGACGGCCTCTTGAACACGACCGACACCCTGGGCCAGTTTCAGGCTTTCCTGGGCATCGCGCTTGAGTTGCAGAATGTAGCTGCGGGTATCGGACTGACGATCCTTCAGCGCATCGAGCAGGTCTTCGAGTTCCTTCACGGCAGCCTTGGCCTTGGTCTGCGCCTTGGCTTTACCGGCTGTTGCTGCGTCCTGCAATTTGGTGCGGGATTTGTGCAGTTTTTCTTGCGCCTTGCCGCGTTGCTTTTCCAGTTTGGCGAGCAGTTTTTCAGCATCAGCCAAAGCTTGGGAGCAAGCGTTTTCCAGATGCTCGAGCAGGCTGCCCGAGAGTTGTTGGAGTAAATGCAACGGAGTGTTTACAGGCTTCTTGGTGGCCGACATGGTTTACCTCCTGGCTGACGTGAGTGCGGCTCATACTAGACCTCTGCTGCTACCGCCGCTAGGGCATGTTGACAGTATCGAAAGCACTCGGTTGCAGGCTTGCGAAAAACTTCTGCGCATTGGCAAAAGCAGTTCACCGTTGCAGACGTTCGCGCTGGCATAATCCACCGCAATTCAGGACGGAGAGTGCCCATGTCGCGCTACCTTTTTTTATCCCTCTGCATGATCTTTTCCGTGGCCCAGGCCGACGAAAAAACCACCGCGAACGATGCTCACGATCTGGCTTACAGCCTCGGTGCCAGCCTCGGTGAACGGCTGCGTCAGGAAGTGCCGCAGCTACAGATCCAGGCATTGATCGAAGGTCTGCAGCAGGCCTATCAAGGCAAGCCGTTGGCGCTGAGCGAGGCCCGCATCGAGCAGATCCTGGCTGATCATGAATCGCAGACAGCCGAGCAGGCAGCGATGCCTTCGACTGAAGCGGCGATGGAAAACGAGCGACGTTTTCTCACCGCCGAAAAAGCCAAGCCGGGTGTGAAGGAGTTGGCCGACGGCATCCTGCTGACCGAGCTGGCACCGGGGAATGGCACGAAGGCCGGGCCGGACGGAAAAGTGCAGGTGCTGTACATCGGCCGGCTGCCTGACGGCACCGTGTTCGACCAGAACACTCAGCCGCAGTGGTTCAATCTCGACAGCGTGATCGCCGGCTGGCGCACCGCGTTGCAGAACATGCCGGTCGGTGCGAAGTGGCGACTGGTGATTCCATCGGATCAGGCTTATGGCGCTGACGGTGCTGGCGACTTGATCGCGCCGTTCACACCGCTGGTGTTCGAAGTGGAATTGCGCGGCGCGACCAGTTGATCGCCCAATAAAAAACGGTGCGCTGTGGGCGCACCGTTTCTGTGTCTTGCGAAGTCCGATTCAGGCCTGAACCGAATCCTCTTCCTTGTGTGCGGTATGCAGCACTTCGATCAGGCAGTCTTCCAGTTCGAAGCGCTCGTGGAGCAGGCCGCCCAGCTCCTTGAATTTCTCCGCAACGCATTTGCCTTCATCGCAAAGGTCGTTGAATGCGAGCAGCTTTTCGGTGATGACATCGATCCGCGGATAGATCGTCTCTGCCAGTTCCAGGCCGCGCTTGTCGTTGAAAGCCTTGGCCTCGCCCGTCAGCTGTTCGTAGATCTCGAAGTGGCCGGCCGAGACATAATCGACGAGCACTCCACAGAATTCCTGCAGGGGTTTTCGATCTTCGGACAGCGCTTGAGGTTTGGCGCCCAGCTTGTCGTAAGCAGCGATCAATTCCTCGCGCTCCTGGAGCCAGCGGTCGATCAGCAGATGAACTCCACCCCAACGTTCCTGAGCATTCTGACAACTTTCGAGCATGGCGATCTCTCTTCCCTTGTGGGTCATGCTGCCCTGCACCCGCGCCCCTTCTTGTGACTATTGCTATGAGAGGCGGCCGGGCAGAGCGTCATCGAGCAACTAAAAATTGCTATGACACGTGCGGGCCAGATTATGCCCGCACGCCTATGGCTTCAAGGTACGCAGGAGAGAAAGTTCATACAAGTGTTTAATCCCTGACCAGCGCCAGGTGCGACGGTTGGCCGCTGAGGGGGCGCTGCAGAACCATCCAGACCTGGCGCAGCAACTGGTATACCGCCAGGATCGACATTCCCACGAAGAACAGCAGACTCCATTCCGGAATACTCAGATCGAACAGCGTCCAGGACAATTCCGCGCAGTCGGCAGTGTCATTGAACATACGCATCAACGCGCATAACCACGGCAGGCTGCTGAACATTTCTTCCGGCCCGGGCCCGCAATGCGCCAACCTTTGAAGGGAGTCACTTTGCAACAGCACTTGCCGCCACGCCGCCGTCATCCCGCCAAGACTGGTCAGCAATGCCGTCGTCCAATACAGCGACAAACCGACACGTTGCGGTCCATGAACCGCCGCCACGCCACAACAAAGGGTAAGTACGCTCATGAACAGGCGCTGGACCAGACACAGGCTGCAAGGCACCAGACCGACCGCGTATTCGAGGTAATAGGAAGCTCCCAGGGCCAGAATCCCCGCAGTGAAAGCCATAAAGAACAGGGAGCGTGAGCAGGCCAACGACATGGCTTATCCGTAACAATAAAGACAGGCAGTTACGGTAGAGGAAAGGGCCTCGGGCTTTCAAGGCAGGTCACTGTCGACACTTCAGCAGAAGTGTAGGGAAATCCCGACAGGCACCGAAGGATTCGGTGTAGCCCTCTGTAGGACGTTGCTCGGGAGGAGATTTACCGGTAACTATTCAGTCACCGGAAAGAAAAGGAGGAGCATGCTCCCCCTTTCTGATCACGCCCGAACGGCTACGGGCAATGGCGAAGCCAGCAGTCGTTCATCCAGCATGCCGAGCCCTTCCTGAAACAGCAGGTTGCTGCGCTCGGTGTCGCCCAGCCGGGCCAGCAGACGCGCCAACTCGGCGCACGCTTCCGGATTGCGCTGCACTCGCAGACTGCTTTCCAGATAGTCCCGCGCCTTGCCCCACAGACTGGCTTGCAGGCACAGACGCCCCAGCGTCAGCAGCAGGCTGGCATCGCCCGGATGATCCTTGAGCCAGCCCTCGGCCGTCTGCAACTGACGCGCCGGATCGCTGCCACGCACCAGACCGTATAGACGCGCCAGATGGCTGTCGTACTTGCGCTTGAGCGCCGTGCGCAGCATCTCTTCCGCTTCGACCTGAGCGCCCAGCTGACGCAATTGCTCGGCGTAAGCCAGCACCAGCGCAGGCTCCTGGCGCTGGGCAGACGTCAGTTGCTGCCAGGCGCGGTTGAGCGACTGCAAACCGACTGCGCCATCCTCTTCACGCTGGGCCGCCAGGGACAGGTTTTCTCCCCAGGCACGACGCTCGAGTTCGGTCAGTTCGGCCGGTGGCAGGACTTTGTCCTTGCGCAGCTCCGGCAACAGCCGGATCACGGACGACCAGTCACCGCGCTGCTGATGCAGACGCTGCAGCTGGCGCAAGGTCTGGACATTGTGCGGATGACGTTCGTGCATTGCCTGCAAGGTGACCAACGCGCCATCGGTATCGCCACGATCGGTTTGCAGTTGCGCATGGCTGAGGGCGATCGCCAGCTCGGCCTGCGGCTGACGCTCGAGGGCGCGCTCCAGCAAACGATCGCTTTCCTCGTAGTTACCCTGTTCGTTGGCGGCGCGGGCGGCGCCCAGGTAATAGAGCAACGGTTGACGTTCGGCTTCGGCGGCCCGGTAAAGGTGACGCTGGGCACTGGCCCAACGACCTTCGGCCAGATCGAGCTGACCATGCTCGATCGCCACCTGCACGCGGCGGCTGCGGTTACGTCGCGACCATGGATTGACCACACCGCCAGAGGTCAGCACCAGCTCGACCAGCACCTTGATCCCCCAGACCAGCAGCCACAGGACTGCCACCACCGCCAGGGTCGCCCACAGGCTCGATTCATAACGAAAGGTTTTGTAGGCGACCAGCACGTACCCGGAATGCTCGGCAATCGCCAGGCCCAGCGCCGCAGTCGCGGCGATCACCAGAAACACGATCACATACAGGCGCTTCATGGTGTCGCCTCCTGCGCGCTGCTGGCGGCCGGTTTGGCGAAGGGTTTGACCGAGTCCTCGGCGTTGACGTTACGGCGCTCCAGGTACGCCTGCACCGCGCTCAAGGTTCCGGTGAGATCCGGCGTGTTGACGGTAACCGGTTGCTTGCTCAATTCCGCGACCTGCTCGAGCATGATTTTGCTCTGCGGGTTGTCCGGGTTGAAGTTGCCCGTGAGGACGTCACGCGCTTCTGCCAAGGCCTGGGTGTATACCGGCGCCTGACCGTTGAGCGCGGCCCATTGCGCCTGCTCGAGCGAAAGGCTCAGGGCCAGACGCACCTGGCTCAGGCTCTGGCCAGCGAGCAGCGGCCGGACGTTTTTGTCGGCGTTGAAATCGATGCGGATGTAGCGCGAGATCTGATCCCACCACTGCGCCCAGCGACTGGCACCGTCGCCATCGGAGGTCAGGCCCAGCAGTGAATCGCCACGATCCTTGTACTCCGGCGCCAGCTCGGTGAGGCCGACGACCTGATCGCGCAAGGCGCCCAGGCGCAGGAACAGCCCCGTGCGATCCGGCTGCTCGGTACTGCGCAGCGCCACCAGGGTTTTCGCCACTTGCTCGCGGGCAGCGAACGAGCCGGGATCATTCTGCTCGCGCAGGATTTCGTCGGCACCCTGCACCAGCGCCTGGGCGCTGCTGATGTCCTGGAGGGCGGAAAGACGCAGGCTGGCCAGACGCAGCAAGTGCTCGGCCTCGGCCAGACGCCAGTCCTTGCGGCTGGCGCCGAGGACGGTTTCCAGACGTTGATTGAGGCGTTGCTGATCACCTTGAAGTTGCGTCACCAGACGCTGGCGATCAGCAAGTTCATCGGCGCCGGGCAATTGCCCGAGGCGTTCGGTCAGTCGTTGTTCGTTGAGCTTCAGGGTCTGAGCCTGATCGTTCAACGCCTGAACCTGACTCAACTGATTCTGAGTGCTGGCCTGCAGGTGTCGCACCTGCCAGACACCCCAGCCACCCACCGCAACACCGGCGGCGCCAAGCAGCAGCGCGAGAATGGCCAATCCGTTGCCTCGGCGCGGTTCCGCGGCCGGTGGCGGTGCATCAACCGGTGCATCGATCACAGGTTGAACGTCATCTTTAGGCAAGGCTGTTTCGCTCACGTATCCATCCTTTGCATTAGAAAACGGGCACGGGATGCTCCCGTAACGCCGTCAGCAAGGCCGCGGCACTCGCGCCGCGACAATCCACAACTGTTCGGGCCCCGGCGGCACTGGCCTGCTCGGCAACCCTTGGGCTTGGAACAAACAACGGCAACTGCGCAAGCACAGGCCAGGTGTCGCCGGCCAGTTGGCGCAGGTGCTCGAAACCCTGTCCACTGCTGACCACCAGCCCGTTCAGGCGTTCCGCAGTAATCCTGCGGGGCAGCTCCTGCGGCGGATAGTCCGGCAGGTCGCGACGGTACAACTCTAGATATTCGACACTAGCACCAAGCGCGCGCAGGCGCTCGGCCAGCAGTTCGCGTCCGCCCTCCCCGCGCAGGATCAACACCTGCGAGCCGGGCTCGGCCACCGCCGCCAGCAGACGCGGCAATTGCAGCAAGGCTTCGCTGTCGTCGCCCGCGTCCGGGAAGCTCACATCCAGCCCCCGATCCCGAAGGATAGCGGCGGTCGCTGCACCCACGCTGAACCACGGCATCGTCGGAGTCGCCAAACCCAAAGAGTCGAGCAGATCCACCGCGATCCGCGCCGCCGGCTTGCTGACCACGATCACCGCGCTGCAACGCGGCAGTTGCGTGATCGTGCGGCGCATTGTGTCAGAGACCGGCATTGGCGCGATTTCCAAAAGCGGCAGACAGCTGCTGAAAAACCCTTGTTCGGCCAGCACGGCGGCGAGCGCCGAACAGTCCTCCGCCGGGCGCGTCAGCAGCAGGCGCCAGGCGGTCACTCGTGACCTGCCTCGCCGTAGACTGCCTTGAGAATATCGTCGGCGCCCTGGCTGAGCAGGTCTTCAGCAACCTGCACGCCCAGCTTCTCCGCTGCGGCACGCGGGGCGCGAGCTTGCGCGCTGAGCAGCTTGCCGCCGCTCGGCTCACCCACCAGACCGCGCAACCACAACTGATCGCCTTCGAGTACGGCGTAGCAGGCGATCGGCACCTGGCAGCCGCCATTCAGATGTTTGTTGAGGGCACGCTCGGCGGTGACACGGTCAGCGGTGTCGGCATGATGCAAAGGTGCGAGCAAGGCATGGATTTCCGTGTCGGCGCTGCGGCATTCGATACCGACGGCGCCCTGGCCACCGGCCGGCAGGCTGTCGTCGATGCTGATGGCCGAGGTGATGCGGTCTTCGAAACCGAGGCGGATCAGGCCGGCTGCCGCGAGGATGATCGCGTCGTACTCGCCGGCGTCGAGCTTGGCCAGACGAGTGTTGACGTTACCGCGCAGGAAACGGATTTCGAGGTCGGGACGGCGAGTCAGCAACTGCGCCTGGCGACGCAGGCTGGAGGTACCGACGATGCTGCCGGCAGGCAACGCATCGAGGCTGGAATACGTATTGGAGACAAATGCATCGCGTGGATCTTCACGCTCGCAGATGCAAAACAGACCGAGGCCTTCGGGGAAGTCCATCGGCACGTCTTTCATCGAGTGCACGGCAATATCGGCTTCGTTTTCCAGCAGCGCGTTTTCCAGTTCCTTGACGAACAGGCCCTTGCCGCCGATTTTCGACAGGGGCGAATCGAGCAGCTTGTCGCCGCGACTGACCATGGGCACCAACGTCACCAGCAGGCCCGGGTGGGCTGCTTCCAGACGGGCTTTGACGTATTCGGCCTGCCAGAGGGCCAGAGCACTTTTGCGGGTGGCGATGCGGATTTCGCGAGAGGACATGGATCAATCCGTACTGAATAGATACGGCGGATAATAACAGCTCAGCCAAATCCTCTTTGACCTGAATCAGAAACGGCGTGGCCTCCCTGGCCTGCGATGCCTGGTAAAAAGAACGAAGAACCGCTCGGAGCCTGCGGATTAAAGCCCCTGCATCATTTTGCGCACGCCTGCCACATGTCGGCGGCTGACGATCAGCGCGTCACCGTTCAGGCCCTTGAGGAACAACTGGAAGTGGCCCAGCGGTGTGCGTTGCAGTCGCTCGATGCGGTCACGGGCGACCAGCGCGTTGCGGTGGATCCGCACGAAGCGCTCGCCGAATTCATCTTCCAGCGCCTTGAGCGGCTCATCCAGAAGGACTTCGCCACCTTCGTGGCGCAAGGTCACGTATTTGTGGTCGGCTATGAAATACACCACCTGATCCAGCGGGATCAGTTCAATGCCTTTTCGGGTCCGGGCGCTGATATGGCTGCGCGGGCCGTTGCCACTTTCGGCAGCAGGACGGGTCAGGGCCGAGAGCTGGGCCCGGTTGGGACGTTCGGCTTTTTTCAGGGCGTCATGCAGATGTTCGGTTCGCACGGGTTTCACCACATAGCCCACGGCGCTGGCCTGCAGGGCTTCCACGGCAAATTCATCGGGACCTGCGCAAAACACCACGGCTGGCGGGGTTTCGCGTTCGCACAGTCGGGCAGCAACCTGCAGGCCGTCGAGGCCCGGCATCCGGATATCGAGCAGCACGATATCCGGCTTGTGGCTGTCGATCAGTGCCAACGCCTCTTCGCCATTGGTGGCGCTGGGCTCCAGGACTGTGTAGCCCTCAAGCTCGCTCACCATTCGGGCAAGGCGCTCGCGGGCCAGTGGTTCGTCATCAACGATCAGGACATTCATATTGCGCTGGATTCCTGCGTGAGTCTCGCACAAGGATAGCGTAGACAAGTGGAGTGACGTCCGTCACCGCGGTCCACGCTAAGACTAGCGCGAGCGCCGAAAAGTGCCGTACGTCGGCCGGCAATATTTGCCGACGCCCGGTACACATCGCTCAGGGCCCGCCGCTGACTGCGTTTTACGCAGGGTATGCCAATGGCCAATCCACCTACCCCCTCTTCTTATAGCCGGTAGCCGGATCTTTAGCTGATCTGCGCCCCACCGACCCTTATGTCCTACTGTAGACGCTCGTCGGGACGATATTGCTCAATCGGAAAATATCCTTGCGCAAAACCCTCGGAGACGGCGAAGACTATGGAGGAGCGAATGAGAAAAAAACGTATCGACCAGTGTCAGCGACAGGATTGGCAACCCTGTTATTATCCGCGCCAGCGTTTCACGCCTACTTTCTTCAAGCCGATACGAGCGAATTCATGAGCACTGACAAGACCAATCAGTCCTGGGGCGGCCGCTTCAGTGAACCCGTCGACGCCTTCGTCGCCCGCTTCACCGCCTCCGTCACTTTCGACCAGCGCCTGTATCGCCACGACATCATGGGTTCGATCGCCCACGCCACCATGCTGGCCAAGGTCGGCGTGCTGACGGATGCCGAGCGCGACAGCATCATTGATGGCCTGAAGACCATCCAGGGCGAAATCGAGGCCGGCCAGTTCGACTGGCGCGTCGATCTCGAAGACGTGCACATGAACATCGAAGCACGCCTGACCGACCGCATCGGCGTCACCGGCAAGAAGCTGCACACCGGCCGTAGCCGCAACGACCAGGTCGCGACCGACATCCGCCTGTGGCTGCGCGACGAGATCGACCTGATCCTGAGCGAAATCACCCGCCTGCAAAAAGGCCTGCTGGAGCAGGCCGAGCGTGAAGCCGCCAGCATCATGCCGGGCTTCACCCACCTGCAGACCGCTCAGCCGGTGACCTTCGGGCACCACATGCTGGCCTGGTTCGAAATGCTCAGCCGCGACTACGAGCGTCTGGTCGACTGCCGCAAGCGCACCAACCGCATGCCACTGGGCAGCGCCGCGCTGGCCGGCACCACTTACCCGATCGATCGCGAATACACCGCGCAACTGCTGGGCTTCGATGCCGTCGGCGGCAACTCGCTGGACAACGTGTCCGACCGTGACTTCGCCATCGAATTCTGCTCGGCCGCGAGCATCGCGATGATGCACCTGTCGCGTTTCTCCGAGGAGTTGGTGCTGTGGACCAGCGCGCAGTTTCAGTTCATCGATCTGCCGGACCGCTTCTGCACCGGCAGCTCAATCATGCCGCAAAAGAAAAACCCCGACGTGCCGGAGCTGGTACGCGGCAAGACCGGCCGTGTGTTCGGCGCCCTGATGGGCCTGCTGACCCTGATGAAAGGCCAGCCTCTGGCCTACAACAAGGACAACCAGGAAGACAAGGAGCCGCTGTTCGACGCCGCCGACACCCTGCGCGACTCGCTGCGTGCCTTTGCCGACATGATCCCGGCGATCAAACCGAAACACGCGATCATGCGTGAAGCGGCGCTGCGCGGGTTCTCGACCGCCACTGACCTGGCCGACTACCTGGTTCGCCGTGGCCTGCCGTTCCGTGATTGCCACGAGATCGTCGGTCACGCGGTGAAGTACGGCGTCGACACCGGCAAGGATCTGGCGGAAATGAGCCTGGAAGAACTGCGCCAGTTCAGCGACCAGATCGAGCAGGACGTGTTTGCCGTGCTGACCCTGGAAGGCTCGGTGAATGCCCGCGACCACATCGGCGGCACTGCGCCGGCGCAGGTCAAGGCTGCCGTGGTTCGCGGTCAGGCTCTGATCGTCAGCCGCTAAAAGCCAAAAGCATCGCGAGCAAGCTCGCTCCCACAGGATTTGCGTAGAACACACAATCGTGTTTCAACACAAACCCTGTGGGAGCGAGCTTGCTCGCGAAGGCGACCCTCAGAACAGCAAAAACTTACTTCTTCGCAGCGATCATCGCCAAAAACGCCGGCATCGCCGCATCCTTGTCCGCCGCAATCTTCTGCACGTGCGGATTCTGCTCAAGCCGCTCCAGCAGCGCCTTGGCCTTCGGCATCTCCGCCAGCAAATCCAGACCGAACAGTTTGTGCCCCACCGCAGCCGCCAGCGGCACGCTGTAGAGGAAGTACAAATCCGCAATGCTCAGGCTGTCGCCCGCCACATACGGGGCGAACTTGCCGTGACGTCCCAGCGCTGCAAAGCCCAGCAGCAATTCAGCCTTGGTTTTCTCCTTGATCGCCTCCGGCAACACCGTGCCGAAAAACGCTTCGCCGTAACAGGCACGGGCCGGCAGCTCGATGTACAGCTCGATTTCCTTGGCCACCGCCAACACCTGGGCACGGGCGAACGGCTCGGTCGGCAACAGCGGGACACCCTTCTGGCTGCTTTCGAGGTATTCGAGCATTACCATCGTTTCGTTGATGTACCCGCCTTCAGCTCCCAGCACCGGCACCTTGCCGCGCGGGCTGATGGCCAGAGATTCAGGCGTAGGCGTCGGGTAGAACGTGACCTCTTCGAACGGCAGACCTTTTTCCAGCAGCGCCAGTTTGACCATGTTGTAGTAGTTGCTGACGGAGAATCCATAGAGCTTGAACATCACATAGCCTCCAGGCCGTGCGGGGTGGGCAGTGCCTGTTTATAGATCGCTCCGGGGAATCCTGCCAGCAGCATCACGCCGCTGAATGCGGGTAAACTGGCGCCTTTCCTTGAGGAGCCTGCCATGAGCGAGCCGACTGACATCGACAATGATGAAGAAGAGTTCACCGAATCGACGCTGATCGAAGCGATCGAGAACCAGATCGAAAGCGACAACCCGCCAGCGGCCAAGGCAACCTTCAACAAGCTGACGCTGGTCGGTTACGAGCGTGACGACATCCTGAATCTGATGGCCCACGTGCTGGCCTACGAAATCGACGCGATGCTCGACGATGACCGCGCGTTCGATACCGAATGGTACGAAACCGCGCTGCGCGCACTGCCGGAACTGCCACCGGAAAAACAGTAAACGGCCCCTCGCTGTGGGAGCAGGCCTGCTCCCACACAATTTGTCACCCATCTGCGCGGCCTTCTGCCGCCCCCTGACTACACTGGAATCCACCCCGGGACAAAAACCCTGACACGCGCACTGGACAGGCCGCGCCGGCAGGTTCACCTTAGGGGCGCTGTCGTCCAATTCCTAGAAAGTCTGGAGTCCTTATGTCGCTTACCCCTGAGTTGGTTGCCGAACTGGAAGTCCTCGCACTCTTCAACCTGGACAGTTCCCAGGAAGGTCTGAAAATTCATCAGACCGCTGCCCCGAAGCACATTGCCGCCGCACAACGCCTGTTCGAAAAAGAACTGACAGACCAGCCTGATGGCGGTTACCTGACCAGCCTCGGTCGCGATGCCGCACAGAACGTGCAAACCGTACTGACGATTCTCAAAGAGCAGCAAACCGCCTGATCCTCCCGACTTTGCCCACGGAAACCCCTGCCACGGGATTTCCGCGGGCCAGCCATGAACGTCGCCCATCGCCGCGCGATAGAAATCTGACGTCAAAAAACAAATTCAGCTTAAAACTCCTGCTGCTCAGGCGCTAAACTCCCGGACACCCGAGACCCCTTGCCTCCGAGCCCTGCGCGCCGGTTTGAGCCGACATGACCCGCACCCATGAAATCCGCCCCGACCTGGACGAAGGCATCGACCGCAAGGTACTCAGCCAGCTACGTGCACGTTTTCTGAAACTCAACGAAGGTCGCCTGAACCGGGCACTGGAAGGTCTTTCGACGCGCCAGCAAAGTGTGCTGACGCTGCTGCCGCTGTTTTTTCACGTCAATCATCCGCTGTTGCCAGGTTACGTCTCGGGCAGCACGCCAGCCGGGCTGTCGAATTACGAACCGGACGCCGACGCCCTCGCCGAAGCCCAGCGCCTGACCCGCTCGTTCTCCTACAAGCCGCGTCACGGCAGTAACCCGCCACGACCGATTCACGGTCTGTTCCTGATGGGCAGCCTCGGCACCCTGGCCCAGGCCGACCAGAGCGACATGGACGTGTGGGTCTGCCACGCCTCCGACCTGAGCGACAGCGAACTGGCCGAGCTGCGCAAGAAGTGCCAGTTGCTCGAGACCTGGGCTGCCAGTCAGGGGGCCGAGGCGCACTTCTTCCTGATCGACCCGGCACGTTTCGTCAAAGGCGAGCGCGACACCCAGCTCAGTTCCGAAGATTGCGGCACCACCCAGCATTACCTGCTGCTGGACGAGTTCTACCGCACCGCGATCTGGCTCGCCGGGCGCACACCCATCTGGTGGCTGGTGCCGGTCTACGAAGAGCGCGCCTACGACGCATACACTCACACCCTGATTTCCAAGCGCTTCATCCGCAACGATGAAACCCTCGACCTGGGGCCGATGGCACACATTCCGCCGGGCGAATTCGTCGGCGCCGGCCTGTGGCAACTGTTCAAGGGCATCGAATCACCTTACAAGTCGGTGCTCAAACTGCTGCTGACCGAGGTCTACGCCAGCGAGCACCCCCAGGTGCAGTGCCTGAGCCTGCGCTTCAAGCAGGCGGTGTTCGCCAACCGACTAGACCTCGACGAGCTGGATCCGTACATGGTGGTTTACCGCCGGATCGAGGAATACCTGACCGCGCGCAGCGAGCCGGAGCGCCTTGAGCTGGTGCGCCGTGCGCTTTACCTCAAGGTCAATCGCAAGCTCACCGGCAACAGCCGCACCCAGAGCTGGCAGCGTTCACTGCTGGAAAGACTCGCCAGCGAATGGCACTGGGATCAGCGTCAGCTTGCGCTGCTCGACAGCCGCAGCCAGTGGAAAGTCCGTCAGGTCAGCGCCGAGCGCCGGGCGCTGGTCAACGAACTGAACTACAGCTACCGCTTCCTGACCCAGTTCGCCCGCACCGAACAGACTGTCAGCCTGATCAACAAGCGCGACCTCAACGTTCTAGGCCGACGGTTGTATGCGGCATTCGAACGCAAGGCCGACAAGGTCGAGTTCATCAACCCCGGCATCGCCCCGGACCTGGCAGAAGACACGCTAACCCTGGTGCAATCGCCGAACAAAAAGGAACCGGGCCAAACCCAGTGGGGCCTGTACAACGGCAGCCTGACGGCGCTGGAGTGGGAACACTTCGCGCCGATCAAGCGCAGCCGCGAGTTGCTGGAACTGCTGACCTGGTGCCATCGCAACGGCGTGATCGACAGCAGCACCCGACTGGCCCTGCACCCCGGCACCAGCGATATGAGCGAGTTCGAGCTGTTCAACCTGCTCGGCAGCCTGCAACAAAGCATCGCCCTGCCCTTGTCGACCGTTGCCGAAGAACCGCTGCTGCGCGCCGCCGTGCCGAGCGAAGTATTGATGCTGGTGAATGTCGGGGTCGATCCGCTCAAGCATCACCGCGACCTGAACATCCTGATGACCACCGAGCGCACAGACTCGCTGAGCTACGCCGGCGTACGCGAAAACCTGGTGCTGACCCTCGATCAGGTCACGCTCAACAGCTGGAACGAAGTGCTGGTCAACCGCTTCGACGGCCCGCATGCCTTGATGGACTGCCTGCGCGATTACCTCAACAATCTGCCGCGCGGGTCGCAACAACCATCGCTGCGAGTGCGCTGTTTCTGTCACAACCGCGCGCAATTCATCGCCCGCCGGGTGGAAGAAATCATCGACACCGCGCAGACCCTGTTGCTCAGTGACCTGAATCACCGCTACCTGATCCAGGTGCAGCAGCACTATCACGTGCTGGAACTGGTGCCGGGTCAGGTCAGCCATGTCGCCCTCGCCACCCTGCCGGCGCTGCTCGATTACCTGGGCGAGGAACAGCCGCGCTACAGCCCGCTGCACCTGGACCCGATGGCGCTGGAAGACCACGACCTGGCGTTGATCCTGCCAATGGGCCAGCCTGAATGCATTCAGGTGTTCTACCGGATCAGTGAGCAAACCGCCGAGTTGTACGTACTCGACGAATTCAATGCGCTGTGGCAACAGCACTTGCCCTATCACGACGAGCAAAGCCTGTTGGTACCGTTGCAGCGGTTCCTGCAATCGATCCAGTTCCGCCGCGAAGCGCTGCTGCCGATGGATGCGGGCCATGCCGCCAGCCTTGAAATCTTGTATTACCAGTTATTGCCATCGGGGCCGGGACGCGCGCGACGGGTCGAAATGCGCCCGGCGCCGCAGACGCCGGTCAACAAACCGTTCTACGACGTGCAGGCGATCGTCGGCAAAGCCGCGCCAGGCGAAGTGCAAGTCACGCTGTATTGCAATCAACGGGAATTCAGCGAGCTGGAACATGGCGACCAGCTGTTCAGCGTGGTCGCCCGGGAGATCGTCGGGCAGCGCCGGGAAACCGAGCGCTACCGCTGCTACATCACCGACCTGGACCTGTCGGGCGTGATCGGTGACGGGCAGAGTTCGAGCAATCTGTATCTGCGTTACAAAGCCGACCTGGAACGCTCTCTGAACGAAGCGCTCGAGCAGGTCTAGGGCGGGTTACTCCGGGAAATCACCGCCGTTGGCCGGCTGCGATTCGACTTCGAGCAAGGTCAGTTTCAGGGTCTTGCCACCCGGAGCCGGCCAGTCGATGTGCTGACCAACCTTCAGGCCCAGCAGCGCACTGCCGACCGGGGCCAGGATCGAGACTTTGCCTTCATCGGCATTGGCGTGCTTCGGGTAGACCAGGGTCAGGTGGTAGTCCTTGCCACTGCTTTCTTCGCGGCAGTGCACACGGGAATTCATCGTCACGACGTCGGCAGGCACTTCATCGTGACCGACCAGGGTATCGGCGCGGTCCAGTTCGGTTTGCAGCGCGATCACGCCCGGCAGCGTGTCATCCAGGCTGTCGATCAGGCGCTCCAGACGTTGCACGTCCAGACGGGTAAGGGTGATGGAAGGTGCGGTCATGATCCGGGCAGACTCCTTTCTTCTGCACACAAAAAAAGCAAAACCCCGCCAAAAAAGACGGGGTTTTCACCAGGCCTCGATGGGTTGAGGCGTTTCCGGACACTATCACAGCTCAAAAAATATACAAGCTACGCTCCGGCGAGCTGCCGGCGCTGAGACGCTTGCGCGCAAATCACCCGGCGGCGCTCATCATCGGCCGAACGCCACTCGCGGATGTCTTCGACATGGCGCATGCAGCCGAGGCAGACCTTCTGCTCATCCAGCCGGCACACGCCGGTACACGGCGAAGGCACGGCCGGGCTGACGTTGCTGTAGAGCGGCTTCGGCGGACGGACGGGCGCGGTGTCAGTCACGAAATCACAGGCCTTCGAAATCGAATTCGGTGCCAGCCTGCTGCTTGACGATACGCTCGAGCATTTCGCCCAGCTGTTCTTCGCTCTTGTCGCACATCCAGCGTTCGCTTTCTTCGTCGTAGTCGAAGTGGAAACCGCCGGAGACAGCGGCCAGCCACAGCTGACGCAGCGGTTCCTGACGACTGAAGATCAACTGGGTGCCGTTCTCGAACTTGACGGTCAGCACACCGGCCGAGTTCTCCATGTCGATGTCCAGGTCGCTGTCGTCGAAGATGTCTTCCAGTTTTTCCTGGGTTTCATCGACCAGATCGTGGAAACGGGCTTCGGACAAACTCATTGCGGCAACCTCAAAAAATGTCTGATCAGGCTCAAGCGCCGCAAGATACGGACGCTGTCAGCCGATTGCAAAGGATAACGACCAACAACCCTGTCTGCACTGCTTCCTGTGGGAGCGAGCCTGCTCGCGATAGCGGTGGATCAGACAACCAGATGTTGAATGTGCTGACGCCATCGCGAGCAGGCTCGCTCCCACATGGATTGCACTTGATCGACCCGCCTGCGGGCGAGCCCCGCCGGACGGGAGTTCCGTCGCATAGGCAAGCTGCCGGGTGGCCGGTATACTCCGGCGCAATTAACGCATTTTCAAGGATTTCGCCATGAAGCGCCTGATCTCTTCCCTTGCTGCGCTCGTCGCGGTTGCCTGCCTTGTTTCGGCTTGTGGTCAAAAAGGCCCGCTGTACCTGCCCGATGAAGATCAGGACCCGGCCGAGCAAGCCAAGTCGTCGCAACAACAGCCTGCCTCCAAAGCACACAAGCACGACGTTTACTAAGGGATCGCCATGGACGCTTTTAACTACCGTGGCGGGGAACTGTTCGCGGAAGGTGTGGCGCTGTCCGCCATCGCCGATCGCTTCGGTACACCGACCTACGTCTACTCCCGCGCCCACATCGAGGCCCAGTACCTGGCCTACGCCGATGCCCTGGCCGGCATGCCGCATCTGGTCTGCTTCGCGGTCAAGGCCAACTCCAACCTCGGCGTCCTGAATGTCCTGGCCCGTATCGGCGCCGGTTTCGACATCGTTTCTCGTGGTGAGCTGGAACGCGTACTGGCCGCCGGCGGCAGCCCGGACAAGATCGTGTTCTCCGGCGTCGGCAAGACCCGTGACGACATACGCCGTGCGCTGGAAGTCGGCGTGCATTGCTTCAACGTCGAATCCACCGACGAGCTCGAGCGCCTGCAAGTGGTCGCCGCCGAGCTGGGCGTTCGCGCGCCGATCTCGCTACGCGTGAACCCGGACGTCGATGCCGGCACCCACCCGTACATTTCCACCGGTCTCAAAGAGAACAAGTTCGGCATCGCCATCGCCGACGCCGAAGACGTGTACGTGCGTGCCGCGCACCTGCCGAACCTGGAAGTGGTTGGCGTCGACTGCCACATCGGTTCGCAACTGACCACTCTGCCTCCATTCCTCGATGCCCTTGATCGCCTGCTGGATCTGGTCGATCGCCTCGGCGATTGCGGCATCCATCTGCGCCACATCGATCTCGGTGGCGGCCTGGGTGTGCGTTATCGCGATGAAGAGCCGCCGTTGGCCGCCGATTACATCAAGGCTGTGCGCGAGCGTCTGGTCGGTCGTGATCTGGCGCTGGTGTTCGAACCGGGCCGCTTCATCGTCGCCAACGCCGGCGTGCTGCTGACCCAGGTCGAGTACCTCAAGCACACCGAACACAAAGACTTCGCCATCGTCGACGCGGCCATGAACGACCTGATCCGTCCGGCGCTGTACCAGGCCTGGATGGACGTGACTCCGGTCAAGCCACGCGATACCGCAGCGCGTACCTACGACGTCGTCGGCCCGATCTGCGAAACCGGCGACTTCCTCGCCAAGGAACGCGAACTGGCGCTGGAAGAAGGCGATCTGCTGGCCGTGCATTCGGCCGGTGCCTACGGTTTTGTGATGAGCTCCAACTACAACACTCGCGGCCGTGCCGCCGAGGTGCTGGTGGATGGTGATCAGGCATTTGAAGTGCGTCGCCGCGAAACCGTGGCCGAGCTGTTTGCCGGCGAAAGCCTGCTGCCGGAGTAACCCCATGCTGCTGCGTTTTACCAAGATGCACGGCCTGGGCAACGACTTCATGGTCCTCGACCTGGTCAGCCAGCACGCGCATATTCAGCCCAAGCACGCAAAAATGTGGGGCGACCGGCACACCGGCATCGGTTTCGACCAGTTGCTGATCGTCGAAGCGCCGAGCAACCCGGATGTGGATTTCCGTTACCGGATCTTCAACTCCGACGGTTCCGAAGTGGAGCAGTGCGGCAACGGTGCGCGCTGCTTCGCCCGCTTCGTGCTCGACAAGCGCCTGACCGCCAAACGGCAGATCCGCGTCGAGACCAAGGGCGGCATCATCGAACTGGACGTGCGTAACGACGGCCAGATCGGCGTGAACATGGGCGCCCCGCGCCTGGTGCCGGCGGACATTCCGTTCCAGGCGCCGGAGCAGGCCCTGAGTTATCAGGTGGATGTCGACGGTACGCCGGTCGATCTGGCAGCGGTATCGATGGGCAACCCCCATGCGGTGCTGCGGGTCAGCGATATCAACACTGCACCGGTGCATGAACTGGGGCCGAAAATCGAACACCATCCGCGCTTCCCGGCGCGGGTCAACGTCGGTTTTCTCCAGGTCATCGACCGCCATCGCGCACAACTGCGCGTCTGGGAACGCGGCGCCGGGGAAACCCAGGCCTGCGGCACCGGTGCCTGCGCTGCTGCTGTAGCTGCGATCAGTCAGGGGTGGATGGATTCGCCACTGCTGATCGACCTGCCGGGCGGGCGCCTGTCCATTGAGTGGGCAGGCCCCGGCCAACCGGTGTTGATGACCGGCCCGGCAGTGCGCGTATACGAAGGACAAGTGCGTCTTTGAGTGAGCAGAAGCCATGACCGACAAGCCTCAGGTACCCGCCCGACAGTCCGGTGAATCAGCGTCCGAGAGCCTGGAGGCGGCAGCGGTTGCCGCATACCTGGAGGCTCATCCGGACTTCTTCGCCGAACATGAAGAACTGCTGCCGTCCCTGCGCATCCCCCATCAGCGCGGCGATACCGTCTCGCTGGTCGAGCGTCAGATGGCCATCCTGCGCGACCGCAACATCGAGATGCGTCATCGCCTCTCGCACTTGATGGACGTCGCCCGGGACAACGATCGCCTGTTCGACAAGACCCGTCGCCTGATCCTCGCGCTGATGGACGCTGCCACTCTGGAAGACGTGGTGATCAGCGTCGAAGACAGCCTGCGCCAGGATTTCCAGGTGCCCTTCGTCAGCCTGATCCTGCTGGGCGACAACCCGGCCCCGGTCGGCCGCTGGGTGACCCACGCCGACGCGCAGACCGCCATTGGCGGATTGCTCACCGAAGGCAAAAGCGTCAGCGGCAGCCTGCGTGAACACGAGCTGGACTTCCTGTTCGGCGAAGAACAGCGCAAGCAGATCGGCTCCACCGCCGTGGTCGCCGTCAGCCATCAGGGCATCCACGGAATCCTGGCCATCGCCAGCCGTGATCCGCAGCACTACAAGAGCTCGGTCGGCACGCTGTTCCTCAGCTACATCGCCGAAGTCATGGGTCGCGTGCTGCCACGGGTCAACAGCTCCCTGCGCTCGGTACGCTGAGCATGGAACGACAACTGGACGCTTACTGCGAACACCTGCGCAGTGAGCGACAGGTGTCGCCGCACACGCTGTCGGCCTACCGGCGTGACCTCGATAAAGTCCTCGGCTGGTGCATCAAACAGAACATCGGCAGCTGGCAGGCCCTGGACATCCAGCGTCTGCGCAGCCTGATCGCCCGCCTGCATGCCCAGGGCCAGTCCTCGCGCAGTCTGGCGCGCCTGCTTTCGGCGGTGCGCGGGCTCTATCACTATCTGAATCGCGAAGGCCTCTGCGATCACGACCCGGCAACGGGTCTGGCACCGCCCAAAGGCGAACGCCGCCTGCCGAAAACCCTCGACACCGATCGCGCCCTGCAACTGCTTGAAGGTGCCGTGGAGGACGATTTTCTCGCGCGACGCGATCAGGCGATTCTGGAGTTGTTCTATTCCTCAGGACTGCGCCTGTCGGAGCTGACCGGGCTCAATCTCGATCAGCTCGATCTGGCCGACGGCATGGTTCAGGTGCTCGGCAAGGGCAGCAAGACGCGTCTGTTGCCGGTCGGCAAAAAAGCCCGGGAAGCACTGGAGCAATGGCTGCCGCTGCGGGCGCTGACCAATCCTGCGGACGACGCGGTATTCGTCAGCCAGCAAGGCCGACGCCTCGGCCCGCGAGCGATTCAGGTGCGGGTCAAACTGGCCGGCGAGCGCGAACTGGGGCAGAACCTGCACCCGCACATGCTGCGGCACTCCTTCGCCAGCCATTTGCTTGAGTCCTCCCAGGATCTGCGCGCGGTGCAGGAATTGCTCGGCCACTCGGACATCAAGACCACCCAGATCTATACCCACCTGGACTTCCAGCACCTGGCGGCGGTCTACGACAGCGCCCATCCACGGGCCAAACGCATGAAAGGCGACGATTCATGAGCATCCAGTTGATCACCTTCGACCTCGACGACACCCTGTGGGACACCGCCCCGGTGATCGTCAGCGCCGAAGCGGTTTTGCGCGAATGGCTGAGCGAACATGCGCCGAATCTGGGCGCGGTGCCCGTAGAGCATCTGTGGTCGATCCGCGAGCGGGTGCTGGCCAACGAGCCGGGACTCAAGCACCGCATCAGCGCGCTGCGCCGGCGAGTGCTGTTCCATGCGCTGGAAGAAGCCGGGTACGCCCACGGCGAAGCGTCGGAGCTGGCAGACAAGAGTTTTGAAGTGTTTCTGCATGCGCGGCATCAGATCGAGGTGTTCCCGGAGGTCGAGCCGATCCTGGAAACCCTCGCCAAGCACTACGCCCTCGGCGTGGTCACCAATGGCAACGCCGATGTGCGTCGCCTCGGGCTGGCGGACTACTTCAAGTTTGCGTTGTGTGCCGAAGACATCGGCATCGCCAAGCCGGATGCGCGGCTGTTCCATGAAGCGTTGCAGCGCGGTGGCGTGAGCGCCGAAGCGGCAGTGCATATCGGTGATCACCCGGGGGATGACATCGCCGGGGCGCAACAGGCCGGATTGCGTGCGATCTGGTTCAACCCGGCGGGCAAGGTCTGGGAAGCGGAGCGCCTGCCGGATGCCGAAATTCGCAGCCTCAACGATCTGCCTGCCGTGCTCGCCCGCTGGAATGCTACCTCCCACTGACACATAACCTCTGTGGGAGCGAGCCTGCTCGCGAATACGCTGTGTCATTCAGCATTGCCGTGACCGACCTGGCGCTTTCGCGAGCAAGCTCGCTCCCAGAGGATGTGCATTCGTTTGTTTTTGTTTCAGACATGAAAAAGCCCGCAGCGACGGCGGGCTTTTTCAGCAAGCAAGCGACACGCCTCAGATAGGGCGGCTACCGTACTTGTTGTCCGGCTTCTTGGGCGGATCGGCGACCACGTTGGCCTCCACTTCCTGCACCTTGCCGCCGCGCGCAAGGAACTCTTCCATGGCCTTGGCCAAGGCATCGCGCTCCTTGTTCTTGGCTTCGATGCTCGGCAACTCGTCGACCGACACCGCAGCCTTGGCCTTGCCTTTGGCAGCCGGGGCCGGCGTATCGTCACCGCCATCGTCTTCAGCAACGTCTTCCGCTGCTGCTTCCAGACCGTCCTCGGCCTCGTCTTCGTCGCCTACTTCGAGGTCGTCGTTTTCCAGATCATCGTCGCTCATGTTCTACCTCATGACTTGCGAAAAGCAGATTAGTTATAGACCAGCTTTGGCGACTGTCGAAAGTCGCCGGAAAAAAATCAGTAACCATTGGTGACCAACGGTTTATGCCCCTTCACCGTGCAAGGTGGCGAGGACTTTACGGGCACCGCCATGATCACGGTGCTCGCCCAGGTAAACGCCTTGCCAGGTGCCCAATGCCAGCCGGCCCGCCGTTACCGGCAAACTGATCTGACAGCCCAGCACGCTGGCCTTGAAGTGCGCCGGGAGGTCGTCCAGGCCTTCGTCGTTATGCTCATAGCCGTCTGCTCCTTGTGGGATTAGACGATTGAAAAATCGTTCGAAGTCGCGACGTACCGCCGGATCGGCGTTCTCGTTGATGGTCAACGACGCCGAGGTATGCTGCAGCCACAAATGCAACAGACCGACCCGGCATGCCTTGAGTTCGGGCAGGCCGGCGAGCAACTCTTCCGTTACCAGATGAAAGCCCCGGGGCCGTGCCCGCAGGGTTATCAGAGTCTGTTGCCACATACAGTTCTCCGCACGTTCGGGGCGCATTCTAGCGCGCTCTGGAAAAAAACAAAGGCCCTGATGTTCCTTCAATGATGTAAGCCTTTGGCCGCAGAAAAACACTCGTCGTAAACACGACCAAAGCAGTACGAAAAATCCTTTCAGCTGTATCAGGGAAGACAAATTCCAGACAAAAAAATGCCCGGCAAGCCGGGCAAGTTTTTTGCGGCGCGTGCTTACAGGTTGTAGCCGCGCTCGTTGTGTTGTGCCAGATCCAGACCGACCGATTCTTCTTCCTCGGTCACGCGCAGCCCCATCACTGCATCCAGTACCTTGAGGATGATGAAAGTGACGATGGCGGTGTAGATCACGGTGAAGCCGACGCCTTTGCACTGAATCCAGACTTGTGCGGCGATGTCGGTGACGGTGCCGAAGCCACCCAGCGACGGTGCGGCGAACACACCGGTCAGGATCGCGCCGAGGATACCGCCGATACCGTGCACGCCGAAGGCGTCCAGGGAGTCGTCATAACCGAGTTTGCGTTTCAGGGTAGTGGCGCAGAAGAAGCACACCACACCGGCCGACAGACCGATCACCAGTGCACCCATAGGGCCCACGGTGCCAGCGGCCGGAGTGATCGCAACCAGACCTGCAACGACGCCGGATGCGATACCCAGTGCGCTTGGTTTGCCGTGGGTGATCCACTCGGCGAACATCCAGCCCAGTGCAGCAGCGGCGGTCGCGATCTGGGTCACCAGCATCGCCATGCCGGCGGTGCCGTTGGCGGCCGCAGCGGAGCCGGCGTTGAAGCCGAACCAGCCGATCCACAGCATCGCCGCGCCCATCAGGGTGTAACCCAGATTGTGTGGCGCCATCGGGGTGGTCGGGAAGCCTTTGCGTTTACCCAGTACCAGGCAGGCAATCAGACCGGCCACACCGGCGTTGATGTGCACCACGGTGCCGCCCGCGAAGTCGAGTACGCCCCAGTCCCACATCAGGCCGCCGTTGCCGGACCAGACCATGTGCGCGATCGGTGCATAAACCAGGGTGAACCAGATGCCCATGAAGATCAGCATCGCGGAGAACTTCATCCGCTCGGCGAACGCACCGACGATCAGCGCCGGGGTGATGATCGCGAAGGTCATCTGGAAGGTGATGAAGACCGCCTCGGGGAACAGCGCCGCCGGGCCGGTCAGGCTCGCTGGCGTGACACCGGCCAGGAACGCCTTGCCGAAACCGCCCACGAACGAGTTGAAGTTGACGACGCCTTGCTCCATGCCGGTGGTGTCGAACGCGATGCTGTAGCCATAAATGACCCACAGGACGCTGATCAGACCGGTAATGGCGAAGCACTGCATCATCACGGAAAGAATGTTTTTCGACCGAACCATGCCGCCGTAGAACAGCGCGAGGCCGGGAATGGTCATGAACAGCACGAGGGCTGTGGAGGTGAGCATCCAGGCGGTGTCGCCGGAGTTCAGGACTGGAGCTGCCACTTCGTCTGCCGCCATGGCCAGGCCGGGCATTACGATAGACAACAGGGCTCCTAGCCCTGCGAATTTACGCAGAGTCATATTGTTTTCTCCTGGGGCGTTGGGTTTGTGGCGGCGTTTAGATCGCGTCGGTATCGGTTTCGCCGGTACGGATGCGGATCGCCTGTTCCAGATTGACCACGAAGATCTTGCCGTCACCGATCTTGCCGGTGTTGGCAGCCTTGGTTATCGCCTCGATAACCCGATCCAGATCCTTGTCGTCGATGGCAACGTCGATTTTCACCTTGGGCAGAAAATCGACCACATACTCCGCGCCGCGATACAGCTCGGTGTGTCCCTTCTGCCGACCGAAGCCTTTGACTTCAGTAACGGTAATGCCCTGCACGCCGATTTCGGACAGCGACTCGCGCACGTCGTCCAACTTGAACGGCTTGATGATGGCAGTGACTAGCTTCATGAAACTCTCTCCCGAATTGGTGGACTTGCCCCAGGAAAACAAACCCGACTCAAGTCTAAGCGCAGTGCCTGGCTTTGTAACGCTTCGTTGTCGACGCCAGCTAACCGCTCCAGACGAAACTCCCCGCTCCGTCTGCCGCACTGCATTCGTCACAGCGACTGCATCAGTGCATGGGTCGAAGGTGACTAAGCAGAAAGCTTGCCATCTCGCCAAAAACCACTGATTTCAATCCCTTGGCCGCTGCCGCAGATGCCATCACCCAAATGGCACTCGGGATACGCACAACAACGGTGCGTGGCCGTGCATCCAGTTGCGCGAAAAGCGTGCATCCGTGCCTGCGCCAATGACTATAGACACTGCGTGATACACTGCCGGCCATAGTTTCCAGGACATATCCCATGCTCGCGCCCAAAGACTTCCTCGACGCCCTGAGCGGCACCGCTTCCCGCCTGTTCAGCGGCGACACGCCGTTGCCAAAAGCCGAAATCGAAAGCCAGTTCAAGATGCTGCTGCAAAGTGCCTTCAGCAAACTGGACCTGGTGAGCCGCGAAGAGTTTGACAGTCAGATGGTGGTGCTGGCGCGCACTCGCGCCCGGCTCGAGAGCCTTGAGGCGAAGGTGGCGGAGATGGAAGCGAAGCTGACGCCGCCGGCTGAGTGAGGCCTCATTCCAGCCCGCAACTGGCTGGAAGAATTTCGTTGATGCTTGTGCCACTGAGCAAACCTGCATAACCTCAGCAAACGCGAGTGTGTCCACTAAGGATGCGCAGGCCTTGGCCTCACCGAAGCCTGCAACTGAAAACCGTCTCCTCAAGGCGGTTTTTTTTCGCCTTGAGATAGCTGCGACAATTGGTTTTCTGAGGAGTAGTCACTGCAACTGTTCAGCTCCCAGCCGTACGACCTTGGATTCAGATCAAGCGCAATGCGCCAGCCGCTGCACTTGATCACGGACGGAAGCTCCTCTCTAAACCTCAGCTTTTCGCAAATCGTAAATCGACTGAAGATTCATCCAGAACTCAGGCGTGGTGTTGAGATGGATCGCCAGCCTGATTGCCAGATCGGCGCAGATCCTGAGCTGGCATTTCACAAGCTTCTCGATCTCGGTTTCAGGCCAGTTTGTGGGCATGGCCAAGTCCATGACAGTCATGCCCAATGGCTCCATGAATTCCTTATTCAGAACCTCCCCCGGATGAATCGGGCGCATACCATTGCGGTCCATTTTTCGCCTCCAGAGGCTGCATTGAGCGGCCAAACTGGAGCATCCCATTCGGCTATTCAAGACCTCCGCCACCGTTTCGCCGACGTCCTACAACCATCAAAGCATGGCCCTACAAGAATCACCTCCCGCGCCCGATTCCGTGATTTTTTACTTGTAGTTACGCTCCTGGCCATCACCTACGCTGATCGATCCATCACGTCGAGTTTCAGAAGGATCACATTGATTGCCAGACTTTCTGGTTCTGGACTCCCTCTTGTCTGATTTGCTCACACAAAAAGAAAACACGCTGGTTCGGCACCCAGATGGTAGTTACATCTTTGGTGCGATCCCCGATATGCCAAAATTCGGCTTGCCAGGGGGGAAGATTTATTTGCGAATAGGTATTCACCGCCGAGCGAATAGTGGTTTTGGCGTAGTACACATATGGGAAGCGCACAGAACCGATTTGCTCAAGCATGGTTGCCAGACTGTCGATGGGGTAGCAGCGATTGTTGCGAAAATGATCGCCCCAGGAGCACTAATCTATTGCGAGTTCAAAGAACAGCGATGTGGAAACAGGGTCGCGGTACTGAGAACATCCATGGGAACACTGATTCTTGAACCGCGACACGAGCGCGCCACAGGATTTGGTTACTTCGTGGTGACTTGGTACCCGCAAAAGCGCGCACATGGCACGTTGGTGGGGCAGATTCCACGAGCACCATCCAATCAGAAATAAAAAAGGCGTCCGAAGGACGCCTTTTGAATATTTTTTGAGGAGTAGTCGCAGCGATTCTTTAGCTCCCGGCTTTAAATCCATGGGTTCAGAATCCGACAGGCTATCCCGTCGTCACTACTTCAGAGAAACCAGCTTTCTCTGCTGCCAAAAATGCGGGGGAGCTTTTGCTGGTGCCCAGTCCCGACGAATGCGCAGTTGCAGTCCTCGAACGGGATGATCCGTCAATGCCGGCCGAGAGTCAACGCTCCAATTCAGGGAAGCAGTGACACTGACGCCAGGTCTTGATACGTCTTGTAAACCTCAATTCATACACTGAAACCCGGCTCAACTACCCTTCAAAAACCCGCAGGAAGCGGCCCCTCGATTCAACTCAAGGAACGACCATGTCCCTCGCCATCGTCCATAGCCGCGCCCAAATTGGCGTGGATGCGCCCGCCGTCACCGTTGAAGTTCACCTCGCCAACGGATTGCCCTCGCTGACCATGGTCGGCCTGCCCGAGGCGGCAGTGAAGGAGAGCAAGGACCGGGTGCGCAGTGCGATCATCAATTCCGGGCTGCAGTTTCCGGCGCGGCGGATCACATTGAATCTGGCACCGGCGGATCTGCCCAAGGATGGCGGGCGGTTCGATCTGGCGATTGCGCTGGGGATTCTGTCGGCGAGTGTGCAGGTGCCGACGTTGACGCTGGATGATGTGGAATGCCTCGGCGAACTGGCGTTGTCCGGCGCAGTGCGGGCGGTGCGCGGGGTATTGCCGGCGGCGCTGGCGGCACGCAAGGCCGGGCGGACGCTGGTGGTGCCACGGGCGAATGCCGAGGAGGCTTGTCTGGCGTCGGGACTGAGGGTGATCGCGGTGGATCATCTGCTTGAGGCCGTGGCGCATTTCAATGGACATACACCGGTCGAACCTTATGTCTCGGACGGGCTGATCCATGCCGCGAAACCCTATCCCGACCTGAACGAAGTACAGGGCCAACTGGCCGCCAAACGGGCGCTGCTGATTGCCGCTGCCGGCGCGCACAACCTTTTGTTCAGCGGGCCACCGGGGACGGGCAAGACGTTACTGGCCAGTCGATTACCCGGGTTACTGCCACCGCTGGCCGAGAGTGAAGCGCTGGAAGTGGCAGCGATTCAATCCGTTGCCAGCGGCGCGCCGTTGACCCACTGGCCGCAACGGCCCTTTCGACAACCTCACCATTCGGCCTCCGGGCCGGCACTGGTCGGTGGCAGTTCAAAACCGCAACCCGGCGAAATCACCCTCGCCCATCATGGCGTGCTGTTCCTCGATGAGCTGCCGGAGTTTGATCGCAAGGTGCTCGAGGTGCTGCGCGAACCCCTGGAATCCGGCTGCATCGTGATTGCCCGAGCCAAGGAACGGGTGCGGTTTCCCGCAAGATTCCAGCTGGTGGCGGCGATGAATCCCTGCCCCTGTGGATATCTTGGCGAACCGAGCGGCAAGTGTTCGTGCACGCCGGACATGGTGCAGCGCTATCGCAACAAACTGTCGGGGCCGTTGCTGGACCGGATCGATTTGCACCTGACGGTGGCGCGGGAGGCGACAGCACTGAACCCTGCGGTGAAACCGGGAGAAGAAAGCGCCAGCGCGGCCACGCTGGTCGCCGAGGCCCGCGAGCGCCAGCAAAAGCGCCAGGGCTGTGCCAATGCATTTCTCGATTTGCCGGGACTGAAGAAGCACTGCAAGTTATCCACAGCCGATGAAACCTGGCTGGAGACCGCGTGCGAGAGACTGAGCTTGTCGCTGCGCTCGGCGCATCGGCTGCTCAAGGTCGCGCGGACGCTGGCGGATCTGGAGAAGCGCGCGGATATCAGTCGCGAACATCTGGCCGAAGCGTTGCAGTATCGGCCGGCGACTCAGTAAGTGCCGAGGTCGTGGCGGGCCCAAACGCGAGCAGGCTCGCTCTCACAGATCCAACAAAAACCCTGTGGGAGCGAGCCTGCTCGCGATAGCTGTTTCAGAGAGACCTCAACGGAAGCGGTCGACCTCCTGACGCAGGTCGGCTGCCAGGCCTTCCAGCTCCTTCGCAGTGATTGCCAGGTTCGACACCACTTCGCGCTGCTCGCTGTTGGCCATCGCGATGCTCTGCAGATTGCTGCTCAACAGCGTCGCGGTGCTGCTCTGTTCCTGGGTCGCGGTGGTGATCGCAGCAAACTGTTGCCCCGCCGAACGGCTCTGCTCATCGATCCGCGCCAGCGCCGACGCCACGTTGGCGTTGCGCGACAGACCTTCCTGCATCAGCAGGTTGCCCTGCTCCATGGTGCTGATGGCGTTGCCGGTTTCCTGCTGAATACTGTGAATCATGCTGGAGATTTCGTCCGTCGCCTGACGGGTGCGCGAAGCCAGGCTGCGCACCTCGTCTGCCACTACGGCGAAACCACGACCTTGTTCACCGGCTCGGGCGGCTTCAATCGCAGCGTTGAGCGCCAGCAGGTTGGTCTGTTCTGCAATCGACGTGATCACGCCGACGATGCCACCAATCTCCTGGGAGCGCTGGCCGAGGGTGTTGATCACCGTGGCGGTGCTATTCAGCGCACCAGCAATCTGTTCGAGCGACGACGATGCTTCTTCCATCGAAGTACGACCGATCTGGGTCTGCTGGGCGTTTTCCTGTGCCAGACGCTGGGTGTTCCCCATGTTGTCCGCGATGTTCAGCGATGTAGCGGAGAACTCCTCCACAGCGCCAGCCATGCTGGTGATCTCACCCGACTGTTGCTCCATGCCTTCGTAAGCGCCGCCAGACAGACCGGACAAGGCCTGGGCACGGCTGTTGACCTCTTGCGAAGCGCGGCGGATGTGCTCGACCATGGTCGACAGGGCCTGGCTCATCTGGTTGAAGGCGCGGGCCAACTGGCCGATTTCGTCATTGCTCGACACGCTGAGACGCACACTCAGATCACCGGCACCCAGGGCTTCGGCCTGACGCACCAGATCACCCAAAGGCGCCAGCTTGCTGCGCAGCAACCAGACCACGGAACCGACCGCCAGCAGCATCGCCAGCAGACTGCCGATGGCCAACTGAGTGCCGACGCTCCAGGTCACCGCGCGGATCTCGGCTTTAGGCATGCTCGCCACCACCGACCACGGGCCGCCCTCGAACGGCACCGCGATGCTGTAGAAGTCTTCAGACTTGTCGCTCCAGAACTGTCCTTTACCCGGCGCTTTCGCCAGACCATTGATCACGGAAACTGCTTGATCCACTGCCTGCACGCCGGCCGGCGCGACCAGCCACTGGTTTTTCTCGTCCAGCAGCGCCAGCGAGCCGGTCTGGCCGATACGGAAGCGCTTGAGGTTGTCGAACTGGGCGTTCTGCGCGTCGGTGTAATCGAAGCCGACGAACAACACGGCAATCACCTTGCCGCTGCTGTCACGCACCGGGGTGTATTGAGTCATGTAAGAACGATCGAACAGCAATGCGCGGCCGACGTAACCCTGCCCCGCCATCAGCTTCGCATAGGCCGGATGCGCGTGATCGAGCACGGTGCCGATGGCGCGGGTGCCGTCCTGTTTGGTCAGGGAGGTGCTGACGCGGATGAAGTCTTCGCCGCTGCGCACGAACAGCGTGGCAACACCCGCCGTCATCTGTTTGAACTCGTCGACTTCCTTGAAGTTGTTGTTCAACACTTCGCTACCCAGATGCAGGCCCGGGGTCTGGGTGCCGGCAACGTTGACCGGCTCGCTCGGATGAATGCTCAGGCCGGCGCTGAAGCGCTTCTCGAACAACCCGCTCAGGCGCTGGGTGCTTTCCCGCAGCGTGCCGTGGAAAGTGCTCAGTTGGTCGGCGAGCAGGCGTGCCTCGCTGGCCAGGTGTTCTTCACGGGTGGCGAGGTTGGCGGTATCCAGCGAACGCAGGGCGAACACCGTACTGCCGCTGATGACTATCGCCAGTATCACGGCGAGCGCGAGGCCCAGCTGCGAGGCGATCCGAGCGCGAGGTTGAGACATGGACAGCTCCTGTTCGAACCTGCTGATCCTCCCTGATCGCGGCTCGGAATATTCTAATAATGGGGGTGAGTCGTGAAACCGGCACGAAGGTTCCACCTGCACGTATTCGGCGGTGAAACCGAATACTTGAGTGAGCAGCGGGGTTATGGCTAAAGGCCGGCATTGTGCAGGCTCGAACGTTTCAGCTCAAGCGCGTGACCGCCGGCAGCGCCATGGCGCGGACTTCGCTTTGCAGGAAGTCACTGAGGCGGCGCAAACGTTCACCTCCCGGACGGGTTTTTGGCCACACCAAGTAATAATTCAGTCCACTGGCGACTGCCGTCGGCCACGGCAGACTCAGGCGCCCTTGCGCGACATCCTCGGCCACCATCAGCAAGTCGCCCATGGAAACCCCATAGCCCCGAGCCGCCGCAATCATCCCCAGTTCCAGGGTGTCGAACACCTGCCCGCCCTTGAGCGAAACCTGATCAGAAAGCCCCATATATTCCAGCCAACTACGCCAGTCCCGCCGATCCGGTGTCGGATGCAACAACTCGGCGCTGGCCAGCCGTGCCACGTCCCAGGGCTGGTCGTTGAGCAGATTCGGCGCACCGACCGGAATCAGTTCCTCTGGAAACAACAGGCTGGCTTCCCAGTCCGGCGGGAAATGCCCGTCACTCAGCAACACCGCGCAATCGAAGGGCTCGTTGTTGAAGTCCACCGAATCCACGTCCATCCATGCACTGGTCAGTTGCACCTCGTTGCCTGGCTGTAAATGCCGGAAGCGACTGAGCCGTGCCAACAGCCAGCGCATGGTCAGGGTCGACGGGGCTTTCATGCGCAGGATGTCATCTTCGGCGCGCAAGGTATTGCAGGCCCTCTCCAGTGCGGCGAACCCCTCGCGGATGCCCGGCAGCAGCAGGCGCGCCGACTCGGTCAGTTGCAGGTTGCGCCCGCTGCGGTGGAACAAGCGGCAGGCGAAGTGCTCTTCGAGTGTGCGGATGTGCCGGCTCACTGCGCTTTGAGTGATCGACAACTCCTCGGCTGCCCGGGTGAACGAACTGTGGCGGGCCGCCGCTTCGAATGCGCGCAGGGCATACAAGGGTGGAAGACGACGGGACATGCACAACGCTCCAATGGCGGGATTGCGCCAACTTAGCAGAATCGCGGCAGGATGAGTTTTAATCATGCCACCCATCCTTTTTATCCCTTTGTGCAACCTGCGCCAAACCCTGAGAATCGACGGTCTCTTGCTCCCTCTTTTATAAGGATGTGAAAACATGCAGCGTCCTGTGCGTACCGAACTCTGGGCCATCCTGCGGCTGGCGGGGCCGTTGATCGCCTCGCAGTTGGCGCACATGCTGATGGTGCTGACCGACACCCTGATGATGGCGCGCCTCAGTCCCGAAGCGCTGGCCGGTGGCGGTCTGGGAGCGGCGAGCTATTCGTTCGTGTCGATTTTCTGCATCGGCGTGATTGCGGCGGTCGGCACCCTGGTGGCGATTCGTCAGGGCGCCGGCGACATTATCGGTGCCGCCCGGCTGACTCAGGCCGGACTCTGGCTGGCGTGGCTGATGGCGTTGGGTGCCGGGTTGCTGTTGTGGAATCTGAAACCGGTGTTGCTGCTGTTCGGCCAAACCGAGACCAACGTCAACGCCGCCGGGCAATTTCTGATCGCCCTGCCGTTCGCCCTGCCCGGCTACCTGAGCTTCATGGCCTTGCGCGGCTTCACCAGCGCCATCGGCCGGGCGACACCGGTGATGGTCATCAGCCTCGCCGGCACCGTGGCCAACTTCCTGCTCAATTACGCGCTGATCACCGGCATGTTCGGCCTCCCAAAACTCGGGCTGACCGGTATCGGCCTGGTCACGGCGATTGTCGCCAACTGCATGGCGCTGGCGCTGGCCTGGCACATTCGCCGGCATCCGGCATACGACGCGTACCCGTTGCGCGAAGGCCTGTCGCGGCCAAACCGGCAATACCTCAAAGAACTCTGGCGCCTGGGTCTGCCGATCGGCGGCACCTACGCGGTGGAAGTCGGGCTGTTCGCCTTCGCGGCGCTGTGCATGGGCACCATGGGCAGCACCCAACTGGCGGCACACCAGATTGCCCTGCAAATTGTTTCGGTGGCATTCATGGTCCCCGCGGGGATGTCCTATGCGATCACCATGCGTGTCGGCCAGCATTACGGCGCCGGGCAATTGAGCGATGCGCGGATGTCCGGGCGGGTCGGCATCGTCTTTGGTGCAGTGGTGATGCTGGGGTTTGCGATGGTGTTCTGGTTGCTGCCGAATCAACTGGTTGGTTTGTTCCTCGACCATAACGATCCGGCGTTTGCCGAGGTGATTCGACTGGCCGTGAGCCTGCTGGCGGTGGCGGCCTGGTTCGAGCTGTTCGACGGCACGCAGACGATTGCCATGGGCTGCATCCGTGGACTCAAGGATGCCAAGACCACATTTCTGGTCGGGCTCGGTTGCTACTGGCTGATCGGTGCGCCGGCGGCGTGGCTGATGGCGTTCCATTTGCACTGGGGGCCGACCGGCGTCTGGTGGGGTCTGGCACTGGGCCTGGCCTGCGCGGCGATCAGCCTGACGCTGGCATTCGAATGGAAGATGAAGCGGATGATTCGGCTCGAGCCGCAAACTCAAGGCTTCAAGATCGCTCAGCCCGAGTGAGTTTCACTGTGGGAGCGAGCTTGCTCGCGATAAGGGTGTGTCAGTGACTAATCGTTCGACTGATACTCGGCCATCGCGAGCAAGCTCGCTCCCACAGGGTCTTGAGGCTAAACCACGATTCCCAGCGGAGGCTGGCTGGCATCTGCCACCAGGTAATCAACCAGCTCCGCCAACGGCAACGGCTTGCTGATCAGGTAACCCTGCACCTGATCGCAGCCGAACCCTCGCAGCAAATCCAGTTGCTCGCGGGTTTCCACCCCTTCGGCAACCACTTCCAGGTGCAGGTTGTGCGCAAGGTTGATCATCGCGTGCACCAGTTTGCGATTCTCTTCGCGCTGCTCCATGCCGCCGACGAAGCTCTTGTCGATCTTCAGCAGCGTGATCGGCAGGCTGTTGAGGTGCACGAACGATGAGAATCCGGTGCCGAAATCATCCAGCGAAAAACGCACGCCGAGGCGACCGAGGGCGTCCATGGTCTGCTTGACCAGATCGCTGCGGCGCATCACGGCGGTTTCGGTGAGTTCGAACTCCAGCCATTGCGCCTCGACCCCGCGCTCGGCGATCAGACGGCTGAGCGTCGGCAGCAACTGACTATCCTGGAACTGGCGGAACGACAGGTTGATCGCCATGTGCAGCGCCGGCAGACCGCGCTCGCGCAACGCCTGCATGTCACGCAGGGCCCGGGAAATGACCCAATAACCCAGCGGCACAATCAAGCCGCTCTGCTCGGCCAGCGGCACGAATTCGCTTGGCGCAAGCAAACCGCGCTCACTGTGGCGCCAGCGCACCAGCGCCTCAAGGCCGACGATCTGGCCATCCTGCAGGTTCAGGCGCGGCTGGTAATGCAACTCCAGCTCATCGCGACGCAAGGCCCGGCGCAGCTCGCTTTCGAGGTCGGCCATGCTCCGCGCGTTGCGGTTGATCCGCTCGTTGAAGATGTGAAAGGTGCAGCCCTGAGTGCTCTTGGCCTGCTGCATGGCGATGTGCGCGTGCCACATCAGCGGATCGGCGCCGCCCTGGGCGCGGGCATGGGCGATGCCCAGGCTGGAGCCGATCAACAGGCTTTCGCCATCGACCCAGTAAGGTTCGGCCAGGGCTTCGGTGATCCGTTCGGCCATCCATTCCGCCCGTTGCGGGGCGCGGCGGGTGTCGATCAGCAAGGCGAATTCATCGCTGCCGAGGCGCGCCAGTTGATCGCCGACTTCCAGCTGACTTTTCAGCCGCGCGACGACTTGCAGGATCAGGCGATCACCGGCCTGATGGCCGAGGGCGTCGTTGGCGTGGCGGAAGTTGTCGAGATCTAGATGCCCGAGGGCCAGGCCGCGACCGTCATTTTCGGCCAGGCGCGCCGTGAGCAAAGTCTGGAAACCCTGACGGTTGGCGATGCCGGTCAGCGGATCCTGCTCGGCCAGGCGTTGCAGAGTGTTTTCCAGCACGCCGCGTTCGCGCACATGCCGCAGGCAACGCCGGAGCATGCCGGCATCGAGGGCATCGAATACCAGCCAGTCGCTGACGCCATCGGGCGCGGTCGCCGGCTCGTGTTCCAGAAGCAATACCGTCGACAGGCTGCAACGACCAGGCGCCGGCTGCAACGCGGGAACGGTCAACAACACCGCGTGGCGGTTGTCTTCGAACAGACTGCTGACCGACTCCCAGTTCGGCGCGCTGATCAGCACCGCCGCACTCCCCAACGGAGCCAGACACTCGCGCAATAACGCTGTCCACGCTGGCTCTTCGGCCAGTAGCAGCAAACGCAAGGGTTCGACAGGCGTAGTCAAGCTGACTCCCTAGACTCTGCAATGATGTGGGCGGCGGGCATTATGCCGTTGTGGCAACCAATGACCAAATGACAACGGTTATCAAAACGTTATTTTGTGTCACGAATGAGTACATTAGCCGCAAAATCACCGCGCATCCTGCGTGAAAGTAACAAAACCGGCAAATATGAATCGCGCGGTACGTCACAAGTCGGAGAGAGCAGCACAATTTGCTGAGCCTGTTAAAATGCCGGCCCATTTCGTCAACGACTCCCGTATTTTCGTATGTCCCGACTCAATCCCCGGCAGCAAGAAGCCGTGAACTACGTCGGCGGCCCTCTATTGGTGCTCGCCGGTGCTGGCTCCGGCAAGACCAGCGTGATCACGCGCAAGATTGCGCACCTGATCCAGAACTGCGGCATCCGTGCCCAGTACATCGTCGCCATGACCTTCACCAACAAGGCCGCGCGCGAGATGAAGGAACGGGTCGGCACCCTGCTGCGTGCCGGCGAGGGTCGCGGCCTGACGGTCTGCACCTTCCACAACCTGGGCCTGAACATCATCCGCAAGGAACATGAACGGCTGGGCTACAAACCCGGTTTCTCGATCTTCGACGAAACCGACGTCAAGTCGCTGATGACCGACATCATGCAGAAGGAATACGCAGGCGACGACGGCGTCGACGAGATCAAGAACATGATCGGCGCCTGGAAGAACGACCTGATCCTGCCGGCCGAGGCACTGGAAAACGCCCGCAACCCCAAGGAGCAGACCGCCGCCATCGTCTACACCCACTACCAGCGTACGCTCAAGGCGTTCAACGCAGTGGACTTCGACGACCTGATCCTGCTGCCGGTGAAACTCTTCGAAGAACACGCCGACATCCTCGAAAAGTGGCAGAACAAGGTGCGTTACCTGCTGGTGGACGAATACCAGGACACCAACGCCAGCCAGTACCTGCTGGTGAAAATGCTCATTGGCAAGCGCAACCAGTTCACCGTGGTGGGCGACGACGACCAGTCGATCTACGCCTGGCGCGGCGCGCGGCCGGAAAACCTGATGCTGCTCAAGGACGACTATCCGTCCCTGAAAGTGGTGATGCTGGAGCAGAACTACCGCTCCACCAGCCGCATCCTGCGTTGCGCCAACGTGCTGATCTCGAACAACCCGCACGAATTCGAGAAGCAGCTGTGGAGCGAGATGGGCCACGGCGACGAGATCCGCGTGATCCGCTGCCGCAACGAGGACGCCGAAGCCGAGCGCGTGGCCATGGAAATCCTCAGCCTGCACTTGCGCACCGACCGCCCGTACAGCGATTTCGCGATCCTCTATCGCGGCAACTACCAGGCCAAGCTGATCGAATTGAAACTGCAGCACCATCAGGTGCCGTACCGTCTGAGCGGCGGCAACAGCTTCTTCGGCCGTCAGGAAGTGAAAGACCTGATGGCCTACTTCCGCCTGATCGTGAACCCGGACGACGACAACGCCTTCCTGCGGGTGATCAACGTGCCGCGCCGCGAGATCGGCTCGACGACCCTGGAAAAACTCGGCAACTACGCCACCGAGCGCAAGATCTCGATGTACGCCGCCACCGACGAACTCGGTCTGGGCGAGCATCTGGACAGCCGCTTTACCGATCGTCTGTCGCGCTTCAAGCGCTTCATGGACAAGGTGCGCGAGCAGTGCGCCGGCGAAGACCCGATCTCCGCCCTGCGCAGCATGGTCATGGACATCGACTACGAGAACTGGCTGCGCACCAACAGCTCCAGCGACAAGGCCGCGGACTACCGGATGAGCAACGTCTGGTTCCTGATCGAAGCCTTGAAAAACACCCTGGAAAAAGACGAAGACGGCGAAATGACCGTCGAGGACGCCATCGGCAAACTCGTCTTGCGTGACATGCTGGAACGTCAGCAGGAAGAGGAAGACGGCGCCGAAGGCGTGCAGATGATGACCCTGCATGCGTCCAAGGGGCTGGAATTCCCTTACGTGTTCATCATGGGCATGGAAGAGGAAATTCTCCCGCACCGTTCCAGTATCGAAGCCGACACCATCGAAGAAGAACGCCGCCTGGCTTACGTGGGTATCACCCGCGCGCGCCAGACCCTCGCGTTCACCTTCGCCGCCAAGCGCAAACAGTACGGCGAGATCATCGACTGCGCGCCAAGCCGCTTCCTCGATGAACTGCCGCCGGACGACCTGGCCTGGGAAGGCAACGACGACACACCGACTGAAGTCAAAGCCGTGCGGGGCAACAGCGCATTGGCTGATATACGCGCGATGTTAAAGCGCTAGAATTGACCACTTTTTACTAGACCTTCGACGCACAAAGCGTCAAATGAGGACAGCTTCATGGAAGCATTGCACCAGAAAATCCGCGAACTAGGCATTGTGCTTTCCGACCAGGTCCTGAAGGTCGACGCCTTCCTGAACCACCAGATCGACCCGGCCCTGATGAAGCTGATCGGCGACGAATTCGCCACGCTGTTCAAGGATTCGGGCATCACCAAGATCGTCACCATCGAAGCCTCGGGCATCGCTCCGGCGATCATGACCGGTCTGAACCTCGGCGTGCCGGTGATCTTCGCCCGCAAGCAACAGTCCCTGACCCTGACTGAAAACCTGCTGTCGGCGACCGTTTACTCGTTCACCAAGAAGACCGAAAGCACCGTGGCCATCTCCCCGCGCCACCTGACCAGCAGCGACCGCGTGCTGATCATCGACGACTTCCTGGCCAACGGTAAGGCGTCCCAGGCGCTGATCTCGATCATCAAGCAGGCCGGCGCCACCGTCGCGGGTCTGGGCATCGTGATCGAGAAGTCATTCCAGGGCGGCCGTGCGGAGCTGGATTCGCAGGGTTACCGCGTCGAGTCGCTGGCTCGCGTGAAGTCGCTGGCGGGCGGCGTCGTGACGTTCATCGACTGATCACTGACTCAACTGCGCCGCAATACTTGTGGGAGCGAGCTTGCTCGCGATGAGGCCATTACATTCAACATCGTGTTGGCTGTAAGGCCGCCATCGCGAGCAAGCTCGCTCCCACAGTGTTTTGTGTGGCTGCTACTGCGCGGTGGCCTTCAGGCCAGTGAGCAACAACCGCTGAAACAGGTCTTCCTTCAGACCTTCCGGATCGGTGAGCTGCATGCGCGCCAGATGCTCCGGAAACAGCGAAGCCTCAGGCGCATCCAGCGCTGCCTTGCCCAGTTCCAGAATCTCGGTCAGCTTGAACTTGCTCTTGAGCCAGTTCAGCGCCCGCAACAGATCCTTCTCGATCTCAGTGAAATCGCAGCCCAGCGGATACTCCGGAAACAGGTTCGGATGCCGCGCAGCAATCGCCTGCAAGCGTTGCGGGGTGTTGTCGGTAAAGCGCGGATCGAGACGGAAATCCTTCGGCAGCTTGCCGACCTTCTGCGCCTGCTCGATCAGCCCCTGCTGGAAGCGCGAGTCGCTGATGTTCAACAGCGTCTCGATTACCACCGCATCCGACTTGCCGCGCAGATCGGCGATGCCGTACTCAGTCACCACGATATCGCGCAGGTGCCGTGGAATCGTGCAGTGGCCGTACTCCCAGACGATGTTCGAACTGACATCGCCACCGGACTCGCGCCAGCTGCGCAGCAACAGGATCGACCGCGCATCGTGCAGCGCATGGCCCTGAGCAACGAAGTTGTACTGCCCGCCGACGCCGCTGAGTACCCGCCCGTCTTCCAGTTGATCCGCCACGCCCGCCCCGAGCAGGGTCATGGTGAATACGGTGTTGATGAACCGCGCATCCAGACGCTGCAGGCGCTTGAGTTCTTCCTGACCGTACAGCTCGTTGATGTAGCTGATGCGGGTCATGTTGAATTCAAGGCGTTTGCTCAGCGGTAACTCACGCAAGCGCTCATAGAAACTGCGCGGCCCGAGGAAGAAACCGCCGTGGATCGACAGGCCATCGGTTTGCGCCGCCTCGTCGAGCGTCCCGGCGTTGGCCTGCTCCTGGGTCTGCACATCCGGATAGACCTTGCGCCGGATGATTCCGGCTTCGGCCAGCACCAGCAGGCCGTTGACGAACATTTCGCTGCAGCCGTACAGGCCTTTGGCGAATGGCTCGATGCCGCCCTCGCGTTCGATCAACTGCGCCCACTGGCTGAGGTTCGCATCGGCCAGCAAGTCCTGGTATCCGGCGTTGTCCGCCTGACGCGCCAGCAACGCTGCGGTCAGCGCATCGCCCATCGAACCAATCCCGATCTGCAAAGTACCGCCATCGCGCACCAACGTGCTGGCGTGCAAACCGATGAAGTGATCCTGAAACCCGACGGGCATGTTCGGCGTGGAAAACAGCGTGCTGCTGTCCTTCTCGTCGATCAGCAGGTCGAAGGTATCGATATCGACTTCGGCGTCGCCCGGCATGTACGGCAACTCGGTGTGCACCTGGCCGACCAGCAGAATGGTCTCCCCCGCCGCCCGGCGTTTGGCGATCATCGGGAACAGGTCGAGGGTGATGTCCGGGTTGCAACTCAGGCTCAGACGATCCGGATGTTCGCTGCTGCTGGCGAGCAACTGCGCCACCAGGTTCAGGCCGGCGGCGTTGATGTCACGGGCGGCATGGCTGTAGTTGCTGCTGACGTAGTCCTGCTGGGCCGGCGCGCTGTTGAGCAGGCTGCCGGGCTGCATGAAGAATTGCTCGATGCGGATGTTGGCCGGCAGGCTGTCGCGGTGTAGGTCGGCAAGAAACTCCAGCTCCGGGTAATCGCCGAACACCCGCTCCACGAAGGGTTCGATGAAGCGCTTCTGCAAACCGTCGCCCAGGGCCGGGCGGCCGAGACACAGGGCGGTGTAGATCGTCAGTTGCCGGTCGGGCAATCCGGCAACCCGCCGGTACAGCGCGTTGACGAAGGGGTTGGGCTTGCCCAGTCCCAGCGGCAGGCCCATGTGGATATGCGCCGGCAACCGCGCCAGTACGTCGTCCACTGCCTGTTCGATCGAACACAACTGCACCATCTGAAGCCTCCTGCCCGTTCCGTGAATAGAGGTACGACCGAGATTGCCGGTTGTTTGCTGCAAAGAACAGCCTCAGGCCTGAGTCACGGGCACAAAAAAACCGTCCGGAGACGGTTTTTTTCGTCAGAAGCGCGGCTTATTTCAGGCCGGACATCTTCTGGATGGCGCCCTTCAGCTCTTCATCGGAGCAGTCGGCGCAGGTGCCTTTCGGTGGCATGGAGTTGATGCCGGTGATGGCCTTGGCCAGGATGCCGTCGAGGCCGCCCTGGTGATCGGCGCGCTCTTTCCAGGCTGCGGCGTCACCGATTTTCGGTGCGCCCAACAGGCCGGAGCCGTGGCAGGCGTTGCAATGTTTGGCAATCACTTCGTCCGGCGTCTTGGCGCCGCCACCGCCACCTGCCGAAGCAGCGACTTCCATCCCCTTGCACTCTTGCCCTTGAACACACACCTGGCCGACCGGCTCGAGGCGTTTGGCAATATCGTCATTCGTCGCAGCTTGAGCGCTGACAGCCCAGAGGGCCAATACGGTTGCTGGTGCAGCCAGCATTTTCATAATTAGGTTCACGCGTTCACCCTCAATGGTGGCTATTCACGCCTGCGGCCACGGTTCGCAGGCGGGCGCAAGTATAGCGGTTAGCCCGCTTCACTGAAACAACCCCAAAGTCGAAGGGGTTATATCGCGCTGTGGAAAAACGTTTCGGGTGCCTTCGCCGGTATGGCCTGGCGCCTCTTTGTTTAAAAATTCGCCGGCGTGGCTGCGCTGATTAGTCGCGCCGGTGCATCGAACGGATTACGGAAACGATGCGGCTTGGTACTTTCAAAGTAGTAGCTGTCGCCGGCTTCGAGGATAAAAGTTTCAAGACCTACGACCAGCTCCAGGCGACCTTCCACCAGAATCCCGGTTTCCTCGCCTTCGTGGGTGAGCATTTCTTCGCCGGTGTCGGCGCCCGGCGGGTAGATTTCGTTGAGAAACGCGATGGCCCGGCTCGGGTGCGCGCGGCCGACCAGTTTCATGGTCACGGCGCCGTCGGAAATGTCGATCAGCTCGTTGGCCTTGTAGACGATCTGGGTCGGAACTTCCTGCAGGATCTCTTCGGAGAAGAACTCGACCATGGACATGGGAATCCCGCCCAGAACTTTCCTCAGCGAACTGATCGAAGGGCTGACGCTGTTCTTTTCGATCATCGAAATGGTGCTGTTGGTGACGCCCGCGCGCTTGGCGAGTTCACGCTGGGAAAGCCCTTTGAGCTTGCGGATCGATTGCAGTCGTTCACCGACGTCCAAGGCTGGAGCCTCCTGATGCTGTAGAAATATTGAGCGTTATCATGGCGACAGCGTTCAGTATTTACAACACTTGGGCCCCGCTCGCGCTTCAACCCTCGGAATAGAGCCTTGGCACCCGGCGCAGGTTGCAGAAGATCTGGTACGGAATGGTATCCGCCCACTTCGCCACGTCGCTGGCGAGGATGTTCTTGCCCCACAACTCGACGGTCGAACCGAGGCCGGCTTGCGGCACGTCAGTCAGGTCGATGCACAGCATGTCCATCGACACCCGGCCAAGAATACGGCTGCGCTGACCGGCCACCAGCACCGGGGTGCCGGTGGGCGCCTGACGCGGATAACCGTCGGCGTAACCCATGGCGACCACGCCGATGCGCATCGGTTTGTCGGTGATGAATTTCGCGCCGTAACCCACCGGTTCGCCCGCCGGCAGTTCGCGCACGCTAATAACTTTCGATTCCAGTGTCATCACCGGTTGCAGGCGCTCGGCCACGGCGTTGGCTTCTTCGAACGGGGTGGCGCCATAGAGCATGATGCCAGGACGCACCCAGTCGCTGTGAATCTGCGGCCAGCCCAGCACAGCCGGCGAGTTGCGCAGGCTGACTTCAGCCGCCAGGCCCTGACGTGCCGCTTCGAACACCGCAACCTGATCGGCGCTGCTTTGCTCGTGCAGTTCATCGGCCCGGGCGAAGTGGCTCATCAGCACAACTTTCGCCACTTTGCCGCTGGCCAGCAAACGCTGGTAAGCCGCCGGGTAATCCTTCGGATGCAGGCCTACGCGGTGCATACCCGAATCGAGCTTCAGCCACACGGTGATCGGTTTGCTCAATGCCGCCTGCTCGATCGCTTCGAGCTGCCACAGCGAATGCACCACGCACCAGAAATCGTGCTCGACGATCAGCGCCAGCTCGTCCGCCTCGAAAAAACCTTCGAGCAACAGCACCGGCGCACGAATCCCGGCGGCACGCAGTTCCAGGGCTTCTTCGATACACGCCACCGCGAAGCCGTCCGCTTCAGCCTCCAGCGCCTGGGCGCAACGCACCGCGCCATGGCCGTAGGCATCGGCCTTGATCACCGCCAGTGCCTTGGCACCGGTGACTTCACGGGCGATACGGTAGTTGTGACGCAGGGCTTGAAGGTCGATCAGGGCACGGGCAGGACGCATGGCAGCAGACTTCTTGGCGGTCATGGGAATAAAAACCGGCGCTGGCTGACGGCGTGAACCACCAACAGCACCGGGAGAGGGATCTTTACAACGGGTTACGGCAACGCGGCGACGATGGAGATCTCGACCAGGATGCTCGGCTTGGCCATCTTCGCTTCAACCGTGGCACGGGCCGGTGCGGCGCCCTTGGGCAGCCACTGATCCCACACCGAATTCATGCCGGCAAAGTGCGCTTCGATGTCGTTCAGGTAGATCGTCGCCGACAGCAGGTGCTGTTTGTCGGTGCCGGCCAGATCGAGCAGACGCTCGATGTTGGCGAGTACGTCGCGGGTCTGCTGTTCGACACCGGCGTTGAAGTCATCGCCGACCTGCCCGGACAGATACACCGTACCGTTGTGGCTGACGATCTGACTCATGCGCTCATTGGTGAGCTGGCGCTGGATTGCCATGCTTTGCGGACTCCTGGGTGGTGTTGCCATAACGGGAAATATCGAGGCCTTCGGCGCTGATCTGTGGTTTTTTCTTCGCCATCAGGTCGGCCAGCAATCGACCGGAGCCGCACGCCATGGTCCAGCCGAGGGTGCCGTGACCGGTGTTCAGGAACAGATTCTTGAACGGGGTGGCGCCGACGATCGGCGTGCCATCCGGGGTGGTTGGGCGCAGGCCGGTCCAGAAACTCGCTTCGGCCAGATTGCCGCCCTGAGGATAAAGGTCGTTGACGATCATCTCCAGGGTTTCGCGCCGACGCGGGTTCAGCGACAAGTCAAAACCGGCGATCTCCGCCATGCCGCCGACGCGGATGCGGTTGTCGAAACGGGTGATCGCGACCTTGTAGGTCTCATCGAGAATGGTCGAAGTCGGGGCCATGTCCGGGTTGGTGATCGGCACGGTCAGCGAGTAACCCTTCAGCGGATAAACCGGGGCCTTGATGCCCAGCGGCTTGAGCAGTTGCGGCGAATAGCTGCCGAGGGCCAGCACGTAGCGGTCGGCGGTTTCCAGCTTGCCGTCGATCCACACGCCGTTGATGCGGTCACCGGCGAAGTCGAGGCGCTGGATGTCCTGGCCGAAGCGGAATTCCACACCCAGTTTGGTGGCCATTTCGGCGAGGCGGGTGGTGAAGATCTGGCAGTCGCCGGTCTGGTCGTTCGGCAGGCGCAGGGCACCGGCGAGGATGTCGGTGACACCCGCCAGAGCCGGTTCGACGCGGGCAATGCCGGCGCGGTCGAGGACTTCGAACGGCACACCGGACTCTTTCAGTACAGCGATGTCCTTGGCGGCGTTATCCAGTTGTGCCTGGGTGCGGAACAACTGAGTGGTGCCGAGGCTGCGGCCTTCATAGGCGATGCCGGTTTCGGCTCGCAATTCATCGAGGCAGTCGCGGCTGTACTCGGACAGACGCACCATGCGCTCCTTGTTCACCGCGTAACGGTTGGCGGTGCAGTTTCGCAGCATCTGCGCCATCCACAGGTACTGGTCGATGTCGGCGGTGGCCTTGATCGCCAGCGGCGCGTGGCGTTGCAGCAGCCATTTGATGGCCTTGAGCGGAACGCCCGGCGCAGCCCACGGCGAAGCGTAGCCCGGCGAGACCTGGCCGGCGTTGGCGAAACTGGTCTCCATGGCCGCGGCAGGCTGGCGGTCGACCACCACCACTTCAAACCCGGCACGGGCAAGATAGTAAGCACTGGCGGTACCGATGACGCCGCTACCCAAGACCATAACGCGCATTTTTGTATCCCTCATCGCGGCGTGCCGCGCATGTGTGTTGTCAGAGCAATGATGCGCGCAGTGTAAAAAAGATTTGCCAGTGCTTTTCACTGTATAAGCGCCTATATTTGGCGACAATTCTCGGCAGAAACCCTTTTCACGGAGGCGCATCCCCTATGCGTACCAACACTCAGACCAAACGTGAGCTGGACAAGATCGACCGCAACATCTTGCGGATCCTGCAGGCGGACGGGCGGATTTCATTCACCGAACTGGGCGAGAAGGTCGGGCTCTCCACCACGCCGTGTACCGAGCGGGTGCGGCGCCTGGAGCGCGAGGGGATCATCATGGGCTACAACGCCCGCCTGAATCCGCAGCACTTGAAGGGTAGTCTGCTGGTGTTCGTCGAGATCAGCCTCGACTACAAATCCGGCGATACTTTCGAAGAGTTCCGACGTGCGGTGCTGAAATTACCCCACGTACTGGAGTGCCACCTGGTGTCAGGGGATTTCGACTATCTGGTGAAGGCGCGGATTTCCGAGATGGCCTCGTACCGCAAGCTGCTGGGCGACATCCTGCTCAAGCTGCCGCACGTGCGCGAATCCAAGAGCTACATCGTGATGGAAGAAGTGAAAGAGAGCCTGAGCCTGCCGATTCCGGATTGAGACTGGCGGTGCGGCCATCGCCAGCAGGCTGGCTCCCACAGGAACACCGCTGTACCCGTGGCAGCTAGCCTGCTAGCGATGCGGGCAACTCGGTTCAACTGACTAAACCAGCACCTGCCGGTTTTCGGCCATGTACTCGAACACCTGCTTCTCCACACGCGGGTGAATCAGCTCCACCGGCCGCCGGCCGTTGGGGCACGGCAAGGTCTGGGTGGTGCCGAACAACCGGCAGATCAGCGGTCGCTCGTCATACACCGTGCAGCCATTTGGCCCCAGGTGCACACAGTTGAGCTCTTCCATGGCCGCGTCCTGCTCGGCGCGGGTCTTGCGCGGCAGGCGGGACATTTCCTCGGGCGAGGTGGTCACCGGCCCGCAGCAGTCATGGCAGCCCGGCACGCACTCGAACGTGGGAATCTGCTGACGCAGGGTGCGGATTTTCTGACTGTTGCAGGTCATTGCAGCGGTAACCGGAACGAAATAGGCGGCAATTGTGCCGCAAAAGCCGTGATCCAGACACCACGGGCCGACCAATGTTGCCCGGCCTCGGGCCTGCGGCTTATGCTCCGTCAAATTTTCTCGACACCCGCTCAGGATGACGCCCATGAATGCCCGCGCCCAAGCCACCGCGAGCCAACCCCACGTTGCCTCTTATTACGCCGCCAGCAGCCTGCCGCAACCCGATCATCCGGTGCTGCAAGGTGAATTGATCGCGGACGTGTGCGTGGTCGGTGGCGGTTTTTCCGGGCTGAACACCGCGCTGGAACTGGCTGAACGGGGTTTGAGCGTGGTGCTTCTGGAAGCGCACCGGATCGGCTGGGGCGCCAGCGGTCGCAACGGCGGGCAATTGATTCGCGGGGTAGGCCACGGCCTCGATCAGTTCGCCAACGTGATCGGCGCCGACGGCGTGCGTCAGATGAAACTCATGGGCCTGGAAGCGGTGGAAATCGTCCGCCAACGCGTCGAAAAATTTCAGATCCCCTGCGACCTGACCTGGGGTTACTGCGATCTCGCCAACAAACCTTCCGACCTTGAAGGCTTTGCCGAAGACGCCGAAGAGCTGCGCGGCCTCGGTTACCGCTACGAAACCCGCCTGCTGCAAGCGAACGAAATGCACACCGTGGTCGGCTCAAAACGCTACGTCGGCGGCTTGATCGACATGGGCTCCGGACATCTGCACCCGCTGAACCTGGCACTCGGCGAAGCCGCAGCAGCGCAGCAACTCGGGGTGAAGCTGTTCGAGCAATCGGCGGTCACCCGCATCGACTACGGCCCAGAAGTCCGGGTGCACACAGCTCAAGGCTCAGTGCGAGCGAAGACCCTGGTGCTGGGCTGCAATGCCTATCTCAACAATCTGAATCCGCAACTCAGCGGCAAGGTGCTGCCGGCCGGCAGCTACATCATCGCCACCGAACCCCTGAGCGAAAAACAGGCCCACGCCCTGCTGCCACAGAACATGGCGGTCTGCGACCAGCGGGTGGCGCTGGATTACTACCGGCTCTCGGCGGATCGCCGCCTGCTGTTCGGCGGCGCTTGCCACTACTCGGGGCGTGATCCGAAGGACATCGGCGCGTATATGCGGCCGAAGATGCTCGAAGTGTTTCCTCAGCTCGCTTCAGCGAAAATCGATTATCAGTGGGGCGGGATGATCGGCATCGGTGCCAACCGTCTGCCGCAGATTGGCCGACTCGCGGATCAGCCGAATGTGTATTACGCCCAAGCTTATTCCGGTCACGGCGTGAATGCCACGCACCTGGCCGGCAAGCTACTGGCCGAGGCCATCAGCGGCCAGCACAGCGGCGGCTTCGACCTGTTCGCCAAAGTACCACACATCACCTTCCCCGGCGGCAAACATCTGCGCTCGCCATTGCTGGCGTTGGGGATGTTGTGGCATCGCCTTAAAGAACTGGTCTGATGGACTTTCAGCGTCCCTGAAGACGACTTCGCGAGCAAGCTCGCTCCCACAGTTGACCGCGATCTGCCTGCCAGACACGGTCGAATGTGGGAGCGAGCTTGCTCGCGAATCTAAAGATCACCGCAGAGTTCAGATCCGCCAGAACGGCTTCAACCCCTCCTCCATCGCCTGCTCGCGGGTCAGCCCGATGTCCTTGAGCTGCTCCGGCGTCAGACGCAGCAACGCCTTGCGCGTGTGCAGACGATGCCAGAACAGATCCCAGCGACTCAGGCCGGACGGTGCGTTGCGCATGATCTCGTTGCGCGCATTGTCCTGTTGCCCTGCCTCCAGTTCCTGACTGTGTAACATCAGCCGCACATCGCTCAAGCCGTTCATTTTCATTGCTCCTGTTTACTTGGGTAGCCAGAGATTCCATGATGCGCGGGCGAGCAAAAGCATTACAGATTCAACACACCTGTATTAATTCCATACAGATTTGCTGTTCCTGAGACTGAATTGTCGATTTACGCCGCATCTGTACTGGTTTAACGAATCATCTGCATCGAGGCAGTGCCATGACGCTCTATGTGAACCTCGCCGAATTGCTCGGCACCCGCATCGAACAAGGCTTCTACCGTCCTGGTGACCGCCTGCCGTCGGTGCGCGCCTTGAGCGTAGAACACGGGGTCAGCCTGAGCACGGTGCAGCAGGCCTATCGGATGCTGGAAGACAGCGGCCTGGCCACGCCGAAACCCAAGTCCGGGTACTTCGTGCCGGTCGGGCGCGAGTTGCCCGAACTGCCAGCAGTCGGGCGTCCCGCGCAGCGGCCGGTGGAAATTTCCCAGTGGGATCAGGTGCTGGAACTGATTCGTGCCGTGCCGCGCAAGGACGTGGTGCAGCTCGGTCGCGGCATGCCGGACATCTCGTCCCCGACGATGAAACCGCTGCTGCGCGGACTGGCCCGTATCAGCCGACGTCAGGACATGCCCGGTCTGTATTACGACAACATCCACGGCACCCTCGAACTGCGCGAACAGATTGCCCGGTTGATGCTCGATTCCGGCTGCCAGTTGAGCGCCAGCGATCTGGTGGTCACCACCGGTTGCCACGAAGCACTGTCCACCAGCATCCACGCGATCTGCGAGCCCGGCGACATCGTCGCGGTGGATTCGCCAAGCTTTCACGGCGCCATGCAAACCCTCAAAGGCCTGGGCATGAAAGCCCTGGAAATCCCCACCGACCCGCTCACCGGCATCAGCCTCGAAGCCCTGGAGCTGGCGCTGGAGCAATGGCCGATCAAGGTCATCCAGCTCACACCCAACTGCAACAACCCGCTCGGCTACATCATGCCGGAGTCGCGCAAACGCGCCCTGCTCAACCTGGCCCAGCGCTTCGACGTGGCAATCATCGAGGACGATGTGTATGGCGAACTGGCCTACACCTACCCGCGTCCGCGCACGATCAAGTCCTTCGACGAGGATGGCCGTGTGTTGCTGTGCAGTTCGTTTTCCAAGACTCTCGCGCCGGGATTGCGCATCGGCTGGGTCGCGCCGGGTCGCTATCTCGAACGCGTGCTGCACATGAAATACATCAGCACCGGTTCCACCGCGCCACAGCCACAGATCGCCATCGCCGAATTCCTCAAGTCCGGACACTTTGAACCGCATTTGCGGCGGATGCGTTCTCAATATCAGCGCAATCGCGACGTGATGATCGACTGGGTGACCCGCTACTTCCCGGTCGGCACCCGCGCCAGCCGACCGCAGGGCAGCTTCATGCTCTGGGTCGAATTGCCGGAAGGTTTCGATACGCTGAAACTGAATCGTGCCCTGCACGATCAGGGCGTACAGATTGCCGTCGGCAGCATCTTTTCCGCCTCGGGCAAGTACCGCAATTGCCTGCGCATGAACTACGCGGCCAAACCGACAGCGCTGATCGAGGAGGCCGTGCGCAAGGTTGGCGCGACCGCGATCAGGCTGTTGGCCGAGGCCGATTAATCCACCGTAAATGTACCCTGACCTTCAAACCGCTCCAGATCGACGGGGCGGCTTGACGCGTCATCGACCCGCGCATCGAGCTCCAACACCACTTCCAGCAGGCTGCCCTGGATACCGGCGTCCGCCCGCCATGGAACAACGTAGATGCCCGGTCGCAGGAAATCACCTTCGACCGGTTGGCCGCTGTCCAGCCGCCAGGGCACCGCCGCACCGTCGAGACGCACGGCCACGATGCGCAGTTGCAACGTGCCCGCCGCCCAACGGAAACGTTGCGGATCGGCCGGGGGCGCGACAAATGCCCAACGCATCAAGCGCACGTCTGGACAGTGCACCCGCAAGTGCACGCTGCGCAGACCAAATCCCGGGCCCTGGCCATCAAGCGCCGTGCGTTGCAGCAGGTCGGCGCGCGTTGCGCTACCCAGGTTCACGCTCGCGGGCGACAGGCTCGACTGACACATTCCGGCGCCTGACGCCGATTGAAATACCAGGCACAGCAACACGATCCAAACCGGCAAAATTTTCATCAGATGCACTCGTTCAGGACAGCTCGGCCGGCGCGCAGGTGGCATCGACCCGCTCGATGAGCGCGCTGTCGTCAGGGGATTCGGAAAGCGGGAAACGCAACACGCACTGCGTGTTGTCAGGGAGTTGCACATGCAGGCGCTGACCGGCTTTTGCGTCGGGCAGAAAAATCGTTCCGGCATCCTGGACCGTTGTCAGGTAGCGGCCCTGTTCATCGTGAACGCTCAACCCCTTGGCCAGCCATTGCCGGTCGGCGGTCATTGCGTTGAGCAACAATCGCCGGACCGTGACGAGCGAGAAGTCCAGATGCTGCACCGACCCACGGGCCGGCTGCACCTCCTTCACCCCGTCGAGCACTTCAACGTTGCGCGACAGGCTGAGCGGGTCGACTTCCAGCCGTGCGGTCGACCAGGCCGGCAGGCTCGCCGCGACGGCGTGGCCCGAGCCATCGGTCCAGACTGGCCCTTGAGGCGTGTTCAGTTTTACGCCCGATCGATCACCGGCCTTGAGTACGCCGAAGGTGTCGCGCAGGGGATAAGGCGACAACGTTGCGCCATCGCGATGCAGCGCCACACCACCGCGCAGCCCTACATCGTAATCGGTCGCCCCGGATCGCTGGCCGACGCCAACGTCGAGGCTGGTGTAGCGCGGCAGCGCATTGAAGCGAACGCCGTAGCTCGCTGCCGCCTCGTCGCGGTATTCAGCGTTGGCGCTGTAGGCCAGGTTTTCACCCAGTACATCGCTGACGGCCACGCCCCGGCGCAGGCCGGATCGGTCATCCCTGCGCAAATAACCGCGCAGTCTTCGCTGGCCACCCAGCGCCATCCCCAGTGTCAGATAAGCGGAGTTGCCGAGGCGATCGGACGCCGTATCGCCAATGGCACGCTCCAGGTTCAACGACAGACTGATGCGCTCAGGCAATGTGCGAGACCAGGACAGGCCAAGACGCGACTGCGACGGCTCACCCTGAGTCGAATATCGCGACCAGGTCGCCCCGAATGCACCCCATTGATCCACCGAGCCGGTGAGAGAAAACACCAGGTGATCGCGACCGGGTGATTCGGCCCGGTGAAGGTCCTGATCCCAGCCGGTGTCTGACAGCGTGCGAAAATTCCGGCTCTGGCGCACCGCAACCAGGCTCGTCGACAGGTGTTCGGACAGCGGCGCACTGAGCGTCAGTTGCGTCTGCCTGCCTCCCGCGCCATTGGAGCGGTCATCGGACAGCACCTGTCGCAGGCCCAGTGCGTAGCCCCCTGCCCACTGCCGCTGAAGGCCCCAGCCTGCCGACAGGTAGTCGGTTGCCGCGAGCACACCGGCGGTCAGTCGTGTAGCCTGCCCCCAATCCCAATCCTTGCTGAATGTGGTGAAAGAAGGTGTCTGTCGGTCGTCCGAGCCCAGCCGTCGCACCGAACCCAGCGCAAAGTTGAACCCGCTCGGCCCGGCCCATTGCGCTTCGTGGAGACTCGCCGCCGGCACCCGCAAGCGCCTCGCCTGCCCATCCTGTTCGTGGACGGTCACGTCCAGATCAATCTGATTGCTCAGCAGCGGCAGCGCTCGCAGCGTGAACGGCCCACTCGGCACCATGGTGGTGTAGATCAACACACCGTTCTGCCGGACTTCAATGCGGGCCGGCGAATACGCGACACCCTCCACCTGCCCGCGCGCGCCGTCCTGCGCCGTGCGCAACTGCGTGAATGCCGCTTCCGGCAGGATTTGTACACCGTTGAACGGCTCACCGGCAAACAAGCTCGACGCGAGATTCAATTGCCCGACCTGCAGACTGGCTTCGGCGTCCTCCAGGGTTCGCGCACCGTAGGCATACAGGTGCTCGAACCGCGAGTTGCCGGCGGTCGACGTGTAGGACTGCCGGCTGCGCAGCACCCAGTCCCCGGCATTCAGGCCGACCTCCGTGCCCAGGCTTTGAAACCTGTCGTGCCGGCCTTGATGCTGACTGCCGACCATCAGCGCGTCGTAGTTGAAAACGCCGGCCGTACCGCCATGGGCGAAGTTGTTGGACGCACGTTCCGGCAGCATCAGACTGTCGGTCGGTACCAGCAGGTCAATCCGTTCGCGTCCCGGATCCAGTTGCACGACCGCTTCGGGAAATCCCTCCACCAGCGTCATGCACTGCGCCGGTTGCAGCTTGTCCATCGAGGTGGGCGGGCGTACTCCCGCAGCGTTCAGCCATTGGGGGTGCAGGCACAATTCGCCGCGCTCGTTGAATGTCACACGTACACGGCCTCTGGCCTGTCCGTTGACCTCAAGCGCCACGGAGTGCTCGCCTTGGGTGAAGCGCGGCGCCTCACGAAAGTACGCCGCCAACGCGGGATCGATGCCTCGGTCTTTCAACACGCGGGCGTCAAACTCCAGTGACTCGGCCGCCAGCACGGTGCCGTTAGCCGCGAGCAGCAACACGCCAAAACGAGCGCAGAACTTCATCAGCGGGTAACCGGCGCGTCGTAATGATCGACCGCAAAGCCGTAGGTGGTGGCCGGAAAAATCCTCACCGCCATCGTCTGTGCCGAGGTGTGTAAGGGCAGATCAGCGTGCATTCGCTCGCCGGGCAAGATGTAGGTCTTGGGCAGGTTCGCCGAGCGGGTGCCCGGCAGAGGCACAATGGTTTTCGCCAGCCGAACCACATAGGGGCTCGGATTGACGACCTGCACACCAGTAGCATCCATTGACCAAGTCAGCAGCTTCCACGGCTCGCGCTCGACCGGCAACCCGGCGGGACGCAAAATCACCGGCAGGTTCTGGCGCACACCGAGGGTGACCCGCGCTCCGGCAGCGTCACTGGCCGGGCTGATTCCCTCGAAGATCACCCGCTTCAGGTGTTCGGTTTTCAACGGTTGTCGGTTTTGCAGAATGAATCGCACTTGCTGAATGCCGCCCGGCTCGACCCGGGCAATGGGCGGGGTGAAGACCAGCAGGACGTCGTCACTGTCCTCGATGTTCTCAACGGTGGTGTGCAGCAATGCGGGATGCGTGTCGGTATTGCGCACGTTCATCACCGCCTCACCCATGCCCTCCTCCACCAACAGCACCGGCGTCTGCGGAACCATTCCGGCGGCGTGGGCCAGCGGCATTGAAAACCATGCGGACAGGCACAGCGGTGCCGTCTTGAGAGCAGACTTGAAAGAAATGAGCATCGGGATAATCCGTGAAATCCTGGATGCGATCCGGCAGAGGCCGGACCGCGCTCGCGTGCGCCAGTCAGTCCCGGTGCGTGAGATTCACCGGGACGCCGCCGTCAGAGGTAGAACATGTCGAACGTCACGGAGCCATCCAGCGGGATTTCGTTGGCAATCGGCAAGGCGTTGCTTGGGCCGATGATCGGCAGCAGGTGCATAGGGAAACCATGGTGGCGGGCGGCAACCGGACCGGTCGCGGCGCTGACGCCCCACGAGTACAACTGTGGCGCATTGCTGACCAGTGTGCTGGTCGGCACAAGCCATGTTGGGGCCGCCAGGGTACGGGTCAGCAGCGTCTGGGCATTGCCGTCAGTCTCCGGAATGCCGTGACGCAAGGCGAAACCACCAATGGGTGTGCCGTTGATGTCGCCCAACCCGTAGAACAACTCCGGACTGTTCTGGCCAGCACCATCACTGATGCCCGGCAGCTTGGTGCCGGCGCGGTTGTCACGCACCGACACTTCCACCGGAGCCGGTGCATCGCAATTGATGTGCAGGGACACATCGCGACCGGCCAGCAGGGTCTGGGTGGTCGGATTCAAAGTCGCCGCCGAAATCTTGCGCAGATCCACTGTGCTGCCACCGGCAAAGGCCGGAATGCAGGAGGTCGGAATAATGGTGCCGATGACATTCAGGTCAACGCTTTCTGCCATTGCCATTGTTGGCAGCAGCGCCGCCGCCAGTACTGCAAGACGGTATGTCTTTTTCATAAGCCGTAATCTTCCATTTGATTGACAGTTCAGTCCCTACAAACTTGGTATGTAAGTAAGCGGGCTGATGATTGCGGCTTATGAGAGATAAATCTGTAGGAAACGGGAGCGCTTAAACAGCGAAATCACGACTGGTTTAATAGGTAATTTGAGCTTGGTGGCGAGATCCTACGCTGCAGTGGCCGGATGTTTTGAACCGCCATGTCTCCGGGGTCCGAGCTTCAGTACGCCTGAAAGCGCAGATCGGTCCCGAACCGGGTCAGGTCGGCAACCCGGGTCTGCGCTGACCCTACCCGCCCTTCAAGTTCCACTTCGACGTCCATACGCTGACCTTCCAGTGCAACGCCCGCCCGCGCGGGAATCAGACGTTGCCCGGCGGGCCAGACAGCCGCACCGGATGGGACACCCGGTTCAAATCCAAGCCACTGCACGGCTTTGCCATCCACCCGGACAGCCATCACATGGACCCTCAACGCCCCTGCGCCAAACCGATAGTCCACGGCATCCGCTGCCGGCGCCGCCAGGTCGAGTCGCAGCGCAACTGTCCGCTCACACTGAACGGTGATCTGCACCCGTCGGCGCCCGAAACTCAACTGGTCATTTTCCAGGGGCTGCTGCAGCAACTGACCGCGCGTCATCACACCAAAATCGATGGAAGGCTGCCCCAGTCTGACTGCACAGCCTGACTGCGCTTGGGCCTGATCGGCGATAAACACGGCACTGAGCAATGCCAGACCGATCGTGCCGGTATTCAAACGATGCATGGTGACTGACTCCTTAAACCGTGTGGCAGGTGGCTTGCGCCGTTTCAAACAGCAATTGGGTGTCGGGGTGTTCACCGAGGCTGTAGACCAACCGGCAGCGACTGCCATCGGGCAACACCACGTGCAAATTCGTGTCTGGCCGGACATCGGGCAGGAAGATCGTGCCGGCCTCCAGTACGTTGGTGATGTACTGCCCCTGCGCATCGAAAACGGCTCCGCCCTTGCGCAGAAGAACGTTGTCGGCGGTGCGCGCCTGCAACAGCAGGCGCCGCGCGGTCACCATGTCGAACGCCAGATGCGCGACCGCACCACGTCCGGCTTCGACCTCTTGAAAAGCGTTGTGCACATCGACATTGCGCCCCAGGCTGGCCGTGTCGAGTTCGACCCGTCCTTTGCTGTATGCCGGCAGACTCGCTGCCACGGCGTGCCCGGAATGATCGGTCCAGACCGGGCCACGCGGAGTGTTCAACTTGACGCCCGCGCTTTCGCCGGCCTTGAGCAAGGCGAAGGTTTCGCGCAGCGGATAGGGCGACAGCGTCACTCCGTCACCGTGTACCAACGCACCGCCGCGCAGGCCGATGTCATAGTTCCGGTTACCGGCGCCACTGCGGGAATAACCCATGTCCACCTGACTATAGCGGGGCAACAGATTGACCCGTCCGTTGAACCCGGCGCTGCCGTCATCCGGTCGCTCGGCGCCGATGCTGTAGGCCAGGGTGTCGCTGAGCTGTTCATTGAATCGCAGACCGCTGCGGGTGCCACCGACCTGATCATTGCGCACGTCACTGCGCAACGCCTGGCGCGGCCCCAGAGGTATACCGACACTTAAATAGACTGCCGTTCCGCGGGCATCGTCCGCCTCACCCGCAACGTCGCGCTCCAGGGTCAATGTCAGATTGGCCCGGCGAATATTCTGCGACCACGCGAAAGCGACCCGGGAAGTAGCCGTGCCGTCAAACATGGAAAACCGGGAGTAACTGGTGGAAAAACCACCCAGTGTCGAACTGCTGGCACTGAGGTTCGCCGTCATTTGATTGCGCACTCTCACGAAGGGCTGATCACTTTTCTGGTCCCAGGTGGTATCGGACAGCGTGCGAAAATCCTGCGTCTGCTGCGTCATCGCGAGACCGGCTGACAATCCTTCGCCGAGCAGACCGTTGGCCGTCCATTGCAACTGTGTTCCGGACAGGGCCTGATCGTGCGTCCGGGAAATCACCTGACGCCCCCCGAACACCAGACGATCCCCCAGCGTCCGTTGCATCGCCCATCCCAGCGACTGATAGCCAGTGCCGAGCATTGCGCCACCCGTGGCCTGCCAGCGCGGGCCGAGCCGCCAGTCCCTGCTGGCGGCGGCAAACGATGGCGCATACCGCTCATCCCCGGCATAACGCCGTACACGCCCGGCGGCCAGTCCGTAGCCTGGCGCTCTGCCCGGCATCACACTTCGCAATTGGGTCGCGGGAACAATAAAACGCCGCTGCTGACCGTCCTCCTCGTGCACCGTAACCTCCAGATCAACGTTCTGGCTGAGCAACGGCAATCCCGCCAGCGTGAACGGTCCGCCGGGCACCACCGTGGTGTAGATCAAAGCGCCGTTCTGAGTCACCTCGATCCGGGCTGAGGAATAGGCAATGCCTTCGACTCTTGCACCGGAGCTGTCCTCATCCAGCTCTATCAAGGCCAGCTCCGGCTGTACCTGAAAGCCATTGAAAGCCTCACCGGAGAACAGGGGCGAAACCATGTTCAACTGTCCCATCTGCAGATTGGCCTGATAGCGCTCGGAGGTATGCGAAGCGTAGGCGTACAAGTGCTCGACGCGGCCCTGCCCGGCCAGCTCACTGTAGGCCTGGCGGCTGCGCAATGCCCAGTCCGCCGTGTTCAAGCCGATTTCGGTATTGAGGCTGCGGTATTGCGAGGACTGCCCGGCATAGTGGCTACCGAGCAACAACGCGTCGTAATTGAACAGCCCTGCCGTACCCCCGTTAACGAAACTGCGCCGGGCCGGGCTATCAGGCAGTAACGCGTCGGTTGGCACCAGCAGCGCAACGTGTTCACGGGACGGATCAGCTTGCACCACCGCGTGCGCAAAGCGCTGGACGAACAACTCGCATCCCGGTTCGGTTACAGACTCGGCGTGATCCGGAATACGGATGCCGCCACGCTCCAGTAGTGACGGCGTAAAACACAACTCGCCCTCAGTATTGAACGTCACCTGTAACCGCCCCTTGGGCACGCCGTTGACCGAGAGCGTGACCGCCTGCACTCCCTCACGAAAGCGCGGGGCCATGCTGAAATACTCCGCCAGACGTGGATCCAGCCCGCGCGACTTGATCACTTCCTGATTGAATTGCACCCTGACCTGCTCTGCGCCGTGGGTCGACGAATAACCCAGGGCTCCCATCAGCAAGAGGCCGCCGAACCACCGCGAATGCATCAGTCCAGACCCAGAGGTGCATCAAAATGCGCAATGGCGAATCCGTAAGTGGTCACCGGGAACAACCGCACGTGTGTCGCCGCTTGTCCGCGCTCAACAGTTCCACTTAGCGTGAGCGTTTCACCGGGCAGCACATAAGTGCGCCCCAGATCCAGCTCCCGCTGTCTTGGCAGCAACATCACCGAGTGCCCCAACCGTACAACATACGGACTGGGGTTGCGCACCTGCACCTCGGTGCCTTTTTGCGACCACAGCAAATGCTTCCAAGGCTCGCGGTCGATCGGTAAGTGCTTAGGACGTAAAATCGCCGGAATGTTCTGGCGTACGCTCAAGCTTATCTGAGCATTACCTGATGAATCCTGAGGCGCTATGCCTTCGAACACCACGCGCTTGAGACGCTCGGTCTTCAATGGCTCGGCGCTGCGCAGGATGAAACGAACGCGCTGGGTCGCGCCGGCTTCGACCCGGGCAACCGGTGGCGTCAGCAACAGCAATGACTCGGTGTCTTGCGGCACGTCTTCGACAGAGGTGTGCAACAGCGCCGGATGCGGCTCACTATTGAACACGTTGATCCCCGCTTCACCCACCCCTTCGTCCAGCACTACGATCGGCGTTTCCGGAACCATCCCCGCCGCCCGGACACTACCGGGCCCCCATAGACCAACCAGCAATACACCGGTGATGGCATTGCGCACATAAGCATTCATATTGTTGTCCACACGCGAACGCGAAACTGGCAGTGACGCCGAGCAACGGGACTGCCGACCGGGTTGATTACAAGCGACAGGCCTCGCAAGCACGCAAAGCCTGTCCATTGTCCTGCGCAGGGTGCGCGACACTGATCCGCCCTCTGTTCAAGGCAGTCGTGTGCTCCCCGTCAGAGGTAAAGCAGCTCGAACGTCGCCGAGCCGTTGAGTGGTATGTAGTTACTGAGATCCAGATTCTGCGAGGGGCCGATGACCGGAACAAGGGTCATGGGAAACGTATGCACGACCCCTGGCATCGGCCCTGCTGCCAGCGACGCCCCCCATGAGTAGCGCAGGTTGCCACCCTCCACGTTTTTCCCGACCAGGGTTGCCGTATCCGGACTATCCCAGTTGGGCATGCTCCCTTGCTTGTACATCACCATGGAAGGCTGACCATCGACCGTAGGTGTCCCGAAGCGCAGCCCGTAACCACCGATTTTTTTAGCTCCAGGCGCCAGGCCGATTCCATAGATATACAACGGCCAGTCCGTTCCATCGACAATGATGCCCGGCAGTTGAGTATGAGCCTGATTGTCATGCACCTTGATCGCCATGGGCGCGGACGCCGAGCAGGTCACGTTCAAGGATATGGTGTGATTGGTCAGCTCGGTCTGACGGTCGGGGTTCAGAGATGCGGCAGAAATATCCCCCAGATTGACCGTGTTACCGCCGGTGAATGCAGGCTTGCATGAGGTCGGCACGATGGTGCCGGTGATGTTCAGATCCCCACCAGCAGCCATGACCAATGACGGACACAGGGCACCTGCTATAGCTATTGCACGAAAGGTCTTGCACATGAAAATTCTCACTCCATAAGAATCGAAAGATGACAGCCAGCTGCGCTTCTTCTGCTGAAAAACAGGAACCTTCCTGCCTCAGAATCGGCGTTGTCATTATTCCGGTTGCTTCCCGGTAGCGATGTAAGGCGAGGGTGTATTGCGCGCTGGAAAAATCGCTGAGGGGCGTAGCTGATGTGCGCCGGAAAAATCGTCAATTCGTTTGAGAACTCTCGCGGTGCCGACAGTCATAAGCTACAGGCAGCTCTGGTTCAGGGGTCGGATTGCCTGACCGTCGAACCGAAAACACGCTGCGTACGCCGTGCCATACTCCTGACCTCGCCCACACCTGGAACAATCCGACTTGAGCTCCAGACACTCTCTGCCGTTTGTACTGTTGTTCGTCCTGCTGCTCGCCGGGTGTGCTTCGCTGGATACTCCGCGCGAGCCCAGCCAGGCCCTGCCGGCCAATGGATCGGCGTTCGGCCGCTCGATCCAGGCCCAGGCGGCGCCGCACAAAGGCCAGTCCGGTTTTCGCCTGCTGTCCAACAGCACCGAAGCCTTTACTGCCCGTGCCGAGCTGATCCGCAACGCTCAAAGCAGTCTCGATTTGCAGTACTACATCGTCCATGACGGGATCAGTACGCGAATGCTGGTGGAAGAAGTCTTGAAGGCTGCCGATCGTGGCGTGCGGGTGCGCATCCTGCTGGACGACACCACCAGCGACGGCCTCGACCTGATCATCGCCACGCTGGCGGCGCATCCGCAGATCCAGATCCGCCTGTTCAATCCATTGCACCTGGGGCGCAGCACCGGCGTTACCCGTGCAGCCGGGCGGCTGTTCAACCTGTCGCAGCAGCACCGGCGGATGCATAACAAGTTGTGGCTGGCGGACAACAGCGCGGCCATCGTCGGCGGACGCAATCTGGGCGATGAATACTTCGATGCCGAGCCCAACCTGAACTTCACCGACATCGACATGCTGAGTGTCGGGCCGGTCGCCGAACAACTCGGGCACAGTTTCGATCAGTACTGGAACAGCGCTCTGAGCAAACCGATCGACGAATTTCTCTCCAGCAAACCATCAGCCAAAGACCTGCAGAACACCCGCACGCGCCTGGAAGAGTCACTCGAGGAGACCCGTAAACAGAACCACGCGCTGTACCAACAGCTGATGACCTTCACTACTCACCCGCGCATGGACATCTGGCGCCGGGAGCTGATCTGGGCCTGGAACCAGGCGTTGTGGGATGCACCAAGCAAGGTGCTGGCGGACGGCGAGCCAGACCCGCAACTGCTGCTGACAACGCAATTGGCGCCAGAACTGCGGGGCGTCAGCAAGGAACTGATGATGATCTCCGCCTACTTCGTACCCGGTCAGCCGGGGCTGGTTTACCTGACCGGCCGCGCCGACGCGGGCGTATCGGTGACCCTGCTGACCAACTCGCTGGAAGCCACCGACGTGCCGGCGGTGCACGGTGGTTACGCGCCATATCGCAAGGCGTTGCTGGAACATGGTGTGAAGCTCTACGAACTGCGGCGCCAGCCCGGGGATAACTACGGCAGCGGCCCGCACCTGTTTTACAGCAAGTCTTATCGCGGTTCGGACTCGAGCCTGCACAGCAAGGCGATGATCTTCGACGGCAAAAAATCGTTCATCGGCTCGTTCAATTTCGACCCGCGCTCGGTGCTGTGGAACACCGAGGTCGGCGTGTTGGTGGACAGCCCCGAACTGGCGGCCCATGTGCGCGAACTGGCCTTACAGGGCATGGCGCCGGCGCTGAGCTACGAAGCGAAACTGCAGGACGGAAAAGTGGTGTGGGTCACCGAGGACAATGGCCAGATGCATACGTTGACCAAGGAGCCCGGCAGTTGGTGGCGGCGCTTCAATGCGTGGTTCAGCACCACCGTGGGACTGGAGCGGATGCTGTAGCAGCCCGCTCCAGCCGGCTCATCAAGCGGGCTCCGGCACCTTGCCGAACGCCCCTTGCCGCGACAGCAGAATCACCAGCCCGAACGCACCGGCCGCCATCAGCCACGGCAACGCATGCCCGCTGATCCACTGACTGCCGGCCCCCGCCATCAACGGCCCGATCAGACAACCGACGCCCCACAGCTGCGCGACATGCGCGTTGGCCCGCACCAGCGCATCGTCGCGGTAGCGCTCGCCGATCAGGATCAGCGACAGGGTGAACAGTCCACCGGCACTGGCGCCGAACAGCACCCACAGCGGCCAGATCAGCAAGGTGTCGAGCAACATCGGGATCGCCAGACTCGACAACATCAGCACCACGGCGCAGCCGGTGAACAAAGTCCGCCGCGACAGGTAGTCGGCCAGCGCACCGATCGGCAATTGCAGCAGTGCATCGCCCACCACCACGGTGCTAACCATCGCCAGCGCGATTTCCGCGGTGAAGCCCTGTTGCAGGCAATACACCGGCAACAGCGTCAGGATCATCGCTTCGAACGCGGCGAAGAGCGACACCGCCCAGGCGATGGCCGGTAGTTCACGAGCGAAACCCCACAGGTCGCCGAAAGTCACGCTGCTGGCCTCGCTGCTTGGCGCGCCGCTGCGGCCCAGCAGCAGAAACGGCGAAGCGATCAGCAGACCGACACCCACCCAGAAACCGTAATCGTGATCCGTGCCGAGTGCGCCCAACAGCAACGGACCAGACAGTTGGCTCAACGCATAACTGCTGCCATACAGAGCGACCAGTCGCCCGCGCCAGTGCTCGACCACCAGTTGATTGATCCAGCTCTCGCCGAGGATGAACACGATGGTCAGAACCACGCCGATCATCAGCCGCAGCACCAGCCAGATCGGGTAGCTCGGCAGCAGCGCCAGCAGGCCGATGGACAGCGCCCCGGCCCACAGGCACAGGCGCATCAGGTTTGCCGTACCGAAGCGCGCCGCCAGATGACTGGAGATCTTCGCCCCCAGCAACACGCCGATGGCCGGCATCGCCGCCATCACGCCAATGGCGAACGAGCCGTAGCCCCAGCCCTCCAGGCGCAACGATACCAGCGGCATGCTGACCCCAAGGGCCAGGCCAACACTCAAGACAGACGCCAACACGGCGAAATACGTCGCCCAACGCATGGTCCACGCTCCTGTGGATATTTTTTATGTGCACCACAAAACATTGTGGGAGCGAGCTTGCTCGCGATAACGGTTTCACATTCAGCAAATGTGCTGACTGATACACCGCTTTCGCGAGCAAGCTCGCTCCCACAGGGATCTTTGTATCGTTCGGGAGCCCGCCTCGGCAGGCTCCCTCAGCGATTTACAGCTTGATCCAGGTCGCCTTCAGCTCGGTGTATTTGTCGAACGCATGCAGCGACTTGTCGCGACCGTTGCCCGACTGTTTGAAGCCGCCGAACGGTGCGGTCATGTCGCCGCCATCGTATTGGTTGACCCACACGCTGCCGGCACGCAGCGCCTTGGCGGTCAGGTGTGCCTTGGAAGTGTCCTGAGTCCACACCGCTGCCGCCAGACCGTAAGGCGTGTCGTTGGCGATGCTGATCGCTTCCTCGGCGGTATCGAACGCAATGACCGACAGCACCGGGCCGAAGATCTCTTCCTGAGCGATCTTCATCGCGTTGCTCACACCGTCGAAAATCGTCGGTTCAACGTAAGTGCCACCGGTTTCCTGAAGAGTGCGCTTGCCGCCAGCCACCAGTTTGGCACCGTCGGTGTGACCCGACTCGATGTAGGACAGTACGGTGTTCATCTGTTGGGTGTCGACCAGCGCACCCACGTTGGTGGCCGGGTCCAGCGGGTTACCCGGTTTCCAGGTTTTCAGCGCCTCGATCACCATCGGCAGGAATTTGTCCTTGATCGAACGCTCGACCAGCAGACGCGAGCCGGCGGTGCAGACTTCGCCCTGGTTGAAGGCGATGGCGCTGGCGGCGGATTCGGCGGCGGCTTGCAGGTCCGGTGCATCGGCAAACACGATGTTCGGGCTCTTGCCGCCGGCTTCCAGCCACACGCGCTTCATGTTCGATTCGCCGGAATAGATCATCAGTTGCTTGGCGATCTTGGTCGAACCGGTGAACACCAGGGTGTCGACATCGTTGTGCAGCGCGAGCGCCTTGCCGACGGTGTGGCCATAGCCTGGCAACACGTTCAGCACGCCTTTCGGAATACCGGCCTCGACCGCCAGTTCGGCGATACGGATGGCGGTCAGCGGGGATTTTTCCGACGGCTTGAGGATCACCGAGTTACCGGTCGACAGCGCCGGGCCGAGCTTCCAGCAGGCCATCATCAGCGGGAAGTTCCACGGCACGATGGCGCCGACCACGCCGACGGGCTCACGGGTCACCAGACCCAGTTGATCGTGCGGCGTAGCGGCGACTTCGTCGTAGATCTTGTCGATCGCTTCACCGCTCCAGCTCAGCGCTTGCGCAGCGCCCGGCACGTCGATGTACAGCGAATCGCTGATCGGCTTGCCCATGTCGAGGGTTTCGAGCAGGGCCAGTTCTTCGGCGTGCTGCTTGAGCAGGCCGGCGAAACGGATCATGGTGGCTTTGCGTTTGGTCGGCGCCAGGCGCGACCAGACACCGGAATTGAAGGTGGCGCGGGCGTTTTCCACGGCGCGCTGGGCGTCGGCGGCGTCACAGCTGGCAATCTTGCCCAGCAGACGGCCATCGACCGGGCTGATGCACTCGAAGGTCTCGCCGGAGACGGCATCGGTGTACTCGCCATTAAGGTAGGCGCGGCCTTCGATCTTCAGGTCGCGGGCGCGTTGTTCCCAGTCGGCACGAGTCAGGGTGGTCATTCGAGTGTCCTCCTCTTGTTCAATACGAGCGCCGCGATCGTCGCGGTCGTCCTCAGGAATACTGCCCGGCCAGCCTGCTTTTCGGCCCAAGGCATCCGCCACCCTAAACCAGCGGCCGGGGTTGTTTCAATATATTTGACATAAGCTCGCCATACGGCCTTGCGGCGTTCAATTTAATCAACATAGACTTTGGCCCTTTCACGCCATCGCGCCGTCATCACGGGAGAAAACAACAATGAACATCCAGAACGTCGTCGACATCAGCCTGACCACCACCGAAGCCGAACGCTATCGCCCGGACCCGGCCAAAGTACTAAAGGGCGATCCCGAGCAGGCGGTGTTCAATCAATACGACAGCCCTTGCGGGCAAATGGGCGTCGGCGTGTGGGAGGGTGCGGTGGGTCAGTGGACGGTGAATTACACCGAGCATGAATACTGCGAAATCCTCCAGGGCGTTTCCGTGCTGCGTGACGGCGAAGGCAATGCAAAGACCCTGCGCGTCGGCGACCGCTTCGTTATTCCGGCCGGCTTCCGTGGCACCTGGGAAGTGCTGGAAGCTTGCCGCAAGGTCTATGTGATCTTCGAACAGAAGGTCTGAACCGACACAAGTGGTGACTACGCAAGTAAGACGCGTGCGGTGCTTCTGAGCGAAACTTCGCGGCAGCGCTCATACATCGGGCAATTTCCTACCGAGGCAGGATGTTTCGGCAGGCTCGACCGATGAGCGCTCCCAACTGAATGGAACGCAAGGAGGCACCATGCCTGATTTCTGCAATATCAACGCTGCACAATTTGCTATCGGCCAAATCGCCACCCCTGAGACCCTGAGCGCTATCCGCACTGCGGCCGGAGTTCAGAAACATCGACTGGAACGGCCGGAAGACTTGTTCAATCTCCTGCCCAAGCCCGACCGAATCCGGGTATTGGTCAACGATCGCAATGAGATCGATGAACTGATCTGCGGTTGATTGCCAACCGCCAGGCAACAAAAAAGGCCCGTATCGTGAGATACGGGCCTTTTTCGTAAGTCGGGAAAAATCAATTACTTGATTTTGCCTTCCTTGTAGATCACGTGCTTGCGAACAACCGGATCATATTTCTTGATCTCGATTTTGTCCGGGGTAGTACGCTTGTTCTTGTCGGTAGTGTAGAAGTGACCAGTACCGGCGCTCGAGATCAAACGAATCAATTCACGCATGATTAGCTCCCTTAAACCTTGCCGTCGCGACGCAGCTCGGCCAGCACAACGCTGATGCCACGCTTGTCGATGATACGCATGCCTTTGGCGGAAACGCGCAGGCGTACGAAACGTTTCTCTTCTTCAACCCAGAAGCGGTGATGCTGCAGGTTCGGCAGGAAACGACGACGGGTTTTGTTGTTTGCGTGGGAAATGTTGTTCCCAGTCACCGGACCCTTACCGGTAACTTGACATACTCTAGACATGCCTCAGCCCTCTAAAACCACATGCCCAACCCGGCATGGGTTGGCCGCTTAATCTCTAGTCATTGTGGCGCCAGGCGCCGCGATTCTTTAGAGGTCTTACCGGCTACACCTACAAGCGAAGGAACCGGGCCCCTAGAAAAGAGCGCTGCTTTATACCAGAAAGACCACGGAGCAACAACTTTCCGTGTGCAAAGAATGGCTAAAAAGCCGCTTTTTCTGGCCGCAAGCGCCTTGGACAAAGGCTGCCGGCAATTTTTACCATTCGTCGAAGAAAAACGATCATACCCGCGTTCGAGACTTTTCCTGCCGTCTCTTCCGACAAATCCTGCGCCGCGCAGCCCCGAAAATGCAAAAAGGGGATAGTCATTTGTAATCGCGACCACTAGGGTAGGCCTTTTCCAGACTGCACTTGCAGATGGGCCTTCGATCTGTAAAGGAAGCCGACCATGCGCCTCGCTGCCCTCCCCCTGCTCTTCGCCCCGCTGTTACTGAGTCCACTGGCCCAGGCCGCCGCCCTGAGCGTCTGCACCGAGGCCAGTCCCGAAGGCTTCGACGTGGTGCAGTACAACTCGCTGACCACCACTAACGCCTCGGCGGACGTACTGATGAACCGTCTGGTGGATTTCGACACCGCCAGCGGCAAGGTGGTCCCGAGCCTGGCCGACAGCTGGGAAGTCAGCACCGACGGCCTGACCTATGTGTTCAAGCTGCACCCGCAGGTGAAGTTCCACACCACCGACTACTTCAAGCCGACCCGCGAGCTGACCGCCGAAGACGTCAAGTTCAGCTTCGACCGCATGCTCGACCCGGCCAACCCGTGGCACAAGGTTGCCCAGAGCGGCTTCCCGCACGCCCAGTCGATGCAGTTGCCGAGCCTGATCAAAAAGATCGACGCACTGGATCCGCTGACCGTACGCTTCACCCTCGATCATCCGGACTCGACATTCCTCGCGACCCTGAGCATGGGTTTCGCCTCCATTTATTCTGCTGAATACGCCGACAAGCTGCTGAAAGCCGATGCCACCGACAAGCTCAACAGCCAACCGGTCGGCACCGGCCCGTTCGTGTTCACTCGGTTCCAGAAAGACGCCTCGATCCGCTACAAGGCCAACCCGGACTACTTCCGCGGCAAGCCCGCGGTGGACCCGCTGATTTTCGCCATCACCCCGGACGCCAACGTGCGCCTGCAAAAGCTGCGGCGTAACGAGTGCCAGATCGCCCTGTCTCCAAAACCACTGGACGTACAGGCGGCGAAGCAGGAGCCGACGCTGAAAGTCGAAAAGACCGACGCGTTCATGACCGCGTTCGTCGGCATCAACAGCCAGCATCCCCCACTGGACAAACCGGAAGTGCGCCAGGCAATCAACCTTGCCTTCGACAAGGCCAACTACCTCAAAGCCGTGTTCGAGGACACCGCCGAAGCCGCCAACGGCCCGTATCCGCCGAACACCTGGAGCTACGCGAAGAATCTGCCGGGTTACGCCCACGACGTGAACAAGGCCAAGGCATTGCTGGCCAAGGCTGGATTGAAGGACGGTTTCCAGACCACCATCTGGACCCGTCCGTCCGGCAGCCTGCTGAACCCGAACCCGAGCCTCGGTGCGCAGTTACTGCAATCGGATCTGGCGGAAATCGGTATTCAGGCGGAAATCCGCGTAATCGAATGGGGCGAACTGATCCGTCGCGCCAAGGCTGGCGAGCATGACCTGCTGTTCATGGGCTGGGCCGGCGATAACGGCGACCCGGACAACTTCCTGACCCCGCAGTTTTCCTGCGCGGCGGTGAAGTCCGGCACCAACTTCGCCCGCTACTGCAATGCCGACCTGGACAAGCTGATCAGCGCCGGCAAGACCACCAGCGAGCAAGGCGTGCGCACCAAGCTCTATGAACAGGCACAGGCGCAGATTCAGCAGCAGGCGCTGTGGCTGCCGCTAGCACATCCGACTGCCTACGCCCTGACGCGTAAAGACGTGCAGGGTTACTCGGTGAGCCCGTTCGGACGGCAGGATTACTCCAAGGTCACCCTGAAGTAACCTGCCACACACAAACCCTGTGGGAGCGAGCTTGCTCGCGAAAGCGTTCTATCAGCTGACAGCAATGTCGACTGGCATGACGCCTTCGCGAGCAAGCTCGCTCCCACAGGGATACTGCATCACCCTCACATCCAGCCACACTCCGCCATCGACAACGGCTCGCCATCACCGACGATGAAGTGATCGAGCACCCGCACGTCGATCAGCTCCAAAGCCTTCTGCAAACGCTTGGTCAATAATCGATCAGCCTGACTCGGATCGCTATTCCCCGACGGATGGTTATGGCACAGGATCACCGCTGCCGCGTTGTTGGCCAGGGAGCGCTTCACGACTTCCCGGGGATGCACGGCGGTGTTGTCGATCGAGCCGCGAAACAGCGTCTCGAAGGTCAGCACCTGATGTTTGGAGTCGAGAAACAGGCAACCGAAAACCTCGTGCGGCTCGTGGCGCAGCATGGCTTTGAGGTAATCACGCACGACCTGCGGGTTTTCCAACGCCGTTTTTTGCCGCATGCGTTCGGCCAGGTGTCGCCGGCCCATTTCCAGCACGGCCTGCAACTGGGCGAACTTCGCCGGGCCCAAGCCCAATTGTTCACTGAACGTTGCGAGATCGGCCTCAAGCAAGGCACGCAAGCTTCCGAACTGACCCAACAGATGTCTTGCGACATCCACCGCGCTTTTACCGGATACGCCGGTCCTTAGAAAAATCGCCAGCAATTCAGCATCGGAAAGACTTCCCGAGCCCTGTTCCAACAACTTCTCCCGCGGCCTTTCCGCCGCCGGCCAATCGCGAATACTCATGCACATTCCTTGTCTGTGGGCGCCGCTGTTCCGTAGCGGTCGCTGTGATATCGTAGCCCATCTTTTTTGCGGGCGAATTCACCCTGGGGAGGGGGTTTCGCCACGTATGTCACCAACGAAATGAAAGGCAGACCTATGCAGCGGCTGTATCGGAAACGCATCGTTCTGGGCGTCGGCGGCGGTATCGCTGCCTACAAGAGCGCCGACCTTGTGCGCCGCCTGATCGATCAGGGCGCCGAAGTGCGCGTGGTCATGACCCGTGGCGGCAGCGAATTCATCACCCCGCTGACCATGCAGGCGCTGTCCGGCCACCCGGTTCACCTGGATTTGCTCGACCCGGCTGCCGAAGCGGCGATGGGCCACATCGAACTGGCCAAATGGGCCGATCTGGTGCTGATCGCCCCGGCCACCGCCGACCTGCTGGCTCGCCTGGCCCAAGGCATTGCCAACGATCTGCTGACCACATTGGTGCTGGCCACCGACGCCATCGTCGCTGTCGCCCCGGCCATGAACCAGGCCATGTGGCGCGACCCGGCGACTCAGGCCAACCTGCAACTCCTTGAAAGCCGTGGCCTGAAGACCTTCGGCCCGGCCTCCGGCAGCCAGGCCTGCGGCGACGTCGGCATGGGCCGCATGATGGAAGCCACCGATCTGGCCCAGCTCGCGGCGGACTGCTTCCAGCGTCAGGCGCTGACCGGCAAGCACGTGGTGATCACCGCCGGCCCGACCCAGGAAAACATCGACCCGGTGCGCTACATCACCAACCACAGCTCCGGCAAAATGGGCTTCGCCCTGGCTGAAGCAGCAGTGGAAGCCGGCGCCCGCGTGACCCTGATCAGCGGCCCGGTGCACCTGCCGACGCCGGATCGCGTCACCCGGATCGACGTGGTCAGCGCCCGCGACATGCTCGCAGCGTGTGAAGCCGCGATCCCTTGCGACATCTTCATCGCCTCGGCGGCGGTGGCGGATTACCGTCCGGAAGTCGTCGCCCCGCAAAAATTAAAGAAAGACCCTACGAGCGGTGACGGCTTCGTCCTGCAAATGGTGCGCAACCCGGACATCCTGGCCACCATCGCGACCCGTCCCGATCGTCCGTTCAGTGTCGGTTTCGCCGCCGAGACCGAACACCTGCTCGACTACGCTGCACGCAAGCTGAAGGACAAGAATCTCGATCTGATCGTCGCCAACGACGTCGCCAACCCGAGCATCGGTTTCAACAGCGAAGAAAACGCCTGCAGCGTCATCGACCGTGGGCTGCACGCCACGGTTTTCGCCCAGACCAGCAAGAGCAAGATCGCTCGCCAGCTCGTCACTTTTATCGCCGAACGTCTGAACCAGGTTTAATTTACATGCACGCTTTGCAAGCCAAGATCCTCGACCCACGCATCGGCACCGAATTCCCGCTGCCGCAATACGCTACACCGGGCTCCGCCGGCCTCGACCTGCGCGCCATGCTGCAAGAGGACATCGTGATCAAGCCGGGTGAAACCGTGCTGATCCCTACCGGGCTGTCGGTCTACATCGGCGATCCGAACCTCGCCGCGCTGATCCTGCCGCGCTCGGGCATGGGCCATAAGCACGGCATCGTGCTGGGCAACCTCGTCGGTCTGATCGACTCCGACTACCAGGGCCCGCTGATGGTGTCCTGCTGGAACCGTGGCCAGACCGAATTCACCATGCCGGTCGGCGAGCGCCTGGCGCAGTTGGTGCTGGTGCCGGTGGTGCAGGCGCACTTCGAAATGGTCGAAGAGTTCGTCGAGACCGAACGCGGCGCTGGTGGTTTCGGTCACTCCGGCACCAAGTGATCGGCTAGAAATCTGTCGTGGCGAGGGCGTGTTTCTCGCCAAGAAATTCAAAATGTCATCTGCAAGGTTTAGCGCCGAAAATCAAGGCATTGGCAGGCCAAAGCCACGCCGCACAAGGCGTCATGGCCCTTTCACACCACGAACTCTCTGGGAAAAGCGCCGTCATACCCTTCAGTTTGAGTCTGCCGTCGTATTGATTCGCCGGCATGTCCCGCCACTTTCGAGATGGAGCATTTTCGCAGATGAGCACCCCCGCCCAAGTCGCCCCGAAGCTTCCCGACAGCATCTTCCGCGCCTACGACATTCGCGGCACCGTGCCGGAATTCCTCAATGCCGAAACCGCCTACTGGATCGGCCGCGCCATTGGCTCCCAGAGCCTGGCCCAGGGCGAACCGAACGTGTCCGTCGGCCGTGACGGCCGCCTGTCCGGTCCGGAACTGGTTGCCGAGCTGATCCGCGGCATCGCCGAAAGCGGCTGCCATGTCAGCGACGTCGGCCTGGTGCCGACGCCTGCGCTGTACTACGCCGCCAACGTGTTGGCCGGCAAATCCGGCGTGATGCTCACCGGCAGCCACAACCCGTCGAACTACAACGGCTTCAAGATCGTGATCGCCGGCGACACTCTCGCCAACGAACAGATCCAGGTCCTGCATGACCGAATCAAGACCGGCAATCTGAGCAGCGGCACGGGCAGCGTGACCCAGGTCGAAATTCTCGATCGTTACAACACCGAAATCGTCCAGGACATCAAACTGGCCCGGCGCCTGAAAGTCGTGGTCGACTGCGGCAACGGCGCGGCCGGCGTGATCGCCCCGCAACTGATCGAAGCGCTGAACTGCGAAGTCATCCCTCTATTCTGCGAAGTCGACGGTAACTTCCCGAACCATCACCCGGATCCGGGCAAGCCTGAAAACCTCGTCGACCTGATCGCCAAGGTCAAGGAAACCAAGGCTGACATCGGCCTGGCCTTCGACGGCGACGGCGATCGCGTCGGCGTGGTGACCAACACCGGCACCATCGTCTTTCCGGACCGTCTGCTGATGCTGTTCGCCCGTGACGTGCTGGCCCGCAACCCGGGCGCAGAAATCATCTTCGACGTCAAATGCACCCGTCGCCTGATTCCGCTGATCAAGGAATACGGCGGCCAGTCGTTAATGTGGAAGACCGGTCACTCGTTGATCAAAAAGAAGATGAAACAGTCCGGTGCGCTATTGGCCGGAGAAATGAGCGGGCACATTTTCTTCAAGGAACGCTGGTTCGGTTTCGACGACGGCATTTACAGCGCCGCACGGCTGCTGGAAATCCTCAGCAAGGAAAAATCCGACGCGGAAACGCTATTCGCGACCTTCCCGAACGATATTTCCACGCCGGAAATCAATATCCATGTGACCGAAGAGAGCAAATTCAGCATCATTGATGCACTGCACGATGCACAGTGGGGCCCAGGCGCCGACCTGACCACCATTGACGGCGTGCGGGTCGACTACGCCAAAGGCTGGGGCCTGGTGCGCGCGTCCAACACCACACCGGTGCTGGTGCTGCGCTTCGAGGCCGATGACGAGGCTGAACTGCAGCGCATCAAGGCTGTGTTCCATGCCCAACTGAAACGCGTTGCACCTGATCTCCAACTACCGTTCTGATTGCTGATTCACCCGGAGCCCTGAATGACCCTCGAACGCGATGCCGCCGCCAACACTGCCAAGGTCCTGTCCGAAGCGCTGCCTTACATCCGCCGATACGTCGGCAAGACCCTGGTGATCAAATACGGCGGCAACGCGATGGAAAGCGAGGAGCTGAAAACCGGCTTCGCCCGCGACATCGTGCTGATGAAAGCCGTGGGCATCAACCCGGTGGTCGTGCACGGCGGTGGCCCGCAGATCGGTGATCTGCTCAAGCGCCTGTCGATCGAAAGCCATTTCGTCGACGGCATGCGCGTCACCGACGCCGCGACCATGGACGTGGTGGAAATGGTCCTCGGCGGCCAGGTCAACAAAAGCATCGTCAACCTGATCAACCGCCACGGCGGCAGCGCCATCGGCCTGACCGGTAAAGACGCCGGGCTGATTCGTGCGAAAAAGCTCACCGTCACCCGCCAGACCCCGGAGATGACCCAGCCGGAAATCATCGACATCGGCCATGTGGGCGAAGTGGTCGGGATCAACACCGAACTGCTGAACCTGCTGGTCAAAGGCAACTTCATCCCGGTGATCGCGCCGATCGGTGTGGGTGAAAACGGCGAGTCGTACAACATCAACGCTGACCTGGTGGCTGGCAAGGTTGCCGAAGCGCTGAAAGCCGAGAAGCTGATGTTGCTGACCAACATCGCCGGCCTGATGGACAAATCGGGCACCGTGCTGACCGGCCTGAGCACCCAGCAAGTCGACGACCTGATCGCCGACGGCACCATCTACGGCGGCATGCTGCCGAAGATCCGCTGCGCGCTGGAAGCGGTTCAGGGCGGCGTGGGCAGCTCGCTGATCATCGACGGCCGCGTGCCGAATGCGATCCTGCTGGAAATCTTCACCGACACCGGTGTAGGTACGCTGATCAGCAATCGCAAGCGTCCGTAAGCGATAGCGCATACAAAAAGGCCCCGCTCAGCCTGGCTGAGCGGGGTCTTTTTTTACCCGGAAGAAGCGATCAGACGCCGAACTGGGCGCGATAAGCTTCAACGGCTGGCAGGTGCTGCTTGAGCTGCGGGTCGTCTGCCAGGAATTCCAGCACCTGGTTCAGCGACACGATGCTGATGACCGGGATGCCGAAATCACGCTCGACTTCCTGAATCGCCGACAGCTCGCCGTTGCCGCGCTCCTGACGGTTCAGGGCGATCAGCACGCCAGCAGCCTTGGCGCCGTCCTGGGAAGCGATGATCTGCATCACCTCACGGATCGCAGTGCCGGCGGTGATCACGTCGTCGATGATCAGCACTTCACCGGTCAGCGGTGCGCCGACCAGGCTGCCACCTTCGCCGTGGGCCTTGGCTTCCTTGCGGTTGAAGCACCATGGCAGGTCACGGTTGTGGTGCTCGGCCAGCGCCACGGCAGTGGTTGCCGCCAGCGGGATGCCTTTGTAGGCCGGGCCGAACAATACGTCGAACGGAATACCGCTCTCGGCGATGGCTGCGGCGTAGAAACGACCCAGCTGCGCCAGCGCCGAACCCGAATTGAACAGGCCGGCATTGAAGAAGTAAGGACTGGTGCGCCCGGACTTCAGGGTGAACTCACCGAAGCGCAAAACGCCGCGATCGATGGCAAAACGAATGAAATCGCGCTGATACGCTTGCATGAAAAAAACCCCAAATACCACGGATTTAGCTAATTAGCTTGACGCCGTGTATCATACACGCACGCGATTTTTGGGGCCATTTATGCGGATCATCAGTGTGAACGTCAATGGTATTCAGGCTGCAGTCGAGCGCGGTTTGCTCAGTTGGCTGCAGGCACAGAATGCCGACGTCATCTGCCTGCAGGACACCCGTGCCTCCGCCTTTGAACTGGACGACCCAGCCTTCCAACTGGATGGCTACTTCCTTTATGCCTGCGATGCTGAAGTCCCTGCCCAAGGCGGCGTGGCTTTGTATTCGCGGTTGCAACCGAAGGCTGTCATCAGCGGTCTCGGATTCGAGACGGCCGACCGCTACGGGCGCTACCTGCAAGCAGATTTCGACAAAGTCAGTATTGCCACCTTGCTGCTCCCTTCGGGGATGAACGGCGATGAGGACTTGAACCAGAAGTTCAAGCTCATGGACGACTTCGGCAAGTACCTGGACAAACAGCGGCGCAAACGTCGCGAGTACATTTATTGTGGCTCGCTGTACGTCGCGCAGCAGAAGCTCGACATCAAGAACTGGCGCGACAGCCAGCAATCTCCGGGCTTCCTGGCGCCAGAACGCGCCTGGATGGACGAGATTGTCGGCAACATGGGCTACGTAGACGCCCTGCGCGAAGTCAGCCGCGAAGGCGACCAGTACAGCTGGTGGCCGGACAACGAACAGGCCGAGATGCTGAATCTGGGCTGGCGTTTCGACTACCAGATCCTGACCCCGGGCCTGCGGCGTTTCGTGCGCAGTGCACGCCTGCCGCGTCAGCCACGGTTCTCGCAGCACGCGCCGCTGATCGTCGACTACGACTGGACGCTGACTATCTAAGCGTCGTTTCGCAGTAGAAAAAATGCCCGTATCGCAGGATACGGGCATTTTTTATGGGTCAGTCTCAGGCTGGAATGTGCTTTAGACAGCAGCGAAGAACGGCAGCGCCAGGTACAACTTGATCACGATGACATTGATGATATCGATGAAGAATGCACCCACCATCGGTACGACCAGAAACGCGATCTGCGAAGGCCCGTAACGCTGCGTCACCGCTTGCATGTTGGCGATGGCAGTCGGCGTCGCACCAAGGCCGAAACCGCAATGCCCCGCCGCCAGCACTGCCGCATCGTAGTTGCGCCCCATCACCCTGAACGTCACGAACACCGCGAACAGCGCCATGACCAGTGCCTGCACGGCCAGAATGATGAAGATCGGCAACGCCAGCGCTGCCAGGTCCCACAACTTGAGTGACATCAGCGCAATCGCCAGAAACAGCGACAGGCTGACGTTGCCCAGCACCGAAACTTCACGCTCGAATACCTGATACAGGCCAAACGCCGAGAGGCCGTTGCGCAGCACAACACCCACGAACAAAACACAAACGAATGTCGGCAACTCGAAAGCCGTGCCATGCAACAGTCCGTTCAGGAGATTGCCGACCAGCAGACTGACCGCGATCAGTGCCAGGGTTTCGATGAATGAAAATGGCGTGATCGAGCGCTCCTTGTTCGGCTGCTCGAAGCCCTTTGGCAGACGCGGCGCCTCCTGCGCGTGGCAACCAGGCACCTCTACACGCTTGATAAGCAGGCGAGCAACCGGCCCACCGATCAGACCACCCAGCACCAGACCGAATGTCGCCGAGGCTATCGCCAGTTCAGAGGCGGAAGCCAGGCCGTATTTCTCGCTGAATACCGTTCCCCACGCGGCGCCGGTTCCGTGACCTCCGGCTAGCGTGATAGAGCCCGTCAACAGCCCCATCAGCGGATCGAGCCCCAGCATTGTGGCGAGTCCGATACCCATGGCGTTCTGCAGGATCAGGAGGCCGGTGACCGCCAGTAGAAATACGCCCACTACGCGACCGCCCTTCTTGAGGCTGGCGAAGTCGGCACTCAGACCGATAGTGGCAAAAAACGCCAGCATGAGCGGTGTCTGCAACGATGTATCGAAACGAACTTCCATATCGAGCGCTCGCAATACCAGAAGGACCAGAGCAACCAACAGGCCACCCGCAACGGGTTCGGGAATATTGAAATTGCGCAGTACACCAACACGGAATACAAGGCCGCGCCCCAGCAAAAGTACGAGGGAAGCGGCCACGAGCGTGCCGTAGAAATCGAGCTGAATCATCTGGATTATTCTTGGCTATATATTCAGAGGCGAACTTTCCCTGGATACGCCTCATGAACCGGTGAACTGTTCAGCACCGGAAACACTGGGATTCAAAAGCCTTCGATGGCTTGAACATATCGAAATATTTCTGAAGGAATATTACGTGCGACAACCTTAACAAGCACAAACTCATGCTGCCAATGACCTTGGTAAGACCAAGGCATTACAGTTGTGACTAAAAATGTAAGATGGATGAATATATAAAATATCTTCTACCACTCATCGCAGACAGAATACTCCTACAAACAAAGCAGGTTTATTTAGTTGCAAAAAAAGCCCTGATAAGTCAGGGCTTTTAAATATGCAGAATTAATTATTCCAACATGCACCTTTCGGCTGAATGCTATTTGATCAACCGCCAGGTAAACGGATAACGATACGGAAAACCTTCATTGGCTTTTACGCCACCGATGATCGTCAACACCAGCGCCGCAATGGCCAGCAGGCCGAACAGCACGAACCCGATGATCAACAGCATCAGCACGAAGCAGATCATCGAAGCGATCGCCACGGTGATCTGGAAATTCAGCGCTTCCTTGCCCTGGGCGTCGATGAACGGATCGGTCTCGCGCTTCATCTGCCACAGGACCAACGGCCCGATCAGCGTGCCGAACGGAATCCAGATCCCCAACAAGGCGGACAAGTGACAAAACATCGCCCATTGACGAACCTCCTGGCTCGGCTTGGGCAGCAACTCTTGCTCATCACTCATCGCGTCCTCCTTGCGGGTTACGAACCTGCTCAGTCGGCCAGTGCAGCCTTTTGCAGTTCGAAAATCTCGTTCATGCCTTTCTTGGCCAGCTCCAGCATCGCGTTCAGCTCTTCAGGCTGGAACGGCGCGCCTTCGGCGGTACCCTGCACTTCGATGAAACCACCGGTGCTGGTCATTACCACGTTGAGGTCGGTCTCGGCGGCGGAATCTTCAAGATAGTCCAGATCCAGCACCGGCTCGCCCTGGTACATGCCCACGGAAACAGCGCCGATCATTTGCTTGAGCGGGTCGCCGCCTTTCAGGCCGCCGCGCTTCTTGATCACTTTCAGTGCATCGACCAGCGCCACCATGGCGCCGGTGATCGACGCGGTGCGGGTGCCGCCGTCGGCCTGGATCACGTCGCAGTCGACGTACAGGGTGACGTCACCCAGCTTGGACATATCCAGCGCAGCGCGCAGGGAACGGCCGATCAGACGCTGGATTTCCAGGGTGCGACCGCCCTGCTTGCCACGGCTGGCTTCACGCTGGTTACGCTCGCCAGTGGCGCGCGGCAGCATGCCGTATTCGGCGGTCAGCCAACCCTGGCCCTGACCTTTGAGGAAACGCGGCACGCCATTTTCGACGCTGACGGTGCAGATGACTTTGGTATCACCGAATTCGACCAGTACGGATCCCTCGGCGTGTTTGGTGTAGTTGCGGGTAATGCGGATCGAGCGGAGCTGATCGGCAGCGCGACCACTTGGACGTTTCATAGGAGATACCTGTACTGGGGACGGAAAACTGCGGAGCATTATAGAGCCGCGCACCGCGCCTGGGCACTCGTTAAAAAATCCCGCCGACGACCGAAGGCCCTGAAACGCGCTTCGCCGACGGCCTGCAGCCCTTTGTCACACCGTGTGTTTGGGCGCATCTGCCGCACTGCGCTACAATCCTGCGCCTTTGCTGCCAGTCGGCTTAAATTCATTGATATCGAGCTGCGGAGCTTCAATTCGCGCCGATCTGTATCGCGAGGTCACCCCATGGTGCACAGCATGACCGCCTTCGCCCGCGTCGAAAAAGCCGGCGTTCAGGGCACCCTGAGCTGGGAGCTGCGCTCGGTCAACAGCCGCTACCTGGAACCCCATCTGCGTTTGCCGGAATCGTTTCGCGACCTCGAAGGCGCCGTCCGCGAAGCCCTGCGCCAGGGCCTGTCGCGCGGCAAACTGGAATGCACCCTGCGCTTCACCGAGGAAAGCACCGGCAAGCCGCTGCAAGTGGATCGCGAGCGCGCCGCACAACTGGTCGCCGCGGCCGAAACCGTCGCCGGCCTGATCAAGAACCCGGCCGCGCTGAACCCGCTGGAAGTACTGGCCTGGCCGGGCGTACTGGTGGCCGACGCCACCGACCCGCAGGCGTTGAACGCCGAAGCGCTGGCCCTGTTCAATCAGGGCCTGAAAGACCTCAAGGCCGGCCGCGAGCGCGAAGGCGCGGAGCTGGCGCGCCTGATCAACGATCGCCTGACCTCCATCGAGGAAGACGTGGTGACCCTGCGCGAACTGGTTCCGCAAATGCTCGCCACCCAGCGCCAGAAAGTCCTCGACCGCTTCGCCGACATGAAGGCCGAGATGGACCCTCAGCGTCTGGAACAGGAAATGGTCATGCTCGCGCAAAAGAGCGACGTGGCCGAAGAACTGGATCGCCTGAGCACCCACATCATCGAAGTTCGCCGGGTCTTGAAGTCCGGCGGTGCCGCCGGCCGGCGCCTGGACTTCCTGATGCAGGAACTCAACCGCGAAGCCAACACACTGGGCTCCAAGGCCTTCGATCCGCGCAGCACCCAGGCGGCGGTCAACCTCAAGGTGTTGATCGAGCAGATGCGCGAACAAGTGCAGAATATTGAGTAAGGCAACAGACATGACCCACAGCACAGGCACCCTGTACATCATTTCCGCCCCTTCGGGTGCGGGCAAGAGCAGTCTGGTCAAGGCCCTGACCGACGCCAACCCGGAAATCCGCGTCTCGATTTCCCACACCACCCGCGCCATGCGCCCGGGCGAAGTGGACGGAGTGAACTATCACTTCGTGACCCGCGAAGAGTTCGTGAAGATGGGCGAGCACGGCGACTTCCTGGAACGCGCCGAAGTCTTCGGCAACTTCTACGGCACCTCGCAAAGCCGCCTGCAGCAGACCCTGGACGAAGGCCACGACCTGATTCTGGAAATCGACTGGCAAGGCGCCGAGCAAGTGCGCAAGCTGATGCCGCAGGCCCGCTCGATCTTCATTCTGCCGCCATCGCTGCAGGCCCTGCACCAGCGCCTGACCAACCGTGGCCAGGACAGCGACGAGATCATCGACGGCCGGATGCGCGAAGCCGTCAGCGAGATGAGCCACTACGTCGAGTACGACTACCTGATCATCAACGACGATTTCGCCCACGCACTTGACGATCTGAAGGCGATTTTCCGCGCCAATCAGCTGCAACAGAAACGCCAACAGGTGCGTTTCGGCAAATTGCTGGCTGAATTGCTGGGCTGAAACAGCACTTCCCAAAACCGCTGCAAGGGCTTTACATTGGCACTTGCAGCGCGTTGAAGAGTCTGGTCAAAAAATCAGCGCTTCCCTAATCGCTGGTGATTTTTTAAACTGTTGAGTCCGCTCGCCCAACCGGGCAGCGCGCATATTGCATTCGCTCCGAGGAATACCATGGCCCGCGTAACCGTTGAAGACTGCCTAGAACACGTGGAAAACCGCTTTGAGCTGGTCATGCTCTCTACCAAGCGTGCCCGTCAACTGGCCACCGGCGGCAAAGAGCCCCTGGTTCAGTGGGAAAACGACAAACCGACCGTAGTTGCGCTGCGTGAAATCGCTGAAGGCATGATTACCTACGAGTTCATCGCCGAGCAGGAAATCGTCCACGAAGACCCTGTCTTCGCTGCGTTCGAGGACGAGTCCAACGAGGCCGTCTAAGCCTATGCCTGGTCGACGTAGCACGGCGCGGGATCACAGCCTACGGCAGGAGACATCATGCCGAGCATAGACGCCCTCGCCGATCGCTTATCGACCTACCTCGGCAACGACCAGGTGAACCTGGTCCGCCGAGCGTATTTCTACGCCGAACAAGCCCACGACGGCCAACGCCGCCGCAGCGGCGAGGCGTACGTCACGCATCCTCTTGCCGTGGCGAATATTCTTGCCGACATGCACATGGACCATCAGAGCCTGATGGCCGCGATGCTGCATGACGTGATCGAAGACACCGGTATCGCCAAGGAAGCGCTGCAAGCGCAGTTCGGTGAAACCGTGGCCGAACTGGTCGACGGGGTCAGCAAACTGACCCAGATGAACTTCGAGACCAAGGCCGAAGCCCAGGCTGAAAACTTCCAGAAAATGGCCATGGCCATGGCACGCGACATTCGCGTGATCCTGGTCAAGCTCGCCGACCGCCTGCACAACATGCGCACGCTGGAAGTGCTGTCCGGCGAAAAACGCCGACGCATTGCCAAGGAAACCCTCGAGATCTACGCACCCATCGCCAACCGGCTGGGCATGCATGCGATCCGCATCGAGTTCGAAGACCTCGGTTTCAAGGCGATGCACCCGATGCGTTCCGCGCGGATCTACCAGGCCGTCAAGCGCGCCCGGGGCAACCGCAAGGAAATCGTCAACAAGATCGAAGAATCCCTCGGCCACTGCCTCGCCATCGACGGCATCCAGGGCGAAGTCAGCGGTCGCCAGAAACACCTATACGGCATCTACAAGAAAATGCGCGGCAAGCGTCGGGCCTTCAACGAGATCATGGACGTCTACGCGTTCCGGATCATCGTCGACAAGGTCGATACCTGCTACCGCGTGCTGGGTGCTGTACATAATTTGTACAAACCGTTGCCGGGGCGCTTCAAGGATTACATCGCGATCCCCAAGGCCAACGGCTATCAATCGCTGCACACCACACTGTTCGGCATGCACGGTGTACCGATCGAGATCCAGATCCGCACCCGTGAAATGGAAGAGATGGCCAACAACGGCATCGCCGCCCATTGGCTGTACAAATCCAGCGGTGACGAGCAGCCGAAAGGCACTCACGCCCGGGCCCGTCAGTGGGTCAAAGGCGTGCTGGAAATGCAGCAACGTGCCGGCAACTCGCTGGAATTCATTGAAAGCGTGAAAATCGACCTGTTCCCGGACGAGGTCTACGTGTTCACGCCCAAAGGCCGGATCATGGAGCTGCCCAAAGGCTCCACGGCGGTCGACTTTGCCTACGCGGTGCACACCGACGTCGGCAACAGCTGCATCGCCTGCCGGATCAACCGTCGTCTCGCACCGCTGTCCGAACCGTTGCAAAGCGGCTCTACTGTCGAGATCGTCAGCGCTCCCGGCGCACGGCCGAATCCGGCGTGGCTCAACTTCGTGGTCACCGGCAAGGCGCGGACCCACATCCGCCATGCACTGAAACTGCAACGCCGCTCCGAATCCATCAGCCTCGGCGAGCGCCTGCTGAACAAGGTGCTCAACGGCTTCGACAGCGCGCTGGAACAGATTCCGGCCGAACGCGTGAAGGCGATGCTCACCGAGTACCGCCTCGAACTGATCGAAGACCTGCTCGAAGACATCGGCTTGGGCAACCGCATGGCCTACGTCGTGGCACGCCGCCTGCTCGGCGAAGGCGAACAACTGCCGAGCCCGGAAGGCCCGCTGGCGATTCGCGGCACCGAAGGCCTGGTCCTCAGTTATGCCAAATGTTGTACGCCGATCCCGGGCGACCCGATTGTCGGTCACCTCTCGGCGGGCAAAGGCATGGTCGTGCACCTGGACAACTGCCGCAACATCAGCGAAATCCGCCATAACCCGGAAAAATGCATCCAGCTCTCGTGGGCCAAGGATGTCACCGGCGAATTCAACGTCGAACTGCGCGTCGAGCTGGAACACCAGCGCGGCCTGATCGCCCTGCTGGCCAGCAGCGTCAACGCAGCCGACGGCAATATCGAGAAAATCAGCATGGACGAACGCGATGGTCGCATCAGCGTTGTCCAGTTGGTGGTCAGCGTCCACGACCGTGTGCACCTGGCCCGCGTGATCAAGAAACTGCGCGCCCTGACCGGGGTGATTCGCATCACCCGCATGCGTGCATAACTCAAACATTACAAGGAGTCATACATGACCAAGACTGTTATCACCAGCGACAAGGCCCCGGCCGCCATCGGTACTTACTCCCAGGCGATCAAGGCCGGCAATACCGTTTACATGTCGGGTCAGATTCCCCTCGATCCAAAAACCATGGAACTGGTCGAAGGCTTCGAAGCCCAGACCGTCCAGGTGTTCGAGAACCTGAAAGCCGTGGCCGAAGCTGCTGGCGGTTCGTTCAAGGACATCGTCAAGCTGAACATCTTCCTCACCGACCTGAGCCATTTCGCCAAGGTCAACGAGATCATGGGCAAGTACTTCGACCAGCCGTACCCGGCGCGCGCCGCCATCGGCGTGGCAGCCCTGCCAAAGGGTTCGCAGGTTGAAATGGATGCCATTCTGGTCATCGAGTAATGCGCACGGCGCGGCTTCAGACGCCGCGCCGACTGCTCTGCGGTAAAGAAAAGGTTTTGAAAGGATTCCACCATGCGCAAAGCGCTTGCTCTCTCGCTGCTCGCCATTTTCCTCGGCGGTTGCGCCAGCAACCCTGCAGACCGTGACATCAGCGGCACCTGGATCAATCAGGTCGCCATCGATGCCGCTGCCAAGGGCGGCCCCCTGCGCGAAGCGCTTCAGGCTTACGGCCCGAACCTGGAGTGGGACGTCAACACCAAGGCCGGTCAGGCCCGCTACACCAACGGTTTCGAAAACGTCGAAGGTCGCTTGCTCGGCGAACAGTCCGGTGCCTGGAAAGTCGACTTCTATGGCAGCTCCGCCAGCGAGCTGAAACGTGACGGTGGCCAACTGCAACAAGCTGCCAACGAAAACGAACCGGAACAGGTCTTCGACCGCGCGCAGATCCCGGTGCCGGAAGGCGCACCGATCGGCGCCAGCTTCGAACGCGCGCTGTATTCCGCTTATCTGGGCGGCAACTGGACGATCACCAGCGGCCAGGGCGAAGGTGCCACCGTGCAATTCCAGGCTGACGGGCAAGTCTCCGGTCTGCCGGGTGCCGACCGCTATGCGCTGTGCCTCGCCGGCGATTGCGCGTCGATGAGCAGCGGCAATGACAGCATGTGGCTGCAGCAGAACGGTCAGGGCAACAACTGGATCTTCGTCCGCAAGGGCAAAGAGCTGGAAATCCTGCAGGCCGTGAACACGGCACTGGCGGACGAACAACCGCAGTTCACCCCGGGTGAGCGCAAGTGGTTGCTCGAGAAGCAGTAACCCACCTCTGAAGCGACAGAGATCCCATGTGGGAGCGAGCTTGCTCGCGATGAGGCCATAGCATTCAACATTTATGCTGACTGTTATGCCGCCATCGCGAGCAAGCTCGCTCCCACAGTGGTTTGTGGCGCCTGGAAATCAGCACTTGCCCTCAAGAATCGCCGCATACCCCTCGCGATAACTCGGATACTTCGGCACCCAGCCCAACGCCCTGGCCCGTGCATTGCTGCATTGCTTGCTGCCGGTGCGACGTACGCTTTCGTCTTCCGACCATGCGGTGACACCCAGATACTCACGCAGCCAAGCCACCACCTCGGCCAACGGAGCCGGTGCATCGTCCACGCCGATATAGATGTCATCCAGCGCCACGCCCTCGCGATCCGCCTCCAGCAGATAAGCCATCAACCCCGCCGCGTCATCGGCATGGATGCGATTGCCATACAACGGCGGATCGACCGCAACCCGATAACCCCGACGCACCTGGGTCAGCAGCCACTCACGGCCGGGGCCGTAGATGCCGGTCAAGCGGACGATGCTCGCGGGAATGCCAGAGTTAAGCGCAACCTGCTCCGCCTCCAGCATCACCCGACCGGAATAACCCGCAGCGACGGTTTCAGATTTTTCATCGACCCACTCGCCGTTCTGCTGCCCGTAAACACTGCTGCTGGAAACGAACAGCAGCCGCTCAGGCTCCTGACCGTAATCGTTCAGCCAACCCAGTACATGCTGCAAACCCTGCACATACGCCGCGCGATAACCGGCTTCATCGTGATCGGTGGCCGCCGCGCTATACACCAGGTAATCGATAGCGCCCACCGGCCAGGTCTCGGGGCAATCTTCATTGAACAAGTCACCGGCCACACCGATAACGCCGTCCGGCAAACGTGAAATATCACGGCGCAGGCCATAGACCTGGAAGCCGGCAGCCAGCAATTGCGTGGCCAGACGGCTGCCGACATCACCGCAACCGGCGATCAAAACAGAAGGCGCGGACATCAAAAATCTCCCATCGGAAAGCGACAGACTAGCCTCGGCAGGGGACGAGCGGCTAGCAATGAAGGAAAAAAAGCAACTCTATTACTTTTGTTAACAAGAATTACTTGCAATAATGCTGGCCACTTTTGTTCTCGGCCTCACGAGGCCTGGAAGAGCATTACCGTTTTTCTATCTCAGGTCCGGCCAGCATGACACGCATTCAAAACTCCGCTTCGCCAACCAACCGACCTCGCGCCTGGAGCGCCGTGGCTGCCCTGCTGCTCAGCCTGATGCTGGCGCCGGTCGCCGCATTCGCTGACGCACAAGCCCCGGCCGCGCCAGCCGCCACCGAGCAAAGCGCTCCGGCCGCCGCACCTGCTGCGACCGACCCGGTGCAGGCCGTAGACGCCAGCGCCGCCGATGCGCCGGAAGTCCTCGAAGCCGACAACACCCTGGGCATGGCCCACGACCTGTCGCCATGGGGCATGTACCAGAACGCCGACGTCATCGTTAAAGCCGTGATGATCGGCCTGGCCATCGCCTCGATCATCACCTGGACCATCTGGATCGCCAAGGGTTTCGAGCTGATGGGCGCCAAACGCCGTCTGCGTGGCGAAATCGCTGCCCTGAAGAAAGCCACCACCCTTAAAGAAGCCAGCGCAACTGCGGCAAAGGAAGGCACCCTCGCCAACCTGCTGGTGCACGACGCCCTCGAAGAAATGCGCCTGTCGGCCAACGCCCGCGAGAAAGAAGGCATCAAGGAACGCGTCAGCTTCCGCCTCGAGCGTCTGGTTGCCGCCTGTGGCCGCAACATGAGCAGCGGCACCGGCGTCCTCGCCACCATCGGATCCACCGCACCGTTCGTCGGTCTGTTCGGCACCGTGTGGGGCATCATGAACAGCTTCATCGGCATCGCCAAAACCCAGACCACCAACCTTGCCGTCGTAGCACCGGGTATCGCTGAAGCGCTGCTGGCTACCGCACTGGGTCTGGTTGCCGCGATTCCTGCCGTGGTCATCTACAACGTCTTCGCCCGCTCCATCGCCGGTTACAAGGCTCAGGTGTCCGATGCGTCGGCAGAAGTCCTGCTGCTCGTCAGCCGCGACCTCGACCACCAGCCTGAGCGCAGCAGCTCGCAACCGCACATGGTGAAAGTGGGGTAATCGGCCATGGGCCTGCATTTGAAAGAAGGCGCAGACGACGATCTGGCCGAGAACCACGAAATCAACGTCACGCCGTTCATCGACGTGATGCTGGTGCTGTTGATCATCTTCATGGTGGCCGCGCCGCTGGCCACCGTGGACATCAAGGTTGACCTGCCTGCCTCGACCGCCAAACCGGCGCCGCGACCGGAGAAACCGGTGTTCCTCAGCGTGAAGGCTGACCAGCGCCTGTTCCTGGGCGAAGACGAAGTGAAAGCCGAAACCCTCGGCGCCGCACTCGACGCCAAGACCCAGGGCAAGAAAGACACGACGATCTTCTTCCAGGCCGACAAAGGTGTGGATTACGGCGACCTGATGAGTGTGATGGATAACCTGCGCGCCGCCGGTTACCTGAAGGTCGGTCTGGTCGGACTCGAGAGCGCAGTCAAGAAATGATCACGACGCGCCATAAGCTGACGCGTTACAGCGGTAGCCTGGCCGTGGTGCTGGGTGTTCATGCGCTGGCCATCGCGCTGGCGCTGAACTGGACCGCCCGCCCGCCCATCGAATTGCCACCGCAGGCAATGATGGTCGAGCTGGCACCGGTTCCGGCCCCGCCACCGCCCGCACCGCCGAAAGTCGTCACGCCACCGCAGCCACCGGCTCCGGTTGAAGAACTGCCGATCCCGAAACTGGCCGAAGCGCCAAAAGCCGAGATCGCGGTGCAGAAACCTAAACCCAAGCCGAAACCAAAACCGCCGAAGCCGATCGAGAAGAAACTGCCCGATCCGCCGAAGGAGAAACCGTCCGAAGAGAAGCCGGCCGATACCCAGCCGACTCAGGCGCCGACGGAGAAGGCCGCCCAGCCTGCACCGGGCCCGTCGCCTGCACAAATGGCCGCCAAGGCCAGCTGGCAAGGCACCCTGCTCGCACATCTGGCCAAGTACAAGAAGTACCCGGCCAGCGCTCAGGCCCGGGGCAAGGAAGGCTTGAACCGGTTGCGCTTCGTGGTCGATGGCGAAGGCAACGTGCTGTCGTTCGAACTGGTGGGCCGTTCCGGCAACGCCGATCTGGACCGGGCTACCCTGGAAATGATCCGCCGCGCCCAACCGCTGCCCAAGCCACCGGCCGACATGCTGACCAATGGCGCGATCGAAATTGTTGCACCGTTTGTGTACTCGCTGGAACGCCGCCGCTAGGAAACACCGCAAAACCTGTGGGAGCGAGCTTGCTCGCGAAGAGGCCTTGTCAGACAGGGCTGCTTCGACTGATACGCCGCTTTCGCGAGCAAGCTCGCTCCCACAAGGTTCAGCGCCAACCGGAAGAATCCAGTCAAAAAGGCACCGAAAGGTGCCTTTGTCATATCTACAAACGGCAAACCGGCATTGCCCGGTGTCGCATTCATCACTCAGTCTGATAACGTGCGTCTATCGATTGCAGCCGGTATGCTTGGCCCGCATCTTCATGGACGCTTGCTATGACCCTCACAGAATTACGCTACATCGTTACCCTCGCCCAAGAGCAACATTTTGGCCACGCGGCCGAGCGTTGCCACGTCAGCCAGCCGACCCTGTCGGTGGGCGTGAAAAAGCTTGAAGACGAACTCGGTGTGCTGATTTTCGAGCGCAGCAAAAGCGCCGTGCGCCTGACCCCGGTCGGCGAAGGCATCGTCGCCCAGGCGCAAAAAGTGCTGGAACAGGCCCAGGGCATCCGCGAACTGGCCCAGGCCGGCAAGAACCAGCTGACCGCCCCGCTGAAAGTCGGCGCGATCTACACCGTCGGCCCGTACCTTTTCCCGCACCTGATTCCGCAACTGCACCGGGTCGCCCCGCAGATGCCGTTGTACATCGAAGAAAACTTCACCCACGTGCTGCGCGACAAGCTGCGCAACGGCGAGCTGGACGCGATCATCATCGCCCTGCCGTTCAACGAAGCCGACGTGCTGACCCTGCAACTCTACGACGAGCCGTTCTACGTCCTGATGCCGGCCCAGCACCCGTGGACCCAGAAAGAATCCATCGACGCCGCGCTGCTCAACGACAAGAGCCTGTTGCTGCTCGGCGAAGGCCACTGCTTCCGCGATCAAGTGCTGGAAGCCTGCCCGACCCTGACCAAGGGCAACGACGGCGCCAAGCACACCACGGTCGAATCCAGCTCGCTGGAAACCATCCGCCACATGGTCGCGTCCGGTCTGGGCATCTCGATCCTCCCGCTGTCGGCAGTGGACAGCCATCACTACGCCCCCGGCGTGATTGAAGTGCGTCCGCTGTCGGCACCGGTGCCGTTCCGCACCGTGGCCATCGCCTGGCGCGCGAGCTTCCCACGGCCGAAAGCCATCGAGATTCTCGCCGACTCCATTCGGCTGTGCTCGGTCGCCAAACCCGCCGCGCCGGTCACGGCCGGTTAAGCCAGCGTCATGACTGAGCTGTCGCAGGTGTCGGTCACCGCACTCAAGGGTGTCGGTGAAGCCATGGCCGAGAAGCTGGCCAAGGTCGGCCTGGAAAACCTCCAGGACGTGCTGTTCCACCTGCCGCTGCGTTATCAGGATCGCACCCGCGTGGTGCCGATCGGCGCGTTACGGCCGGGGCAGGACGCAGTGGTCGAGGGCACCGTCAGCGGTGCCGACGTGGTCATGGGCCGGCGTCGCAGCCTCGTCGTGCGCTTGCAGGACGGCACCGGTGGACTGAGCTTGCGCTTCTACCATTTCAGCAATGCGCAGAAAGAAGGCCTCAAGCGCGGCACGCGGATTCGCTGCTACGGCGAAGCCCGGCCCGGCGCCTCGGGGCTGGAGATCTACCACCCGGAATACCGCGCCATCAACGGCGACGAACCGCCGCCGGTGGATGAAACCCTGACCCCGGTCTACCCGCTGACCGAAGGCCTGACTCAGGCGCGTCTGCGCCAGTTATGCATGCAGACCCTGACCCTGCTCAAGCCGGCCACCCTGCCCGACTGGCTGCCGACCGAACTGGCCCGCGACTACCAATTGGCGCCGCTGGCCGACGCGATCCGCTACCTGCACAACCCACCCGCCGATGCCGACGTCGATGAACTCGCCCTCGGTCATCACTGGGCCCAGCATCGCCTGGCCTTCGAAGAACTGCTGACTCACCAGTTATCGCAGCAGCGCCTGCGCGAAAGCATGCGCTCCCTGCGCGCACCGGCGATGCCGAAAGCCACGAAGTTGCCGGCGAAATACCTGTCCAACCTCGGCTTCAACCCGACCGGCGCTCAACAGCGGGTCGGCAATGAAATTGCCTACGACCTCAGCCAGCACGAACCGATGCTGCGGCTGATTCAGGGCGACGTCGGCGCGGGCAAAACCGTGGTCGCCGCCCTCGCTGCGCTGCAAGCGCTGGAGGCGGGTTATCAGGTCGCACTGATGGCGCCGACCGAGATCCTCGCCGAACAGCACTTCATCACCTTCAAGCGCTGGCTCGAACCGCTGGGCATCGATGTGGCGTGGCTGGCCGGCAAGCTCAAGGGCAAGAACCGCGTCGCCGCGCTGGAACAGATCGCCAGCGGCACGCCGATGGTGGTCGGCACCCACGCGCTGTTCCAGGACGAAGTGCAGTTCAAGAATCTGGCGCTGGTGATCATCGACGAACAACACCGCTTCGGCGTGCAGCAACGTCTGGCGCTGCGGCAGAAAGGCGTCGGCGGGCGCATGTGTCCGCATCAACTGATCATGACCGCCACGCCGATTCCACGGACGCTGGCGATGAGCGCCTACGCCGACCTCGACACCTCGATCCTCGATGAACTGCCGCCGGGTCGAACCCCGGTCAACACCGTGCTGGTCACCGACACCCGCCGCGTCGAAGTCATCGAACGGGTGCGCAGCGCCTGCGCCGAGGGCCGTCAGGCCTATTGGGTGTGCACGCTGATCGAAGAGTCCGAAGAGCTGACCTGCCAGGCTGCCGAAACCACTTTCGAAGACCTGACCGCCGCCCTCGGCGAGTTGAAGGTCGGGCTGATCCACGGCCGCATGAAACCTGTCGAGAAAGCCGCCGTCATGGCCGAATTCAAGGCCGGCAACCTGCAACTGCTGGTCGCCACCACCGTGATCGAAGTCGGCGTCGACGTACCCAACGCCAGCCTGATGATCATCGAAAACCCCGAGCGCCTCGGTCTGGCGCAACTGCACCAGTTGCGCGGTCGAGTCGGCCGGGGCAGCGCAGTCAGCCATTGCGTACTGCTCTACCATCCGCCGCTGTCACAGATCGGCCGCCAGCGCCTGGGCATCATGCGCGAGACCAACGACGGTTTCGTCATCGCCGAAAAAGACCTCGAACTGCGCGGCCCCGGCGAAATGCTCGGTACTCGTCAGACCGGTCTGCTGCAATTCAAGGTCGCTGACCTGATGCGCGACGCCGATCTGCTGCCCGCCGTGCGCGATGCCGCCCAGGCCTTGCTCGAACGCTGGCCCACCCACGTCAGCCCGCTGCTCGACCGATGGCTGCGACACGGGCAGCAATACGGCCAAGTGTGAGCACCGTCGCAGTTTCTCAAAGCTCGTTCCAACCAAGCTGGTTATACTCCAGCAATTGTTTCAAAAACGGATACAGACCATGACCGAAGCTGCTCTCGCCCCCGAATCCCCGCACGCTCCGTCTGTTATTCGGCTGCTGCTCAACAAGCTGGGCGTCGCCTACGAAGAAGTGCTCGACCACCACGGCCTCAACGCCTCGCGCAAAGTGCAGGCCGTGTTGCTGGACGACGCGGTCGGTGCGCTGATGGTGCTGTTTCCACAGAGCCAGTTGCTGGATCTCAACCGCCTCGCCGAGCTGACGGGCCGTCGGCTGACCGCCGTGTCCACCGAGCGCCTGGAAAAGATGCTCGGCAAACACAGCCTGAGCCTGCTGCCGGGCCTGCCGGCGCTGACCAGCTCGCCGTGCCTCTACGAAGAAAGCCTGCTGCGCGAGCCGAAGTTACTGATCAACTCCGGCGAGCCGGGCCTGCTGCTGGAAATCGCCAGCGAAGACTTCAAGACCATGCTGACCAAGGCCAGCGCCGCCAACTTCGGCGAAGCCCTGAGCAGCATCCGCCCGAACCTCGACCGTCCGGACGATGACCGCGAGGAAATCACTCAGGCCGTGCAGGCGTTCACCGCGCGGCGCATCCAGCAGCGTCTGGAAGCGACCATCGAGATTCCGCCGCTGGCCGAAACCGCACAAAAAATCATCAAGCTGCGCGTCGACCCGAACGCCACCATCGACGACATCACCGGCGTGGTCGAAACCGACCCGGCGCTGGCTGCGCAAGTGGTGAGCTGGGCGGCGTCACCGTACTACGCGTCGCCGGGCAAGATCCGTTCAGTGGAAGACGCGATCGTGCGCGTGCTGGGCTTCGATCTGGTGATCAACCTGGCGCTGGGCCTGGCCCTCGGCAAGACCCTGAGCCTGCCAAAAGACCACCCGCAACACACCACGCCGTACTGGCAGCAGTCGATCTACACCGCCGCCGTCATCGAAGGCCTGACCCGCGCCATGCCGCGCGCCCAGCGCCCGGAAGCCGGCCTGACCTACCTCGCCGGCCTGCTGCACAACTTCGGTTACCTGCTGCTGGCCCACGTGTTCCCGCCGCACTTCTCGCTGATCTGCCGGCACCTGGAGGTCAACCCGCACCTGTGCCACAGCTACGTCGAGCAACACCTGCTGGGCATCAGCCGCGAACAGATCGGCTCCTGGCTGATGCGCTACTGGGACATGCCGGACGAACTGGCCACCGCCCTGCGCTTCCAGCACGACCCGAACTACGACGGCGCCTACGCCGAATACCCGAACCTCGTCTGCCTGGCCGTGCGCCTGCTGCGCAGTCGCGGCATCGGCTCCGGCCCGGATGAAGACATTCCGGATGCGCTGCTGGAGCGCGTTGGTTTGACTCGCGACAAGGCAAATGATGTGGTCAGCAAAGTGCTTGAGGCTGAAGTGCTGCTGCGGGAACTGGCTTCGCAGTTCAGCCAGGCCTGATTTGCGCCCATAAAAAAGGCCCCACACTCACACGAGTGTGGGGCCTTTTTTGTTGATCGTTCACACCGGACTCAAGCCTTCGGCTTGGCCTTCCTCGGCTTCAAATACTTCATCAACCCCTGAAACCACATCACCAGCGCCGGGTTGCCCTTGAGCTGGATCGACTTGTCCTGAATCCCCTGCATGAACGCCAGCTGCTTGTTCTTCGCCTGCATCGTGGCAAACCCGAACGCCGCATCCTTGAACGCAATCGCAAACGCCGGCTCCGCCACCACCCCGGACTTGCTGGTAATGCGCTGGTCCTTCACCACGAAATGCCGCGCCACTTTCCCGTCCAGAGTCTGTAGCTGAAACACCAGATCCTTGTCACCCAACTGCTGCTGGAACGCAGGATTTGTCCGACTGGCCTTACCCATCAACAGACCCAGCATCCACAGAAGAAAACGAAATTTCATGCGCACAGCCTCAAAAGGAAAATGAACGGCCGGGGGAGTGTAAGGGATTCGGACAGATTCGCCACTATCTTGGATGGATAGAAGACGATGCAGGGCTTTTCCTGAAAGATGACTGCCAAGTCACGACTTCGCTCTCAGGACTTGATCGTTCCCACGCTCTGCGTAGGAATGCCTCCCGTGACGCTCCGCGTCACACCCTCCCCCCGTCCTACACCTGAAGAAACACATTCCTGTAGGAGCTGCCGATAGCAGTGGCTTCTTGTTCCTCTACCCCGCAATTCCTTGGGAAATGTCCTTCAAACTGCGGTGCTGTCCATGAACTAGGCGTGTTCGGAGTTCATCGATAACCTCTTTCCGTCACCGCAAAATCGGTGACTCGAACGTGCAGGTTCGGAATCGATGCACATCAGTTATAGCCATTCACCGAGTGTTTTCTTATGCTCGCGAATCGTTATGGCGGCTGTGTGTGGGAGATCTTCGGGTCTGCCGGGTTCATCGATTACCGGTCTTGCACACCTATACACAGCTGCCACCTCATTCGAAGTGCAAGCGAGAGGTTGCTAGCTCCATCAATCGGTAAATTCCAATGATCAAACCAACGCCCAACCCTCCTGAAATTCCAGAAACCTCCCCCTACGAATCCCCCGATTCAAAGAAACTCCACGAAGCCGCCGAACGCGCCCTCGACCACCATTTCAAACCCAGCGCCCCACGCCCAAAACGCCTGGGCGGCCTGTTCGCCCTCTGCCCCAACGCCGACGCCGAAGCGCTCATGGCCAACGCCTCCGAAGACCTCCTGTCCATCAGCGCCTTCGCCGCCAACCTGGCCGACGACCTCGACGGCCCCCGCCGCTCGATGGCGCTGGGCCTGAGCAGAATGGCGGACGGCGTGCGGTTGATGGTGGAAGGCACGCTCGATCACATTGAGTTTCGGGAGTATCAGGCCAAGCCGTAGCTGAATTGCGGGCGGAAAAAAGGGGACGTTGAGTTCCCTTTCCTAATCTTTGGCAGCAGCAACTAACGGAAGTCCTCTGCGCTTTTGGGGCGCGCTTCTAACCCGAAATCCGCCAACCGATGGACGTGAGCATGACCACCGGCCTCACAAGACTGTCGGAATACAACTTTGTCCCCCTTGAGCACCGTCAGATAACTCACGAAAGCCTGGTTAACGAGGTAGGTATACGCACCGCTTTTGAACTTGATGATGTTCAGGTTCACGCTGCCTTCCGACGCATCTACAACAAAGAATTTGCCCTTGGGTGGCGTAGCATTCTTCGGGTAGACCATCTCGATATTCCCCGGCACACCGTAGCGATACTGAACAGAACCGGCCGTGGGCTTGCTGTTTCCCCGCGCACAAACAGAAACCGTCTTGCCGCCCTCCAGCGGGCAACTGAAGTAGATGTCTTCGTCATCCGAGCACAACGTTCCATCCTGCCCGCCCTTCAATGGTGCCGTCTCCTGCGAAACACGCTCCGGCGCTTTCGCGATATCAGCACAGTTGGACAGGCAAACCAGTTTTGAAAGATCCGGATCATCGCTTTCAGTGAACAGGTAAGTCGCTGAACCATCGCGGTTGCGGGCGTGATAAACGGGAACACTGACGGCCAGCCCTTTGGCCGACACCGGCACCTTGGTATCCCCGCCCGAGACGACCCAGCCTTCGGCCTCCCCGCACAATGCCTCCAAAGCGACCTCACTGAACGAATCTTTCGTTGGTACGGCGAACGGCTTGGCATCACCTCGGCAGTCATAGCCATGCCAGTAGGGTCCGGTGTTCATATCAATGTCGATCGAGAAAACATAAGCGCCGTCGAGCACCACCTTGCCGCTGTCGTAGGTGAAAACCAGCCAGCGGCGCGTCTTCGACTGGGAGTAATTTTCTTCCTGAAGGATGTAGCGTTCGCCATCTCGGTACAGCCAAAAGCCACTCATCGCTCCAGCCGGTTCCTCCATCTCGGAGAGGCGCTGCCCGGAGTGTGCGTCCACCAGAAAGTTGTCCTTCAGCGCCAGCGCACAGTCGCTGCCAACGTCCCTGCACGAAGTGAGTGACGGGAACATCGGCCCCGCCACCGCAGAGAAAGAACACAGCAATAACGCGATCAAACCCAATCTTTTCAACTTGCCACCTGTTTCAAAGCGAGTAATCCATCACTTCTTCCAGCCGCCAGCATTGCCCACGAACAAACCGATACTCGAAGACATAATCGGTATCCGGTTTCTGCAGGATGGCGATGGCGTGATCACCCTGCTCTTCCTTGACGGTCAACGTCAGGCCCTGAGTCTCTCGCTTCGCCAGATCCGGGATGATCGGGAACTTGAGCTGATCGCCGCTGAGGCTGCTTTTTTGCATCTCGGGCTCGGGATCACCGGCCACAGTCGTGACCATTTTCAGCGGCTGCTGGACGAAGGCTTTCTGTACCTCTGCGCGTTCAGAAAAGGCTAAGAGGAAGGTTGAAAAGTTGGGTGAGGGGCACTTAACACTGGTCACGTCATCGTCGGTCTTTAACGCTTTCTGGCGGGTATCCTGTTGCAGTTTCGAATCGGCAAAGTTCTTTGCATCAAGGTCTGCCAGACGCTTTTTGATACTCGCTGCATCCTTGTAGGCACACACGACATCGACACCGTTTTCAAGGTCTCGACCGTCGCGACAGTCCTGCAATTCGGGGTCTGGTGGATCACCGCGGAAAAACCGCAAAGACAACTGCTCACCCTGCTTGATGAGCGGCAATTCCAGCGTCCAATAGGTGTAGCCTTCAAAGTTACTGTATGACTCTTTTAGCTTCGTGAGCACGTACAGGGATTTCCCCGCTCGCTCAGGAAATTTGCGTTCAAAGAAAAACACCGACGCGATTTCATCTCCTATGAGCGGCGCCACAAAAGAGAGTTCTGGCTTCGTGGGACTCATCGTCGTGTAAAAAACCTCTCCACCGGGAACGTAGGTGCCTGTCGTCTGACCCTTGAGAGTGTTCTTCAAGAACAACACGGTGATCTTCTGCTCGCCCACTGATGCCACCACCGGCGGATGCATTTGCTCGATGGTTTGCAGGTCATCAGCCGTTGCCGGTTGTGCTGTAAAACCGATGATCGATACGAACATGCACACACAACTTGAGAACCGGGTCACTTCCATTACTTCCTTGTTGATCGACAAATTGATCAATCTTCAAAAACCAGCGCGAGTGGCCTCACGATGATTCAGGGGCACCGCATTTCAGCTCTTTGATCTGCTCGTTCTGAATCGGAATTACACAGGCGAGGCGCTTTTCGCCGGTAGGGCGAAGCTCTGTCAGGCTAAGCGTCACGTGCAAACCGTCGTCCGCAAATTCGTGATCCTCAAACCCGGCATAGCTATAACCCGATCTGAACGACTTGCCGTCAAAACTGCAAAAGCGCCTAGACGCCAACACCCTCCAATTACCCTCTGGCGCGAGGATTTGCACATCGAGGCACGGACTACCAAACGTGGTGACGTAACGAGCAACAACATCACCAAAGCGTTGAGAAGCAGAGTTGGAAACCTTGGCGACATCGACTACTTCACTCGGATCATCCGGTGCGACAGCGTCCAGATAAGAGGCTCGCTCCAGACTCATTCTGGCGATGCAGTTATTGGTCAGCGTGGTATATGCCTTGGATCCGGTTTCAGTCTCTATGGCTTCGAGAGGGCATGTGGTGTCGCGCAACTTGATCCACGCGCGTTGCGAGTCTCTGGCCATGGCCATGTATGCCTTCGCTTGTTCTGGCTGACGCTTCCATTGAGACTCGAATCGAGTCATCAATAGTTTGTAGCTGGCATTAAGTTTTGCATCGGCACTCTTGCGGTCGGCTTCCACACATTGGTCGTATTGCCAGCTCACCGTAATGACTTTGCAGTTGTCCTCAGCGAGCGCGATTGAAGCGGACAGCAGTCCTAAGGACAACGCGATAAAGCGCACAAACATGTTCAATTTTTCATTCCCTGAATGACGGATCGCTCAACTGCGCGTTGAGGTATTTTCTGCGCCTTGCCGTCGGCGCTCATCGCGTCGCGGTACTGGCTGTAATAGCGCTTCGCTTCATCTTTGCGATCAAGGCGCCAGAGTGAATCGGCGATGTTCAACATCAGCACTGTGCGTTTACCAACGGCCTCAACGCCGCGATAGAACTTCAGCGCCAGCTCATCTTTGCCGCCCTCAGCCAGGTAAAAGCCCAGGTCGTTATAGGCCTGAACATTTTGCGCCGGGGGGTGACACGCCATGTAAGACTCCGGACTTAAAAAGACCAGACCCCATTCGATGGACTCTGCTCGGGACTGCGCCAGTTCGTTACTTGTGACATGTTTCAGCAAGTCCTTTGGAGACCTCGTCTCCAGGGCGGGAGTGAGCACTTCGCCGTCGTCGGTAACCCATTGATTGCCCTTCCACTGGCCGACACAAAAAGTGGCCGAACGATCAGCCAGCACACAACCGGTCTCCATGGAGATCACCGTGCAATGCTGTTGCGACACTAGCTTCTCTTCACCGTTTTCGTCCGACAACATGCCGAAGTTCACCGGGTCGAGCAGCAAGGTTTTCTTGTCAGGACTGAGCATATTGGAGTGCCCATCGGCGCCAATATCGGCGCCAAAGAGCGGAAAGGTTTTCCCATTGGCGGTGAACCATGCAGTCGCCGAATCCACACCGGGCATCGTCCATTCTGTAGCCCGAAATGACACCGTGTTCCCGTTGACGCCGACTATTGGCGGGTCCTCGGCAAAGGCGCTCATAGCTCCGAACAGACAGCCGATCATCGATACCCACTTAAGGCTGCCCATAGTCGATCCTTTTCACCGAGGGGCTTTCCGACTGCAGCTGCGTCTTCGTCACGCCATAAGCCTTGATCAGCTCTTCCCAGGAACCCTTCGAACCAAATGAGCGCTGAGTATTATCGAAGCTGTATTGCTCCAATCGCCCCGCCGTCGAGTAATACCCGCGCCATTCAGGACAGGCACCGCAACCGCCGTAACCACCTATCGAAACAAGACTGCCCTTGGTGCCTTTCACACAATCCATCGCCACGACAACGTTACTCAGCATCTTCGTCTTCTTACCGTCCGACGTAAGCTGTGAAACCTTGTCGATGTTGCGGCGCAACACTTTGCCGCCGATGTTGATCGTCTGATCGGAGCAGACCGGGATGAGGTGAGTTTCTGCGTCATCCACCGTCACGGATCGGCAGGACGACGCCAATACCACTTCAACGCCGCCACATTGCATGACATCGCGTTGGGTGAAGGCGTCCTTGGGACCGGCGAAAGCTGGCAGCGAGAGCAGCAGCGAAAGGCTGCTCGCAAGAAGACGGTTCATCGACTCACTCCTCATCGATCGACGGTGATTCCACGTCGGTCATGCCAAGCAGCCGGAACTCATTGTTTACGAATTCGTAGTACCGATCCCGGTTACGGTTTTCCAGGCGATTTCCCTGGGCGTCTTCTTCGCCATCGAGCGTGACTCCGGAAATAATGATCAAGCGACTATCGGGCAAATACGTCGTGTCGAAAGTGCTGCCGTCGTAGGCATTCGGAAGACCGCCAACGACATCACCGGTCTGGGCGTCCAGCACTTCGCCGCAAATGGCGCCGCCGCCACAGCCGAACCTGTACAGGATGTAATGGCCGGCGAAATTGACCTTGCCTTGCAGGGCCTTCGCCCGGGTGCTGTCCATGACCGGGTTGCTTTGCTCCTGCTGCACCGGTTCATGGTTGGGGCCGCTGAAAACGGGGATGACGGCGTAATCCCTGAAGTCGGGATCGGCGGCGAATGCCATGGAAGTGGCAGCGGACAGCAAGCTGCCGAGAACAATCGAAAATCCTTTCAAGTACTAACTCCATAACTGCAGTGGGAAACCGCTGGCTTACTCAGACTGACCTTCATAACGCTGTGTCTGCGGGTTGAATTGCCACAGATGCGGCCGGGTCATGCCCTCTTCGCCCTTGTAGCGAATCCGCCCTCGCTTGTCCCTGATGTAGGAGTAGATCTCGATGTCCTTGAATTCACCGCCACCTTTGGGAGGACCGTCCAGAACTTTGACCCCGGCGAAATAATCGCCACCCGAATACTTCAAGTAACCGCGGCACTGGATCAGGAAGGCGAATGTGCTGTCCATCGAAGAGCCAATGCCTACGCGGGAATTGAAGATGAAGTCTTCGATACCATCGCCGTTTAGGTCGCCACGGAAGACCACGTGGCCTGGCTCGATAGAGAATTCTTTTCCATCGAGACTGGAAAGTATGTCTTCCGGATCTCCGCCGCTCTCCGGCCATTGCGATAAGAAATATTTGGAGTCAGTTTCCTGATTGCAGACACCTGCCGCCATAACGGCCATCGGCAACCAGCTCATGCATAACACCAGCAGTCGTTTCACTTCACATCCTTCGAATTCATCAATTCCAGTACACCATCCCGATACACCACCTCACACCCCACCCAAGCCGGATCCACCTGCGGCATCACCGCCGAAGGCTTGCGCAGTTCCCGCAACAACGTCGAACCATGCGACAACCGCCCACCCATCCGCGCAATCACCGCCCGCGCGGCCTGATAGTGCGCGTGACGCCCAGGATCCAGGGTGTCTTCCAGCAAGATGTCTTCGCCAAGAATGCCCCGCACCTGCCCCGGGTAAATCATGAATCCGGTGGCCTGTTCGGCACCTTCGCGGCCGTCCTGCCAGAAGCTGCCATCGCGCGTGCGGATGTCCGGGTGCGGTGCAAACCAGTGTTCGCGATCCGCCAGTGGCATGGCGTGGTGCAGGCGGAAGAAGATGCGCATCAGGTTGTCGCGATACCACTCGCGCACTTGCAGGTAGTAACCACGCAGGCCCGGCAGGCCGGTCGAATGCGCGAGGCAAATCAGCCCTGACCATTGCGGGAACGCCTGTAATGGCAGTGAGTTCGACGCGGGTCGAGGTGTGGCCGGATCGGTCTCCCACGGCAGCCGATGAGGGCTGTTCTCCAGGTTGTCGTAAGCGGTGGGCGGTCGGCCGAGCCAGTCCCCGCCGCTGCTGGCCAGCGCCGCGGCGATACACAGATTGCCCTGCACCACGAACACATAAAACCGGGTGAACCAGTCGGCGAGTTGCTGACCGTCCGCCCCCTGGGCGACGAGGTCGGTCAGCTCTTGGTCGAAGCGCTGCAAGCCGTGTTCAAGGCTCAGCAAATTTCCGCGAGCGATACGTTGCATGCGCAGAAACAATGGCAGAGAACGCAACATCCGCAGCGGTCGCCACGGCAGATGCGGGGTCGCGCCGCCGACTTCACCGGCATAGTTGCTGGCGCTGATGCCCCAGTCGGCCAACCGTGCGAGAAACAGGTCGTTGTTGATGTAGGACGCACCGCCAAACACGGCCGTGAACGGCTCGTTGTCCTGCAACACCCGCGCATCCCAACGGGCCATGATCGCCGGAATGCTCGCGGCGGCCCGGCGCTGGGCGTACTCCACCAGCACACTGGGTTGCGGCGGCAGAATCTCAGCGATGTTGGCGGCCGTCAGGTGCCGGCGCCAGCCGTAGTCGCTGATCGGCCGGTATTGCAGCAGCCACAGTTGCGTACCGTCCCAGGCCCATTCGACATCGCCCGGCACATAGTGAAACACCCGCAAGACATCCTGGAGAAAGCGCCACAGCACGTCTTCGGTCAACCCATCGGTGGCCGTGAACGTGCCACTGCGCCAGGCATCGCCGAGCCGCGAAAGCGTCGCCCGCTCCGGGCTGATCTGACCGTCGGCAAGGGACTCAAGATGACCTTCAACCCATTCGAGCTCCACCGACAGATGACGCACAAATGCGATGCCCGACACCTGCGGCGTGATGAAGCGCTGCACCACCACTTCCTCGACACCTTCGGCAGTCAGCTCGGCGATGCGCGCCGGCACGTTGGCGGCCGGCTCACGCAGGTAGGTCGTGCTCAAACCGGCATTCGCCGAGTCGGCCTGATCTTCGCCGTAACTGGAGGAACGCACCGCCCAGATCGCCTGTGGTTGGCCGGCGAGGAAGGTCGGTAGTCGCGGATCGTTGTAGTCGTTGAGGGTCAGCGCCGCCGGCACCGGTTGCCGGGCCAGTTCCGCCAGACGCAAACGCCCGCCCTTGGTGTGCGCGACGAAGCCGCGCTCGCCCGACTCCAGCCACTGCGCAAACTGCGCGGGCGCGTCGATCCACGGGTAATGTCCCCAACCGGGTTTCAGGCTGATGGTCAGGTCTGCGCGCGCAAGAATCGCCGACCATGCCGCCGCTTGTTCGATGCCAAGCACCTTGTCCTGATCGCCCCAGACCAGTTCGACCGGGTCGGTGATCCACTCCAGCAATGGCAACGCGGTGTCGGCACGGATCAGATCCCAGTGCGGCACAAACGCACGGCAGCGCGCATAACCGGCGCCCATGCGCTGATACTGCGCGGGCGTCCAGGTCTGGTTGGAGAACTTGCGCGCGAACAGCGTGGGTTTGTTCGACAGCAGCCAATGAATGGTCTTGCGGATCGGCAGCGGTGACATCAGCGCCGGCAATCGACGCTGCCACAAAAAGGCGCCCACCGGCGCCAGCAAAACACTGCGAGAAAAGTGCCCGGGCCGACGTTGCAGCGCATGCAGCACCAGCAACGCGTTGACCCCGACGGCCATGATCGCACTGCCCTTTTGCGTCATCGCCAACAAGGTCTGGGCGTAAGCCGCCAGATCCTCGCAGGGCGGCTGCGGGTTGGCGCCGAAGCCCGGCAGCTCCAGCGGCACCACGTCGTAACGCTGAAAATGCGGCAGCGCGTCATCCCACCAATCGGCGGCGCTGCCGTTGCCGGCCAGCAAGTACATCAAGGGCTTGCTCATGGGCAATCCTCAGGCCAGATCGCGCAGCGCGGCGTCGAGGGTCGGATAGCGGAACGTGTAGCCCGCCTCGCTCAAACGCTGCGGCACCACACGCTGGCCGTCGAAGAACAGCTGAGCCATTTCCCCGGCCAACGCACGCACCGGCGCTGCTGGAATGTGGAACCACACCGGGCGCTTGAGGACTTTGCCGACGTTCTCGGCGAACGTTGCCTGACTGACGGTTTCGGGCGCGACCATGTTGTAGGTGCCGCGCAAATTTTCATCGTGGAAGGATCGCGCGATCACCTGAATCACATCGTCGCGATGCACCCAGATCATGATCTGCCGACCATCGCCCATGCGCCCGCCGAAACCCAGACGGAACGGGATCAGCAACGGCAGCAGCGCACCGCCCGGCCCGAACACTACGCCGAGGCGCAGCACCACCTGACGCACACCAAACTGCGTGGCGGGTTGCGCCGAAGCCTCCCAACGCGCACAGAGCTCGGCCATGAAACCGTCGCCCTTGCTGGCCTGTTCATCGAGGCTTTCACTGGCATCGCGTACGCCGTAGAAACCGATAGCCGAGGCCTGAACCCAAAGCGCGGGTTTATGGCTCGTGCGCTTCAGCCAGGTCATCAAGGCTTCGGTGGTATCGACCCGACTGGCGAGCAATTGCGCCTGACGCTCGGGACTCCAGCGCGGGCCAGCGACTGGTGCGCCGGCCAGATTGATCACCACGTCGAAGGATTCGTCGCAGCCGAGCTCGCTCAACAAACGCACACAGCGGACGCGACCGTCGAACAGGTTCGCCGCTTTCAACGGATCACGCGCCAACACGCTGACCGTGTGACCGGCGTCGAGTAACTGATTGACCACCGCTTCACCGATAAACCCGGTGCCCCCGGTGATCAGCACGCGCTTGTAGGCACCGCCGGCAAAGGGGTTGGACTTGCTCACCGTTCTTTCCGGCGGGGATTTCCGACGATCATGGCGCAATAACCAGATCAGCGGCGGCAACAGGACCAGTAGCGCAAAACCGTCGAGCCACAGATGCGACCAGACCTGTTTTTGCGCGGAAAGCCACATGTCCTGTGGTGCCCATAACAGGACGCCCGCCATCAACCAGCCCCAAATTGCAGGTGCTTTAAGACGGTTGCCAAGGTGCACCAACGCGAGCATGTACAGCGAATAACTTTGCAGCGTCGCGCCGAACAGTGCGAGCCACCACACCTGCTGCTCGTGACCGGCGGCGGGAACCACGTCCGCACCCCAGAACGCGAGTTCGAGGGTGTGAAGATAGCCGTCGAGTAATCCGGAATGACCGGCCCAGGTCAACGTGAGACCGGCGAGCACATGCACGATTGCCGCGGCATACAGCCACAGCACCATCGCGGGGCGAAGAGAGAAAGAGGGGGCTGGCATTCCGTGTCCTGAGCGCGTTCCTTGAGGGCGGGGAGTTTAAAGGAAAATGGGGGTTGTCAGATGCACAAGCGCTAAACGTTTACCGTGACGGGCTCAGGGTCAGCGCTTGTGAAAGCGCGTCACACATGACTGTGACCCGTTCATTCCCCAGTAAGTGCTGAGCAATACTTTGCGTTTCTTGTCGACACGGAGGTTGACGAAACCATCGCCACAATCCGGCTGCACTTCCTCGAAGTCAGCGGTTTTCGGCCGGTAGATGAAAATCCGGTGGATGGTGTAGGTGCCCATGCCGTCGTCGATCTGCCAGACCGAAAAATCTTTCATGCCATCGAAGTTGAAATCGTCGATAGCGACGTGCAGGGATTTTTCAGCGGAAAAGTTGATGGTTCGCGACTCGCGAGCATCGACTTGAACCGTCACTTTCGGCCGCTCACTTCCAACATCACTTCAACGTTTTTAACAGGGCTGAACGATGTTGCCTCCGCCCCCGCCGACGCCGATTCCAACACCCCGAACAGCGCCAGACCCAAGCTCACTCGACTCATTGATCGCCCTGCTTCCACTTGCAACCACCGTCTAGAGAAACATCGACATTGGGGTCAAGCAGGAAACTGTATTCCTTGCCGTTGGACTTCTTGGTGTAAACCATCGAAACGCTCATCGCTGCTTGGGTGACCCACTCATAGGTTCCCGTGACCTTGCCGTCGACAATCTCGGACCAGGTACGGGTATTTTGCGTGGGTGCGTCCGGGGCAAGTATTTCTTCCTGATGATCCGTCAGTACGATGGAAATCGGCGTTTTCGACTTGGCGTATTTGACGAAACCACCCGACCAATTGCTTTCGTGATCGTAGAAGGTTCTGAGTTCGAACTTGATCGAGTGGGCGTCATCGAAGCAGTAGTTTTCGGAGGTGACCTCGCTATGGGCAGTCAGGGGGAGGAAAACCATGAGTAACGGGAGTAGCTTTCTCATCTTGAATCCGTTCAGAAGAAATGACGCGCCTTGGCACTAGTCACAGCGACTGGAAAAAAGAAGCGGGGCAGATCTATTTATCGAGCTCCGCTAGGGCTGAAACCACCAAACTCGAAAAATTCGGTCTGCTCATTTTTTACAAAACACAAAATAAATCCGTCCCCTTTTCGATTTGGCTATTTAGCCAAAGGCGCAACCGCGATCTGTCTGGCACGATCAATTGTTAACCGAATCAAACAGCTTTCTGAATACTCTCCAAATATTGCGCTATTGCATTCAAGATCTCTATTTTTCATCCAGGCTCTTTGAACCTCACGAAAAACATCTCGCTTGTCTTGACTCAAACGACTGGCTTTATCTCGGTAGGCAGAATTGAGCAGAGCATCGGCATCCGCAAGAACCAACTGATAAATCCCTCGATCTTTTTCAATCTTTACTTGGGGCAGGCTTTGCGGGATATCCGAATCCCAATTATTCAACCCATTATTATCCTCAATAGTTAGCAATACTGTTTTATTATCATAATATCCATACTGATTTTTGGTTGCTCCACTTTTATAGACCAACTCAATATATACAGGATCGCTTGCTCGCTGAGGGTCATTAAGCAATGTCTGGCTCGTCACTTTCACATTGCCTTCGCCTTCATCTAACTGAATTCTGAAACAAGGGTTGGGGCCAGGCTGCGTAGCTGACTTACTGGCCTTCATGCAAGTGGCCAGGCTAGAACCACTTGCCTCATCACTCCCTGACTCAACATCTTGAATTCTAATCAACAGCTTTATGTCAGGAACTGCAGAATAATCGGCTTGCAGTATCTTCGCGGAGTAGAACGGCTCCGCTTGGGCCGCGCTGTTAAAAATAGAAAGAGTAACGATACAAAAAGATAGAGCGATATTTTTAATCACAAACATTAATTCCATTTAAAAACACTGCACAAAAAATAATTCACCCAAGAAACACACAAGATAGATAAAACTGTTGTTAGATTTCCTAAGACTACGAAACTAAACTGCCCAATAGTGGTGAAACCACCACAAATAAATCTGTCACCTTTTCCTCGCGAAGGTGATGGTTCTGGATTCGCTTCGCCCATCGGTAGTAATCGAAAACGCGAGCGAAGAGCCTTCAGACGTGAGCGTCACTTCATTGCCTGAAATTGGGCTGAAGGCGGTGACTTCGGCATGAGCAGAAGCCGTCCAGCACAGGCCAAACAGCAACCAGGTTAAAAATTTAAACGGTATACGCACACCTAACTTCCACTTACCGCTAACACAACAAGACAAACCCGCCAATTTAACTATCACCAGTCAATCTTTTAACTTGGCAAGGCACTTATCGTAAAGTTCTGAATATTTTTTATCGTATGCCAACTCAACCGGCTCATCCAGATCAGCCGAAGCATTAAATAAAGTTTTGTCTTGCGGATAATACTTGATCCAGCCAACGATACCCTCTCCGGAAGTATCATACTGTAGCTGCGCCAGTATCCTTTCCCCATTATCATCGTCAATTAACAAATTAACTTTATCTTTACTCGTGTAACGAAACGGAAAATTGCTACTTCTGACCAACTCCGTCAGATACCCATAGCAACCTGCGCCATCTGAACGCGCGTCAACCGTCTCGCTATCGCCAGCAAAGACAAGACTGGCAAGCGCCGACAGCAAAAAAACGAAAAAAATTCTTAACTTGAACTGACTACGCTTCTTAATTTTCATCTACTCACCTTTTTCCAATGCTTCAACAAATCGTGCGCGAATTGCCTCGATGTGCTTTTTGTAGACTGCTTGCACACTAGTATCCGTAGAGTGCCACCGTGCCCACTGCCCATTATGCCGATTGATGTAGTCGGCTTTATACTCCATGCCTGCCAAAACCGAAGGCAACACGACAAAAACTTTCTTTTTGTCGGTAACCTGCTGGTTCCCACCTTGCCCGCTCATCCCTTTGTTTTCAAATGCTGACCAAGTGCCTGTGGGAGCATATTCAGGGTTAGCTTCAAAAATGGAGCCATCCCAACCATAGTAAGGAGGTTGGCCGAAAGCTTCCATGCCACCAGTTCCACAATGCGCGTACTGCTTGGACTCGAAGTGGGCAGTTTCATCGCGATACATACGTTCGATGATGACCGCCATATCTTTCCCATATTTTTCGTAAATAACTTTTATCGCAGCCTTGCCATCTGCAACAGTAAACAGTCCAACGTTAGCAACAGGGCCTTTTGGCTTGAAATTGTTGACGAACTCTATCGGATGAAAATGATAAATCTGACTTGGTAGCGGCGTCTGCATGGCACCTGCCATTTCATCCCAGAATACCAACTTGTCTATACGCTCCTGCTCATGTTTGAGCAAATCCGGTACGTCCTTCAGTAACGTTTTCAGCCGTTCCCACTTGGGTTCACTCGACTTTGCTTGCCATTCCGTCGGATGGTACGCAATCAACTTCGACCATTCGCTACGTATTTCCGGATCTCGCAAAGCGCTTTGCAGTTCGGCGGGTGTGACTTCGTTATCCTGTGTACCCTTCGCATCGATCTTGGCGTACAACTCTTTAAAAAAGGCGGGCATATCATCAGGATCCAAAAATCCATCGGCCGTCGCATTGCTTTCTTTTATTACTTTGAACCCAAGCCTTTCCCAATCATGCTGGCAAATGATTTCCTGCTTTTCTTTTTCGATAAACCCGACTTGCGATTTGCCGTCACTCTGAAAAGTAGCGCGAACCCATTCTTTGCCTGCGCTGTCTTTAATAATTACCGGACGATCAAAGGGCGCTAATGTATCTGCTGTCAGCCCGGTTTCTTGAGGATTGAATACCGGCGCCTCATCCGTACCACCTTTTGCAGCTAATATCTGATCCTTTTTCAGTTTCAGATATTTTTTCCCTTCAACCAAGGTCGCAGGATTTTTCAAATACTCCTCAAGTTTCTGATCCGAGCTGAAAATCTCGATGTGAACCTGATATTTCTTGTTGATATTCCCTTTATTGTCAGCAGGTGTTTCATAGAGACCTAGATAACCGATCGGCTCACCCGCCTTAATTGCCGACTCACATACCACCACACTGTCAAAAACAGTAGGAACAGTGCTTTTTCTTTTTATAACAGCATCTTTTCCGACGTCGGCTACGCTGCACCAAAACGTTGCAGGCAGGACTCCCTTTCCTTTTAGGCCAGTGCCTTGTGCTGGAACCAAGGTACATTCAGCCATAGGATATTTTTTACCATCGACCAACAGCCATTTGATCTTGTCACTGTCAAACTGGATTGTACTTCCAGTACAAAGTACTTGCTCGGGAGCTACTTGCTCGCCGGCCTTGTCTCCGGATGGCGCGCCTCGGACTTTCAGACCGCGCGGCGCTGTAATCGTGGCCTGCACCATACCTTTCCAGTAACCCGGGACCTTACGCTCGGGCGGGAGCACCGTCTTCAGACGTTCCTTGTCCTTGCCGTTCTTGATGGGTTTCCCATCTTCTTCGATGGCGAACCAGACGATGTCATCTTTTTTTAGTTCACCAATTTTGCCCTTGAGAATTTTGCCCTGAGCAAAGTTGTATTTACCGTCAGCCGTCGGCTGCTCTTTTTGTATTTCGAACTCAACACCTGACGGAATGTTTTCCACAACCCTACTTTGCGGATCATCTTTATGAAGTGTTCGAGCAGGCCACCCACCATTGACAACAGTGACCACTCTAGGGGCTTTTTCTTCTTCTGCCGTATAAAGCTCATACGGCAATACGTGCATGTATAGGCTGAAGAAAACCAGTTTATTGGTTTTTACTCCCTCGGATTTCTCATTGACGGGTGACTCGTACTCGTGTCGAACCAGACAAAATGAAGTGGAATACTGCAACCCTTTTGCCGGTTCGAAATCCGACGTCAGATAGTTCTTGTTCAGGCGATAGGCGACTACTACTCCATCGGCAATACAACGCACAGGCTCGTCTCTGATGCACTGTGGTGCACTGGCACTGGTGATATGAATCCCACCGTGCCAAAAATGGTTGCTTCCAAGCAAATAGTGCCCGGCCGTCTCGCTGTCCAAGGCTTTGTACAGTTCCTCGGCGTCCTCGAACTGACCCCCACCATGCTTTCTGATCGGATATTGGAAGCTCATTTTTTGCGTCGACGGAGCGGCAGCGGGGGCCGCCGCAGGAACAGCTGCTGTAGCGTTATCGGGATGAGTAAGATTCGATATATCGAACTCACGAGGGTTCACTGTTGCATGTCCTTGCACGAGGTTGGGATGACCTTTAGTGCCATTCCTCAAAACCTCAAAATGCAAATGGGCACCGGTCCCGATACCTGTGTTACCACACGGGCCAACTGTTCCACCCTTTGCCACTGCCGCCAACATCTCCAAGGGCGATGCTGTACGCATATGTGCGTAAAGCGTATGCACTATTTCAGCACCATTCGCGTGCTCTAGAACGACCACATTGCCATAGCCATTCATCACGCCTTTATAGACAACTTTTCCCGCGCCGGCAGCTGGGATGGGTGTACCAGCGGGAGCCGCCCAGTCCTCACCCCGGTGTGGTCTGACCTCTCCGGTAACCGGATGCACTCGATTGGGATTCCATGCACTCGTATAGTGAAATGGCGCACCTGGATTAAATAATTCCATATTGATTACTCACTGTACTCATCACAGTAAAAGACCGAGCTTCCGAGTTGCTTTGGGTCGGCGATCAAAATCGGGGCCTTACCCTCACTTTGATTCAGTTTTAAGTCTTTGAAGCGCTCACGTAAGGCAGCTTCAACAACCGCTGAACTTTCTTTCAAGTAAATGGCGTGAACACTGAAAGGCCCTTTATACGGAATGGCAATCTGCCTGACCGCCAAGCCATAGAATGTATCGTTCACGCAATAAAATGCAGCTTCATCAACTCGACAAGGCTCAAGTTTTTTATCAATAAAATATTGTCCACTTGGCTTGTTGGTAACCGGGTCGAGAAAAATGTTATGGATGTTGCACGTCTCAATACCGGTGAACTGCTCCTCCAGCGTCATCTGGGAGCAAGCGCTTAATACCAAGAGAACAACAGGCAGCAGAGCCCGTTTGAATCGCTGCATTGCTTGGGATGTTCTGATGTTGAGCATTCGTTTCGTCCTTACTCTGAAAACACAAAAAATGCTTTCGGCTTAACTTTCTCAGCCGAACCCGCTATTGCCTGCCCCATCAAACTCCCCGCCTTATCCTTATCCGCCGCACCCGGCAGCACCGGCGGTTTGATCCCGATGCCAGTGCCCGCTCCCGGCGACCCGCCAGCATTAATCTTCACCACCGGCCCAACCACCGTCACACCACCGCCATCGAGCTTGATGAAACTGCCGCCGCCGAGAATCGTCAGCTCAGTCCCCGCCTCAATGACAATCTTGTCCCCAGCCTTGATATGAATCTCTTTCCCGGCACTGGTCAGTTGCGCAGTCCCGAGCTTCACATGCTGGTTCTCACCAATAGTCAGGTGGTCGTCCATCCGCGCTTCGATCTTGCGGTCGGAAATCGTGGTGCGGTGTTCTTCAGCCTTCAGCTCGGTGTAGGTGTTCTTCACCACCGTGTCGTGGCGTTCATTCCCGACCCGAATCTTCTGGTCGTGCTCAACGTTTTCATCCCAGTCGCGCTGGGCGTGGATGAATATCTGTTCGGCGCCTTTTTTGTCTTCGATGCGCAGTTCGTTGTAGCCACCACCGCCCGGGGAGCTGAGGGTTTTGAAGACGGTGCGGGTTTTGTTCGCCGGGAGGGCGTAGGGCACCGGGTTTTCCTTGTGGTACAGGCAGCCGGTGACCAGTGGTTGGTCTGGGTCGCCTTCGAGGAAGGTGACGAGGACTTCCATGCCGATGCGCGGGATGGAGATGGCGCCGTAGCGGTCGCCGGCCCAGGAGCTGGAAACGCGCAGCCAGCAGCTGGTCTTGTCGTCGGCCTGGCCTTCGCGGTCCCAGTGGAATTGCACCTTGATGCGGCCGTACTGGTCGCAGTGGATTTCTTCGCCTTTGGGGCCGGTGACCATGGCGGTCTGGCTGCCGAGCACGCGGGGTTTCGGGTGCTCCAGCGCCGGGCGGTAGAACACGTCCCATGGGGTGGCGAGGAAGGTGTTGCGGTAGCCCTGGTGGAAGTCGTCCTTGTGGTCGGTGGTGTCGCTGGTCACCGACTCTTCGAGGACTTGCGGCTGTTTGCCTTCGTGGAAGATTTCGGTGAGCAGCCACAGGTCGTTCCACTCGCTGCGCGGGTGGTCGGACATTTCCATGAAGTGGCCACTGACCAGTCTGGTCTGGTCGCCGCGACCTTCGGCCTGACGGTAGTCGGCGCGGTGGCGTTCGAGGGCACGCTGGCTGAGGAATTTGCCACGCGCGCGGTCGATGAAGCGGCCGGGGTAGTCGTAGTCTTCGAGATCCGGTTCAGTGCTCTCGCCGTCCGGTTTGTAGGCCGCTTCCATTTGCAGGCGCGGTTTTTCGAAGTCGTAGTCGCGGCGGGTGGTGCGGCTGGTGCGGGTTTCCAGACGCAGCCGGAAGCCTTTGATCACCGGCTCTTCGGCGACCATGCCGCTGCCCTGCACATACGCGGTCGGTTGGCCGAGGTTCGGGAACACGGTCTGATCATCGCCGAACACCAGCAGGTGGCCTTTCTTGCTGTGCTGGAAGTGGTAGTGAATGCCTTCTTCTTCGCACAGGCGCTGGACGAAATGCAGGTCGGTTTCGTCGTACTGCACGCAGTAGTCGCGATCCGGGCACGGCTGGCTCAGCTGGAAGCTGTAGGCGTTGCCCTTGATGCCGTGCTCGTCGAGGATCAGCGCGATGATTTTCGGCGCCGACATCTGCTGGTAGATGCGCTGGTTGGTGCGGTGATGCAGGTATTGCAGCTGCGGCACCAGCGAGACTTTGTAGCGGGTCAGGCGCTTGCCGGCATCGCCCTGGGCGACACGATAGATCTGGCCGTGGATGCCCGAGCCCTGCGGATCGAGGGCGAGGAACGCCTGTTTGTGCAGGAGCTTTTCCAGATCCAGATCCGGGTTTTCGCTGACCAGTTCCAGGTCGAAACGGAACGGCTGGCTGATGCCTTCGGTGCCGGTGAACGACAGGACTTGCAGGTCGCCCACGTAGTCTTCGACCGTGAGGCTGAAGTGCGTTTCGTTAGCTGGGTTGAACATAGTGTGCTCCCTGTTCGAATGTCATCCGTTACGCCCGCAGTCGCAAACGCTGCAACCAGGACGAAGTGGCGCCCAAGGCGTCACGCAATTGGTCGGCAGTGATGTTGCGCTCTGCCGGGTCAAAGGCCAGCGCGGTGCGCAGCGCGGGCCAGCAGTGTGTCGGCAGATTTGCCGGGGCTTGCAGCTCGCGATCCAGGTGTTCGTCACGGGCCTGGGTCGAGGGCAAGCGGCGGAACGGGTGTTTGCCGCCCGCCAGTTCATAGATCACGCAGGCCACGCCGTACACGTCTGCGCTGGCCGACAGCGGTTGGCCCTCAAGCAGTTCGGGGGCGGCGTAGCCCGGGGTCCAGGCGTTGAAGCGCTCGCGGCTCAGGTGCGGCAGGCCGGGCAGGATGCCCTCCTCGGCTTGCCCGAGACCGAAGTCGAACAGGCGCACACCGTCTTCGCAGAGCATGACGTTGCTCGGTTTCATGTCACCGTGCAGCACGCCGCGACGGTGGGCGTAGGCCAGCGCGTCGAGCAGCGGCAGCGCGATGTCGCGCAGTTCTTTCCACGGCAGGCCCAGTGGCCGCTCGCAGAGCAGTTTGTCCAGGGTCAGGCCACGCATGAGCTCCATGGTGATGAAGGCCCGCTGGCAATCGGTGTCCACTTCGAACGTGTGCGGTCGCAGCACGTTGTCGTGGCGCAGGCGCCGGGTCAGGGCGAACTCGCTGTAAAGCAAGGCACTGGCGTCCGGCGACTCGGCAAATTCTTCGCTGAGGATTTTCAGCGCAATGTAAGGATCGGGATCCCCGAACTGTTCGTGCAGCAGATCCCGGGCCCGGTAAACCGCACCCATGCCACCGGCCCCGAGCAGACGCTCGAGGTGGTAGCGGCCTGCCAGAACATCCGGCAGTTCGCCGACGCTGGCCTTGGTCGGCGCCAGCGCGGGTTCAGCGTTATGTTGCTTGGCGAAGGCGAAATAGGTCAGGTTGTTGGCCTGCTCTTCGCTCATCAGCAAGTCGTCGACTGAGGATTCGATTTCAGTCATTGGCGGATCACCACGGCAGTCAGGTTGTCGCGAGCGGCGCCACGCAGGGCGCCGTCGAACAGACGTTCCAGCGCCACTTGTGGCGCCGCCAGGCTGAGGGCGTTGCCGAGGGCATCGCTGCTCAGACCTTGATACAAACCATCGCTGCACAGCAGGAACACATCGCCCGGATAGACCTCAAGCTCCAGCACATCCAGGGTCAGTTGTTCCGCCGCGCCCACCGCCCGGGTCAAGGCCTGGGCTGCCGGGTGCGCCGCTGCCTGTTCGACGCTCATCTGTTGCTCGTCGATCAGTTGCTGCTGCAGCGAATGATCCTTCGACAGCTGATACAACCGCTGCCCGCGCCACATGTAGCAACGGCTGTCGCCGGCCCAGATACAGGCCGCGCGATTGCCGTCCACCAGCAGCGCCACGACGGTGCTGCCCATGATGCTGTCGTGACGCCCGGCGGTGACGGTCAACTCTTGCCCCAGGCGCCGGTTCAGCCAGTGCAGGCACTGGCGGATGGCTTTGAGGCGTTCGTCGAAGTCTTCGTGTTGCGGCAGTTCAGCCAGGCTGGCGACGATCAACTGGCTGGCGATGTCGCCACCCTGATGACCGCCCATGCCGTCCGCGACCACCCACAGCCCATGCTGCGGGGTGTCGAGGAAGGCATCTTCGTTGCGCGACCGCACCTTGCCCGGGTCGGTTCGCGCCGCGCTGCGCCAGGGACTGGCCACCAGCATCAGAGCTGCACCGGCATACGGAAGGTGCGCATCACGCCCATGTCGAACGGGTTCGGCGTGCGCTGGCTGGTCAGCAGGTAGTTGGCGCGCAGGCCACCCACATCGGCCTTCAGCACCAGCACGTCGCGACCGGTCAGGTACTCGGTCTGCATCAGGTCGAACAGACGGAACAGCGACCACGGGCCGGAGTTCTTCTCGATGCCGATCGGGCGGCCGGCCATCTTGTCCATGACCAGGCTGGTACGACCGTCTTCAGCATCGGTCGGCCACTTGAAGTTCATCGGCAGGATCGGACCGTGGCGGTATTCCATGGTCTTGTCGCCGAACTTGAACTCGGAACGGCTGACCGCCGGATCGAGGGTGTACGGCTCCAGCTTGAACTGCACGGTCGGCTCGGCCGGGTTGATCGAGAAGAAGCTCTGACGGATGTTCAGTGCAGCCGCCATCTGGTCGAGGAAGACCTTGGACACCGGCAGGCTGCGACCGTCGATGCTGCGCATCCGGTAGTTGCCCGGATCACCACTGACGAACGGACGCATGTAGTTGTCGAAGAAGCGGTCGATGGTGCCCTGAGCCCGGAAGAACTCGCGGAAATCGCTGATCGCCACGTCGCTGGTGCTCGACGCACTGAACGGGTAACGCTTGCTGATGGTCTTGCCATACACGCTGTACAGCTCGTTCTGATAACGGCCGTTCAGGTATTGGTAGGCATCGTTGAGCACCAGGCGCCACGAGTCTTCGGCCAGCACGTTGAACCACACGCTCAGCGGACGCGGCAGACGACCCGACGCATTGCGCAGGTTGGTCAGCGCATCACGCTGGCCGCTCATGCGGGTCTTGGCCAGTTCGAACGCGGCCTGCTCCGGCGTGCTGGAACGGGCGAGGCCCGCCAGTTGCAGTTGCAGGTCGTTGAGCGCGGTGAAGGCCGGGGTCAGGTCAGCGGCCGGGCCGTTGTTGTCGTCCAGCAGTTTATGCAGCGGCTCGAAGCGACGTTGCAGCGACTTCTTGGCAGTGTCCGGCAGGTTCTTCGCCACGTTCAAGGCCGAGGCCTTGTCCGCGACAGCGGAAGCGAGTTTGCCGACCTTGCCCAGTTTGCCCTTCTGCCCCGCCAATGCATCGGCGGCATCACCGGCTTCATCCACCGGCTCAGGAGCGGCCGGGAAACGGGTGTTTTCGCGCACTTCAGTCAGCAGCGCCAGCACCGGCGAGTTGGCCGAGGTCAGGCCCGCCAGTTGCTCGGCGCCTTCACCGGCATCGCTGATCGGCGGCAGTGCCACCTGGCCAACGGCCTCGCTCCAGTAGTTGGCGTAATCGCGGAAGTACAGTTGCTCCAGCTCGACCATCAGGCGACGCAAGTCCATGTCGCTGATGCCCGCGCCTTCGCCCAGCACCCAGTTGTCACGCAGGATGTCGGTCACCAGCGACGCGCCTTGCACCGAGAAATACTGCTGATAACCAGTCTGGGTGTAGAAGCCCGGAATCACGTATTCGGTGCCGATGAACAGCGAGCCCTGCGGGCCGAGGTGCTGGCTGAAGCGATAGTCCGGCAGGTTGCGCGCCTGCTCGCGGAGCATGCGGTAAACCACGTTTGCCAGCGATTCACTGCGCAGAACCTGACGCGCCTGAGTCACCAGTTGCTCGTTGAGCGGATAGATGAACGGCAGCTTCAGCAGACGCTCCAGATGCGCGTTCAAACCGTTCTGCACAGCGGTGTTGCCGGTGTAGCGCTGGGACCAGTCGGTGGCGACCCAATCCTTGAGCCAAGCTGCGTCACGACGATCCTTCATGTTCAGCATCAGGTACGCGCGCAGGCTGTTGATCAGCTTTTCGCGGTCCTTCATGTTGGCGCGGATCTGGCCTTCGAGCATGGTTGCAACGCGCGGCAGCAGTTGCTTTTCAAGCTCGCGCTCGTACGCTTCCTTGACCACCGGATTGACGTCCTGGCCCTGATACAGACCAACGCGCTCGTGGTACGCAGCGTCGCCCTTCTTCGGGAACACCTGAGTTGCGGCGTAGCTGGTGTCGAGGGTTTTCAGCGTGCCCATGGCGTCATCGCGCGGCGACAGTGCCGTGCGTTGCTGGGTCCAGTTCTGCGCCAGGTTGCGCAGGTTTTCCAGACGCTCCCAGTTGGCCGAGAAACCACCGGCCCAAAGCATGCCGAATAGTACGAGTGCGCCCAGTGCGCCGACGTACAAAGCACGCTGGCCCCAGTGGATGCGGCTGCGCTCGCGCTTGTCCAGACCGGCCAGATCGGACTCGGGGAAGATCACGCGGCTGAGCAAATGGTGGATGAAACGCGAACGACCGCTGCGCAGTGTCGGCAACACGCCGGCGCTTATGCCCAGACTCGCGCCGATACCGGCGGTAGTCGAATCCATTTCGTGGGTCAGGTGCGGTGCGCTGGTCAGGTAGAAACCACGCAGCAGCGTCGCACGCTGGTAGCGGTTGCCGGTGAACGCCATGTCGACGAACAGGCACAGGCGCTCGCCGATCTGGCCCATCTGATGCGGGAAGTCGAGGATGCGGCCACGGCGCTGGGTGTCGCGCTCGGAGTGCATGCGCATGATCACCTGGCTGTTGAGGCGGCGCAGCAGCTCTTCGAACTCGCCACGCAGCACAGCCACGTCGGTGCCGACCTGATCCTTGCGGAAACTGGTACCCAGCACCTGATCGCTTTCTTCGCGGGTCAGTTGGTCGAAGAACTCGTCGAAGCCCAGCAGCTTGTCAGCCTTGCTCAGCACCAGATACACCGGCACATCGACGTGCAGCTTCTGATAGACGTCTTGCAGACGCGCGCGCACCTGGCGGGCCAGGGTGTCGATGTCCTGCTCGCTGCCACTGGTCAGGGTTTCCACCGGAATGGTCACCAGCACGCCGTTCAGCGGACGACCGCGACGACGCTTGCGCAGCAGTTCCAGCAGAGTGGTCCAGGCGCTGCCGTCGACTTCCGAATCCGGCTGGGTCAGGTAGCGGCCGGCGGTGTCGATCAGCACACCGTGGTCGGCGAAGTACCAGTCGCAATGGCGGGTGCCGTGGGTGTCGCGGGTCAGCTTGCGGTCGATCTTGTTGATCGGGAATTCCAGCCCGGAGAAGTCCAGCAGGCTGGTCTTGCCGCTGGCCTGCGGGCCGATTAGCAAATACCACGGCAGGTCACTGCGCCAGCGCTCGCTGCGGCCGCGATACAGGCTCGAAGTCTTCAGGGTTTTCAGGGCGTCCTTGAAACGCTCCTTCAACTCTTTCTGCTCTTCGTCGATCAACTCTTCGCGGCGGATACGATCCTGGCCGTCTTCGGTTTCTTCGACGGCTTTCTTGCGGATACCGGCGCGCCAGCTGACGAAGACCATGGTCAGGCCCCAGATCAGGAACAGCACGCTGATGGTCAGCAGGCGCGAAGTCGCGCTTTCCCAGAACTTGTAATCATCCACCGCCAACAGCGGGCCGACGAACCACACCAGCAGCGCCACAAACAGCACCAGCAGCAGGGTCCAGACCCAGGTCTGGCGCAGGAAGGCGCCGACTTTCTTGAAAAACTTTTTCATCACACGTCCCTGTTTACGGCTGCGACTGCGGCTGGACCGCGGCCGGATCAAGCGGCTGATAAGGTTGCAGAACGGTGTCGCGCTGCTCGCCCAAGACCCAGGCGAAGCCCGAATACATCATCACCAGGCAGACGAAGGTGAACAGCACCACCATCCACGCCGGCACGATGCGCACCAGGTTGCGGCGCTGATCGTTGAGGCCTTCCCACTGCGGCGACAATTCGCGCGGCACGTCACCACGCAACTGACGGATCTGCCGGTACAGGGCGTCGCGGATGCCTTCGAGTTCCAGCATGCCGCGCGCCTGCACCCGGTACTTGCCCTCGAAACCGAGGGACAGGCACAGGTACATCAGCTCCAGCATCGGCAGGTGCTTGACCGGGTTTTTCGACAGCCGATCGAGCAGCTGGAAGAACTTCTCGCCGCCGAAGGTTTCGTTGTGGAAGCTGCTGAGCAGGCTCATCTGCGACCACTCGCTTTCGTTGCCCCACGGCGTGGTCACGACGGCTTCGTCGACCACGGTGCAGAGCACGTAACGGGCGGCCATCACCTGACTGCTTTCGGCGCCGTTGTGCAGAGCGCGTACTTCAAACAGCTTGAGCCCGGCGGTCAGGCGCTCGTTGAGCGCATAGAGGTCTTCGCGGGTTTCGCTGTGCTTGAGGCGCACCACTTCCGACAGCAGTTCGGACGACGCCGCCACCAGCGAATTGAGGCTGATGTTGAAGGCTTCCGCCGGACGCAGGCGCGCGGCGTAGATCATCCGTTCTTCCAGTTGTTCGAAGCGCGGTGGCGCGGCGAAGTCGGTCAGCGGACTCGCCGCCGGGCCATGGCCCTGACGGTCGAGCAGGACGGTTTTGTCGTCCTGGTTGTGTTCCATGTCCTTGATCATGTCGGTCAGTTCCTGATGGCCCAGAATTTCAGTTCAAGCTCGGCGAATTCGCCGGACACGTGGAACGCGAAGCCGCCGGAGCGCTCGAGTTGTGCCAGGTCTTCGGAACTGAGTTCGAGGATGAAATAGGTTTTGTTCGAGTGGAACGCGATCTGCCGCGGGGCCACCGGCAACGGTTTGACCTTGATCCCCGGCAGGTGCAGGTTGACCAGTTGGCGGATGCGCTCCACCGGGCCGACCTTGAGGTGCGCAGGCAAGCGGTTGCGCAGTTCTTCGGAGTCGCAGTTGGCACTGGCTGCCAGCACGAACGACGCCGAGCCCAGCAGTTTGTGGTCGTGCAGCGGCGACACGATGATCCCGTACTGACGCGCTTGCAGGATCAGTTCGATGGCGTGCTGTTCCAGCACCATCGACAGCACCTGACGGATCGACTCCATCAGCTTGCGGAAACTCGCACCCTGGTCGGCGTGGGAGTAACGGCTGTCCAGACGCGGGCGTTTGCTGTCGCTGGAGAACGTCGCCAGATCGCCGAGCATGGTCAGCAGCGTGCGATACAACTCTTCCGGGTGAACCTGCTCCAGGCCCAGGTAGTGGCGCAGCAGCAGTTCGGTGCGGTTGATCAGTTGCAGCATCATGAAGTCGCCGATTTCCGCGCCGCCGACCTTGCCGTTCGAACGAATCCGTTCGGCAATGGTGTCGCCCCGGTGACCGAGCATGCTGATCACTTCTTTCAAGCACGACAGCAGGTAGCTGGAGGCGTGGGCCTGAATGTAGGTCGGCACGAAATCCGGGTCGAGGCTGATCACGCCGTCCGGCGTGGTGTCGAGCACGTCGCAGATCTTCAGCTTCACGTAGGCCTGATCGCTCTGCTGCTCGCCGAGCAACAGTTTGAAGTCCGGGCGACCGCAGCTGACCTGGCTGGCGGAATCATCACCGGCGTTGGAGTCGGCGACTTCGGCGTCATACGCGGTGTAGCGCGCCAGCACATCGGACTGCTCCGGACGGCGGGCCTCGATGTGGTTACCGGTGACCAGCGGCAGTGCCAGGTAGATCGGCATGTTGCCGGTGTTCGGCGGCACGTCCAGCGCCAGCGGTTCGGTGTTGCCGCCGAGTTCGAACAGGCTGCCGTCCGGCAGGATCCCCGAGGCTTCACTGATCACCAGTTTGCCCATGTTGAGGAACTGCAAGTCGATCTCAAGGTTCAGGAAACCCCAGGTGTAGCCGCCCAGCAACTGGGTGCGGGTCTTCATCTGGTGATCGTAGTAGCGGTCGTTGTGCTGGAAGTGCTGCGGACGCAGCAGCATGCCTTCCTGCCAGATGACTTTATGGGTATTCATGATCAGTCATCCGCCTTGGCGAGCACTTCGTTGGTCTTGCGGATACCGGCCTGATCCAGGGTCAGATCGGCTTCGGTGACTTCCAGCGGCGTGATCGGGAACGTGTGGCGCCATTTGGTTTCCGGCAGGTCGCGGTACGCGGCGAGGATGCCGATGAAGCGGCTGCCCTCCTCCACGCTGAGTTTCAGCTCCACGGTTTCACCCGGGCGCAGTTCGAGTTCTTCGCTGGCCACCAGATCCGGGTTGAGGGATTCCTTGGCGCGCTCGTAGAGGCTGAAGAAATCGGCGTTCTCGAAGGTCACCGGGTGCTTGAGTTCGAACAGGCGCACCACGATCGGCGACGGGCGACCGTTGAGGTCCGGGTTCAGCTGATCGCTGCCGGTCAGCTTCAGGTTGATCTTGGTCACTTTCGAATACGGCGACAGCGACGAGCAACCGGCGAGCAGCACCAACAGGGTGAGCGCGGTCAGCGTCTTGAAAAAAGCGGTCGAGCGGCGAGACATGCGCATCATCCTTGGTGGTCGGTGTGGAGGGTGGAGATCAGGCGGATCTGTTCTTCGTAGGCCTGGGCGAAGTCGCGGGCCAGCAGGCGCTCGCTCCAGTCGTCGTCCTGACGCAGCGCATGGTGGTAACGGTTGAACGCTCTCCAGCGCCCGCCAGCGGTGGCAAGCAAAGGCTTGTTGTCGCGCTCGAAACGCAGGGTCAGTTGCTCCGGCGAGAAGTGCTCCAGAGTGCCGCGCACCGCCGCGCGGCTGGCGGTCAGCAGCGCCACCTGATGCGCCTGCAAGTCGCGGAACGCACGGGAGATCGCCTGCTCGGCCGGCAAGTGACCCGGCTTGTGCGGCTGCAACAGGATGTCCAGCGCTTCGCTCGGGTCGACGGCGAATTTCAGCGGGTTCTTGTTGGTGCCTTGCACGGTGGTCTGGGCCAGACGCAGTTCGTTCTTCAGCTCCGAACGGGTGCGCAGGCTCTGTTGCAGACCGCCGACGCTCTGGCGCAACAGACGTGCAGCGTTCAGCGCGAGGGCTTCACGCTCGTCGTGGCTGAGGTTCTTCACGTTCACGCCGAGGGCCGCGCCGAACTTATCCCAGAAGGTTTCGCTCTGACGCTCGACCGCTTTCGGTGCCGGTGCTGGCTCAGGCGTGGGCTCGACGATCAGCTCCGGCACCATCAGGCTTTCCATGTCGATGCGCGCGTAGTCGGCGCGCTGACGGGAGTCTTCAGGGTCGGTAACCGGTGCGAGCATCTCCTCGAATTCCGAGTACACGCGCTCTTGCTGTTCCAGCGACTTCAACGGGTCGAGGTCGAGGAACGCGTCGTCCGGAATGATGCTGCCGGCGGCCCGTGGCAGGCCGACTTCACCGTCGAACGTCGCCGGGTCGCGAACCAGTCGTGCGCGAATCTCGAAGTCGCCCAGCACGTAGGTGCTGCCATGCTCGATGCGCACCGGTTCGCCCTTGTGCAGACGTGCGCCGCTGTCGCCGTCCTGAACACCGTTGCTGCTGGTGTCGGTCAGGAAGAACGTGCCCTCGCGATAGCTGACGATCGCGTGGTGGTTGGACAAGTGACGCTTGCGGTCAGGGATGATCCAGTCGCAGTCCTCGCCCCGCCCGATCACGCCACCGGCCTGTTTGAAGGTCCGCTGGCACAGCTCGGTGGGCACGAACTGCTTGGTGTTCAGCATTTCGAAAACCAATTCCATGTTTGATGCTCCTTGCGGTCACTTGCCGCGATTGACCGCCTGCGGATCACCCAACGGGCGGTAATCGTTATCGTTGAATTTGTAATTGCCGCTGCAGCCGCCGAGGCCGCATAGAACGACGAGGGTCAGCAGGACAGCGTGCCAGTGACGAACAGACATCAGAGGGTCTCCAGGTGTAGACAAAGCACAAAGCGCCGACCCTCGCGGGCGGCGCTGAAATAGGTTTTCGAGGTGAATCCGACGGACTTTCGCCTACCCATCGAAATCACCCAGATTGATGTTCAAGCGGCCGAGCCGGTACAGCAGCGTGCGTCGCGGCAAGCCCAGTTCCCGGGCGGCGAGCGTCTGGTTGCCGTCGTTCTTGCGCAGGCAATCGAGCAGCAGATTGCGTTCGACCGCTTCCAGTCGTTCGCGCAGATTGAGGCCGCAGTGGTCTTCCGGCGCCGGCGCCGATTCCAGGCGCAACGAGAAATGCTCGGCCAGCAACTCGCCGCCTTCACACAGCAGCACCGCGCGCTCGACCAGGCCTTTGAGCTCGCGCACGTTGCCGGGGAATGTGTAACCGCAGAGGTGCTCCAGCGCCGCGTCCGACCAACGCACCGGATCACGCTGCAGGAAGGTGCAGGCCTTGTCGGCAAAGTGTTTGGCCAGATCAAGGATGTCGCCTTCGCGCTGACGCAGGGCCGGCAATTCAATCGGGAATTGCGCGAGGCGGTAGTACAGGTCCTCACGGAATTTGCCTTCGCTGACCAGCACCGACAGATCGCGGTGCGTCGCGGCGATGATGCGCACGTCGATCTTGTGGGTGTCGTTGGAACCCAGCGGACGAATCTCGCCTTCCTGCAACACGCGCAACAGCTTGGCTTGCAGCGCCAGCGGCATGTCGCCGATTTCGTCGAGCAACAGCGTCCCGCCATTGGCCGCGTCGAACAGGCCGGCACGATCGCGGTCAGCACCGGTGAAGGCGCCTTTGCGGTAGCCGAACAGCTCGCTTTCCAGCAGGTTTTCCGGGAACGCCGCGCAGTTCTGCACGATGAACGCCTGGGACCGGCGCGGGCCGCAATCGTGGATCGCCCGCGCGACCACTTCCTTGCCAGTGCCGGTCTCGCCACGCAGCAGCACGGTGTACGGGCTGTGCAGGACTTTGCTGATCAGCGAGTAGGTCTGGCGCATCGCCGCGCTCTTGCCGATCAGGCCGTAGCCGCTGGCACTCGGCAGACTGCGCACGACCGGCGCGGCCGCATCCACTGGCTGGCGCAGGCGTTGCAGCAGATGCAGTTGACCAAGCACGAACGAGCCGAGCTGACCGAGGGAATCGGCGAAGCCTTGCAGGTCGATATGACGACGGCTGGCGCACAACAACAGACCTTCGACAGCCTTCTGCTGGTTGACCAGCGGCACGCAGAGCAGCGACTGCCACGGCGCGGACGACGCCGGCAGAAAACTGGTTTCGTGCAGACTGCCGCCCAGGTCGTCGAAGCACACGACGCGGTTCTGACACAGCGAGAACTGCAACAGTTGCTCGCCGTTGTAGTCCGCCGGCAGGCTCGCCGCGCTGCGCGGCTGCAACACGCCATCGAGGCATTCGGCATTCATCCCCAGCGACGTGTGCGTGGCGTCCAGCAAGTACAGCTGGGTCAGTTCACAACCGCTCAGCCCGGCCAGACCGCGCACGAAGTCACCCAGCAGCGCAGCACCGTCCGCCGCCCGCGACAGGCTGGCGAACTGCGCCAGCAAGGCTTCGGCATAGAGCAGTGGCTGCGGCACCTGAGTGAACATCACACTCACCTCAGGCGAACTCGCAGGTCACGCTGGCTTCACCGTCGAGCGTCGCATGCACGCGCTTGAGGCTTTCACCGGTGGCCATGGCGTCGAGCAAACGGTCGGCCACCAGCGGCAGTACGTGCTGATCGAGCAAGTGGTCGATCAGACGCGCACCGCTTTCGCTTTGCGTGCAGCGCTCGGACAGGTGATCGACAAGGTTCTGGCACCAGCTGAAGTCCAGCTGGCGACGGTTCAGACGCTCGCCCAGACGACCGAGCTTGATCTCGATCAGCTCGCGCAGCACCGGGCCGCCGACCGGGTAGTACGGCACCACTTTCATCCGCGCCAGCAGCGCCGGTTTGAAGTGTTTGCTGAGCACCGGGCGAATGGTTTCTTCCAGCACTTCGGCGGTCGGACGCGCGCCGTCTTCGCAGAGGTCGCTGATCTTGTCGCTGCCCAGGTTCGAGGTCATCAGGATCAACGTATTGCGGAAGTCGATCTCGCGACCTTCGCCGTCGTTGGCCACGCCTTTGTCGAAGATTTGGTAGAACAGGTTGAGCACGTCCGGATCAGCCTTTTCGACTTCATCGAGCAGCACCACCGAGTACGGCTTCTGGCGCACGGCTTCGGTGAGCATGCCGCCCTCGCCGTAACCGACGTAGCCTGGCGGTGCCCCGATCAGGCGGGAAACAGTGTGCTTCTCCTGGAACTCGGACATGTTGATGGTGGTGATGAAGCGGTCGCCGCCGTACAGCAGATCGGCGAGCGCCAGGGCGGTTTCGGTCTTGCCGACGCCGCTCGGGCCCACCAGCAGGAACACGCCGACTGGTGCGTCAGGCTTGTTCAGGCCGGCAGCGGTGGCGCGCATCGAGCGATCCAGTGCGTGCACGGCCTGTTCCTGACCACGGATGCGGGTGCGCAGGTCGGTGGCGAAGCTGGCGACCTTGGCGTTGTGTTCGCGGGCCAGTTGCGCCAGCGGCACGCCGGTCCAGGCGCTGATCACTTCGGCCACCAGACGCGGGCAGACTTCGAAGCTGACCAGACGCTCCTTGACCTGAGCGGCGGTCAGGGCGCTGTGGGTTTCGTTGAGTTGGGCTTCCAGTGCTTCCACACTGAGAGCGTCGTCGACTTCGGCGGCGTGGGTTTCGATCACGGTACCTTCGGCGTCTTCTTCAACGGTGACCACCGGCTCGACCGCAGCCGCTTCACGGGCCTTGGCCAGTTGCTGACGCAGTTCCAGCAGGCGCTCGGCCAGTTGTTTCTGCTCGGTCCACAGGGTTTCCAGTGCGACCATTTCGGTTTCGGCTTCGTCCAGACGCGCTTCCAGTGCATCCAGCGCTTCGTGGTCGATCAGCAGACCGGCTTCGGCATCGCGGCGCAGGGCCTGACGCTGACGGCCACCTTCAGCCAGTTCGCCACGCAGGCGCTCCAGGCTTTCCGGGGCGGCGGCGAGGCTGATGCGAACGCGGGCGCACGCGGTGTCGAGCACATCGACAGCCTTGTCCGGCAGTTGGCGACCGGCCAGGTAACGGGCGGACAGTTCCGCCGCCGACACCACCGCGTCATCGCGCAGGTAGATGCCGTGGCTCTTCTCGTAGACCTGAGCCAGGCCACGCAGGATGGTCACCGCTTCGCTCACGGTCGGTTCGTGCAGCTGAACCGGCTGGAAACGACGGGCCAGCGCCGGGTCTTTCTCGAAGTATTTCTTGTACTCGGCCCAGGTGGTCGCGGCGATGGTGCGCAGTTCGCCGCGAGCCAGTGCCGGTTTCAGCAGGTTGGCCGCATCGGAACCGCCGGCATTGCCGCCTGCGCCGATCAGGGTGTGGGCTTCGTCGATGAACAGGATGATCGGCTTCGGCGAGGCTTTGACCTCGTCGATCACGCCTTTCAGACGACGCTCGAATTCACCTTTGACGCTGGCGCCGGCCTGCAACAGGCCCATGTCCAGCGACAGCAGCTCGACGCCCTTGAGTACTTGCGGCACTTCACCGGCAGCGATGCGCGAGGCCAGGCCTTCGACGATGGCGGTTTTACCGACACCGGCTTCACCGACCACGATCGGGTTGTTCTTGCGGCGACGGGCGAGGATGTCGACCATCTGGCGGATCGCGCCATCGCGGCACAGCACCGGGTCGAGTTTGCCGTCGCGGGCCTGTTGGGTCAGGTTGTGGGTGAAGCGCTCCAGCAGCGATTCGCCCTGGGCGGCCGGTTGGCCGTTGGCCGCTGCCTGAGGCTGTTGCGACAGGGCAAATTCCTTCAGGCGATCGATGTTCAGTTTGGCGAGCAACGGCTGGTAGCGGCTGCCGGCGTAGCGCATCGGGTTGCGCAGCAGCGCGAGGATCAGCGCCGCGTCTTCGACCGAGGTCTGGCCCAGTTCAAGGTTGGCCACCAGCAGCGCGTCTTGCAGCCATTGCACCAGCTCCGGGGCGAACACCGGGTTGCGCGAAGCGCTGTGCTCGACCCGCGATTGCAGGGCGGCGCTCAGTTCGCCGGCATCAACGTCGGCATCCTGCAGTGCGCGGGAGAGCAGACCGTTCGGACGCTCCAGCAGGCCGAGCAGCAAGTCTTCGACCAGAATCTTGCTGCCGCCACGGGCCACGCAGCGCTCGGCCGAACGCTCCAGATCGCGACGGGTTTCGGCGTCCAGCGCCTGGATGAGTTGTTGCAGGTCTACGTTGATCATGGCTCACGTCCTTAATGAATTTTGCTGCCCAGGGTCACCACGCCGTCTGCTTTTTCGCAGCCCAGCCAACTGGTCCACCCCAGGCGACAGTCGTTCTTCTCGCCAATGCGCAGTTCGCGGATTTCTTCCGGGCGCAGCACCAGGCGAATGTCGTAATCGAGCGGGTCACGCAAGGTGAACCGCACCAGCGCGCAGAGCGGCTGGTAACCGAAACCGATGGGCAGGAATTCGTGGAATCGCTCCCAGTCGAGTTCGGTGATGTGAATGCGGAACTTGCCGCTGCGGTCGCGCACGTGTTCGCCCAGCACCAGGTCTTCACCCAGCACGCTGTTGGCGAAGCCGAGGCGGTTGCGCTGTTCTTCGAGGATCTCCACGCGGCGCTCGATGCATTGCTCGATGACCAGGTCTTCGTGCTTGAAGTAGTAACGCAGTACCGCTTCGATCAACGCCGCCGAGTGCGCCCGCAGGCTGAGCAGGCCGAGGTACGGCAGCAGGCGCTTCCAGTTCAGCTCCTTGGCCTTGCGGATCTCGTCGCCGCCGAGGCCGATCAGGGCGAACAGCTGCGACGAGAACGGGTCGACCGCGCCGCTCTGGAAGCTCGCGCGATAGCGATACTTGCGCCAGATCGGCAGCATCAGCCGTTGCAGGCGATGGTGGAACAGGTCGAGGAAGTTTCGCGTCGGGTTGCCGTCTTCGCTGTCGCCCAGGGCTTGCTCGCCATAGAACGCCGGCAGCGGCGAGCCGGAACCGACCAGGCCGATCAGGTTGAACCGCAGGCGCGCGCGCATCTGCCCGTGCTCTTCGAAAAACTCCACGCGATCGACATCGCTGCGCGGAAATCCGAGGCTCGGGTTGGCCTGGAATTCCAGCTGGTCGTACAGGTCGTCTTCGCTCAGGTACGGGTGCGCATCGCGCAGCCGGTCGATCACCAGCAGCACGGCCTGAAACAGCGAGTACTCGCGTATTACCTTCGTCAGCCCGCTTAAAGCAGGGGCTGCAGGCCCATACGTGGTGTCCATTGGTACACCTCTCCCTGTGTGCTTTTTACCCGCAGCTCGTGGAATGAATTGAGACTGGCGTAAAGCGCGAAAAACTCGTTGAGAACCGAGGCGAAGACGAACAGGTCGCCCTCACCGATATACCCTTCCGGGTCGATGGTCAGTTCGGTGCGCAAACCGCGCACCGGCAGACCACGGTGCAACCGGTCCACGTGGTGATGTTTGATCAGTTTCAGACCGCCGAGCAGGCGTTTGCTGACCTTCTCCGCGTGCTGGTCGTAGTAGCGCGGCAGGTCGTAGGTTTCGAGAATCACCTTCAGTGCATTGACGTCGGCCAGCGACAGATAGTTAAGCGACATGTTGCTGATCAGCTTCCACAGGAAGTCACGGTTCAGCGGCGGCGCAAAACTGGAAGTGGCCGGGGTGATGTTGCGGAAACTCAGGAACTCCGGAGTCTCTTCGCAGGCCATGCAGATCTGCCCGAGCTTGAGTTTGCGCGGCAGGTTCTGGTTGGTGCAGACCAGTTCGATCGACAGCGTTTCGTGGGCTTCGGTGTGGCGGATGCCGAAGCTCAGATAAGTGTCGAGGCCGTCATGCAGCAGCGAGGAGCGCTGGCGGATGCTGTAATGCGGCCGGCTGTTGGGCACGTCGAAGCTCGGGTCGTGCTCGAAGGATTCGAACGGCACGTACTCCTGATAACCGAGGCCGCCGGGCTTCCAGCCGGTCACGGTTTCCACCGAGAACACGCCGCAGTTTTCCAGATCGAACTCCGCCGGCAGCAGCAGGTATTCGTCCTGCTTGCCGTCGAGGCGGATCGGCAGTGCGTCGTGCTTGAACAGGTTGACGATCGGCGTGCAGAACAGCTTCACGTTATCCGTCGTCGGACGCATGCGCATGATGCCGCTCTTGCGGATGTCGAAGCGCAATTCCAGGCCACGCATCTGCTTGAGGGTGTCTTCCGGCAGCGCCTTAAGAATGTCCAGGCCGTGGACGTCGACGAACAGGAACTTGTCCTGGAAAGCGAAGTATTCCTGCAGGTAGCGATAGCCCCGGAAGGTGTTCAGCGGATACGGGATCAACGCCTCTTCTTCGGCAAAGCCTACCGGTTTGACCCGGTCGCCCGGAATCTTGAACGCCATCGGCTTGCCGCTCACGCCATCGATCGGCTTGCCGGCGCCGTCGAGCGGGATCAGTTCGATGCCGTCGAGGTTGCGCAGCAGGCTCAGGTAGAGCATCTGACTGATGTAACGCTCGCCGGCAAAGTGCAGGCGCAGCTTGCTCAGCTCCAGCTCGCCGAGGTGACCGTCGGCACTCATCTCAAGACGCAGGCTGAGTAGCGAACCGTCGCCCTTCACCGAGTAGTTCAGCGCGGCCAGGTCCAGCGCCATGACTTCGGTCGGGTAGCAGGTGCGGAAACGGCAACGCACGTCTTCGATCGGCACGCTCTCGATCGGCGTATCACGCTCGACCTTCAGCGCAGGCCCCGAACGCTTGAGCGGATCGAACTGCAGAATGCTGAACGCCGGCAGCGGGCGCATGTAGTTCGGCCACAGCAGCTGCATCAGGGAATGGCTGAGCTCCGGCAGCTCGTCATCGAGCTTCTGGCGCAGCCGCCCGGTCAGAAACGCAAAGCCTTCCAGCAACCGCTCCACGTCCGGATCCCGCCCGGCCTGCCCCAGGAACGGCGCCAACGCCGGACTACGCTCGGCGAAACGGCGGCCCAGTTGGCGCAGTGCGGTGAGTTCGCTTTGGTAGTAGTGGTTAAAGGACACGGGTTACCTGCCTGGTAGTGGAACTCATCAAAAAAATATCCTGTAGAGCGCGACCGTCACGCCGGCACACACGTAACCGCCGATCAGGAGGTACGGCACGAGCAGGATCCAGCTGTAGGCCATGAAAGCACTGTAGAACGGCCCGGCGACCACACTGCACAGTCCATAAAGCATCCAGGGCACCGCGTAGAAAGGGATGAACTTCAACGGCGCCAGCCAGACCATCCGCAGCGCCTGCTGCACATTGCGGCTCTTCGCGGCCCGCGAGCCCCACAGCGCAAACAACAACAGTCCGGGCATGCCGAACCACAACAGATACACCCAGTGGGTCTCGGACGAATCGAATGTCGAATAATCGCCAATCCACAGGCCATAGGATGAAAACGCCAGCATGGCCAAGAATGGCGTCCACAAGGCACCCATGAAAAAACTCAGCTGCGCGCGGCTGAGGATGGGCATCTGGTTCGACACACCGATCACGGGCAGGTCCTCATCTTCGAAACCACGTCCTGCGAAGCAATCGCAGGCAATGCCTGCCGCATCAACGCGCGCTTTTCCAGGCGCAGCTCAATGACCTGCGTGGCCAGAATCGCCAGTAACGTCACCCCGCCCTGAGCCACGGTGTAGAACAGCGCCCGCAACGGGTTGTCGGGCACCATCATGAATAGAATCCAAGCGACCATCAGCGCGAGCAGGCCGAGTTTTGCCCATAGGTTCGGGAACACAGCAGCCAGTGCGTTCACCGCGAAAAAAATATAAATGAACATGTAATGTGCGATGCCGATGCCCACGCCACGGGTGGTGAAGCCGCCGTTGAATGCTTTGTAGGCAACGACCACTGCGTCGTTCAGGAAAGCGTACGCAACGCATCCAGCGGCATGGAAAGCCAGGTTCATGGCAACGCGGGCGTAGATGTTCATGCCGGCTTCACATTCCCGTACCAAATACCTGCACCATGAATTGCGACCTTCAATTTTCCAAAACCTTGTAAGGGGTATTGCTAATAAAGAAATCCATCCAGTGCTTTCGTGGATTGGACAATGCCAGCGTGAACTGCTTACTTTTCTTGCTGAGCGCTATGAAGATAACGCCCACCGTTTCTTCATCCTCATCCGCACTCATATCCAACGAAACATCTGAAAACAGAGGAGTACGATAAACACGACCAGGGTCATTTAAATCTGTGAAACGCAAATAAACTGAATCTCTTGGAGTTAAAATTGAACTCGCAGGAACAGACTCTATAAGGTACTGTCCGGACGGACTTTTTTTAGAGACATCAGACGCACGACTCAAAACACCATTTACAATGAAAGCAACAGAAATTACCAAACTAGCAAAAAGCGCTACAAAGCTTATAAAAGTATTACGCCATGAATTCATTTGGAAAGGACCTCAATAGGCGCGACTGATACAGCTTCGTACAAGATGTCCGAATAAACGCGAAAGTCTCCGCCTTTTTTATTTTTATCCCGATAATCACGAAAATCGCTATTTTGAACAAGCATGTAATGTTTGCCTTCCAGTTCTCTATAACGACGTATGGCTTCTTCTTTTTGCTGAGGGGATTGCTGCCCCGTTACCTGCTTGTACGTTGACTCGGCCACCACAGAATTCATTTCAGCGGCCAGCTTTGCGTTTGTTTTAAAACCGACGGCGGGATCAGTAATCAATTTATCAAAGTTCCAGTAGCCTAGAACCTGACTAAAAAGAGTAATTCCATCATTAAAGTCGTAAGCATCTTCAATATAAAAACCAATTTTTGATGGCGTAAAAACAATGCTCTTGCCTGTAACGACCACTGAGCCTTCGGCGATGACACGCAAATTAAAGTTAGCGAGTGCTGCTCGAAGCTCGTTTACGTCATCAGCACCGGTCTGCTCGAACTCGACAACTTTATTATTGGAGTAACCAAATTTTTCAGCAGCACTGGCCACTCCATTGAAAGCCAGTGGATAACAACCAGGAGCACTATTGGAAAAAGCCTTGCGCAATCTCTGCTTTATCAGATCGGTTCCAAGGGGACTATTCCAATTTGCCTTGAGTTGTTTGAATGCGGTATTTGCACGCTCAAACCCAAGGACCCAGCTCATTTTTACTATGGACTCTTCGATGTACTCTGCCGGTGCAAAAGCTTCATGCCTTTTAACAGCATCATCCATCCCACCACTTTCGTTTGGCCACGGTTTGCCATTGAACCAATGGGCCATCAGATCCGCTGCAACAGGCCAGTTGAGTTTTCTCATCGTATTCGGAATATCAGTAATCTTGAACTGACGTGCAGTAGCAGTCTGGCCGGACTTGTTACTCGCCGGAGTCATTGTCGTTGCTACTGTCGTTGCAGCCATCTTCACATCCCTCTGATATCACTTCACGCAAATTTCGCCAGTTTTAAAGTTCAACAATTAAGCGAGAACAACCCTACTCTGTGGCTCTATGATCAGCTCAACCGCTTCTGCAGTAGTGGAAAACACTTTTTGAGTTTTCCCGTCGGCACCTGTCACACCGTTTATGATTTTCCCCGAAGCTGTTTTAAGTGTGTATTCCACCCCAGCTAGCGGCTTGCCTGTCTCTTCGCAATTAATCACGAAGTGCTCGTTAAATGGCCATTTGAGTTCAACCGGCAACGGCGGCACAAACGGCGCTGGTGAATGCGAATTGCCGATAATCACCGTCCCGGAACCGGCGGTGACTTTGTTGCCGTGGGAGCCCACGGAATCAACGGTGACAGCAGACTTGCCGTTGATTTTCACCGTCGTGGCCAAACCGCCGACCATCGCACCACCACACGCGGAGGCATCGCCTTCGCGGGCGGCCGGGAGGCCGTCGAAGAACACGTCGCCGGAACCGGCGGCGATCGGGTTGGTGCCGTGGCCGGGGAGCGGGCAAGCGGTGGGGTCGGATACACGTGCTGCGGGTTTGCCAGACATCGGGGTTCTCCTTAGGTGACCTTCACTTGACCGCTGCCATCCAGGCGCGCGGCGAAACTGACCTGACGCTTGAATCCCTCGACTTCCAGCAGGCCTTCGATGCTGAAGGCCAGGCGGAGCTGGTCGTGGTCTCGCGGCAGGGAAATGACACGCACGTTGCTCAGGCGCGGTTCGTAGGCTTCGATAAAGCTTTCGATGGCCAGGCGGGCCTGACTCAGGGAGTCGTGCAGGCTCAGGCGCATGTCATTGAGATCGGGCAACCCGTAGTCGGACAGCGTTTGCACGCTGCCGGCCCGGGTGCTGAGCATTTTGGCCAGATGGGCAGCCACCGACGCCATGGCAGAAGCCTCGAGGCTCGTGCCCTTGCGTAGTTCCGCGTCGCCGTTGAGGCGTTCGAAGAGGCTGCCGTATCCGTCCATGAGTCGCTCTTACTCTTTGTCCAGCTTGCCAACCAGCGACAGGGTGAAATCGGCACCCATGTACTTGAAGTGCGGGCGCACGTTCAGGCTGACGCGGTACCAGCCCGGCTCGCCTTCAACGTCGCTGACGATCACTTGCGCAGCGCGCAGCGGACGACGGCCACGTACTTCGGCGCTCGGGTTTTCCTGGTCGGCCACGTACTGGCGGATCCACTTGTTCAGTTCCAGCTCGAGGTCGGTACGCTCTTTCCACGAACCGAGTTGCTCGCGCTGCAGCACTTTCAAGTAGTGAGCCAGACGGTTGACGATCATCATGTACGGCAGTTGGGTGCCGAGCTTGTAGTTCAGCTCTGCCGCCTTGCCTTCTGCGCTGATGCCGAAGAACTTCGGTTTCTGCACCGAGCTTGCGGAGAAGAACGCCGCGTTGTCGGAGCCTTTACGCATGGTCAGGGAGATGAAGCCTTCCTCGGCCAGTTCGTATTCACGACGGTCGGAAACCAGAACCTCGGTAGGAATCTTGGTTTCGATTTCGCCCATGCTTTCGAAGTGGTGCAGAGGCAGGTCTTCAACCGCGCCGCCGCTCTGTGGGCCGATGATGTTCGGGCACCAGCGGAACTTGGCGAAGCTGTCGGTCAGCTTGGTGCCGAACGCGTAAGCGGTGTTGCCCCACAGGTAGTGCTCGTGGCTGTTGGCAACGTTTTCCTTGTACACGAACGATTTGACCGGGTTTTCTTCCGGGTCGTACGGGTTACGCAGCAGGAAACGCGGAACGGTCAGACCAACGTAGCGGGAGTCTTCCGAGGTACGGAAGCTCTGCCATTTGGTGAACTGCGGGCCTTCGAAGTGATCTTTCAGATCCTTCAGGTCCGGCAGACCGGTGAAGCTTTCCAGACCGAAGAATTTCGGGCCGGCCGCGGCGATGAACGGCGCGTGGGACATGCAGGATACGCTGGCCACGTACTGCATCAGTTTCACGTCCGGCGAGCTTGGGGACAGGTAGTAGTTGGCGATGATCGCGCCAACCGGCTGACCACCGAACTGGCCGTATTCAGCGGTGTAGATGTGCTTGTACAGGCCCGACTGCATCACTTCCGGCGAATCTTCGAAATCGTCCAGCAGGTCGTCCTTCGAGACGTTGAGGATTTCGATCTTGATGTTTTCGCGGAAGTTGGTGCGGTCGACCAGCAGTTGCAGGCCACGCCACGACGATTCCAGCGCCTGGAAGTCCGGGTGGTGCAGGATTTCGTCCATCTGACGGCTGAGCTTGGCATCGATCTCGGCGATCATGCGGTCAACCATGGCTTTCTTGACCGGCTCACCGTTGTTCTGCGGCTTGAGCAGCTCTTCGATGAACGCCGACACACCGCGCTTGGCGATGTCGTAGGCTTCGTCGTCCGGCGTCAGGCGGGTTTCGGCGATGATGCTGTCGAGGATGCTGTACTCGCCGTTTTCTGCGGCGTTCTGTTGTGCTGCGCTAGTGCTCATTGTGTTGGCTTCCTTGGCTGCTGGAGTCTCAAGCGTCCGGGGCTGCGGCGTTCAGGCCCAGCTCACCGAGTACGCGACCGCGGGATTCGTCGTCGGCGAGCACGCCTTCGATGGCTTTACGGAACGCAGGTGCGTTACCCAGCGGGCCTTTGAGGGCCACCAGCGCGTCGCGCAGTTCCATCAGTTTTTTCAGCTCAGGCACTTGCTCGACCAGGCTGGCCGGGTTGAAGTCCTTCATGGAGTTGACGCGCAGTTGCACAGCCAGCTCGTCGGCCTCGCCATCTTCCTGCAGACGGTTCGGCACGCTCAGCGTCAGACCCAGCTCTTGCTTGGCCAGCACTTCGTCGAAGGTCATCTTGTCGATGCTGATCGGCTTGCGATCCTCGATCTTGCGATCGTCCTTGCGGTGGGTGTAGTCACCGATTGCCAGCAGCTTCAGCGGCAGTTCAATCTCTTCCTGAGCACCGCCGGTGGCGGGTTTGAAGGTGACGTTGATGCGTTCCTTGGGGGCTACCGAGCCTTCTTTGGCCATGGCTTTTCTCCTTGCGGTTGTGGCCCTGGGGCCTATTCGAGTACCACTTCGAGATCGAGGTGGCACAGCCTGCGATAAATCTCTTCCTTGCGTTCACGTACGGCATGGTTCTGCGGTAACAACTCGCAGCAACTGTGCAGCAGGTGCAGCACTTCCAATGCAAGATCGGGCTCCCAGGCGTGCAGGCCTGAGTCCTGTAATGTCTGATCGAGGGTTTCGAGCTGGTTCTTGGCGAGTTCGTATTTCTTGGCCAGGAAGCACAGCCGCGCGAGGGCGAACTGCCAGAAAAAGCGTTCGCGACCGCCGTGTGCCGATTGCAGGCCCTGCTTGAGGATCTGCACGGCAGGCTTGAGGCCTTCCTTGCGCAAGATCGGCTGGACTTCTTCCAGGGCCTTTTCCCAGGCCGGTTGGGTTTCGACGTTCTCGGTCTCGACCTTGCGCGGCGCGCTGGCGCTTTGCAGGTGCGGCATGACGTTGCCGGCGATCCACGCCCGGGTGGACGGATCGGCGAACGGTGCGCCGTCATGGAAACGCAGTTCGATGATGCCGGGCAGGCGCTGAATCAAAAGCGCGAAGTGGATTTCCACTTCGCGCATGGCCAGCTCGGCGTTGAGGTTCTGGAGACACTCCCAGACCATCCTCTGGCCATCGAACCAGAACGGCGCCTTCGCCAGGCTCGCCTCCAGTTCCACCAGCAGGTCGGCGTATTTGCCCTGATCGAAACGGTCCTGATACTGCTTCAGCTTGTCGACCGGCAACCCGCGCAGCACGGTGATCTGCTCGGCATTGCGCTCAGGCACAGCGTCGATCGTCATCCACAGCAAGGTGCGGTTGAGGCGCAGGGCGCGCAGGTCGGTGGCTTTCTGCTTGAGCCACCAGGCGCACAACGGGCGGGCGCTTTCCTGCTGGGCGCGCAGAGCCTTGTGGGCTTCTTTCTCGTTGTCGATCGGCGCGCCGGGCGCCAGCAACTGGCTGGCGGCCTGCTTGACCTGCGCCACAGCCGCGCCCACCACGCCGGGGGCCGGCTGGTTGTCGGCAGCGCGCTGGATCATGGTTTTCAGTCGGCGGGAGAGCGGCAGCAGCAGCGGCGCATCATCGCCCAGATGTTCAGTGCAGGCAGCGTCGAGACCGGACAGGTGCTCGGACAACTGCCGGAACATCGGCAGCTGTTCCTTGATCGCGATGTTTTCGGTGATGACCTGCTCAAGACGCGGCACCAGCCAGCCAATGGCGGCGGCTCGGGTGCGGGGTTTGAGCGGATGAACCTCGGCCCAGTTGTTTTCCGACAAGTGGTGCAGCAAACCGAGGCCGGCCAGCAGGCCGGGGAAGGATTCACGCTGGTAAAGCGACCAGGTCAGCCAGGCACCGACACGCAAATCCTTGGATTGGGTACGCAGGAGATTTTCGCTGTTTTCGCGAATTTTCAGCCAGTCGATCTGCCCGCTTTCGTGCATCGACGAGGCTTTGGCCAGCTCGCTTTCCAGGGCCTCGAATTCGCTCGAGAAACGAACGTCTTCGCCCGCAAAATTCTCTTTGGAAACAGAGACTTTAGCGAGTTCGAGGTAATGGGCGGAAAGTTTGCTTGAGTAGGACATCCATGGCCTTTATTTGGATTACGGTCGTGCGCCTATTGGAATTGCAGCGGCGCGGGACAGTATCGAAGAGCAGTGAGAAGACTCATCCAATTGAGTGTGTGCTCTTTCAAGTGGGCGCATCGTAATCACTATGATGGCCACTAGCAAGCATCTGATTAAACAACAAGACGAAGTGTTCATTGGGTTCTGTAGGAGATCGCCCTATATGTGACAAGGGTTTCCCTGATACCCGCTTATATTTCGCGCTCGTGCCACGCCACCCCAAAACCATTGGCCCAGAGCGGCTGGACAATCCAACCAAAAGCATTTGCACGACCGTCCCATAAGTAAGAGAAGAAAGCATGACAAAACCGGAAAAAAAATGAAGTAGGACGCTTCCGAAAATACACCGTCATCTATTAACAAATGACTGGCGACATCTGAGAACAATAAAAGTGCCATCAGATTGATGGCACCTTATATATTTAATTGTGTTTGAGCCCTTGCCGATCAGGATTATTGCACTGGTTCTTAATCACCATCAGTCACTTTCCCACAGCCATTTCCCACATTTTCGCGCAGTTTTACAACGCGGAACGATCTGACTTAAACAAGCGATTCTTCTTACATAAATCTGTTTCATGCCTTGTTAGCGTGCCGGCCAATGTTCGCGTGCGCTGACCAGGGAGGGTTTCGACATCACGCCGGTTTTCCCTCTCTGCTTAAGGACAAGCGTATGTCTGAAGCTGTCAGTTCTGCGCACTTTTCACTGCAGATACCTGCCATTCGACACACCTTCAAAGTACTGTTTTTCGAAGGCGCTGAAGTCATCAGCACCCTTTATGCCCTTCGCGTCGAGCTGGTCAGCGAAGACCCTGATCGCGACATGGAAAGTCTGCTCGGTCAGCCGGCCTTCCTGCGGTTTGGTCTGAAAGGCGAAGGCATTCACGGGCGCATCGAAGAAGTGCTGACCGGTGAATCGGGCAAGCGGTTGACCCGATATTGCCTGACGCTGGTGCCGAGCCTTCACTACTTGCAGTTCAGTCACGATCAGCGGATCTACCAGGGTCAGACCGTCCCGCAGATCGTCACGCAAATACTGAAGCGGCACGGCATCCTCGCCGATGCGTTCACCTTCCATGTCCAGTCCGTTGCGGTGCGCGACTACTGCACCCAATACGGCGAAAGCGATTTCGAATTCATTCAGCGTCTGTGTGGCGAAGAGGGGATCGCATGGCACCACCAGCACTCGGTACAAGGCCACTTGCTGGTGTTCACCGATGACGTGGTCTTCTTGCCGACATTGCGCTCCACGCCTTACCGACGAGACAGCGGGATGGTCCCGGAGCATCCGGTGGTCAACGGGTTTTTCCTGCGCGCCACCACCCGGACAAGCCAGGTCACACGACGTGCTTACGACCTGAAGCGACCGACGCTTCTGCTCGAAAGCCGCTTCAGCGCCGGGTTCACGCCGACGCTTGAGGACTATCGATACCCGTTACCGCTGGAAAACCAGAAGCGCGGCAAGCAACTGGTCCGTCAAGGCCTGGAACGACATCGTGCCGACTATGAACTGGCCGAGGGTCAAAGCAACCAGACGACCCTGCGCTGCGGCCACCTGTTCGAGCTGACCGAACACCCGCGCCAGAAATGCAACGCTCTGTGGCTGCTCCTCGGCGTCACCCATATCGGGCGCCAGCCCCAGGTGCTGGAGGAAGACGCCAGCCTCGAAATCAAATCCGCCGATGGCTTTACCCAGGGTTATCGCAACACCTTCCGGGCGATTCCGGCCGAGGTGGTTTTCCGTCCGCCATTGCCTGCGCGCCGGCCCCCGTTGGTCAGCCAGACGGCTCGTGTCACAGGGCCCAAAGGCGAAGAGATCTACTGCGATGAATTCGGTCGGGTAAAAGTCGAATTCCACTGGGATCGCGCAGAGTTCAACAGTGAACGCAGCAGTTGCTGGGTTCGGGTGTCGTCGAGTTGGGCCGGAAACGGCTTTGGTGCGGTCACCCTGCCCCGCGTCGGCATGGAAGTGGTGGTGACCTTTCTGGAAGGTGATCCGGACCAACCGCTGATTACCGGCTGCGCAATCAACAAGGTCACGCCCGCGCCTTACAAGCTGCCCGAGCACAAGACCCGAACCGTTTTGCGCAGCCGCAGTTCGCCCGACTCCGGCGGCTACAGCGAACTGACGATTGAGGACCGCGCCGGACTGGAACTGATCTACCTGCGCGCCCAGCGCGACATGGAGCGCCAGATTCTCCACGACAGCCGGCTGGAGGTCGGGCGCGACCGATGGGAAACCATCAACTGCAGCAGCCAGACGACTGCGGGAAAAGTCATCTCCGTCGAGGCGGGCCAACAGGTGCAGATCAAGGCCGGCGCCAGCGTAGTGCTGGATGCGGGCGCCAGTATCACGCTGAAAGCGGGCGGTCATCACATCGTGATCGACAGTGACGGGATCTTCAGCAGTACCGAGATTTTGCCGGGCGGCAAGTCATCCGCCAGCGGAGCCGCTGACCATCCAGAAGCCGCAATGGCGGGAACCTTGGCGGCCGGACTGACGGCTTCCTCCAATAAAGACCCGGAAGTCGCCGAACTCGAAGAAGAGGAGGAAGAGGTCGAACTGGAGGATGAAACGCCTGCCGGCATCACCTTGCGGATCGGCGTGTTTTTCGATGGGACGGGGAACAATTTGTTCAACAGCGAACAGGTGAAAGGTTGCTATGCGCGGGATGTGAATCTTGAGAAGGAAGCCGAGGACATTCAACGGTTCTGCCAGATGCATGGTTATGACGGACAGGGCAATGTGCCGGATAACAGTTACGGGAATGATGCGAGCAATATCGCGAGGTTGTATGGGTTGTATAAAGATGATCAGAACCGGCAACTGTCTGAGGACGAAACTATCGCATACATCCCGATCTACCTTGATGGCATCGGTACAAGCGGTAATCAGGACGACTCGGTTTTCTCGCAAATGACCGGCACAGGTGCACAAGGAGTATTGGCGAAAGTCAAACAGAGCCCAGCGCGCATCTTTGAAGGAATTGATATTTTCAAGTCGGAAAACCCAATCCGGAAGGTTAAGACAGTTCAGTTCGACATCTTCGGCTTCAGTCGCGGCGCGGCTGCCGCGAGGCATTTTGCCAATGAAGTGATGAAGGGCGAGCAAAGTCCACTGGCACAGTTAATACCGGCAAACTCGTCATTGTTCCTTGAGGGTTTCGCTTGGCGGACGAACATTGACGTTAGCATCAACTTCATCGGCATCTTCGACACCGCTGCCGCCATAGGCAGCATGGCTGACGGCGATTTCAGCGTCCATGACGCCAACAACCCCGGCGTCAATCTGTATCTGGCGCCGGACATTGCGAAGAAAGTTGTGCACCTGGTTGCCCGGGACGAACGCCGTCACAACTTTTCGCTCAACAGCGCCGGAAACGCCGACATTGTGTTGCCGGGCGTCCACTCCGACTTGGGCGGCGGGTACTTACCGAATCTTGTCGAACGGGTACTGCTTAGCAAGCCGCGCTGCAGTCGCGACGTGGACTTTAATACCCCTTCATCGTCGACCAACGCTTATCGATTGGCTGAGCAAGAACTCGGCAGGCTTCAGGACCAACTGCATCACTATGGGCTGACGCTTCAGGTTAAAACCTGGGCGGTGGAAACGGTCAGCAACGTCAAGGGCGATCGGCGCAAATCAAAAAATGTCTATGCAGCGGTCTACAGCGAACGAGTCGTGCGCAATGACCTGTCTCTGATTTACCTGCGAATCATGCGGGAGCTGGCGACCCGGCACGGGGTCGAGTTCCAGACAATTGATGAAGAAGATCAGAAATACGTGTTGCCAGAAGAGCTCAAAGGTATCGCCAAGAAATTGATGACATATGCGCTGGGCGAAACCCGCAGTATCGATCTGAGCCTGAACGAACAAGCGCTACTCGCTCAACGCTACATTCATCTGTCATCCAACTGGAATGCTGCAAAGGGATTCAACGAAACCGGGCTGAACATCCTGTTTATCAATCGCCCCGCCGACAAGTCTGCTCGTGTGGTGCACCCCAATGCGTGAGAACTCGTACATGCTAAAGATTTTCTTTGCGCTGACATTGGCTGTGTTGCTCGGCGGCTGCGCGTTCGCCGACAGAAAATCACTGCCTTACGACGGCTGGATGCTCAGATTTTTTGCTCCCGATTACATGGAGGTCTGGATCGAAACTGCCGACGTTGTGGACGTCAACAAGCACGTGTTTCGAGGCGCAGCCTTTGGAATTCCGGCCATTTCCTACCCTCGGCCACTCAGTAAAGGTGTACCCGCCAAGTTTCGGGGGAAACCGATAGGGTGGCCGGAAAGTGCGGCAGGTAAAGGCCGATATGTCACCGGCGCCGCACTGCCACGTCTGGTCTACGTGCGCTGGCAGTCCATGGCCGAGCCGCAAACCTACGAAGCCTACATAGAGATCCCGGAGTCGGCGCGCCAAGTCATGCTCAAGAGTGAAAAAGCTTTCTGTGGGGCAGACGGCAAATGGATTACGGATTACCGAAACATGGTGGTCATCGGCCTCGCGCCAGGCGGTATCGCCAAGGTCTGGTTACGCGGTCGATGTCTTCGGTCAACCGAAATCATGCGAGTCCAGGCCACGATCAACCCCAAAGGCCCCTACGATGGGAGGTCCAACGGAAGACATCGACCGCTCCATGAAGAATCCAAGGCCTACATCGAAAAATACGGCATCCCCTACGACTCCTGGTGACCTCGATTGCCGAGCATCGTCTACCGCCAGCGACCACAATACAACCCATTGCAACTCATCACTGATACGGACATTGGTAAATGGATGAAAACAGACGGCCCATCAAGACCCGCTCGGCGGGCTGGGCGAAACGCTTCACGGATGAACTGGTCAAGCGGGACATTTCTCCCAACCAGATCTCCGTCATCAGCATGCTCTTCGCGCTGTTCGGCGCGGTGACGCTGTACATCGACAACGGCGTGGCCGGTTCGATCTTGTGCATCGTCGGCATTCAACTGCGGCTGCTGTGCAATCTGTTCGACGGGATGGTGGCGATCGAAGGCGGCAAGCAATCGGCCGTTGGCAGCCTGTACAACGAGTTTCCGGATCGGGTCGCGGACAGCCTGCTGATCGTCGGCTTGGGTTTTGCCATCGGCCAGTCCGACCTTGGCTGGTTCGCAGCATTGGCCGCTGCGCTGACAGCGTATGTCCGTGTGTTCGGCGGCGCTCTAGGGCTCACGCAGAGCTTCATAGGGCCGATGGCCAAGCAGCACCGGATGGCGGTGATGACCGTGGCGCTGCTGTTGAACGTGTTCGAAACCATTTACTACGCGACCCACTACGCTTTGCTGATCGCGCTGGTGATCATCGCCCTTGGCTCCGTCGCCACCTGTGTGACGCGCACCCTGGCCATCGCCAGACAACTGAAGGGGAATGCCCATGTGGATCAGTAATGCGCTGATTTCGGTGCTGCGCTTCTTGATCGGCGTGACCGCCCGCTGGGAAAGCCCGCCGGACCTCACGCGCCAGCGTATCTACTACGCCAACCACACCAGCCACATGGACACGCTGGCGATCATCGCCGCATTGCCGCCGGAAGCCCGGTTGAACGTGAAACCGGTGGCGGCCGCCGACTACTGGGGCAAGAACCGCTTTCTGTCGTACATCTCGCAGAAAGGCCTGAACGCAGTACTGATCGAACGCAATCCGGCACCGGGCACCAATGTGCTGGAGCCGATCTTCGATGTGGTACGGGCCGGCCACTCGATCATCATTTTCCCCGAAGGCACCCGTTCCACCCAGGCGCTGCCGGGGGAATTCAAATCCGGAATCTTCCGCCTGGCCGAGACCTTTCCCGACGTCGATCTGGTGCCGATCTATCTGGAAAACCTGCATCGCTCGATGCCAAAAGGCAAACATGTGCCGCTGCCCATCATCTGCACAATCCGCATCGGCGATCCGCTGCAAAGGATAGAAGGCGAGGAAAAACAGGTGTTTCTGGAACGGGCGCGTGACGCCATCGTGAGGTTGTCGAAATGAGTCTGGAAACCAAGTTCCTGTGGTTCTTCGCGGCCATCGCCGGGTTGCTGGCGGTGGCTTCGCTCATTGGCGGCGTACTGGCCAGACGCGCCAAGAGCGAAAGCTCGATCGCGACCATCGAAAACCTCAACCAGCGCGTGAACGCGTGGTGGGGGATGGTGATTATCTTCTTCGTCTCCTGGCTGCTGGGCCCAAACGCGACGGTGGTGCTATTCGGCTTCATTTCACTGTTTGCGCTACGCGAGTTCATCACCCTGACACCCACGGCGCGCGGTGACCATAACGCGCTGTTTTCGGCGTTTTTCATTCTGATCCCGCTGCAATACCTGCTCATCGGCACCCATTGGTACTCGATGTTTACGCTGCTGGTGCCGGTCTATGCGTTCCTGCTGCTGCCGGCGATCGCCGTGCTGAGCCAGGACACCGAGGGCTTTCTGGAGCGCACGGCGAAGATTCAGTGGGGGGTGATGATCTGCATCTACTGCATCAGCCATGCGCCGGCGCTGTTGTTGCTGGATCTGCAGGGGTTCCAGGGTCAGAACGCCCTGCTGCTGTTCTACCTGGTGTTCGTGGTGCAGATGAGCGACGTGTTGCAGTACGTGTTCGGCAAGCTCTTCGGCAAACGCAAGGTTGCGCCGCTGGTGAGCCCGTCCAAGACCGTAGAAGGGCTGGTTGGCGGAGGGCTGTCCGCCACGCTGATCGGCGGCTGCATGTTCTGGATGACACCGTTCAACTTCTGGCAGTCACTGCTGATGTCGCTGGTCATCGTGGTGATGGGGTTCCTCGGCGGCCTGGTCATGTCGGCGATCAAACGCAGCCTGAGCGCCAAGGACTGGGGCACGATGATCAAGGGCCACGGCGGGATGCTCGACCGGATGGACTCGATCTGTTTCGCCGCGCCGATCTTCTTTCACCTGACACGTTACTTCTTCTCGGTCTGATCCAGCCCCAATCATCGGGCACAAAAAATGGGCATCCGACCGCAATCGGTATGCCCATTTTTTATACAGCGCACCCGGTTGACCGGGCATTCGCTGCAATTATGGATTGACGCTGTCTTTCAACGATTTGCCTGGCTTGAACGCAACGGTGTTGCTGGCCTTGATCTTCACCGGTTCACCGGTTTGCGGGTTTTTGCCGGTGCGGGCACCGCGGTGGCGTTGCAGGAAGGTGCCGAAACCGACGAGCGTGACGCTGTCCTTGCGGTGCAGGGCGCCGGTGATTTCTTCGAGAACGGCGTTGAGAACGCGGTTGGCCTGCTCTTTGGTCAGATCCGCTTTTTCAGCGATTGCAGCGGCGAGTTCTGGTTTACGCATTAGTGAAGCCCCTTTGACGGTTTTTTGTTGTTATGTCCGTGCTGTTCTCGTTGGAACAGCGCCCAAGGCGCCGCAGGCTCTACTCTGCGGCAGACGGGAGTGAGGATGGCACGCGGTTAAGGGCGGCGCCAGTCTCCCCGAGACCTTTGTGGGGGCAAAAGCGGGGTGATTCCGACAGAACGACCGGTATTTACGCCAGAAGGGCCGGAAGCTGTTTGTTCAACGCGAGTTTTTCCATCACCGCCGCGCCGGTCAGGGCATAACCGAGCAATTGCCCTTGCGCGTCGTGGCACAGCACCTTCACGTCGGCCCCCTGCCCTTCGACCGTCCAGACACCCTCGCGGCCCCGTGGCGGCGGGGAAACCACCAGCGGGCAGACCGGAGTTTTCACGGTGATCGGCATCGGCCCGTAGTTCACCACGGTCGGGTTGCCGGCCAGGGTTTGTGCCAGCGCTCGCGCACAACTCATGAGGGGCATGACGTACAGAAGATTCAGCCCGTCGACCTCGGCGCAGTCGCCCAGGGCGTAAATATTGGCGTGAGAGGTTTGCAGATGACGGTCAACCACCACGCCGCGATTGGTCTGGATACCGGCAGCCGCCGCCAGATCGATCCGCGGGCGCAAGCCGATGGCCGAGACCACCACATCGCAAGGGATAACCTGGCCGTCGGACAGGTGCGCTTCCAGCCCATCCACGACTTTTTGCAGGCGGGTCAGCACCGGGCCGAGGTGGAATCGCGCACCGAGGCTTTCCAGTCCGGCCTGCACCGCAGCGGCCGCAGCGGGATGCAGCAGGGTCGGCATCACCTGTTCGCAGGGTGCAACCAGTTGCACTTCGTAGCCGCCCAGAATCAGGTCATTGGCGAACTCGCAGCCGATCAGCCCGGCACCGAGCAGCAGCACCCGGCGCTTGCCGGCCGCAGCAGCGCGAAAGCGCGCGTAGTCTTCGAGATCGTTGATCGGGAACACCAGATCCCCGCCGTCGCCTTCGATCGGCACGCGCACGGTTTCGGCGCCCCAGGCGAGGATCAGGTCGCGATAGCTCACCGCTTCCTCGCCAATCCACAACCGCTTGTGGCCCGGATCGATGCCGCTGATGCGGGTGTGGGTGCGGACTTCGGCCTTCAACTGCTCGGCCATGGCGCCCGGCTCGGCCATGCTCAGGCCGTCGGCGTCCTTGTTCTTGCCGAAGCCGGTGGACAGCATCGGCTTGGAGTAGGAGCGACCGTCATCGGCAGTAATCAGCAGCAACGGGGTTTCGCCATCGAGTTTGCGAAACTCGCGGGCCAGGTTGTAACCCGCAAGCCCGGTGCCAACGATTACGACAGGTGCGCTCATGCCCTACTCCTCAGTGTTTTCTCAGTTGATTTCGATCATTTCGAAGTCCATCTTGCCGACACCGCAGTCCGGGCACAGCCAGTCTTCCGGCACGTCCTGCCACAGGGTGCCCGGCGCGATGCCGTCGTCCGGCCAGCCGTCGGCTTCGTTATAGATCAGGCCGCAGACCACACATTGCCACTTTTTCATTCAGGTACTTCCTCAGGGTTCAGGCTTTAGCCGGCGCGGACGGTCGATGGTGCAGCGCTGCCGTCCGGCTCAGGGCGTTTTGTACTGATCGGGCCGGGCAGATGCAAGCCTGTTCGGCGCAGCGGCGACCCGGATCAATCAAACTCGCGGCTCGCCATGGTAAGCTCGCCGCCTCATTTGCTGCCAATAATGACTCATTGTGCAACACACAAACGCTCCGCTGTGGCGCCCGCAAAGCGAACTGACACCCCTCCCCGACACATCCACGCTCGACTGGCTGTTCGACGAAGGCTCCCTGACCCGCCGGCTGACGCGCCTGTCCGATGACGGCTTCAGCGTGACGCCACTGTTCGAAGGCTGGCAGACCCTGCGCGACGACGAATGCTCAGCGCTGGACCTGGCCGAAGGCAGCGAAGGCTGGGTGCGCGAGGTGTACCTGCGCGGGCATGGCGAGGCCTGGGTGTTCGCCCGCAGCGTGGCGTCGCGCAGTGCCTTGCAGGGCGACGGCTTGCACATGGATGAACTGGGCAGCCGCTCGCTGGGTGAACTGCTGTTCTGCGATCATGCCTTCCAGCGACGCGCCATCGAAGTCTGCCATTACCCCGAACACTGGCTGCCAGAAGGTTCCCGGGCTGCTGGCCTGTGGGGACGGCGTTCGCGTTTCGACCGTGGTGCCTTGAGCGTACTGGTGGCGGAGATTTTCCTGCCTACGCTGTGGGAGGCCGTCCGCGCCCGTCCGGAGAACTGCTGATGTACCAAAGCCTGCTCAAATCCCTGAATCGCCTGAACCCGCGCGCCTGGGACTTCATCCAGCTGACCCGGATGGACAAGCCGATCGGCATTTACCTGCTGCTGTGGCCGACGCTCTGGGCGCTATGGATTGCCGGTAAAGGTTCGCCATCCCTGGCCAATATCGTGATTTTCGTCCTCGGCGTGGTGCTGACCCGTGCCGGTGGCTGTGTGATCAACGACTGGGCCGACCGCAAGGTTGACGGCCACGTCAAACGCACTGCGCAGCGGCCTATCGCTGCCGGCAGGATCAGTTCGAAAGAGGCGCTGGTGTTCTTCGCCCTGCTGATGGGCGTGAGTTTCCTGCTGGTGCTGTGCACCAACGCGGCGACGATCTGGCTGTCGCTGGGCGGTCTGGCGCTGGCGTTCACCTATCCGTTCATGAAGCGCTACACCTATTACCCGCAGGTGGTGCTGGGTGCGGCGTTTTCCTGGGGGATGCCGATGGCGTTCACCGCTGAAACCGGTGAGCTGCCGGCGACGGCGTGGCTGCTGTGGATCGCCAACCTGCTGTGGACGGTGGGCTACGACACTTATTACGCGATGACCGACCGCGACGATGACCTGAAGATCGGCGTGAAATCCACGGCGATCCTGTTCGGCGAAGCGGACCGAGTGATCATCCTGACCTTGCAGGTACTGTCGCTGGGCTGTCTGCTACTGGCGGGGTCGAAATTCGAGCTGGGGATCTGGTTCCACCTCGGCCTGCTGGTGGCGGCCGGGTGCTATGCGTGGGAATTCTGGTACACCCGCGACCGGGACCGGATGCGCTGCTTCAAGGCGTTTTTGCACAACCACTGGGCCGGGCTGGCGATTTTCGTCGGGATCGTGCTGGATTACGCGTTGCGCTGATCCACAGAACCTGTGGGAGCGAGCTTGCTCCGGGCGGCGATCCGACGAAAGCGTTGGGTCAGTTGCCACATAGGCTGACTGAAAAGACGTCTTCGCGAGCAGGCTCGCTCCCACAGGGGATTTGCGTTTATTTGTGCTCGTGAACCACGTGCCACACGTCCTTCATCTTGTCGCCGGTCATATCGCCCGGCTTGGCATCCTTCACAAAGGTGTACAGCGGCTTGCCGTCGTAGGCGTACTGCATCATGCCGTCATCACGTTTGATGACTGTCCATTTGCCTTCAGCCTTCGCGTCCGCCGGCGCCATCAGCGGTGGCCAGTTCTTGGCGCAATCGCCGTTGCACATCGACTTGCCGCCACTGTCCTTGTCGAACGTGTAGAGCGTCATGCCCTTGTGGTCGACCATCATGCCGTCTTTCATCATGGCCGGCTCGGCCGCCATCGCCAGTCCAGGCAGAGTCAGGGCGGCAGCCATCAACAGAGCTTTAAAGGAAGCAGTCATTTGAGTCATGGAAACCTTCTCTTGTGGTTGTCAGGATTCGGACTTAGAGCTTAGTTCAGGATTTGCACAATCGCCGCCGGACTAAAATACTGTCACACGACTGCAATAATTCCGTTATCTAATGCGGCGCAAGACAGTTAAATGACAAGAGGATTAAGGCATGGTTGGCAGGAGCATTCTGATCGTCGACGACGAAGCGCCCATTCGCGAAATGATCGCCGTTGCGTTGGAAATGGCCGGCTATGACTGCCTCGAGGCAGAGAACTCGCAGCAGGCGCACGCCATTATCGTCGACCGTAAACCGGACCTGATCCTGCTCGACTGGATGCTTCCCGGCACCTCCGGCATCGAGCTGGCCCGCCGCCTCAAACGTGACGAGCTGACCGGGGACATCCCGATCATCATGCTCACCGCCAAAGGCGAAGAGGACAACAAGATCCAGGGTCTGGAAGTCGGCGCCGACGACTACATCACCAAACCGTTTTCCCCACGCGAACTGGTGGCACGCCTCAAGGCCGTGCTGCGTCGCGCCGGCCCGACCGATGGCGAAGCGCCAATCGAAGTCGGCGGCCTGCTGCTCGACCCGATCAGCCACCGCGTGACCATCGATGGCCGCCCGGCCGAGATGGGCCCGACCGAATACCGTCTGCTGCAATTCTTCATGACCCACCAGGAACGCGCCTACACCCGTGGCCAGTTGCTGGACCAGGTCTGGGGCGGCAACGTCTATGTTGAAGAGCGCACCGTCGACGTGCACATCCGGCGCCTGCGCAAGGCTCTCGGCGACGCCTACGAAAATCTGGTACAAACCGTGCGCGGCACCGGCTACCGGTTTTCCACCAAAGCCTGAGCCGAGCGCCAGCCCCGCAGACAAGGACCGCATTTTCCGTGAACCAAAACTGGCATGGCACCCTGATTCGCCACATGCTGTTGCTGGTCACCGGCTGCCTGGTGATCGGCCTGATCACCGGCTACTACGGCTGGAGCCTCGCGGCAGGACTGGGCCTGTACCTGGCCTGGACGCTCAAGCAACTGCTGCGCCTGCACGAATGGCTGCGCCTGCACCAACCCGATGAAGCCCCGCCCGACGGCTACGGTCTGTGGGGTGAGGTGTTCGATAGCATCTACCACCTGCAACGCCGCGACCAACGGGTACGCGGGCGCCTGCAAGCGGTGATCGACCGCGTTCAGGAGTCCACCGCCGCGCTGAAAGACGCGGTGATCATGCTCGACAGCGACGGCAACCTGGAATGGTGGAACCGCGCCGCCGAAACCCTGCTCGGCCTCAAGACCCCGCAGGACAGCGGCCAACCGGTGACCAACCTGGTGCGTCATCCGCGTTTCAAGGAATACTTCGAGCAGGAAAGCTACGCCGAACCGCTGGAAATCCCCTCGCCGACCAACGATCGCGTACGCATCCAGCTGTACCTCACGCGCTACGGCAACAACGAACACTTGATGCTGGTGCGCGACGTCACGCGCATCCATCAGTTGGAACAGATGCGCAAAGACTTCATCGCCAACGTCTCCCATGAGCTGCGCACCCCGCTGACGGTGATCTGCGGCTACCTGGAAACCTTGCTCGACAACGTCGAGGAAGTGAACCCGCGCTGGAGCCGCGCCCTGCAGCAGATGCAGCAACAGGGCGGACGCATGCAGACCCTGCTCAACGATTTGCTGCTGCTGGCCAAGCTGGAAGCCACCGATTACCCGTCGGACAACCAGCCGGTGCACATCGACACTCTGCTGCAGTCGATCAAGAGCGACGCCCAGCAGTTGTCCGGCTCAAAGAATCAGCGCATCACCCTGGAAGCCGACACCAGCATCCTGCTCAAGGGCAGCGAGGCGGAACTGCGCAGTGCGTTTTCCAACCTGGTGTTCAACGCCGTCAAATACACCCCGGCAGAAGGCAATATCCGCATCCGCTGGTGGGGCGACGATCAGGGTGCGCACCTGAGCGTGCAGGATTCCGGGATCGGCATCGACAGCAAACACCTGCCGCGCCTGACCGAACGCTTCTACCGCGTCGACTCCAGCCGCAACTCCAACACCGGCGGTACGGGCCTGGGCCTGGCCATCGTCAAACACGTGTTGCTGCGCCATCGCGCGCGGATGGAGATCAGCAGCGTGCCCGGTCATGGCAGCACCTTCACCTGCCATTTCGCCCCGGCGCAGGTTGCTCAGGCACGGCTCATCAGCGCCGCTGAGTAATGCCGGACTAGGCAATCGCCAGGTCAGCCGCTACATTGGCTGACTTGCGCCTGCCTTTCAGGTGCGGATTTTTCTTTCCTTCGAATCACACGGAACCCGCAAAACTCCATCATGGACCCTTCCCCTGGCTTGTCCCTCGCAACAATATTCGCCGATTTCGGCATGATTCTTTTCGCTCTGATCCTGGTTTTGCTCAACGGCTTCTTCGTTGCGGCGGAATTCGCCATGGTCAAACTGCGCTCGACCCGGGTCGAAGCCATCGCTGAGCAGCACGGCTGGCGCGGGCACATCCTGCGCACGGTGCACAGTCAGCTCGATGCTTACCTCTCGGCGTGCCAGCTCGGTATCACCCTCGCCTCCCTCGGCCTGGGCTGGGTCGGCGAGCCGGCGTTCGCGCACATCCTCGAACCGCTGCTGAGCGCGGTCGGCGTGCAGTCGGCCGAGGTCGTCAAAGGCATCTCGTTCTTCACCGCGTTCTTCATCATTTCCTACCTGCACATCGTGGTCGGCGAGCTCGCACCCAAATCCTGGGCGATCCGCAAACCCGAATTGCTGTCGCTGTGGACGGCGGTGCCGCTGTATCTGTTCTACTGGGCCATGTACCCGGCGATCTACCTGCTCAACGCCAGCGCCAACACCATCCTGCGCATCGCGGGTCAAGGTGAACCCGGCCCGCACCACGAGCACCATTACAGCCGCGAAGAACTGAAACTGATCCTGCACTCCAGCCGTGGCCAGGACCCGAGCGACCAAGGCATGCGCGTGCTGGCCTCGGCGGTGGAAATGGGCGAACTGGAAGTGGTCGACTGGGCCAACTCCCGGGAAGACCTGATCACCCTCGAATTCAACGCCCCGCTGAAAGAAATCCTGGCGATGTTCCGTCGCCACAAGTTCAGCCGTTATCCGGTGTACGACAGCGAGCGCAAGGAGTTCGTCGGCCTGCTGCACATCAAGGATCTGCTGCTGGAACTGGCAGCGCTGGATCACATTCCCGAGTCGTTCAACCTCGCCGAACTGACCCGTCCGCTGGAGCGTGTGTCGCGGCACATGCCGCTGTCGCAGCTGCTGGAACAGTTCCGCAAGGGCGGCTCGCACTTCGCCGTGGTTGAAGAAGCCGACGGCAACATCATCGGCTACCTGACCATGGAAGACGTGCTGGAAGTGCTGGTCGGCGACATCCAGGACGAACACCGCAAGGCCGAGCGCGGCATCCTCGCCTACCAGCCGGGCAAACTGCTGGTACGGGGCGATACGCCGCTGTTCAAGGTCGAGCGCCTGCTGGGGATCGACCTGGACCACATCGAAGCCGAAACCCTCGCCGGGCTGATCTACGAAACCCTGAAACGGGTGCCGGAAGAGGAAGAAGTGCTGGAAGTCGAAGGCCTGCGGATCATCATCAAGAAGATGAAAGGTCCGAAGATCATTCTGGCCAAGGTGCTGATGCTGGATTGATTGGCTGATCCCAAACCCAGTCGATCCCTTCGCGAGCAAGCTCGCTCCCACTAGTACGATGCAAGACCTGTGGGAGCGAGCTTGCTCGCGAAGGCGTCAGATCAGACACCCCATCACTGCTTGCCCAACGCAAAGTTGGGCAACGCCCCCAGCGGCCGGTTGAACTGATACGGAATCGACACCAGCCCCATCCCGGTATTGCGCTGCACGACGAAGTGCAGGTGCGGGCCGCTGCTGTTGCCGGTGTTGCCGGACAGCGCCAGCGGGCTGCCCACCGCCACTCGCTGACCTTCCCGCACACTCACCGACCCTTGTTTGAGATGCAGGTACACGCCCATCGTGCCGTCGTCGTGCAGGATCCGCACGAAGTTGCCGGACGGATCGTTGCCGCGCCCGTTCTGGGAATTTTCGGTTTTCACCACCACCCCGGCCCGCGCCGCGATGATCGGCGTGCCGACCGGCATGGCGATGTCCATCGCGTATTTGTTCTTCGGCCCGAAGTGGCTGTAGTCGCCATTGGCGCCCTGACTGAGGCGAAACGGCCCGCCCCGCCACGGAAACGGATAGCGATAGCCCTGAGCCGCGCCAGCCGGGTCACCGAGGGAATAATGGAACTGCGGCGTGTACACCAGCGGCTTGCCACCGGACACCGCCGTCAGCAGCGCCAACCGCGTATTGCTGCGCGCCGGCAACACCCGGCGGATCGTTTGCGCTGGTGCGCCGCGCACGTTGCTCATCCCGGTAAACGCCAGTGCAACCTCGACCGGCGCGTACAGGTCGTTGCGCACGAACACGACGTCCGCGCCCTTCTGCTTCTTGATGTCGAGATAAACCTGGCGCTCGAGGCGCTCGACCATCCGGTCCTGAAACACGAACACCTGAGAGCCTTTGCTCGGACGGTCGCTGTACGAAACCACTCCGTTGGCATCGGTGGATTTGTAGATCGTCACGGCCACAGTCGAGGTGGAGGCCATGAACAGACCACAGAAAAACAGCAGGCGCAGGAGCATGGGCAAAAGTTCTGTCGAGTAAGGCCTGGGAATGAGCCTAGCAGCTGAAGCAGACCAGGCTAGTCGACAGATGTTTCAAATTGGGCAGACTGGAAATTGATGATGCAAGTGATGCCCCCTTCGCGAGCAAGCTCGCTCCCACAATTGGAACGCATTTCAAATGTGGGAGCGAGCTTGCTCGCGAAAGCGGTCTATCAGGCGATAGTAAATTACGCGCCCGGAACGAAGTGCTTCTGCGCCGTGCCGCGGGCGATCAGGCGGGAGATGTAGTCGAGCTTCTGCGCGTCCTGGTCGACGAAGCGGAAGGTCAGTTGCAGCCAGTCGCTGTCGGGTTTCGGCTCGTGGGCGACGACGGCGTGCAGGTAGCCGTTGAGGCGGGCGATTTCGGCGTTGTCGCCCTGCTCCAGGTCCAGCACGGCGCTGTCGAGGATCTGCGGCAGGGTGTCGGTGCGTTTCACCACCAGCAGCGCTTCCTTGATGCTCAGGGCCTTGATCACGCATTGCTGGGTGCCGCTCGGCAGGCGCAGTTGGCCCTGACCGCGACCACCGGCCGGAGCGCTGGAGGCTGGGGCTTTCACCGGCGGGCTGTTGAGCAGGCCACGCTGTGGCGCCGCGGCAGGTGCCGGGGCCGCAGCGGCAGGCTTGGCAAACGGATTGGCTGCCGCAGCGGTCGGTGCGGAACCGACGACCGCAGCCTTGCCACCGGTCAACGCGCTCAGGGAGTCGTTGCCGAACGCCGAGTTCATCTTGGTCGGGGCGCTGTTCATCAGGGTGTCGAGCTTGCCGACCTTGTTCAGGGCCTGCTTGACCTTGGTCAGCAGTTGCTCGTTGGTGAACGGCTTGCTGACGTAACCGGTGACGCCGGCCTGGATCGCCTGCACGACGTTTTCCTTGTCGCCCCGGCTGGTGACCATGATGAACGGCATGGTCTTGAGGTTGTCCTGCTCACGGCACCAGGTCAGCAGTTCGAGACCGGACATTTCCGGCATTTCCCAGTCGCACAGCACCAGATCGAAGGCTTCCTTGGCCAGCATGGCCTGGGCCTTCTTGCCGTTGATAGCGTCCTCGGTGCGGATCCCCGGGAAGTAATTACGCAGGCACTTTTTTACCAGGTCACGAATGAACGATGCATCGTCCACGACCAACACACTGATCTTGCTCATCCAACACCCCTATTAAAATCCCGGCAAGCATAACGCTGGCTGATGGCACATTGCCAAAACTCTTCAGTCACGCCGGGACTTTTCGTTCGCGGGTGCTGCTTTTTAATTCGCTTTCCAATTCGGATCTGCCCATGAAAAGCAGAAACAAAAACGCCCGGCCAAAGGGCCGGGCGCTTTTCTCAGGCAATCTTACTTATCGTCAGCATCGCCCGGAACATTAGCGGTTTCGCCACTTGTCCCTTCAACTTCTTCCTTCATGCGCTTGAGGCCCATGTGGCGCACATCGGTGCCGCGTACCAGGTAAATCACCAGCTCGGAGATGTTGCGCGCGTGGTCGCCGATCCGCTCCAGCGAACGCAGCACCCAGATAATGCTCAAGACCCGCGAAATAGAGCGCGGGTCTTCCATCATGTAGGTCGCCAGCTCGCGCAGGGCGGTCTTGTATTCGCGGTCGATGATCTTGTCGTACTGCGCCACCGACAGCGCCAGATCGGCGTCGAAGCGGGCAAAGGCGTCCAGCGCATCGCGGACCATGTTGCGCACCTGGTCACCGATATGACGCACTTCGACGTAACCGCGCGGCGCTTCACCTTCTTCGCATAGCTGGATCGCGCGGCGGGCGATCTTGGTCGCTTCGTCGCCGATGCGCTCAAGGTCGATCACCGACTTGGAGATGCTGATGATCAGACGCAGGTCGGAGGCCGCCGGCTGACGACGAGCCAGAATGCGCAGGCATTCTTCGTCGATGTTGCGTTCCATCTGGTTGATCTGGTCGTCGATCTCGCGCACTTGCTGGGCCAGGCCCGAGTCGGCCTCGATCAGCGCGGTGACCGCGTCGTTGACCTGTTTCTCGACCAGCCCGCCCATGGCCAGCAGGTGGCTGCGCACTTCTTCCAGTTCGGCGTTGAACTGCGCGGAAATGTGATGGGTAAGGCCTTCTTTACTAATCATGTTGGCGTCCTTGGAGCGTCCGGTAAGGTGCGGCGGGCCGCAGCGTCAATTCTGTGAATAACCCGCAACTGTCAGCCGTAACGACCGGTGATGTAGTCTTCGGTCTGCTTCTTGGCCGGATTGGTGAACAGGGTATCGGTGTCGCCGAATTCCACCAGTTTGCCCATGTACATGAACGCCGTGTAGTCGGACACCCGCGCCGCCTGCTGCATGTTGTGGGTCACGATGACGATGGTGAACTTGGATTTGAGTTCGTAGATCAGCTCTTCGACTTTCAGGGTCGAGATCGGGTCGAGGGCCGAGCACGGTTCGTCGAGCAGCAGTACTTCCGGTTCCACGGCGATGGTACGGGCGATCACCAGACGCTGTTGCTGACCGCCGGACAGGCCGAGGGCCGAGTCATGCAGACGGTCTTTCACTTCGTCCCACAGTGCCGCGCCTTTCAGTGCCCACTCGACGGCTTCGTCGAGGATGCGCTTCTTGTTGATGCCCTGGATGCGCAGGCCGTAGACCACGTTTTCGTAGATGGTTTTCGGGAACGGGTTAGGCTTCTGGAACACCATGCCGACCCGGCGACGCAGCTCGGCCACGTCTTCGCCCTTGCGGTAGATGTTGTTGCCGTACAGGTTGATCGCGCCTTCGACGCGGCAGCCGTCCACCAGATCGTTCATGCGGTTGAAGGTGCGCAGCAGCGTGGACTTGCCGCAGCCGGACGGGCCGATGAAGGCGGTCACGCGCTGTTTCGGGATGTTCATGCTGACGTCGTACAGCGCTTGTTTCTCGCCGTAGAACAGGCTCAGGCCCGGCACTTCGATGGCCACGGTTTCCTGTTCGAGGTTCAGGCTCTGCTTGTCGCGGCCCAGGGCAGACATGTTGATGCCGTGGGTATGTGTTTCGTGCTGCATGGGAGATCCCCTGTGCTAACAAATTCGGTTCGTTTTTTGTGGGAGCCAGCCTGCTGGCGATTCAGGCAACGCGGTGTCTCTGTGAATCCGCGGTGATGCCTTCGCGAGCAAGCTCGCTCCCACATAGAAATCAGTGCTGCAAATCAGCTGTCCAGCGCCTTGTACTTCTCGCGCAGGTGGTTACGGATGTACACCGCCGACAGGTTCAGGGTGGCGATCACCAGCACCAGCAACAGCGCCGTGGCGTACACCAGCGGCCGCGCAGCCTCGACGTTCGGGCTCTGGAAGCCGACATCGTAGATGTGGAAGCCCAGGTGCATGATCTTCTGATCCAGGTGCAGGTACGGGTAGTTGCCGTCCACCGGCAGCGATGGCGCCAGTTTCACTACACCCACCAGCATCAGCGGCGCCACTTCACCGGCGGCGCGAGCCACGGCGAGGATCATGCCGGTCATCATGGCCGGACTGGCCATCGGCAGAACGATCTTCCACAGGGTTTCAGCCTTGGTAGCGCCCAGAGCCAGCGAGCCTTCACGCACGGTGCGCGGGATACGCGCCAGACCTTCCTCGGTGGCCACGATCACCACCGGCACCGCCAGCAGCGCCAGGGTCAACGAAGCCCAGAGCAGACCCGGCGTACCGAAGGTCGGTGCCGGCAGCGCTTCAGGGAAGAACAGACGGTCGAGCGAGCCACCCAGTACGTAGACGAAGAAGCCCAGACCGAACACGCCGTAAACAATCGCCGGAACACCCGCCAGGTTGTTCACCGCGATCCGGATAACCCGGGTCAGGGTGTTCTGCTTGGCGTATTCACGCAGGTACACCGCTGCCAGCACGCCGAACGGGGTCACGATCATCGCCATGATCAGAGTCATCATCACGGTGCCGAAGATCGCCGGGAAAATCCCGCCTTCGGTGTTCGCTTCACGCGGGTCGTCGGACAGGAACTCCCAGACCTTGCTGAAGTAGAAACCGATCTTGGTGAACGTACCCATCGCGTTCGGCTGGTAGGCGTGAACCACTTTGCCCAGGCCGATTTCGATTTCCTTGCCGTTCGCATCACGAGCGGTCAAGGCGTCACGGTTGAACTGCGCGTGCAGGTCGGCCAGACGGGCTTCGATGTCCTGATAGCGGGCGTTCAGCTCGGCGCGCTCGGATTCCATGTCCGCTTGCGCGGTGGCGTCGAGCTTGCCTTCCAGCTCCAGCTTGCGACCGTGCAGACGGATGCGCTCGAGGCCGGCGTTGATCGCGCCGATGTCGGTTTTTTCCAGCGACTTGAGCTGCGAGGCGAGGCCGTTCACACGGTTGATCCGCGCTTGCAGCTCTGGCCAGGCGGCTTCGCCTTCGGCGATCACCTTGCCGTCCTGTTTGACGTTGACCAGGTAGCCGTAGAAGTTGCCCCACTCACGACGCTCCAGCGCCATCAGTTCCACCGGCGTGGTCTGGTTGGTCAGCCACTCGCCGACGATCCAGGTGAAGTCGTTGCCGTTCAGGTCACGGTTGCCGACCTTGATCAGCTCGCGGGTCATGAATTCCGGACCTTCGTCCGGCACCGGCAGGCCGGCGCTCTTCAGACGGGCGCGCGGTACTTCTTCTTTCTGCACCACTTCGCCCACGACCAGATGCTGGCCCTGGCCCGGTACGTCATAGCTGGCGTGGATCAGATCCGCCGGCCAGAAGTGACCCAGACCGCGCACGGCGATCACCGCCAGCAGGCCAATGGTCATGATGACCGCGATGGACACCGCGCCGCCGCTGATCCAGACGCCGGGGGCGCCGCTCTTGAACCATCCTTTCAGGGAGTTCTGTTTCACAGACTTCTACCTTTGCTTAAAGCGACGAGTATTTCTTGCGCAGACGCTGACGAATCAGTTCCGCGAGGGTGTTCATGACGAAGGTGAACAGCAGCAGCACCAGCGCCGAGAGGAACAGCACGCGGTAGTGGCTGCCGCCGACTTCCGACTCCGGCATTTCCACCGCGACGTTGGCGGCCAGGGTGCGCAGGCCTTCGAACAGGTTCATTTCCATGACCGGGGTGTTGCCGGTGGCCATCAGCACGATCATGGTTTCGCCGACCGCACGGCCCATGCCGATCATCAGCGCCGAGAAGATGCCCGGGCTGGCGGTCAGGATCACCACGCGAGTCATGGTCTGCCACGGCGTGGCACCGAGGGCCAGCGAGCCCAGGGTCAGGCCGCGCGGCACGCTGAACACGGCGTCTTCGGCGATCGAGTAGATGTTCGGGATCACCGCAAAACCCATGGCCAGACCGACCACCAGAGCGTTGCGCTGGTCGTAGGTGATGCCCAGGTCGTGGGAGATCCACATGCGCATGTCACCGCCGAAGAACCAGTTTTCCATGAACGGGCTCATGTACAGCGACAGCCAGCCCACGAACAGGATCACCGGGATCAGCAGCGCACTTTCCCAACCGTCCGGGACTTTCAGGCGGATCGACTCAGGCAGGCGGCTGAAGGTAAAACCGGCAATCAGAATGCCGATCGGCAGCAGCATCAGCAGGCTGAAGATGCCCGGCAGATGCCCCTCCACATACGGTGCGAGGAACAGGCCAGCGAAGAAGCCGAGGATCACCGTCGGCATCGCTTCCATCAGCTCGATCACCGGTTTGACCTTGCGGCGCATGCCCGGGGCCATGAAGTACGCGGTGTAGATCGCAGCGGCGACGGCCAGCGGTGCAGCCAGCAGCATCGCGTAGAACGCGGCTTTCAGGGTGCCGAAGGTCAGTGGCGACAGGCTCAGTTTCGGTTCGAAATCGGTGTTGGCCGCAGTCGATTGCCAGACGTATTTAGGCTCGTCGTAGTTCTCGTACCAGACCTTGCTCCACAGCGCGCTCCACGAGACTTCCGGGTGCGGGTTGTCGAGCAGCAGCGGTTGCAGCTTGCCGCCGGCTTCGACGATCACGCGGTTGGCCCGCGGCGACAGACCGAACAGGCCCTGGCCTTCGACGACCTGATCGACCAGCAAGGTGCGGTGCGCGGTGCTGTGGAACACGCCGAGCTTGCCGCTGGCATCCAGGGCCAGGAAGCCCTTGCGACGTTCTTCGGCGGAAATTTCAACGATCGGCGTAGTGCCCATCTGGAAGGTGCGGATCTGCTTCAGGCGCAGCTCGCCATCGGTATCGCGGGCCATGAACCACTGGGCCAGGCCACCTTTCGAATCACCGACGATCAGCGAAATGCCACCCACCAGTTGCGTGGCGGCGGTGACTTCGGCTTCGCCGTTTTCAAGCAGCTTGTATCGACCGTTGAGGCTCTTGTCGCGCAGGCTGAACACGTCGGCCTGGGCACGACCGTTAACCACGTACAGCCACTGCTGGCGCGGGTCGACGAAGATGTTTTTCACCGGCTCGGTCATCTGCGGCAGATCGATACGCTTCTGCTCGTTGGTGACTTCGCCGGTCATAATGTTTTCTTCGCTGGTCAGCGACAGCACATTGAGTTGCGAACCGGTGGAACCGACCAGCATCAGGGTCGAATCGGTAGCGTTGAGGCTGACGTGCTCCAGCGCACCGCCGCTTTCATTCAGCGCAATCGGTGCATCGCCATACGGATACTCGATGGCCGGGGTGATGGTTTTCTTGCCATCCGGGTAGCTGACTTTATAAGTGTGACGGAACACCAGCGCCTGACCGTTGGACAGGCCCACGGCCACCAGCGGATGGCCCGGCTGGTCTTCGCCGATGGAGGTCACACTGGCGCCTGCCGGCAAGGGCAGATCGACGCGCTTCAATTCAGCGCCACTGTCGATGTCGAAGAACAGCGCCTGGCCCTTGTCGGAAACGCGCATGGCCACCTGATTCTGCTCTTCGAGCGAAATCATCAGTGGCTTGCCGGCGTCCTGCATCCAGGCCGGGGTGATTGCATCTTTCGCGCTCAGGTCAGCACCTTTGAACAGCGGCGCGACCACGTAGGCGAGAAAGAAGAAGATCAGGGTGATGGCTGCCAGCACCGCCAGACCGCCGACGAGGACGTACCAGCGGGTGAAGCGATCCTTGAGCGCGCGAATGCGGCGCTTGCGTTGCAACTCAGGCGTATTGAAGTCAATGCGCTTGGGAGGGTTCGTAGTCATTTTGGAATTGGCCAGATCATTCATGCGCACACCCTAGCGATCCTGTATGACAGAAAGATGACAATGCAGTGACGCACCAAATCCGCCGCCAGCAGGGCACTGGCAGTGGATAGAAGAATTCGGGGAGTGTGGGGGCGAACTTGCTCGCGAAAGTGCTGGTTCAGTCAACGAAAGTGTTGATTCTGAAGGCCTCTTCGCGAGCAGGCTCGCTCCCACAGGAGTCAGGCGGGATTCACCCCCTGACTCAGTTTGTTACTTTTTTGCGACTTCAGCGCCGCCTTCCTGCAGACCCAGGTCAGCCAGTGCTTTTGCAGCAACCTTGGCTGGCAGCGGGATGTAGCCGTCTTTCACTACCACTTCCTGGCCCTGTTTCGACAGAACCAGTTTCACGAACTCGGCTTCCAGCGGGGCCAGAGGCTTGTTCGGGGCTTTGTTGACGTAAACGTACAGGAAACGCGACAGCGGGTACTTGCCGTTCAGGGCGTTTTCTTCGGTGTCTTCGATGAAGTCAGTGCTGCCCTTCTTCGACAGAGCAACGGTTTTCACGCTGGCGGTCTTGTAGCCGATGCCCGAGTAACCGATGCCGTTCAGCGAGGAGCTGATCGACTGCACGACCGAAGCCGAACCTGGTTGTTCGTTGACGTTAGGCTTGTAGTCGCCTTTGCACAGGGCTTCTTCCTTGAAGTAGCCGTAGGTGCCGGATACCGAGTTGCGGCCGAACAGTTGAACCGGCTTGTTGGCCAGGTCGCCGGTCACGCCCAGGTCACCCCAGGTTTTCACGTCGGTCTTGGCGCCGCACAGACGGGTGGACGAGAAGATCGCGTCAACCTGTTCCATGGTCAGGTGCTGGATCGGGTTGTCCTTGTGAACGAAAACAGCCAGGGCGTCCACGGCAACCGGGATAGCGGTTGGCTTGTAGCCGTATTTCTGTTCGAAGGCTGCCAGTTCGGTGTCCTTCATCTTGCGGCTCATCGGGCCCAGGTTGGAGGTGCCTTCAGTCAGCGCAGGTGGCGCAGTGGCGGAGCCAGCGGCCTGAATCTGGATGTTTACGTTCGGGTATTCTTTTTTGTAGTTCTCAGCCCAGAGGGTCATGAGGTTGGCCAGGGTATCGGAGCCGACGCTGGACAGGTTGCCCGACACACCAGTGGTCTTGGTGTAGCTCGGGATAGCAGGGTCAACAGCGGCAACCGCGTTGGCAGTCGCAACGCCAGCAGCGACAAAAGTCATTGCCGCCATCAAACGCTTCAGTTTCATGCCTTACTCCTAGCAGATAGGGTGTGTTAAGTCGGGGCCAAGTATCAGCAGGCCGTGTGAACACTCTATGGCTGAAATATGACAATTGGATGAAAGGCCAGCATTGAGGTTTTACTGAATGATTCGGGCGGCCCAAATCGCGAGCAGGCTCGCTCCCACAGTTGAAATGCATTCCAGTGTGGGAGCGAGCCTGCTCGCGATGCGGCCGGTATTAGCGAAAAGAATTACGGATCAGCGCCCCTTGCTCCACAGCCACGCGCCGACCAGGATCCCCATCCCGCACAGCACCGCCACGTAATAGGCAGGCCCCATCGCGCTTTCTTTCAGCAGCAGGCTGACCACCATCGGGGTCAGGCCGCCGAAGATCGCGTAAGCGACGTTATAAGAGAAGGACAGACCACTGAAGCGCACCACCGGCGGGAATGCTTTCACCATCACATAAGGCACCGCGCCGATGGTGCCGACCAGGAAACCGGTCAGCGCATACAGCGGGAACAGCCAGTTCGGGTGATCGCCGAGGCTGTGATAGAAAGTCCAGGAACTGGCCAGCAAGCCCAGGCAGCCGAACACGAACACTCGACCGGCACCGAAGCGATCCGCCAGCGCACCGGAAATGATGCAGCCGAAGCTCAGGAACACGATCGCCAGGCTGTTGGATTGCAGCGCGGTGGTCGGCGAGAAGTGATAGACCGTTTGCAGCACGGTCGGGGTCATCAGGATCACCACGACAATACCGGCAGACAGCAACCAGGTCAGCAGCATCGACACTGCGATCGCCCCGCGATGGTCACGCAGCACAGCGCGCAACGGCACTTCTTCGGCCAGCGCCTTACGCTGTTGCAGTTCAGCGAACACCGGAGTTTCGTGCAGCCAGCGACGCAGGTAGACCGAGAACAGGCCGAACACGCCACCCAGCAGGAACGGGATCCGCCAGGCGTAATCCGAAACTTCCGTTGGCGTGTAGATGCTGTTGATCGCCGTGGCGACCAGCGAGCCGAGCAGAATGCCCGCCGTCAGGCCGCTGGTCAGGGTGCCGCAGGCGTAGCCGATGTGCTTGCCGGGTACGTGTTCGGAAACGAAGACCCACGCCCCCGGTACTTCACCGCCAATTGCCGCGCCCTGGATGACGCGCATCAACAGCAGCAGGATCGGCGCCCACAGGCCGATCTGCGCGTAGGTCGGCAGCAAGCCCATGATCAGGGTCGGTACGGCCATCATGAAAATGCTCAGGGTGAACATTTTCTTGCGCCCCAGCAGGTCGCCGAAGTGCGCCATCACGATCCCGCCCAGCGGCCGTGCGAGGTAGCCGGCGGCGAAGATGCCGAAGGTCTGCATCAGGCGCAGCCACTCGGGCATGTCGGCCGGGAAGAACAATTTGCCGACCACGGTGGCAAAGAACACGAAGATGATGAAATCGTAGAACTCCAGCGCGCCCCCCAGGGCCGATAGCGACAGAGTCTTGTAGTCATTGCGGGTCAACGGTCGTGCGGGTTGGTCGGGCTGCGCGAGGCTCGAGGGCGCTGTGGTCATGGCAAGGTCTTCTCTTATAGTCGGATCTGCCGCCACAACAACGCTGGCTGCGGCTCGGGCAGGTCCGGCACCATAGCAAATTGTTCGAAAAAGCACATAGAGGCGCGTATTTGCCGGTCGAAATGAGAACCGGACGGTCGTCGCGGAGTCTACCGACCGATATACTCGCAACCTTGCTCCGGTTTGTAAGGGGTTGCTGTGCGAAAACGTCGTTGGCCCGACCCTTGCTCGGGATTAGCCGGTTTCGCAGAGTTTCTCCTTAGGCGCCTGATGGAAAACGTGACGAACGTAGTATGTTCGGTGCTGAATCGTTTTTCCCGAAGACGGCTACCACCAGCAATACCCAACGAAGAGTCACGGGTCAGAGGCACCCCCGGCATGATAGAGCTCGAACAAGAAGATCCGATCCCGCAAGGCGACCTGGCCCTGCAAATCACCGCGCTTCCCCGCGAAACCAACGGCTTCGGCGATATTTTCGGCGGCTGGCTGGTGGCGCAGATGGACCTGGCCGGCACTGCGATGGCCAGCCGTGTTGCCGGTGGCCGTGTCGCGACCGTCGCCATCGATCGTATGGCGTTTCTGGTGCCGGTGGCTGTCGGCGCGCAATTGTCCTTTTATACCCAGACCCTGGAAATCGGCCGCAGCTCGATCCAGATGATGGTCGAGGTGTGGAGCGACGATCCGCTGTCCAGCGAGTGGCGTAAAGTGACCGAAGCGGTGTTCGTATTCGTTGCCATCGATGGCAGTGGCCGCACCCGTTCGGTTCCGCCACGCGCACGTTAAACCTCGCGGCCGTTTCACGGTCGATAGTCGTCCAAGTTGCTGATCGAGAGTTGTCCCATGAACACGCCCAACGTTGAAGCCGTGAAACTGGATGAACTGAACTGCTGGCGCATCCGCCACGGTCAGGCCGAAGTGCTGGTGGCCCAGCAAGGCGCGCACATCCTCAGTTATCAGGTGGACGGCCAGCCGCCGCTGATCTGGCTGAACGACAAGGCCGCGTTCAAGACCGGCAAGAGCATCCGCGCCGGCGTGCCGGTGTGCTGGCCGTGGTTTGGCGTCTTCGCCCGCAACCCGCAGAGCGTGCAGGCGATGCGCGTCAGCGAAGAACCGGCCGCCGCCCACGGGTTTGTCCGGGCGATGGATTGGGAACTGGGCGGCATCGAAACCGAAGGCGAAAGCCTGAAAGTGGAATTCAAGCTGCCCTACCCCGAGGGCGGTTTTCCGGAATGGCCCCATCAGGTCGACCTGACCTTGACTCTGCGCCTCGACGATCAGTTACACATCAGCCTGACCAGCCACAACCGTGGTGCCGACACCGTCAGCATCAGCCAGGCGCTGCACAGCTATTTCGCGGTCAGCGATGTGCGCAACGTGCGGGTCGAAGGCGTGGATGGCCTGGATTACATCGAGACGCTGGATGACTGGAAGACTCACACCCAGCAAGGTGACCTGCGTTTTTCCGGGGAAACCGACCGCATCTACCTCGATACCCCGCCGCAACTGAGCATCGTCGATCCGGCCTGGGAACGGCGCATCGTGCTGACCGCTACCGGTTCACGCACGGCGGTGATCTGGAACCCTTGGATCGACCGCGCCGCTGCGTTCAGCGACATGGACAACGATGGTTGGCAGCGGATGCTGTGCATCGAGACGGCGAACGTGATGAACGACGTGGTGAACCTGGCGCCGAATGCCAGCCACACCATGGGCGTCAGCGTCGGCAGCAAGCCGCTTTAACCAATACCGCAAAACAAAATGTGGGAGCGAGCCTGCTCGCGAATGCGTTATGTCAGCCACCATTTAAGTATCTGATACACCGCTTTCGCGAGCAGGCTCGCTCCCACAGTTGTTTTGGGGTGACTATTAAAGATCGGACTCTTGCACCACCCGCACTTTGTCCGCCTCCAGCGCATACGCCGCATCGGCGAGGTCATTGCTGACTTTCTCGATCTTCAGCGTGCCGGTCACCCACAGCGGCGTGTAGATGTCATCCAGCTTCAAGCCTTTCGGATAACGCACCAGCACCAGTTGATTCGGCGGCGGTGGCGGCACGTGGATGCACGCGCCCGGGTACGGCACGAGGAAGAACAGCGTGCTACGGCCCTTGGCGTCGGATTCCAGCGGCACCGGATAACCACCGATGCGGATGTGCTTGTCGTTCATCGACGCCACGGTCTTGGTCGAATACATCACCGCCGGCAAACCCTTGGCCTGCTTCATCCCACCCTTCTCGGTGAAGGTGCCGGTGGCTTCCGGGGAGTTGTGGTCGATTTCAGGCATGGCCTCGAGGGCTTTCTGATCCGACTTGGGCATCAGCTCCAGCCAGTCGGTTTCCGGCAGATCGCCGGCGTGGGCCAGACCGCTGCCCAGCAAAAGGAGAGTCAACAGAAGACGGCGCATGAAGGTGCTCGGTAAAGGATGCTCGAATAAGGAGGGAACGCTGAATCGCCGAGCATTCTAGCCCTCCCCGCCGGATTGGCAGAGAGGGCTTTGTCGCTTTGGATCAGTTCTTTTTGATCAGGCCGTAGATCACCAGCAACACGATCGCGCCGACCAGCGCGCCGATGAAGCCGGCGCCCTGACCTGCCTGATAGATGCCCAGGGCCTGGCCGCCGTAGGTGGCTGCCAGCGAACCGCCGATACCGAGCAGGATGGTCATGATCCAGCCCATGCTGTCATCGCCCGGTTTCAGGAACCGCGCCAGCAGGCCGACGATCAGGCCGATAAAGATGGTTCCGATAATTCCCATGGCATTTCCCTCTGAATGGTAGATATGCGTTGAAGCCTAGTCAGACTTTCGCATCCTGCCATCAGAGAACGGCGGTCCCGCAATGGTTCCGCCGCTGCCAGATGAAACTGTCGTTACTCGGCGATCAGCGCTTCGACCTTGAGGATCTGCTCCTCGAGAGTCGCCTTGTCCTTGCAGCGCAGGTTGGCGTGACCGACCTTGCGCCCGGCCTTGAAGGCCTTGCCGTAGTGATGCAGGTGGCAATCGTCGATGGCAATGACCTTCTCGACCGGCGGAACCACACCGATGAAGTTGAGCATCGCGCTCTCGCCGACCTTGGCGGTCGAACCCAGCGGCAGACCGGCAACGGCCCGCAGGTGGTTTTCGAACTGGCTGCACTCGGCGCCTTCGGTGGTCCAGTGCCCGGAGTTGTGCACACGCGGGGCGATTTCGTTGGCCTTGAGGCCGCCGTCGACTTCAAAGAATTCGAACGCCATCACGCCGACGTAGTCCAGTTGCTTGAGCACGCGGCTGGAATAGTCTTCGGCCAGGGCCTGCAACGGGTGATCGGTGCTGGCGACCGACAGCTTGAGGATGCCGCTGTCGTGAGTGTTGTGCACCAATGGATAGAACTTCGTCTCGCCATCACGAGCGCGCACGGCGATCAGCGACACTTCGCCGGTGAACGGTACGAAGCCTTCCAGCAGGCAGGCAACGCTGCCCAGTTCGGCGAAAGTACCGACCACGTCTTCCGGCTTGCGCAGGACTTTCTGACCCTTGCCGTCGTAACCCAGGGTGCGGGTTTTCAGCACGGCCGGCAGACCGATCGACGCGACGGCGGCGTCCAGGTCGGCTTGCGACTGGATGTCGGCGAATGCCGGGGTCGGAATCCCCAGGTCCTTGAACATGCTCTTCTCGAACCAGCGGTCACGAGCGATACGCAGGGCTTCGGCGCTCGGGTAGACCGGCACGAATTGCGAAAGGAACGCCACGGTTTCAGCCGGGACGCTTTCGAACTCGAAGGTCACCAGATCGACTTCATCGGCCAATTGGCGCAGATGATCCTGATCGCCGTAATCGGCCCGCAGGTGTTCGCCCAGCGCAGCGGCGCAAGCGTCCGGCGCAGGGTCGAGGAAAGCGAAGTTCATGCCCAGCGGAGTGCCCGCCAGGGCCAACATGCGACCCAACTGGCCGCCACCGATTACACCGATCTTCATCTCAACAACCTCAGGCAATACGTGGGTCTGGATTGTCCAGGACGCTGTCTGTCTGCTCGGCACGGAAGGTTTTCAGTACCGCGTGGAATTGTGGATGCTTGGCGCCCAGGATGCTCGCTGACAGCAGGGCTGCGTTGATCGCACCCGCCTTGCCGATGGCCAGGGTGGCAACCGGAATGCCGGCCGGCATCTGCACGATCGACAGCAGCGAGTCGACGCCAGAAAGCATGGCCGACTGCACCGGTACGCCCAGCACCGGCAAGTGGGTCTTGGCCGCACACATGCCTGGCAGGTGGGCTGCGCCACCGGCACCGGCGATGATCACCTCGATGCCGCGGCCTTCAGCCTCTTCGGCGTACTGGAACAGCAGATCCGGGGTGCGGTGGGCGGAAACCACCTTGACCTCGTAAGGGATGCCGAGCTTTTCCAGCATATCGGCGGTGTGGCTAAGGGTGGACCAATCGGACTTGGAGCCCATGATCACGCCAACCAGTGCACTCATCGTCGCGCCTCTTCTCTCTGGGCGCCCGCAGGCGCGTCAAAAACAACAAGCCACGCAGGATGCGTGGCTTGTTGTAGGAAAAATGGCCGGACGAACCGGCCGAAGGCCGCGCAGTATACCGCAAAGAAAGCAATAAACAGCCCCCGTTGCGACCATCTGTCATCTGAACCTTGCCACACATTTTGCTGACTCGAGGTTCAAGAATATTGCTTCGTTTTTTTCACGCGGGAAACATGATCAACAGGTCGAATGGAGAGCGTGCTCAAATTTTCGCATGACTTCATGTAATAAAAATAAAAACATTCCCAAGAGCCAAAACAATACTTAGATGATATACAACCAAACATGAAATAAAAACAGAGCACCCACCAACAAATCAAAAACAAACAACTTATATTACACAGCAAAAAATCCATATTAAAAACACTTCCAAAACCGCAATGGCAGGACAGTCGGCACCATCACGCCTGCCCATCACTATCAAGTCAATTAAACTCATCCAAAGGATCCGAACATGGCCAAACAGCCTTTAACACTGAATGTCTTCATCCATGAGGACTTATCGGACGACAGCAGAAGAGGCTTGTACAGCACTTATTTTTCCTGGTTTACCGACGAAATCCAGGAACTCTCCGGCCGCAAGCTATCAGTCAATATGTTCAGCCCGTCAGAAGCAGAAACCTTGAGTAGCTTTGATTATAAAAAAATGTCTGCTTCCGGCTCTTTGGCTGCTTGGGCAGAAAAACTAAGAAACCATTTCGGCTCCCAGCTCCTGAAAGACTCACACACCAGATTCAACAAGTATCTACTGCTGACCCGCGACAATATAAATCAGAGCACAATGGGAATTGCACAAAAAAAGGGTTACGCAAGTTTAGCCTCGATAAGAAGCAACATGGTTCCTGCTCACGAAGCAGGCCACATGTTCGGCGCAACTCATGAAGACAGCGAAATCCTGTACAACGGCTGGTGGAGCGAAACAATCATGACGGATGATGACTTCTCACCACTTCGAAGCAATGCCAAGCGCTTCAGTGATAAAAATAGAGAAAACATTCGCAATTACCTGGACAAACCGATTGCACAGCGAGTCGTGCCGCGCCCCGTAGCCGACTGGGACGACAGTTGAGACTGATGCAAACCTGCCGCATCCCACGAGCTCCCGTATTTTAATCAAGCTCATCCGACTTGGCAGAGGCGAAACACAGGATTCGCCTCTGATTTCATTCAGTTATTGCCACTCGCCGCGCCACCCTCAAGCTTGCGCCACAGCAAGCGCACGTTGGCCTTGCGCACCAGTGCGCAGCGGTACAGGCGAATCTCCAGCGGCACATGCCATTGGGCACCACCGCAGACCACCAGCTCACCCCGGGCCAGCTCGGCCCGCACGCTCAGTTGCGGCACCCAGGCAATGCCGAGGCCTTCCAGAGCCATGCTTTTCAGGCTGTCGGCCATGGCGGTTTCATAGATCGTGGTGAAGCGCAGCTGACGCTGACGCAGCAAGCCATTCACAGACCGCCCTAGAAACGCCCCGGCGCTGTATGCCAGCAACGGCACACTGCCCTCGCCTTCCAGATCGAACAGCGGCTTGCCATTGGCATCTGCCGCACATACCGGAAGCATTTCGGTCTGGCCCAGGTGCAGCGACGGGAAGATCTCCGGGTCCATCTGCATCGCCGCGTCCGGGTCGTAGAACGCCAGCATCAGATCGCAGCCACCTTCACGCAGCGCGTGCACCGCGTCGCCGACGTTGGTCGCCACCAGCCGCGTGGCGATGTTCAGGCCTTCATTGCGCAGTTGCGCGATCCAGCGCGGGAAGAAACCGAGGGCCAGCGAGTGCGCCGCCGCGACCTGAATCACTTCGCCCTGTCCGCCTTCCAGATGATGAAGATGGCGCAGCACTTCGCCGAGCTGTTCGACCACGGTGCGCGCGGTCACCAGAAACAGTTGCCCCGCCGCCGTCAGCTCGATCGGTGTACGCGAGCGGTTGACCAGTGTCAGCCCGAGCGCAGCCTCCAGGCTACGAATCCGCCGGCTGAACGCCGGCTGAGTCACGAAGCGCCGTTCGGCCGCCTGAGAGAAGCTGCGGGTGGCAGCCAGAGCACTGAAGTCCTCGAGCCATTTGCTTTCCAGATTCATCACGTCCTCCCGGACACGCACCAAAACAGGTCACACGTCTGCCGCGCCCGCGGCGTCACACGGGCATTATGCCGAATGTGCATAGGGCAGTGTTTAACAGCATTGGCCCAAAAATTCCCACAAGCCTAGCATTCGCAGCGTTCCGGCACAGACCGGGTCCATATCGAGATGATTTCTATCATGTCCTCCGCTGCATCATTCCGCACAGAAAACGACCTGCTTGGCGCCCTCGAAGTCCCTGCTCAAGCGTATTACGGCATCCAGACCCTGCGAGCGGTGAACAACTTCCGCCTCTCGGGCGTTCCGATTTCGCACTACCCGAAACTGGTTGTCGGTCTGGCAATGGTCAAACAGGCCGCTGCTGACGCCAACCGCGAGCTGGGTCACCTGAGCGAAGCCAAGCACGCTGCCATCAGCGAAGCCTGTGCACGTCTGATCCGCGGCGATTTCCACGAAGAGTTCGTGGTGGACATGATTCAAGGCGGCGCTGGCACTTCGACCAACATGAATGCCAACGAAGTGATCGCCAACATTGCTCTGGAAGCAATGGGTCACCAGAAAGGCGAATACCAGTACCTGCACCCGAACGACGACGTGAACATGGCGCAGTCGACCAACGACGCCTACCCGACCGCAATCCGTTTGGGTCTGCTGCTGGGTCACGATGCGCTGCTGGCCAGCCTCGACAGCCTGATTCAGGCATTCGCGGCCAAGGGTGAAGAATTCAACCACGTCCTGAAGATGGGTCGTACCCAGCTGCAAGACGCCGTACCGATGACTCTGGGTCAAGAGTTCCGTGCTTTCGCCACCACCATGGGTGAAGACCTGGCCCGTCTGAAGACGCTGGCCCCGGAAGTCCTGACCGAAGTGAACCTGGGCGGCACCGCGATCGGCACCGGCATCAACGCCGACCCGCGCTACCAGGCCCTGGCCGTACAGCGTCTGGCCCTGATCAGCGGTCAACCGCTGGTTCCAGCTGCCGACCTGATCGAAGCCACCTCCGACATGGGCGCCTTCGTGCTGTTCTCCGGCATGCTCAAGCGCACCGCGGTCAAGCTGTCGAAGATCTGCAACGACCTGCGCCTGCTGTCCAGCGGCCCGCGCACCGGCATCAACGAAATCAACCTGCCGGCGCGTCAGCCAGGCAGCTCGATCATGCCAGGCAAGGTCAACCCGGTGATCCCGGAAGCCGTGAACCAGGTTGCGTTCCAGGTCATCGGTAACGATCTGGCGCTGACCATGGCAGCCGAAGGCGGCCAACTGCAACTGAACGTGATGGAGCCGCTGATCGCCTTCAAGATCCTCGACTCGATCCGCCTGCTGCAACGCGCCATGGACATGCTGCGCGAGCACTGCATCGTCGGCATCACCGCCAACGAAGCGCGCTGCCGCGAGCTGGTCGAACACTCGATCGGTCTGGTCACTGCACTGAACCCGTACATCGGCTACAAAAACGCCACCCGCATCGCCCGTATCGCCCTTGAAAGCGGCCGCGGCGTGCTGGAACTGGTGCGCGAAGAAGGTCTGCTCGACGAAGCCATGCTCGCCGACATCCTGCGCCCGGAAAACATGATTGCTCCGCGTCTGGTGCCTCTGAAGGCCTGATCCGACGCGTTACTTGTAGCACCGCTCACCAGGTCGAGGGACTAGACACCTCTCACCTTTTGAGGGCTTGGAGATCATTCTCCAAGCCCTTTTTTTTAACTATTGAGTAGCAAAATCGTCTTCTGTGGGAGCGAGCCTGCTCGCGATAAACGATTACGCGGTTTGCCTGTTGAACCGCAGCGTCTGCATCGCGAGCAGGCTCGCTCCCACAAGAGCCCGACGCCGGTAACGTCGGGTGTTTCAAAGCTTCGTTTCGTCGCTTGCACCACAACCGTGCAGACGGGCGCCGCACTGATCGGTATAGTGCCGCCCCTCTTCGCGTGAGCGGTCATCGGTAACGAGGCCATAACCCATGCGAAACCCGAACTAATAACAAACCCGCGATATGGATCCGGGACGAAACCCTCGCCTCGCCCGTTGTGCCGCGCGCACACCGGTGTAACGCGATGTTTCCGACCATCCAGCATTTGCTTACACAATAAACAGCGAGGAAAAATCCATGCTCGAAGTCATCAACGACTTCCTCTCAGGGAAAGTACTGATCGTGCTCATTGTCGGGCTCGGTAGCTACTTCACGATTCGCTCGCGTTTCGTTCAATTGCGCCACTTCTTCCACATGTTCGCGGTGTTCCGCGACAGCCTCAAAGGCAGCGCCGGTCAACTCAGCTCGTTCCAGGCCCTGATGCTCAGCCTCGCCGGCCGTGTCGGTGCAGGCAACATCGCCGGTGTCGGCATCGCCGTGACCCTCGGTGGTCCGGGTGCGGTGTTCTGGATGTGGGTGACCGCTCTGGTCGGCATGTCCAGCAGCTTCTTCGAATGTACCCTGGCCCAGGTCTACAAGCGCGCCGATGGCGACGGCCTGTACCGTGGTGGTCCGGCTTACTACATCCAGCACGGCCTGAAGCTCAAGGGCATGGCGGTGGTGTTCTCGATCCTGCTGCTGGTCACCTACGGCTTCGCCTTCATCGGCCTGCAGTCCTACACCGTGACCCACTCGCTGCAAAACGCCTTCGCTTTTGACCCGCAACACACCGGTATCGTCCTGGCAGTGCTGCTGGCCATTACCTTCATCGGCGGCATCAAGCGCATCGCGTCGGTGTCCGACCTGCTGGTACCGATCAAGACCCTGGCTTACATCGGCGTGACCCTGTACGTGATCGGCACCCAGATCGAACACGTGCCAGCCATGCTGGAAACCATCTTCAAGAGCGCCTTCGGTCTCGACCCGGCCTTCGGCGGCCTGCTCGGCAGCGCGATTGTCATGGGCGTGAAGCGTGGCGTGTTCGCCAACGAAGCGGGCCTGGGCAGTGCGCCGAACGTTGCCGCCGTGGCCGCCGTGAAGCACCCGGGCGCTCAGGGCGTGGTTCAGGCGTTCAGCGTGTTCCTCGATACCTTCGTGATCTGCACCTGCACCGCGCTGCTGATCCTGCTGTCGGGCTTCTACACCCCGGGCTTCGAAGGTGACGGCATCGTCCTGACCCAGAACTCGCTGGCCGCCGTGGTCGGTGACTGGGGCCGCATGTTCGTCAGCGTCGCGCTGTCGCTGTTCGTCTTCACTTGCATCCTCTACAACTACTACCTGGGCGAAAACAGCCTGCAGTTCCTCACCCGCAACCGCGCTGCGCTGATGACTTTCCGCGGCCTGGTGCTGGCGCTGGTGGTCTGGGGTTCGATGCAGGACCTGTCGACCGTGTTCGCCTTCGCCGACATCACCATGACCTGCCTGGCCTTCGTCAACCTGGTGGCCCTGGCGATGCTGTTCAAGGTCGGAATGCGCGTGATGCGCGACTACGACGCACAGCGCCGCGCCGGTGTTGACCAGCCAGTTTTCGACTCCAGCAAGTTCAGCGACCTGGACCTGGACCTGAAGGCTTGGCCTGCCAATCCGTCGGCCGGTACCCAGGTTGACTCTCAGCCGCAAGGCATCCCTGCAGCGCAACGCTGATGGATGAATGACGGGCGCATCCCCGCTCCCGTCAGTTACAGTTCGAAAAACTGTGGGAGCGAGCCTGCTCGCGAATGCAGTCGTTCAGTTGATACATATGCTGACTGACGCACCGCTTTCGTCGGATCGCCGCCCGGAGCAAGCTCGCTCCCACAGGACCTCATTGTTTCGGAGAATCCCCATGAATTCCTCGACCTACCCTGCCGCCCAGCACGTCATGGTGCTGTACACCGGTGGCACCATCGGCATGCAGGCCAGCGCCAACGGCCTGGCCCCGGCCTCCGGTTTCGAAGCGCGGATGCGCGATTACCTGCACAGCCAACCTGAGCTGGTGGTGCCACAGTGGCGCTTTCGCGAGATGTCGCCGCTGATCGACAGCGCCAATATGACCCCGGCCTACTGGCAGCAACTGCGTGAAGCAGTGGTCGACGCCGTCGATGTGCAAGGCTGCGACAGCGTGCTGATCCTGCACGGCACCGACACCCTGGCCTACAGCGCCGCCGCCATGAGCTTCCAGTTGCTCGGCCTGCATGCCCGCGTGTGTTTCACCGGTTCGATGCTGCCGGCCGGCGTCACCGACAGCGACGCCTGGGAAAACCTCAGCGGCGCACTGGTCGCCCTCGGCCACGGCCTGGCGCCGGGCGTGCATCTGTATTTCCACGGCGAACTGCTGGCGCCGACCCGTTGCGCGAAAGTGCGCAGCTTCGGCCGTCATCCGTTCAAACGCCTGGAGCGTCAGGGCGGCGGCGTGAAAGCCACTTCCCTGCCGGCCGCGTTGAACTACAACCAGCCCAAGCAACTGGCCAGGGTGGCGGTGTTGCCGCTGTTCCCGGGCATCGGCGCCGAGATCATCGACGGCTTGCTCGACAGCGGCATTCAGGGTTTGGTGCTGGAATGCTACGGCAGCGGCACCGGGCCGAGCGACAACCCGCAATTCCTCGCCAGCCTCGGCCGGGCGCGGGACAACGGCGTGGTCGTGGTTGCGGTCACGCAGTGCCATGAAGGTGGTGTGGAACTGGATGTGTATGAAGCCGGCAGCCGTTTGCGTGGTGTAGGCGTGCTGTCCGGTGGCGGCATGACTCGCGAGGCAGCGTTCGGCAAGTTGAATGCTTTGCTGGGCGCGGGACTTGAAATAACAAGCGTTCGGCAGTTCGTGGAACTGGATCTATGTGGAGAACTGTCTTTGTAAGTTGATCTGTTCTGCGGTCAACTCATCAATGAAGATAAAGACACCCCTCCTTACTGCAATGGAGGGGTATCGACTATTTTGCAGGCTTAACCACAAAGAGTTTCGCTTTTAATTTTGCCGTTTCCTGATTTTGGGGATCACCGCGGTAAAGAGTTGCGTCAACGTCGCACTGAAACCTTCCTGTGCTGGCATCAAAGGACACACCTGAAAACCTTGCTGTGTCCGCATGCCAACGGCTGGGATCATTATCAAAAACAGAATTAAAAAAATCGCCATAACCCATACGAAAATCATACATATCCGAGTATAAAGCTGATTGATTGACCTCCAGGTTAATACCGGAATCATTGCTTCTGAACAGGAGCAGCCACCTCTTTCCGTTTTTGTCTTCATGCTCCACCCATGAATCGGCCTCAGATTCAAAAGGCTGGTCATCCAGCGTCCCTTTCATGCTCCCCTCACCTACAGGATTCTTTCCTTTTCCGTATTTTTCCAATACGTTTTCAATATAAGTACGACGATCTTCGACTTCTTTGTTTTTCGAATTCATTTCTTCACTCCCCTTTATGAAACATTCCACACATTACGACTACAAACTGAGCGTAGACCCAGACAAACACAAATCAAACAAAAAGACTTAAATAAAGACAATTAGCAACTAATCGACAAACGGCGTCCATATACTTAAAAACCTGTTACTTCTGACAGTCGCCAAAACAACTATTTCGCATTAAGTTAAACAGGCGGGAGCCATGATCCTATATATGACAAACTAAAAAATGGCCGTCTCTATGAACATTAACTACCACAAACAATCGAGATCAACTTCTGGTATGTAATTTGCTTTCAAGGATATGTATTTCGCTCGGGACGCCTCTATGCTCCATTCCCACCTCACCACCCTCAACGCCGTCTCCCTGGTGCTCAACACCTTCCGGGATCAAGGCCTGTCCAGCGACGCACTGCTCGCCGGCAGCGGTATCAGCGCGGCGGATCTGAGCCGGGCCGACACCCGCATCACCACCAATCAGGAGATGCAGGTCTGCGCCAACGCGGTCGCGCTCAAGCATGACATCGGCCTGGAACTGGGCCGGCGCATGCACGTTTCCTGCTACGGCATTCTCGGTTACGCGCTACTGACCTGTGCCACCTTCGGTGACGCTTTGCGGCTGGCGATCCGTTATCCGGCGCTGCTGGGAACACTTTTCGAACTGAGCCTGGAGGACGACGGCGAGCGTGTCTGGTTCGTCGCCGCCGACTACCGCGAGAGTCCGTCAATGGCAGTGTTCAACGCAGAGTTCTGTCTGGTGTCGCTGAAAGTCATCTGCGACGACCTGCTCGGTCATCCACTGCCACTGCTCGCCACCCGCTTCGAACACTCCGCTCCGGATTACCGCGACAGCTACGCCGAACACTTCAAGGCGCCCCTGCAATTCGGCGCCAAGGACAACGCCTTCGCCTTCGACCCGCGCTGGCTCGATCAGCCGTTGCCGCTGGCCGACATCATTACCCACCAAGCCATGGCCGAACGCTGTCGCAAGCAGAACACCGAGTTCACCGGCCGTCAGGCGTGGCTCGGGCGCATCCGTCAATTGCTCAGCGCGCAACTCAATGCCGCGCCGGGGCTGGAAGGTCTGGCGCAACAAATGAACTGCTCGCCGCGCACCTTACGCCGGCATTTGAAGGACATGGGTTGCAGCTATCAGGAACTGCTCGACGAACTGCGTTTCGAACGGGCCAAGCAGATGCTTTGCGAAGATCAGCTGCCGATCTACCGCATCGCCGAAACCCTCGGTTTTAGTGAGACCGCGAGCTTCCGCCATGCCTTCGTGCGCTGGAGCGGCGTGGCTCCGAGTCAGTTCCGGCCACACGGTTAAACCGTCAAGGGGCGATATCAGGTCAGTATTTTTGGCCACATCGATCCCCTTTTGGCCTCTCTGGCCGTTCTCCGATTCGCCCCGCGCCGCAACACTGGAGCCAACCGAATCAGCCCCTGCGGAGAACAACAAATGCTGACGATCTACTCTGACGATCACCACCTGCACCATGGCCGCTGCGAATTGATCGACGGGCAACTCAAGCCTTGCTTCGAGATGCCTTCGCGCGCCGACCACGTGCTGCAACGGGTGAAAAATCAAAACCTCGGCCCGGTCGAGGCACCGAAGGATTTCGGCCTCGGGCCGATCGAGCGCATTCACAGCCGCGACTACCTCGACTTCTTCAAAGGCGCCTGGGCGCGCTGGACCGAATTCAATACCGACGGCGACTTGCTGCCTTACACGTGGCCGGCGCGCACGCTGCGTCAGGTCAAACCGACCAGCCTGCACGGCCAGCTCGGCTATTACAGCTTCGACGGCGGCGCACCGATCACCGCCGGCACCTGGCAAGCGGCGTACAGCGCAGCGCAAGTGGCGCTGACCGCACAAGCGGAAATCCAGCGCGGCGCCCGTGGTGCCTTCGCCCTGTGCCGTCCACCGGGACACCACGCGGCCGGCGATTTGATGGGCGGTTATTGCTACCTCAACAACGCCGCCATCGCCGCTCAGGCATTCCTCGATCAGGGCCACAAGAAGGTCGCGATCCTTGACGTCGACTACCACCACGGCAACGGCACCCAATCGATTTTCTACGAGCGCAGCGACGTGCTGTTCACCTCGATCCACGGCCACCCGGAAGCGGAATTCCCGTTCTTCCTCGGCTACGAAGACGAACGCGGCGAAGGCGCCGGTGAAGGCTTCAACTTCAACTACCCGCTGCCGGCCGGTTCCGGCTGGGATGTCTGGAGCGCGGCGCTGGATCAGGCCTGCCAGGAAATCGACAACTACGGCGCCGACATCATCGTCGTGTCGCTGGGTGTGGACACCTTCAAGGACGATCCGATCTCGCAATTCAAGCTCGACAGCCCGGACTACCTGGCCATGGGCAAGCGCATCGCGGCCCTCGGCAAACCGACCCTGTTCGTCATGGAAGGTGGCTACGCGGTGGAAGAAATCGGCATCAACGCGGTGAACGTGCTTGAAGGTTTCGAACAATGAGCAGACTCAAGCACCTCATCGCGCCAGCGTTGTGCGCGGCGCTGCTGAGCAGCGGCGCCCACGCGGAAGAACGCACCCTGCGCGTCTACAACTGGTTCGACTACATCACCCCCAAGGCACTGGAAAATTTCAAGGCGCAGAACAGCCAGACCAAACTGGTCTACGACATCTTCGACACCAACGAAGCACTGGAGGCCAAGCTGCTGACCGGCAACTCCGGCTATGACGTGGTGGTGCCGTCCAACGTGTTCCTCGCCAAGCAGATCGAGGCCGGGGTGTTCCAGCCGCTGGATCGCAGCCAGTTGCCGAACTGGAACCACCTCGACCCGAAACTGATGAAGCTGATCGAGGCCAATGATCCGGGCAACAAGTTCGCCGTGCCGTACATGTACGGCACCATCCTGATCGGCTTCAACCCGGCCAAGGTCAAGGCGGCGCTGGGCGACAACGCGCCGGTGGACAGCTGGGACCTGATCTTCAAGGAAGAGAACATCAGCAAGCTCAAGCAGTGCGGCGTCGCCCTGCTCGACTCGCCGTCGGAGATCCTACCGCTGGCCCTGCAACACCTAGGCCTGGATCCCAACAGCAAGAACCCGGCGGACTACGCCAAGGCTGAAGCGCTGCTGATGAAGATTCGCCCGTACGTGACCTACTTCCATTCGTCCAAGTACATGGCCGATATCGCCAACGGCGACATCTGCGTTGCGGTCGGCTATTCGGGCAGCTTCTCGCAAGCCGCCAACCGCGCCAAGGAAGCGAAGAACGGCGTGGTGGTCGACATGCGCCTGCCGAAGGAAGGTGCGCCGATCTGGTTCGACATGCTCGCGATCCCGAAAGGCGCGAAGAACCCGCAGGACGCCTACACCTTCGTCAATTACCTGCTGCAACCGCAGGTGATTGCGCCGGTCAGCGATTTTGTCGGTTATCCGAACCCGAACAAGGACGCCACCGCGCAGGTCGACCCGGCGATTCGCAACAACCCGAATCTGTACCCGACCGATGCGGCGATGAATACGCTGTACACCCTGCAACCGTTGCCACGGGATGCGGAGCGGGCACGGACCCGAGCGTGGACGAAGATCAAGTCCGGCACTTGAAACGAAAAACCTGAAACAACAGACCCGCACTCGCGGGTCTTTTTTTGCCTGCGGTAACTATGTATCGCCATCGTTTGTGCGGACCCGGATAGCGTGCGCTTATCCGAGGCGGGTTCCACCCCGTCCTTTCACGACGGGATCACGACATGACGCAAACAGCCGCCGGTGCGCCACCGACTGCCACACCTGCCCTGCTGAATCAAAGCCGACTGGTCGAGCTGTCCAGCCAGGGCACCACCTTGAATCAGGCTGCCTCGGCGCTGCTGAGGCAGGTACTGAATGAACGCTACCCCGATCTGCGACTTGATCCGGACCGGACGATGATCGCTACCCCGATCTGGACCGATGACGATCAATCACCCACTGCAGCAGGCCTGACATTTGAATCGTTGACCCATGCGCTCGTGCGCCACAGCTTCGACAAGACCAGGGCGGATCTGATCGAAGGCGAGCATTTCCTGACCGTGACACCGTATGCCAACCCGCCGACCCACCTGGCCGTTGGCATGGACGAAGTGACATCGCTACTGAACGATCACGGAGCCTTCTTCTTCCTCGCATTCGCGCAGCAGCAACTCGACTACTGGAATGAAACCGCCACGGACCGTCCTCGCTGGGAAGAACTGTCCGACGCCTTGAAAAACGCCCTGGATGTGCAATCAGCCACTGGCTGGAATACCGAAGAGTGCGCTCTGGCCCGGCAGGTCGCACAACAACCCGAACAAACCCTTCGGCAGACAACCCACGACGGTTTCAGCCACATCCGTGCATGCCTGCTGGACATCGATCTGGTCAATGGCACAGACGTTTCCCATCTGGTGATCTCCAGTGCGATTGTGCTGACCGCTACGTTTCAACAGCGCGAGCTGACCCTTATGTACACGATCGGCGCCAGCTACGAGTCCTTCCCGTCTCTGAAGGCATTGGGCGAATCCCTGCCGGAGCGTTTCGCGCTGCAATGGGGCACGCGAACACTCGAATGGCGACTGATCGAGCCACAGGAAAACATTTTCGACAGCTGCGCCTGGGCGTTGATCAACAGTCAGCTGGATGCCATCAAGGCGCTGGACCCGGCCACGCCTCCGATTGCCCTGCCTGAGAACACCAAGACCTCAGGAAATCGTCATTGGCACACAAGGGAGCGGGCCCGGCTCGACCGGCTCGAACAGGCCATTCCCGATTGGCTGCATGCCGGGTCGATCAGTGATTTCCAGACCTACAGCCGCCATATCGCCGAACTGGGTCGATTACGCGAAGAAGAAAAAGCGGACGGCGTGCAAGAAGCCGACCTGCCCGATATCAAGTCTTACGCTCAGCGCCAGATGCATGATGCGATTGTCGCCGACAAGGCGACACAGGGTGCCGCCTCTCTACCCTTGGACGACCTGTGGATCACAGTCACCAATAGCATTGAGGTGGCGGGGCTGGTGCTGCCGAATCCTCTGGATCAGGTACGCCAGAACCTCGGCGAATTCGCTCTGCAGAACACCCCGCCGTATCAAGCCAGCCTTGCGTTCGACGATGGCCGCACGGTGCCACCATGGCTGACAGTCGACTACCTGACCGGCATCGCCGAGCAGGTCGACATCGGGAAACATTATCCGAGAATGGTCAAAGACTCATTGATCGACGATCCGGAACAGTCCGCGCACCACCGGGCTCGCTACAGACTCCAGCTACCGGTTCTGCTGCCATTACTGGCACTTGAATGCAAACTCCGACATCGAGGGCGCGTCGATGAACGAGGCTATTCCTGTATCGCCCGGTTGATGGCATCGATCACCGGCGGGCAGCCCGACAGCGAACACCCGGTCACCCTGCGCCCGCTGGCATTCATGCCTCGGCATCGTCCGGGCCATTCGCCTGACACTGTCACCAACATGTACATCATCGGGACAAGCGATCCGGACGGGGGTCCTTGTCTGCTTTACCGGCCATTGCTCGAGCCGCCATTGATGCAATTCGCCTCTGCGCAAAACCTGCTGTACGCCATTTACCAGCCCGGAGAGCTGAGGGAGTCGGTACTGGCCTGGTTGCCCGGTCAGGCCCTGAGTTTCGAATATGCCCAGTACGTATTCTCCACAGGCATACCCTCACCCTGGATCATTCCCCAACTGGCGTTCGAGCCTTTCATTCACCTTGATTTGACCGGGCCGATCGAGCTGACGAACGCCCCCATGAGCGGCGATGTCCTGACGGCACTTTACGATGCCAACTGTCAGGCGCTGGCCGAGCTCGCCGACCGCCAATCCGTTTCCAACGCCGAACGCCGCCGAACCCTCCTGGCGGACAGTGGCTGGGCGCTGTTCGGTGTGGCGTCGAACTTTATCGGCGGTTCGGCGGGTACCGCGCTGTGGGTCTGGCAGACCCTTGATCAGATCCAGAACACCATCGATGCAAATGAACAGGGCAATACGCTCGTGGAATGGCGGTCGACGGGAGACATTCTGGTGGCTCTCGGAATTCTGCTTACCCAGCACGTCGCTGCCCGCCGCAACCGCTCGCCGCGTACTCTGCTGACGTCCCTTGCCACCCACCCCGAGCCGCCGGGAAAAATCCAGACCCTGACCACCGTCCAATTCTCGAAACCGCCCGCCCTCCCAACCATCAACTTCGATGCGAATACCGTCACCGATCAGATTCCCCTGCCACATTTGACAAGCGTCGAACCGCAGACACTGGCGCGACCAACGAGCGGTTCCGCCTTCATAGCCATGCTGGAACGCTTCCGGACTGCTGAACCGGATGCTTCCGCTCGTGCAATGTCCTCGCAAAGCCACCTCTATACCCTCGGAGAAAAATCCTTCGCTCAGGTCGGAGCACGCTGGTTTCAGGTTGCTGTCACTGAAGACGAGCCAGTCTGTATCGTCGATCCCGCCAACCCCTTGCGCACGGGCCTGGCCATCCGCTATGACGAGGCCTCCGCTCGATGGCACTGGGACCCGAGACTGCGCTTGCGCGGTGGTGGCCCCAAGGGCCGAATCAAGGCGCTGCAACGGGCCAAGGTGCAAAACAGGGAAAAAGCCTGGGCGGCACTGCACCAATTCATCGAAGGGGAAGCACAACGCAAACTCGAAGTACGCAAAGCGTTGCTCGATCTGCCGCTGCATGACACCGAGAGCGAGTTCGAAGTCCGGGCCCGGCTCTATCTGACCAAAGCTGGCGCGCTGGGCGAAGGTTACACCCAGGCCCTTGAGCAACTTGAAGCCTGGCGCGAGGCAGGAGGCGGAGGCGTATTCCATCAGTCGCAGTTGTTGCGCATGACGGCGGAGCAGCACCGTTGCCTGGGTGGGTCACTGCGTTTGCAGATGCGCGTATACGCGCAGATGACCGAAAAATTCGTCACCGGAGCCCATAACCCTGCTCCGGTACCACGCCAGGAACAGATCGATATTGCCACCCGGGCCACCGCATTGAGCGACGAGATGATCTCGCGACAGCAGTTGCTGCGTCACTCTATGGAAACACTGAGCCAGCACTCAGGTTTGGCGGCCAAAGTGGCCCGTAATCTGGAACGCTTGTTCCCGGCGTTCACCGAACTCGATCTCAAGGCCAACGAAATCAGCATGTCTTACGAACGATGTGTACGCGAACAACCCGGCGCGGCCATGGAGGATGCCCGGATAGCCATCAGCGCCCTCACCGACAGCGCCTCGAATGCGAGTCATGAACTGATCTCCCTGACAAAGCTCAAGCCCTCCGTCGATGCACAGGCCACCCGGATCGAGCGTCTGGAGCGCTTGAGCGACCGCTTCGCCAGCCTCGAACAAGAGCTGGAACAGCTTCCGTCAGCCTACCCCGGCCAACTTGTTCAGATCCGGCTTGACCGGGTACGCGATCTGGTCGGCGAATTCCGTGCACTGGCCGGCAGATGCCTGGTCGCTGAACTTCCAGAACGCGAGGAGCAGCCCGCCCACGTCAGTCCAGAGCCGAAACCATCCACTTCGCAGGCCAGAGTCAGGATCAGCAAAACTCGCCCCCGGCAAAGTGCAGGCGAAATCGCTAGCCCGGAGGAAACCAGCGACGCCATCGAGGAAATTCCCTTCATCAAATTGACGCCGGCGCGTCCGCGCAAGGTATCCGATGCCGTCGATGTTCTTGCGGCGGCGATGGAATCCAACCTGAAAGTTGACGAATTCAACAAAAAGACCCGAGACGACGCCAGGCGTGCCGGTCGAATCCCGGCGGACATTCGCGACATCTTCGAACAGCAATCGACCAGACTTCTGCAATTGGCCAGCGATGTCGACAAGACTCTGGAGGCACAACGCAAGGCCGGGCAGTCGCCCTCCCCCGTAGCCTCCCTTGCCCAGGAATTACGAGACGGCGCCAGACGAACCCAAGCCGAGGGCATCCAGTCCTATGCTGCGATGCTCAAGCTGCGCAAACCAAGGGAAACCTACCTGCGCTGGCTGCATGACCATGGGCAGATCGACGTGGTCAAGGATGAGCGTGGCCGCATTCGTACCCGGCAACGCGGGGACTATTTCCAGGAGTATCGGATTCTCGATAAATCCAGCGACAACAAAACGCTCTGGGTTGCGCATTTTCATTACGACAGCCGAACCGACCCCGACGAGCAGTACACGGCAGCACATCTCAAGTTCGAAGAAAGCTATCTGCAAACCTTCGATCCCAAGACACGTCAGGCGCTGAATACTTTCGACGCCGTTGATAACGCGCTACGGAAAATCGTCGACCCGGCGGTTCGGGATCTGTTCCTCAAACCTTGAGGCGCTGCGTCATGTTGCTCACTCTCGCCAGGCGAGTCGCAAGCGTGCCAGCGCCGACTCGATCGCTCGCTCCGGTACTGCGGCAAATCCCAGCACCAGGCCGGCGCGCTGATCGATCGGGGTCGTCGAGTGCGGCAGCCAGTATTTGCTCAAGCCATGGATCTCCACCTCCACGCTGGCGGCCTGCTCGATCAATTGTTGTTCGCGGCCCACACTGTCGACCGCCACGGTGAGATGGAGTCCGGCCGACACCGCCGGCAGCTCACCCACACCCGCCAATCCGCGCGGCCAACCGTTGATCAGGGCGTTACGCCGACTCAGCGCTGCCCGGCGCATGCGCCGGATATGCCGTTGAAAGTGCCCGGCCGCCATAAACTCGGCCATCACCGCTTGAGTACTCACTTCGGAATGCCGGACATCCACCGCACGCCTTTGCGCAAAGGCATCCACCAGTCCCGGCGGCAACACCAGATAACCCAGCCGCAGCGCCGGGAACGCGACTTTGCCGAAAGTGCCGACGTACAACACGCGACCCTGGCGGTCGAGCGCAGCCAACGGGGCCAAGGGCGCACCGGTGTAGCGATACTCGCCGTCATAGTCGTCCTCGACGATCCAGCCGCCGGTACGCTCGGCCCAGGCCAGCAGTTCCAGCCGTCGGGCCAGGCTCATCACCACCCCGGTCGGGTATTGATGAGACGGCGTGACATACGCCACCCGGCAATCTTCGGCGGCCGCCAGTGCCGCGCAGTCGATGCCCTCTTCATCCACGGCAATGCCATGCAATCGACCACCGGCCAGCGCGAACGCATGACCCGCTGCGCGATAGCCGGGATTCTCGATGCCCACCCCGGCGCCCGGCTCCACCAGCAACTGTGCACAAAGGCTGATTCCCTGTTGTGCGCCACTGGTGATCACAATTTGCTCAGCGGAGCACTGCATGCCGCGCGAACTGCGCAAATATGCGGCGATCAGGCCGCGCAGGCGCGCATCGCCCGCCGGGTCGCCATAACACAGTTGCTGCAAATCGGGTTTGCGCCAGAACGCCGCGTTCAGCTTGGCCCAGACGTCGAACGGGAACAAATCGAACGCCGGAACCCCGACCCGGAATGCTCGCGGCGGACCGCTCGGTGGCGTTGGTAAATGGTTCTGCTCAAGCCGCTGCAATGCACCACTGTGGATAACTTTGCTGGATAAATTCCCAGTGGAATTGGGCGAAATTGTGGATAAAGCTGTGGGTAAGCCTGTTGAAAACCCTGTGGATACTTTTGTGGATAATTTTTTCGCTGGTGTCACCGATTGCGGCAATTGCGCCACATAAGTGCCATCCCCGACCCGGCCTTCGATAAAACCTTCGGCATACAGCTGATCGTAGGCACGCACCACGCTGTTGCGTGAAATCGCCAGCGCCGCGGCCAGATCTCGACTCGCCGGCAAACGTGTTCCGCTGGCCAGACGTCCATCAAGCACCCGCAGGCGTAATGCCTGATAGAGCTGACGGCTCAGGCCTTTGCGGCGATCAAGTTCAATGCCAGCAGGGTTGAACGGCAGCGACAGCGTAGTCGAATCGGGCATGACAATGGACCTATGAAATTGGTCATCAATGGCTCTTACAACAGACCAATAGCCTGCCTACGATGCTGGTATTCGCCAAGGAAATTTTCTCCATGTACACGCCCCGCGCCTTTGCCATCGATGACTTGTCCCAACTGCACGAACTGATCCTCGCCACCCGTCTCGCCATCCTGGTAACCCATGGCGAACAAGGCTTGCAGGCCAGTCATGTGCCGGTGTTGCTGCATCGCGAACAAGGTCCGAACGGCACGCTGTACGGGCATCTGGCCAAGGCCAATCCGCAGTGGAAAGACCTGCGTGACGGCGCCGAAGCGATGGTGATTTTTCCCGGTGCCGATGCCTACGTCAGCCCGGGCTTTTACCCGAGCAAGGCCGAGCACGGCAAAGTCGTACCGACCTGGAACTACGTCGCCGTACACGCCTATGGCCACGCCGAAACCTTCAGCGATGGCGGTCGGCTGCTGGACATCGTCAGCACCCTGACTGATCGCCATGAAGCGGGCCGCGCCGAGCCCTGGTCCGTCGACGATGCTCCGCCCGATTACATCGACGGCATGCTCAAGGCCATCGTCGGGTTCGCCATTCCGATCGACCGGCTCGAAGGCAAGCGCAAGCTCAGCCAGAACCGCAGCGCCGAAGATATCGCCGGCGTGCGCGAAGGCCTGGCCGCCAGCCCCGACATCAACGATCAAACCCTCGCTCACTTGATGCGTTAAGGAAATCACCATGAGTCAGATCGACATCCGTCCGGTCAGCGCCGCCGATCACGCCGCCTGGCTGCCGCTGTGGCAGGCCTACCTGCGCTTCTACAACACTGAATTGCCGGACGCCGTCAGCCAAAGTACCTGGCAGCGCTTTCTCGACCCGAACGAACCAACCCACGCCTCTCTCGCCTGGGCCGACGGCAAAGCGGTGGGCATGGTGCATTTCATCTACCATCGTTCGAACTGGAGCATCGAAAACTCCTGCTACCTGCAAGACCTGCTGGTGGAGCCGCAAACCCGTGGCACCGGCGTCGGTCGCCTGCTGATCGAACACGTCTACGCCACGGCCAAGGCCGACGGTTGCTGCAAAGTGCACTGGCTGACCCACGAAACCAACACCACGGCGATTCAGCTCTACGAGCGCATCGCCGAGCGCCCGGGATTCATCCAGTTTCGCAAAGCCATTTAAGGACCCATGTGCATGACGATTTCTCTCGCTGACTGGAAAGGCGTGCCACCGCCTTCAACCACCCTGATCGAAGGTCGCTTCATCCGCCTCGAAAAACTCGACCCGGCGCGCCACGGCGACGACCTGTTCAATGCCCTGCAAGGCCCCGGCGCCGATCCTAAACTCTGGGATTACTTGCCCTACGGCCCGTTCCCGGAGCGCAGCGCTTTCAATGACTGGCTGAACAACCACGCGGCCCACAGCGATCCGTATTTCTTCAGCGTCATCGACAGCGTCAGCGGCCAGGTGCAAGGCATCCTCAGCCTGATGTCGATTGTCCCGGCCCAGGGCCGCATCGAAATCGGCCACGTCACCTTCGGTGCGCCGATGCAGCGCTCGCCGAAAAGCACCGAAGCGGTCTACCTGCTGGCCAAGGAATCCTTCGCCCTCGGCTATCGCCGCCTCGAATGGAAATGCAACAACGGCAACGCCCGGTCCAAATATGCGGCCGAGCGGCTGGGCTTCAGCTTCGAAGGCGTGTTTCGCCAGCACATGGTGGTCAAGGGCCAGAACCGCGACACCGCGTGGTACTCGATCCTGGACTCGGAATGGCCGGCGATTGCGGCGGGGTTCGAACGCTGGTTGAGCGATGAGAATCAGACGGCGGATGGGCAGGTGAAAGGGTTGGTTGAGTGCCGCGGTTGAGCCATTGAACTTAAAAGAGCGCAGCCTGTGGCATCTCATTCAAGCGATGTCCAAGGCTGCGATTTCGACTCTTCGCCACCGTCGAATCTGCAATGAATTGCAGATGAATGTCCAAATCTGAGGCCTGAACTGCAAAAGAATGCACATAGGCCAGACATCATTCTGTAAAAACCCTCCGCTATACAGGACGCCCCGCTTATAACAAAAAGGACGTTCACCTCATGCCCTTCCCGCCCCAGCGCCTGTCGCTTGCCATTGCCTTGCTGATCGCCACCAGCGCCGTCCACGGCAAGACCGTGCAGATCGACACCGCCACCACCGCGGCGCAGACACTGGGCGGCAGCGACACACTGACGATTTCGGCGCCGGGCAGCATTACCAACAGCGGCAAGGCTGTGAGCCTGAAGGACAAGACCAGCGGGGTCGGCGTGATTATCGATAACGCCGGCAAGATCATTTCCAGCGGCGGCCGGGCCATCGACAGCAGTGGCGACCTGACACAGGCGCGCAACTACGCCCTCTATAACCGCAGCGGCGGGCAGATTCTCGGCTCCAACGACGCGATTCGCATCGACAGCAATTTCGTCAGCGGCAGTCTGTTGATCGACAACAGCGGCACCATTCGCTCGACCACAGGCCAAGGGCTGGACCTGGACGCGTTGCGCAGCGACGGGGTGAAAACCACGATCATCAACCGTGCGGGCGGACTGATTCGTGGCGACGCCAGCGACGGCATGAAGACCGGTGCCAATGCGACTATCAGCAACTATGGCGAGATATCCACTGGCGACTCGCACAACGCCGATCAGAAGTTCGACGGCATCGATATCGACACCGCGACCGGCGTCAGCGTGACCAACCACGGCGTGATTTCCGGCGGCCGCCACGGCATCACCACCGACCTTGGCGCGACGCTGGTCAACTACGGGCAGATCACCGGGCGCAACGGCTCCGGTTTCGGTTCCGATGGTGACGGCACGGTGATTAACCACGGCACCATCACAGGCGCCTATTCCGGGTTGCAACCCAACGGCGACGGCGACGGCGTGGACATCGACAAGATCGCCCACATCGAAAACTACGGCACCATTCAGGGCGTCGGCGCCGGTGGTGTGGACAAAGGTGGTTTCGCCAATGGCAGCGAAGGCATTGCGCTGGGCGGCGGGTACATTCTCAACGCCAAGGATGCGCTGATCAGCGGCGCCAACAGCGCCATTCTGGTGGACGACGGCAGCGGCGGTTCGGGACTGGCGGCTACCACGCTGGAGAACTACGGCACCATTCAAGGGCTCGACGGTTTCGGGGTGAAGTTCGTCGGTGAGTTCGCCGACAACGTGATCAACGGCGGCACGATCAGCGGCAGCAACGGCCTGGCGCTGGACCTGGGCGGTGGCAACGACAGCCTGACCCTGCGCAACGGCAGCCGCTTTGTCGGCGTGGTCGATGGCGGCACCGGTTACGACCGGGTAGTGATGGACGACGCGGCGGGCGGCAGCTTCGGTGCCAGCCGCAATTTCGAATGGCTGGAGGTCAAACAAGGCGCCTGGACCCTCACCGGCAGCGGCGACTTCAGCGACGGCGGTGCCGTGCGCAACGGCGCCACACTGATCAATCAGGGCGGTATCGCCGGCAACCTGACCGTGGACGCCGGTGGTGTGTATGCGGGTGGTGGTTCGGTAGGCAACCTCAACGTCAATGGCACGTTGCGCACCGACACCCGCCTCGGCACCGCGACCGTCGTGCATGACTTGAACATGGGCAGCGCATCCACCCTCGCCTACGGCGTCAACGCCGACGGCAGCAGCGCGCCGGTCCAGGTCGGCGGCACGGCCAACCTCAATGGCGCGACGCTGGCAGTCAATCCCGGCAGCGGCACTTATCCGTGGCAGAGCCATTACACGGTGCTGCAGGCTGCGCGGGTCAACGGCACGTTCGGCGCGGTCACCAGCGACTACGCGTTCCTCACCCCGACCCTCGCTTACACACCGACTCAAGTCGACCTGACTTACACCCGCAATGACGTGGCGTTCAATGAGTTCGCCACCACCGGCAACGGCAGCAGCGCCGCCAACAGTCTGGCCTCGATCGGCAAGAACAATGCGCTGTACAACGCCTTGCTCAACACCACTCAAAGCAGTGCAGGCGCGGCCATCGAGCAATTGGCCGGCGCCAGCAACGCCAACCTTACCAGCGCCACCCTCGGCGCCAGCAGCCAGGTCGGCAGCAGCATGCTCTCGGCGATGCAGCAAATGGGCGGCAGCGCTGGCTTGATGGTCGGCCTCGATCAGCGTGAGACACCGATCCTCGCCACCAACGGCGTACCGTCCGAAGCGCGAAACCTGAATGACCCGAACGCCCGGGGCCGGCTCTGGCTGCAGGCCATCGGTGGCTACGGCAAGCTGGATGGCGAACACGGCAGCAGCGGTCTGGAACAACGCACCAAAGGCAGCGTGCTCGGTGCCGACTGGGCACTCAATCCACAATGGCGTCTGGGCGTGCTCGGCGGCTATTCGAAGACTGACCTGGACGCCACCGGCTTCGACGGCAATGTCGAGAGCTGGCACGCCGGCGTTTATGCGCTACATCAAAACGGCCCGATCGCCTTGCGCCTGGGTGCGGCGTACAGCGGCCATCAGGGCGAAAGCAAGCGCACCATCGCGTTCAATGGTTTCAGTGATCGTCCCAAAGGCGATTACGACGCCGACAGCCAGCAAGCCTTCGCCGAACTCGGCTATGCCATGGGCACTGGCCGAATGAGCGCCGAGCCGTTCGCCAGCTTCGGCTACCAGCGCTATCACCGCGACCGCTATCAGGAAAAGGGCGGCGCTGCGGCCTTGCAGGTCGACAGTCAGACCCAGGACAACTTCAGCAGTACCTTCGGCCTGCGCCTGGCGCACCTCAGCTCGCTGGACAATGGCATGAGCCTGACCCCGCGCATGGCCGCCGGCTGGAAGCACACCTACGGCGATGTCAGCAGCTCGACCCGTCAGGCCTTCGTCGTTGGCGGCACGGCGTTCAACGTCGATGGCAGTTCACTGGATCGTGACAGTCTGGTGCTGGAAGCGGGGCTGGATCTGGGCATTTCCGCGCGGCATACGCTGGGGCTGGGATACAGCGGCGAGATTGGCAGCAACAGCCGCAATCACGGGTTGATCGGGCAGTGGCAGATGAGTTTTTGAGATTTCGCCAATCCGGATTTCAGCGGGTGTTGTAGGTAAAGGCGTCTGGTCGATTGGGTAATCATGGCGTGTTCATTACTCGCCAGCGACCGGGCTACAAAAGCAGACGCCATCACCTGCATCCGACTCGGAATTGCCCGGCATCGGCGCACCCGCCTCGACTTTTACAGTTTGGCCTCATTTCACCTGAGACGAACTGAATGCCCATTCAATGCAAATACAAGCTCCAACATCTTGTCCTGGCGGTTGCGCTGGCAGTCGGTTGTGTAGAAATATCTCTGGCGGAGCAGTCGGAGCCCGACGCGCCCGTCATGGACGAAGTGAAACCCAAGCCTGCGCGCAAGAAGAAAGAAAAACCTGCTCCGCCCAGCCTCGCTCCAGAGCCACTGCTTGCAGAAAGTATTGCTCCCCCGCCAGAAACATTTCCGGTCAGCACCGAGATTCCAGCGGTACCCCTTCCTGCACCCGATGACATTCCCACCGAGAAAGTCGCCACGACAGAGAGCGGCAGCGCGCTCGAAGAAAGCCTGGAAAAACCAGCGCCCTTACCGGAACCCGTTCTGGCCGAAACGCCCGCAGCTAAACAAACTCAAGTGGTAGACCCGTCACCGTCAACGGACGCCCCTCCACCACCGGGCAACTCAGCCGTTGCGGCCCTGCTCGCTGCCGACGAAACCACGGCCGCCCTTGCCCTCGATCAACTGGCCGGCGGCAGCAACGCCAACCTCGCCAAGGCCACCTTGAGCAGCGTCACACCGGTCAGCGCCAGCCTGCTGTCGGCCATGCACCAACTCGACAACCTGCATGACACCCAACCAAACGCACCCCGCCATGCAGCCGGAAACGCCGAGAGCGGCAGGGTCTGGCTGCAGGCCCTCGGCCACAGCGGGAAACTGGATCGTGATGTGGAGCCCATGCAGCATTCCACCAAAGGGTTGCTACTCGGTGCGGACTGGCGCCTCAATGAAGCATGGCGCCTGGGCTTGATGGGCGGCACCTCCGACACGCGCATAGACAGCAAGGAGCTGGACGGCGACCTCGACAGTTGGCACCTCGGCGCCTACGCCTTGCGCCAGACCGGTCCGCTGTCACTTCGGTTAGGCGCAGCCTGGAGCCGTCATGAAGGCAGTACCCGTCGCAAAGTCGAGTTCGGTCGCTTCCACGACCGACTCAAGGGCAACTACCAGGCCAGCACCCAGCAAGCGTTCATCGAGTCGGGATATAACCTGGGTCGGGCCAACGTCAGCATCGAGCCATTTACCAGCCTCGGCTATCAACGCTACCAGCGCGACGGCTACACCGAAAAAGGCGGGGCGGCTGCGCTCAAGGTGGATGATCAATCCCAAGGCAACTTCAACACCACCGTCGGCCTGCGCATGGCGAAAGTCAGCACGCTGGATAACGGCATGCGCCTCACGCCACGATTCAGCGCAGGATGGAAGCACCTTTACGGCGAAATCTACACCAGCACCCGCCAACGTCTGGTTACCGGCGGCCGTGACTACACCGTTTATGGCGCAGAGCTGGATCGCAACAGCCTGACGCTCGACACCGGTCTTGATCTGGCCGTCTCGTCCAGCCACACACTCGGTGTTGGCTTGTCGGGTGAGATCGGTACGGACAGCCGAAACCACGGCGTATCCGGCCAGTGGCGAATGGCGTTCTGAGTCCAGACTGGGTGCTGCCGCACGTTGCGGCAGCAACCTGAAAGCAAAAAAAAGGGGAGCACATGCTCCCCCGAGGTTTAAAGCGTTGTATCGAGGCCGTTATCTCAGCCTTCGATCTCGATCAGGATTTCGCCCGGGTTCACCCGGTCGCCCTTGGCAACATGGATAGCGGTGACCTTACCGGCAATCGCGGCCTGAACTTCGGTCTCCATCTTCATCGCTTCGGTGATCAGCACGGCCTGGCCCGCCTTGACGGTGTCGCCTTCCTTGACCAGCACATCGACGATGTTGCCCGGCATGGTGGTGCTGACGTGGCCTGGTGCCGAAGCCTGCTTGCGCTTGCTGCTGCCGCCGCCGACGAATTCGTTGAGCGGTTCGAACACCACTTCTTCCGGCATGCCGTCGATGGACAGGTAGAAGTGACGCTTGCCCTCAGCCTTGACCCCGACACCGGTGATGTCCACGCGGTAGGTTTCGCCGTGGACGTCGATGACGAACTCGGTTGGTACGCCTTCGCCGCCGGCCGAAGCCACCTTGCCCGCTTCCGGGATCGGCAGCAGCACTTCCGGGGTGAGGGTGCCAGCGGCACGCTCTTCGAGGAACTTGCGACCGATGTCCGGGAACATGGCGAAGGTCAGCACGTCTTCTTCGGACTTGGCCAGAGCGCCGATATCGGCACGCAGCTTGGTCATTTCCGGCTTCAGCAGATCGGCGGGACGTACGTCGATCACCTCTTCGCTGCCGATGGCCTGACGACGAAGTTTTTCGTTTACGGTACCCGGCGCCTTGCCGTAGCCGCCCTGCAGGTAGAGCTTCACTTCGTTGGTAATGGTCTTGTAGCGCTCGCCGGCCAGCACGTTGAAGAACGCCTGGGTACCGACGATTTGCGAAGTCGGGGTCACCAGCGGCGGGAAACCGAGGTCTTCACGCACGCGCGGAATCTCCGCCAGCACTTCGGCCATACGGTTCAGAGCGCCCTGCTCTTTCAACTGGTTGGCCAGGTTGGAAATCATCCCGCCCGGCACCTGGTTGACTTGAACGCGGGTGTCGACGGCAGTGAATTCGCTTTCGAACTGGTGGTATTTCTTGCGCACAGCGTAGAAGTACAGGCCGATCTCTTGCAGCAGCTCCAGGTTCAGGCCGGTATCGAACTCGGTGCCTTTGAGCGCAGCTACCATCGACTCGGTGCCTGGGTGGCTGGTGCCCGAAGCGAAGCTGGAGATCGCGGTGTCGATGTGGTCGGCACCGTTTTCAATTGCCTTGAGCTGGCACATCGCTGCCAGGCCGGCGGTGTCGTGCGAGTGAATGAACACTGGCAGCGACTGCTCGGCTTTCAGTGCACGCACCAGTTCGCCGGTAGCGTATGGGGTCAGCAGACCGGCCATGTCCTTGATCGCCACCGAGTCGCAACCCATGGCTTCCATTTGCTTGGCCTGGGCGACGAACGCGTCGATGGTGTGCACCGGGCTGGTGGTGTAGGCGATGGTGCCCTGGGCGTGTTTGCCGGCAGCCTTCACCGCTTCGATGGCCACGCGCAGGTTACGCACGTCGTTCATCGCATCGAAGATACGGAACACGTCGATGCCGTTGACCGCGGCCTTGGCGACGAACGCCTTGACCACGTCATCGCTGTAGTGGCGGTAGCCCAGCAGGTTCTGGCCGCGCAGGAGCATTTGCAGACGGGTGTTGGGCAGCGCGGCGCGCAGTTGGCGCAGACGCTCCCATGGATCTTCCTTCAGGAAACGCACGCAGGCGTCGAAGGTCGCGCCGCCCCAGCACTCCAGCGACCAGTAACCGACCTTGTCGAGCTTGTCGCAGATCGGCAGCATGTCCTCGGTGCGCATGCGGGTGGCGAGCAGCGATTGGTGAGCGTCGCGCAGGATGGTGTCGGTTACAAAAATCTTTTTAGTCATTGTTCTATTCCTCACAGGCCTGCGTGGGCGGCGATGGCGGCGGCGATGGCCAGGGCCAGCTCTTCGGGTTTGCGCTTGATCGAGTAGTTGGTCAGTTCAGGGTGGCTTTCAACGAAGCTGGTATTGAACTGGCCGCTACGGAATTCCGGGTTGCGCAGGATTTCCTGGTAGTACGCGGCGGTGGTCTTCACGCCTTGCAGACGCATGTCGTCGAGGGCGCGCAGGCCACGATCCATGGCCTCTTCCCAGGTCAGCGCCCAGACCACCAGTTTCAGGCACATCGAGTCGTAGAACGGCGGGATGGTGTAGCCGGTGTAGATCGCCGTGTCGGTACGCACGCCAGGGCCGCCGGGGGCGTAGTAGCGCGTAATCTTCCCGAAGCTCGGCAGGAAGTTGTTTTTCGGGTCTTCGGCGTTGATCCGGAATTGCAGGGCAAAACCGCGATGCTGGATGTCTTCCTGCTTCACCGACAGCGGCAGGCCGGAGGCGATGCGGATCTGTTCGCGGACGATGTCGATCCCGGTGATTTCTTCGGTGATGGTGTGTTCCACCTGCACCCGGGTGTTCATCTCCATGAAGTAGACCTCGCCCTCGGCGAGCAGGAACTCCACGGTGCCGGCGTTCTCGTAACCCACGGCCTTGGCTGCGCGCACCGACAGGTCGCCGATGTAGGCCCGTTGTTCCGGGGTCAGCTGCGGGCTCGGGGCGATTTCGATCAGCTTCTGGTTGCGGCGCTGGATCGAGCAATCACGCTCGAACAGGTGCACGACGTTGCCGAAGCTGTCGCCGAGGATCTGCGCTTCGATGTGTTTCGGATTGACGATGCATTTTTCCAGGAACACTTCCGCCGAACCGAAGGCCTTGGTGGCTTCGGAAATCACGCGTGGGAAGTTCTGTTCGAGTTCTTCACGGCTGTTGCAGCGACGGATACCACGACCGCCGCCACCGGAAGTGGCCTTGAGCATCACTGGGTACCCGATGCGATCGCCCTCGCTCAACGCTTCTTCGATGCCCGAAACGTTGCCTTCGGTGCCCGGCGTGACCGGCACGCCAGCCTTGATCATGCTGCGGCGCGCTTCGGTCTTGTCGCCCATGCGGCGAATGACTTCCGCCGACGGGCCAATGAATTTGATGCCGCGTTCGGCGCAGATGTCTGCCAGTTCGGCGTTTTCCGAGAGGAAACCGTAGCCGGGGTGCAGCGCATCGCAGCCGGTTTCCACGGCCAGGTTCACCAGCTTGCGCGGGTTCAGGTAACCGGCCAGCGGCTCGGCACCAATGCTGTGGGCCTCGTCCGCACGCTTCACATGCAAGGCATGCCGGTCAGCGTCGGAATAGATCGCGACCGAGCGGATGCCCATCTCGGCGCAGGCACGCACGATTCGTACGGCAATCTCACCACGGTTGGCGATCAGGATCTTTGTTATCACTTGGAGGTTCCCTTGAGCCGGTGGCACCACGACCTGCTAGACCCAGGTCGGCACGTGACCAAATGTTTCAATCTGGTCTCGGCTCTACACTAGCGCTGCCAAGGGATTAACAAAAATGAATAAAAATTGGGTCAGGCATAAGTAAAGACTTATAGTCAACGCATCAGCCCGCGGCCAGAGTCGGTAGAAAATGCGTAAGTCCTTGATGCGTATGACATTGCGTCAATTGCAGATCTTCAACGAAGTGTGTGATTTGCGCTCCTACAGCCGCGCTGCCGAGGAAATGTCGCTCACACAACCGGCCGTCAGCCTACAGATTCGTCAGCTCGAAGAGCTGATCGGCCAGCCGTTATTCGATTATGTGGGCAAAAAACTCTACATGACCGAAGCGGCCGAAGCACTCCAGCGTGCCAGCCGGGACATCTTCGGCCGGCTGGAAAACCTCGACATGCAATTGTCGGACATGCAGGGTTCGCTGCAGGGCCAGTTGAAGCTGGCGGTGGAATCCAGCGCCAAATACTTCGTGCCACACCTGTTCGCAGCGTTCAAGCGCCAGCATCCGGAAGTGAATCTGCAACTGACGGTGGTCAACCGTGGCCAGGTGATTCGCCGACTCTCCGACAACCGCGACGATCTGGTGATCATGTCGATGGTGCCGCAGGACATGGGCCTGGAGTTCCTGCCGTTCCTCAACAACCCGATCGTCGCCGTGGCGCGGCCGGATCATCCGCTGGCACACATGGGCCCGCTGCGCTTGCAGGATCTGGAACCTTACACCTTGCTGATCCGCGAACCCGGTTCGGGCACGCGACTGGCCTGCGAGGAGTACTTCAAGGAGAAGCGCGTGCACTTCACCCAGACCCAGGAAGTGGCGTCGGCCGAAGCCCAGCGTGAATGCGTGGTGGCGGGTCTGGGCCTGGCGCTGTTGACGCGCCACGCCCTGAACCTGGAGCTGGCGACCGGCGGCCTGGTCGAGCTGCCGGTCGAAGAGTTGCCACTGTTTCGCAGCTGGTGCCTGGTGCAAGCCAAAGCCAAGCGGCTGTCACCGGTGGCGCACGCCTTCCTGGCGTTTATCCGCAGTGAACGGGTGCAGATCAGCGCGCTGGTTGAGCGCTTCGACGGGAAGCTGCCGGTGCTGCCTGCCAGTGATTGATGTCCTCGGGAAAATCGCCGATTTCGGCCTGAAGCTGGCGAAGTTCGAAGCGATCTTCGATGGCGCGGCGAAATTCCATGCGGCGCTGGTCTTCCTGCTGACGGCGGGTTTTCGCGGCGCTGTTGCGTTCTTCGTAAGGCTGAGCCATTTCGAGTCTCCCAAGGCGATTACGGGAGTTTCACGATAGGCCCGGGGGATGACGGTTTGGCTGCGAGGGGATGACAGTGCCATGAAACTTGCAAATGGCGAGGGTGTTTTTTGAGGCCGCCATCGCGAGCGGGCTCGCTCCCACATTTGATTTCGATATGACACAGAGTTTGTGTACGTAGAAAATCCCCTGTGAGAGCGAGCCTGCTCGCGATCAAGGTCGGAACGACCTTGCGATGACGTCAGTCATCCAGCGCTTTCACCGACTTTGGCGACAAGCGCAAGCTGCGCAGGCTGCGCTTGACGCTCTTGAGGTGGTTGACCAGGCTCGGCCCGCGCGCCATGGCCACGCCCATCGCCAGTACGTCGATCACCACCAGGTGAGCGATACGCGAAGTCAGCGGCGTGTAGATTTCGGTGTCTTCGTGAACGTCGATCGCCAGGTTGACGGTCGACAGCTCGGCCAGCGGTGTCTGGCTCGGGCACAAGGTGATCAGCGACGCACCGCTCTCGCGAACGAGGTTGGCGGTGATCAGCAGGTCTTTGGAGCGGCCGGACTGGGAAATGCAGATCGCCACGTCGGTGGGCTTCAGCGTCACCGCCGACATCGCCTGCATGTGCGGGTCGGAATACGCGGCCGCCGTCAGCAGCAGACGGAAGAACTTGTGCTGCGCATCCGCCGCCACCGCGCCCGACGCACCAAAACCATAGAACTCGACGCGCTGGGCCTGGGACATCAGCGTCACCGCCCGTTGCAGCTCCAGAGGATCGAGCTTTTCGCGAACCTCCATCAGCGTGTGCAACGTGGTGTCGAAAATCTTCAGGCTGTAGTCGGCGACAGAGTCGTCTTCATGGATCGCGAACTGACCAAAGCTGGCGCCGGCCGCGAGGCTTTGCGCGAGCTTGAGTTTCAGATCCTGGAAACCGGAACAACCGATGGCCCGGCAGAAGCGCACGATGGTCGGCTCGCTGATGCCGACGCTGTGGGCCAGGTCGGCCATGGAACTGTGCATCACTGCCGCAGGGTCAAGCAGCACGTGGTCGGCGACCTTGAGCTCCGACTTGCGTAACAGGTGACGTGACTGGGCGATGTGTTGCAGCAGATTCAAGGGGCTGGACTCTTGTTATGGAAAGATGAGTTATGGCCAGATGCCGGGGATGTAGCAAGCTTGTAGTTATACTACATGAATCGGCTTTTTGCCTGCTCAATGCATAACTCGATGCCCCTGTAACAGGCGATATGCACCTTATGTAGCCCTTTAAGACGGTTTTTCCTGTTGATGCAACAACGCTGCAAGACCTGCCGCCTCGACAGGCCGACTGATCAGGTACCCCTGCACTTCATCACAACCTTCAGCCTTCAGAAACTCCAGTTGCTCGGGCCGCTCGACACCTTCGGCGACCACCTTCAGCGACAACCCGTGAGCCATGGCGATAATCGCCCGGGTAATCGCCGCATCCTCAGTGCCCTCACCCAGTCCGCGAATGAATGCCTGATCGATCTTCACGTAATCCACCGGAATCCGCTTCAGATAACTCAGCGACGAGTACCCGGTTCCGAAATCGTCAATCGCCAGTTTCACGCCCAGATCCCGCAACTGTTGGAACGTGGCAATGATGTGTTCGACGCTGTCGAGCAACTGGCTTTCTGTCAGTTCCAGTTCGAGGCAGTGCGGCGCCAGTCCGGTTTCCTCCAGCACCTGACGTACCAGACTGACCAGTTTTCCCTGGCGCAGTTGATGAACCGACAGGTTCACCGAAACACGGATCGGCGTCAGTCCCTGAAGCTGCCACTCACAGGCCTGCAAACAAGCCTGGCGCAATACGAACTCACCGATGGGGCCGATCAATCCGGTTTCTTCGGCCAGACCAATAAAATCCCCCGGCGGCACGCGCCCCATGACTGGATGATCCCAGCGCACCAAGGCCTCGGCGGCATTCAGGCGGCCAGTCGCAAGACACAGCTTCGGCTGGTAGAAGACGTGCAGTTGCTTGTCCTCGATAGCTTTACGCAACTGGTTTTCCAGTTGCAGGCGCTCCAGCGTGCTGGCCTGCAGACTGTCGGTGTAGAACTGGAAGTTGTTGCCACCCAGGTGTTTGGCATGCTGCATGGCCATGTTCGACTGGCTGACCAGCGCGGAAATCTCCCGCGCATTGTCCGGCAGCATGCTGATACCCATCGAGGCACTGACGACCAGTTCATGCCCTTCCACGGTCAACGGCAGACGTAGCTTGGTCGACAGTCGCGTGGCGACCCGCGCCAGGCTCGACAGGTTGCCGTAGGCGTCGAACAGCACCGCAAACTCGTCGCCGGACAGCCGGGCGATGGTGTCGGCCTCCGGCAGGGCGTTGACCAGCCGTCTAGACATCTTTTGCAGCAACTGGTCGGCGATCTCGTGGCCGAGGCTGTCGTTGAGCAATTTGAAGCGATCCAGATTGATGTGCAGCAGCGCCAGACTCCTGCGCCCGCCCTGCCGCACGCGCTGATGAGCTTCGTGCAGGCGTTCGCGGAACAGCGAGCGATTGGCCAGCCCGGTGAGCTCGTCATAGTGGGTCAGGTAGCGCATGCGCTCTTCGGACTCACGGCGCGCCGACAGATCGGCGAAGAAGCCGACGATATGACTCACATTTCCCCGACTGTCGCGCACGGCATTCAATTGCAGCCACTGCGGATACAGCTCGCCGTTCTTGCGGGTTTCCACCAGTTCGCCCTGCCAGCTGCCGTGCTGTTCCAGCGCATGGCGGATCGCGACGTAGTGCCGGCGAGCGTCGCGGCTGCACGGCAGTTCGACGACGTTGCGCCCGAGCATGTCGTCGATGTCATACCCGGTGACCCGGCTGAAGGCCTGGTTGATAGCGATCAGCGAATAATTCGGGTCAAGGATCACGATGCCTTCGCTGGCGGCCTCGAATACTGTCGCCGCCAGTTGCTGTTGGGCTTCCAGGCTTTTGCTGACGCTGATGTCGCGCCGGGTACCGACCATGCGGATGACCCGCCCGCTATCGTCGCGCTCCACCGCGCGTCCGCGGTCTTCGATCCAGACCCAGTGGCCATCGCCGTGGCGCACGCGGTATTCGATCTGATAATCCTCGGTTCGCCCTTTCAAATGCTCGATCAACGCACGCTTGAGCGGCGGCACGTCCTCCGGGTGCAGCCGGGGTCGTAGATGCCTGAGCAGTCCGGTGACGTATTCCGGGTCAATGCCGAACAGTTCCTGAATCTGTGTGTGGTGAACTTCATCGGTCTGCAGATTCCAGTCCCACAACCCCAACTCGCTGGCCTTCAGCGCCAAGGCCAGGCGCGCTTCGCTTTTGCTGAGAGCCTGGTTGGCGACGTCCAGCTCTCGGCTGCGCTGGGCGACCCGGTCTTCCAGTTCGACCTGTGCTTCACGCAGCTTGCCCTCGGCGCAACGCCGGTGCTCGATTTCCTTCGCCAGCTCCTGATTGAGCTGTTCGCTGCGGGTTTGCGCTTGTTGCAGGTGTTCGATCAAGTGCTGATTCTGGAAGCGCCGCAGCAAACCACGATCAATCAGTCGATTGACCTGCCACGCCACGACGCTCAGAGAGCCGAGCAGGATCAGCCCGAGCCAGCCCCAACCGCGCGCCAACTCATCACCGCCCCAGAACAGGTAGCCGATGGCCGGCAGCAGGCATGGCAAGGTAAAGGAGAGAAAGGCCGGAATACTCACGGCGTAGGCCACGCTGGCCGACAGGGTCGCGGCGCCGATCAGGCCGAACACCCAGGCCTGCTGCATGAAGTTGTCGGCGGGGACCAGAGCGATGCCGGCGCCAGCGAGGGTCAGGCCGGTCATGGTCGAGCCAAGCAGGAACATCCGGCCCCAGATCGGCTGGGCCTGGCGATCTGGGATCGCCGAATCGAATGCCGCGACCTGAATCACTCGCAGCGCCACCAGAGACAGCAGCCACACCAGCCAGACGCTGACCACGAAGTAACGCTGCGGACTCCAGAGCAGGCCGGCGCAGACCAGACCATTGATCAACATGAACAGGGTGGGCAACAGCGAACCCTGATAAAGAAGGCGCGTGCGCTCGACCGCCATCTGGGTGGCGTAATGCTTGCGGATCACCCGGGGTTCCACGGAGGGGCCCGACAGGTCGAAGCTGAGGGTCATAGGCAACGTTCTTGTTCTTATAAGTGTGAGCATGCGCCCGGAAACGTTGACGGAGCATACACAAGCCGATCCCGTTGCCAAACTGCTCCAGATCATAATTTGAGCGAAACTTTCCCCGCCCGATCACCGGCAAAACTCGCAGAGCGAGGCGGGCCAAAGCCTGTAGCCAGTGACCGACCAGTCGTCATTGGCGGCACTTTCATCGGCTAATGCAAAGCTCGGTTTGCCCGGGCCTGCGGCGCACCCTAGAATGCCCCGATGCGCGATGATCTCTCCCTTCTGCTGAACTCCCTCAACGATGCCCAACGCCAGGCCGTAGCGGCTCCCGTTGGTCGTCAATTGGTCCTGGCCGGTGCCGGCTCCGGCAAAACCCGAGTGCTGGTGCACCGTATCGCCTGGTTGATCCAGGTCGAAAACGCCTCGCCCCACTCGATTCTGTCGGTGACCTTCACCAATAAGGCCGCTGCCGAGATGCGTCACCGCATCGAGCAATTGCTGGGCATCAACCCGGCCGGCATGTGGGTCGGCACCTTCCACGGCCTGGCACACCGCCTGTTGCGGGCGCACTGGCAGGAAGCCGGGCTGAGCCAGACCTTTCAGATTCTCGACAGCGACGACCAGCAACGCCTGGTCAAGCGGGTGATCCGCGAGCTGGGGCTGGACGAACAGCGCTGGCCGGCCCGTCAGGCCCAGTGGTTCATCAACGGGCAGAAAGACGAAGGTCTGCGTCCGCAACATATTCAAGCCAGCGGCGATCTGTTCCTGGCCACCATGCGCGGCATTTATGAAGCCTACGAGGCTGCGTGCCAGCGTGCCGGCGTTATCGATTTCTCCGAACTGCTGCTGCGTGCCCTGGACCTGTGGCGCGACCACCCGGGCCTGCTGGCGCACTATCAGAAGCGTTTCCGACACATTCTGGTGGACGAATTCCAGGACACCAACGCCGTGCAGTACGCCTGGTTGCGCCTGCTGGGCAAGGGCGGCGACAGCCTGATGGTGGTCGGCGATGACGACCAGTCGATCTACGGCTGGCGCGGCGCGAAAATCGAGAACATCCACCAGTACTCTTCGGACTTCCCGGACTCGGTGACCATCCGTCTGGAGCAGAACTACCGCTCCACGGCCGGCATCCTCAAGGCCGCCAACGCCCTGATCGCCAACAACACCGGACGTCTGGGCAAAGAACTGTGGACCGACGGCGGCGATGGCGAAGCGATCAACCTCTACGCCGCGTTCAACGAACACGATGAAGCACGCTACGTTGTCGAAACCATCGAAAGCGCGCTGAAAACCGGCCTGGCTCGCAGCGATATCGCGATTCTCTACCGCTCCAACGCCCAATCGCGCGTTCTGGAAGAAGCCTTGCTGCGCGAACGCATTCCGTACCGCATCTATGGCGGCCAGCGCTTCTTCGAACGGGCGGAAATCAAGAACGCCATGGCCTACCTGCGTTTGCTGGAAGGTCGCGGCAACGATGCGGCGCTGGAGCGGGTGATCAATGTCCCGGCTCGCGGCATCGGCGAGAAAACCGTCGAAGCGATCCGCGAACATGCCCGTCACAGCGACGTGTCGATGTGGGAAGCCATGCGCCAACTGGTGGCCAATAAAGGCCTGACCGGTCGCGCGGCCGGTGCGCTGGGCGCGTTTATCGAGCTGATCGAGAACCTCGCTGCCAAATGCGCCGAGATGCCGTTGCACCTGATGACCCAGACCGTCATCGAGCAATCCGGATTGATCGCCTACCACGAAGCGGAAAAAGGCGAAAAAGGCCAGGCCCGGGTGGAAAACCTTGAGGAACTGGTCAGCGCCGCGCGCAACTTCGAGAACACCGAAGAAGACGAGGAGCTGACGCCACTGGCGGCGTTCCTTGGTCACGCTTCGCTGGAGGCCGGTGACACTCAGGCCGACGAACACGAAGACAGCATTCAGTTGATGACCCTGCACAGCGCCAAGGGCCTGGAATTCCCTTACGTGTTTCTGGTGGGCATGGAGGAAGGCCTGTTCCCGCACAAGATGAGCCTGGAAGAGCCGGGACGCCTTGAGGAAGAGCGGCGTCTGGCTTATGTCGGCATTACCCGGGCGATGCAGAATCTGGTGATGACCTATGCTGAAACCCGACGCCTCTACGGCAGCGAAACCTACAACAAGGTGTCGCGTTTCGTACGGGAGGTACCGAAAGGCCTGATTCAGGAAGTGCGCCTGTCCAACAGCGTCAGCCGACCGTTCGGCGGCAACCAGTCGATGGGCGGCAGCAACCTGTTCAGCGGCAGCGAGATTCCGGAAACCGGCCTGAGCCTTGGCCAGGCTGTCCGTCACTCGATATTCGGCGACGGCGTGATCCTCAACTTCGAAGGCGCCGGCGCCCAGGCCCGGGTGCAGGTGAACTTCAGCGAAGGCAGTAAGTGGCTGATGCTCGGCTACGCGAAGCTGGAAGCGATCTAGACGCCGGTTCTGCTGTTCTGTGGGAGCGAGCCTGCTCGCGAATTGGAGCGCTGCGGTTTACCTGATAAACCACGGTGCAGCCATCGCGAGCAGGCTCGCTCCCGCATGGATTTATGCAACCCTTACCGACAGGACACCATGCATGGGCTCGGGCTTCTTTTCTTCCTGGACATTCTGGGCCCTGCTCTCGGCCACTTTCGCCGCGCTGACGGCCATCTTCGCCAAGATCGGCATCGAAAACGTCAACTCCGACTTCGCCACCCTGCTGCGCACAATCGTCGTATTGGTCAGTCTGGCCTTGATTTTGTACGCCACGGGCCAATATCAGTCCTTGGGATCGATCTCCGCCAAGAGCTATCTGTTCCTGCTGTTGTCGGGGCTGGGTACCGGCGCTTCGTGGCTGTGCTACTTCCGGGCGTTGAAAGTCGGCCCGGCATCGCTGGTCGCCCCGGTGGACAAGCTCAGCGTGGTCTTCGTGGCGGTGCTCGGTGTGATCCTGCTGGGCGAGAAACTCGACCTGCGCCAGTGGGGCGGTATCGGCCTGATCACTGCCGGCGTGGTGGTGCTGGCCTTACGGCGCTGATCCATTTCCTGCTGAACCTATCACCTTTTCCTACACACAAAAGTACATGGCCTTATTGCCCCGACCGAGCTGAACGTAACCTGTCAGGCAAAAGCCCGAAACACTCTCTCGCTAGCCAGTAACACTTCAGCTGTGCAACATGGCGCGCGTGTCTCCACAAACGGGAATTCCCTTTATGAAACGTTTTCTTAGCATCGCCATGGCGTTGTGCATCGGCCTGACGATGAGCCTCGACGCCAACGCCAAGCGCTTTGGTGGTGGCAAAAGCGCCGGCGCTGCGCCGACGCACCAGACCAGCCAGATGGCTCCTTCTTCCCCAGGCATGGGCGGCGCTGCAGCGACCGCCGGTGCTGCCGGCGCCGCTGGCGCCGCCGCTAAGGCCGGCGGTGCTTCGAAATGGCTCGGCCCTCTGGCCGGCATCGCGGCCGGTGGCCTGCTCGCTTCCATGCTCATGGGCGGCGGCTTCGAAGGCATGCAGATCTTCGACATCCTGATCATGGCCGTGATCGCGTTCGTGATCTTCCGCTTCATCGCCGCCCGTCGCCGCAAGCAGCAGGAGCAATTCGCTCCGGCGGGCGCGCCAATGCAGCGTGAAGTGTTCGAACAGAAGCCTGCCGCAATGGGTTCGATCTTCGGTGGTTCGGCCGCACCTGCTGCTGCCCGTCCGGTGATCAACGCACCGGCCTGGTTCAACGAACAGCGCTTCCTCGAAGCCGCCCGCAGTCACTTCCAGGCGCTGCAGCAGCACTGGGATGCCAACGAAATGGACAAGATCGCCGAGTTCGTTACCCCGCAAATGTTCGAGTTCCTCAAGCGTGAGCGCGCGGAACTGGGCGACGCCTTCCAGTCCACCTACATCGACAATCTCCAGGTGCAACTGGATGGCGTGGATGACCGTGCCGACAAGACCATCGCTACCCTGACCTTCAGCGGCGTGTCGAAAACCTCGCGTTTCGACCAGCAGGGCGAAGTGTTCAGCGAAAGCTGGAACATGGAACGTCCACAGGGCGATAACCAGCCTTGGTTCGTAGCCGGTATCCGCCAGAACGGCTGATCACCTCCGACGTTTTAGCTGCAGCATTAAAAACCCCGGCCTCGGCCGGGGTTTTCTATTTCGCGGTTGCATCTATAGCGAGCTACTGTATAAACCGGCCCATATAAACCGCGCCATTCAAGCAAGAGGATCCCGGACGTGGAAGAAATCATCGAACAACTGCGCGAAGCCAACGAACCCGTACCGGTTCCCCTGGAGTTGCCCGACGAAGACCAGTTGGTGGAAGTCGAAGAAGAGCTTTTCATCAACATCCCGTTCGTCTTCAAAGAGTTTCTGCTGACTGTCAGTGATGTGGTTTACGGCAGCCTGGAGCCGGTGACAGTCACCGACCCGCAATCCCACACCTACCTGCCGGACGTTGCCGCCAACGCCTGGGATGCCGGTGTGCCGCGCGACCTGATCCCGATCTGCCAGGACGGCGACGACTATTACTGCGTCGAAGAGGACGGCACTGTGGTGCTGTGGTCGGGCGAAGAAGAGCTGATCACCGAAGAGTCCTGGGAATCGGTCTGGCACTGGGCGCGGGACGTCTGGCTGGAAAGCTGAAACGCCCCACACCCTGGGCGGTCAGTGCCCCGACGGCTCCTTGTGGTTGTCGAGGGTTTCCAGCAAAGCCACCTGCATCCGCGTGTGCACCCGGATGAACCAGCGCCAGAGCAGCGCCGCCACGGCGGCCGCGACCACGGCGATCAGCACCAGCAACTTGTTGGTCGGCAGGATACTGGCCGACAAGGCTGCCAACAGCAGGAAAATCACCAGCAGCGAGATGATCGGGATCACTTCGGCGATCACCCGGCGTACTCGCTGTGTGTGACGCCCCGCCATCTCCGGCTTCACGCCCATCTCCGCCAGCAGCATCGACAGCGCCTTGAGCTTGCGATAGGCCGCGATCAGGAACGGCAACGACACCAGCAACGCCCCGCCCCAGATCAACGCTTTCTGCCAGCTTGGGTCGCTGATCCAGTCCTGCATCCAGATCGAGAGGCGTCCGGCAAAGAAAGCGCCGGCAAAGAAGATCGCGATCACCAGCGCCAGATTGACACCGACCTGCAGCAGGATTCGCCGGATCATCGACGCCAGCATCGCGCCCTCACCCTGCGGTTGAATGCTGCGCAACCACTCGCCGTACATCCCGAACACTCGACCGAGGCGCTGCGGCATCGCGGCGGACAGTTTGATCGACAGCGGATCGGCAGCCCGGATCAGGTACGGCGTCAGCAACGTGGTAATCACCGAAACCGCCACGGCCACCGGATACAGGAAGTTGCTGGTGACCTGCAGGGTCATCCCCAGCGCCGCGATGATGAAAGAAAATTCGCCAATCTGCGAAAGCCCCATCCCGACCCGCAGTGAGGTGCGTCCGTCATTGCCGGCGATAAAGGCACCGAGGCCGCAGGACAACATCTTGCCCAGCACCACGGCGACGGTAATCACCGCAATCGGCCACGCGTATTGCAGAAGGATCATCGGATCGAGCATCAGGCCGATGGCGACGAAGAAGATCGCACTGAACAGGTCACGAACCGGCTCGATCAGGCGCTCGATTTTCAGCAATTGCCGGGACTCCGCCATGATCGCGCCGATCAGGAACGCCCCGAGTACCATGCTGTACTCAAGTTTGACCACCAACAGGCAGAAGCCGAAACACAGGCCCAGTACGGTGATCAGCAGCATCTCGTTGCTTTCGAATTTCGCCACGTAGGACAACAGTCGCGGCACCAGCAGAATGCCGATTACCAGCGCGACGATCATGAACAGTGAGAGCTTGCCGACCGTGGAAAACACTTCGCCGGAACTTACCGTGCCGCTGACCGCAATGCTCGACAGCAAGGCGATGATGCCGATGCCGAGAATGTCCTCAACGATCAATACGCCGAAAATCAGCTGCGCGAAGCGCTCGTTTTTCATCTTCAGGTCGTTGAGCGCCTTGACGATGATGGTGGTCGAGGAAATCGCCAGGATCGCACCGAGGAACAGCGAGTCCATGGTGTTCCACTCGAACCAGCGACCGATTTCGTAGCCGATCCATATCATCAGCACAATTTCGAGAAACGCCGCGATGAATGCCGTGGCGCCGACCTTGAACAACTTGCGCAGGCTGAACTCCAGGCCCAGGCAGAACATCAGGAAAATCACCCCCAGCTCGGCAAGGGTCTTGATGGTTTCTTCGTCGTGGATCAGTCCGAACGGCGGTGTGTGCGGGCCGATAATGAAACCGGCGACGATGTAGCCGAGCACCACCGGCTGCTTGAAGCGGTGGAACAGCACGGTCACCACACCTGCGACCAACATGATCACCGCCAGATCCTGAATAAAGCTGATGGCATGCATGGTGTGGGCTCCTTGAATGACGAGGCTCACGCAGACATGGGAAATGTCTGGGCGAGCTGAGTAAAAATCCGCTTTGGGTGTAGGAATCGCCCTTGGGGAGGCGCTTTTGCAGGGTAACACCGCGACTTCCGGCTGAAAGGCGGTGCAATATATGGAAACAGATCGATTCGGGCGTGACGGCGGCCAGTTGCCTGGCGTCCCGATAACGGTGCTTTTGAAAAGCGACCAGGCACCCGCAGAGGTGTTTCTTCCAGCAACCCTGCCTTGACCCGTGAGAACGTTATGGAACCCGGAAACGCCCAGCTGTCGATGACGGTACTGATGACCCCCGACATGGCCAACTTCTCTGGCAATGTCCATGGCGGCACCCTGCTCAAATACCTCGACGAAGTAGCTTACGCCTGCGCCAGCCGTTATGCCGGCCGCTACGTGGTGACCCTGTCGGTGGATCAGGTGATTTTCCGCGAGCCGATTCATGTCGGCGAGCTGGTGACCTTCCTGGCGTCGGTGAACTACACCGGCAACACCTCGATGGAAGTCGGTATCAAAGTGGTCACCGAGAACATCCGCGAACGCTCGGTGCGTCACACCAACAGCTGCTTCTTCACCATGGTCGCGGTGGACGATCAGCGCAAACCCGCCGCCGTACCGCCGCTGCAACCGCAGAACAGCGAAGACAAGCGCCGCTACATGCAGGCGCAGCAACGTCGGCAGATCCGTCAGGAACTGGAAAAGCGCTATCAGGAAATCAAGGGCGACGCCTGAGATTTTTAGCGGTCTGACGACCGCTGTCGCGAGCAGGCTCGCTCCCACAGGTGATGTTTTATCCGTGGGAGCGAGCCTGCTCGCGATTGAAGCCGACGCGGTATCAGAGGCTGATCGGCGTAGCCTCGAACTTCACCCGCGGATGCGCAATCCGGTCCTGCGCCCGCACCAATTGCAGCTCATAACTGGCGCAGGCCTGGGTTTCCAGCAGCACTTCATGCACCGCTGCTGCGGTGAATTCAAAAGCCGCCACCAGGCTGTCGCCGAGCAGCACTCTCGCCAGGAACAGGCCGGACGTCAGATCGCCCACCCCCACCGGCTGACGCGGAAACGCCAGCAGCGGACGCCGCAGATGCCAGCTGCCCTCGGCCGTTACCAGCAACATTTCAAAGCCGTCCGCCGGTTTGCCCGGATAATCCAGATGTTTGACCAGCACCGCTTTCGGCCCACGTGCCAGCAGCGCCCGCGCCATCGCCAGGCAATCGAACAACGACTGCGGCTTGCGTCCGGAGAAGCTGTCCAGCTCCAACTGGTTCGGGCACATGAAATCCGCAACGGCAGCGGCCTCTTCCAGCAGGAAATCACTGACTTCAGCAGGAACGCTGCAGCCCTTTTCCGGATGCCCCATCACCGGGTCGCACAGATAAAGGGCTTTCGGGTTGACCGCCTTGATCCGCTCGATACCACTGAGAATCGCCCGGCCCTGCGCCGCGCTACCCAGATAGCCGGACAGCACTGCATCGCAATTGCCCAGCTCACCGATGGCGGCGATGCCTTCGACCAGTTCGGGGATGCGGTGCGGCGCCAGCACTTCTCCGGCCCACTGGCCGTACTGTGTGTGGTTGGAGAACTGCACCGTATTGAGCGGCCAGACATTCACCCCGACCCGCTGCATCGGAAAAACCGCAGCGCTGTTGCCGGCGTGGCCGAACACCACATGGGACTGGATGGCGAGCAGATGAGGCGTACGTTTCATTCGGGTTTTTCCGTAAAACGATTGAAATTCAAGCCGCGCAGTATGCGACGAAACGCAGCCTGTACGACAGACCGGCGACGCAGTTAAGCTGACGCCATCATTTGGAGTTTCGTGTTGATGCTCACCCTGGAAAACATTTTCGTGCTGATGCTGTTCGCCGTCGCCGGTGCGTGGCTTTGGCACAATCACGGCTTGCGCGAGCGGGCGCTGGAGCGGGTCAAACAGCATTGCGTGAATGTCGGCGTCGAGTTGCTCGACGGTAACGTGGCGCTGAAGAAGATCGGCTTGATCAAGGACGCCAGCGGTCGGCGACGTCTGGCCCGGGTCTACAATTTCGAATTCACCGTGACCGGCGAGACCCGGCACAACGGCACCATCACCCAATTCGGTGCGCACAGCGCGCAGATCGAACTGGCGCCCTACCCGGCGCCATTCGATGACACACCGCCCGTGGTGGAAGTGACCAAGCCGCGTGGTGAAGTGATCGAGCTGAGCCAGTGGCGTCAGGAACACACCAAGTGGAAGCCTTGAATCAGCCTGCCTGAAGCCGACACCGGGCCAGTCCGGCCTGTAACTCACCGACCATCTGCGGCTCGTCGAAAATCAGCTCGATCCGGGAATCCTTGCGCCATTCACTGGGCAGCCAGCTGAGCTCGGCATTGTCCAGCGCATTGGCTGACTGCCAGCCGCCCGGGCTGTGAATCACCAGTTTGGCCCGGCGCCAGTTCAGGCTTTTCAGCCATTGGGTTATCCCCGACACGTCGAACACCTGACTCGGATGCCAGCGCCAACCGATGCTCCAGCCACCCTCCTGGGCCTGACTCTGGCAGATCGGCAATGCCGGATCGCTCCAGATGGCCGGCATTTGCACCAGCCCCTGAGGCACGATCAACTTATCCACACCTGCTTGCGCCTGCACCGCCAGACCCGGCAATTCGCTCAGCGGCAACATCGCCTGTTGCGTCCAGATCAGTCGGACAGACGGCAACTGTCGGGTGATTCCCTCACACGTGGTCTCATCGAGATTTTCTGCCTTGTTCAACAGCAGCAGGCCCGCGCTGGACAAGGTTTCCTGCTGCGCATCCGGCAGCGGTTTTCCAGCGGCGAGGGCCTGGGCGTCCAGCACCAGTACGCAAGGTTGTACAGCGAGTACGCCTGACCACGGCGCCTCGTTCAGCTGCTTCAGCAACTGCGCCGGATGCCCCAGCCCGGAGGGCTCGATGAACAAGCGATCCGGCCGCGCCTTGCGCAACAAGCGCCCCAGACCAATCTGGAACGGCGCACCGTTCACGCAACATAAACAGCCCCCGGCCACTTCGCCCAGTGCGATACCATCGGCGTCGCGGGTCAACAGCGCAGCGTCGAGCCCGATCTGGCCGAACTCGTTGATCAGCACCGCCCAGCGCTCGCCCGTCGGTCTCTGGGACATGAGCTGGCGGATCAGACTGGTCTTGCCCGCGCCCAAAGGGCCGGCGATGACGTGGGTGGGAATGTTCTGCAACATGATCAAGGTTTTCTGGAGGTCGAAGATGCGGTGGACGGGATGGTCGTTGTTGCTGGCGCTGGTGTCGGGCGAGGCGTTGGCACAGGCCTGTGTGGTGCACAGTCAGGCGGAGCGGCTTGACGTGAAAGTCTGCCAGCTGAACCGCAACATCCCGGAAAAACTGTTCAGCGACGGCTTCTGCCAGCCGACCCTGGCCGGGCAGAAAGTCGAGGTTCAATACGTCGACCAGTGCCCCGCCGGCGCATTCGGCGTGTGCAGCAACGCGCAAGTCGCCAATATGCCTTATCGCCAGGATATCCACTATTACGGCGTGGCCACCGATGCGGCGTATTTGCAGCCCTATTGCGAGGCCCAGAGCCAGGGGAAATGGCTCAAGCCCTGAGGCGCTATCCGAGCCAGTCTAGGGTCAGCATCAGCCGCCGCTCGCCCGACGCCGGTTGTGGCGAGCGATGGATCAGCCCGAAACCTTCGTTGCCGTGCCATTTTTCGCCCTTGAGCAATGCCACCTCCCCTCGATTCAATTGCTGAATCCGTGACGCTTCCTGCGGTTCGGCTTGCGGCTGTCCCAGTTGCCGACGGTCCATCACCCCTTCCCTTAGCCATTCACTGCCAACACCTGCGTACGTGGTGATCAACCGCACCGGCACATGATCGACGTGAAAACGCGGACACATGGCCTTGTCCAGCACCCGCAGGCGCAGGCCGATCCGTCGCGCACCCAGCAGGCAGGCGAAGGCACTGACCAGCCATTTCAAGTCGGCGATAAACCCTTCGTAGCCTTCCAGATCGCGAAAGCCGCTGGCCAGTCCCGTGAGATCCGGCTCTGCGTCTTCGTCCGGCAATTCCAGGCACAGCGCCTCGGCGTAAGGCTCGTTCAGAGACAGCAACAAGTCCGCGAATTCGGCAATGTGCAGCGGAAGCTGTCGCTGCCAGACCGCGAGGTTGGTCTCGTCCTCAAGAATGCTCGCCAACGCCTGCGGGGTCTGGCCGAAAGACTGATGACGCGTGCTGCCTGACAGCGGTTTCAGGGCGAGCATCAGGCGACCTCATCGTGCCAGGAGCCAAACGGATCGCGCAGTTGTAGCCAGCCTTGAGTACCGAGCGCCATTTCGGCATCGGTCAGCAGGCAATCATCCAGTTCCGACGACAGCTGAGCGAAATCGATGTTCTGCCCGATAAACACCAGCTCCTGACGACAATCGCCTACGCTGGCGATCCAGTTTTCCATGATTGCGGCGGTACTTTCCTGATCCAGCGGCCACTGTTCCTTTGGCACGAAGCGCCACCAGCGCCCGGCGAAACCGTGGCGCATCAGGCCACCTGCCTGGGACCAGCTACCGGCATCCGTGGGTTTGCTGGCCAGCCAGAAAAAGCCTTTGGAGCGCAGCAGTTTGCCGTTTACCCAAGGGCGATCGATGAAGTCGAAAAAACGCTGTGGATGAAAGGGCCGGCGTGCCCGATAAGCCGTGGAAGCGATGCCGTACTCCTCGGTTTCCGGCACATGTTCCCCGCGCAACTCCTGCAACCAACCCGGGGCCTGGGCGGCCTTTTCGAAGTCGAAACGACCGGTATTGAGAATTTTCTCCAGCGGTACTTCACCCATGACCATCGGGATGATCTCGGCCTGAGCGTTGAGACGTCTGAGAATGGCCATCAGCTCTTCCCGCTCGCGGCTGCTGATCAGGTCGATCTTGCTGATCAAAAGGACGTCGGCGAACTCGATCTGTTCGATCAACAGGTCGGTAATCGAGCGCTCATCCTCCTCACCGAGGAATTCGCCACGAGAAGCGAGATTTTCAGCAGCCTGGTAGTCAGGCAGGAAGTTCATACCGTCGACTACAGTGACCATCGTGTCGAGGCGAGCGATGTCGGCGAGGCTTTGCCCCTGTTCATCACGGAAGGTGAATGTCTCGGCTACGGGTAACGGCTCGGAGATTCCCGTGGATTCAATCAGCAGGTAATCAAAGCGGCCTTCACGGGCCAACTGGCTGACCTCTTCAAGCAGGTCTTCACGTAACGTACAGCAGATACAGCCATTGCTCATTTCCACGAGCTTCTCTTCAGCACGGTTCAGGCTCACATCACGCTGGACTTCGCTGCCATCGATGTTGATCTCGCTCATATCGTTGACGATAACGGCGACGCGCAGATCATCTCTGTTACGTAGTACGTAATTCAAAAGTGTACTTTTTCCGGCACCGAGAAAGCCGGACAAAACGGTCACGGGAAGTCGGGAAGACATTGGATAAACCTCATCAGACGGTCGCTAAACAGCGCTGGAGGCTCTCGGGGCGAGCGTTCTTGGGCTTCGACGGAATCACCAGAGAAGCGGACGCTTGAAAAGGAAGCCACGGAAAGCCTTGTCCGATTAATGTTATAGTATAACAACAGAGTCAATCCACTCTCTTCTTGCCCAAAGTGACAAAGGGCCGGAAGCTGTAATCAGGTCGTCTCCGAGTTACGTCATGAAAACCGCGTTCAAATACTCGTTTATCTGTCTGGCATTGCTGACGCTGAATGCCGAAGCACAAGTGCCGGGGCTCGCCGATTGCACGCGCAGTGCGAACCTGTTGGCGTGCATTGATGCCGACGGCAACGCTTATAGCGTCAACACCGTCGGCAGCACGATTTACCTGCGCGGATTTGAAAAAGCGGGAAACCGCTATTGGGTACAAACCAACAGCCGCTACGGGCAACTGACATTCTTCACCGGCATCGCTTCTGATGGAGAAGCCTGGGTTGGCTACAACCGGCGAGTGGGCTGGACCACGATCAATCGCTTCTCCAGCTCCGGCGGCAGTAGCGCGAAGTTCACCTGCAGCCGGATCACTGGCTGCTAAACCTGTGATCCTTTCTGCTCCTGTTGCCAGGCCATGTAGCTGTCGACAGGCGGATTCTTCTGGAAGTAACGCTGCAAGCCCTCAAACAAACCGTCTGCCACGGCCTGCTGATGACGCGCGTTCACCAGACGCTGGCTGTCCCGCGCGTTGGAAATAAACCCGGTTTCCACGAGGATTGACGGCACATCCGGCGATTTCAGAACGGCAAATCCAGCCTGTTCCACACGCTTTTGGTGCAGCGTGGTGATGCCGGCCAGGCTGCCCAGCACTGTGCTTCCGAGCTGCAAACTGGCGGCGATGGTTGCGTTCATCGACATGTCGAGTATCACGCCAGCGAGCATCGGATCCTTGTCTTTCAGATTGAGCAAACTTGTAGCTCCGAGCAGATCCACACCATTTTCCCGCTGCGCCATAAACCGCGCGGTGGCGGACGTTGCGCCGCCTTCGGACAAGCAATATACCGACGCTCCCGAAGCCGTCAGACGCGGCGCCGCGTCGGCGTGCACCGAGATGAACATGTCCGCCTTGTGCTGACGCGCAATCTCCACACGCTTGCGCAACGGGACGAAGAAATCGTCGTTACGAACCAGCTTTACATCAAAGCCTTTCTCTCGTTTAAGCCGACGTGCGAGCAATTGCGCAATGGACAAAACCACATCCTTTTCCCGCTCGCCCTTGGCGCCGATTGCACCCGGATCCTTTCCGCCATGCCCGGGGTCGACCACCACCATGATGTCGCGCTTGGGGTGAGATTTTTCCTGGGGTGTTTCACGTGGAACGCTCGCCGGGAGCCCTGCTGAAGAGTTCATCAGGTCCAAAACCAGGCGATGTCCTTGCCCATCCTGAGGCGCCAACAAGAATGAATTGAGCTGAACCGGACTGCTTAGATCCAGCACGATCCGAGTATTCCCTTGGCCAAAATGGCCAGAGCGAATTGAGCGAATCGGGGTGCCGGATAACGCCAGCTGACCGAAATCACCCTCCAGGCTGGCCCCGCTCAAATCGATGATCAATCGCTCGGGTGTGCTCAAGGTGAATGTCTTGTAGCTCACGGGACCACTCAGATCGAACACCAGCCGAAGCTTGTCATCCGAACGCCAAAGCCGCGCATTGCGTATCTGCGTGGCGGACACCGAAAAAGGCAAAACAAAGGCCGCGCTGGCCAGCATCAGGTTGAGCAAGTGGCGTCTGTGCATATGAAAGCCTGTTCATGAAAAAGGCATCGTGGTTTGAATTGTTATAATGTAACATCAAATTCAATCACCATTATGGAACTGCTCATGAACGCGCTGACTTTGCCGGATGTCGCGGCTCAAGCCGCCCGCCAGGCCCTGCCTCTCGAATGGGTGGGAATGTGCGGCATTGCTTTACCTGTGTTTATCGAAGGCCAACGACTGGCTGCCAAAGCGGATGCGGGCGTCAGTCTTGATGATGGAGACGCCCGCGGCATTCACATGTCCCGGCTCTATCTGGGGCTGGAAGCGCTGGAGCAGCAGAACCTTTCTCCCGCCCTTTTGCGTCAAGTTTTGCAGCGTTTTCTCGACAGCCACGAAGATCTGTCCGAAGGCGCCTATCTGAATATCCATACTGATTTTCTGTTGAGAAGGCCGGCATTGGTCAGTCCGTTGGCAGGATGGAAAACCTATCCCGTCACCGTTTCAGCCCAGCTAAAAAACAAAGTGTTCCACGTGGAACTGAAAATCGACGTGGCATATTCCTCAACTTGCCCTTGTTCTGCGGCATTGGCGAGGCAGTTGATCCAGCAACAATTCGTCGACGATTTCGCCAACAAACCGCTGCAACACGCCGATGTGTTGGCGTGGCTGGGCTCGACCCAAGGCATCGTGGCCACACCTCACAGCCAACGCAGTACCGCCCAGTTGCATTTGCACCTGGACGAATTTGTCGACGAACTACCCCTGACGTCCATCATCAACGACGCCGAAGCAGCCCTCGGCACCGCCGTGCAAACCGCTGTGAAACGTGCCGACGAACAAGCCTTCGCCCTCGCCAATGGCCAAAACCTGATGTTCTGCGAAGACGCTGCACGACGCCTTAATCTGGCACTGCTTCGCTCACCCGGTGTCAGCGAATTCCACGTACGAGTCATCCACGCCGAAAGCCTTCATGCTCACGACGCCGTCGCCGAGAGTCATTGGCGCCGGGAGCAGCCATGATTCGCTGCCAAAACCTGAGCTGGGGAGCTCCCGGCCAGCCGCTCACCACACCGCTTAACATGAAGCTGGAAAGCGGCAGCCTGACAGCAATCATCGGCGTCAACGGCAGCGGCAAAAGCAGCCTGCTCAAAGTCATCGCCGGGTTACAGCGTCCACTGACCGGAAAGGTCGAGTTAGGTGTTCCACGCCAAAGCGGCTTGTCCTTCCTGCCTCAACAACAGCATCTGGATCGACAATTCCCGATCAGCCTCCAGGAATTGGTGGCAGCCGGTTTCTGGGGACGCCGACTGTCATCGCAACTCAGGGCCCAACGTCTCGAATCCGCACTGGAGAACTGGCACCTGAGCGGACTGGAACATCGTCCCCTGATGGCCCTCTCCGGCGGAGAACTGCAACGCGCCCTGCTCGCCCGTTTGAGCCTGTCCGACACACCGTTGCTGCTGCTCGACGAACCCCATGCCGCGCTCGACGAACTGGGTCAGACATTGTTGTGGCAACACCTGCACGCCTGGCATGAACGAGGACGAACCCTGGTCGTGGTTTGCCATGACCTCGCCGCCGTGCGCCTACACATTCCACAGACCCTGCTGATCAAACCGAGCGGCTGCGCATTCGGCAGCAGCGTCGATCTCATCCAGCAAACACCTCACACGCAGGTGGCCTGATGCTCACGCTGAGCCATTTATGGCAACCGTTCCACGAGTTCGTCTTCATGCGCCGGGCCCTGCTCGGCGGTCTGGTCCTGGCGTGCAGCACGGCACCACTGGGCGTGTTTCTGATCCTGCGCCGGATGAGCCTGATCGGCGACGCCGTTGCCCACGGCATCCTCCCCGGCGCCGCGTTGGGGTTCTGGTTCGCCGGGTTGAGTCTGCCGGCGCTGACCCTCGGCGGCCTCGGTGCCGGCCTGAGCATGGCCGGACTCGCCGCGTGGATCACCCGACGCACCGGCCTGCGCGAAGACGCCAGCCTCGCCGCGATCTATCCCATCTCGCTGGCCAGCGGCGTGCTGATTCTCGGCATCGCCGGCAAGCGACTCGATTTGCTGCACCTGCTGTTCGGCTCTGCCTTGGCGGTGGACGGGCCGACCCTCAACGGCATGTTGTGGGTATCGGCACTCAGCCTGATGGCCATGGCGCTGATCTACAAACCGTTGTTGCTCGACACCCTCGATCCGTTTTTCCTGCGCACGGTCAGTCGACTCGGCCCAGTCGCCCATGGCGTGTTCCTGACGCTGGTGGTGCTGAATCTGGTGATCGGCTTCCAGGCGATCGGCGCCCTGATGGTGGTCGGCCTGATGATGCTGCCCGCCGCCGCTTCACGCTTCTGGAGCCGGCGCCTGCCGATCCTGATCGCCATCGCCGCGCTCATCGGTTGCGCATCGGTATGGCTTGGTCTGTTGCTGTCGTTCTACTACTCGCTACCCAGCGGCCCGGCCATCGTGCTGGTCGCCGGTGTCGGTTACTTGCTGTCCGTGGTGTTCGGACCGGTTCACGGTCTGTTGCGCCGCCCGCCTTTGCTCACATCCCAATGAGGTGTTTCCCGATGCGCGCTCTACTCGTGCTGTTCAGCCTGATGCTGTCGATGTCGTTATCGGCGGCGGAAAAACTGCCGGTGGTCACCAGTTTCAGCATCCTTGCCGACATGGTGCATCAGGTCGGCGGCGAGCATATCCAGATCACCAACATGGTCGGCCCTGACGCCGATGCCCACACTTACGAACCGACACCGGATGACGCCAAGGCTCTGCTCAAGGCGAAACTGATCGTCAAGAACGGACTGGGGTTCGAACCCTGGCTGGATCGGCTGGTCGCCAGCACCGACACCAGAGCCCCGGTGATCAGCGCCAGTCGCGGCGTGATTCCGCGCTCGCTGGACGAGGACGGCGAAACCGTTCCCGACCCTCACGCCTGGCACAACCTGGCGAACGCCGAGTTGTATGTCGCCAACATCACCAAAGCATTGATCGCCGCTGACCCGGAAAACAAAACCGACTACGAGCGCAACAGCCAGGCTTACCTGAAACAGATCTACGCCCTCCTCGCCCAAGCGAAAGCCAAGCTCGGTTCATTGCCACCTGGCAACCGTAAGATCGTTACCAGCCACGACGCCTTCGGTTATCTCGGACAGGCCTACGGCATCGACTTCATGGCACCACAAGGTCTGTCCACCGAACGCGAACCTTCCGCTGCCGAAGTCGCCGCGCTGATCACCCAGATCCGCCAGGCGAAGGTCAAAGCGGTGTTCATGGAAAACATCAAGGACGCGCGCCTGCTGAAACAGATCGCCGACGAAAGCGGTGCCCACATCGGCGGCACGCTGTACTCCGATGCTCTTGCTGCCAGCGGCCCGGCCAGCACCTTCACGGGCCTGTTCGATTACAACCTCAACACTCTCTACCAAGCCCTGAGCCAACCATGATCCGTAAAAATCCTTCCGGTGATTTGCCGCAGATTGCCGAGTCTGCCTACGTCGATAAAACCGCGATCATCTGCGGCAAAGTGGTGGTCGGTGAAAACGTGTTCGTCGGCCCGTACGCGGTCATCCGCGCCGATGAAGTGGACGCCACGGGCGAGATGGAGCCGATCACCATCGGCGCCAATTCGAACATCCAGGACGGGGTGGTGATCCACTCCAAATCCGGCGCCGCGGTGACCATCGGCGAATTCAGCTCCATCGCCCACCGTTCGATCGTGCATGGCCCGTGCACGGTCGGCAACCGGGTGTTCATCGGCTTCAACAGCGTGTTGTTCAACTGCGTGGTCGGCAACGGTTGCGTGGTGCGGCACAACTCGGTGGTCGACGGCCGGGACCTGCCGGACGCGTTCTACGTGCCCTCCACCACCCGCATCGGGCCGGGCACCGACCTCTCGCAATTTCCGCCGGTGAGCGTCAGCGCTTCGGAGTTTTCCGAAGACGTGGCGCGCACCAACGTCGACCTGGTACGTGGCTACAAAGCCCTGCAGAACGAGTTTTGAATCATGAGCAGTGTGTTGATTCGCAATGCGCGGCTGGTGAACGAAGGGCGCGAGTTCGACGCCGATCTGTTGGTCAGCAACGGGCGCATCGTCAAGATCGCCGGCAGCATCGAAGGTGAAAACGCGACCCGTGAAATCGACGCCAACGGCCAATGGCTGCTTCCGGGAATGATTGACGACCAGGTGCATTTTCGCGAGCCGGGTGCGCCGGCCAAGGGCAGCCTCCACACCGAATCCCGTGCAGCCGTGGCCGGTGGCATCACCAGTTTCATGGACATGCCCAACACCAACCCTGCCACCCTGACCCTTGAGGCGCTGGCCGATAAAAAGCGCCGGGCAGCGATCAATTCGGTGGCCAACTACGGTTTTCATTTTGGCGTCAGTCACGACAATCTGGACACCGTCGCTGCACTCAATCCGAGCGAGGTGGCCGGTGTCAAAGTGTTCATGGGCGCGTCCACCGGCAACATGCTGGTGGACGACCCGCACACCCTCGAGCGGCTGTTCGCTGAAGTGCCGACGATTCTGCTGGCCCACTGTGAACACACGCCGACCATCGAGGCGAATGCCGCGAACCTGCGCGAACGCTTCGGCAACCAATTGCCACCCGACGCCCATGCGCTGATCCGCAATGCCGACACCTGCTTTCGCTCATCGTTTCTGGCGGTGGATCTGGCCCGACGTCACGGCACTCGTCTGCACGTCCTGCACCTGACCACGGCCCGCGAGCTGGCCCTGTTCGAAGACAAACCGCTGACGCAAAAACGCATCACCGCCGAAGTCTGCCTGCACCACTTGCTGTTCGATGACCGTGACTACCCGAACCTCGGCAACCTGATCAAATGCAATCCGGCGATCAAGTCCCAGAGCGATCGTGACGCCCTGCGCCATGCACTGCTGAGCAATCGACTGGATGTGATCGGCAGCGATCACGCACCGCACACCTGGGCGGAAAAACAGCAAGCGTATGAACAGGCACCATCCGGGCTACCACTGGTGCAGCACGCGCTGCCGGCGTTGTTGGAACTGGTGGCGGATGGCGTGCTGCCGATCACCACGCTGGTGGCCAAGACCAGCCACCGGGTGGCGGATCTGTTTGCCATTCCGGATCGCGGTTATTTGCGTGAGGGGTATTGGGCGGACCTGGTGTTGATTCAACCGGAGCCCAAAGGTGTCGCGGTGTCACGTCAGCCGGTTCTGTCGCAATGCGGCTGGACGCCCTTCGTTCAGTGCAGCTTCCGGCATCGGGTCAGCACAACGATGGTGTCGGGGCAGATTGCATGGCATGACCATCGCATCCATGACAACTGCCAGGGATTGCCGCTACGGTTCATGCGCTGAAAAGAAAACCGCCTCCACTCGAGGTGGAGGCGGTTTCGATTATGACGTTACGCTCTCGGTTTGACCGTACCGCAATCCTGACCCAGCCAGACTGCCCGGGTTTCCAGACTGCCCTTCTGGTTGATCCCGATGGCATTGAAGGTGCCATTGGCGACGGTGGTGAACTCACGGTCACTGAGGAACGTGGCGACGCCGGTGCCTTGGGCTTTCGGGCAACTGAAGCGGAATTTCCACTGGTTGCCGACACGCTCGGTGATCTGCTGTTTGCAGCCCGACTGCGGGTCCGCCAGCGGAATATCGTTGGTGGCCACCTGCTGCGGCGTCAGGCAGGCGCGGATGCCCTTGCCGCCGATGTTGATCCCCTGCTTCTCCAGTTCCGCCCGCTGTTGCGGGGTGATCTGGCCCTGAATCTGGCCGAGGATCGATTGCACATCCATCACCTGATCATCGACCTTCACATTGCTCGACGTCATTTCCCACAACCCCGGCTGCAGCATTTGCGCCTGAGCAACCACCGGCAAGGCCAAACCCAGGCCCAGCGCCAAACCCAGCAGACGAACGTTCATTGAAAAACTCCTGATCAGTAGTGGCCGTTAGACGCCGGCCACCAGTTTCGGTTCATGGCTGGCGTTCGTGACTTGAAAGTAATTAGCGACAATCACCATGGAACATGGTCTGTTAAGCATTGAATCTTCAGGAGCAAGGTTGCCCCATGGATTATTTCGGACCGCACATTTTCGGTTATCTGATCGCCCTGATACACACCCTCGGCTCGATCGCCGCGATCCATGCCGTATTGACCGTACGCACCGCCCAAGGCGCGATCGCCTGGGCGCTGTCGCTGATCTTCATTCCTTATCTGACGCTCATCCCCTATCTGGTGTTCGGCCGCAGCACTTTCGATGGTTACATCAAGGCCCGGCGCCAGGCCAACGAACAAATGCGCCAGGCCGTTTCCGAACTGAACTGGCGGCCCTGGGTGGAGGAAGCCCTCACTGCCCGCGCGTCGAACGCCTATGACTCACTACGAGCGATGCCGAAATTGGGTCGCATGCCGTGCCTGGCCAACAATGAAGTGCGATTGCTGATCAATGGAGCCGCCACCTTCGAGGCGATTTTCCACGCAATCGACCAGGCGCGGGAAGCGGTGCTGATCCAGTTTTTCATCATTCACGACGATCGTCTCGGTCAGCGCCTGCGTGACCTGCTGTTGAAGAAAGCCGCCGAAGGCGTAGTGATTCACTTGCTCTACGACCGCATCGGCAGTCACGCCCTGCCCCATAGCTACGTGCAAGCGCTGCGCGATGGCGGCGTCGAGGTCAAAGCGTTCGCCACCCGCAGCGGCTGGCTCAATCGTTTCCAGGTGAATTTTCGCAACCACCGCAAGATCGTGGTGGTCGACGGGCTGATCGGGTTTGTCGGCGGCCACAACGTCGGCGACGAATACATGGGTGAAAAACCACCGCTGGCACCGTGGCGCGACACTCACGTCCAGGTGCGTGGCCCCGTGGTGGCCTGCATGCAGGAGTCATTTGCCGAAGACTGGTTCTGGGCCGCGCGGTCATTGCCGCCGCTGATCCTGCCGGACGCGTACCCGGAGGACGGCGTGCTTTGCCAGTTGCTCGCCAGCGGTCCGGCGGATGCCTACGAAACCTGCTCGCTGTTCTTCGTCGAAGCCATCCACGCCGCCACCGAGCGCGTGTGGATCACCAGCCCCTACTTCATTCCCGACGAAGCCGTGTTCGCAGCATTACGCCTCGCAGTGTTGCGCGGAGTTGACGTGCGCCTGCTGCTGCCTTCGCGCCCAGACCATCGCATCGTCTACGCCGCCTCCAGCCTGTACGCTTTCGAAGCGGTGCGCGCCGGCGTGCGGGTATTCCGCTACGAGCCGGGTTTCCTGCATCAGAAAGTGGTGTTGATCGACAGCGAAATCAGCGCCATCGGCAGCGCCAATCTGGACAACCGTTCGTTCCGGCTGAATTTCGAGGTGATGCTGCTGACCGTCGACAGCGAATTCGCCGCCAGCGTGGAACAGATGCTGAACGATGACTTCGCTCAGGCCTACGAAGTCGCCAAAGAAGAAAGCCGGGAGATCCACCGCCTGCAACAGGTCGGCATGCGGATCGCCCGGCTGATTTCGCCGATTCTCTAGGTTCAAGGGTTGTAGATGTCGTCCCTCGTCCACGGCAGTTCATGGCTGCCGTCAGCATGGGCCTTCACGGCGAGGATCTGGTGCAGATTGATCCAGCCGCGGGCGAACGCGTAAGCGCAGCCCGCGAGGTACAGACGCCAGATGCGCAGCGCCTGGTCCGGGACGAGTTTCGCGGCGGCTTCAAGGTTGTCCTCCAGCCGTTCGCTCCAGTGATCCAGCGTACGCGCGTAGTGCAGGCGCAGACTCTCGACGTCGACGATCTCCAGACCCGCCTCACTGATCTCGGCCGAGATCATCGCCAGGTGCGGCAACTCGCCGTTGGGGAACACGTACTTCTCGATGAAATCCCCGGCGCCGCGTCCCACCGGACGGCCATCGGTGTGCTTGGCGGTGATGCCGTGGTTCATCACCAGGCCGCCCTCTTTCACCGCGCCGAACAGGATCCTTGCGTATTCGGCGAGGTTGGCGTGGCCGACGTGTTCGAACATTCCGACGCTCACGACTTTATCGAACCGACCGTCCTGCGGCAGATCGCGATAGTCGAGCAACTGTAGTTCGATCTGCTCCTCAAGACCTTCATCCTTTACCCGCTCTCGAGCCAATGCCAGTTGTTCCTTGCTCAGGGTGATGCCAAAAACCCTGGCGCCGAACTCCCGCGCGGCAAAACGCGCCAACCCGCCCCAACCACAGCCGACATCCAGCAGATACTCGCCGGGCTGCAAGCGCAACTTGCGGCACAAATGGCGAAACTTGGCTTCCTGAGCCTGCTCAAGCGATTCGCTACCGGTTTCAAAATACGCACAGGAATAGACCATGTTGCTGTCCAGCCACAGCTGATAGAACGCGTTGGACAGGTCGTAATGGTAGGAAATGGCTTTGGCGTCGGTTTCCTTGTCGTGCACGGTACGCACCGGCTGACTGTCCACGTCCCCAAGCAAGGCTGTGCTCAATTCATCGCAAACCCGGATGACCTCGCTGATAGAGCCTTCGAGTTCGAGTTTGCCCTCGACGAACGCCGCCCCCAGCGCGTCCAGGCTTGGATGGGTGAACTGGGTGACCATCTGCGGGTCCTTGACCACGATGGTGACGCTGGGCGTCGGGCCCAGATTGAATTCATGGCCGTCCCAGAGTCGCAGACGAAGCGGAAGCTGCAGATTCTGTAAGGCCGGTGGAAGTTGCGCGAGCATGGAATATCCCCCTGGTTTCAGACGTCTGATCTGAGGGTAGACCATCCTTGAAAATTAGCAGGCTATCGATTTGATAGCCGCCGACTATCAGCCGCAGAGGCTGTAATGACGCTGTCATCCTTGCTTCAGTGCGCCTTCTCAAAAGACTTCGAGAGCGGCGCACAGTTCGAAAAATGATCAGTCCGGCGCCTTCAGCTTCAACAGCGGCTCCTGAAAACGCAGCAGGCGACCGGCATTGCCCAGCACCAACAACGTGCTCAGGTTGTGCAGCAATGCAGCGATCATCGCGCCCGCCGCACCGAGCCAGCCGAAAGCCGCGAATACGACGATGGCCAGCGTCCAGCCCAGGCCGATGATCACGTTTACCTGCAAGGTCCGTCGGCACTGACGGCTGAGGCGCACGCAGGTGCCGAGCCGACGCAGGTCACTGCCGATCAGCACGATGTCGGCCGAGGCCAGCGCAATGTCGGCACCGCCCGCTCCCATCGCCACACCGACGACGCCCGCTTTGAGTGCCAGCGAATCGTTGATCCCGTCGCCGACCACCATCGGCCGGAAGCCGTTGTCGATTTCCTTGAGCACTCGGTTGAGTTTGTCTTCGGGCAACGCCTGGGCTTCGACTTCGTGCAGGCCGACTTCCTGGGCCAGGGTCTGCGCGACGCTTTGCCGGTCACCGGTCAACAGCAGTTGCCGCCCCAGCCCGAGGTCACGCAATTCACCCAGCGCAAATCGCGCTTCCGGTTTGACGGTGTCGGCCAGCAACAGCCAGGCAAGAAATTCGCCGTTCAGCGCCAGTCCGGCAATCGGGCCATCGTGTTCGGGGATCGCCGTGGTCGGGATGCCCAGCTGCGCGAACAGCTCCGGACGCCCGAGTGCTGCTTCGCCTTGCGCGGTTTTGGCCACTACGCCCAACCCCTGCCGCTCGTGAATGTCGGTCAGTACCAGCACCTCTTCCGCGCTGACCAATCCGGCCAGCGCGCGGCTGACCGGATGGCTGCTCGCCGCACCCAGACTTGCAGCCAGCGCCATCACCGCCCCGTGATCCGCTCGCGGGCTGTTGATCGACTGCAAGCGCAGCGTGCCGTAAGTGAGGGTGCCGGTCTTGTCGACCACCAGCGAAGTGAGGTCGGCCAGTTCCTCAAGGAATGCCGAACTGCGGATCAGTATCCCGTGCCGAGCCGCCACCGCCACCCCGGCAATCGCCGTGGCCGGTGCCGACAACACCAGCGCGCATGGGCATGCCGCCACCAGCACCGCGAGCATCGCCTGTGCATCGTTGGTGATGAACCAGGTCACCGCCGCGAGCAGCAACACCAGCACCATGTAGCTGCCGGCATAGCGTTCGAGCAAACGGGTGATCGGCGGCTTGGAGCGTTCGGCGTTCTGCATCAGCGCGATGACCTTGCCGAGGGTCGATTCATCCCCGGTACGGGTCACTTCAATTCGCAGCAACCCGTCGAGGTTGATCGTGCCGCCGAACACCGCCATGCCGACACCCGCCTCGACCGGCACCGACTCACCGGTGATCGACGCCGTATCGAGGCTGGCCTGGCCGGATAAAATCCGACCGTCCGCCGGCACCCGATCCCCGGCGCGCACTTCGACTTTGTCGCCAGCCTTGAGCGTGCCGTTGTCGACTTCGATGATCGAGCCGTCCGCCTGCACCTTGCGCGCATGGCTGCGCGTGAGTTGGCCGAGAGCATGAATCGCTTCCTGGGAACCGATCACACTGCGCTCCTCCAGCACATGGCCGAAGATCATGATGATCGGCAAAAGCGCGGCCGTGAGCAGATCGCCCGTGGCCCAGGCCCCGATCATCGCCAGGGCGATCAACTGATCGGTGATGCCGTGCAGGCTCGGATAACGCAGGCTGAACCACGCCGAGCGCATCACGGGCACCGCGACTAATAAAGAAGCGAATCCGAGCAGCAACTGACTGACGCCAGTTTGCTCCGGCATCAGCCAGCGCCAGATCAGCCCTAAACCGAGCAAGCCGAGGGCAAGCATCGCCAGGGTCAACTGGCGGGCGGCGCGGCGTTGTTCGGCCGAGGACAACAGGCTCGGAGTTGAGGTGGTGGCAGTCATTTGCTGGCTCCCTGAATGATCAGGCGTGAATCGTCTTTCGGATCGACCGTGGTCACCGAACCGGCCTGACCGAGAATCTTCGGCATCCGCTCGCGGTACAGACGCAACAGCATTTGCGGGTCAGTGCCCTGCTGTTGCGCCTTGGCCAGGCTCAACACCGTCGCCGTGTCGGCGGAGGCTTTGGCCAGCCGCTCACCGGCCTGGGCATGGGCGACTTGCAGCGTGCGGTCGGCCTGCTCGTTGGCGGACTGAGTGAGTTTTTCGGCCTCAGTGCGGGCATTGGCGACTGCTTTGTCGGCTTGCTGGCTGGCAGTGAGGACGGCGTTGAACGCACTGACCGCAGGTTCCGGCAGACTCGATTGCACATCAACCCGCGCCACTTCGATGCCGATGCCCTGCCCGCTCGCCTTCAACTCGGCGAGACGACGGTTGATGCCTTGCACCAGATCGCCACGCAGCCGTTCGCGACGTTCGGCGGCCTGATTATCAGCGCCGATCAACTCCGGCCGCGCCACCAGAATGGTGTCCAGATCTCGCGCCGCCGTCAGTGCCACTGCGCTACGCGTCACCAATCGATCCAGCGCCGGCAGCACATGTTCGCCTTGCAGCACGAAGTCATAGGGATCGGTGACCTTGTAGAACACCCGCACATCCAGCTGCACAACACCGGCGTCACCAGTAAGCAGATATCCGGAGCCAGCCAGCGCATCACTCAGCGGCGTGGCGAAGGTGGCGACGCGATCCGCCTGCAAGGCCTGATCGCTGCGCAGCAGATTTTCCACCCGCCGCTCGATGACCCGATCTGCCGCCGGCAACAAAACCACCTGTTCGAACGGCTGCGGCCAGGCCAATAACAAGCCGGCATTCTGAATGCGGTCCAGCGCTCCGAAATGCAAAACCACCGCGCGGTTTTGTGGGTCGATCTGCCGGACATTGGAAAACGCCCAAGCCAACGCCGCCAGCACTGTCACCGCGTACAGCGCGAAAAACGCCAGACGTCCCGCTTGAATCCACGGACTGTTCAGCGAATGTGTTCCACGTGGAACTTCATTCATGGCTGCGATCCGCTCTTGCTGTCGAGATTCGGTGGCCCGTCGACCAACACCCGGAATGGCGCGGCGTCGGTGCGCAGGATCAGTTTGGTGTCTGGCGAAACGATGGTGCCGAGGGTGTCCAGCGAGCGCAGCAAGTTGTATAGCTGCGGCGAACCGGCGTAAGCACGTCCGTAAATCTGCGCCGCTTCCACCCGCGATTGGGCTTCGATATCGGCGGCTTTCACCGTGGCATCGGCTTGTACGATTCGCGCATCGCGTTCGGCGGCGGAGCGGATTTGCGCCGCTTCACGTTTGCCGATGGCGGTGCGTTCGGTGGCGATGGTTTCACGCTCGGCACGCATCCGGTCGACCGTTGCGGTCAGGGTCACCGATGGCAATGTCAGACGCTCGATGCCCACCTGCACCACGCGCACGCCGTAAGTCGCGAGCAGTTGCTGATCGATTTGCTGACGCAACTGCGCTTCAAAATCGGCGATGCGAACCTGGCTTGCATCAGTATTCACCAGATTCGCCAGATCGAAACTGCTGGCCGTGGTTTCCAGCGCCGAGCCGACAAACGTCCGAATCTGGCGCGCCGCTTCGTCCGGCTGATTCTGCACGGCGCGCATGAAGCGTTGCACGTTGTCGGGATCGCCCTGCACCTGCCAGGCCACGTACGCCTGAACGATGATGCGCAAACCGTCGCGAGTGCCGACGTCCTGCAAACCGCTGGAAGTCGTGCGTAAACGCAGATCCACCGGAATCGCCGCTTCGAACGGTGCCGGCCAACGCCAGCTCAGACCCGGTTCCAGCAACACGCGGGACGGATTGCCGAAACGGGTGATGACCGTGGCTTCACCAGAGCGCACTTGCACCAGGCTCGCCGCCGCGATGGCGAACGCCACCAGCAACGCTGCCCAGCCCATACGTCTCCACGGAAAAGGCCCCGCCTCTTCCGGCGCACCGTGGTGATGGTGATGATGCCCGTGATGGTGATGACCGCCGCCATGAGCATGATCGTGGCCGCTGTGGTCATGGTGATCGTGAGTGTGCGACTGGCTCAATGGGTGGCTCCTGGCTGAGCGGTGGTGCGCGCCGGATCTGCCGGCAGCGTGAACGTACGCAGGTCGATGGTCGGTGCGTTACTGCTGCCGCCCAGGCGATGGTCGAGTACCAGCAGTTTGGCTTTGCTCAAACCCTGGCTGAGTTGGCTGAGGTATTGCTCCAGCACGAAGGCCTGGCCGGCGCTGGCGTAGGCCTTTTGTTCGGCGCTGAATTTCAGATCCGCCGCCCGGGCCGTGGCGTTGATTTCATGGGCGTTAGCACTGGCCTGATCCCGCGCGAGGCTGGCCTGCAACTGCGCCTGATTACTGGCTTCGGCAGCAGCACCGCGCTCACGGGAGATCAACGCCTGAGCGCCGATCTGCGCGGCTTGCACGCTGTGATAGGCATTGGCCGCCCCTGCCGGCGGGTGAATCGCTTCGACCACCGTGGCGAGAATTTCCACGCCGCTGTCGAGCTTCTGCAGATCGCTTTGCACGGCGCGTCCGATTTCTTCGGCGAGCCCGGTCCTGTCCTCGCCGAGCAATCCGTCGAGAGTGCGCGAGCCAAAGTCATGCACCAGAATCCGGCTGGCGGTACTGCGGATCAGAGTAGGCACATCGGCACTGTTGTAGGTCGCGGCCAGCGCGGCCTGATCCGTCAGGCCGATACGATAGACGAAGCGCACGTCCATGTTGACGATCTGAAAGCTCTGCTGATCGCCACGGCTGCTGGCGATAACCTGGGACTTGTCATTGACGTGGCTGGCGTCCCACAGACGGTTGGCGGTGAATGGCGCCGGGCCTTCTGCCGGGTCCAACTGCATGGGCGCCGGGTTTTCGCCGACGCTGGTCGCAAGCTCATGCACCACACCGTTTTCAACATTCAGCACACGCCCCAGCGGCCAGGGTAAACCGGCGTGTAAACCCGGCCCGAAAACCTGCACCGGCTTGCCGAAGCGTTCGTAGATGCCACGGCTTTGCATCGGTATTTCGTGAATACCGGTAAGCAGCCAGCCCACCGCCGCCACCAGCAACAGCACCGGCAAGAACGCGCGACGCATGTAACTGAAGGCCCAGATCTGACGCAGATCGATGCCGAAGCGGTTGTGCAATTCGTGCTGCAACGCGAGCAACGGTTGTGGCGGCCAGCGCAGCAGGTCGGCGACGAAACTGCGCGCAAGCAACGCCGGTTCGAGTTGTTCGCGGCGCGGGCTGAACAGCGACAGCAGCGCACGCAACAGTAATTCCAGAGCGACCAGACCCGGCAGAAGGCCCATCAACACCGCCAGACGTACCGGCCAGATTGCACTGTCACTGGCGAACAACAGACACAACGCGCCCAGCACCAGACTGATGAGTGCCACCCGCGTTAGTTGCGCCAGCACCCCGGCCTCGGGCCATTGCGCCGGGTTTTCCTGCGCCAGCTGTCGCTCCAGCACCAGCAGAGCGAACGCCAGCAGCAGAGCTATGGCCGCGCCGACCGTGGCGGACAACCCCACACCCGCCGCCGACAGCGTCAGATTCCACATTTGCTCGATGCTTAACAGCACCAGCACCGACCACCCGCCCAGCCACAATGTGGGCGCGCCGATCTGCCCGAGCAGGTGCAGACTGCGCTGGCTCATGCGATCCAGCAGCCGCTCGTACCAGCCTTCCGGCGCAGGTTCCTCAGCAGCCGAAACCGGCACGACGGGATTGATCACCTGCGCTCGCCATTGCGTCACCCACACCGCCGATTGCAGTCCGGCCACCAGCACCAGCAACGCCGCGCTCTGATTGACCAGCAACGCGGGCCAAAGCGATTGCGGCGCAAACAGCCCGACAAAAAACGCCAGCACCCACCCTGCCCCGGCCAATGCGCCCAGACCGATCGCCAGGCGACGCAAACGCCGGCCCTGCGTTGCCGCTTGCTGAAAGCGCGGCAACCCGGTCACCGGCGTGCCTTCATCCAGATCGACTTGCATATCCCCCCAAAACCCTTGGCTCACTGCACATATCGTTACGATATAACAAAAGTCGTGAAATATTTGTACTCATTTGCGCCATTCAAAGATGCGCAACCTGTCGCTTGCCTGAAGCCTTGACCGAAATGTCTGGAAACGCACATATTACGTTCATAATTTTCAGTGCGAACTACTTTTACCGATTCGCATCCTTCAGCCAGGAGTAAGAGCATGAGCAACTATGACGTGGTGATTCTGGGCGGCGGCCCCGGCGGTTATAACGCAGCGATCCGCGCTGGCCAGCTGGGCCTCAAGGCCGCTTGCGTCGAGGGCCGCGCCACGCTGGGTGGCACCTGCCTGAACGTCGGCTGCATGCCGTCCAAGGCGCTTTTGCATGCGTCAGAACTCTACGAAGCGGCGCTGGGCGCGGAGTTCGCCAACCTCGGCATCGAGGTCAAACCCACGCTCAACCTTGCGCAGATGATGAAGCAGAAAGATGAAAGCGTGAGCGGCCTGACCAAAGGCATCGAATTCCTGTTCCGCAAAAACAAGGTCGACTGGATCAAGGGCTGGGGCCATATCGACGGTCCCGGAAAAGTCAGCGTGACCGGTGATCAGGGCAGCCGGATCGAGCTCACCGCCAAGGACATCGTCATCGCCACCGGCTCCGAGCCCACTCCCCTGCCCGGCGTGGAAATCGACAATAAGCGCATCCTCGACTCGACCGGTGCGCTGTCCTTAAGCGAAGTGCCCAAGCATCTTGTTGTGATCGGCGCAGGCGTAATTGGCCTCGAACTCGGCTCGGTCTGGCGCCGGCTCGGCGCGCAGGTAACGGTGGTGGAATACCTCGACCGCATCTGCCCCGGTGTCGACGGCGAAGCCGGCAAAACTCTGCAACGCTCACTGACCAAGCAAGGCATCAGCTTCAAGCTGAGCTCGAAAGTGACCAGTGCCACTTCCTCGGCCACTGGCGTACAGCTCAGCGTCGAACCCGCCGCTGGCGGCAGCGCGGAAATCCTAGAAGCCGATTACGTGCTGGTGGCCATCGGACGTCGTCCGTACACCCAGGGCCTGGGCCTGGAAAACGTCGGCCTGAGCACCGACAAACGCGGCATGCTCGCCAACAAACAGCATCGCACCGAAGCGCCCGGCGTGTGGGTGATCGGCGACGTGACGTCCGGGCCAATGCTCGCGCACAAGGCCGAAGACGAAGCCATGGCCTGCATCGAACAGATCGTCGGCAAGGCCGGTGAGGTCAATTACGACCTGATTCCCAACGTGATCTACACCCGCCCGGAGCTGGCCAGCGTCGGCAAGACCGAGGAGCAGCTGAAGGCCGAAGGCCGGGCGTACAAAGTCGGCAAATTCCCGTTCACCGCCAACAGCCGGGCGAAGATCAATCACGAGACCGAAGGCTTTGCCAAAGTCATCGCCGATGAGCGCACCGACGAAGTCCTCGGCGTGCACCTGGTCGGCCCGAGCGTCAGCGAAATGATCGGCGAGTACTGCGTGGCCATGGAATTCAGCGCCTCGGCCGAAGACATCGCGCTGACCTGCCACCCGCATCCAACCCGCTCCGAAGCGTTGCGTCAGGCGGCGATGAATGTCGAAGGGATGGCGACGCAGATGTAAGCACTGTGCTAATACTTCCCGCGCAATGCGGGAAGTATCAGGTCGGCAGATGCCCCAGCGGCAACGCGCCGGGTGTCTTCACCGTGTGGATCGCAAAATTGCTGCGAATATCGCTCACCCCCGGCAGCTTCAACAGGCACCCGGTGAGAAAGCGGTCATAGGCGCGCAGATCCGGCACCACCACTTGCAGCAGAAAGTCCGATTCCCCGGACACCAGAAACGCCGAAATCACCTCAGGCAACGCCATCACCGCCCGATGAAACGCCTCGGCCTGTTCGTCGTTGTGGCGCTCGACCTTGACCCCGACAAACACCGTCAGCCCCAACCCCACTTCGTCGCGATCCAGATTGGCCTGATATCCGCGAATCACCCCGGCCTCCTCCAGCATGCGCACCCGACGCAGACACGGCGATGCCGACAGACCGATTTCGTCGGCCAGCTGCACATTGCTCAGACGCCCGTCCCGTTGCAGCGCGGCGAGAATCTTGCGGTCGAAGGCATCCAGTTTCATGGTTGGCAGATCCCGATGATTTAAGCGGTAAAAGATCGCAGATTATGCCAATTCAGCGGCCTTTAGAAGCTGACTACGCAACCACCTGCCCTGCTCTTCGGCCCTAGACTGAGGCGACCGAATCGACAACGAAAGGGGTGCGACATGGCGAGTCTCTGGCTGTTTTTCCTGGCATTGGCGGTGGTCTATCTGCTGCCCGGCCCGGACATGATCCTGCTGTTGCAGACCGGCGCCCGCCAGGGTCGCGGCGCAGCGCTGGCCACCGCAGCGGGCCTGGCGATTGCCCGAGGCTGTCATGTAGCGCTCGCGGCATTGGGGTTGGCGGCGCTGTTCAAGGCGGCGCCGTGGACGTTCGATGCCGTGCGGATTGCCGGGGCAGCGTACTTGCTGTGGATCGGCATTCAATGCCTGCGCACCACGCTGCTGCCGGATCTGAACGCCGGTACCGGAACGGACAGTCATGCGCAGTGGTACGCAGCCATCCGTCGCGGCCTGCTGACCAACCTGCTCAACCCGAAAGCACTGCTGTTCTGTTCGGTGCTGCTGCCGCAGTTCATCGTGGCAAATGGCGCACCGGTTCTGACCCAATTCGCTGTGCTCGGCGCGATGCTGGTGGGCGCAGGTCTGCTGTTCGACAGCGCCTACGCCCTGACCGGCGCCGCGCTGGGCCGCTGGCTGAAACACAGCCCGACAGCCCAGCGAGTGCAGCAGTGGTTGTTCGGCAGCCTATTGATTGGCTTTGCCGTGCGCCTGACCTTCGTTCAGCAGGCTTAAGTCTTGCGAGACTTACGCTGGCGGCGAGTAATCAGCAGCAATGCCACAGCAGTGAAGGCCACGATCGCACCGATCTGAACCGGCCACTTGTACGGCCGCAGTGTCGAACGCACCGAATCGGTCACCTGAGTGACGTAGCGCTTGTCGGCGTTTTCGAAATCCGGGTACGGGCACTGGTTGCCGAAATCGACTGCCCATGGAACGTACGGGCCTTCTTTGACGTAACGCTGATACAACGCGCTCTGTTCTTCCAGGCTGCTGTTCCAGCCGGCAGCGTTGCACAACACAGCGGCAAACGCCTGACTGCTGTGCGGCAGATTGTCGGCCGCACGACTGGCCAGCGCCGTGGCCACAAAGCGGTAGTGGAAACGCTGGTCAGGCTGCGCCTGGCTGGCCTTCTGGCGTTGCAGTTCGGCGTCGGCCACCAGCGGGCCGACTTGCAACTCGGCGCTTTCCAGGCTGAAGCCACCGCCGAACACCGCGTAATCCGGCGCCATCTCGTAACCGAGGATATCCATGCCCCACTCGCGCGCCGTCCACGCCGCGTTGTACAGCGCACCGGCGCGTCGGGTCGGCCACCAGGCGCTGTCGGCTTTCAGCCTTTGCTCGCCGTAGAGGCGGGCCTGATTCTGCAGACTTTCCTGGAAGTAACCGACCGCGTCCGCGTAATGCCCTTCGCGCAACAAACGTCGACCGAGCAGATTGCGCAGTTTTTGCGCCGAGCGATGTTGCTCGTAATGCTCCTGCCCTTCCTGCAGCGGTTCTGGCGGGGCCGGCACGTTCCCGTCAACGAAATGTTTGAGTTCATCGACGGTCAGCACGCGCTCGGCGACTGTCGCAGCGTCGAACCAATAGATGTCATTGCTGCGATACAACTGCACAAAGGCTTGCAGGTATTCGCCACGTTGCAGCGCAAGAATCGCGCTCTCGCCCTCGACGCGGCATTTCGGCTGGACGGGTTCATAGGCCCAGTCCGACGTGCGTCGGTAACCCCAGTCTTCGTTCTGCGGGAAGGCTTGCGCAGCTTTGGCATAGGCTGCGGCCGCAGCATTTTTGTCGCCGTCACGCACCGCCAGTTTGGCTCGCAACCACCACGCGAGCCCGCCGTCACCGGCGTTTTCGAGGAAGGCTTTGGCGCTGGCGTAATCGCCCCTTTGATAATTCATCGCCGCCAGCCGATCCGCGTTGTCGAGGCTGCCACGGGTGCTGTTTTGCAGGAGTCGGGTGAGTTTTTTCTCGTTCGGCGGCTCTTCGCCAAACGACCAGCCCACCCGGCTGACCAGCGAAGCCGTGACCAGTTGCTGCACCGCTTTGTGATCAAGCAACTTCGCCAGTTCTGCGTCGGGCAGCTCGGCCAGCTCATTCATCAATTGCCTGAGCGATGTATTGCCCACTGCTGAACCGTGCAGGTTTTGCGCTTCGTAAAGCTCGATGGCGCCGCTCCAGTCACCGGCGGAGCGCAGGATACGCGCCTCTTCGCCGAGGCTGGCGACACCCAGCTCCAGTGGATCGCTGAAACCGTCGATGCTCATCTGACGAGTCTGACGGAACGCCTCGCGCGAGTGCTCCAACGCGTCGATCGCGTCATCGACTTCACGGCTCATGGCAAACCAGGTGCGGCCCAGGGAGTACGCCGCCCAGGTGCTGCGCAATGGCCGCTGATCGACCGGCAGCGCCAGCAGCTTGTCAAAATACTCGACGGCCAACGGATGATCCCCGGTAGCAAACGCCACGGCGCCGGCCACATACAAACGGATCTCCGCCGGCAGGCTTGCGCCCTGCGCTTCGACCTGACGGGCATCGGTCAAACCACGCAATTGTTTGACCAGCGCCAGCTGCTCGGGAGTCAGACCAGCCTGCTCAGCCTTTTCCCGCGCTTGGGCCAACTCGTGCGATTCGCTGTAGTAGTCATCGGGATTGTGCGTCGCCGCCGTGACATTCTTCAGCCCGGCAATGGTTTTACCGAGGCGGCCGATCTCGAAGTTGAAGTTGCCCTCGGGCAAATCGGCCAGTGTCTGCCCGCGATTGTCGAGCAGACGCAACGGGAAATCCGGCCCGCAGGCGACAGCCGACCCCAGCGGCAGGCTGAGGCTCAGGCATAGCAGATGGCGGGGCCAGTTACGGGTCAACATGCGAACCTCCTTGATCAATATTTGCGCAACGTGCCCAACCGATCGCACGCTGCCCGCCCGCCAACAATCGGCCGTCGCGCAGGCGGGTGAAGGTAAGCAGATCCGCCGTCTGTTGCAACGCATAACCGGCGAGCGCATCGGCACCTTCGCAGCCCCGGGCCTTGATGGTGATGCGGGCGGGCCAGGCACTGTCGAGGTTACCGACGTTACGCAGGGCGATGTCTTGCAGGCCGTTCTGTTCGGTGAACGTCAGGCCGAGCTGGCTGCTCAGTGCATCGCCACGGGCAACCGCACGCAGAGTGCTCAGGCTCCAGGCTCTGCGGTCGTTGGCCAACGGCAGACGAAACCAGATCAGACCGGCCAGATGCGCCGGGCGATCCTTGCGTAATTCATTGGCCAGTAGACCCAGTTGTTGCGGATCGGCGAGCAATTCGCGTCGCTGACCACCGCGTTCGAGCGGCACTTCGCTTTCCACCAGCGGGGCGCCATCGGCATCCGCCAACAACGCCACGCCATAGGCCGGCAGCGCCAGATAAAACGGTTTGTCGGTCACTCGCCCCCAGGCCTTGACCCAGCGCTGTGCCTGCTCGGGATCGAACAGACCGCGACGCGGATCGCTGACGGCATGCACCTGCAACACACTGCTGTCGACGGTTGCCAGCAGTGCCGGCAATTGCGGACTGTCGAGCCAGGCAGGCAACGCGGTGATACTCAGAGGCAGGTTGGCCGGCAATGCGCCGCGCAGGTGAGCGAGGAATTCGGTGTAGGCCGATAGTCGGGCACTGCCGGCGTCATGGTCGATCTCGACCCCGGCCAGCGTGAGTCCCTGGCCTTTCCAGTCAGCGAGCACTTGAAGGATTTGCGCCATGACCGCTTGTGAGTCGAGTGCCTTGAGCTGACCATCGAGGCGAATTACCGCGATCAATGGCCGCGCATCGCGTTTCAGCAACGCAGAATCGACGCGTGCCCGACTCCATCCGGCATTCGGGAAAGCCTGCAACGCCAAGACCCGCAGAGTCGAAAAGTCGTTGCGACTGTCGTTCAGGGCGGGTTCATGGGCCGGCGTCCATTGCCGTTGCCAGACGTAAAGCTGCTGATCGAGCGGCACTGCGTCCTGTCGTTCACAAGCACACAGCAACAACACAGCCACCATGGCTGACCACCCGATGATAAAGCGCATACCTTGCAGATCCCTGAGACATCAGGCTGCAAGGTTACACAAAAGCACTCAGGGCTTGCGGGCAATGATGACCTGACTTTTTGCCACCACCGCATCCAGCGCCTGCTTGATCTGCGCGCCTCGCGGCGAGTCGAGCACCGCTTGCCAGGTATCGGCCCAATGGTTGAGCAGCGGATGATCCGGGTTGCTGAAATCGACCTTGGCCTCCCAGAACAACATCATCCACATCGACCAGTAAAAGCCGTACTGGCTATGGCTGATGATCTCGAGTCCCGCCTCGCTGACCATCGCCTTGAACTGCTCTTCGCTGATGATGCGAATGTGGTTGGGCTTCTGGAAATACTCCGGCGCGGCAATGTCCTTTTGCAGGTCTTCGGAGCTGGGGTGTGGCACGCTCAGCAAATACAGCGCGCCCGACTGACCGACACGCACCAGTTCGGCAAGGAACTGCGCCGGATCGTCAACGTGCTCGATGACTTCAGTGGACACCACGCGAGTGGCGGTGCCATCGGCGATCGGCAGCGGATTGCAGTCGGTCACATGGCATTCGACGCCACGCGCCGGCGTATCGCTCAGGCGCTGGCGGGTCGCTTCGACCTTGGCGCCGTCGATGTCGGCAATGATGATCTTCGCCCCACGCATGCCGCAGAAATGCACGTTGCCACCGTCGCCGCAGCCAACGTCCAGCAAGGTGTCATCGGCGGTCACCGGGAAGCCTTTGAACAGCTCACCGGTTTGCTGGTTGAACCAGCCGCTGAGCATCGCGTCGTGCAAGCCGAGCATATAAGGGTCCACCTTGTCGGCGACCGGTGCGACAGCTTGTGCAGGGGCCGGAGCCGCCGTGAGTTTTTTCAAAAGGCTCAGCATGAGGTGGCTCCAGAGGACGATACGACGGTTCGCGAGGTGGCGAGGCGTTTCACCAGCGTGGCGCCTCGATTGCGCATAGGCATTTCAATAAAGCGGTAATTGAGTTCGCTGAGCAGCACGATCAGGCCACCGGCAATCAGCAGCGTCACGATCGGATGCCCCGCCGGGCTCGGCAGACCGGCGCTCTGCAAACGAAAGGTCAATTCCCGCACCAGTTGATAGGCCGGAATGTGGATCAGGTAAATGCCGTAGGAGCGGCTGCCGATCCATGCCATCAGTCGTTGCAGGCCACCGGCCGGCAGCAGGTAATTGCGGTCGTATGAAGCAATCCACACCAGCATGGCGCTGAGCACGGCGATAGACCCGATGCGGTAACCGGCAAAGGTGAAACGGTCGGTGGCCATGAAGCTCAGCAGCGCTCCAAGACCGACCAGCGCGCACAATCCGGCCCATGGCCGACGCAGGAATACGGGCTCCCAACGGCGGTAACCCGGCTGCACGCTCCACATGGCCAACAGCACACCCAGCGCCAGCGCATCGGTACGAATCACCATCAGCAGCGGCGTGCGCACAGTGAACAATTGCACCGCCACCAGTGCCAGCAACGCCCACACCAGGTGTTTGCGGCAGACCATGATCAACAGCGGGAACAGCAGGTAGAACTGCTCCTCCAGCGCCAGACTCCAGTAGACGAAACTGCTGCCGTATTCGTAATGAAAGAACGCATCGGCAAAACGGAAATTGGCGTACTGCAGCACCCCTGCCAGGGTGGCCTGGACATTGGCCGACCACGTGCCGAACGCGCCTGATCGATTCAGAAACACACACGCCAGCAGCATCAACGCCAGCCACAGCCAGGCCGACGGCAACAGACGAAACACCCGACGCAGCCAGAAATTGCGCGTCTGCTCCCAGTATTCCTGGCGACTGCTGCAGCCACGCAGCGCCGGAATCAGGCTGCGGGCGATGACAAACCCGGATATCGCAAAAAACAGATCAACACCCCACCACGGCTGCGCCCAGGCATGGATCTTTTCAAGCAACGGCACCGGGTCGGTGAACAGGCTGCCCTGCAAGTGATGAAACAGCACCCCGAGTACTGCGATGGCGCGCAGCACTTCGATGTCCATGATCCGCTTGCCGCTCATGACACACGTCCTGCATCGAGCGGTTTGCGGGCGATGATCACCTGACTCTTGGGCATGAACCTGTCGAGCATCTGCTTGATCGCCAAGCCATCGGGCTGCGCCAGTAAGTCCTGCCAGGTTCTGGCCCAACTCTCCATCAACGGTGGATACGGTGCCTGGATCCGGTCGCGCACGGCACCGCCCAAGTCACGTCCGGCAGCCCGTTCGCTGGCCCAGAAAAAGATCATGCCCATGACCCAGAAAAAACCCGTGGCCTGACGATGCTCGATCACCAGGCCGGCATCCTCCACCAGTGCCGCGAAGCGTTCCGGGGTAAAGATCTGCACATGATTGGGTGACTGGTAATAACCCGCCGGGGCAATGCCTTGCTGCAAATGCTCACCGACCGGCGCCGGGACACTGAGCAGGTACAACGCACCGGGACGGCCCATGCGCACCAGCTCGGCCATGAACGGCTCGGGCTGATCGATGTGCTCCAGCACTTCCATGCACACGACCTTGCTCGCACAGCCGTCGCTCAGCGGCAGTGGCAGGCTGTTGCTGACCAGGCCGAGACTGGCCTTGCGGCTCTGCGCTTCGACTTGCCGGGCGAGGTCGCGCACCTTGTCGTGTTCGCTGTCGGTGAAGATCACCGAGGCGCCTTGGCGCACGGCAAAGAGCGTCGCCACGCCCTCACCGCACCCCACATCGAGCAGGGTGTCGTCCGCATCGATGGCAAAGCCCTTGAGCAACTCGCCACTGTCGCCGTGAAACCAGCCGTCGAGCATGGCGTCGTGCAGGCCTACGTCTCGCGGCGACACGCTGGCAGCCAGCGGTTCAGGCGCAGAAACCGGCAAAGAGACCGGCACCGATCGCGCAACCGGACGCAAACGCCTCAGCAATGCGCGGATCATGTGCCCGTGGCTTCCGTTGCAGCGACAGCGCGACACGCCTGCACTTGAGCGAGGAAATCACGCAAACGCTGCTCGGCCACCGCCTGACTGCAGAACGCCTGAAGACTGGCAACGGCCTGCGCCGACATTTGCGCATAACGCCCGGGATCGTTCTTCGCCACCTCATAGCTATCGCGATAGGCCACACAGACCGACGCCCAGTTGGTCATGTAGCGCAACGTGCGGAACGCCTTGCGCGGATCGTGAGGCCAGGCGGTGAGTTCATCAGTGGACTCGACCAGGAAAGCGTTGTCGGTGTTCAGGTAATCGATCATCGCCGTGGTGCGCGGCGCCACGGCCGGTTTGCCGCAAGACATGAATTCCATCAGCGGCAGGCACTGGCCCTCGCCGTAGGAAGTGTTCACCACGTAACGGGTGGCCTGCACCAGACGTTCATAGTCCGCGTCCGCGAGGTAGCCATAAATCAACACGATGCGGCAGCGGTAGGACTGGTTTTTATACAGATGATGAAGAATGTCGCTGAGCGCTTCTTCGGCATCGTGGTGCGTGAGCTTGAGCACCAGCGTCGCGTCCTCGATGTCGCGAAACGTCACGCAGAATGCGCTGAGCATGTCTTCCCAGTTCTTGCGTCCGTCACCGGGATTGAACACCGATGTGTAGACGACACCGTCCAGCAGCAGCTCTTGCTCGCGCACCGGCGCCTGGAAATCGATGCCTTGGCCACGGCGCAGGTGTTTCGGACCAAACGCATTGAGATCCAGCTGACGACTGTCAGCGACCAGCCCCTTGATCGTCAGGCGCACCGGCCCTGTCGAGGGCTGCCCCTGAAGCTGCGCGCCCCTGGCCGCGAAGCGATCCCATACCGGCGCCGGGACCGCGACAATCGGGTAATCGGCGCCCATGGCCTCGCGCACGGCATTGACCGTGTAGCTGGAATGGGTGATCGCCGCGCCGCAGGCCCGGAGCACCGTGCGCCAGTCATTGCGCGGCTCGTTGTCGAAGGGTTCGTTGGGGATGGTGCTGAACTCCCAGGCGAACACCGGCAGCGTCGGGCATGCCAGGTGGATCGGCGTGCGGTGCGGTGGCGAGAACGATAGAAACACGCACGGCTCGCCACGGGACAGGCATTCCAGATACAACGCATCGACTTCGCGCGCCGGATCGACGACTTCCACCACACGCCCAAGGCGTTCGAGTACCGGGCGGTATTCCTTGAGCACGAAGTAATAGCTGTACTCCGAACGCCCCAGGTTCTGCGCGATGGTGTGCTGGTTGGTTTCCGAGTGAATGATGATCAGCATGAGGCGTTGTCCGTCACGGGGGCGGCATCGGCAGCCAGCGGCACGAGGCCGAAAAAGTCCGCCATGCGCCGTTGCACCGGGGCGAACGCGCAGTAGTCATGCATGCGTTCGACAGCGGCGGCAGACATGCGCGCGTATTCCTGCGGCTGCACCTTGGCCATCCGGTAGCTGTTTTCGTAGGCGCTTTTGAGCGAGGCCCAGTCAGGTCGATAACGCAGCGTGCGGTAAATAATCCGCGAGTCCTGAGGCCAGATCGTCAGCTCCTCGCTGGAGCGGACGACAAAGGCCACCGTGTCATCGATGTAGTCTTCCATGGCTGTATGATCCGGAGCGATCACCGGTTTGCCGCTGGACATGAACTCCATCAACGGCAGGCACAGGCCCTCGCAGCGTGAGGCGTTCACGTAGAAACTGGCAGCCTGGTAGAGCCGCGCGTATTGCGCGTCGTCCAGATAACCATGCATCACCAGCACCCGGCAGGCGAAAGGTGTCAGTTGCGCGAGCAGAGTCATCAGTTCGCTGTAGTAGGACGCCAGATCGTTCTGGGTAATTTTCAGCACCAGCGTCGCGTCAGGCGTTTCGCGAAAGGCCCAGCAGAACGCAGTGATCAGGTGGTGCCAGTTCTTGCGGCCGTCTTTGGGGTTGAACACCGTGACGTAAATCACGCCTTCCACCGCGGTCTCGACCACCGAGGAGGTGTCCGGCAAATCCAGCGGGGGTGACTCGACCACAGCCACCGCATGCGGAGCGGCGATGGCCGGGAAACGTTTTTCAAGCCAGGCGTGTGCGCTGTCCGGCAGCAGATCCTGCACACCTTCCCAGTACCAGTGGTGCAGGTATTTCACCCGCTCTTCACCCGCACTCAGCATCCACAGGCGCAGATAATGACGGGCAATGACCAGGCGTCGTTTGAACGTCAGCGGCGGCGGGCGCAGTGCCTCGATTTCGGCCAGTTGCTCGGCAGTCAGCGGCTTGGGCAACAGGTCATCGGCGCAAAGGCCCAGCGTGCGGCTGTCGAAAATGCAGCCTTTGATCGCCAGGGTCGCGCCGGGATTGATCGGCGCACTGACGTGCTGCTCACGAATGGCGGCGAAGTTTTCCCACAAGGGCGTCGGCAGCACGAGGACCGGAAAGTCCTCGCCCATGGCGCGGCGAATCGCACGGGCGGTGTGGCTCGACAACGTGATGGCCCGTCCCTGTCGTGCGAGCATCTGCGTCCAGTCGTGGCGCGGATCATCGTCCCACGACTCGTCGGGGATCGAATCGAACTCCCATGCGATCACGCAGATCGTCGGGCACTCGAGGTCGGTCGGGGTATTTTGCGGCGGCGTAAAAGACAGAAACACAGAGGGCTCACCGGCGGCGAGCAGCTGCCGATGGAGTGGATCGACCTCGGCGCGGTCGGACACCACATGCACCCGACCCAGGCTTTCCAACACCGGGCGATAGGCCTTGAGCACGAAGTAGTAGCTGTATTCGGGACGCCCGAGACTCTGGCTGATGGAGCGGTCGTTGACGTCCGAGTAGAGAATGAAATTCATGGCATCCCACGGTGAATCCGCCATCCCGGCAGCTTCACGCTATGACGGCCGGGCGTCGGATCGAACCGGTATCAGCGGTGTTCGTCCTGCGTCATCGGGCACGTCTCTGTTCTTGTTTTAATGTTCGGTTTTACCCTGTCGCACGATCCTTGCGAAAAGCCGCCGGGGATCGCGACGAGGGGCATTCTAAACACATCCGCCAAGGATTCGGGAACCGCCCGGCGAGAAAAACCCGGCTACTCTGACGAGAACTGACCAGTCACGATTTGCCCGGTTGAAATTGCTGCGCAATTGGCACAGATTGGCAGCCAAACAACTACAACAACGACTTCACCCGTTGTCTCGACCGGATTTTCTCTCGGTCTGACAGACATTCCCTTAAAGCCTGTGGGAAGAGGTGAAAGTTAAAGACCAAGGGGTCGCTGTTTGAAAAAAAGTCTGTTCATCACGGGCCTCAGCGGGTTCGTAGGACAACACATCCAGTCACGTCTGCAAGGGGAAGACGCGTCGTGGCAACTGCTGCCTGCCGCTTCACCTTACGACCTGACAAAACCGGACAGCCTCACCGATCTGTGGCCGCAACTGCCCGATGCGGTCATTCACCTGGCTGGCCAGACCTTTGTCCCCGAAGCTTTCCGCGACCCAGCACGTACCCTCGACATCAACCTGCTTGGCACCTTGAACCTGCTGCAGGCCCTCAAGGCCCGCGGCTTCAAGGGCACGCTCCTGTATGTCAGCTCGGGCGACGTCTACGGCCAGGTCGAAGAATCCGCGCTGCCGATCACCGAACAACAACCGCCCTGCCCGCGCAATCCTTATGCCGTGAGCAAACTGTCGGCCGAATTCCTCAGCCTGCAATGGGGGTTGAGCGAAGGCTGGCCGGTGCTGGTGGCGCGCCCGTTCAACCACATCGGCACCGGGCAGAAGGACAGTTTCGTCATTGCCAGCGCCGCGCGACAGATCAACCGCATCAAACAAGGCCTGCAGGCGCCGCAACTGGAAGTCGGTGACATCGATGTCACCCGCGATTTCCTTGACGTCGGCGATGTGGTCTCGGCCTATTTCGCGCTGCTGGAAAAAGGCACGCCGGGACAGGTCTACAACATTTGCTCAGGCCATGAGCAAAGTATCCGCCGTCTTATTGAAGAACTGGCCGATCTGGCTGAAGTCGAGCTGCAACTGGTTCAGGATCCGGCACGCATGCGGCGCGCCGATCAGCGTCGCGTCTGCGGCAGCCATCAACGGCTGGCCCGGACCACAGGATGGACGCCGCAAATCACTACACAACAATCCCTGCAGGCGATCCTGTCCGACTGGGAGACGCGAGTACGACAAGAATGACAAAAAGTGCATTGATCACAGGGATCACCGGCCAGGACGGCGCCTATCTGGCCAGACTGCTGCTCGACAAGGGTTACAAGGTTCACGGCCTGGTGGCGCGACGCAGCAGCGATTCGCGCTGGCGCCTGCGCGAGATGGGCGTTGAAGCCGACATCGTTTACCTGGACGGCGACATGGCCGACGCCTGCTCGGTGCAGCGCGCGGTGATCAAGTCCGCACCGGACGAGGTGTATAACCTGGCGGCCCAAAGCTTCGTCGCCGCCTCATGGGATCAACCGGTGACGACCGGCATCGTCGATGGCCTGGGCGTGACTCATCTGCTCGAAGCGATCCGCCAGTTTAGTCCGCACACGCGCTTTTATCAGGCGTCCACCAGCGAAATGTTTGGTCTGATCCAGGCCGAGCAACAGGACGAGAACACCCCGTTCTACCCGCGCAGTCCTTACGGCGTGGCCAAACTCTATGGCCACTGGATCACCGTCAACTACCGCGAAAGCTTCAACCTGCACGCCAGCAGCGGCATCCTGTTCAACCATGAATCGCCACTGCGTGGCATCGAGTTCGTGACCCGCAAGGTCACCGACGCGGCAGCCCGGATCAAACAGGGCAAACAGCAGGAGCTGGCCCTGGGCAACATCGACGCCAAGCGCGACTGGGGCTTCGCCGGCGATTACGTCGAAGCCATGTGGCTGATGCTGCAACAGGACAAACCCGACGATTTCGTGGTCGCCACCGGCGTCACCACCACCGTACGCGAAATGTGCCGCATCGCCTTCGATCACGTCGGCCTGAACTACCGGGATTACGTGAAGATCGACCCGGCGTTCTTCCGCCCGGCCGAAGTCGAAGTGCTGCTCGGCAACCCGGCCAAGGCCCAACGTGTGCTGGGCTGGAAACCCAAGACCGACCTCGACACCCTGATCCGCATGATGATGGATGCGGACATGAAACGCGTCGCCAAGGAGTAGGCCATGCTGATCCCCGTGATTCTGTCCGGCGGTGCCGGCACCCGTTTGTGGCCGGTGTCCCGCGAGGGCCATCCCAAGCCGTTCATGACCCTGCCCGACGGCCAGTCGCTGCTGGGCAAGACCTATCGGCGCGCCGCCGCGCTGCTGGACGGCTGGGGCGACATCGTCACGGTGACCAACCGCGAGTACTACTTCCAGAGCAAGGATCACTACCAGGCCGCACGTCTGTCCCGGCATCGCGGGCATTTCCTGCTCGAGCCTACCGGGCGCAACACCGCGCCGGCCATCGCGGCGGCGGCGCTGTCGCTGCAGGCACTGCACGGCGATGCGGCAATCATGGTGGTCATGCCGGCCGACCATTTGATCGTCAATGAAGACGCGCTAAAAAGTGCCGTCGAGCACGCGGTCAATCTGGCAAAGGATGGTTATCTGGTGACCTTCGGCGTGGTGCCGACCGCCCCGGAAACCGGCTTCGGCTACATCGAGACCGGGGCGCCGCTGGATGACCGGGGTGCTGCCAAAGTACAGCGTTTCGTGGAAAAACCCGACCTGCAAACCGCCACCCACTACCTGGAAAGCGGCAACTTCCTGTGGAACTCGGGAATGTTCTGCTTCTCCACCGCGACCCTGATCGCCGAGCTGGAGCTGCATGCACCCGAGCTGCTGGCACAGACCCGCGCCTGCATGGCTGCCAGCGAACCGGTGGAAACCGCCGGCTGCCTGCAACAGGAACTGTCCGCGCAGCTGTTCGCCGAGATCACCGACATTTCCATCGACTACGCGTTGATGGAGCGCTCCGAGAAAGTCGTGGTGGTACCCGCCGGTTTCGACTGGAGCGACATCGGTTCGTGGGGCGCTGTCGCCGCACTGGTGCCGGCGGACGCGGATAACAACCGTGCGAGCGGCGAAGCGATCTTCATCGACAGCCGCAACAACTTCGTTCAAAGCGAAGGCCGGCTGGTGGCCGCCGTGGGTGTTGAAGACCTGATCGTCATCGACACCGCCGACGCCGTGCTGGTGGCCCATGCCGACCGTGCGCAGGATGTGCGACGGGTGGCCAAGCAGCTCAAGGATAAATCCCACGAAGCCTATCGCCTGCATCGTACGGTCAGCCGTCCGTGGGGCACCTACACCGTGCTCGAAGAAGGCCCGCGTTTCAAGATCAAGCGCATCGTGGTCAAACCCGGTGGCAAGTTGTCACTGCAGATGCACCATCACCGCAATGAACACTGGGTGGTGGTCGAAGGCATGGCCAAGGTCACCAACAACGGCAGCGGCACGACCCTGGTGGCGAAGAACGAATCGACGTTCATCGCCGCCGGTCACAAGCATCGTCTGGAGAACCCCGGCGTGATCGATCTGGTAATCATCGAAGTGCAAAGTGGCGAATACCTGGGAGAGGACGACATCGTCCGCTTCGAAGACCAATACGGCAGGACGGTGTGAATGCTGCTTTCCCTGTACCGCTCGCTGCACGACTATCGGGGTTTCATCCTCGGTAGCGTCAAGCGGGAGTTTCAAGCGCGGTATCGCAATTCGCTGTTCGGCGCGCTGTGGACGGTACTCAACCCGCTGTCGATGATCATCGTGTACACGGTGATCTTTTCCCACATCATGCGCGCCCGTCTGCCCGGCGTGGACGACGGCATGGCCTACAGCGTCTACCTGTGCGCCGGGCTGCTGACCTGGGGCCTGTTCTCGGAAATCACCCTGCGCAGCCAGAACATGTTTCTGGAGAACGCCAACCTGCTGAAGAAAATCAGCTTCCCGCGCCTCTGCCTGCCGGTGATCGTGCTGCTCAATGCCGGCATCAACTTCGCGATCATCATCGGCCTGTTCCTCGGTTTTCTGTTGATCACCGGACGCTGGCCGGGCATGGCCCTGTTGGCACTGGCGCCGCTGCTGGCGCTGCAAGTGCTGTTCTGCGCCGGGCTGGGGATGATCCTCGGCGTGCTCAACGTGTTCTTTCGCGATGTCGGGCAATTGTTCGGCATCTGCCTGCAATTCTGGTTCTGGCTGACGCCGATCGTGTACCCGCTGAGCATCCTGCCCGAGTGGGTGCAGCGCCTGTTGCAGCTCAATCCGCTGACCAACCTGATCGGCAGTTACCAGAACCTGTTTCTCTACGGTCAGTGGCCGGTGTGGAGTTCGCTGCTGCCGATCTTCGTGATCGGCCTGCTGTTATGCGCGGTCGGCCTGCGACTGTTCCGCCGCCGGGTCGGTGAAATGGTGGATGAACTCTGATGGGGCACATACGCGTCACCGGTCTGGGCAAGGCCTACAAGCAGTACCCCACTCGCTGGAGTCGCCTGGCCGAATGGCTGATTCCGTTTTCACCGATCCGCCATCGCCAGCACTGGGTGCTGCAGGACGTCAATTTCGAAATCGCCCCCGGTGAAGCGGTGGGCATTGTCGGAGTCAACGGCGCCGGCAAAAGCACCCTGCTGAAAATGATCACCGGCACCACTCAACCGACCTGCGGCCAGATTCAGCTCGAGGGTCGGGTCGCGGCGCTGCTGGAACTGGGCATGGGCTTTCACCCGGACTTCACCGGTCGGCAGAATGCGGTGATGGCCGGGCAACTGCTGGGCATGCAGGTCGAAGATATTGAAGCACTGATGCCGGACATCGAACGCTTCGCGGAAATCGGCGAGGCCATCGATCACCCGGTGCGCACCTATTCCAGCGGCATGCAGATGCGCCTGGCTTTCAGCGTTGCCACCGCGCGCCGTCCGGACATTCTGATCGTCGACGAAGCGTTGTCGGTGGGCGATGCCTACTTCCAGCACAAAAGCTTCGACCGCATCCGCAGCTTCCGCAAGGCCGGTACCACGCTGTTGATCGTGTCCCACGACCGCTCGGCGATCCAGTCGATCTGCGACTCGGCGATCCTGCTCGAAGGCGGCCACATGGTCATGCACGACAAGCCCGAAGCGGTCATGGATTACTACAACGCCTTGCTCGCCGAACGCGAAGGCCAGACCGTGCGCCAGGAGCTGCTCGACGGCGGCCAGGTGCGCACCGTGTCCGGCACTGGTGAGGCCGGGATACTCAGCGTGCGCCTGCTCGATGAACGCGAGCGCTCGATCGACGCCGCCGAAGTCGGTCAGCCGGTGACACTGGTAGTCGAGGTAGAGATCCGCCAGGACATCGAACGGCTGGTGCTCGGCTTCATGATCAAGGATCGCCTGGGCCAGGCCATGTACGGCATCAATACCCACCGCCAGAATCAGGCGCTGGAAGACCTGCGTGCGGGCGAGCGCATCACCTATCGCTTCGCGTTCGTCATGGGCCTGGGCAAGGGCAACTATTCAGTCGCCCTGAGCCTGTCGCGGCTGGACTCGCACCTGGATCGCAACTTCGAATGGCGTGACTACGGTCTCGTGTTTCACGTGATCAACAACCGCGAGGAAGATTTTGTCGGCTGTTCCTGGCTGGGCGCCCGCACCTCGATCACTCGCCATTCGGACAGCCTCGCGGAGCGCGCACCATGACTCGCCTGCTGGTCGAATGCACCCACGTGTTCAAACACCCGAAGGTCAATTCGGGGATTCAGCGGGTGGTGCGCAACGTCATCAAACAGCTTGCGCCAAGTGCTGAAGGGGTCGAATGCGTGCCGGTGGTCTTGCTCAAGGGCCAGCTATACCGTGTGAAGCGTCTGGCACCGCTGGATTCGCCGCTGTTCAATGCCATCGTCACGTTTGGCGAACGCCTGGAACGGCTGGCTCATCGCTTCTGGCAACTGCATCAGCGACTGGACACGCGTTGCCGCACAAAACTGGCACGACGCCTGTTGTACGTCGGCTATCGCCTGACCTCGTTCGGTGCATTCGGAATACCGTTACGGCTGGTCGGGCAGATCAATCGCTATCAATTGCCTCAACGCTGCGAGCCGCTGCAACACCAGCCGGGCGATCAACTGGTGCTGCTGGATTCGTCCTGGCACTCGGACTTTTTCCTTCATGCCGAGCGACTCAAGCAGGAAGGTCTGGGCATCGTTGCGGTGGTCTACGACCTGATTCCCCTGTCCCATCCGCAGTTTTACGACACGCGGCTGGTCGAGGTGTACAGCGAGTGGTTCGACTGGATCGCCCGCAATGCCGACGGCTTCATGGCGATTTCCGCCACGGTGCGCGATCAGGTGCGTGCAGAACTGCAACGTCGCCTCGGATCGGCACAAGTCGGCAAACGCTGGTTCGACTACTTTCACCTCGGTTCTGAGCTGGATCTGCGGAGCGTCGAAGCCGCCGTCGAACCGCGTTTGCAACGGATGTTCGCAACACAGGAGCCGGTGTTCCTGATGGTCAGCACCATCGAGCCGCGCAAGAACCACGACTATCTGCTGGATGCCTTCGACCATGCCTGGGCGAACGGCTCGAACGCCCGGTTGTGCATCGCGGGGCGCATTGGCTGGAAGTGCGATGCGCTGCTTGCCCGGATCCGCAATCATCCAGAACTGAACCGGCGCCTGTTCATGTTCAACGACTTGAGCGACACCAGCCTCGAACACGCCTACGCCCATGCCAGCGCGCTGGTGTTTCCTTCGTTCGTCGAAGGTTTCGGCCTGCCGCTGGTGGAAGCCATGCAGCGCGGGCTGCCCGCGATGGGCAGCGACATCCCGGTGTTCCGCGAGATCGGTGGCGAGTTCATGGCGTATTTCGATCTGCAATCGCCGCAAAGTCTCGCCGAGCTGGTGCAGACCTTTGAACGCAGCGGTCAATTCCCGGCCGCCCGCGATGTCAGCGACTGGCAATGGATCGGCTGGCGCGAAGCCAGCGCGCAACTGGCCGAGCGTACCGCGCGCCATGTGCTGGAGACACCTGAGGTGTCAGCGAGGCAACATGCGCATAGCCCTTAACGCCCGTATTCTCCAGGCACCGCGCACCGGCATCGGCCATTACGTGGCTGAGCTGGTGAATGCCTTGCACGCTGAAACCGATATCGAGGTGGCGCTGTTCCATGGCTGGGGCTGGAGCTCGCAACTGCCGGAAGCGGCGATGCCCGGTTATTCGCGCCTGACGCCGCTGCTGCGGCAGATCCCCGGCGCCTATCAGGCACGCCGCTGGCTGGAGCAGAAACGCTTTGATCAGGGCCCTGCGCAACCGGTCGATCTGTATCACGAACCGAGCCTGTGGCCGCTGGCCTTCGACGGCCCGACCGTGATTACCCTGCACGATCTCACGCACCTGCATTTCCCCGAAACCCAGCCGCCGGCACGGCTGCGGGAAATCGAAAGGAGGCTCGCCGACGGCGTACGCCAGGCGCGGATCATTCTGACCGACTCACAAGCCATCGCTGACGAGGCTCGGGACTATTTCGGATTGCCCGCCGAGCGCTTCGTGGTCGCGCCGCTGGGTGTCGCCGAGCGTTTCCATCCGCGCGAGCCGAAAGCCATCGACACGGTACTCAAGGCCCACGCGGTCGATTACCGGGAATATTTCCTCTGCGTCGGCACCCTGGAGCCGCGCAAGAACCTGAACCTGGCCCTGCGTGCCCACGCGCTGTTGCCTGATCTGGTGCGCCAGCGTTTCCCGCTGCTGATCGTCGGCATGGCCGGCTGGCAGCGCGACCAGTTCAGTGAAGAATTGCAGCAGGCGCTGGCTTGCGGGCACGTGTGTCTGCTCGGCTACTTGCCCGACGAGCAAGTCGCGCAATTGCTGGCCGGCGCCCGGGCGCTGATTTTTCCGTCGCTATATGAAGGATTCGGCCTGCCGGTGCTGGAAGCGATGGCCAGCGGCACGCCGGTGGTGCTCACCCGCTCTTCGGCCATGCCGGAGGTCGCGGGGGACGCCGGCAACTATATTGAAGCTGACGATCCAGACGGCTTGCGTAACGCGATGAGCCGACTGATCGATGATCAAGCGCACTGGCAGGCATGCCGGGAAGCCGGATTGCAGCAGGCACGGCTTTTTTCCTGGAAGCGTTGCGCGCAGGCCACGGCCGGCGCCTACCACCAGGCCATGGGAGGTTGAATGCGAGTTCTCCATTTTTTCAAGACGTACCTGCCTGACTCGGTCGGCGGTATCGAGCAAGTCATCTTTCAACTCTGCGAGAGTGGCGCCCAGCACGGCATCGAAGGCCAGGTACTGACTCTCAGCGCCAACCCCGAGCCAGCCGTGGTGCGTCTCGGTCAACACGAAGTGCATCGCGCCAGACTCGACATCCAGTTCGCCTCCACGGGGTTTTCCTGGAGCGTGTTCAAGCAGTTTCGCGAACTGGCCGCCGAAGCCGATGTGATCAACTACCACTTCCCGTGGCCGTTCATGGATCTGGTGCATTTCGCCAGCGGCGTGAACAAACCGACGGTGGTGACGTACCACTCGGACATCATTCGCCAGAAGCACCTGCTCAAACTCTATCGCCCGCTGATGAACCGCTTTCTCGCAAGCGCCGACCGGATTGTCGCGGCTTCACCGAACTACCTGCACACCAGCGATGTGTTGCAGCAATTCCAGGACAAGACCCGCGTCATCCCTTATGGCTTGAACAAGGCGGGTTATCCACAGCCGGACGTTGAGCGCATGAACCGCTGGCGTCAGCAGCTTGGGGATAAGTTTTTCCTGTTTGTCGGGGTGATGCGCTATTACAAAGGCCTGCACATCCTGCTCGACGCCTTGAAAGACGTGGACTACCCGGTGGTGATCGTCGGCGCCGGCCCGCTGGAGCAGGAACTGCATGCCCAGGCTGCTGCGCTGGGTTTGCGCAACATTCATTTCCTCGGACGTCTGAGCGATGAAGACAAGGTCGCGCTGCTGCAACTGAGCTACGCCATTGTCTTCCCGTCGCACCTGCGTTCGGAAGCGTTCGGCATTTCGCTGCTGGAAGGCGCGATGTACGGCAAGCCGATGATCTCCAGCGAGATCGGCACCGGCACCAGCTACATCAATATCCACAACGAGACGGGACTGGTGGTGCCACCGAGTCATCCACAGGCGTTTCGCGAAGCGATGCGCACCCTGTGGGAAAACCCGGCCCGCGCAGCGGAAATGGGCCTCAAGGCTGAGGCCCGCTACCGGCAGTTATTCACAGCCGATGAAATGGGCCGAAAGTGGACCGAGTTGTATCAAGAGCTGCTGGAGGAAAAGGCGTTGTCCTACGCCTGATCCGTTACAGATCCAGCACCAGCGGCTGGGCACTCTGTGCCGGTACCGCACAGCAGATCAGCACATGTCCATCCTCCGGCATATCCGCCGGAGGCTGTGGATAATTCACCGCGCCGCTGACCAGTCTCGTCTTGCAAGTACCGCATGAACCACCACGGCAACTGAATTCAGGACGCAAGCCACGGCTTTCCGCCAGCTCCAACAGACTGCCGCCATCAGGCTGCCAGCGTGCTTCCTTGGCTGAGCGTTCGAAGACTACCGGCACCGACGTCGTAGCGGCCGGCAACTGCTCGATCACGATTGCATCCGGATCAGCTTGGCGCTTGAGCGTCGAAGGACCGAAGGTTTCTGCGTGGATTTGCGAATCGCGCACATCCAGTTCGCGCAGAGTGTCGTAGATTCCCTGGGTAAAACCGCCTGGACCACAAAGAACGAAGTCGACCTGATCGAAGTCCTCGTCAGTCAGCAGGTTCTTCAGCAGATCACCATCGATGCGGCCGCGAATATCAAAATCCTCGCCTTCCACCAGATCATCTTCCGGCTGACTGAGAACCCGAACCACTTTCACGGCATCACCAGCGTCCTCAAGCAACCGGTCCAGCTCCGCGCGAAACGGTTGATCGGCGAGACTGCGGGAACTCTGCACAAACAGGGTCGGACGAATCCGCCGCGTGCGCAGGCCCTGATACACCACCTCGCGCAGCATCGACAGCAACGGCGTGATACCAACCCCGGCGGCCAGCAGCACCAACGGCCGGCGCTCCAGTGCCGCCACGGTGAAATGCCCCTGAGGCAGTCGCGCCTCCAGCACATCACCGACTTGAATCTGCTCGTGCAGGTGCGTCGATACACGGCCCTCGCGCTTCACGCTGATACGGAAGAAGTCGTCCGACGGCGCCCCCGACAAACTGTAGGTACGGATATGTGTCTCACCCTCGAGGTTGAAACGCAGCGGTAGATGCTGCCCGGCGAGAAACACCGGCAGCCCCGCTCCATCATTCGGCTCCAGATAGATCGAGCGAATGTGGCGGCTTTCCATCTCGATCCGCGCGACACGCAACGGGCGCCACGCATCCCCCAGCGCCTTGGCCTGCAAACGTGCATCGGCCTGGGCCCAGTTGCCGGTCAGCAGGCTGGTGGGCGACATACCGTCGAAACGCCAGCGCAGAGCCAGTGCCGCAGGGCGTCGAACCAGTTTCTCAACCTCAAATGCCCATAGCCGTTCGGCGCCCTGGAACGCTTCAATCTGCGGCCCTTCGAGAATGACCTCGGTACGACCGCTGAGCTGCAACACATCGCCTGTGGAAAAGTCGATGAACAGCAAGCCGGCCCGGGGATTGAGCAACAAGTTGCCGAGGGTGTTGAAGTGCAGGTTGCCGGCAAAATCCGGGATGGTCAGGCGATTGCCCTCCACCCGCACGAAACCAGCCTGACCACCACGATGGGAGACATCCACCGAGCGCTCGCCATCGACATCGACGTAACTGGCGACAAAAAAGGTATCGGCACTTTCGATCAACGCAATGGCCGCATCATCCAGACCGTCATGGCGTTCGGCAGGCCGCGTGGCGGGATCCGTCAGCACTACCCGCTGAAACTGGCGCAATTGAATGTACTGCGGGCAGTTGCCGAATGCCTGATCCACCTTCAATTCGAAACCGCTGGCGTCAAAGCTGCCAATATGACCATTGATCCGGTTACGCCGACGGGTATGCAGTTCGATTCCGAGCAGACCGATCGCGTCCCCGGCGTGCAACTGCGCCGGGTCATCGCCAGCGGGCAGGCTATCGAACCGTAATTGTGTCGGCTCCGGAGAATGGGCGAAACCCGGCTCACCTTCCAGCACGCTGGCCCATGGACGACCTTCTGCATCCACCGCGCCGTACAGCATGAAGGGCAATTGCTGATAGAACTGACGGTGCTGATCCGGCATCCAGGTGCGAATCACCTTACGACCGAACTCCTCCATGCGTTCGGCAACGCCGACATGGGCCTGCAATTGTTGCTCGCCAGCGTGCCACGGTGAACGTTCCATCACGGTCTCCCCCTGCGCCGTCGGCACAGATTGAATATCAGGCGGTGGTTTGCAGGCCGGCAATGGTGCGCGGCATGCCGACAAAACCGGGCAATGCCTCAATGCGCGTCAGCCAGGCGCGAACGTTAGCGTAGTCGTCCAGCGAAACATTGCCTTCCGGCGCATGGGCGATATAGCTGTAGGCAGCCACATCGGCAATGGTTGGCTCAGTGCCGGCCAGATAAGGGGTTTCAGCCAGTTCCTGATCCATCACCTTGAGAAAGTTGTGCGCACGGGTAATAACTTCCTCGGCATTGAATTTCGCCCCGAATACTGTGATCAGGCGTGCGGCGGCGGGTCCGAAGGCAATCGGCCCGGCGGCGGCCGACAACCAACGCTGCACGTGAGCAGCACCGACCGGATCGTTTGGCAGCCAGCGGCCATTGCCGTATTTCTGTGCCAGATAAACGAGAATCGCGTTGGAGTCCGCCAGAATCACGCCATTGTCATCAATGGCCGGCACCTGGCCAAAGCTGTTGATGGCCAGATAGGCCGGTTGTTTGTGCTCACCTTTGGCGAGGTCGACGAAGATCAGTTCAGTGGGCAATTGCAGCAGGGACAGCATCAGCTCGACGCGATGGGCATGGCCGGAACGCGGGAAGTTGTAGAGTTTGATCGCTTGCATGGTCGACTCCGCTGAACGAATGCGCCGTTCAGGATGGACGGCGGCCGTGGCAGCCATCTTCCACCTATCGCGAAAACAACAGAATCACCAACAAATGCAATCCATTATTTCTTTGAGTGAAATAAAGCCGCATTTTTCAACGCCGGATGATCACGCAATGCATTCACGATGAAGTCGACAAAACTGCGTACCCTCGCGGGCGCCTTGCGCCCGCCCTGATACACCACGTGGATCGGCAGCGCAGGCAGTTCGAACTCGGCGAGGACGATTTCCAGCTCGCCCGATGCAACCTTGCTGGCCACCTGATAAGACAGCACCCGGGTCAGCCCCAGACCCAGCGACGCTGCCGTAATCGCAGCCTGATTGGCGGTGACCACCAGACGCGGCTCCGGTTTTACGCCAATGAGTTCACCGTGTTCCATGAACGGCCAACTGCGCTGCTGGCCGATGGCCGACGTCGCCACCACCGGTGCCCCGGCCAAGGCCTGTGGATGAGTCGGTCGGCCATGAACTGCAAAGTATTGCGGCGAGCCACAAATCACCCGCCGCACCTCACCGACCCGGATCGCATGCTGATTGCTGTCCGGCAATTCGCCGATACGTACCGCGACGTCGACACCCTCCTCAACCATGCTCACCACCCGGTCGAGCAACAGGGCGTTGATGGAAACGTCCGGGTATTGCGTCAGATAACGCGTCATTACCGGTGTGACAAACTGCTCACCGAATAAAACCGGCGCCGTCACCGTCAACTGCCCACGGGGCTGGGTATGACTGCCGGCAGCGGAGTCCTCCGCTTCCTGCACCTCGGCGAGAATTCTCCGACAGTCCTCCAGATAACGCAGACCCGCTTCGCTCAAATGCACGCTGCGGGTGGTACGGATCAACAACTGCGTACCGATCCGCTGCTCCAGTGCCGCCACCGCCCGGGTCACGCTGGCCGCCGACAGACCCAGACGCCGCGCAGCAGCGGAAAAGCCCTGCTCCTGGGCGACGATGGCGAAAACCTGCATTTCCTGGAAACGATCCATGGTGTCCTCGATCCGGATAAAAAAATCGCAGCCGAAGCTGCGATTTTATTGGGGTGACCCACTGTGGATAACTTATTCCACCGTCACCGACTTCGCCAGGTTACGCGGCTGATCCACGTCAGTGCCCTTGAGCACGGCGACGTAGTACGACAGCAGTTGCAGCGGAATGGTGTAGAGGATCGGCGACAGGATGTCGTGGATGTGCGGCATCTGCACCACGTGGGTGCCTTCACCGTTGGTCATCCCGGCTTTTTCGTCGGCGAACACGATCAGTTCGCCGCCGCGGGCGCGGACTTCCTGCAGGTTGGACTTGAGCTTTTCCAGCAGCTCGTTGTTCGGTGCGACGGTCACGACTGGCATGTCGTTATCCACAAGCGCCAGCGGGCCGTGTTTCAGTTCGCCGGCCGGGTAGGCTTCGGCGTGGATGTAAGAGATTTCCTTGAGCTTCAAGGCACCCTCCATCGCCACCGGGAATTGCGCGCCACGGCCCAGGAACAACGTGTGGTTCTTCTCGGCGAACAGCTCTGCGATTTTTTCCACGGTACTGTCCATCGCCAGGGCTTCGCCCAGGCGAGTTGGCAGGCGACGCAGCTCTTCGACCAGAGTGGCTTCAACGCCTTTGCCCAAAGTACCGCGCACTTGGCCCAGGGAAAGAGTCAGCAACAACAGACCGACCAGTTGCGTAGTAAAGGCTTTGGTCGAGGCCACGCCGATTTCGCGACCGGCCTGGGTCAGCAGGGTCAGGTCGGATTCGCGTACCAGCGAACTGATGCCGACGTTGCAGATCGCCAGGCTTCCCAGAAAACCCAGTTCCTTGGCATTGCGCAGGGCGGCCAGGGTGTCGGCGGTTTCACCGGACTGGGAGATGGTGACGAACAGGGTGTCCGGCTGCACCACCACCTTACGGTAGCGGAACTCACTGGCGACCTCGACCTGGCAAGGAATGCCGGCCAGTTCTTCGAGCCAGTAACGGGCAACCATGCCGGCGTGGTAACTGGTGCCGCACGCCACGATCTGCACGTTGCGCACTTTGGCGAACAGTTCGGCCGCTTGCGGGCCGAACGCCTGCACCAGCACCTGATCCGAGCTCAATCGACCTTCCAGGGTGCGCTGCACCACGGATGGCTGCTCGTGGATTTCCTTGAGCATGTAGTGGCGGAACTCGCCTTTGTCGGCGGCTTCGGCGCCATCGGTGTACTGGACGGTCTGGCGCTCGACGGCTTTGCCGGTCACGTCCCAGATCTGCACCTTGTCACGCTGGATTTCGGCGATATCGCCCTCTTCCAGGTACATGAAACGATCGGTGACCTGACGTAGGGCCAGCTGGTCGGAAGCAAGGAAGTTTTCGCCCAGACCCAGGCCGATGACCAATGGGCTGCCGCTGCGAGCTGCGACCAAACGATCCGGTTGCAGCGCGTGGATGACCGCCAGACCGTAGGCGCCATGCAGTTCCTTGACCGCAGCCTTCAGAGCATCGGTCAGGTCCGGCAGCGTCTTGAGTTTTTCAGTCAGCAGGTGAGCGATGACTTCGGTGTCGGTATCGGAGCTGAAGACGTAGCCCTGCGCCTTGAGTTGTTCACGCAGCGCCTCATGGTTTTCGATGATGCCGTTGTGCACGACGGCAACGTCACCGGAGAAATGCGGGTGGGCATTGCGTTCGCTCGGTGCACCATGGGTGGCCCAGCGGGTGTGGGCAATACCGAGACGGCCGACCAGCGGATGTTCGGCGAGCGCCGCGTCTAGTTCGCTGACCTTGCCCACACGACGGGTGCGTTCCAGCGTGCCGTCATTGGTGTACACCGCCACACCGGCACTGTCATAACCCCGGTATTCCAGGCGCTTGAGGCCTTCGACCAGAATGGCGGTGATATTACGTTCAGCTACCGCGCCGACAATTCCACACATGCTTATTTCTCCTGACTGACAGTCGCGCAAATCAAGTTGATACCGCGAGCCTGAATCTGGTCGCGTGCCTCAAGGGGCAGGCGATCATCGGTAATTAGGGTATGGACGCTGCTCCATGGCAGCTCCAGGTTGGGAATTTTGCGGCCGATCTTGTCGGCCTCGACCATCACGATGACTTCCCGCGCCACTTCCGCCATCACCCGGCTCAGGCCGAGCAATTCATTGAATGTGGTGGTACCACGCACCAGGTCGATGCCATCGGCACCGATAAACAACTGGTCGAAGTCGTAAGAGCGTAGTACCTGCTCGGCGACCTGGCCCTGAAAGGATTCCGAGTGCGGATCCCAGGTGCCCCCGGTCATCAGCAGCACAGGCTCGTGTTCGAGTTCGCTCAGGGCGTTGGCCACGTGCAGGGAGTTGGTCATCACCACCAGTCCCGGCTGTTGGCCAAGCTCGGGGATCATGGCGGCAGTGGTGCTGCCGCTGTCGATGATGATGCGGGCGTGCTCGCGGATGCGTGAGACGGCAGCGCGGGCGATCGCCTGTTTGTATTTGGAAACGTTGAGGCTGGTGTCTGCCACGAGTTCATGCGGCATGGTGATTGCACCGCCGTAGCGACGCAGCAGCAATCCATGACTTTCCAGAGCAGCGAGATCCTTGCGAATCGTAACTTCCGAAGTTTCGAAGCGCTTGGCCAGTTCATCCACACTCACTTCGCCCTGCTCACTGAGCAAAGCCAGAATGTTATGACGGCGCTGAGGTGTGTTGCGTTTCGACATGGCTGATTAAGTTTCGATTCGAAAGATAACGGAAGCAATCAAAACCTATCAGCTGCAAATCGTCAAGCCGACGCCCATAAAAAAAGACCGCTGGCGGCGGTCTTTTTTGATTCGAGCATTGTGGATAACTCAGCTCTTCTTGATTTTCTCTGGCCGCTTCCAGCCATCGATGTTCTTCTGCCGGGCCCGGCCAACCGCCAACTGGGCGTTATCCACATTCTGGGTGATGGTCGAACCGGCCGCAGTGGTTGCACCGGCGGAGATATCCACAGGCGCGACCAGCGAGTTGTTGGAGCCGATGAACACATCTTCGCCCAACACGGTTTTCCACTTGTTGGCGCCATCGTAGTTGCAGGTGATGGTGCCGGCGCCAATGTTAGTACGGGCGCCGATCTCGGCGTCGCCCAGGTAAGTCAGGTGTCCAGCCTTGGCGCCCTCGCCCATGCGGGCGTTTTTCAGTTCGACGAAGTTACCCACATGGGCGCGGGCCTCCAGCACAGTACCCGGACGCAGACGGGCAAACGGGCCGGCATCGCTGCCTTCGCCCAGCACCGCACCTTCGATGTGGCTGTTGGCCTTAACCACCACGCCTTTGCGCAGGGTACTGTCCTTGATTACGCAGTTCGGGCCGATCACTACGTCGTCCTCGATGACGACCTTGCCTTCGAGAATCACGTTGATGTCGATCAGCACATCGCGACCCACGGTCACTTCGCCACGCACATCAAAGCGGGCCGGATCGCGCAGGGTCACGCCCTGAGCCATCAGGCGACGGCCGGCGCGCAACTGATAGTGGCGCTCCAGTTCGGACAACTGTTTGCGATCATTGGCGCCCTGCACTTCCATCGGGTCGTGCGGTTGTTCTGTGGCGACGGTCAGGCCGTCGCTGACTGCCATCTCGATCACATCGGTCAGGTAGTATTCGCCCTGAGCATTGTTGTTCGACAGACGACTCATCCAGTCCGCCAGACGATTGGCCGGCACTGCCAGGATGCCGGTATTGCCTTCAGTAATCGCCCGTTGTGCTTCGCTGGCGTCCTTGTGCTCAACGATGGCGGCAACCTTGCCGTCGGCGTCACGCACGATGCGGCCATAACCGGTCGGATCGTCCAGCTCGACAGTGAGCAAACCCATCTGCCCGGGCACAACATGCTTGAGCAGACGTTGCAGGGTTTCGACTTCGATCAACGGCACATCACCGTAGAGAATCAGTACGGTATCGGCCGTGATGAAAGGAACAGCTTGTGCCGTAGCGTGGCCGGTCCCCAGTTGCTTGTCCTGCAACACGAAATTCAGATCGTCGGCAGCCAGTCGCTCGCGCACCACATCGGCACCATGGCCAATGACTACGTGAATGCGCTGTGGATCAAGTTGGCGGGCGCTGTGGATAACATGACCAAGCATGGAGTCGCCGGCAATCGGGTGCAGCACCTTTGGCAGCGCAGAACGCATACGGGTGCCTTGACCGGCCGCGAGAATAACGATTTCGAGTGACATGACTGGCTACCAATCCTGGGTGGTCAGCAACTGCGACCGGGTTTGTAGAATTCTGAAAAGAAAAAAGGGTAGCCGAGGCTACCCTTTTTTATCAATCGCACAACAAGTGGCTGACGGATTAACCGCCAAACTTCTTGCGGATCTGCTGGACGGTGCGCAGCTGAGCTGCAGCCTCGGCCAGACGTGCGGACGCAGCTCCGTAGTCGAAATCTGCGCTCTTCTCGTGCAGAGCAGCTTCGGCAGCCTTGAGAGCTGCTTGAGCCTGAGCTTCATCCAGGTCGGCGGCACGTTGCACGGTATCGGCAAGCACCTTGACCATGTTCGGCTGAACCTCGAGGAAACCACCGGAGATGTAGAACACCTCGGCTTCCCCGCCTTGCTTGATCAGGCGGATCGGACCTGGCTTCAGATTAGTGATCAGCGGCGCGTGGCCCAGAGCGATACCAAGATCACCCAGAGCACCGTGCGCAATCACCATCTCGACCAGGCCGGAAAAGATTTCTCCTTCCGCGCTGACGATGTCGCAATGGACTGTCATAGCCATCTGATTGCCTCAACCTAAATTAGCGCCCGTTGCCGGGCGCCTGGATTACAGTTTCTTGGCTTTCTCGATCGCTTCTTCGATGCCGCCGACCATGTAGAACGCTTGTTCTGGCAGGTGGTCGTAGTCACCGTTGAGGATGCCTTTGAAGCCAGCAATGGTGTCTTTCAGGGAAACGTATTTACCCGAAGCACCGGTGAAGACTTCAGCCACGAAGAACGGCTGCGACAAGAAGCGCTGGATCTTACGAGCACGGTTTACCAACTGCTTGTCGGCTTCCGACAGCTCGTCCATACCCAGGATCGCGATGATGTCCTTCAGCTCTTTGTAACGCTGCAGCACGTACTGAACACCACGAGCGGTCTCGTAGTGATCGTTACCGATCACGTTCGGGTCCAGCTGACGCGAGGTCGAGTCCAGTGGGTCTACCGCCGGGTAGATACCCAGGGAAGCGATGTCACGGGACAGAACGACGGTGGCGTCCAGGTGAGCAAACGTGGTCGCTGGCGACGGGTCAGTCAAGTCGTCCGCTGGTACGTATACGGCCTGGATCGAAGTAATCGAACCTTGCTTGGTCGAAGTGATGCGCTCTTGCAGCACGCCCATCTCTTCAGCCAGGGTTGGCTGGTAACCTACTGCCGAAGGCATACGGCCCAGCAGTGCGGATACTTCGGTACCGGCCAGGGTGTAACGATAGATGTTGTCGACGAACAGCAGAACGTCGTTACCTTCGTCACGGAACTTCTCGGCCATGGTCAGACCGGTCAGCGCTACGCGCAGACGGTTTCCCGGTGGCTCGTTCATCTGACCGTAGACCAGGGCTACCTTGTCGAGAACGTTGGAGTCCTTCATCTCGTGGTAGAAGTCGTTACCCTCACGAGTACGCTCACCCACACCGGCGAACACGGAATAACCGCTGTGCTCGATGGCGATGTTACGGATCAGTTCCATCATGTTTACGGTCTTGCCTACACCGGCACCACCGAACAGACCGACTTTACCGCCCTTGGCGAACGGGCAAACCAGGTCGATAACCTTGATGCCTGTTTCCAGCAGCTCGTTGCCACCAGCCTGTTCAGCGAAGGAAGGAGCGGCGCGGTGGATACCCCAGCGCTCTTCTTCGCCGATCGGGCCAGCTTCGTCGATCGGGTTGCCCAGTACGTCCATGATCCGGCCCAGAGTCGCTTTACCGACCGGTACGGAGATGGCTGCGCCAGTGTTGTTGACGTCCAGACCGCGCTTCAAGCCTTCGGTGGAGCCCATCGCAATGGTACGAACCACGCCGTCGCCCAGCTGCTGCTGAACTTCCAGAGTGGTTTCGGCGCCTTGAACCTTCAAGGCGTCGTAGATGCTCGGTACGCTGTCGCGTGGAAATTCCACGTCGATAACGGCGCCGATGATTTGAACGATACGTCCGCTACTCATAGCTGGATCCTCTGAATATTTGAACCGTTAAACCGCGGCAGCGCCGCCGACGATTTCCGAGATCTCTTGGGTGATCGCAGCCTGACGCGCCTTGTTGTAGATCAGCTGCAAATCGCTGATCAAATCACCGGCGTTGTCGGTAGCGTTCTTCATCGCGATCATCCGCGCAGCCTGTTCAGCCGCGTTGTTCTCGACCACCGCCTGGTACACCTGCGACTCCACGTAACGCACCATCAAGCCGTCAAGCAGCTCTTTGGCGTCTGGTTCGTAGAGGTAGTCCCAGTGGTGCTTGAGTTCTTGATCCGGGGTCGCCACCAGTGGAATCAACTGCTCCACGGTAGGCTGTTGCGTCATGGTGTTGATGAACTTGTTGGATACCACGGACAGGCGGTCAATACGGCCGTCCAGATACGCATCCAGCATCACCTTGACGCTGCCGATCAGATCATTGATCGACGGCTCTTCCCCCAGGTGGCTGATAGCTGCAACGACGTTACCGCCGAAGTTGCGGAAAAAGGCCGCACCCTTGCTACCAACGACACACAGATCGATCTCGACGCCGTTTTCGCGGTTTACCGCCATGTCCTTGACCAGGGCCTTGAACAGGTTGGTGTTCAAGCCGCCGCACAGACCGCGGTCACTGCTCACGACGACATAACCGACGCGTTTTACTTCGCGATCGATCATGAACGGGTGGCGGTATTCCGGGTTGGCGTTGGCCAGATGCCCAATTACCTGGCGGATACGCTCCGCATAAGGACGGCTAGCAGCCATGCGCATTTGTGCCTTGCGCATTTTGCTGACCGCCACTTTTTCCATGGCGCTGGTAATTTTTTGCGTGCTTTTGATGCTCGCAATCTTACTGCGAATCTCTTTTGCGCCTGCCATGTAACACCTATCAGGTTAGCAAGCGGGAGCCTTGCGGCTCCCGCTGCGGCTTACCAGGTTTGGGTGGCCTTGAACTTCTCGATACCAGCCTTCAGGCCAGCGTCGATTTCGTCATTGAAGTCACCTTTAACGTTGATCTTGGCCATCAAATCGGCGTGATCGCGGTTGAAGAAAGCGATCAGCGCTTGTTCGAAGCTGCCGATCTTGGTGATTTCGATGTCGGTCAGGAACCCACGCTCAGCGGCATACAGCGACAGCGACATGTCGGCGATCGACATTGGCGCGTATTGCTTCTGCTTCATCAGCTCGGTAACGCGCTGACCATGTTCAAGTTGCTTGCGGGTCGCTTCGTCCAGGTCAGAAGCGAACTGGGCGAATGCCGCCAGTTCACGGTACTGAGCCAGAGCGGTACGGATACCACCGGACAGCTTCTTGATGATCTTGGTCTGAGCGGCACCACCCACACGGGATACCGAAACACCGGCGTTCACTGCTGGGCGGATGCCCGAGTTGAACATGGCCGATTCCAGGAAGATCTGACCGTCGGTGATGGAAATCACGTTGGTCGGAACGAACGCGGAAACGTCGCCAGCCTGGGTTTCGATGATCGGCAGTGCGGTCAGGGAACCGGTTTTGCCGGTCACTGCGCCGTTGGTGAACTTCTCTACGTATTCTTCCGAAACGCGGGATGCGCGCTCCAGCAGACGGGAGTGGAGATAGAACACGTCGCCTGGGTAAGCTTCACGGCCTGGTGGACGGCGCAGCAGCAGGGAAATCTGGCGGTAAGCCACTGCTTGCTTGGACAGATCGTCATAAACGATCAGCGCGTCTTCACCGCGGTCGCGGAAGAATTCACCCATGGTGCAACCGGAGTACGGAGCCAGGAATTGCAGTGCTGCAGATTCCGAAGCGCTCGCTGCAACGATGATGGTGTTAGCCAGTGCACCGTTTTCTTCCAGCTTGCGAACCACGTTGGCGATGGTCGATTGCTTCTGACCGATTGCCACGTAGACGCAGAAAATGCCGCTGTCTTTCTGGTTGATGATCGCGTCGATCGCCAGAGCGGTCTTACCGATCTGACGGTCACCGATGATCAGCTCACGCTGGCCACGGCCGACAGGGATCATGGCATCGACAGCCTTGTAGCCAGTCTGTACAGGCTGGTCTACCGACTTACGCCAGATCACGCCCGGAGCAACTTTCTCGACCGCGTCGGTCTCGGTGTTGCCCAGTGGACCTTTGCCGTCAACAGGGTTACCCAGTGCGTCGACAACGCGACCCAGCAGTTCCTTACCAACCGGAACTTCGAGGATGCGGCCGGTGCACTTGGCGCTCATGCCTTCAGCCAGACTGGTGTATGCGCCCAGTACAACGGCACCTACGGAGTCTTGCTCCAGGTTGAGGGCCATACCGTAGACGCCGCCCGGAAACTCGATCATCTCGCCGTACATGACGTCGGCCAGACCGTGAATCCGCACGATACCGTCAGATACGCTGACGACAGTGCCTTCGTTACGGGCTTGGGAGGTCACATCGAGCTTTTCGATGCGGCCCTTGATAATTTCACTTATTTCGGAAGGATTGAGTTGCTGCATTGCTCTGCTGCCCCTTCAAACTCAAGATTTCAATGCTTCGGCAAGTTTCGCGATTTTGCCGCGAATCGAGCCATCGATAACCAGGTCGCCGGCGCGGATCACGACACCACCTATAAGGGCAGCATCCTCCGCAACTTGCAGGCGCACTTCCCGGTTGAGTCGTGCACTGAGAACCTTGGCGAGTTTGTCTTGCTGTTCTTGGTTCAATGCAAAAGCACTGGTCACTTCAACGTCTACCGATTTCTCTTGTTCGGCCTTGTACAGGTCGAAAAGAGCGGCGATCTCCGGCAGAAGCGGGAGACGGTCGTTTTCGGCAACGACATTGATGAAGTTCTGTGCCTTGGCATCAAACTTGTCGCCGCACACGTCAATGAACGTGGCGGCCTTTTCTGCGCTCGTCAGTCGCGGGGCCTTGAGCACGCGCTGCATGGTGTCATCTTGTGACACCGCTGCAGCCAGGCCGAGCATGGCTGACCAATTGGCCAGTTGCTGGTGGGCCTGAGCGTGCTCGAAGGCCGCCTTAGCGTAAGGTCGGGCCAACGTGGTCAGTTCTGCCATGATCGCCCTCGCTTAGATTTCAGCAGCCAGTTGGTTAACCAGCTCTGCGTGCGCGTTTTGATCGATTGTGGCACCCAGGATCTTCTCGGCGCCGCCGACAGCCAGCAAGCCCACTTGGGCGCGCAGCTTGTCTTTGACACTGTTCAGTTCCTGTTCGATCTCGGCTTGAGCCTGAACCTTCACACGGTCAGCGTCGACGCGGGCCTTTTCAACGGCCTCTTCGACAATCTGGTTACCGCGTTTCTTGGCTTGCTCGATGATTTCAGCTGCCTGAGCTTTCGCTTCGCGCAGTTGCTGACCCGCTTTTTCTTGGGCCAACTCCAGGTCGCGAGCTGCACGGCTGGCAGCGTCCAGACCATCAGCGATCTTCTTTTGACGTTCGTGCAGAGCCGCGATGACCGGAGGCCATACGAACTTCATGCAGAACAGTACAAAAATCAGGAACGCAACGGACTGGCCAATCAGGGTCGCATTAATGTTCACGCCAACACCTCGCAGTTACGTTGTCCATCACACCAAATCACTCGGAAAATCCGAATGATTAGCCAGCGATTTGACCAACGAACGGGTTCGCAAAGGTGAAGAACAGAGCGATACCAACACCGATCATGGTTACGGCGTCGAGCAGACCGGCAACGATGAACATTTTAACTTGCAGCATTGGAACCATTTCTGGTTGACGCGCTGCGCCTTCCAGGAACTTGCCGCCCAGCAGGCCGAAACCAATTGCGGTACCCAGTGCGCCCAGGCCGATCAACAGTGCAACAGCGATAGCAGTTAGACCAACTACAGTTTCCATCTTTCCTCCCGACTTTTACGTCGTATGGTTTAGGTTTTTTAGATTAAAGCGGTAAAACAAATCGTTTCATGGTGCCCCGTGAGGAGCCCCTTCCCGTTTGACCGGGAAGGACATCAGACTAGTCGAGACTGGTCTTAATGGTTTTCTTCGTGCGCCATCGACAGGTAGACGATGGTCAGCATCATGAAGATGAACGCCTGCAGGGTGATGATCAGGATGTGGAACACAGCCCACGCCCACTGCAGGACAACGCCCAGGCCGCTCAGCCAGAGCAGGCCGCTGCCGAACATCACAGCGATCAGGATGAACACCAGCTCGCCGGCATACATGTTGCCGAACAGACGCAGAGCCAGAGAGATCGGTTTGGCGATCAGGGTCACGAATTCCAGCAGGAAGTTCACCGGGATCAGCAGGGCCTGAACGAAGATGTTCTTGCTGCCGAACGGGTGCAGGGTCAGCTCGCCGATGAAGCCGCCGAGGCCCTTGACCTTGATGCTATAGAAAATGATCAGTGCGAAAACCGAGAACGCCATGCCCAGGGTCGCGTTCGGGTCGGTAGTCGACACGGCGCGGAACGGGATGTGGTGGTCGCCGGAGATCAGGATGGCCAGCTGAGGAATCCAGTCGACCGGTACCAGGTCGACGGCGTTCATCAGGAACACCCAGACGAAGATGGTCAGTGCCAGCGGTGCAATCACCGGGCTACGGCCATGGAAGCTGTCTTTCACGCTGCCATCGACGAATTCGACCAGGACTTCAACGAAGTTCTGCAGTGCACCCGGCTGACCGGAAGTCGCCTTCTTGGCCGCCATGCGGAAAAGAATGACAAAGATCAGACCCAGCGCGACCGACCAGCCGAGAGTATCGACGTGGAAAGCCCAGAAGCCCATTTCCTTGGCTTCTGCTGCGGTGTGGGCAAAGCCCCAGCCGCCGTTGGGTAGCTGACCGAAGGTCAGGTTCTGCAAGTGGTGCTGGATATAGCCCGAAGCGGTTGTTTCTGCCATGGTTGCCTCAAACGCCCTAAGGTCTCGAAAGTCTTGTTCTCATCAGCAGGGGAGCGAACCAGCTGACCGACTGAGTCAGCACGAAGGCGCCGAATACAGCGATCGGCGCCAGTGGCTTCACACCTGCAAACACCAGTGCAAACAGCACTGCCGTCAAAATCAGTTTGCCTGCCTCGCCGGCATAGAAAGACCGGACGATGGACTGGGCTGCTCGGGCGCCGGAAAACCGAAATGCCTTGTGAGCGAAATATACATTGGGCAGCAAGGCTATCAGGCCTCCGCAAAGTCCCGAGTATCCGGCAACGACTCCGTGCCATTGCCAGAGCGCCAAAGCGGCGATCAGCAAAATGACAAATTGAGCCATCAACACCGGAAAAACCGCCAGGCGATGGAACGGCAGGCGGTTTGGCTTGCGGGTTTCCATCACTATTGCTCTCCAATGGTCGGCTGCCGAAATTCAATAACTTGGCATAATTTGTGCCGACAAAATGCGCGCAGAGTATAGGGGCGGTTCTGCCCCTATTCAACTGTCAGGTAGTGATTTCCGACTGCGCGCTACAAGAGCAATTGTTTCAGCGGATGTGTGCGAGCACACCTTGGAGCTCGTCGAGGGAGTTGTAACCGATCACCAACTGGCCTTTACCCTTCTTGCCGTGGCGAATCTGCACCGCAGAGCCTAGGCGCTCGGCCAGACGTTGCTCGAGGCGAGCGATATCCGGGTCGGGTTTGGACGGTTCGACCGGCTCCGGTTTGCCACTCAACCACTGACGAACCAGTGCCTCGGTTTGGCGCACGGTGAGGCCGCGTGCGACAACATGTCGCGCCCCTTCCACCTGCTGATTGTCCGGCAGACCGAGCAATGCACGGGCATGACCCATTTCCAGGTCACCGTGGGACAGCATGGTCTTGATGACTTCCGGCAGGGCAATCAGGCGCAAAAGGTTGGCCACGGTGACGCGGGACTTACCCACAGCCTCGGCCACTTGCTGCTGGGTGAGCTGAAATTCCTGTTGCAAGCGCTGCAGGGCCACCGCTTCTTCAATCGGGTTCAGGTCTTCGCGCTGGATGTTTTCGATCAACGCAATGGCGATCGCGGTTTCATCCGGCACGTCGCGGACCATCGCAGGAATGGTTTCCTGGCCGGCCTGCTGACTTGCGCGCCAGCGACGTTCGCCGGCGATGATTTCAAAACGACCACCGCCAATCGGGCGAACCACGATCGGCTGCATCACACCCTGGGCCTTGATCGACTGCGCCAGCTCTTCCAGCGCCTGCGGATCCATGTCCCGGCGTGGCTGATACTTGCCGCGTTGCAGCAGGTCCAGTGGCAGGTGCTGCAACTCACGGCTGTCAGCCTGTGCCGCCTGTTCTTCCAGCGCGCTGACAGTCGGACCGCTCAGCAGTGCATCCAGTCCTCGTCCGAGACCTCGTTTCTTGACGGCCATGGGGATTCCTTAAGTTGGCTGGGCAGCGGCGATGCGTGAATTTTTGCGTTGACGGCGAACCATCTCGCCCGCCAGGGCCAGATAGGCCAGCGCGCCACGCGATTGCTTGTCGTAGGCCAGCGCCGGCATGCCGTAGCTAGGGGCTTCAGCCAGACGGATGTTGCGCGGGATCACCGTGTCGTACAGCTGATCGCCAAAGTGTTCCTTGAGCTGGGCCGAAACGTCGTTCATCAGGCTCAGGCGCGGGTCATACATGGTCCGCAGCAGGCCTTCGACTTTCAGGTTCGGGTTCAGCAGCTCGGCGATGCGCTTGATGTTATCCACAAGGTCGCTCAGACCTTCGAGCGCAAAGTACTCGCACTGCATGGGGATAATCACCCCATCAGCGGCAACCAGTGCATTCAACGTGAGCATCGACAGCGACGGCGGGCAATCGATCAGGATGTAATCGTAGTTTTCACGGATCGGCGCCAGCGCGCTGCGCAGACGGCTTTCCTTCATCTGCATTTCCAGCAGAACGACTTCGGCCGCCGTCAGGTCGCGGTTGGCCGGCAGCAGTTGATAACCGCCGTGTTCCGAATAGTGCATGGCCTGGGCCAGATCGCATTCGCCGATCAGCAGGTCGTAGACCGAGTTTTCCAGGCCATGTTTATCCACACCGCTACCCATGGTGGCGTTGCCCTGTGGATCGAGATCGATCAACAGCACCCGGCGCTTGGTCGCGACCAGGGATGCTGCGAGGTTGATGCAGGTGGTGGTCTTGCCCACACCACCCTTCTGGTTCGCTATCGCGAATACCTTAGCCATTCTTGCTTGTGTTCCCAATCATGCCGTGCGGCGCAGTATCAGCAGATGGCGTTGGCCTTGGCAACCGGGTACGGCCAGGGCGTGTTCGCTATCGAGTTTGAAGTCTGCCGGCAATGCTACCAGCTCATCGGCCGGATGAACGCCCTTCATTGCCAGCCAGCGCGTATCGGCGTCACCGAGGTGGCGAGTCCAGTTGGTGAAGTTCTCCATGCTGCTGAACGCCCGGGAAATGATCCCGTTGAGTGGCTGTGCAGGCTGGAACGCTTCGACGCGACTGTGGATAACTTGCAGGTTATCCAGTTTGAGTTCGAGTTTGACCTGGGTCAGGAAGCGGGTTTTCTTGCCGTTGCTATCCAGGCAGGTCACTTGCGAGTCCGGATACAGGATCGCCAAAGGGATCCCCGGCATGCCGCCGCCGCTGCCGACATCCAGCCAGCGGCCGTTTTCGATGAACGACATCACGCTGAGGCTATCGAGCAGGTGACGGGAAACCATTTCGTCCGGATCGCGAACGGCGGTCAGGTTGTAGGCCTGGTTCCATTTGATCAACAGGGCCAGATAACCCAGCAGCAATTCGTGCTGGGCTTCAGTGAGATTGACACCGAGCGCGCGGGCTCCTGTGGATAACTCTTCGGCGTGTTGCGAAGTGACCTTAGAACTCAAGCGCTTTGCTCCAACTGACGGCCCGCGCCGCGTTTTTTCAAATGAATCATCAACAGCGAAATCGCTGCCGGGGTCACACCCGGGATCCGCGAAGCCTGGCCCAGCGTCTCGGGACGAGTCGCGCCAAGCTTGCTCTGGATCTCCTTGGAGAGACCGGAAATGTTGGTGTAATCGATATCCACAGGCAATTTCGTGTCTTCACTGGCGCGCAGACGGGCGATTTCGTCCTGTTGACGGTCGATGTAACCGGCGTATTTGGTCTTGATTTCGACCTGTTCGGCGACCTGTGGATCTTCGGCGCCCTGCCCGGTCACTTCGACCAGACCAGCGTAGTCGATTTCCGGACGGCTCAAGAGATTGAGCAAGTTGTATTCGTGAGTCAGCGGCGTGCCGAATTTTTCAGCAATCGCATCCCCCTGCGCAGTGCCCGGGCGAACCCAGGTACTTTTCAGGCGTTGCTCTTCGAGTTCGATGTTTTCGCGTTTCTTGCAGAACGCCGCCCAACGCGCGTCATCGACCAGACCCAGTTCGCGACCTTTTTCGGTCAGACGCAGGTCCGCGTTGTCCTCACGCAGGATCAGGCGATACTCGGCACGGGAAGTGAACATGCGGTACGGCTCTTGGGTGCCTAGGGTAATCAGGTCGTCGACCAATACCCCGATGTACGCTTCATCGCGACGCGGGCACCAGGCTTCTTTGCCTTTCGCACGCAGTGCCGCGTTCGCGCCAGCCAGCAAACCCTGGGCGCCGGCTTCTTCGTAACCGGTGGTGCCGTTGATCTGGCCAGCGAAGAACAGACCGCCGATGACTTTGGTTTCCAGGCTGTACTTCAGATCACGCGGATCGAAGTAGTCGTACTCGATCGCATAACCCGGACGCACGATGTGTGCGTTTTCCATGCCGCGGATCGATTGCACGATCTGCAATTGCACGTCGAACGGCAGGCTTGTGGATATCCCGTTCGGGTACAGCTCATGGGTGGTCAGGCCTTCCGGCTCGATGAACACCTGATGGCTTTCCTTGTCGGCAAAGCGGTGGATCTTGTCTTCGATCGACGGGCAATAGCGCGGACCGATACCTTCGATCTCGCCTGCTGCGGAATACATCGGCGAACGGTCGAGGTTCGCCGCGATGATTTCGTGGGTGCGGGCGTTGGTGTGGGTAATCCAGCAACTGACTTGCCGTGGATGCTGTTCCTTGTTGCCCATGAACGACATCACCGGGATCGGCGTATCGCCTGGCTGCTCGGTCATCACCGAGAAATCCACAGACTTGCCGTCGATACGTGGTGGCGTACCGGTTTTCAGTCGACCAACACGCAGCGGCAGGTCACGCAGACGGTGTGCCAGGGCAATCGATGGTGGATCACCGGCACGACCGCCGGAAAAATTCTGCAAACCGATGTGGATAAGTCCGCCCAGGAATGTACCAGTGGTCAACACCACGGAATCCGCGAAGAAACGCAGACCCATTTGTGTAACGACACCGCGTACTTGTTCTTGCTCGACGATCAGATCGTCGGCGGCTTGCTGAAATATCCACAGGTTCGGCTGGTTTTCCAGAATTTCGCGGACAGCAGCCTTGTACAAAATCCGGTCGGCTTGCGCACGGGTCGCACGTACGGCCGGGCCTTTGCGGCTGTTCAACACGCGAAACTGGATGCCACCCAGATCGGTAGCGATGGCCATCGCGCCGCCGAGGGCGTCGATTTCCTTGACCAGATGGCTTTTGCCAATGCCACCGATGGCCGGGTTGCAACTCATGGCACCGAGGGTTTCCACGTTGTGCGTCAGCAGAAGGGTTTTTGCACCCATGCGTGCTGAGGCCAGTGCTGCCTCGGTACCGGCATGACCGCCGCCGATGACGATCACTTCAAAACGGGAAGGGAAATCCACCACGCACCTCGTGCCTGCTTAAGTAGGTAATTCAGGAATAGTTTGAGATCAGGTTTCTGGACCTGGTCGGCAAGTATAGGGACTTCGCCCTTCCTAAAGAACCCTTTGCACAAAATTTAACCAGCTGTGGAGAACTCGCGGTTAAAAGAATAAAAAAGAGAGAAATTTATAAAACCTTTGTTTTAAAGCTTATTCTTACTGCCCATGATTTCTGTGGATAGATTTCTACAGGCCTTTAATTTCAATGTGTACAGGGATTCAAAACTCTGTGTTCATGTGGCCATGAGGCCCTTGGATAACCGGTGTAAGCCTGTGGATGAATGAGGCTGTTATCCACAGAGGCAGTTATGTTCAGTTTTCAGGCCCTGTTATCAACTGGCCTCAGCGGCAGTTATTCACAGGGCTTAATCCACAGAAATCGGACGAATGAAGGAACCGCGGATACGGAAAATCCGCTCAGGAACAGAAAATCTGTCCGGCACTGGAGGAAGGGAATTCAAAGAGGAAGGACAGACAGGTCTCGAACGGACCTGTCTGTGGACAACGGAAGGATTATTTACCGATGCAAAAGCTGGAAAAGATCCGTCCCAACAGATCATCGGAGCTGAAGGCTCCGGTGATTTCCCCAAGAGACTGCTGGGCCTGACGCAGGTCTTCGGCCAGCAATTCACCAGCACCCGCCAACGTCAGTTGGGCCCGTCCATGTTCCAGGGCATCACTGGCATGACGCAGGGCTTCCAGGTGCCGGCGGCGCGCGCTGAAGCTGCTTTCCGATGTTTGTTCATAGCCCATGCAGGCCTTGAGGTGATCACGTAGCAGATCCAGGCCCTCACCAGCGGATTTGGCGCTCAGACTGATCGTTACATGGCCATCGTCACTGACTTCCAGGGCAATAGGCTCACCGGTGAGATCGGCCTTGTTGCGGATCAAGGTGACCTTCGCTGGATCTGGCCGGGTTTCAAGGAATTCTGGCCACAGCGCGAACGGATCGGCGGCCTCAGGCGCAGTGGCATCAACGACCAGCAGCACTCGGTCAGCTTCGCCGATGGCTTTCAACGCTCGTTCAACACCGATCTTTTCCACATGGTCATCGGTATCGCGCAGACCAGCGGTATCCACAACGTGCAGCGGCATGCCGTCGATGTGGATATGTTCACGCAGAATATCCCGGGTAGTGCCGGCGATCTCCGTCACGATCGCAGCTTCTCGACCGGCCAATGCATTCAGCAAGCTGGATTTTCCGGCATTCGGACGACCGGCAATCACCACAGTCATGCCGTCACGCAACAACGCTCCCTGCCCGGCTTCACGCAACACAGTGGATAACTCGCTACGAACCTTGTCGAGCATGCTGAGGACGTGGCCATCGGCGAGGAAGTCGATTTCTTCTTCCGGGAAGTCGATAGCCGCCTCGACATAGATCCGCAAGCCGATCAGCTGTTCGGTGAGATTATGCACACGCTGTGAAAAGGCTCCCTGCAGAGAGCGCAAGGCATTGCGCGCAGCCTGTGCAGAACTTGCCTCGATCAGATCGGCAATCGCTTCAGCCTGAGCCAGATCCAGCTTGTCATTGAGGAAGGCCCGTTCGCTGAATTCGCCGGGACGGGCCAGGCGGCAACCCAGTTCCAGACAACGCTTGAGCAACATGTCGAGGACGATCGGGCCGCCGTGGCCCTGCAGTTCCAGAACGTCTTCGCCGGTGAACGAGTTCGGCCCGGGGAAATACAGCGCCAGACCTTCATCCAGCACCTGTTGATCGTCACTGAAGAACGGGCCGTAGTGGGCAAACCGTGGTTTCAGTTCACGGCCGCTGATGGCTTTGGCCGCAACGCTGGCCAGCGGCCCGGAAATTCGAACGATGCCCACGCCGCCACGGCCCTGGGCGGTAGCGACGGCGGCGATGGTTTCACGAGGTGCGCTCATAAACCGGTATCCAGACAAAAATGGCAGATAGCAAAACGCCCCACTAGGGGGCGTTTTGAGTGGTGTTATCCACAGAGTAAGTTACGCCTCGGCTTTTTTCGTCGCCGCTTCGATCTTACGCGTGATGTACCACTGTTGGGCAATCGACAGGCAGTTGTTCACAACCCAGTACAGCACCAGACCCGCCGGGAACCACAGGAAGAAGAAGGTGAAAATGATTGGCATCATTTTCATTACCTTGGCCTGCATCGGATCCGGAGGTGTAGGGTTCAGACGCTGCTGGATGAACATGGTCGCACCCATGATGATCGGCAGGATGAAGAACGGATCCTTGATCGACAGGTCGGTAATCCACAGCATGAACGGCGCTTGACGCATTTCCACGCTTTCTAGCAGAACCCAGTACAGGGAAAGGAAAACCGGCATCTGCACCAGGATCGGCAAGCAACCACCCAGCGGATTGATCTTCTCTTTCTTGTACAGCTCCATCATGGCTTGCGACATTTTCTGCCGGTCATCGCCATGTTGCTCTTTCAGTGCAGCCAGTTTCGGAGCCACGGCGCGCATGCGGGCCATCGACTTGTAGCTGGCGGCCGACAGAGGGAAGAAGATCCCTTTGATCAGCATGGTCAGGAAGATGATCGACCAGCCCCAGTTGCCGACGATGCTGTGGATATGTTGCAGCAACCAGAAGATTGGCTGGGCAATGAACCACAGAATGCCGTAGTCGACAGTCAGTTCCAGACCTGGGGACAACTCTTTCAGCACAGCCTGGCTTTTCGGACCGGCGTAAAGAACAGCGCTGGTTTCTACTTTCGCACCCGGCGCAGCGGTCAGCGAAGGACCGGTGTACCCGATGATGTAGTTGCCTTTGCTGTCTTTACGGGTCTGGACGATGTTGTTTTCGCCCTTCGGAGCAACCCATGCAGTCACGAAGTAGTGTTGCAGCCAGGCTACCCAACCACCAGTGACAGTTTCCTTGAGCTGAGCTTTGTCCATGTCCTTCATGGACACTTTTTTGTACGGTTCGGAACTTGTCCACAGGGCGGCGCCCAGATAAGTCGCAGTACCGGTAGCAGTAGTCGACGAAGGATCGGCGCTTGCATCGCGTTTCAGCTGGGCAAACATCGAACCGGACCAAGGCTGAGCGCTCTGGTTGTCGATCAGATAGGTCACGGTCACGTCATACAGGCCACGTTTCAGAGTGAAACGCTTGATGTAATTGACGCCGTCCTTGCTGAATTTCAGGTCGACGACCAGTTGGTCCTGACCGTCAGCCAGTTGATAAGTCTTCTTCTCCGAGGAGTAGATCGGACGACCGGCCGGGTTTGCATCTGGACCGTTGGTGCCAATCAGACCGCTTTGTGCCAGATAAGTACGTTCGCCGCCGTTGTCGAACAGCTGGAACGGAACGTCCGGACGATCCTGACGACGTGGATACAGCGGCAAGGTCAACTGAGCAACATCGCCACCTTGTGGATCGATCGCGAGATCGAGCACGTCGGTCTTGATCTGGATCAGATCCTTGCTGACGGCGACCGGCGTTTCGGCAGGTGCGCTGGTATCGCTTGCGGCGCGCGGAATATCGTCACTGGCAGCAGCATTATTGCCAGTGGCGGTGTCCGGCAAACCGGATGTAGTCGTACTGGAAGCAACATTCTGAGTCGGCAGGGCAGCCTGACCATAGTCCTGGTTCCATTTAAGGACCATGACGTAGGACACGATTGCCAGGGCGACGATCAGGATCGTGCGTTTGATATCCATGATTACTCGGCCATCGAAGAAGAACGGGAGGTAGGGATAGGTGGAACCGGGTCATAACCACCGGGATTCCACGGATGACAGCGACCTAAACGACGAAAGGTCAGCCAGCCACCGCGCAGAAGGCCATGATTTTCGATGGCTTCATACGCGTAGCAAGAACAACTGGGGTAGAAACGACAGTGACTGGCCATCAGGGGACTAATGGCGTAGCGATAAAACTGGATCGGAACGAGTGCCAGTTTACGCATCTGGACTGTCTACCCCTACAGTTTCGGTTTTGACTGCCGGTACTGGCTTGTTGCGCGCCAGACGCTTCCAGAGTTTGCCGAAATGCTGAATCAATTCGGGGTTTTCTACATCGCCCAAACCTTTGCGCGCGACGATAACGATGTCCCAGCCGACCAGTGAATCCTGGTGCAGGCGAAACGATTCGCGCATAAGACGTTTGAGGCGATTGCGCTCGACGGAGAGCTTGACGCTCTTTTTCCCGATAACCAGCCCGAGACGGGGGTGATCGAGATCGTTGTTGCGCGCAAGGAGCAGGAGATTTTTCCCCGGAACCTTGCCGGTAGGGGAGTCAAAGACTGCCTTGAAATGCCGGGGTGTAAGCAGACGCTTTTCCCGACTGAAGTCCTGACTCACCTCCAGTGCCGGATTATCAAACTGCCAGACGTGCGCGGCCTTTGGCGCGACGACGCGACAGTACGGCACGACCGTTCTTGGTAGCCATGCGAGCACGGAAACCGTGGGTACGAGCGCGTTTGATAGTGCTTGGTTGGAAAGTACGTTTCATGTCGTGTTACCTGGTTCGTCCACAACGGGCCGGAATGGCCCCCGTTTTAAGAGACCGGGGATTCTAGAGAAAGCAAGCCAATAGGTCAATTTCCAACCAACGTTTCCTTATAAATAGATCTTCGGAGCTGCCAGGACCTGATTACCCGGTTTGCCAAAGATAAAAATAAAGAAGGGAATTATTTAAAGCTTTTCTGTAAAGCTTGTAAAAGCTAGGCACCCCCTTCTCTGTGGATAACTGGCTTGAGGCCTTGCTTCAAGCGGTGTACAGAGAATGACAACTACAGTGGAAAACCGTGTTCAGCCTGTGCTTCGCTGTCGGATAACCTGTGTGTGGAATAGGTGGTTATCCACAGGCTGGTTATCCACCGACTTTCGCCCCCAGTTGTCCAGTGTGCTCAGATAGGGTTATCCACAGAGCTTATGCACACACCGTCGGTCGCCTTTTTCGCGTTTAACGCATTGATAAATCATGTCCACCGGGCAACCTGCATGTGGATAAGTGGACGACTGGCCGCTACAATGGCCGCTTGTTTTTGCCTCACCGGCTTTCAACTTAGGGGATATCCGTGTCAGTGGAACTTTGGCAGCAGTGCGTGGAGCTTTTGCGCGAAGAGCTGCCTGCCCAACAATTCAACACCTGGATCCGTCCACTACAGGTCGAAGCCGAAGGCGACGAGTTGCGCGTCTACGCACCGAACCGTTTTGTTCTGGACTGGGTCAACGAAAAGTACCTGGGACGCGTCCTTGAACTGCTGGATGAGCATGGCAACGGTCTGGCACCGTCGCTCTCCTTATTAATAGGCAGCAAACGCAGTTCGGCGCCGCGTGCCGCACCGAATGCGCCATTGGCTGCTGCGCAAGTGTCCCAGGCTCAGGCCAATACCGCGCCGGCCAGTGCGCCAGCACCAGCTCCGACGCCTGCGCCGACCAAGCGCTCGACGCAGAAAACCGAAGAAATCAGTGAAGAGCCGTCACGCGACAGCTTTGATCCGATGGCCGGTGCCGCTTCGCAACAGGCCCCGGTGCGCGCCGAACAGCGCACCGTGCAGGTCGAAGGCGCGCTCAAGCACACCAGCTACCTCAACCGCACCTTCACCTTCGAGAATTTCGTCGAAGGTAAATCCAACCAGCTCGCCCGTGCGGCGGCCTGGCAGGTGGCAGACAACCCGAAGCACGGCTACAACCCGCTCTTCCTTTATGGTGGCGTGGGTCTGGGTAAGACGCACTTGATGCACGCGGTGGGTAACCATCTATTAAAGAAGAACCCGAATGCAAAGGTCGTGTACCTGCATTCCGAGCGTTTCGTGGCCGATATGGTCAAGGCGCTGCAACTGAACGCGATCAACGAGTTCAAGCGTTTCTACCGTTCGGTGGACGCCCTTCTGATCGACGATATTCAGTTCTTCGCCCGCAAGGAACGTTCCCAGGAAGAGTTTTTCCACACCTTCAACGCACTGCTTGAAGGTGGCCAGCAGGTCATTCTTACCAGTGACCGCTACCCGAAAGAGATCGAAGGCCTTGAAGAGCGCCTCAAATCCCGCTTCGGCTGGGGCCTGACGGTTGCCGTCGAGCCGCCGGAACTGGAAACCCGCGTCGCGATCTTGATGAAGAAGGCCGACCAGGCCAAAGTCGAGTTGCCACACGATGCGGCGTTCTTCATTGCCCAACGCATTCGCTCCAACGTCCGTGAGCTGGAAGGCGCGCTGAAACGCGTGATCGCCCACTCGCACTTCATGGGTCGCGACATCACCATCGAGTTGATTCGCGAATCCCTGAAAGACCTGTTGGCGTTGCAGGACAAACTGGTCTCTGTGGATAACATTCAGCGCACCGTCGCCGAGTACTACAAGATCAAGATCTCCGACTTGCTGTCCAAGCGCCGTTCGCGTTCGGTCGCTCGTCCGCGTCAGGTGGCCATGGCATTGTCCAAGGAACTGACCAACCACAGCCTGCCGGAAATCGGCGATGTGTTTGGCGGCCGCGACCACACGACCGTGTTGCACGCCTGCCGCAAGATCAACGAACTTAAGGAATCCGACGCGGACATCCGCGAGGACTACAAGAACCTGCTGCGTACTCTGACCACTTGATGAACACCAGCGCAGCTTATTAAGGCAAGGGACTAGACCATGCATTTCACCATTCAACGCGAAGCCCTGTTGAAACCCCTGCAACTGGTCGCAGGCGTCGTCGAGCGCCGACAGACCTTGCCGGTACTGTCCAACGTGCTGCTGGTTGTCGATGGCCAGCAACTGTCGCTGACCGGTACCGACCTGGAAGTCGAGCTGGTCGGTCGCGTGCAACTCGAGGAGCCGGCTGAAACAGGTTCCATCACTGTGCCTGCGCGCAAGCTGATGGACATCTGCAAGAGCCTGCCGAACGATGCGCTGATCGACATCAAGGTCGACGAGCAGAAGCTGGTGGTGAAAGCCGGCCGTAGCCGTTTCACCCTGTCGACCCTGCCGGCCAATGACTTCCCGACTGTGGAAGAAGGCCCGGGTTCGCTGACCACCAGCCTGGAACAGAGCAAGCTGCGTCGCCTGATCGAACGCACCAGTTTCGCCATGGCTCAACAGGACGTGCGTTACTACCTCAACGGTATGTTGCTGGAAGTGTCGACTGGTGTGATCCGTGCCGTGGCTACTGACGGTCACCGTCTGGCCATGTGCTCGATGCAGGCCGACATCGGTCAGCAGGAACGCCATCAGGTGATCGTGCCGCGTAAAGGCATTCTCGAACTGGCACGTCTGCTCACTGAGCCGGACGGCAATGTCAGCATCGTCCTGGGACAGCATCACATCCGTGCGACCACCGGCGAATTCACATTTACTTCGAAACTGGTCGACGGCAAGTTTCCGGACTACGAGCGCGTTCTGCCGAAGGGCGGCGACAAACTGGTACTCGGCGATCGTCAGGCGCTGCGTGAGGCATTCAGCCGTACCGCGATTCTGTCCAACGAGAAGTACCGCGGTATCCGTCTGCAACTGGCAAGCGGTCAGCTGAAGATCCAGGCCAACAACCCGGAGCAGGAAGAAGCGGAAGAAGAAGTCGGCGTGGAATACAACGGCGGTTCCCTGGAGATCGGCTTCAACGTCAGCTATCTGCTGGACGTGCTGGGCGTGATGACCACTGAGCAGGTTCGTCTGATCCTGTCCGACTCCAACAGCAGTGCGCTGGTGCAAGAGTCCGACAATGACGATTCGGCTTACGTTGTCATGCCGATGCGTCTGTAATCAGCTGACTCTGGATGTCGCTAAGTCGCGTCTCGGTCACCGCGGTGCGCAATCTGCACCCGGTGACCTTCTCCCCCTCCCCCCGAATCAACATTCTTTACGGCGCCAACGGCAGCGGCAAAACCAGTGTTCTGGAAGCCATTCACCTGCTGGGGCTTGCCCGTTCGTTTCGTAGCACGCGGCTGTTGCCGGTCATTCAGTATGAACAGCTTGCCTGTACCGTATTCGGTCAGGTGGAGCTCGCCGAAGGTGGCCATAGTGCATTGGGCATATCCCGCGACCGTCAGGGCGAATTCCAGATCCGCATCGACGGTCAGAATGCCCGCAGCGCTGCGCAACTGGCGGAGATCCTGCCGCTGCAGTTGATCAACCCCGACAGCTTCCGCCTGCTGGAAGGCGCGCCGAAGATTCGCCGGCAGTTCCTCGACTGGGGCGTGTTCCACGTCGAGCCGCGGTTCATGGCCACCTGGCAGCGTTTGCAGAAGGCCTTGCGCCAGAGAAACTCCTGGCTGCGGCATGGTACACTTGACGCCGTTTCGCAAGCGGTTTGGGACAGGGAACTGTGCCAGGCCAGCGCTGAAATCGATGAATACCGCCGCGCTTACATCAAAGCCTTGAAACCAGTCTTTGAACAAACCTTGAGCGAACTGGTTGAGCTCGAAGGTTTGACGCTCAGCTATTACCGAGGCTGGGACAAGGATCGGGAATTAAGCGCCGTACTTGCCGGATCCGTGCAACGGGACCAGCAAATGGGTCATACCCAGGCCGGGCCACAACGGGCTGACTTGCGTCTTAGATTGGGCGCACACAACGCCGCGGACATCTTGTCCCGGGGGCAGCAGAAGTTGGTGGTCTGTGCGTTGCGGATTGCCCAAGGGCATCTGGTGAGTCAGGCCCGACGCGGCCAGTGTATTTATCTGGTGGATGACTTGCCGTCCGAGCTGGACGAGAGCCACCGTCGCGCGCTGTGCCGCTTGCTGGAAGACTTACGCTGCCAGGTCTTTATCACCTGTGTAGATCACGAATTATTGAGGGAAGGCTGGCAGACGGAAACGCCAGTCGCTCTGTTCCACGTGGAACAGGGCCGTATCACCCAGACCCACGACCATCGGGAGTGAAGGCATTGAGCGAAGAAAATACGTACGACTCATCGAGCATTAAAGTGCTGAAAGGCCTGGATGCCGTGCGCAAACGTCCCGGTATGTACATTGGTGACACCGACGATGGCAGCGGTCTGCACCACATGGTGTTCGAGGTGGTCGACAACTCGATCGACGAAGCCCTCGCCGGCCACTGCGACGACATCAGCATCATCATCCACCCGGATGAGTCCATCACCGTTAAAGACAACGGCCGTGGCATCCCGGTAGACGTGCACAAAGAGGAAGGCGTTTCCGCCGCCGAGGTCATCATGACCGTGCTCCACGCTGGCGGTAAGTTCGACGATAACTCCTACAAGGTATCCGGCGGTCTGCACGGTGTAGGTGTTTCGGTTGTGAACGCGCTGTCCGAAGAACTGGTCCTGACCGTTCGCCGTAGCGGCAAGATCTGGGAACAGACCTACGTCCATGGCGTGCCTCAGGCACCGATGGCGATCGTTGGCGACAGCGAAACCACAGGTACCCAGATTCACTTCAAGGCTTCCAGCGAAACCTTCAAGAACATTCACTTCAGCTGGGACATCCTGGCCAAGCGCATTCGTGAACTGTCCTTCCTCAACTCCGGTGTCGGTATCGTCCTCAAGGATGAGCGCAGCGGCAAGGAAGAGTTGTTCAAATACGAAGGCGGCCTGCGTGCGTTCGTTGAATACCTGAACACCAACAAGACTGCGGTCAACCAGGTGTTCCACTTCAACATCCAGCGTGAAGACGGCATCGGCGTGGAAATCGCCCTGCAGTGGAACGACAGCTTCAACGAGAACCTGTTGTGCTTCACCAACAACATTCCGCAGCGCGACGGCGGCACCCACCTGGTGGGCTTCCGTTCTGCACTGACGCGTAACCTGAACAACTACATCGAGCAGGAAGGTCTGGCGAAGAAGCACAAAGTCGCCACCACCGGTGACGATGCCCGTGAAGGCCTGACCGCGATCATCTCGGTGAAGGTGCCGGATCCGAAGTTCAGCTCCCAGACCAAAGACAAGCTGGTGTCTTCCGAAGTGAAGACCGCCGTCGAACAGGAGATGGGCAAGTACTTCTCCGACTTCCTGCTGGAAAACCCGAACGAAGCCAAACTGGTCGTCGGCAAGATGATCGACGCTGCCCGTGCCCGTGAAGCGGCGCGCAAGGCCCGTGAGATGACCCGCCGCAAAGGCGCGCTGGACATCGCCGGCCTGCCGGGCAAGCTCGCTGACTGCCAGGAAAAAGACCCTGCGCTGTCCGAACTGTACCTCGTGGAAGGTGACTCCGCGGGCGGCTCTGCCAAGCAGGGACGTAACCGCAAGACCCAGGCCATCCTGCCGCTGAAGGGCAAGATCCTCAACGTCGAGAAAGCACGTTTCGACAAGATGATCTCGTCCCAGGAAGTGGGTACCCTGATCACCGCGCTGGGCTGCGGTATCGGTCGCGAAGAGTACAACATCGACAAACTGCGCTATCACAACATCATCATCATGACCGATGCTGACGTCGACGGTTCGCACATCCGTACCCTGCTGCTGACCTTCTTCTTCCGTCAGTTGCCGGAGCTGATCGAGCGCGGCTACATCTACATCGCCCAGCCGCCGCTGTACAAGGTCAAGAAAGGCAAGCAAGAGCAATACATCAAAGACGACGACGCCATGGAAGAGTACATGACGCAGTCGGCCCTCGAAGATGCGAGCCTGCACCTGAACGAAGACGCCCCGGGCATTTCCGGCGAAGCGCTGGAACGCCTGGTGAACGACTTCCGCATGGTGATGAAGACCCTCAAGCGTCTGTCGCGCCTGTACCCGCAGGAGCTGACCGAGCACTTCATCTACCTGCCGGCCGTCAGCCTGGAAATGCTCGGCGACCACGCCAAGATGCAAGACTGGCTGGCCCAGTACGAAGTCCGTCTGCGCACCGTCGAGAAATCGGGTCTGGTCTACAAGGCCAGCCTGCGTGAAGACCGTGAACGTGGCGTGTGGCTGCCAGAGGTCGAACTGATCTCCCACGGCCTGTCGAACTACGTAACCTTCAACCGCGACTTCTTCGGCAGCAACGACTACAAGACCGTCGTCACCCTCGGCGCTCAACTGAGCACCCTGCTCGACGAAGGCGCGTACATCCAGCGTGGCGAGCGCAAGAAAGCGGTCACCGAGTTCAAGGAAGCCCTGGACTGGCTGATGGCCGAAAGCACCAAGCGCCACACGATCCAGCGATACAAAGGTCTGGGCGAAATGAACCCGGATCAGCTGTGGGAAACCACCATGGACCCAAGCGTGCGCCGCATGCTGAAAGTCACCATCGAAGACGCCATTGGCGCAGACCAGATCTTCAACACCCTGATGGGTGATGCGGTCGAACCTCGCCGTGACTTCATCGAGAGCAATGCTCTGGCGGTGTCCAACCTGGATTTCTGATCCCTTTCAGATTTCGGATGGAACTGAAGCCCCTGCTGACAGAGCGTCAACAGGGGCTTTTTGTTAGCAGATAAGTCCCTGCTGGCTGTGCAAAAGCAAAACGGTAACTATTGGAGTTGCACTCAGTACTTAAAGGCCAGCTGGGAGATTTTGAGATGAATGAGCGACACGAGTCATTTGAAGAGCTGAAAATGACTGATAACCAAGGTGCGGAATATTGGTCTGCACGACGCTTGGCCAAGCTGCTTGAGTACTCGGAATATCGGCATTTTTTACCGGTTCTGGCTCGAGCTAAAGAAGCTTGTCAAAACAGTGGTCAGGAAGCCGAAAACCATTTCGAGGATTCGCTCGGAATGGTTTCTATTGGTTCTGGTGCTCAAAGGGAGTTACAGGATGTAAAGCTTTCGCGCTATGCCTGCTATCTGGTGGTCCAGAACGGAGATCCCTCCAAACCGGTAATCGCTGCAGGGCAAACGTACTTCGCCGTTCAAACTCGTCGCCAGGAATTAGCTAACGATGGTTCGTTCCAGCAGTTGCGGGAAGACCAGAAACGGATTTTTCTACGTAATGAGCTGAGAGAACACAATAAACAGCTCGTGGAGGTCGCGCAGCAAGCAGGTGTCGAGTCGGGTCTGGATTTCGCCATCTTCCAGAACCACGGTTATAAAGGCCTTTATGGTGGACTCGATCAGAAAGCGATCCACCAGCGCAAGGGTTTGAAGAAAACACAGAAAATTCTTGATCACATGGGATCTACGGAGCTCGCCGCCAATCTATTCCGAGCAACACAAGCTGAAGATAAATTGGTTCGTGACAACGTTCAGGGAAAAGGAAATGCCAACCAAGTTCACTTTGAGGTTGGCAGGAAAGTCAGGGAAACCATCGTTGAGCTGGGGGGCACCATGCCTGAGGACCTCCCAGTCCCAGAAAGCAGCATCAAACAAATTGAATCAGCAGCGAAGAGGCTTAGAGATCCATCTTTGGATGAATGATTTAAAAATGAGAAGGTAAGCGTCCCGGCGCCTCCCTACTTATTCGGAGACTGCCGCAACACTCTCCAACCGATAGCCATACCCATAAATCGTCAGCAACTGCCAACCCCGATCCGCCGTCAGCCCGAGCTTGTTGCGCAGGCGATAGATATGGGTGTCCAGCGGTCGCGATGTCGACATCTCTTCATGGGGCCAGAATCGTTCGTACAGATAGTCCCGTGACAGCGGTCGTCCAAGGTTGCTGAACAAGCAATGGGCGAGACGATATTCACGTTCAGTCATGACGATCGGTTTCCCGTCGCGGGTGACGGTGAGTTCGGCGTCGTCGAACACCAGGTCGTTGAAACGCAGGACTTCGGCCGGGGCGCTTCGTTGCAGGCTGTGCCGGCGCAATACTGCCGCCACGCGGGCCTTCAGTTCATTGGGCCGAAACGGCTTGCTGACATAGTCGTCGGCCCCGGCATTCAGGGCCTGGACGATGTCGCTTTCACCGTCGCGGCTGGTGAGCATGATGGCCGCCGGCGGGGCTTCCATGTGTTCGCGGGTCCAGCGCAGCAGCGCCAGGCCAGTGAGGTCGGGAAGTTGCCAGTCGAGGATCAGCAAGTCGAAGGTTTCCCGGCGCAACTGTCGCAGCAGGTCTTCACCGCTTTCGAAGCTGTGCAGTGACCAGGGCTGTCCTCCGGCCTCGGCCATTTGTTGCAGGGTCTGCTCGACCCGGCGCAGTTCAGCGGGTTCATCGTCCAGTATCGCAACGCGCATACGCGGTGGTTCCTTGTCGCTCGGGCAATGGGTGCCGGTCTGATCGGCTGACTCCATGCAGTGAAAGTAAGCGGCACGCCGTGGGGTGAGCCGCTATGATTCTTCGGGTCTACGTCCTCAGACCGGCTGCCTATGAAACCATTCAACCCGCCCTGCCCTGTTTCCCATGAATAACCAACGCCGACACGAAAGCCGCGTACCCAGCCAGGTTCAGCGATTGTTCCGGCAACTGGTGCGCGAGTGGATGTGGATAAGTCTAGTGCTGTTGCCGCTGACTGCACTGCTTTCCTGGCGTGCGCAGATCAATTTGCATGACCCGGCCCCGTTGATGGGTGCAGGACTCTCGGTAGCGATGGTCGCGTGCGTACTTGGGTTGCTGCTGTGGCGTCCGCGTCTGGCGCTCTGGCTGACATTGGGCGGGATTGCCTGCGTGCTGTTGACCAGTGCAGGCCTGGCGGAAATGAGGCGTTGGTGGTCGCCGACGCCTGCGGCGCTGGGCATGCTGTTCGGCTATCTGATCTGGAACTGGCGGCGCCTGAGTGTGGTGCTGACCTACTTCGGCTGGGAGCTGGCGCGGCTGGACAGTGAACCGAAAGTCTTTCCCGAACGACGCCGGGCACAGTTCCCCAGCGCCGACCGCTTGCAGGGGCAGATCATGGCGCTTGAGCAAGCCATGAGCCGCACCCGCGATACCCGCCGATTCATTGCCGACGGGCTGGAGTATCTGCCGGTTGCGACCCTGATCAGCGATCCTCGGGGGCAAGTCTTGTTGGGCAACCGCAAGGCCCGAAGCCTGTTCGATCACAATCTGGTGGGCGAGGATGTGCTCGATCAACTGGCGAGCCTGGGCTATCCGGAGTTGTCCACAGAGGCGCGCCCGCCGCTATCCGAGCTGCCTCTGCTGGAGTTTCGTGACCACAAGGAACGTAGCCTGCGGCTGGAACGCGCCGCGTTGTTGCCGGTTGATGGAGACCTGCCGATCGGCTGGCTCCTGAGTCTCACTGACCTGAGCGCCGAACGGGCCGCCGAGGAACAGCGTGGCGTGTTGCTGCGCTTCTTGTCCCATGACCTGCGCGCTCCCCATTCGGCGATTCTTGCCCTGCTCGAGGTGCACCGACATCAGACGGGAACGGATTCACCGCTGTTCGAACAGATTGAGCGCCAGGTTCGTCGGGCACTGGAACTCACCGACGGCTTCGTTCTGTTGGCCCGGGCCGAATCGGAGGCCTATCAGTTTCAACCGAGCCTGTTCGGGATGCTGGTCATGGACGTGTTGGATCAGGCGTTGCCCCTCGCCCAGCAAAAGTGCATCGAGCTTTTGAGTGACATGGACGAACAATCCCAGGAGCGCCTGATCCTGGCCGATCAGGGCTTGTTGACCCGCGCGCTGTTCAACCTGCTGGAAAACGCAATCAAGTACAGCCCGGCCGGATCCACCGTCGAGATGCATGTCAGCTGCCACGATGACTGGCTGCGTTGTGAACTGACCGATCAAGGCAAAGGCATCGCTGCAGAGGAACTGCCCGACCTGTTCAGCCAGTACCGGCGCTTTTCTTCTGCACAAGGTATCGACGGCGTGGGCCTGGGGTTGTCGATGGTCAAAGCCGTGGTGGATCACCATGGCGGCCGGATCGAATGTGTGAGCGTGGTCGATCAAGGCACGGCGTTCCGCCTGGAACTGCCGCTGATTGCCGAAGAGCGGGCATAAAAAAACCGGCTATATGAACCGGTTTCCTTACTTCCGAAAAAAACTTATGCACCATTTACGGTGTTTTATCAGTTTCAGAAATATATAAATAAATCAGTCACTTAATTTGGTAATCCGGGATTTTGCGAACAAGCCGTACACAGGTTATCCACAAATCTCAGACAGCGATCTGATCGTTCGCAGCCGGTGCCTCAGGGGCGGGAGGCAGCGAGCCCATCTCCCGTTGGGTCTTCTCGTTCCACGCCTGCACCCGATCATTCAAATCGGCGATGGCGCGAGGGCCACTGCCCTCGGCGTACATCGGCTCACCAATCACCACAGTGATTACGCCGGACTTTTTGCCCCAACCGATTTTCGGCCAGAACTTGCCGGCATTGTGCGCAATCGGCAGTACCGGAAGCGAAGCATTCACCGCCAACGCGCTGCCACTGCGGGAGAACTTGCCGATGGTGCCGTGGGGAACGCGAGTGCCTTCAGGGAAGATCAGCACCCAGACATTGTCCTTAAGCAGCTCGTCACCTTTCGCCGCGACCTGTTTGAGGGCGGCTTTCGGGTTGTCGCGGTCAATCGCGATCGGTCGCAGCATGGCCATCGCCCAGCCGAAGAACGGCACATACAGCAATTCGCGCTTGAGCACCTGGCTCAAGGGCGAGAAATAAGCGGAGAGAAAGAACGTCTCCCAGGTGCTCTGGTGGTTCGATTGAATCACGCAGGGCTGGTCAGGCACGTTTTCCGCGCCTTTGATTTCGTAACGGATACCGAGGAACACCTGGGTCAACCACAAGGCGCAACGGCACCAGTACACGTTGATGAAGCGATAGCGCGCCTTGAACGGCAGAAAGGGCGCGATAAAAAAGCTCAGGCTGCACCACAGCAGAGCGGTGGTGCCCAGCAGCAGGTAAAAGAGGAAGATTCTGATGGCCTGCAGTATCGACATGGCGACGTTTACCGTTACGGGCAATGCCCGACTGTTCAAGCGCACTCCCGATCAATCCCTGGTCAGGAACTTCAGAAGTACTCTAGTTGTGGATAAGTTCTGCGGCAATCGCCGCGAGATCGTCAAAAATCAGGGTGCCCACCGGCAAGGTCTTGGCCTGAGTCTTTTCGCCTTTCCCGGTCTTTACCAAAACGGGCTGTGAATCGACGGCTTTGGCGGCCTCCAGGTCACCAAGGCTGTCGCCGACGAACCAGACATTCGTCAGCGCGACGTTGTAATGCTGCGCGATGGTTTTCAGCATGCCGGGTTTCGGCTTGCGGCAATCGCAACCTTCGTCCGGCCCATGCGGGCAATACACGATCAGCCCGACTTCACCGCCCTGCTCCGCCACCAGTTCGCGCAGGCGCGCGTGCATGGCGTCGAGGGTGGCGAGGTCGTAGTAGCCGCGAGCAATGCCCGACTGGTTGGTGGCGACCGCCACCGTCCAGCCGGCCTTGCTCAACTGCGCAATCGCTTCGATCGAGCCGGGCAGCGGAATCCACTCCTCCACCGACTTGATGTAAGCGTCGGAGTCGTAATTGATCACTCCGTCCCGATCGAGAATCAGCAGTTTCAACAGCAATCCCTCAACCCAGCAGCGAAATGTCGGCAACACCCAGGAACAGGCCACGCAGACGCGCCAGCAGCGCGTAACGGTTGGCCCGCACATTGGCGTCTTCGGCATTGACCATCACCGCGTCGAAGAACGCGTCCACCGGCTCGCGCAGGGCGGCCAGGCGTGCCAGCGATTCGTTGTACTGACGCGCCGCGGCCATTGGCTGTACAGCCTGGTCCGCTTGCTGGATCGCCGAGTACAGCGAGAACTCGTTGGCGTTGTCGAAGTACTTGGCCTGGACCTCGGTCGGCACCGAGCCTTCCACCTTGCTCAGCAGGTTCGACACACGCTTGTTCACCGCCGCCAGCGCTGCCGCTTCCGGCAGTTTGCGGAAGGCCTGAACTGCTTGCACACGCTGGTCGAAGTCCAGCGCCGAACCCGGCTTCAGGGCACGTACCGACAGGTAGGTGGCGACATCCACGCCTTCGTCTTCATAACGGGCACGCAGACGGTCGAAGATGAACTCCAGCACCGCGTCGTTCAGGCCGGCAGCCTTGACCTTGGCGCCGAACGCATTCACGGCGAACGCCACGGCGTCGTTCAGGTCCAGATCCAGTTGTTTCTCGATCAGGATCCGCAGCACGCCCAGTGCCGCACGGCGCAGGGCATACGGGTCTTTGCTGCCGGTCGGCAGCATGCCGATGCCGAAGATGCCGACCAGGGTGTCGAGCTTGTCGGCGATGGCCACGGCTGCACCGGTCAGGGTGGCAGGCAGTTCAGCGCCGGCACCGCGCGGCATGTACTGCTCGTTCAGCGCCAGGGCGACGTCTTCCGGCTCGCCGTCATTGAGGGCGTAGTAGTAGCCGGCGACACCTTGCATCTCCGGGAACTCGCCAACCATTTCGGTGGCCAGGTCGCACTTGGACAGCAGGCCTGCACGGGCAGCCCACGAAGCGTTGCCGCCGATGCGTGCGGCGATGTACGCGGCCAGTTTCGACACGCGCTCGGCCTTGTCGTAGACACTGCCGAGTTTTTCCTGGAACACCACGTTCTGCAGGCGATCGTTGAACGCTTCGAGCTTCTGCTTCTTGTCCTGCTTGAAGAAGAACTCGGCGTCGGTCAGACGTGGGCGAACCACCTTCTCGTTACCGGCGATGATCTGCTGCGGGTCTTTGGATTCGATGTTGGCCACAGTGATGAAACGCGGCAGCAACTTGCCGTCGGCATCCAGCAGGCAGAAGTACTTCTGGTTGTCCTGCATCGTGGTGATCAGCGCTTCCTGCGGCACGTCGAGGAAACGTTCCTCGAACGAGCACACCAGCGGCACTGGCCACTCGACCAGCGCAGTCACTTCGTCGAGCAGTTCCGGTGGCACGATCGCGGTGCCTTCCTGACGGGTCGCCAGCTCTTCGGTGCGCTTGCTGATGATCTCGCGACGCTCGTTGGCGTCGGCCAGCACGTAAGCGGCGCGCAGGTCGGCCAGGTAGCTCGACGGCGAACCGATGCGCACGCTTTCCGGGTGGTGGAAACGGTGGCCACGGGATTCACGGCCAGCCTTCTGCGCGAGGATCGTGCAGTCGATGACCTGGTCGCCGAGCAGCATCACCAGCCACTGGGTCGGACGCACGAACTCTTCCTTGCGCGCACCCCAACGCATGCGTTTCGGGATTGGCAGGTCGTTCAGCGAGTCTTCGACGATGGTCGGCAGCAGGCTGGCGGTCGGCTTGCCGGCGATGTTCTGGCTGTAGCGCAGTTTCGGACCGCTCTGGTCGATTTCGCTCAGCTCGACGCCGCACTTCTTGGCGAAACCCAGTGCCGCTTGAGTCGGGTTGCCTTCAGCATCGAACGCGGCCTGACGTGGCGGGCCGTCGAGGTTGATGCTGCGATCCGGCTGCTGGGTGGCCAGCGCGGTGATCAGCACAGCCAGACGACGCGGCGCGGCGTAGACGGTTTTGGTCTCGTAATTCAGGCCGGCAGCTTGCAGGCCTTTGTCGATACCGGCCAGGAACGCTTCGGCCAGGGTGTTCAGGGCTTTGGGTGGCAGTTCTTCGGTGCCCAGTTCAACCAGAAAATCTTGAGCACTCATTGTGCAGCCTCCAGCTTGGCCAGTACTTCGTCACGCAGGTCCGGGGTTGCCATCGGGAAGCCCAGCTTGGCGCGGGCCAGCAGGTAGGCTTGGGCGACGGAACGCGCCAGGGTGCGAACGCGCAGAATGTATTGCTGACGCGCAGTCACCGAGATCGCCCGGCGTGCGTCCAGCAGGTTGAAGGTGTGCGAGGCCTTCAGGACCATTTCGTAGCTTGGCAACGGCAGCGGCTGGTCGAGTTCGATCAGGCGCTTGGCTTCGCTTTCATAGAAGTCGAACAGTTCGAACAGTTTGTCGACGTTGGCGTGTTCGAAGTTGTAGGTGGACTGCTCCACTTCGTTCTGGTGGAACACGTCGCCGTAGGTCACTTTGCCGAACGGACCGTCAGCCCAGACCAGGTCGTAGACCGAATCCACGCCTTGCAGGTACATGGCCAGACGCTCCAGACCGTAGGTAATCTCGCCGGTCACCGGGTAGCACTCGATGCCGCCCGCCTGCTGGAAGTAAGTGAACTGGGTCACTTCCATGCCGTTCAGCCAGACTTCCCAGCCCAGACCCCAGGCGCCGAGGGTCGGCGATTCCCAGTTGTCTTCGACGAAGCGGATGTCGTGGACCAGCGGGTCCAGGCCGACATGCTTGAGGGAGCCCAGGTACAGTTCCTGGAAGTTGTCCGGGTTTGGCTTCAGGACTACCTGGAACTGGTAGTAGTGCTGCAGACGGTTCGGGTTTTCGCCGTAACGGCCGTCAGTCGGACGGCGGCTTGGCTGCACGTAAGCGGCGTTCCAGGTTTCCGGGCCGATGGCGCGCAGGAATGTCGCGGTGTGGAAAGTGCCGGCGCCTACTTCCATATCGTAGGGCTGAAGTACCACACAACCTTGCTCGGCCCAGTATTGCTGGAGCGCGAGGATCAAGTCTTGGAAGGTACGCACGGCTGGCGTAGGCTGGCTCACGAAATTCACCTGTTTCTTGGGCTGCGATTTAAAGAGCGGGAGTATACCCGATTCAGTCGCACCTCCACCCCCTGGAGCCTTATGCCACGCTGCTTTTGGTGCAACGAAGATCCGCTGTACATGGCTTACCACGATCAGGAGTGGGGCACGCCGCTACGCGATGCGCAGGGTTTGTTCGAGTTGCTTTTGCTCGAAGGGTTCCAGGCCGGGCTTTCGTGGATCACCGTGCTGCGCAAGCGCGAGCGATATCGCGAGGTGTTGTTCGGCTTCGACGTACAGCGCGTGGCGCAGATGAGCGACGCGGAAATCGACGAATTGATGCTCGATCCGGGGATCATCCGCAACCGCCTCAAGCTCAATGCCGCCCGGCGCAACGCCCAGGCCTGGCTGGCGCTGGAAGATCCGGTGGCCTTCCTCTGGTCGTTTGTGGATAACCGCCCGGTGATCAATCATTTCAAGGATCGCAGCGAAGTCCCGGCCATTACCCCGCAAGCCGTGGCCATGAGCAAAGGCCTGAAAAAAGCCGGTTTCACCTTCGTCGGCCCGACCATCTGCTACGCGCTGATGCAGGCCTCGGGGATGGTCATGGATCACACTCGGGACTGCGACCGCTACGCGCAGTTGGTCAACGCCGGTTAGAATGGCCGCCTCGCGCACAGCACAAGATCAGGAGTGACCTGTGGAAAAGTTTAAAGGCGCCATGCTGGTCGGCGCTCTGCGGCTGTTTGCCCTGCTTCCGTGGCGGGCCGTGCAGGCCGTGGGTTCGGCGATCGGCTGGATCATGTGGAAAACCCCCAACCGCTCCCGCGACGTGGTGCGGATCAACCTCGCCAAATGTTTTCCACAGATGGACCCGGCCGAACGTGAGCGTCTGGTCGGCCAGACCCTGAAAGACATCGGCAAGTCCCTGACCGAAAGCGCCTGCGCCTGGATCTGGCCGGCCCAACGTTCCATCGATCTGGTGCGCGAAGTCGAAGGGCTCGAGGTGCTGAAAGAAGCGCTGGCCTCGGGCAAGGGCGTGGTCGGCATCACCAGCCACCTGGGCAACTGGGAAGTGCTCAACCACTTCTATTGCAGTCAGTGCAAACCGATCATTTTCTACCGGCCGCCGAAGCTCAAGGCTGTGGATGAATTGCTGCGCAAACAACGTGTGCAACTGGGCAACAAAGTCGCCGCGTCGACCAAGGAAGGCATCCTCAGCGTCATCAAGGAAGTGCGCAAAGGCGGTCAGGTGGGGATTCCAGCGGACCCGGAGCCAGCCGAATCCGCCGGGATCTTCGTGCCGTTCTTCGCCACCCAGGCCCTGACCAGCAAGTTCGTGCCGAACATGCTCGCTGGCGGCAAAGCCGTCGGGGTGTTCCTGCATGCACTGCGCCTGCCGGATGGTTCCGGCTACAAGGTGATCCTCGAAGCGGCGCCGGAAGCCATGTACAGCACCGACACCGAGACATCCTGCGCGGCAATGAGTCAGGTGGTCGAGCGCTATGTAGCGGCTTATCCGAGCCAGTACATGTGGAGCATGAAACGCTTCAAGAAGCGTCCGCCGGGCGAGGCGCGCTGGTACTGATCGGCGAGGGGCGTTTGTGGATAACCTGACAATACGGGTTATCCACAGCTGTCACGGCTTCTGCCGATCGAGCTTCTTCAGAAACACCGTCATTTCCTTCTCGGCCTGCTTGTCGCCATGGGCCCGGGCCGCTTCCAGCCCCTGCTCCCACGCCTGCCGTGCAGCAGCCAGATCACCCAGCGCCAACTGCGCCTTGCCCAACAATTTCCACGCCGCCGAATACTTCGGATCGAAGCCGACACACCGCTGCAAATGCTCGGCTGCCTTCGCGTTCTCCCCCTGATCCAGATAACCCTTGCCGAGGCCGAAGCGCAGCAGCGAGTTATCCACACCCTTGGCGAGCATTTTTTCCAGGGAATCGATCATCGGTCTCGCCTCTTGGTCGGTCAGAAGAAACTCAGGCCCACGTGGAACAGCTTCTCCACATCGCGAATATGCTTTTTATCCACAAGGAACAGGATCACATGGTCGCCCGCTGCGATCACCGTGTCGTCGTGGGCGATGATCACTTCTTCATCGCGGATGATCGCGCCGATGGTGGTTCCCGGCGGCAGCGCGATGTTTTCGATGGCCTTGCCGATGACCTTGCTCGACTTCGAATCGCCATGGGCCACCGCTTCAATGGCTTCAGCCGCGCCCCGGCGCAATGAGTGCACGCTGACGATATCGCCACGCCGCACGTGGGCCAGCAAGGTGCCGATGGTCGCCAGTTGCGGGCTGATGGCGATGTCGATGTCGCCGCCCTGGATCAGGTCGACGTAGGCCGGGTTGTTGATGATCGTCATCACCTTCTTCGCGCCCAGACGCTTGGCCAGCAGCGACGACATGATGTTGGCTTCGTCATCGTTGGTCAGCGCAAGGAAGATGTCCGCGTCGGCGATGTTCTCTTCCAGCAGCAGGTCGCGATCCGACGCGCTGCCCTGCAGCACCACGGTGCTGTCGAGGGTGTCGGAGAGATAGCGGCAGCGCGCCGGGTTCATCTCGATGATCTTCACCTGGTAACGGCTTTCGATGGCCTCGGCCAGTCGTTCGCCGATCTGCCCGCCGCCGGCGATGACGATGCGTTTGTAGGTTTCGTCGAGACGACGCATTTCGCTCATCACGGCGCGAATGTTCTCACGGGCGGCGATGAAGAAGACTTCGTCATCCGCCTCGATCACCGTGTTGCCCTGAGGAAGAATCGGCCGGTCGCGGCGGAAAATGGCCGCCACCCGCGTTTCCACATTCGGCATGTGTTCGCGCAACTGGCGCAGTTGCTGACCCACCAGCGGCCCGCCGTAATAGGCGCGCACCGCCACCAGTTGCGCCTGGCCTTCGGCGAAATCGATCACCTGCAAGGCGCCGGGGTGCTGGATCAGGCGCTTGATGTAGTTGGTGACGACCTGCTCGGGACTGATCAGCACATCGACCGGAATCGCCTCGTTCTGGAACAGTTGCTCCTCGCGGGTCAGGTACGACGCTTCGCGCACCCGGGCAATTTTGGTCGGGGTGTGGAACAGGGTGTGGGCGACCTGGCAGGCGACCATGTTGGTTTCGTCGCTGTTGGTCACCGCGACCAGCATGTCGGCGTCGTCGGCACCGGCCTGACGCAGAATGTTCGGCAACGATCCACGGCCCTGTACGGTACGGATGTCGAGGCGATCGCCAAGATCGCGCAGGCGGTCGCCGTCAGTGTCGACCACGGTGATGTCGTTGGCCTCGCTGGCCAGATGTTCAGCCAGCGAACCGCCGACCTGTCCCGCACCGAGGATGATGATTTTCATCCAGTCACTCCATTGAATCCGTTTAGCCGCGCGCGGCAGCGATCTTGATCAGCTTGGCGTAGTAGAACCCGTCATGCCCGCCCTGCCGGGCCAGCAATTGGCGACCATGGGGCTGCTTGATCCCGGCGGCGGTGGCCAGATCCAGCTCCCGTGCGCCCGGCGTACGCTCAAGGAACGCGGCGATCACTTCGGTGTTCTCGGTCGGCAACGTCGAGCAGGTGGCGTAGAGCAGGATGCCGCCCACTTCGAGGGTTTTCCACATTGCGTCGAGCAGTTCGCCTTGCAGTTGCGCGAGGGCGGCGATGTCGTCGGCCTGACGGGTCAGCTTGATGTCTGGATGGCGGCGGATCACGCCAGTGGCCGAGCACGGCGCGTCGAGCAGGATGCGCTGGAACGGCTTGCCGTCCCACCACGCTGCCGTGTCGCGACCGTCGGCGGCGATCAGTTCGGCGTTCAGACCGAGGCGTTCGAGGTTTTCCTTAACTCGCACCAGACGCTTGGCTTCCAGATCCACCGCCACCACGCCGGCCAGTGCCGGTTCGGCTTCGAGGATGTGGCAGGTCTTGCCGCCGGGCGCACAGCAGGCGTCCAGTACTCGCTGGCCCGGTGCGAGGTCGAGCAGGTCGGCGGCCAGTTGCGCGGCCTCGTCCTGCACGCTGATCCAGCCTTCGGCGAAACCCGGCAGGCTGCGCACGTCGGCAGCAGCGTCGAGGACGATACCGTCGCGGCTGAAAGTGCACGGCTGCGCGGCGATCCCGGCTTCAGTCAGCAGACCCAGGTACGCGTCACGGCTGTGATGACGGCGGTTGACCCGCAGGATCATCGGCGGATGCGCGTTGTTGGCTTCGCAGATGGCTTCCCACTGTTCAGGCCAGAAGGCCTTGAGGGATTTTTGCAGCCAGCGCGGGTGGGCGGTGCGCACCACCGGATCGCGTTCCAGTTCGGCGAAGATCGCCTCGTGTTCGCGCTGGGCATTGCGCAGTACGGCGTTGAGCAAGCCTTTGGCCCACGGCTTTTTCAGCTTGTCGGCGCAACCAACGGTTTCGCCGATGGCGGCGTGAGCCGGAACGCGGGTGTAGAGCAACTGATAGAGACCGACCAGCAGCAGCGCCTCGACATCGGCGTCCGCCGCCTTGAACGGTTTCTGCAGCAGTTTTTCCGCCAGCGCCGACAGCCGTGGCTGCCAGCGGGCGGTGCCGAACGCCAGATCCTGAGTGAAACCGCGATCGCGATCCTCGACCTTGTCCAGTTGCGTCGGCAGGGAGCTGTTGAGCGAAGCCTTGCCGCTGAGGACAGCAGCGAGTGCCTTGGCGGCGGCCAAACGCGGGTTCATTGCGCGTCCACCACTGCGCCCAGCACGGTGCCGGTGGCGAATTTCTCACGACGGCTGTTGAACAGGTCGCTGAAGTTCAGTGCCTTGCCGCCGGGCAATTGCAGACGGGTGAGGCACAGCGCCTGTTCGCCGCACGCGACGAGCAGACCGTCCTTGCTGGCGCCGAGAATCGTGCCCGGTACGCCTTTGCCTTCAGCCAGCGTCGCCGATAGCACTTTCAGCGCTTCGCCGTTGAGCGTGCTGTGGGTGATCGGCCATGGATTGAAGGCGCGGACCAGACGTTCCAGCTCGATGGCCGGACGGCTCCAGTCGATGCGCGCTTCATCCTTGTTCAGTTTGTGCGCGTAGGTGGCGAGCTCGTCGTTCTGCACTTCGCCTTCGAGGGTGCCAGCGGCCAGACCGGCAATCGCTTGTACGACGGCTGGCGGGCCCATCTCGGCGAGGCGGTCGTGAAGGCTGCCACCGGTGTCTTCGGCGCTGATAGGGGTCACGACCTTGAGCAGCATCGGCCCGGTATCGAGGCCGGCTTCCATGCGCATCACGGTCACGCCGCTTTCGGCATCGCCCGCTTCCACGGCGCGCTGGATCGGCGCCGCACCGCGCCAGCGCGGCAGCAGCGAGGCGTGACTGTTGATGCAGCCCAGGCGCGGAATATCCAGCACCGCTTGCGGCAGGATCAGGCCGTAGGCCACTACCACCATCAAATCCGGCTTGAGCGCAGCGAGCTCGGCCTGAGCGTCAGTGTTGCGCAGGGTCGGCGGCTGCAACACCTGAATATTGTTTTCCAACGCTAACTGTTTGACCGGGCTCGGCATCAGTTTTTGCCCACGACCGGCCGGGCGATCCGGTTGGGTGTAGACCGCAACGATCTCGTAAGGGCTGTCCAGCAGGGCCTTGAGGTGTTCGGCGGCGAATTCCGGGGTGCCGGCAAAAACGATGCGCAGTGGCTCAGTCATGGGGGAATCTCATAAAAAGAAAAAGGCTTGCCGCAGCAAGCCTTTGGAGAGGGGCATCAAGCGTTCTGGCGGTGCTGCTTTTCCAGTTTCTTCTTGATCCGGTCGCGTTTGAGCGTGGACAGGTAATCGACGAACAACTTGCCGTTGAGGTGGTCGCATTCGTGCTGGATGCACACCGCGAGCAGGCCCTCGGCGATCAGTTCGTAGGGCTTGCCATCACGGTCCAGCGCCTTGATTTTGACCTTTTGCGGGCGGTCGACGTTTTCGTAGAAGCCCGGCACCGAGAGGCAGCCTTCCTGGTACTGCTCCATTTCGTCGGTCAGCGATTCGAACTCGGGGTTGATGAACACCCGCGGTTCGGTGCGGTCTTCGGAAAGGTCCATCACGACGATACGTTTGTGCACGTTGACCTGGGTCGCGGCAAGGCCGATGCCCGGCGCTTCATACATTGTTTCAAACATGTCATCGACCAGCTGACGCACTTCGTCGTCCACTACAGCCACAGGTTTGGCGATAGTGCGCAGACGCGGGTCCGGAAATTCGAGGATGTTCAAAATGGCCATAAGCTTGATTGCTGCACGTGTGAGGTAAAGTCGGGCGATGGCCTGGCGGGTCCGAAGATGCAGGCTACCGTTGTGAAACGTAGCTCCTTGCTTTTAAGCATAGAGCAGGGAGCGAGCCACGGGGGCTCTGGCGTTTCACGCGAACGCACATAATAAAGGGATTCACCGCATGAGGAAATCACTACTCGCCCTGCTGTTTCTGGCCTCGGCCGGTGCCGCGCACGGGCAAGTGCAACTCAAGGAAGGTTTTCCACAGCAATACACGGTGGTTTCGGGGGATACGCTCTGGGACATCTCCGGTAAATATTTGCGCGAACCCTGGCAGTGGCCACAGCTGTGGCGGGCCAATCCGCAGATCGAAAACCCCAACCTGATCTACCCAGGCGACACGCTGACCCTCAGTTACGTCAACGGCCAGCCGCGTCTGACCGTCAATCGCGGCGAGTCGCGCGGCACCATCAAGTTGTCGCCGCGCATCCGTACCAGTCCGGTAGCGGAGGCAATTCCGAGCATCCCGCTCAAATCGATCAACAGCTTTCTGCTGAGCAACCGCATCGTCGACAAGGTCGAGGACTTCGACAAGGCGCCGTACATCGTCGCGGGCGATGCCGAACGGGTGCTCAGCGGCACCGGCGACCGGATCTTCGCCCGTGGCCATTTCGACCCGAATCAGCCGGTCTACGGGATCTTCCGTCAGGGCAAGGTCTACACCGATCCCCAGACCAAGGAGTTTCTGGGGATCAACGCCGACGACATCGGCGGTGGTGAAATCGTCGCCACCGAAGGCGACGTCGCCACCCTCGCCCTGCAACGCACGACCCAGGAAGTGCGCCTCGGCGACCGCTTGTTCAGCGGCGAAGAGCGTTCGATCAACTCGACCTTCATGCCCAGCGCCCCCACCACTGACATCAACGGCCTGATCATCGATGTGCCGCGTGGCGTCACGCAGATCGGCGCAATGGACGTGGTGACCCTGAACAAAGGCAAACGCGACGGCCTGGCCGAGGGTAACGTGCTGGTGGTGATGAAAACCGGGGAAACCGTGCGTGACCGGATCACCGGCCAACCGCTGAAAATTCCGGATGAACGCGCTGGACTGCTGATGGTGTTCCGCACCTACGACAAACTCAGTTACGGCCTCGTGCTGAACGCATCGCGCTCGCTGGCGGTGCTGGACAAGGTGCGAAATCCTTAGCTGGCTTCACAAGTTACCAACAGAGTTATCCACAGCTTGTTCCGAAAGGTTCGGGCCTTATAACGATCAAGGATGATCCATGATGATGCCTGTATCTCCGTCGGTTTCCCCGGCGGAACTGGAAGCGCGCCTGCGCCTGCACCGCTTGCCGGAAGTCGGTCCCAAGCGTTTCACCAAACTGCTCGAAGCCTTCGGCTCTGCCTCGAAGGCGATCAGCGCACCGGCCAGCGCGTGGCGCTCGCTGGGTTTGCCGGCGGCTTGCGCCGAGGCCCGACGCTGCCCCGAGGTTCGAGACGGCGCAAGCCATGCATTGCGCTGGCTAGAGCGTCCGGATCAACATTTACTGATGTGGGATCAGCCGGATTACCCGGCCTTGCTGGCGCAAATTCCTGATCCACCGCCGCTGTTGTTTGTCGCCGGGGATCCCCTGGTTCTGGAAAAACCGCAACTGGCGATGGTCGGCAGTCGCCGCGCTTCCCGTCCGGGCATGGACACTGCCATGGCGTTTTCCCGCAGCCTGGCGAGTGCAGGTTTTGTCATCACCAGCGGTCTGGCACTGGGCATCGATGCAGCGGCACATCAAGCAGCGGTGGATGTTGGCGGTAAAACCGTGGGCGTGCTCGGTACCGGCCTGGAAAACTTTTATCCACAGCGCAACCGGCGGTTGGCGGACGCGATGATTGCGTCCGGCAGTGCGGTGCTTTCGGAATTCCCTCTGGACACCGGGCCGACGGCGAGCAACTTCCCGAGACGCAATCGGATCATCAGCGGTTTGTCTCTTGGCGTGCTGGTGGTCGAGGCCAGTGTCGCCAGTGGTTCGCTGATCACAGCGCGGCTGGCGGCAGAACAGGGGCGCGAGGTATATGCGATTCCGGGTTCGATCCATCACCCCGGCGCCCGGGGCTGTCATCAACTGATCCGTGACGGCGCCGTGCTGGTGGAAACCATCGAGCACATTCTCGAAGCCCTGCGCGGCTGGCAGCATTTGCCCGTATCCACAGCCGCAGCGAATCCGGACAACCCGTTGTTGTGTCTGCTTCACGCCGCGCCGCAGACCAGCGAGGGCCTGGCCGACAGCAGTGGCTGGGCGCTGCCCAAAGTGCTGGCGGCACTCACCGAACTGGAGATGGATGGCCGCGCGGTGTGCGAAAACGGTCGCTGGTTTGCACGCCTAAGCTAGGTTTTACATTGAAGATCGGTAAACTGCGCGAAACCTGTTTGCGGAGAGTTTTTCATGGTCAACAGTTGGCGTGTGCAACAAGCCGCACGAGAGATTCGCGCCGGGGCGGTGATTGCCTATCCAACCGAAGCCGTCTGGGGGCTGGGGTGCGATCCATGGAATGAAGAAGCGGTGGATCGCCTGTTGGCGATCAAGAACCGTTCGGTGGACAAGGGGTTGATCCTGGTCGCCGACAACATTCGTCAGTTCGATTTTCTGTTCGAGGATTTCCCCCAGGACTGGATCGACCGCATGGCCAGCACCTGGCCGGGCCCGAACACCTGGCTGGTGCCGCATCAGAACCTGTTGCCGGAGTGGGTGACCGGGGTGCATGACACCGTGGCGCTGCGGGTCAGCGATCATCCCCAGGTGCGGGATCTGTGCTCGCTGGTGGGGCCGTTGATTTCGACGTCGGCCAATCCGCAGGGGCGGCCGGCGGCGAAGAGTCGCTTGCGGGTCGAACAGTATTTCCGTGGTCAGGTCGATCTGGTGTTGGGCGGAGCCCTCGGCGGGCGCAAGAACCCGAGCCTGATCCGGGATCTGGCTACCGGCAATGTGGTGCGCCCGGCTTGAAACCGAGGTGCATCCATCGCGAGCAAGCTCGCTCCCACAGGAGTAATGCATGCCAAATGTGGGGGCGACGGTGCGACGATTCGACCTGCTCGCGATGGGGCGCGTTATGGCAACAGAACAGTCGAGCCCGTCGTACGCCGCGCTGACAACTCAGTCTGCGCCTTCGCTGCATCCGCCAGTGAATAGCGCTGGCTGATATCCACTTTCAGCTTGCCGCTGGTGATCATCCCGAACAGCTCGTCGGCCATGCGCTGCAGGTTTTCGGCGTTGTTGGCGTAGGTCGCCAGGGTCGGCCGGGTCACGTACAGCGAACCTTTCGCCGCCAGAATTCCCAGGTTCACGCCGTCCACCGCCCCCGACGCATTGCCGAAGCTCACCAGCAGGCCACGGGGCGCCACGCTGTCCAGCGAAGCCGGCCAGGTGTCCTTGCCGACGCCGTCGTAGACCACCGGGACTTTTTTCCCGTCGGTCAATTCCAGCACCCGCTGGGCAACGTTTTCGTGGCTGTAATCGATGGTTTCCCAGGCGCCATGGGCCTTGGCCAGATCGGCTTTGGCTTTCGAGCTGACGGTGCCGATCAGTTTCACGCCCAGGGCCTTGGCCCATTGGCAGGCAAGCAGGCCGACACCGCCGGCCGCTGCGTGGAACAGAATGGTTTCGCCACCCTTGAGTTCGTAGGTCTGGCGCAGCAGGTACTGTACGGTCAGGCCCTTGAGCATCACGCCGGCGGCAGTTTCGAAGCTGATGGCGTCCGGCAGGTGCACCAGATTCGCTTCCGGCAGGACGTGGACGTCGCTGTACGCGCCCAACGGACCGCTGCCATACGCCACGCGGTCACCGACCTTGAACCGGGTGACCTCGCTGCCCACGGCCTCGACGATACCGGCGCCTTCCGCACCCACGCCCGACGGCAAGGCCGGTGGTGCGTACAGGCCGCTGCGGTAGTAGGTGTCGATGAAGTTCAGGCCGATGGCCTTGTTGCTCACGCGAACCTGCTGCGGACCGGGTTCGGCGGGTTGATAGTCAACGTACTCGAGCACTTCGGGGCCGCCGTGGGCGCGGAACTGGATTCGCTTGGCCATCTGCCTACTCCTTGGGTCATTTGGGAAGGTCCCTATCGAACGCTCATGCTTGATCTTCGTCAACTGCGGCGTGCCGGTTTGCGATGGTATGCTACGCGCCCATTTGCGCGGGGCGCCGCGCAGTTCCGCCCGATCCAAGGTGAAGCCATGACGACCCGCACCGACGCCGTAAAGGCCTATCTGCTCGACCTGCAAGACCGCATCTGCGCCGCGCTGGAAACTGAAGACGGCGGCACGCGCTTCGTCGAAGACGCCTGGACCCGTCCGGCCGGCGGTGGCGGTCGGACCCGGGTGATCGAGAACGGCACGGTGATCGAAAAGGGCGGCGTCAACTTTTCCCACGTCTTCGGCAGCGGTTTGCCACCGTCTGCCAGTGCCCATCGGCCGGAGCTGGCCGGGCGTGGCTTCGAAGCCCTCGGCGTGTCGCTGGTGATTCACCCGCACAACCCGCATGTGCCGACGTCCCACGCCAACGTGCGTTTTTTCATCGCCGAGAAGGAAGGTGAAGAACCGGTCTGGTGGTTCGGCGGTGGCTTCGACCTGACTCCGTACTACGGCAACGAAGAAGACTGCATCCATTGGCATCGCGTTGCCGAACAGGCCTGCGCGCCGTTCGGTCCGGACGTCTACCCGCGCTACAAGGCCTGGTGCGACACCTATTTCCACATCAAGCATCGCCACGAGCCGCGCGGCATCGGCGGGCTGTTCTTCGATGACCTGAACGAGTGGGACTTCGACACCAGTTTCGCTTTCATGCGCGCCATCGGCGATGCGTACATCGACGCTTACCTGCCGATCGTGCAGCGTCGCAAGAACGATGCGTTCACTGCCAAGCAGCGTGAGTTTCAGGAATTCCGTCGCGGCCGCTATGTCGAGTTCAACCTGGTTTACGACCGTGGCACCCTGTTCGGCCTGCAATCGGGCGGGCGTACCGAGTCGATCCTGATGTCGCTGCCGCCGCAAGTGCGCTGGGCCTACGACTGGAAAGCCGAGCCGGGCAGCGAAGAAGCGCGCCTGACCGAGTACTTCCTGCAAGATCGCGACTGGCTGGCCCAGGCCTGAGGATTTCTGATGGATCGTTACGTCGTTTTCGGTAACCCGATCGGCCACAGCAAGTCGCCGATGATTCATAAACTGTTCGCCGAACAGACCGGGCAAGGCCTCGACTACAGCACGCTGCTGGCGCCGCTCGACGATTTTTCCGGCTGTGCCACGGCGTTTTTCCAGGAAGGTCGCGGCGCCAACGTGACCGTGCCGTTCAAGGAAGATGCTTATCGCCTGGCCAACAGCCTGACCGCCCGTGCTCAACGCGCGGGTGCGGTGAACACCCTGAGCAAACTGGTCGACGGCAGCCTGCTCGGCGATAACACCGACGGCGCCGGTCTGGTGCGGGATTTGACGGTCAACGCCGGGTTCAGCCTCACCGGCAAACGCATTCTGTTGCTCGGCGCCGGTGGCGCGGTGCGCGGTGCGCTGGAGCCGTTGCTGGCGGAAAAACCAGCCTCGGTGATCATCGCCAACCGCACGGTGGACAAGGCCGAGCTGCTGGCCGAACTGTTCTGCGACCTCGGGCCGGTGTCGGCCAGTGGTTACGACTGGTTGCGCGAGCCGGTGGACGTGATCATCAACGCCACCTCCGCCAGCCTTACCGGCGACGTTCCGCCGATTGCCCCAAGCCTGATCGAACCTGGCAAGACCCTGTGCTACGACATGATGTACGGCAAGGAGCCGACTGCATTCTGCCGCTGGGCCAGCGAGCACGGTGCGGGCGTGGTGATGGACGGCTTGGGCATGTTGGCCGAGCAGGCTGCCGAAGCGTTCTTCCTGTGGCGCGGTGTGCGTCCGGACACTGCGCCGGTTCTGGCGGAATTGCGTCGGCAGTTGGCGGAATAATCCCTGTGGGAGCGAGCTTGCTCGCGATGACGTCGCCAGATCCAGCATCAATGTGACAGACAGACCGCCATCGCGAGCAAGCTCGCTCCCACAATGGGTTCTTCTTCAATCTTCAAAGCGGATCGGGCATTTCTCCGGCCCTTCGAGTTTGCGCAACTCCTCCACCACCTGTGGTCGCGCCTGACGCAAGGTCAGGCTGCGATCCTGGCGCAGCAGGCGCCGGGCTTCCTGATGGAGCATTTCCACGCCTGAATAGTCGATGAAGTTGATCTGCTGCGCCTCGATCACCACCCGCGCGCCATGCATCCGCTGCAGGCGCACTTGCAGGTAGTGGCTGGCGCCGAAAAAGATCGACCCGCCAACCCGCAACACATCGTCTTCGCCATCGCGCCAATGCTGCACTCTCGGCTGCGAGGTGCGCTTGAGGTAGAAAAACAGCGAGGCCAGCACGCCGGCATAGATCGCCGTCTGCAATTCCAGCAGCAACGTGGCAACGCAGGTCAGGCTCATTACCACGAACTCCGCACGGCTGACCCGCAGCAACGCGCGAATCCCGCGATGATCCACCAGGCCCCAGGCGATCAACAGAATGCTGCCGGCCATGGCCGGGATCGGAATGTGCGCGATCAGCCCGGCACCGAAGATCGCGAACAACGCCACCCACAACGCCGAAAACACCCCGGCCAGCGGCGAACAGGCCCCGGCCTCATAGCTCAGCCCGGAACGGGTGAACGAGCCGGCGGACAAGGATCCTGAAAAGAACGCCCCGACAATGTTCGAAAGACCCTGTGCGCGGACTTCCTGGTTGGCATCGAGCAGCTGTTGCGAGCGCGCGGAAATTGATCGGGCAATCGACAGGCTGGTGACCAACCCGAGCATGCCCACCGCCACGGCACTGGGCAGCAGGCGCAGAATCAGGTCCATATCCAGCGGTAACCCACTGAGCGGTGGCAAGCGCCCGACAAACGCACTGACCAGTTGAACGTGGCCGAACATTGCGGGCCATAACCACACCACCAGACTGCCAAGCACCAAGGTCATCAACAGCGTCGGCCAGCGTGGCAGCCATTGCTTGAGCAAAGCACCGACTACCACCGTGGACACACCGAGGGCCAGCGACGGTTTATCCACAGCCCCGAGATGGCGCAGCAAGTCCATCAGACTGGCGAGTGCAGTGGCTTTTCCTTGCAGATCCAGCCCCAACAGGTTCGGCAATTGACCAATGGCAATCACCACCGCCGCGCCGAGGGTGAAACCCAGAACCACGGAATGCGAGACGAAATTTACCAGCGCGCCGAAGCGCAGCAGGCCGAGCAGCCACTGGAAAATCCCGGCGAGGAAGGTCAGCAGCAGGATCAGGGTGATGTAGTCCTGTGATGCAGGCACCGCCAGCGGACTGACACTGGCGAACAGCACAATCGAAATCGCCGCCGTCGGGCCGCAGATCAGATGCCACGACGAGCCCCACAAACAGGCGATCAACACCGGAACGATGGCGGCATAGAGGCCGTATTCGGGTGGGAGACCGGCGATCAGCGCGTAGGCAATTGACTGTGGCAACGCGAGAATTGCCCCGCTGAGGCCGACGACCAGGTCCCGCCCGACACTGGCGCGGGACTGCCGGGGCAGCCAGGTCAGGAAGGGGAAAAGTGAGTGACGGCTGGGGAGGGCCATGGATCCTCTCGGGTGAAATTTTGCGCATTGTACGCAGCCCGGGACGCGGAGCGTCCATTGCGGCATTCCCACGCCGAGCGTGGGAACGATCGGCCCGCGCAGTTACAGTTTGGCTTTAACGGCTGGCAACGCATCCTTGCCGTCCACGGTCTTCACGCCATCGAGCCACTTGTCCAGCACCGCCGGATTCGCCTTGATCCACGCTTTCGCCGCATCGGCGTTGCTGACTTTTTTGTTCACCACCTCGGCCATGATGCTGTTCTCCATCTCCTGGGTGAACGAAAGATTGGTCAGCAATTTACCCACATTCGGACAGGCCTCGGCGTAGCCCTTGCGTGTCAGGGTATGGACGCTGCCGGTGTCGCCGAAGTACTTCTCGCCGCCCTTGAGGTAGTGCATTTTCAGCTGCACGTTCATCGGGTGCGGGGTCCAGCCGAGGAAGGTGACGAACTTCTGCTTCTTCACCGCCCGCGAGACTTCGGCGAGCATCGCCTGTTCGCTGGACTCGATCAGCTTCCACTGGCCCAGGTCGAAGTCGTTCTTCTTGATGATCTCTTGCAGCGAAATGTTCGCTGGCGCTCCGGAGCCGATGCCATAGATCTTCTTCTCGAATTTATCGGCGTATTTATTCAGGTCGGCAAAGTTATGCACACCCGCGTCCCACACGTAATCCGGCACGGCCAGGGTGAATTCGGTGCCGTCGAGATTCTTCGCCAGTTGCGTGACGTCACCGGTGGCGACGAATTTGTCGTAGAAGCCCTGCTGCGCCGGCATCCAGTTGCCGAGGAACACATCGACCTGGCCGTCCTTCAAGCCGCCGAAAGTGATCGGCACCGCGAGGGTGTCGACCTTGGCCTTGTAGCCCATGCCATCCAGCAGAAACCCGGTGATGGCGTTGGTCGCGGCGATGTCGCTCCAGCCGGGATCGGCCATCTTCACCGTATCGCAGCTCTCGGCGAACGCGGATGTGCTGCCCAGTGCCAGCAGACTGACCGTCACGACTGTGGATAACTTGACCATGGACTTCCCCTTAACATTATTGGTTTTGGCAGGGTTGTGGATAACGGGCCTTGCGCTCCAGGTCATCGAGGTCGATGTGGTTGCGCATGTACTGCTGACTGGCGTCCACCAGCGGCTGGTGATCCCAGCTCTTCAGCTTGCCGACGGTCAGCGCCTCGGCAACGAAGCGCCGACGACGTTGGCTTTCAAGTACATCACGGTGGATCGCCGGGATGTCCCACTTGGCACGTGCTTCGGCGAGAAAATCGTCGAACAGCTGGCGATGTTGCGGTGATTGGCTGAGTTCTTCCTGCTCGCGTGGATCGTTATCCACATCGAAGAGTAGGCAAGGGTCGGTTTCGCTGTAGATAAATTTGAAGGCGCCACGCCGAATCATCATCAGCGGGCTGACGGTGCCCTCGGCCATGTATTCGCCGAACACCTCGTCGTGACCGCCCTGCCCTTGCAGGTGCGGAACCAGCGAGCGGCCGTCCAGCGGCAGATTCGGTTCCAGGTTGCCCCCGGCCAGTTCGACAAAGGTCGGCAACAGGTCGGCGGTGGAGACGGCAGAGCTGACACGGCCCGATTTGAACTGACCGGGTGCACTTATCAACAGGGGCACCCGCGCGGCCATTTCGTACCAGTGCATTTTGTACCAAAGGCCCTTCTCGCCGAGCATGTCGCCATGGTCACCGGAAAATACGATGACGGTGTCGTCCATCAGCCCACAATCTTCAAGGGTTTGCAGAAGTTTGCCGACGTTGGCATCGATATAGCTGCAAGCACCGAAGTAGGCACGGCGGGCATCGCGAATCTTATCCACAGGCAGTGGGTTGTCCCACAGGTCGTAAACCTTGAGCAAACGCTGGGAGTGCGGGTCGAGTGAATGCTGATCCGGCGTCGTCGGAAGCGGGATATCCGCATCGTCGTACAAATCCCAGAACGCCTTGGGAATCGTGTACGGGTCGTGAGGGTGAGTCATCGACACGGTCAGGCAGAACGGCTGGTCGCCGTCCTCGCGAATGTGATCGAACAGGTATTGCTGCGCCTTGAACACCACCTCTTCGTCGAAATCGAGCTGGTTGGTGCGCACGCACGGGCCGGCCTGCAGCACCGAAGACATGTTGTGATACCAGCTCGGCCGCACATCGGGTTCATCCCAATTCACGGCCCAGCCATAGTCGGCCGGATAGATGTCACTGGTCAGGCGCTCTTCGTAACCGTGCAGTTGATCGGGGCCGCAGAAATGCATCTTGCCCGACAGTGCGGTTCGATAACCGAGACGGCGCAGGTAATGGGCGTAGGTGGGAATGTCGGCGGGGAAATCGGCGGCGTTGTCGTAGGCGCCGATCTTGCTCGGCAATTGGCCGCTGACCAGGGTGAAACGCGACGGTGCGCACAGCGGGCTGTTGCAGTACGCGGCATCGAACACCACGCCTTGTTCGGCGAGGCGGCTGAGATTCGGCAGTTTGATCGGCGACGGGCCGTAGAACGGCAACATTGGCGCGGCCATTTGATCGGCCATGATGAAAAGAATGTTCTTGCGCTTCATGTGATCGCGGCATTCCATAGTGAATATTTATGCGACATTGCTGCGATCGAGCATGGATTCCACGCAATATCCGGTAAAGCCCGCGCCGGACAATGACTAGGATAAGCACAGCTTATGTATGAAGCCCTCGGTGATTTGTCGCTCGACCTGCTGCGCTCCTTCGAGTCAGCAGCCCGTCATCGCAGCTTTACCGCTGCGGCGGTGGAGCTTGGTACGACCCAACCGGCCATCAGTCAGCAAATCAAACGGCTGGAAGAACAACTTGGCACACGGCTGTTCGATCGCATTTACCGGGGTATCGAACTGACCGAGGTCGGTTCGATCCTGTTCGAGCAGGTTACCCTCGGATTGCAGAATATAGACGCAGGATTGAGCGCGATCAGCGCACAACAGCAACATGAAGTGCTGCAGGTTGCTACCGATTTCGCCTTCGCCGCTTATTGGCTGATGCCGCGTCTGCATCGCTTTCACCAAGCTTATCCACAGGTGGACGTGAGCCTGGTCACCAGCGAGCGCAATCACAACATGCTGCGTCCGGATATCGACGTTGCCGTGCTGTTCGGCGACGGTCGCTTCAAACAGGGCGAAAGTCACTGGTTGTTCAGCGAAGAAGTGTTTCCGGTGTGCAGTCCGCAATTGCTCAAGGATCGCCCCCTGCCCTTGCCGGCCCAAGCACTTATGGAATTTCCGCTGCTGCACCTGCGGGGGGAAAACAGCAGCAACTGGTTCGACTGGAGCGGTCTGTTCCGCGCGCTGAACATCAGCACCCCGCCAGCCCCGGGCCAGCTGCGCTTCGACAATTACACGTTGCTGATTCAAGCGGCGATTGGCGGTCAGGGTGTGGCCATCGGCTGGCGGCACCTTGTGGATAACTTGCTCACCCAGGGTCTGCTGTGTCGGCCGATCGCCGAAACCACTCTTTCGCGCCTCGGTTATTACGTGGTGCTGCCGCAGCGCAAGCGCCGGGGCGCGCTGATCCAGACCTTCGTGGATTGGCTGATGGCCGAACAGGCCAGCAGCGCTGAATCTCTGGCCGGGCTGCCGTTGCCTTCGATTGCCGTGTAACGGATCAGGAGGCCGCGACAAAATCCACGTGCTGACGCAGATGCAGATTCAGCCGCAGCTCATCGGCAATCCCCACCGCCACCCGGTTCAGGCGTTCCAGCGGTTCGGCCAGACCCGGTTCAAGCGTGCGGCCGACCTGACTGAAATGCTCGATCGTCAGCCCGGCGACGCTGCGCGGTGCGTTCACCAGCGTCCAGTGCAGCGGGCTGCTTTGCAGGGCTTCGCGCACTTCCTCGGCGGCGTGGCGTTGCAGCGGGTCGGCATTTTCCGGATCGTCCAGAGCTTCGAATTCGCCGATGACAAACAGCCGCGAAACGTTCGCCGCGTGCAGTCCATCGATCAGCGCATCCACCGCCAGCACCTGTTCCACCGGCCCCAGCACCACGGATTTCTCGACATGATCGCTGCTCAGCGGCAAGCCCGGTGCATTCAGCAGGCAGATCACCGCCGAGCTGCCGGCCACGCTCTGATTGACTCGCTCGGCATCGAGCAAGTCGCCGCTTTTGGTGCGCAGCCCCGGCCGTGGCGCAAGCGCCGTCAGATCGTCGAGGATGGCGATGACTTCGTGCTGGCGACGCAGCAGTTCAGCCATCAACGCACTGCCCAGGCTACTCATGGCACCATAGAGCACCACTTTCACCGCCGGGGTTTCGGCATTTTTCATGGCTGAGGTCCCTTTTGTTTTCCCTTGTATGGCGTGTGACATACGGGCAACGCCGAGGGTTCGAACCGATTCAGAGGGTTTGCGATGCACACGATCAAGGGTTATCACGCCCACGTCTATTACGACGCCAGCACGATCGAACAGGCGCGGGCGCTGTGTGAGCAAGCGGCAGCGCTGTTTCCATTGAAGATGGGCCGCGTGCATGAACGCCCGGTCGGCCCGCACCCGGACTGGAGCTGCCAACTGGCCTTCGGCCCGGAGTTGATCGGCGACGTGCTGCCGTGGCTGGCACTCAATCGCAAGGGGTTGGTGGTGTTCCTGCACCCGGACACGGGCGATGATTTGCTGGACCACACCGAGCACGCAATCTGGATGGGTGCGATGCGGCCGTTGGATCTGTCTATTTTTTAATCAGATGGTTTCTTCGGGCTCGCCCGGCAAATGCTCGTCCAGGTGCAGCCATGGCAACTGGCTGTCGGTCCAGATATGCCGCTCGGCGGCGGCCTGCTCCGGGTGATCCAGCGTGGCAATCGTCAGATCGATGCTCTCGGTGCTGAGCAACGTCACCAGCGCCAGTTGTGCGCCGCAGTTCGGACAGAAGAACCGTGCACAACTGGTCGACGAGTCATAGCGCGAAGGCGTCCCCGCCAGCCACTGGAAGTTCGCCGCCGGCAGCGTGATCCAAGTGGTGACGATGCCACCGCTGACCTTTCGACAGATTGAACAATGACAGTGGGCAATGTCGTGCAACGCTCCGCTGAACTGATAGCGGATATGTCCGCAATGGCAGCCACCGCTGTGCAAATCAGTCATCGCCCTGCCCTCCGCTTCCCGTGTTCATTGACTCTAGCCCGCATCCGACGGCCGGTTGGCCGTTCGCCCAAAGCTTTCTTGCGCGAAAGGTAGCTGAAAGGTTCCCCGATTAGGATCGCCCCCACTGCCGGCAACAGACCGGTTGGCCAACGCGTGTGATTGCTCGCACGACAGGCCCAATTAACAACAACAATGGTGATTCTGATGTCCTCTGCAACCCGCCTCCTCGCTCCAACTCCGCCCGTACGTCTCGTGCTTCCCGTTCTGCGCTGATCCCGCCCGATCCGCTCACTTACCTAGCCGCGCTACGCCTGGAGTATTCCCATGCTGACTTTCCTTGGCTTCGCCATGGTCATCACGTTCATGTTCCTGATCATGACCAAGCGCCTGTCTGCGCTGATCGCTCTGATCATCATCCCGATCCTGTTCGCCCTGTTCGGTGGCTTTGCCCCGAAGATCGGCCCGATGATGCTCGAAGGTATTACCAAGCTTGCGCCGACCGGCGTGATGCTGATGTTCGCGATTCTGTATTTCGCCCTGATGATCGACTCCGGCCTGTTCGACCCGGCCGTGCGCAAGATCCTCAAACTGGTCAAGGGCGACCCGTTGAAGGTTTCGGTCGGCACCGCCGTACTGGCGCTCGTCGTTTCCCTCGATGGTGACGGCGCGACCACTTATATGATTTGCGTGGCCGCCATGCTGCCGCTCTACAGCCGCATCGGCATGAGCCCGCGAATCATGGCCGGTCTGATCATCCTCGCCGGCGGCGTGATGAACATGACCCCATGGGGCGGCCCGACCGCCCGTGCCGCCAGTGCGCTGCACGTGGACCCGTCGGACATCTTCGTGCCGATGATCCCGGCGATGGCTGCCGGTGTGGTGGCGATCCTGATCATTGCCTACTTCTACGGCAAACGTGAGCGTGCGCGTCTGGGTGAGCTGCACCTGATCGGCGACGAAATCGATCACAGCGAAATCAGCGTCTCGCAATTCCCGGATGCCCGCCGTCCGAAACTGATCTGGTTCAACGGCCTGCTGACCCTGGCCCTGATGTGCACCCTGATCGCCGGCCTGCTGCCGCTGCCGGTGCTGTTCATGGTGGCGTTCAGTATTGCAATGATCGTCAACTACCCTTGCCTGCAGATGCAGAAGGATCGCGTCGCAGCCCACGCCGGCAGCGTGCTGTCGGTGGTCAGTCTGATCTTCGCGGCGGGCATTTTCACCGGTATCCTGTCGGGCACCGGCATGGTCGATGCCATGTCGAAAAGCCTGCTGGCGGTGATCCCGGATTTCCTCGGCCCGTACCTGGCGGTGATCACGGCGCTGGTGAGCATGCCGTTCACGTTCTTCATGTCGAACGACGCGTTCTACTACGGTGTGTTGCCGGTGCTGTCCGAAGCGGCCAGCCATTACGGCATCACCGCAGTGGAAATGGCCCGAGCCTCCATCGTCGGCCAGCCGGTTCACCTGCTGAGCCCACTGGTGCCGTCGACGTACCTGCTGGTGGCACTGGCGGGCATCGAGTTCGGCGATCACCAGCGTTTCACCCTGAAGTGGGCAGTGCTGGTCTGCCTGTGCATACTGGTCGCAGCCTTGCTGTTGGGGACTTTCCCGCTGTTCAGCACGTTGTAACGGCACCAAACTCACCAGGACGCCAGCTGATTGCTGGCGTCCTGGTTTAACACTCGCTCAAAGGAATACACATGGAATGGCTGACCAACCCTGAGATCTGGGTTGCCTTCTTCACCCTGACCGCCCTGGAAATCGTTCTGGGCATCGATAACATCATCATGATTTCGATCCTGGTCAGCCGCATGCCCAAACACATGCAGCAGCGCACCCGGATCTTCGGTCTTGGCCTGGCCATGATCACCCGGATCCTGTTGCTGCTGTCGATCACCTGGGTCATGCGCCTCACCGCCGACCTGTTCGAAGTGTTCGGCCAGGGCATTTCCGGTCGCGACCTGATCCTGTTCTTCGGTGGCCTGTTCCTGCTGTGGAAAAGCTCCCAGGAGATGTACCACGCACTGGAAGGTGAAGACGAAAGCGACGAAACACCCGGTGGCAAGGGCGGCAATTTCCTCTACACCATCATCCAGATCGCGATCATCGACATCGTGTTCTCGCTGGACTCGGTGATCACGGCCGTCGGCATGGTGTCCCACGTTCCGGTCATGGTCGCGGCGATCATCGTTGCGGTACTGGTGATGATGCTGGCTTCGGGCAAGATCAGCGAGTTCATCGACAAGCACCCGTCGCTGAAAATGCTCGCGCTGTCGTTCCTGCTGGTGGTCGGCACCGTGCTGATTGCCGAATCGTTCGACGTGCACGTACCGAAAGGCTACGTCTACTTCGCCATGGCGTTCTCGCTGGCGGTCGAAGCGATCAACATCAAGATGCGCGGCGCAATCGCCCGCAAGAAGAAACAGCAGGATCCGGTGAAACTGCGCAAGGATATTCCGGGTCAGTAACCCGAACGCTGCGCAACAGATCAAAGGGCCTTCGGGCCCTTTTTTCATGGCTGCATGAACCTGTTTTCATGACACTTTTGTTTCAATCCCCGCTTTAGCTGTGCAATGCTGGCGCCCAGACCGTTAGCCAACTACAGCTTAAGTATCAGAACGTAGAAATTGCGCGGTACCGTCCACTTGCCCCTCTGGGGCGCTGCTATTACAGGGGGTCTGCATGCTCACCCTGCTCAATCTGCTCTCTGCCGTGGCCCTGCTGATCTGGGGCACGCACATCGTTCGAACCGGCATCCTGCGGGTGTACGGTACCAATCTGCGCCACGTGATCGGCCAGAACATGTCCAAACGCTGGCTGGCCTTTGTTGCCGGCATCCTCGTGACCGCGATGGTGCAGAGCAGCAATGCCACCGCGATGCTCGTGACGTCCTTTGTCGGTCAGGGCCTGATGGCGTTGACCCCGGCCCTGGCGACCATGCTCGGCGCCGACGTCGGTACGGCGCTGATGGCGCGGGTACTGACGTTCGACCTGTCGTGGCTGTCGCCGCTGCTGATTTTTCTCGGGGTGATTTTCTTTCTGTCGCGCAAGCAGACCCGACTCGGGCAGATGGGCCGTGTGGCCATCGGGCTGGGGCTGATCATTCTGGCGCTGCAACTGATCGTCGAGGCCGCCGCGCCGATCACCCATGCCCAAGGGGTGAAGGTGATTTTCGCCTCGCTGACCGGCGATATCCTGCTCGACGCCTTGGTCGGTGCGCTGTTCGCGATGATTTCCTATTCCAGCCTGGCGGCCGTGCTGCTGACTGCGACTCTGGCCGGCGCTGCGGTGATCAGTCTGCCGGTGGCGATCGGTCTGGTGATCGGCGCCAACATCGGCAGCGGCGTGCTGGCGTTCATGAGCACCAGCATGCAGAACGCCGCTGGCCGGCAGGTGGCGCTGGGCAGCCTGCTGTACAAACTGATCGGGTTGCTGCTGATCATTCCGGTGCTCGACCCGCTGGTGCACTGGATCGACAGCCTGGATTTCAGCCCGCAGGAAATGGTCATCGGCTTCCACCTGCTCTACAACACAGCGCGTTGCCTGATCCTGCTACCAAGCGTCGGGCCGATGGCGCGGCTGTGTGCCTGGCTGCTGCCGGAGCGCCCAGAGGTCAACGGCACCGCCAAGCCGCGTCACCTCGACGCTACCGCGCTGGTCACGCCGAGCCTGGCACTGGCCAACGCCGCCCGGGAAACCCTGCGCATGGGCGACCTGATCGACAACATGCTCGACGCGACCCTCGACGTGCTGCGGGGCAAACAGACCGCCGTCACCCAGGAAATGCGCAAGCTGACCGATGACGTCGAAGCGCTGTACAGCGCGATCAAGCTGTATCTGGCGCAAATGCCTCGTGAGGATCTCGGCGAGCAGGACAGTCGGCGCTGGGCGGAAATCATCGAGCTGGCGATCAACCTCAAACTGGCCAGCGACCTGATCGAACGCATGCTGCGCAAAGTGCAGCAGCAGAAGACTTCGCAACGCCGGTCGTTTTCCGAAGACGGGCTGGAAGAGCTGGCCGGCCTGCACCAGCAATTGATCGCCAACCTGCGGCTGGGGCTGTCGGTGTTTCTCAGCGGCGACAAGGAAAGTGCCCGCCAGTTGCTGCGCGAGAAACGTCGCTTTCGCGCACAGGAGCGGCGTCTGGCCCACGCCCATGTCAGCCGGTTGCAACGTAAGATCGTGCAGAGTATTGAGACCAGTTCGTTGCACCTGGAGTTGATTGCCGACATGAAACGCCTGAACTCGTTGTTCTGCAGCAGCGCCTACGTGGTGCTGGAAACTTCCGATACCGGCGCGTTGGCGGCGGACGATATGGCGGACATCACGCATTCGCCTTGAACGTCTGGGGTTGTGGTCAGTCAGTAACTCAGAGTTCAGTCTCCAGGGCGCCTTCGCGAGCAAGCTCGCTCCCACATTTGAAATGCATTCCTTTGTGGGAGCGAGCTTGCTCGCGAAAGCGATCTGACTGACGACACGGATCTCCAATTCAGCCGTATGGAAGCTCGTTATGCGTTGCCTGTTGTTCGCCTGTCTGTTGCTCGGTTCCCTGCCCGCCTTCGCCCTGGATCGTTTTCAGGTTGAAGGCTACGCGCTGCCCAACGGTTTGCAATTGCTGCTCAAGCCCGGCACCGAGCGTGGGCATGTGGCGATCCGGCTGGTGATCGGCGTCGGTCTGGACGATTTCGACTGCAATGAAAAAGAGCTGCCGCACCTGCTCGAACACTTGCTGTTCAGCGGCATCGACGCCACCGGCGAAGGTGGCCTCGAAGAACGCATGCAGGCCCTCGGCGGTGACTGGAACGCTTTCACCAGCAACGCCGACACCACGTTCGTCATCGAAGCCCCGGCGAAAAACCAGCGCAAGGTCCTTGACCTGCTGCTGGATCTACTGACCCAGACTCGCTTCGACGACAATGCGATCAACGCCGCCAAACGGGTGGTGGAGCGTGAGGACGGCGGTCATTACACCCGTCTGCAACGCTTTCTCGACCGGCAGGATCTCGGCCACACCGCGAGTAACCAACTGGCGGTCGAGCTGGGCCTCAAATGCCCGCAGCGGGCTGAGGTCGATGGCCTGACCCGCGAGCAGTTGGAGAAGGTGCGCAAGGCCTGGTACGCGCCGAACAACATGACCCTGATTGTCGTCGGTGACCTCGACAAACTGCTGCCGGCCTATCTGGAACGGGCGTGGGGCGCACTTGAAGCGGTCGATCCGAGCGAACACCGTCCATTGCCGGACATCCGTGCCAGCGCCGCTCACGAACGTACGATCACTCGCGGCTTCATCGGCAACAGCGCCAAGCTGCACTGGCTGGTGCCGGAGCCGGTGCTGGACGACCAGTACGACGAAACCTTCGACTTGCTCAAGGAATACCTGGAGTGGGCGCTGTATCGCCAATTGCGCTTGGACCACGGTTTGTCCTACGGGCCGTGGGCTGAACGCGAGGTTTTCGGCGGCGTGGGTTTCATGAGCCTCAACGCCGATCTGGATCGCGGGGACATCGCCGAAGCCGAACAAGTGCTGGAAGACCTCAAGGCCGACCTGCTGAAAAACGGCCTCGACGCCGACACCTTCAATCGCTTGAAACAAGCCGCCATCGCCCATCAGGCCTGGGCCGTGCAAGGCACCAGCGCCATGGCCGATTATTACTGGAGCGCCCTGGGCGACTACGAGGACGGGCGCTTTGCCGATCCTGCGCGGGAGCTGCAAGGCGTGACGCTGGAAGCGGCGAACAAGGCCATGCGCGAGTTGCTGCTGCAACCGGGCTATCTGCGGATCGAGAAACCGCTGCTCAGCGACGATCAGGTGTTGTGGCTGCTGGCGGGCGGGCTCGGTGTTCTGCTGCTGATCCTGCTGGGCTGGCGGCTTCACCGCCGTGATCCAGCCAAGCATTGAACCCTGTGGGAGCGAGCCTGCTCGCGATTGCAGTCTGTCATTAAACAGCTGTAGCACCGGATGTAGCCATCGCGAGCAGGCTCGCTCCCACAAGGAGTTGTGTATGGGGCTTTTACTGACCGGGAGCCTCGCCAGAGGCCGCGGCGGGCGGTACTCTGTCGGGGTTTTTTCCTCGACTGTCGTGAACCGCCCAAATGTCTAAATTGACCCTCCTGATCCAGCGCATTCTCGAACTGATGAAGCGCTACCCCGGGGTCATTGCGCTCGGCGGTTTCATCTCCGGGGTCGGCAGCTTCATTCTGGTCGACCGGCAACAGGGGCTGGCGAGCTGGATCACCACGATCATGCTGCTGAGCTGGATCTGGCTGATGCTGGAAAACAGCCTGACCAGGCTGTTCACGCGGATCTTCAAACGGGAAATCCCCCAGCCGTTGCTGCGTTACGCGACGCAGATGATCCACCAGGAAAGTCTGTTTTTCGTCCTGCCGTTCTTCTTCATCACCACCACCTGGAACAGTGGCCAGCTGTTTTTCACCGGGCTGCTGTGCATCGCGGCGCTGATTTCGATCGTCGACCCGCTCTACTACAAGTGGCTGGCACCAAGGCGCTGGGCGTTCCTCGCGCTGCACACCCTGACCCTGTTCGCCGCCCTGCTTACGGCGCTGCCGGTGATCATGCACCTGACCACCTCGCAAAGCTTCAAATGGGCGCTGGGAATTGCGGTGGTGTTGTCGTTCCCGAGCCTGGCGTCGATCTTACCGATCCGCACCGTGCGCAACGCGCTGGCGATCCTCAGCATTACCATCGGTATTGGCGGCGTAGGCTGGGTCCTGCGTTCGTGGGTGCCACCAGCAACGCTGTGGATGACTGACGTTGCGATCAGCACCCAGGTGCAGGACCGGGTTCCTGGCGCGAGCCTCAAGGAAGTCAGCGCCGAGCAGATCCGTGGCGGCGGGCTCTATGCCTACACCGCGATCAACGCGCCGCGTGGGCTCGATGAACGGATCTATCACGTGTGGCAGTTCAACGGCAAAGAGGTCGATCGCATCGCCCTCGACATTCACGGCGGGCGCAAGGAAGGCTACCGGGCCTGGACCCACAAGCAGAACTTCCCCGGCAACCCGGCGGGCAAGTGGCAGGTGCGGGTGTTGACCGAGGACGGTCAGGTGATTGGCGTGCTGCGCTTCGAGGTCACGGACAGCACACCGACCAAAGAAAAGTAATCCTGTTCGTGCTATTACGTAGGTTTGCGATATAGCCGAACAAGCACGGAGCTTATGACCAGCCCAATGACCGGCAGTGCCCGCCTGGACACCTCGATCACCCCTGCCCGCCTGCGGGTCACCGGGGACTGGACGCTTGCCCATTACGCCGACCTCAAGCAACTGAGCGAAACGCTCCACGGCCAGTACGACGCCAATACCCCCATCGACCTCAACGGCCTCGGGGCTCTCGACACTGCCGGCGCGTCGCTGCTGGTGGAGCTGCTCGGCTCCGAGCGGCTGGGCAAATCCGCCGAACACCCCGACTGCACGATTTCCAGCGCCGACCGCGCCTTGCTGCAAACCGTGTATCGCTCGCTGACCGACTTCTGTGTGCCGATCAAGGAACCGGAAATCAGCGTCAGCGTGCAACTGCTGACGCGTATTGGCCGGGCCGTCGATACGGTGTGGAAAGACACCCTGCAACTGCTCGGCTTCGTCGGTCTGATCCTCGAAACCATCGCCCGCAGCCTGTTCCGGCCCAAGCGCTGGCGAATCACGCCGATGATCGCGCACATCGAACAGACCGGCCTCGACGCGGCACCTATCGTGGCGTTGCTGACCTTTCTGGTGGGCGCGGTGGTGGCGTTCCTCGGGGCGACGGTGCTGGCCAGTTTCGGCGCCAGCGTGTTTACCGTGGATCTGGTGGGTTTCGCCTTTTTGCGCGAGTTCGGCGTGCTGCTCACGGCGATCCTGATGGCCGGCCGCACCGCCAGTGCCTTTACCGCGCAGATCGGCTCGATGAAGGCTAACGAGGAAATCGACGCTATCCGCACCCTGGGCCTCGACCCCATGGAACTGCTGGTAGTGCCGCGCGTGCTGGCCTTGCTGGTGGCGCTGCCAATGCTGACCTTTCTGGCGATGATCTGCGGGATCGTCGGCGGCGCGGTGGTCTGCGCGGTGTCGCTGGATATCTCGCCGGCGATGTTCCTGTCGCTGCTGCAAAGCGACATAGGGATTCAACATTTCCTGGTGGGCTTGGTCAAAGCTCCGATCTTCGCGTTCCTGATTGCCGCGATCGGCTGTCTGGAAGGCTTCAAGGTCAGCGGTAGCGCCGAATCGGTCGGCGCCCACACCACCTCCAGCGTGGTGCAATCGATTTTCGTGGTGATCGTGCTCGATGCGGTCGCCGCGCTGTTTTTCATGGAGATGGGCTGGTGAGTCGTCTACCCCGTGCGCCCTCCGAGGCGGTGATCGAAGTCCGTGGCCTGTGCAATCGCTTCGGCAGCCAGAGCGTGCACGAGAACCTCGACCTCGACTTGTACAAAGGCGAGATCCTGGCCGTGGTTGGCGGCTCCGGCAGCGGCAAATCGGTGTTGCTGCGCAGCATCGTCGGCTTGCGCCGGCCCAGCGAGGGCATGGTCAAGGTGTTCGGCCAGAACCTGCCGAGCTTGCCGGAGCATGAGCGTTCGCTGATCGAGCGGCGCTTTGGTGTCCTGTTCCAGAAAGGCGCGCTGTTTTCGTCGCTGACCGTCACCGAGAACGTCGCCCTGCCCCTCATCGAACACGCCGGCCTGAGCCGCGACGATGCCGAGCATCTGGCGGCGGTGAAGCTGGCGCTGGCCGGGCTGCCGCTGTCGGCGGCGGACAAGTACCCCGCCTCGCTGTCCGGCGGGATGATCAAGCGCGCGGCACTGGCCCGGGCGCTGGCGCTGGACCCGGACATCCTGTTTCTCGACGAACCCACTGCCGGCCTCGATCCCATTGGCGCCGCGCAGTTTGACCAGTTGATCCTGACCCTGCGCGATGCCCTGGGCCTGAGCGTGTTTCTGGTGACCCACGACCTTGACACGCTCTACACCATCACTGACCGCGTCGCGGTACTGGCGCAGAAGAAAGTGCTGGTGGCCGGTCCCATCGACGTGGTCTCGGAAACCGACGACGCGTGGATTCACGAATACTTCCACGGCCCTCGCGGCCGCTCGGCGCTGGACGCCGCCAAACAGCTCAACGAGGTCTGACATGGAAACCCGAGCCCATCATGTATTGATCGGCCTGTTCACGGTGATAGTGGTGGCGGGCGCCCTGCTCTTCGGTCTGTGGCTGGCCAAGTCCAGCGTCGACACCGAGTTCAAGGATTACGAAATCGTCTTCAACGAGGCGGTCAGCGGCCTGTCCCGGGGCAGCCCGGTGCAGTACAGCGGGATCAAGGTCGGTGATGTGGTCAGTCTGCGCCTCGACCCGCAGGACCCGCGCCGGGTGCTGGCGCGGATTCGTCTGGCGGGCGACACGCCGGTCAAGGAAGACACCCTGGCCAAACTGGCCCTGGCCGGGATCACCGGCACATCGATCATCCAGCTCAGCGGTGGCACGCCAGAGAGCCCGAAACTCAAGGGCCATGACGGGAATCTGCCGACCATCGTCGCCTCGCCCTCGCCGATCTCGCGGCTGCTCAATGACAGCAACGACCTGATGAGCGGAGTCAGCACGCTGCTGAGCAACGCCAATCAGATGTTCTCCGCCGACAACATCGAGCGCGTGAGCAAAACCCTTGAGCATCTGGAGCAGACCACCGGCTCGATCAACGATCAGCGCGGCGACCTGCGCCAGGCCATGCAGCAACTGGCGACGGTCGGCAAGCAGGCCGGCAACATGCTCGAACAGACGTCCGCGCTGATGCGCAACGCCAACGGACTGCTCAACGATCAGGGCAAGCAGGCCCTGGGCAGTGCTGAACAGGCGATGAAATCCCTGGAGCAAAGCAGCGCCACCATCAACGGCCTGTTGAGCAAGAACCAGAACTCCCTGGACAGCGGCATGCAAGGCCTCAACGGTCTGGCCCCGGCGATCCGCGAACTGCGTGAAACCCTGAACTCGCTGCGCGCCATTTCCCAACGCCTGGAGGCCAACCCCAGCGGTTACCTGCTGGGCAGTGACAAGAACAAGGAGTTCACGCCATGAAGCTGACTCGCCTCGCCCTCCTCGCCGGCTTCACGCTGATCAGCGCGTGCTCGATCCTGCCCGAGTCCGAGCCGCTGGACGTCTACCGTTTGCCAGCCGCACAGGCGCCCGCCTCGGCCGGTTCGGCGGCGGCTCAGCACTGGTCGCTGCGCCTGAACAAACTGCAGGCCAGTGAAGCGCTGAACCGGCCGAACATCGCGGTGATTCCTCAGGGTGACGTGATCAGCAGTTACAAGGCGTCGCGCTGGAGCGATCCGGCGCCGGTGCTGGTACGTAATCGGTTGCTGGATGGATTCCAGCGCGATGGCCGGGTGTCGCTGTTGAGTACCGACGACAGCAACTTCCAGGCGGATCTTGAACTGGGCGGCAGCTTGCAGGCGTTTCAGACCGAGTATCAGGGCACGCAGGCCAGCGTCGTGGTGCGTGTCGATGCGTTGCTGGTGCGCGGCTATGACCAGCGGATTCTCGCCAGTCGCCGCTTCGAAGAGCGTCAGCCGCTCAGTGATGTGAAGGTCCCGGCGGTGGTGGCCGGCTTCGGTCAGGCCAGTGATCGCCTCACCGCGAAGGTGGTGGCGTGGGCGGTGGAACAAGGCCAGAGGGTTGCGCCACAACCCCGACCTTGAGTCTTGTGCACAACATTGTGGGAGCCAGCCTGCTGGCGATAGCGATTGTTCAGGCACCCCTGGGGTGTAGGTCAGTTCGCCATCGCCAGCAGGCTGGCTCCCACATTTGAATTGTGATCAACCGAAGAACCAGTAGCAGACGCCAATAGCGCCCAGCACACCCGCGAGCTCCGCCAACAGCGCGCAACCCACGGCATGCCGGGCGCGCTGGATGCCCACCGCGCCGAAGTACACCGCCAGCACGTAGAACGTGGTCTCGGTGCTGCCCTGGATCGTCGCCGCCACCAGCGCCGGGAAACTGTCGACGCCGGAGGTCTTCATCGTTTCGATCAGCATCGCCCGGGCGGCGCTGCCGGAGAACGGTTTGACCATCGCGGTCGGCAGCGCATCGACGAAACGCGTGTCCCACCCTGCCCACTCCACCAGATGGCGGATGCCGTCGAGGCCGAAGTCCAGCGCGCCCGACGCGCGCAATACGCCGATCGCGCAGAGCATCGCCACCAGGTACGGCAGCAGGTTCTTGGCGACGTCGAAACCTTCCTTCGCACCTTCGACGAACGCCTCGTAGACCTTCACCTTGCGCAACGCGCCGATCACCAGGAACAGCATGATCAGGCCGAACAGCGTCAGGTTGCCGAGGATCGACGACAAGCCCGCCAGCGCAGTGGCCGACATCGTCGCGAGCAACGCCATGAAGCCGCCGAGAATCAGCGCGCCGGGAATCAGGTAGGCCAGCACCACCGGGTCCCAGACCCGCAGGCGCTGCATGAACGCCACCGACAGGAAACCCACGATGGTCGAGCAACTGGTGGCCAGCAGGATCGGCAGGAACACCAGCGTCGGATCCGGCGCGCCTTGCTGGGCGCGGTACATGAAGATCGTCACCGGCAAAAGGGTCAGAGATGACGCGTTGAGTACCAGGAACAGGATCTGCGCATTGCTGGCTATGGTCGAGCTGGGGTTGAGCTCTTGCAGCGCCTTCATGGCTTTAAGACCTATCGGCGTAGCGGCGTTGTCCAGCCCCAGGCCGTTGGCGGCGAAGTTCAGGGTGATCAGGCCGATGGCCGGGTGCCCCGCCGGCACTTCCGGCATCAGCCGCAGGAACAGCGGGCCCAGCGCTTTGGCCAGCCACTCGACGATCCCCGCCTTCTCGGCGATGCGCAAGAAGCCCAGCCACAGGGTCAGCGTGCCGAACAGCAGCACCATGACTTCGACCGACAGCTTGGCCATGGCAAAAATGCTTTCCACCATCGCCGCGAAGATCCCGGCGTTGCTGCCGATCAGCCATTGCCCCAGCGCCGAAACGGCTGCCACGATGAAGAAGCCAAGCCACAGGCCATTAAGCATCAGTCAAATCCCCCGGAAGATGCGGCGAATGATAGCGGGGTCGCCAGAAACGACAAACCCCGGATTTCTCCGGGGTTTGTCAGGGGGCCTGGCGGGCGGGGATCAGTTGTTGGAAACGTCACCGGCCGGCAGTTTTTCCTTGCTGCGCCAGTGCGGCAGCGAGTTCCAGTAGCGCTGGCCCTTGGCGTCGTCGTACATGCCTTCCCAACGGGCTATGACCAGTACGGCGAGGGCGTTGCCGATCACGTTGAGGGCGGTACGCGCCATGTCCATCACACGGTCGACACCGGCGATGAAGGCCAGGCCTTCCAGCGGAATACCAACGCTGCCCAGAGTGGCCAGCAGTACCACGAAGGACACGCCCGGTACGCCGGCGATGCCTTTGGAGGTCACCATCAGGGTCAGGACCAGCAGCAGTTGCTGGCTGATCGACAGGTCGATGCCATACAACTGGGCAATGAAGATCGCCGCGATGGACTGGTACAGGGTCGAACCGTCGAGGTTGAACGAGTAGCCGGTCGGTACCACGAAGCTGCAGATGGCTTTCGGTGCGCCGTAGGCTTCCATCTTCTCGATCACGCGTGGCAGCACGGTTTCCGAGGAAGCGGTGGAGTAAGCCAGCACCAGCTCATCCTTGAAGATGCGCATCAGTTTGATCACCGAGAAACCGAACATCTTGGCGATCAGGCCCAGAATCACGAAGGCGAAGAAGGCGATGGCGACGTAAACCAGGATCACCAGCTTGGCCAGCGGCAGCAGCGAAGCGAAACCGAAGTTGGCCACGGTCACCGCGATCAGTGCGAATACGCCGATCGGGGCGTAGTTCATGATCATGTGGGTGACTTTGAACATGCTTTCCGAGACGCCCTGGAACATCTTCACCAGCGGCTCGCGCAGGTCCGACTGCAGGCTCGACAGACCGAGACCGAACAGAACGGAGAAGAAGATGATCGGCAGCATTTCGCCGCGGGCCATGGCCGCGAAGATGTTCGACGGAATCAGGTTGAGGATGGTCTCGATGAACGCGTGTTCATGCTGCACTTCAGCGGCGGTCGCCTGGTACTTGGAGATGTCCACAGTGCCCAGGGTGCTCATGTCGATGCCGGCACCCGGATGGAACAGGTTGGCCAGCAGCAGGCCGACGACGATGGCGATGGTGGTGACGATTTCGAAGTAGATGATGGTCTTCAGGCCGATACGCCCGAGCTTCTTGGCGTCGCCCACGCCGGCGATGCCGACGATCAGGGAAGAGATGACGATCGGGATCACGATCATCTTGATCAGACGGATAAAGATATCGCCTGCCGGTTGCAGGACGTTGCTGATCCACCAGGCCTTCTCGGCACTGAAATGGTTGAGCAACGCACCGATTGCAATCCCCAACACCAGACCGATGAGGATCTGCCAGGCGAGGCTAAGCTTTGCCTTCTTCATTATCTTTACCCTTACTTGCGTTTGACTCAGGCACATGCAGGAACTGGAACGCTCTTTAGCGGAAAAGTCTGTGCATCTGCCTCCGTATAAGGTGCCCCGAAGCGCGTGTTTACGGCTCTCCGGCAGGCGAAAAAAGGCGCAACTATTCCGATGCAAGGTTGCGCCGTCTAATGCCGTAAACGCCTACCCTATGCCGAATCGGCATGAGCTTTTTTAAATGAAACTGGCGTCCCAACCGGTTCGAATACGACATTTCAGCAGGCATAAGTGCCGTGAACCGGCCATTACAGCGTAGGTTGGTTATTTTTTGAACGAGTGATTTCGACGAAAAATTTAGGAAAAAGCCTACGTTCGGAATCTAAAAGTCCGACTTACTTGATCAACTGTTTCTCGATATACGGTCGCTAAGAAACACCGCGAAATGCTTTCGCACGCAGTGTGAGCGATAAAAAAGACGAGCAGAACGCTCTGGATCAACGTTTTGTCACGTTGAAAGCCCAGCGCAAGTCCGTCGAACCGCTCCGGTTGGCGAACTTGCGTCGCAGCTTTACCCTGACCCGGCCCTCATCGCAGGCACTCCCTGTACCCGTAGGTCACTCCGACCCTGCAACAGTCAGAACGTCCCGGCCCCCTGGTCATGCGCCGGCCTTCCTCGGGTGGGCGCAATAGAAGGCAGCGTTTGGGCTGCCCTCATGTTCAATACCAGTTCGGATCTTTCTTCAGCGTTTCCATCAACAGATCCTGCATGCCCTGGTCGGGCTTGCCGAGGAAGCGGTAGGTGGCATGTCGCGTTGGCGACTTGTCGGCCGGCAGTCCTTCGGGCACATCGACCAGCATGGCGTAGGCATCTTTCTTGTCGAAGCTGAAGGCGACGATCAGGCGGTGGTTGAGGCACTTGTCCTGCGATTCGCAGAGCGGCCCCACCAGATACTGATCGCCATCTTCAGTCACGGCGTTCATCTGTTGGTCCGGCGCGCCGGAGAGGTTCATCACCCACTCCGGCAGGCGTTCTTCCTTCTTCACCACGCCTTCCCAGGTTTCCCTGTATTGCGGGTCGGAATTCAACAGCTCGTTGACCCGCGCCTGGCCGTCATTGGCCGCCATCGCCATGGCACTACCGCCCAGGAGCAGGGCGGCTGCCAGTGTCTTTAAACCCTTCATGTTCAACCTCGACCGCGACGGCCAAAGAAGAAGGAAGCGATAAACATCACCAGGAACACGACAAAGAGAATCTTGGCGATACCCGTGGCGGTGCCCGCGATACCACCGAAGCCCAGTACTGCAGCGATGATGGCAATGATCAGGAATGTGATTGCCCAGCTCAACATGGTGATTCTCCTTGCTTCTATTTAGGGGTGTTGCCGGTCTCGGCGCGGGGGCGCCCAGATTCGTTGATCAGAAAACCCAGCGTTCTTCACGGGGCATGTCGCCCAGTGGCTGTGGCTGGTCGACGTCCATCATGCGCATCGCACCGTTGTCGGCCTGGCTGCTGCTGACGGCGCTGAAGTGCGTTTGCGTCGCGTGTTGCATCGAGATCAGTGGCTCAGGTTGCTGACTCTGCTCCCAGCGCAGGTATTGCTGGCAGGCGATCAGCGTGATCAACAGCGCAAGTGCGCCAAACAGGGCCTGCTGCAAGTGCAGTGGCGAGATACGCATTTGGGCGGCACGTGGGCGAGTCATCCTGGGTTCCTCACTCTTATTCGGTTGGGGCAGTGCATTTCTGCCCGGTCTGAGAGAGCTATTGCAGCCTGCATGCCAGCTTTTTTGTTTGAAAAAACACAATAAAATCAAATAGTTACAGATGTTGTAAAAACTCCTGACGACGCATCCTGCACGATGACCCGCGCCGGGTCGTGCGTAATGCACGATTATTTCGTAGGAGAAATCATTCTTTTTGAATTGAGGGCAGGGTGCGGATGTCAGAAAAGGAGGCAGGAAACCGCCCTGGAACTGTGCGATGTTTAAAAAATCAACAAAATCAGCGGATTAGCCGTGAGGGCAGGAGAGAGCTACCCTGCTATGACTGGAATCGATCAGAATCAACCATGCAACTTGCCCGATTTTTCCGGGACTAACCCAAGACATTCACTTATGGAGCGTAGGAAAAATGGAATCAGCCACTGAGCACCAAGGCCGCATTCTGCTGGTGGACGATGAATCCGCCATCCTGCGAACCTTTCGTTATTGCCTCGAAGACGAAGGTTATACCGTCGCCACCGCCAACAGCGCGGCCCAGGCGGATGCATTGCTGCAACGTCAGGTGTTCGATTTGTGCTTTCTCGATTTGCGTCTGGGCGAAGACAACGGCCTGGATGTATTGGCGCAGATGCGCATTCAGGCGCCGTGGATGCGGGTGGTGATTGTCACCGCTCATTCGGCCGTCGACACTGCGGTGGATGCGATTCAGGCGGGCGCCGCCGACTATCTGGTCAAGCCGTGCAGCCCGGATCAATTGCGCCTGGCGACTGCCAAGCAATTGGAAGTACGCCAGCTATCGGCGCGTCTGGAGGCTCTCGAAGGCGAAATCCGCAAACCCAAGGACGGTCTCGATTCCCACAGCCCGGCGATGAAAGTCGTACTGGAGACCGCGCGGCAGGTGGCGAGTACCGACGCGAACATCCTGATCCTCGGCGAGTCCGGCACCGGTAAAGGTGAACTGGCCCGAGCGATTCACGGCTGGAGCAAGCGCGAGAAGAAATCCTGCGTCACCATCAATTGCCCGTCGCTGACCGCTGAACTGATGGAAAGCGAGTTGTTCGGTCACAGTCGCGGCGCGTTTACCGGGGCCAGCGAAAGCACGCTGGGGCGAGTCAATCAGGCCGATGGCGGTACTCTGTTTCTCGACGAGATCGGCGATTTTCCGCTGACATTGCAACCAAAGTTGCTGCGTTTCATTCAGGATAAGGAATACGAGCGGGTAGGGGATCCGGTTACCCGCCGCGCCGATGTGCGCATCCTTGCCGCCACTAACCTCAATCTTGAAGACATGGTGCGCGACGGGCGTTTCCGTGAAGACCTGCTCTATCGCCTGAACGTCATCACTCTGCATTTGCCGCCGTTGCGCGAACGAGCCGAGGACATCCTGACCCTGGCCGACCGTTTCCTCGCACGCTTTGTGAAGGAATACGCGCGCCCGGCCCGGGGTTTCAGTGACGAGGCCCGCGAAGCGCTGCTGGGTTATCGCTGGCCGGGCAACATCCGCGAGCTTCGTAACGTGGTTGAGCGGGCGAGCATCATTTGCCCACAGGAGCGTGTGGAAATCAGCCACCTCGGCATGGCTGAGCAACCGGCGAACAACGCGCCACGGGTTGGCGCTGCGCTGAGCCTCGACGAGTTGGAGAAAGCCCACATCGGCGCGGTACTGGCGACTGCTGGCACCCTCGATCAGGCCGCCAAGACCCTGGGGATCGACGCCTCGACTCTGTATCGCAAGCGCAAGCAGTACAACCTGTGAGTGCCCGCCGATGAAACTGGCGATGAAGTTGCGGACGCGCTTGTTCCTGAGCATTTCCGCGCTGATCACCGTGGCCTTGCTCGGGCTGATGCTCGGGCTGGTCAGCGTGATGCAGATGGCCGGGACTCAGGAAGCGCTGATCCGCAACAACTTCGTCACCCTCGATCTGGGGCTTAAATTGCGCCAGACCCTCGGCGATCAATTGATCATGATGCTTGCGGAAAAGCCCGACCCCGTGGCATTCGAAGCGTCCAAACAGCATTACTTCCAGCTGCTCGACGAGGGCATCGCCCAGGAACAGAAAGACGACGACCGCCAGTACGGGTTCAGTCAGGCCAAGGCCGACTACCTGAGCTTCCTCGAGGCGTTTGACGTGTCCCGCGATCCGGGCGCCGCTTTGAGTGGCGGGGGCGATTTGCGCGAACGTTTCAACATTCTGCGCAACGGTCTGATTTCCGAGCACAAGCACGCGCTGGACAACATCAATTCGGTACAGCATGCCGCTCGCGACCGCGCGCTGCTGATTTCCGGACTGCTCGGGCTGGTGGGACTGGCAGTGCTGATCATCGGCTTCATTACTGCCCAGGGGATTGCTCGTCGGTTCGGTGCGCCGATCGAGGAGTTGGCCAAAGCGGCGGACAAGATCGGCCAGGGTAATTTCGAAGTGACGCTGCCGGTGTCCTCGGCGATGGAGATCAACCTGTTGACCCGTCGCTTCGGGCTGATGGCCGAAGCCCTGCGCGAGCATCAGGCGACCAACGTCGATGAATTGCTGGCTGGCCAGCAACGTCTGCAAGCAGTGCTCGATAGCATCGATGACGGCTTGCTGATGATCGACCGTCAGGGACATCTGGAACATTTGAACCCGGTAGCCCAGCGCCAACTGGGCTGGGACAGTGATCGTTTCGGTGAGGGGCTGGGCACAGCGCTTCAACGTCCGGAACTGGATGCGCAGCTGCAACTGGTTTTGCGTGGTGGCAATCTTGAGCGGGCTCCGGAAGACTTGAGTATCGAGGTCGATGGTGAATCGCGTTTGCTGACTTACAGCCTGACGCCGGTCAGCCACACTCAGGGGCATATCCTCGGTGCGGTGATGGTGCTGCACGATGTCACCGAGCAGCGTGCTTTCGAACGGGTACGCAGCGAGTTTGTGTTGCGTGCGTCCCACGAATTGCGCACCCCGGTCACGGGTATGCACATGGCTTTCGGGCTGTTTCGCGAGCGGGCGAAGTTTCCCCCGGAGTCTCGCGAATCCGACCTGCTCGACACCGTGAATGAAGAGATGCAGCGTTTGATGCAGTTGATCAACGATCTGCTGAACTTCTCTCGCTATCAGAGCGGTTTGCAGAAACTCACACTGGCTCCGTGTTCAATCGAGGATCTGTTGGAACAGGCGCGTTTGCGTTTCGCCGATGCGGCGGCGCAGAAGGGCGTCGCACTGATTGTCGAAGCACAGGGCCCGCTGCCACGCTTGCAGGCGGATCAGGCGCAGCTCGATCGTGTCCTCGACAACCTGATCGACAACGCCTTGCGTCATACGGCGCGCGACGGATTGATCCGCTTGCAGGCCCGTCGCCATGGCGAGCGGGTGATCATCAGTGTTGAAGACAACGGCGAAGGCATTGCCTACGGTCAGCAAGGGCGGATTTTCGAACCGTTCGTACAGGTCGGCAGGAAGAAGGGCGGCGCCGGGCTTGGTCTGGCGCTGTGCAAGGAGATCGTCCAGTTGCACGGCGGGCGGATGGGCGTTTATTCGCGGCCGGGGCAGGGCACGCAGTTCTACATGGCGCTGGCGGTCTAGGCCTCGTCGTCGATCCGGCGGCCGGCGAGTCGCCTTCCACGTGTGATCAATTCGATAAATTGCACCGCGCTCAAGGCATGGGCGAACAGCCAGCCCTGTCCGAACTTTACCCCTTCGCTGCTCAGTAGTTCGGCCTGGGATTCGTATTCAATGCCTTCGGCGATCACTTTAAGATCCAGCGCCTGGGCCATGTGAATGATGTGCGGCGCGACACCGCTGCTGGCGGCGTCATGGCCGAGGGCATCGATGAATGCCTTGTCGATCTTCAGGCAATCCACCGGCAAGGTTTGCAGGTACGCCAGGCTGCAATAGCCGGTGCCGAAATCGTCGATCAGTACCTGATGGCCGACATCCCGCAGCGCTTGCAGGTTTTCCCGGGCTACCACCACATCGATCAGGCCGCGTTCGGTCACCTCGAAAGCAATCTGCCGTGCCGCGACCCGATGCAGGGTCAGCAGTCGCGCCATGACCTGGCCGATGCGCGGCACCATCACGTCGCAGGCTGCCAGGTTCACCGAGATGTACAGCTGCGGATTGGCCCTGAGCAACTGGCCTAGTTGTTCGAGTAAACGTTGCAGGACGAAATCGGTCATCTGGCGGATCTGCCCGGTATTCTCGGCCATCGGAATGAACAGATCGGGGCTGGTCAGCGTGCCGTCCGGTCTGCGCCAACGCAGAAGGGCTTCAGCACCGACGCAGTTGCGGCTGTCGAGATCGAAGATCGGTTGGTAGAGCACCTGCAACTCACCCCGGCGGATTGCTCCGTGCAGCTCGGCGTCCAGCGACTGGCGTTGGCGTACGATCCAGAACACCAGAACTCCGACAAATGCGCCGAGCACTACGCAAAAAGGCACCATCCACCACCAGAGCTCCGGAATGTGCATGCCGGTCCGTGGGCTGATCAGTACCAGTTGGTATTCCGGGTTGTCGGTGGGCATGCGATAGATCAGACGTGACTGAGTCACCTGCAACGCATCCGTATTTTTCGGCGGCCAGGGTTCTGCAGGTGGCCAGGCTTGTGGAACGCCGAGTACCGGAATTGCCCGGCTACCATGGTCCAGCACCACCAACAGGCTGCTGCCGGGCGAAAGGTCGACCATATCGGTCAAATGCCCGCGTGAGGTGGCCACGCGGAAGTTACCGCGACCCAACATCAACGCCGCGCGATTCTCATCAGGTTCAGTGGTGGTATTCAGCCAGTAGCTGTAAGTCGGGCCTTTGATGTCCGGTGGGCGAGCCACCGACAGACCTTCCTGGCGCGGACGGTTGGAGCAGACCCGTGTTGCGTCCCTGTAGGCGGCTTCGTAGACAAAACGATAGTTGAATGTCACTTGTTGCAAAGTGGCGATCATTTCGTCGTCGCAACTGCGCAAAGGTTGAGCTTCCAGGTCGTCGAGGCTTTCACGTAACTGGCCGAACAGCTGTTCAAGGCGTGCGAGAAAACGCTCGCCTTGAGCGTTCATTTCCTGGCTCTCGCTTTGTTCGACCTGGCGCATGGCGACGTACAGACCGCCAGCGATCAGCAGGCTCGCACTGAGGACAGCCGCGATCATCGCCAGAAACCAGGGGCGATAGAACCAGCTACGCAGCGTCTCTCGGGTAGCAACCATCATGGATATCCGAAGAATTACCAATGAGTTATAGCTGCTGATTACGTTTTCGCCCTGACCGTCGGGCGGGCGTCATTATTTTGTCTGATTCAACACTAGTAGCAATGCTGCCGTTTGCGCATCCGGCGTACCGTCGAAGCGCGTAGGGCGGTAGTGCATCTGGAAGGCTGCGAGCACATGACGGGTCGCCACATCCAGCTCACCGGTCTGCGGCGTCGAGTAGCCCAGACGCGCCAGTTGGCTCTGGAACCAGGTGATGCTCGGCAGCTCGGTGTCGAACTGCGTCTGCTGGCGTGCCACCGCTTGTTCGTTGGGCCAGAGGCCCAGCCCTTCGGCCGCCAAACGCTTCCAGGGAAACAGCGGGCCCGGGTCGAGCTTGCGCAGCGGTGCGATGTCGCTGTGGCCGATGATGTGGCGCGGGCTGATGCCCTGGCGTTTGCTGATGTCCTTGAGCAGAACAATCAGCGATTGCACCTGGGCTTCGCTGTAGGGATACCAGAGGCGACCGGTCGGTGTGTCCTTGAAGCCCGAATTGACGATTTCGATGCCGATCGAGCTGGAGTTAAGCCAGGTACGGCCTTGCCACTCGCTTTCGCCGGCGTGCCAGGCTCGCAGGTTTTCGTCCATCAGCTTGTAGATGGTGGCGTTCTTGTCGTCGCCGATCAGGTAATGGCTGCTGACTTCGCCGTGAGTCAGCAGTTGCAGCGAGCGCTCCAGCGAGGCGGAGGTGTAATGCACGATCACAAACTGCACGCGGCTGTCGTGATTGACCGAAGGATGGCTGGTGTCAAAACGCGGGCCGCTGGCACAACCGGCCAAGAGGATCAGCGACGCGAGCAGGGTAAAAAATTTCATGGCAGAGGGCAGTACACGCAAGTCGATAATGCAACAGTGTAACGTATCGCCTTGCGCTTCGACGCTTAAAGGGCTGATTTAAACAATATGGAACAATTGCCTCAGCCCAGCTCCACCCGGTTACGCCCTGCGTTTTTCGCCCGGTAAAGCGCTTGATCGGCTCTTTTGAGCACCAGATCGCTGTGTTCTCCCGGCCGAAACGCCGCCAGTCCCATGGAAACCGTGATCGTGACGCGCTCGCCCTTGAAGTGAAACGGGCAGGCTTCGATGGAAGCGCGAAGGGTTTCAAGGAGTTTGGCGCCGACCGCCGGCGGGGTGGCCGGAAGCAGCAGGACAAATTCCTCCCCGCCGAAACGTGCGATGAAGTCGCTGCCGCGTAGACGTTTGCGCAGCACTGTGGCGATGATCTTCAATACTTTGTCGCCAGCCAGATGCCCGTAGTTGTCGTTGATCCGTTTGAAGTGATCAAGGTCGAGCATGGCCAGGCTCAGCGTGTTGCCGTGCTGTTGCCATTGAGCGATTTCATGTTCGAGCCGCTCGGTCCAGGCCGCGCGATTAGGCAGGCCGGTGAGCGGATCGATCAGGGCTTTCTGGCGTTGCTCTTCAAGGTGTTCGCGATAGCCCAGCGCTTCCTGCTCCATGTGCGCGACTCGCTCGGCCAGGCTTTTCAGGCGTCCGGCGACTTCCTGTTCCCGGGCGTCACGCTGCTTCTGGTGCTGATCCATCGTGCCGAGCAGGCCTTCGAGGTGGTTTTCCAGTACCTGCTTCAGATCGTCCAGATCGGCTGCTTCTTGAACACTGGTCTGCAAGCCGTCGACCTGTTCGCGGATCTGCGTGTCCATTGCTCGCGCCGCAGAGCTGTTATCGGCGTGGCCGTCGCTGGCAGCTTGCAGGTTGCTCTGGAACGCCTCAAGGCGTTCATTGAGTTGCTGCAGATAGGCTTCGAATTCGTGCTGGCCGCTGTCGGTAATGGCCAGCATCAAAGTCGCCAGATCGTCGAGAATCGGCAGCAGTTCGTACCAGTTCAGACCGTTTTTCAGGCGATCACGCATGGCCTCGGCTTGCGGGCGGTGGCGCTCCGGCAGGGTCAGGTCGTCCAGCAATCCGATCAGCGTGTCTTCGATGTGTTTGGCGACCGAACTGTAGGAAGGCTCCGGCGAGTCCGGGAGGGCGTAGAGAATGTCGTGCTCGGATTGCTCCGGATCGATTGCAGCCAATGCCTGAGCGATGGGCTCGGGCAGGGGCAGGCTGTCGAGGATCACCGGCGGCGGAGTATCGCCGGGGTGGATCAGTTCGTCCGGGTTGATGGCTGTTGGCACTGCCGGCGCGAAAACCGGTGGAGGCGTGAAGGCCTGCGGTTCTGTTTCTGGCTCGGCGGGTTCTGGTTCGCTGGGGGTGGTGGGGGCTTCGGTGAGTATTCTGGCCGGCTCGAAGGCCACCACCTCCGACTCCGCATGGTAATCGTGGGTTGGCGCTGGAGTTTTCGCGGGTTCGGCCACGGGGGCGGCGACCGGTGCCTGGCTGACGGGCGCAGGGGCGATCGCTTCGACGGGCGTGACAGGCGCTTCCTGCAACGGCGCGGTTTGATGAGTGACGGGCAGTTGCTCTGGCTGTGCGGGCGGTGCGGCCACGGCAGGCTGGGTCGCCGTCACAGGCGTTTCCTCGCTGTCGCGGCTGCCGAACAGACGCTGCAACAATCCTGGGCGTCCCGGTTCCGCCGGCGTCTCCAGCTGGCTCAATGCCTTGCCCTGCAAGCCGCTGAGCTCGCTGAGCAGCAGCGGCATTTCCCTTGCCTGACTGACCCGGCCGTCCAGCTGCTTGGCGAATTTCTTCAACGGCTGGGCCACATCGCGGGGCAGGGGCAGTGATTGCAACTGAGTGACCAGCGCAGTCAGTGCGGTGCTGACCTGCTCGATCCGGGTTTCCCGACGCTGCTCGGAATCGAGCACGGCTTTTTCCAGGCGAGGCAGCAGGGCTGCGAGGCCGGCGTCCATGTCATCGGTGCGCACCACATCGCGCATCTCTTTCATGCACAGATCGACCACGCGGTCGGTGCCTTCCGCCGCCAGGGTGCTGCGCACCAGGCCACGGCGCAGCAGGTCGAGCCGGGCGTCCCATCGACGTTCGAGCTTTTCCTGTTGTTCGATGCTTTTGAGGTATTTCTCTTTCCAGCGCTGGGCTTCGTCGCTCATTCAGGGGTTCCGCGAAGGGCAGTGCTCAACGCGGGCAATGCATCGGCCGTGAGCGAACCCGGCAGACGAATCTCTACCGCGACCGGCAGGTGATCGGAAATCGGTTGTGCCAGCACTTCGACCTTTTCCAGGGTCAGGGTCGGGCTGAGCAGAATATGGTCCAGGCAGCGCTGCGGGCGCCAGCTGGGGAATGTTGCCTCGAGTTGCGGGGCCAGCAGGCCGAGGTCGCGCAACGGCGAGTGTTGCAGCAGATCGCTGGCGTGGGTGTTCATGTCGCCCATCAGCACCTGATGCTTGTAGTCGCCGATCAGCTCGCGAATATAGGCCAGTTGCATGCTGCGGGTCCGGGCGCCGAGCGCCAGGTGCATCATCACCACCACCAGTGCCTCGGGGCCTTCGCCAAAACGCACCAGAATTGCCCCGCGTCCTTTCGGACCCGGTAGCGGGTGGTCTTCGATCGCCCACGGCCGCAGGCGACTGAGCACGCCATTGCTGTGCTGGGCCAGTCGGCCAAGGTTGCGATTGAGTTGTTGATACCAGTAGGGGAAGGCACCGAGCTGGGCCAGGTGTTCGACCTGATTGACGTAGCCTGAACGCAGGCTGCCGCCATCGGCTTCCTGCAGGGCGACCAGATCGAAGTCGCCGAGCAGATTGCCGATCTTTTGCAGATTGGTGGAGCGCCCGGGGTGCGGCAGCAGATGCTGCCAGCTGCGGGTCAGGTAGTGCCGATAGCGTTCAGTGCTGATGCCGACCTGAATATTGAAGCTGAGCAAGCGCAGACGGCTGTCTGCGGGCAGGCCCGTCGAATCCAGATGATGCTCGTTGACCTGCGGTTCATGCAGGCCAACGAGTCGCTCGGCACCCCAGCGGCGCATGGCGAGTGCCGCGCTTAGTTGGCGGCTGCCTTGTTGGTCGCTCGCTCTTTGGCCACCAGTTGGTCAGCCAGTTTCAGCGCCTGTTCGGCGCCGCCGGCGGAGCCGATGTCGAAGCGGTACTTACCGTTGACGATCATGGTTGGAACGCCGGAGATTTCATACTTCTTGGCCAGTTCGCGGGCTTTCACGATCTGCCCTTTGATGGCGAACGAATCGAAGGTCGCCAGGAACTTGTCCTTGTCTACGCCTTGGGTGGCGAGGAAGTCGGCCATGTCGTTCTTGTCGGTCAGTTTTTTGTGTTCTTTCTGGATCGCGTTGAATACGGCAGCGTGAACGTTGTGCTCGACGCCCATGGCTTCCAGAGTCAGGAACATCTGGCCGTGAGCGTCCCACGGGCCACCGAACATTGCAGGAATGCGTACGAAGTTGACGTCGGACGGCAGTTTTTCAACCCATGGATTGATCACCGGCTCGAACGCGTAGCAGTGCGGGCAGCCATACCAGAACAGCTCGACCACTTCGATCTTGCCAGGCACGGCGACCGGTACCGGGTTGCTCAGTTCGACGTAAGGGGCAGCAGGGGCTTCGGCGGCCTGGGCGGTTACGCCGAACAGGCTGGCAGCGACGAGGGCGGCGCTGATGATCAGATTACGCATGCTTTACTCCTGGACAATTTTGGTCGCCTCGCGCGACCTGTTTTCAGACAGATCCTGGCGGGCATGAGTTCTGTAGTGTAACGGCAGCGGCCACAAAAAAGGGCGGCCAAAGCCACCCTTTTTATACTTCCTGCGACGGATTAATCGAGCGTTAACGTGGCAGGCGTTGGCCACTGCACGCAACGCTCGAATCGCGCGTCTTAGTGCAGGCCCTGAATGTAGCTGGAGACTGCCGCGATGTCTTCGTCGCTCAGCTTGCGGGCGATGGTGCGCATGGTCATCGCGTCGCCGTCGTTGTTGCGGCCGGCTTCTTCCTTACGGAAATCGGTCAGCTGCTTGGCGATATATTGAGCGTGTTGGCCACCCAGGTGCGGGAAGCCGGCGGCTGCGTTGCCGGCGCCGTTCGGCGAGTGGCAACCGGTGCAGGCTGGCAGGCCTTTCTCAAGGTTGCCGCCACGGAACAGGGCCTCACCGCGAGCGACGATCTTCGGATCGGCGGCGCCAACGCTGCCTTTCTGGCTGGCGAAGTAAGCGGCGATGTCGGCCAGGTCCTGATCGCTCAGGTTGGTCAGCAGGCCGGTCATTTCCAGAACGGTGCGCTTGCCCGACTTGATGTCGTGCAATTGCTTGGTCAGGTAGCGTTCACCCTGTCCGGCCAGCTTTGGAAAGTTTGGCGCCATGCTGTTGCCATCCGCGCCATGGCAGGCGCCGCATACGGCGGCTTTTGCCTGGCCTGCGGCTGCATCACCGGCAGCATGGGCGAAGCCTGAGATTCCCACGGTCAACAGCAGACTCACGATCAGTTTGTTCATCAGCTAATCCAACTACGGCTAAGGGTTAAGAGTTATGGACCGGGCTTACTCTCGCTCATCCAGAGGATGAGGGCCTGGTAATCCTCGGCACTGCAGTCCATGCACAAACCACGCGGCGGCATCGCCTTGAAACCCTGGGTCACGTGTTGCACCAGCGTCTCCATACCTTTCGCCAACCTCGGCGTCCAAGCTTCCTGATCGCCTCTTCTGGGCGCCATGGGTAGTTGGCCGGAATGACAGGCTCCACAAACACGGTTGTACACGGCTTCCGGATCCTGTGTAGCCTGTGCGCTGTAAAGCGGCATCAAGACTCCGGCAGCCAGCAGCCATTTCGTCATAAAACGACCTTTTCAGGGTTGAGAGCGTTCTGCGTTCTAATGCGCAATCAAGGTCTGTCGCTCTCGTGAACTTCATCCTTCGCTGGGACAAAGCACACACAAAATCTGCGGCATTATATACTGGCGTCACTGAAACGGAAGCGACACCGCGTTCCGCGCCTAATCCCGGCGCCGCCCACATCGGAAATCCCATGCAACTCAAGAATCCCATCCTCGGCCTGTGCCAACAGTCCACGTTCATGCTCAGTGCCGCCAAAGTCGATCAGTGCCCCGACGACGAAGGCTTCGAAGTGGCGTTCGCCGGTCGTTCCAACGCCGGTAAATCCAGCGCGCTGAACACTCTGACTCACGCCAGCCTGGCGCGCACCTCGAAAACCCCGGGTCGCACACAGCTGTTGAACTTCTTCAAGCTAGACGATGAACGGCGTCTGGTCGACCTCCCGGGCTACGGTTATGCAAAAGTACCGATCCCGCTCAAGCAACACTGGCAGCGTCACCTCGAGGCTTACCTCGGTGGCCGCGAGAGTTTGAAGGGTTTGATTCTGATGATGGACATTCGTCATCCAATGACCGACTTCGACCTGCTGATGCTCGACTGGGCCGTTGCCGCCGGCATGCCGATGCACATCCTGCTGACCAAGGCCGACAAACTGACCTATGGCGCAGCCAAGAACACCCTGCTCAAGGTGCAGTCGGAAATCCGTAAGGGTTGGGGTGATCAGGTAACGATCCAGCTGTTCTCCGCCCCAAAACGCATGGGCCTGGAAGAGGCCTACACTGTGTTGGCAGGCTGGATGGAGTTGGCGGATAAAGGCGCAGAAGCAGCGGCAGAGTAAGGGATTTCAAAACTGTCTGTGGTGCTGTCAGGCAAGGCAAAAGCATTGCTAAAAAGCGGAGTTTAGGGGACCTAAATGAGCATTTTTAGCAATGCTTTTAACGCAGTCTGGCGGCGCCACAGGCAGTTTTGAGGCAAAAAAAAGCCCCGGACTTCATATGGGGAGGGAGAAGTTCCGGGGTTTAAGTTCCGAACCGCTAGGGCGGGGTTCAGATATCTGCCAACACTTAACACAACATAGGAGCATCGAAGGGCTTCACCAGCCATTCAGTATCTCTGAGTGCCCTGTCGCAAGATTAGTTCAGAATCTTTTCAAAAAACTTTGGAATAAGTTCAAGAACGATCAGGCCTAAGCGCATTTCGATGCCTTTGCCGCGACGCTCGGTCGCGGCAAAACCCCGTCCCAGAGGCCTCAGTGCGCCTCGTCCCAGTTGTTGCCAACCCCGACTTCCACCAGCAACGGCACGTCCAGTTTTGCCGCCTCGCTCATGTGCACGCGAATTTCTTCGCGAACCTGATCGACCAGATCCTCGCGAACCTCCAGCACCAGTTCGTCGTGCACCTGCAGGATGACTTTGGCGTCCAGCCCCGAAGCGCTCAGCCAGTTATCCACCGCCACCATGGCTTTCTTGATGATGTCTGCTGCGGTGCCTTGCATCGGCGCGTTGATTGCCGTGCGTTCGGCGGCTGCGCGTTCCTGCGGCTTGTTGGAGTTGATGTCCGGCAGATACAGGCGACGACCGAAGATCGTTTCCACGAAGCCCTGATCCGCTGCCTGGGCGCGGGTGCGATCCATGTATTCACGAACGCCCGGGTAACGCGCGAAGTAGGTGTCGATGTAGGCCTTGGCGGTCTTGGTGTCGACGCCGATGTCCTTGCCCAGCTTCTGCGCGCCCATGCCGTAGATCAGACCGAAGTTGATCGCCTTGGCGCCCCGGCGCTGGTCCGAGGTCACCTCATTCAGCTCGACCTTGAACACTTCGGCCGCCGTAGCGGTGTGCACGTCCAGGTTGTTGCGGAAGGCGTTCATCAGGCCTTCGTCGCGGGACAGGTGGGCCATGATCCGCAGTTCGATCTGCGAGTAGTCCGCCGCCAGCAGTTTGTAGCCTTTCGGCGCAACGAAAGCCTGACGGATGCGTCGGCCTTCAGCGGTGCGCACCGGAATGTTCTGCAGGTTCGGATCGCTCGACGACAAGCGCCCTGTCGATGCCACAGCCTGATGATACGAGGTGTGAATACGCCCGGTACGCGGGTTGATCTGCTCCGGCAGGCGATCGGTGTAGGTGCTTTTCAGCTTGCTCATGGAACGGTGTTCCATCAGCACTTTCGGCAAGCGGTGATCGTCTTCGGCCAGTTTCGCCAAGACTTCTTCGGCAGTGGATGGCTGGCCCTTGGCGGTCTTCTTCAGTACCGGCAGGCCAAGCTTTTCGTAGAGGATTACGCCCAGCTGCTTCGGCGAACCGAGGTTGAATTCTTCACCGGCGATCTCGAACGCTTCACGTTCCAGCGCGACCATCTTGTTACCCAGCTCGATACTCTGGATGCCGAGCAGCTCAGCGTCGACGAACGCGCCCTGGCGCTCGATGCGAGCGAGCACCGGCACCAGCGGGATCTCGATGTCGGTCAGTACGCTGGCCAGGCTCGGGATGGCGCTGAGTTTTTCGAACAGCGTCTGGTGCAGGCGCAGGGTCACGTCGGCATCTTCGGCGGCGTATGGGCCGGCCTGTTCCAGAGCGATCTGGTCGAAGGTCAGCTGTTTGGCGCCTTTGCCGGCGATGTCCTGGAAGCTCACGGTGGTGTGATCCAGGTACTTCTGCGCCAGGCTGTCCATGTCGTGACGGGTGGCGGTGGAGTTGAGCACGTAGGACTCAAGCATCGTATCGAAGGCGATGCCGCGCACGGTGATGCCTTCGTTCTGATCGCCACCGATGGCGCAATTGGCCAGGATGTTCATGTCGAACTTGGCGTGCTGGCCGACCTTGAGCTTGTCCGGGTCTTCGAGGATCGGCTTGAGCGCGCGCAGCACGGTGTCGCGATCCAACTGCTCCGGCACGCCGATGTAGGAGTGGGTCAGCGGGATATAGGCCGCTTCGTTGGCCTGCACCGCGAAGGACAGGCCGACCAGTTGTGCCTGCTGCGCGTCGATACCGGTGGTTTCGGTGTCGAAGGCAAACAGCTTGGCGTTCTTCAGTTTTTCCAGCCAGACGTCGAAGCGTGCCTGATCGAGGATGGTTTCGTACGCGGCTTCAGTTGGAGCGGCAGGCGCTTCCTCCGCAGGCGCGCTGAACAGATCGCCGGCCGGCGCAGGCTCGGTGGCAGCGCTCAACTCCAGACGCTTGGCATCCCGCTCCAGATCATTGATCCAGCTTTTGAACTCCAGCAGGGTGTAGAGCTCAAGAAGTTTTGCCGGATCTTCGGCGCCCATTTGCAAGTCGTCGAGGCCGATATCCAGCGGCACGTCGACCTTGATGGTCGCCAGTTGATAGGAGAGGAAGGCCATCTCCTTGTGCTCTTCGAGCTTGGCCGGCAGGGTCTTGGCGCCACGAATCGGCAGGGTCGGCACGATGTCGAGCTGCGCATACAGCTCGGTCAGGCCACCGTTGACGCCGACCAGCAGGCCGGACGCGGTCTTCGGGCCGATGCCCGGAACGCCGGGGATGTTGTCGGAAGAATCGCCCATCAGGGCCAGATAATCGATGATCTGCTCCGGAGCGACGCCGAATTTCTCCTTCACGCCTTCGACGTCCATCGAACTACCGGACATGGTGTTGACCAAGGTAATGTGGCCGTCGACCAGTTGCGCCATGTCCTTGTCGCCGGTGGAGATGATCACCGGGCGATCGGCGGCCGCGCTGCTGCGGGCCAGGGTGCCGATCACGTCATCGGCCTCGACGCCTTCGACGCACAGCAGCGGGAAACCGAGGGCGATCACGCTCTGATGCAGCGGCTCGATCTGCACGCGCATGTCGTCGGGCATGCTTGGGCGGTTGGCCTTGTATTCGGCGTACATCTCATCGCGAAATGTCCCACCCTTGGCGTCGAACACCACGGCGAACGGGCTGTCCGGATACTGCTTGCGCAGGCTCTTGAGCATGTTCAGCACGCCCTTGACCGCACCGGTCGGCAGGCCTTTGGAGGTGGTCAGCGGTGGCAGCGCGTGAAAGGCGCGGTACAGGTAAGACGAACCGTCCACCAGGACGAGGGGGGCTTGGCTCATGAGCAGGATCAACCTTTTCGGCGGGTCCGGCGCTAGAATAGCGGGACCGTTGACGACAAAGGGACAAGGTTATCATGCGTACGTTAAATCGCTTGCTGCTGGTCAGTCTGATTGCTGTCTCACCGCTGGCCGCGATCGCGGCGGATGATGCGCCGTCGTCGGAGCCGGAGGTTACCATTAGCACGCACACGGAAGGCGACAAGGTCATTCAGGAATACAGCCGGAGTGGATTCGTGTATGCGATCAAGGTCACACCGAAGGGCGGCAAGCCCTATTTCCTGGTGCGCGCCGATGGTACGGACGCGAACTACATTCGGTCCGACCAGCCGGATATGCTGATTCCGTCGTGGGAAATCTTTACCTGGAAGTAAGTTTCCTGACTTTTAATCGGCGCCGTTTGATGGCGGCGCCAGAACTGAGCAGTTTTTAACCATGTCTGTGTTCACCCCCCTGGCTCGGCCCGAGCTGGAAACCTTTCTCGCCCCATACGGGCTCGGCCGTCTGCTCGATTTCCAGGGGATCGCCGCCGGCAGCGAAAACACCAACTTCTTCATCAGCATGGAAAAGGGCGAGTTCGTCCTGACCCTGGTCGAGCGCGGCCCGGTGCAGGAAATGCCGTTCTTCATCGACCTGCTCGACGTGTTGCACGAGGCCGATCTGCCGGTGCCTTACGCACTGCGAACCACCGATGGCGTGGCCCTGCGCGAGCTGAAAGGCAAGCCGGCGCTGCTGCAACCGCGCCTGGCCGGCAAACACATCAAGCAGGCCAACGCCCAGCATTGCGCGCAGGTTGGCGACTTGCAGGCGCATCTGCATCTGGCGACCCTGGGCGACAACATGATCAAGCGCAAGACCGATCGTGGCCTGGACTGGATGCTGGAAGAGGGCACGCAGTTTCTTTCGCATTTGAGCGATGAGCCGCGCGCGCTGCTGCAAACCGCGCTGGATGAAATCACCCGACAGAAAGAGAAAATTCTCGCGTTGCCACGGGCGAACATCCACGCCGACCTGTTCCGCGACAATGCGATGTTCGAAGGCACGCACCTGACCGGGCTGATCGACTTCTACAACGCCTGTTCGGGGCCGATGCTCTACGACGTGGCAATTGCCCTGAACGACTGGTGTTCGGACGATGACGGCCTGATCGACGGCCCACGTGCGCGGGCTTTTCTGGGGGCCTATGCGGCACTGCGTCCGTTTACGGCGGCTGAGGCCGAACTGTGGCCGACCATGCTGCGAGTGGCGTGCGTGCGGTTCTGGCTATCGCGCCTGATTGCGGCGGAATCGTTCGCCGGGCAGGACGTGTTGATTCACGATCCGAAAGAGTTCGAGCTACGCTTGGGCCAGCGTCAGCAGGTCAGCACACCGCTACCTTTCGCCCTGTAAAAGAAAAAACCGCAGCCTGTGCAGGCTGCGGTTTTTTTGTATCAGAGCGATTCCAGACAACCCGCCAGATCATTCCCCAGCTTCTCCAGCACTTGCTCGTAACCCTGAGCCGTCGCTGGCGTGTACCCGCCCAACGCATCCAGTTCCGCCAGTTTCACCGGCAGACCTGCCACCAGGGTCTCGGCCAGACGTGGACGCAGCGGCGGCTCACTGAACACGCAGGTCTTGCCGACTTCCTGCAAACGCGTGCGCATTGCCGCCACATGCTGGGCGCCGGGTTGCACTTCTGCCGCAACGCTGAACACGCCGGTGTGTTTCAAGCCGTAGGCGTCTTCGAAGTAGTCGAAGGCTTCGTGGAAGACGAAGTAGGGTTTGCCTTCAACACTGGCCAGACGTTTCTTCAAGCGCTGATCCAGTGCATCCAGACGCTCATCGAACGCCTTGGCGTTGCTCTGATAGCGCTCGGCATTGGCCGGGTCGGCGGCACTCAGGTCCGCAGCCATCTTGTCGGCAATAACCCGCGCGTTCACCGGCGATAGCCACAAATGCGCATCGAGGCTGCCCGGGCGGTGGTCGTGATCGTGTTCGTCGGCTTCTTCTGCGTGGGAGTGGCTGTCCGCAGCGAAGCGGCGCAGCTTCATGCCCGGCAGGTCCTGTACGGCAACGCTCGGCAGCGTACGACCGTTCAGCACGCGAGGCAGGAAGCCTTCCATGTCCGGGCCAATCCAGTACAGCAGGTCCACCGATTGCACCTTGCGCACGTCGGACGGACGCAACGCGTAGTTATGCGGCGAAGCGCCCGGTGGCAGCAGCACTTCAGGAATCGCCACGCCGTCCTGCACCGCAGCGGCAATCAGTTGCAGGGGCTTGATGCTGGTGAGGACTCTGACCTCGGCCTGAGCCGGACCGATCAGCAGAAAACCGGTGATGAATACGACAAAAACAGAAAAAAGTCGGGACACGATGACCACTCAATGAGGCGAGAACGGGTAACATAATAACGTCTCTAACCAAACTCGTCGCCGCTCATGCCTATTACACCGATTGCCAGCCGTCCCCACGACCACTCGCACTGCGTTCACAGCGCGCTGTCCGAGGCCGATGCCCTGTGTGCACAGAAAGGCCTGCGCCTGACCGCGTTGCGTCGGCGGGTGCTGGAACTGGTCTGGCAGAGCCACAAGCCGCTGGGTGCCTACGACATTCTGGCGGTACTCAGCGAGCAGGATGGCCGCCGCGCTGCGCCGCCAACCGTGTACCGGGCGCTGGATTTCCTGCTGGAAAATGGCCTGGTGCACCGCATTTCCTCGCTGAACGCCTTCGTCGGCTGCGTTCACCCGAAGCATTCGCACCAGGGTCAGTTCCTGATCTGTCGCGAATGCCATGCCGCCATCGAGCTTGAGCAAAAAACCATCAGCGACGCCATCGTCCACAGTGCCAAGGATGTCGGCTTCATTGTCGAGGCCCAGACCGTCGAAGTGGTCGGCCTCTGCTCCGGTTGCCGGGGGGCTTGATGAGCGATGCGCTGATCCGTCTGGAGCAGGTGGCGGTCCGGTTTGCCGGGCAGAACGTGCTGGACAACATCCACCTGAGCGTCGAGCCGGGGCAGATCGTCACCCTGATCGGCCCCAATGGCGCGGGCAAGACCACGTTGGTGCGTGCCGTGCTCGGGCTGCTGAAACCCGACAGCGGCAGCGTCTGGCGCAAGCCGAAACTGCGCGTCGGCTACATGCCGCAAAAACTTCACGTCGATCCGACCCTGCCCCTTTCGGTGCTGCGCTTCCTGCGGCTGGTGCCGGGCGTCGATCGCCCGCGTGCGCTGGCGGCACTCAAGGAAGTCGGCGCCGAGCACGTCATCGACAGCCCGGTGCAAAGCGTTTCCGGCGGTGAAATGCAGCGCGTGCTGCTGGCCCGGGCGCTGCTGCGCGAGCCGGAATTGCTGGTGCTCGACGAGCCGGTACAGGGCGTCGACGTTGCCGGGCAAGCCGAGCTGTACAGCCTGATCACCCGCTTGCGTGACCGCCACGGCTGCGGCGTGCTGATGGTGTCTCACGATCTGCATCTGGTGATGAGCACCACCGATCAGGTGGTGTGCCTCAACCGTCACGTCTGCTGCTCCGGGCATCCCGAGCAGGTCAGTGGCGATCCGGCCTTCGTCGAGCTGTTCGGCAACAACGCGCCGAGCCTGGCGATCTATCACCACCATCATGACCACGCCCACGACCTGCACGGTTCGGTGGTCAAAGGGCCCCTTTCGGCTCAACCTCACGTTCACGGAGATAGCTGCAAGCATGGCTGATTTTCTGTTCTACGCCCTGCTTGCAGGTCTGGCGCTAGCGGTGGTCGCGGGGCCGCTGGGCTCGTTCGTGGTCTGGCGGCGCATGGCCTATTTTGGCGACACGCTGTCCCACGCCGCACTGCTCGGCGTGGCGCTGGGTTTTCTGCTGGATGTCAGCCCGACCGTGGCGGTGACCGTTGGCTGCCTGTTGCTGGCGGTGCTGCTGGTGACCTTGCAGCAGCGTCAGCCACTGGCGTCCGACACGCTGTTGGGCATTCTTGCGCCTAGCACGCTCTCTCTCGGGCTGGTGGTACTAAGCTTCATGCATGAAGTGCGGATCGACCTGATGGCCTATCTGTTCGGCGACCTGCTGGCGATCAGTCCGACCGACTTGGCGTGGATCCTCGGTGGCAGCGCGGCGGTGCTGGTGTTGCTGGTGACGCTGTGGCGACCGCTGCTGGCGATCACCGTGCACGAAGAACTGGCCAAAGTCGAAGGCCTGCCGGTGGCCGGGTTGCGCATGGCGCTGATGCTGCTGATCGCAGTGGTGATCGCCGTGGCGATGAAAATCGTCGGTGTGTTGCTGATTACTTCGCTGTTGATCATCCCGGCGGCTGCGGCACAACGTCACGCCCGTTCGCCGGAGCAGATGGCACTGGGCGCGAGCGTGCTGGGCATGCTCGCCGTGTGTGGCGGGCTGGCGCTGTCCTGGTTCAAGGACACCCCGGCCGGCCCGTCAATCGTTGTGACGGCGGCCGCACTGTTTCTGCTGAGTTTTGTTCTGCCCCGTCGAGGGGTGTAGACTTGCTCGTTTTTTGCGCAAATAGAGAGTCGCAGGAATGAAGCCGTTCGCCTCCCGTTATCTGCTCCTTGTGGCCTTTTCAGTGCTGCTGGGCGCCTGCCAAAGCACGCCGCCGGTGGCCGAAGTCCCCGATGCGCGGGCCACGGCCATCGCACAGCTGGAGCAAAGCCTGGCCAGCAGCGAACTGGCCACTGCCGAAGACCAATTGGCAGCCTTGCAGGCCGAAACACCCAACGATCAATCCCTCGAGCAATACCAGCGTCAGTTGGCCGAAGCCTATCTGCGCCGTAGCCAGATCGTCCTGCAGAAGGGCGATGTGAATGCGGCCGCAACCGCGCTGGCCCGTGCCCGCGTGCTGATGCCCAAGGCCCCGGCGCTGACCGGTGGCGTCAATGGCGCGATCACCGAAGCGCGCAAGGCCGAGCTGGAGAAAGCCGAAGCAGCGCTGCAAGCCGCTGAAGCCAAGCCGAAAGCCAAGGTGATCGATCCGACCGCCGAAAGCACCACGGTTGCGCTGAACATCACCGATAGCCGCAAACTTCGCCGCCAACTGGATGCGATTGCCGCCGATGTGGTGAATTACGACTGTGCGGTGAGCATTCAGGCCCCGCGCACCAATGATTACCCATGGCTGGCGACGTTGATCACCAAGCGCGTGAAGAAGCTTGATCCGGATTTCGATCTGCAAATCAAAAAGCAGATTCTGCGCAGCGTTCCTGCTCAAGTAGTCTTGAGTCCTCGCAAGCCATAAGAAATCGCGAGCAGGCTCGCTCCCACAGGTACAACATGATTCCTGTGGGAGCGAGCCTGCTCGCGATGACTATTTCAGGCATTACAAAACTATCAGGCCGGAATCGCCTTGGCCTTGGCTTCCCTATCCCAAACCCGATGCTGCCCGATTGCGGCAAAAAACGGCTTGGTTAGCGCCGATACATCCTTGCCCTCCAGTAATCCCGCATCCACCTCCAGCTTCAACACATCCAGCAACTGTTTGGCCTCGCCATGCAGTGCAATCGCCTTCAAATGCTTGTACGCCTCCAGCAGGTAATGCAACGCCACGCCGTCACCGCTCAATGCCTTGACCGACGCCGCGCCACCCGGCACGAACACCGCGTCGAACGCTACCGAAGGCAAACCTTCCATCGACGCATCCACCGCCAGGCTTTTGCCATCGGCAGTCTTCACTGGCGCCGAGGTCGGGCCGAGCAGTTTGGCGTGCGCTCCTTCTGCCTCCAGCGCCTTCTTCATCGCTTCAATTGCAGCACCATTGACGCCGTTGGCCGCGAGGATCGCGACTTTCCGTGTCTTGATGTTTTCCGGCAACAGGTTGGCCTGACTCAACGCCGGCGAGCGCTCCAGTGATGTTTTCGGCACGTCCACAGTACCTTTGCCTGGCGCTGGCAGACCCAGGTTGGCCGCCACGCGTTTGGCCAGATCCAGATCGATGTTGGCGAGAATCTCGTTCACTTCCCGCGCCCGGATGAACTCACGCTCAACCTTGCCCAACTCGAAGCTGTAGGCAGCGATGATGTGCTCTTTCTCGTGCGGGCTCATGCTGTTGAAAAACAGGCGCGCCTGGGAAAAGTGGTCGCTGAACGACTCGCTGCGCTGACGGATCTTGTTGGCGTCGATACGCTCCGGATAGCTCTCGAACCCGCCGTCCTGCGCCGCCGGTGGGGTTTCTTTCGGCCAGCCGCCATCGATGGAATTCGGCTCGTATGACGCGCGGCCCTTGTCGATCACCGTGCGGTGCTGGGCATCGCGCTGGCCGTTGTGGAAAGGTGCGACCGGGCGATTGATCGGCAGCTCATGGAAGTTCGGCCCGCCGAGTCGGCTGATCTGCGTGTCCGTGTAGGAAAACAACCGGCCTTGCAGCAGCGGGTCATTGGAGAAGTCGATCCCCGGCACGATATGGCCGGGGCAGAACGCGACCTGTTCGGTCTCGGCGAAGAAGTTGTCCGGGTTGCGGTTGAGGGTCATCTTGCCCAGTGGTGTGATCGGGACGATTTCCTCGGGAATCAGTTTGGTCGGGTCGAGGATGTCGAAATCGAAGTCGTGCTCGTTTTCCTCCTCGATGACCTGTACGCCAAGTTCCCATTCCGGGTAGTCCCCGGTCTCGATGGCCTCCCAGAGATCGCGCCGATGGTAGTCGGTGTCTTTACCGGCGAGCTTCTGCGCCTCGTCCCACACCAAGGAGCAGGTGCCGGCAGTAGGGCGCCAGTGGAATTTGACGAAGCGTGATTTGCCTTCGGCGTTGATCAGCCGGAAGGTGTGCACGCCGAAGCCCTGCATACTGCGCAGGCTTTTCGGGATGGCCCGGTCGGACATGGCCCAGATGACCATGTGCGCCGATTCCGGCACCAGCGAAACGAAGTCCCAGAAGGTATCGTGGGCCGAGCCGCCGGTGGGGATTTCGTTGTGCGGCTCGGGTTTTACGGCGTGGACGAAGTCGGGAAACTTGATCGCGTCCTGTATGAAAAATACCGGCATGTTATTGCCGACCAGATCGAAGTTGCCTTCGTCGGTGAAGAACTTCACGGCAAAACCACGCACGTCACGCACCGTATCGCCGGAACCACGTGGCCCCTGCACCGTGGAAAATCGTACGAACACCGGGGTTTTCTTCCCCGGATCCTGCAGGAAACCGGCCTTGGTCAGCGTCGAATGGTTCTCGTAGCTCTGAAAGAAACCATGGGCGCCGGTGCCGCGGGCGTGGACGATGCGCTCCGGAATCCGCTCATGGTCAAAGTGCGTGATCTTTTCACGCATGATGAAGTCTTCCAGCAGCGACGGCCCGCGAGCACCGGCCTTGAGGGTGTTCTGGTTGTCCGCAACCTTCACGCCCTGATTGGTGCGCAGGGCCTGGCCGGTGGCGTCAGAGCGAAATTTTTCCAGGCTGTCGAGTTTGGCGTTGGTGTTGGCGCGATCCGGAGTGTCGGTTCCGGCCAGCTCACTTTTGGAAGGGACAGGTTTTTTGCTGCTCATCAGACGTAAACTCCTCGTTTGACCTCGGTGTTGCCGAGGCTCTTGAGTGGTTCCCGGGCACGGCGCCCGGAGTTTCAAGTCGCTTACTTAGTGACTGATGAGGGTTTTGGCCGTTCCTTTTTTATGACCTTTGATCGCGTTATTGCCAAATGAAAGGTTGAATGCGGAATAAATGCTAATAACCTCTATACGGACAGGCTAAAATGCGCGCCCGGCTAACCGCTGATCCTTTTCCAACGCGCCCCACAAGGTTCGCTACGTGATCGAGTTTCAAAACGTCCATAAGACTTACCGCGTCGCCGGTAAGGACATCACCGCGCTGCACCCGACCAGCTTCTCCATCGAGAACGGTCAGGTGTTCGGCCTGATTGGCCATTCCGGTGCGGGAAAAAGTACCCTGCTGCGTCTGATCAATCGCCTGGAGCAATCCAGTGGCGGCAAGATCATCGTCGACGGCGAAGAAGTCACCGCGCTGGACGCCAACGGCCTGCGCCGTTTCCGTCAGCAGGTCGGGATGATCTTCCAGCACTTCAACCTGCTGGCGTCCAAGACCGTGGCCGACAACGTAGCGCTGCCGCTGACCCTGGCCGGTGAACTGTCCCGTGCCGAGATCGACCAGCGTGTGGCCGAGTTGCTGGCGCGGGTCGGTCTGTCCGATCACGCCAAAAAGTACCCGGCACAGCTGTCCGGCGGTCAGAAGCAGCGCGTCGGCATCGCCCGTGCTCTGGCGACCAAGCCGAAGATCCTGCTGTGCGACGAAGCTACCAGCGCCCTCGACCCGCAGACCACGGCGTCGGTCCTGCAATTGCTGGCCGAGATCAACCGCGAGCTGAAGCTGACCATCGTCCTGATTACTCACGAGATGGATGTGATCCGCCGCGTGTGCGATCAGGTCGGCGTGATGGACGCCGGTGTGATCGTCGAGCAAGGTTCGGTGGCTGATGTGTTCCTGCATCCGAAGCACCCGACCACCAAGCGTTTCGTGCAGGAAGACGAACAGATCGACGAAGGTGAGCAGCGCGATGACTTCGCTCACGTGCCGGGCCGCATCGTGCGTCTGACCTTCCAGGGCGAAGCGACCTACGCGCCGTTGCTCGGTACCGTCGCCCGGGAAACCGGTGTGGACTACAGCATCCTGGCCGGTCGTATCGACCGCATCAAAGACATTCCTTACGGGCAATTGACCCTCGCCGTCACCGGTGGCGACATGGAAGCGGCTTTCGCCCGCTTCACCGCCGCTGACGTTCACATGGAGGTGTTGCGCTAATGGAAGACCTGATGAGTTTCTTCACCAATATCGACTGGTACGAAATCTGGCTCGCCACGGGCGACACCATGATGATGCTCGGCGGTTCGCTGCTGTTCACCGTGCTGCTCGGCCTGCCGCTGGGCGTGTTGCTGTTCCTGTGCAGCCCGCGTCAGTTGCTCGAAGCCAAAGGTGTGTACGCCTTGCTGTCGCTGGTGGTGAACATCCTGCGTTCGCTGCCGTTCATCATTCTGTTGATCGTGATGATCCCGTTCACCGTGCTGATCACCGGCACCTCGCTGGGCGTGGCCGGTGCGATTCCGCCGCTGGTAGTAGGTGCAACGCCGTTCTTCGCGCGGCTGGTGGAAACCGCCCTGCGTGAAGTCGATCGCGGCATCATCGAAGCGACCCAGTCGATGGGCGCGACCACTCGCCAGATCATCATGAACGCCTTGCTGCCGGAAGCCCGTCCGGGCATCTTCGCAGCGATTACGGTGACGGCGATTACACTGGTTTCCTACACGGCGATGGCCGGTGTGGTCGGCGCCGGTGGCCTGGGTGACCTGGCGATCCGTTTCGGCTATCAGCGGTTCCAGACCGACGTGATGATCGTGACCGTGGTGTTGCTGCTGATTCTGGTGCAAGTGCTGCAAATGGTTGGCGACCGACTGGTCGTACACTTCTCGCGCAAATAACCGGTTTTGTAATGACATGAGCCGGCCATTCGCTGGCAGGCGCCAGACGGGCGCCGTAAAAAGGAGTTAGCTGAATGAAAAAACTGATCGTTGCCCTGGCTGCCGTTGCAGCGTTCTCGGCCCACGCCGACGAAACCCTGACCGTTGCTGCCACCCCGGTGCCGCACGCGGAAATCCTCGAGTTCGTGAAGCCGGTACTGGCCAAAGAAGGCGTGGATCTGAAGGTCAAGGTCTTCACCGACTACGTTCAGCCGAACGTACAGGTGGCCGAGAAGCGTCTGGACGCCAACTTCTTCCAGCACCAGCCGTACCTCGATGAGTTCAACAAGGCCAAGGGCACCAGCCTGGTTTCCGTGACCGGCGTGCACCTGGAACCGCTGGGCGCCTATTCCAGCAAGTTCAAGAAAATCGAAGAGCTGCCAGGCGGCGCCAACGTGGTGATCCCGAACGACGCCACCAACGGCGGCCGTGCGCTGTTGCTGCTGGCCAAGGCTGGCGTGATCACCCTGAAGGATCCGACCAACATCCTGTCGACCGTCAAGGACATCGCCCAGAACCCGAAAAACCTGAAGATCCGTGAACTGGAAGCCGCGACCATCCCGCGCGTGCTGACCCAGGTGGACCTGGCGCTGATCAACACCAACTACGCGCTGGAAGCCAAGCTCGATCCGTCCAAGGATGCGCTGGTCATCGAAGGCAGCGACTCGCCTTACGTGAACATCCTGGTGTCCCGCGCGGACAATAAGGACAGCGACGCCATGAAGAAACTGGCCGCTGCGCTGCACAGCCCGGAAGTGAAGAAATTCATTACCGAGAAGTACAAGGGCGCGGTATTGCCGGCGTTCTGATCTGGTTTTGCTGCAAAAAAGGGGCGCATTCAATGCGCCCCTTTTTTGTGCTTGAAACACCGTCCCTGTGGGAGCGAGCTTGCTCGCGAAAACGGTGTGTCAGTCAATACAGATGTTGAATGTGCTGGCCTCTTCCCGAGCAAGCTCGCTCCCACATTGGACTGTGTTGGTCTTACTTGCGGTTCAACATCACCGGCAACTGCGCCACCAGCTTGGCGTTGTTCAACGGCGCACGAATAAACCCGCGTTGCGTCCCGTCCGGCCCGATCACTGCCAGATTGCCGCTGTGATCCACCGTGTAATTCGGCTTGCTGGTGTCCGCCGGAATGAACGGAATGCTCACCGCGTTCGCCACCTTCTGCAGCTCATCGATCGACTTCGGCGTCAGGCCGATGAACTGTGGATCGAAGTAACCCAGATACTGCTTCAACTGCGCAGGGTTGTCGCGGTTAGGGTCGACGCTGACCAGCACGATCTGCAATTTATCCACAGCGTCCTTCGGCAGCTCGCTCTTGATCTGGCGCAGCTGGGCGAGGGTGGTCGGGCAGATGTCCGGGCAGAAGGTGTAGCCGAAGAACAGCAGGCTCCACTTGCCCTTGAGCGCGTTGACCGTGACCGGCTGGCCGTCCTGATTGGTCATCGTCACTCCCGGCAGGTTACGGCTCTGCGGCAGCAGGATGATGCCGGCGTCGATCAGTGCGGTCGGGTCGCCCTGGCCCTTGCCGCTCAGCACTTTGTTGACGGTCAGGCCGAGGATCAGCGCGATCACGGCGACGAGGATGAAGACGGTTTTCTGGGTTCGAGTCATAGGTTCAACAGTAAGTAGTGGTCTACGAGCAGGGCGATGAACAGCAGAAACAAGTACCAGATAGAGTACTTGAAGGTGTTGATCGCCGCGTGCGGCCGAGTGCCACGGTACAGCACCACGGCCCATTGCAGAAACCGCGCGCCCAGACCGAGCGCGCAGATCAGGTACAGCAGGCCGCTCATGTGGATCACATACGGCAGCAGGCTCACCGCCAGCAGGGCGAAGGTGTACAGCAGAATGTGCACCTTGGTGTAGCGCTCGCCGTGGGTGACCGGCAGCATCGGAATGTCGGCCTTGGCGTATTCCTCCTTGCGATGGATGGCCAGCGCCCAGAAGTGCGGCGGGGTCCAGGCGAAGATGATGAGCACCAGCAGCAACGGTTCGGCGCTGACGTGTCCGGTAGCGGCGGTCCAACCAAGCAGCGGCGGGGCAGCGCCAGCAAGACCGCCGATGACGATGTTCTGCGGCGTCGCGCGCTTGAGGAAACCGGTGTAGATCACCGCGTAGCCGAGCAGAGAAGCCAAAGTCAGCCACGCGGTCAGCGGATTGGTGAAGGTCAGCAGCAAGGCCTGGCCGAGCAGCGCCAGCACCAGCGCAAAGGTCAGTGCTCCTGTGGGTGAAACCCGGCCCTCGGCCAGCGGCCGTTTATGGGTGCGGGCCATGACCGCATCGATGCGCCGATCCACGACATGATTGACCGCCGCCGCGCCACCGGCACACAACGCGATCCCCAGGTTGCCGAACACCAGCACCGTCCACGGCACCCCGGCGCGGGTCGCGAGGAACATGCCCACCAGAGAGGTGATCAGCATCAGCACCACGACTTTCGGTTTGGTCAGCTCCAGGTAATCACGCCACAGCGCCTGCGCCGGACGTTCGCCGATCAGAATCGCCATGGCGTCTCTCCTTTAATAGTGATGGGCGCCGCCGAGTGTTTGCGCGGGCTCAGGCGCCAGCGCGCGATCATCGGCTGCTTGACCCGAACCAGGCTGGTCCGCGCGTGATAGTTGACCAGCACCATCGTCAGCAGCAGCGCTGCGCCGCCGGCGTTGTGCGCCACGGCCACCGGCAGCGGCAGATGAAACAGCACATTGCTGATGCCAAGGGTAATCTGCGCGGCGAGGGCGATCAGCACCAGCCCGGCCAGTCGCGTCATGCCCACCACTTTCAGTTGCCACGCCAGACCAAGCAGGACGATCGTCACCAGCAACGCGCCGATGCGGTGGGTCAGGTGAATCGCCGTGCGCGCATCGCTGTCGAGTTGCCCGCCGAGGTAATTGGGGCCGATGTGCTGGGTCAGGTGAAAACCGTTGGCGAAATCCGCCGGCGGCAGCCATTGGCCGTGGCAGGTCGGGAAGTCGATGCAGGCCACCGCCGCATAGTTGGAGCTGACCCAGCCGCCGAGAGCAATCTGGCCGATCACCAGCAACAGGCCGGCAGTCGCCCAATATTGCAGACGCTTGGGCACGGTCAGCGCCGGCAGCACGCCGGACAGTCTTAACGTCAGTAGAAACAGCAGGCTCAAGGTCGCGAAGCCACCGAGCAGATGCCCGGTCACCACTTGCGGCCAGAGCTTGAGCGTCACCGTCCACATGCCGAACGCCGCTTGGGCGAACACCACAGCCAGCAGAAACAGCGGTAGTTTCAGCGGTTGCCCGGGATGACGGCGGTTCACCCACGCCCTCCCGGCCAGTACTGAAATCAGCATGCCGAGGGTGCCGGCAAAGTAGCGGTGGATCATCTCGTTCCAGCCTTTGTGCGCCTCTACTGGCGAGTCGGGGTAATGCAGTTCGGCATGGGCCAGTTGGGCTTCGCTTTTTGGCACGCTGATGAACCCGTAGCAGCCCGGCCAGTCCGGACAGCCGAGGCCGGCGTGGGTCAGGCGGGTGTAGGCGCCGAGCAGCACCACGATCAGTGCCAGCAGGGTGGCAAACAGCGCGAGGCGAAATCCAGGTTTGGCCATGACGATGCCCTTATCCGATGTTCGACAGTTTCAGCAGGTGGCGCAGGTCGTTGAGCAGATCCTTGCCCTTGACGCTCGGGTCGTAGCGCAGCACGAGGTTGCCGTGGGGGTCGATGATCCACAGCTGCGGCGTGGCTTTGTCGCCGGTAGCTTTGCTGAACGCGGCGCTATCTAGCGGGTAACGTTGCAGTTGCGGATATTCGCGGCTCAGTTTGGCTTCATAGTCGGCGGTCAGTGGTTGCGCGGCAGCGAGTGCATGGCTGGCGCGCCCGGCTTCGCGGCCCAGGCCGATCTGGATCTGCCGCGCCAGGTACACCAGTTGCTGGCAATCCACCGCGCAGTCCTTCGGCGCGGTGACCAGCATTTGCCAGCGCATTTCGTCAGCCTGGATGCCGAGGTCGGCGCGGGTCTGGCCGTTGCCGATCAGTTCGCCGTGATAGCTGCGACCTTCCGGCACCCAGAACTGCAACTTGTACATGCCGGTGGCGAGGATCATCGGACCGACCACGCCAAGCACGATCAGCAGCAGCTGGATGCGTCCGCGGCGGCGACTGGCCGGGGCTTTTGCTTCAGACATGCTGGGTGGATTCATGGCCGCTCCCATGGTGTTTCTCCTTTGCGTTGTGCCAGCCGAGATAGAGGTAAAGACCGAACAGGGCGGTGGCCATGGCGAACCACTGCACGGCGTAACCGAGGTGTTTTTCCGGGCCCATCGCGACCACCGGCCAGTCGGCCTGATAGCTGGCCGGGCCGGGTTCGGCGCGTAATTCGTAGGCGAAGCCGTCGCGTTCGAGGGTTTTCCACAGCTTCGCGGGCTCGACGGCGGTGACGGTTTGCGGCCAGCTGCTGCTGACCGGATCGGCATGCAGCTGGAAGGTGGCGCCGGGGGCGACATACACCCAGGCATCGACATTCACGGCATCGGTCGGTGTGTTGAATTGCGGGGCCGTGCGCCGGTCCGGCCACGGCAGCCAGCCGCGATTGACCAACAGCCACTGGCCGCTGCGTTGATCCTGAAACGGTTGCAGCAATTCGACGCCGACCTTGCCGTTGCGCTGACGGTTGTCCAGCAACAGGCTGTGGGCGGCATCGAACTGGCCGTGCAGATGCACCCGGCGAAAGGCCGGGTCGGCGCTGTGCAGCAACTCGGTGCTGGCCATTGGTTCGGCGGCGCGGCGCTCGGCGTAGCTGGCGAGCAGGGCGGTTTTCTCCGCGCCCCGGCCCAGTTGCCAGAAGCCTAGCGAAATCAGCAACGGTAGCAGCAGGCCGACCACCAGTGTCGGCACCACGCCCGGCCGGAAGCGCTTCATGGTCGCGCCAGAAAATCAGTGAGTGCGATCGCTATACTCAAGTGCATCGCTTGTTCCCCCGGAGTTCTTCCCATGCTCAAAGCAGCCATCGTCCTGATGCTGATTGCCACGGTGGTCAGCCTGTTCAGCGGCCTGTTTTTCCTGGTCAAGGACGACAGCAGCTCGAATCGGCTGGTGATCGCCTTGAGTGTTCGGGTGACGTTGGCCGCTGTCACCGTCGGCTTGATTGCCTGGGGTTTCTACAGCGGCCAACTGGTGTCGCACGCGCCTTGGTAGCTCTGTTCCTCAGAGCACGTAAACGAAGATGAACAAGCCGATCCACACCACGTCGACGAAGTGCCAATACCAGCTCGCCGCTTCAAAACCGAACTGATGTTCGTTGTCGAAGTGGCCCTTCATGATGCGCATCAGCATCACGAACAGAATGATCGTGCCGATGGTCACGTGGGCGCCGTGGAAACCGGTGAGCATGAAGAACGTCGCGCCGTAGATGCCCGAGCCGAGGGTCAGCCCCAGTTCGTGGTAGGCGTGGATGTATTCTTCGGCCTGGAAGCCGAGGAACGCGCAGCCCAGCAGCACGGTGATCGCCAGCCACAGTTTCAGCGCGCCGCGATGACCTTTCTTCAGCGCGTGGTGGGCGATGGTGATGGTCACGCTGGAACTTACCAGCAGGATGGTGTTGATCAGCGGCAGGCCCCAGGGGCTGATGACTTCCTTGGGCGGCGGGAACAGTTTCGGATCCGGCGTGTGCAGCAGCGGCCAGGTGAACTGGAAGTTCGGCCAGAGCATGTGGGCGATGCCTTTGGTGCCTTCGCCGCCCAGCGCCGGGCCGGAAATGTGCCGCACGTAGAACAGCGCACCGAAGAAGGCGATGAAGAACATCACCTCGGAGAAGATGAACCAGCTCATGCCCCAGCGAAACGAGCGATCCAGCTGCGGGCTGTACAACCCCGCGCGGCTTTCCTTGATCACCGTGCCGAACCAGCCGAACAGCATGTACGCCAGCAACAGGCCGCCGACGAAAAAGATCAGCGGGCCGTGGGATTCCGGACGCGCTGCCTTCAGATCGTTGAACCAGGTCGCCAGACCGTACACGGTGACGAACATCCCCACCGTGGCCACGATCGGCCACTTGCTCTGGGCCGGGACGTAATAGTGCTCATGAGTTGCCATTTATTGTTCTCCTTATCGGGCACGCTTAACCGCCAGTGTTTGCAGCCACCGGAGGATGTCGGGCGGTGATATCGAACAGCGTGTAGGACAGCGTCAGGTGCTTCACGTCCTTGGGCATGTCGCGGTCAACGATGAAACGCACCGGCATCTCGATCTGCTGACCGGGCTGCAGCACCTGCTGGGTAAAGCAAAAGCATTCGGTCTTGTGGAAATACGCGGCCGCATTGCTCGGCGCGATGCTCGGCACCGCTTGCGCGCTCATCGGTTTGTCGGTGGGATTGCGCGCGATGAAGATCATCTCGTTCACCGCGCCGGGGTTGGCCGTCAGTTCGTCATGCTTGGGATAGAAGTCCCACGGCATGTCGGCGGTGTTGGTCGACAGAAACTGCACCCGCACCTGCCGCGAAGCATCGACGGTCTGCTCGCCCTCGTACTGCCCGGCGGTCTTGCCGTTGATGCCGAACGCCTTGCACATCACGTCGTAGATCGGCACCAGGGCAAAACCGAAGACGAACATCGCCACCACCACACCGAGCAGTCGGGTGACCAGCTTCTTCATCGAAATCGAGTCAGCCATGATTAATGTCTCTACCGAGAGCCCTTGTGGGAGCGAGCCTGCTCGCGATGCAGGCGCTACGGTCTAGCAGGCAGACCGCGTCATCGTTCATCGCGAGCAGGCTCGCTCCCACATAGGGTTGGATTTTCATTTCACTTCCGGCGGCGTGGTGAAGGTGTGATACGGCGCCGGTGACGGCACGCTCCATTCCAGACCTTCGGCGCCATCCCACGGTTTGGCCGGTGCCGGCTCGCCGCCACGGATGGTCTTGATCACGATGAACAGGAAGAAGATCTGCGTGGCACCGAACATGAACGCGCCGATCGACGAGACCATGTTGAAGTCGGCGAACTGCAGGTTGTAGTCCGGAATCCGCCGAGGCATGCCCGCCAGGCCCACGAAGTGCATCGGGAAGAACGTCAGGTTCATGCCGACGAAGGACAGCCAGAAGTGCAGCTTGCCCAGGGTTTCGTCGTACATGTGGCCGGTCCATTTCGGCAGCCAGTAGTAGGCAGACGCGAAAATCCCGAAGATCGCCCCCGGCACCAGCACGTAGTGGAAGTGCGCAACCACGAAGTAGGTGTCCTGGTACTGGAAGTCCGCCGGGGCGATGGCCAGCATCAGACCGGAGAAACCGCCGATGGAGAACAGGATCACGAACGCCACGGCAAACAGCATCGGCGTCTCGAAGGTCATCGAGCCTTGCCACATGGTGCTGGCCCAGTTGAACACCTTCACCCCGGTCGGCACCGCGATCAGCATCGTCGCGTACATGAAGAACAACTCCCCCACCAGCGGAATGCCCACCACGAACATGTGGTGCGCCCAGACGATGAACGACAGGAATGCGATGCTCGCCGTGGCGTAGACCATCGAGGTGTAGCCGAACAGCGGCTTGCGCGAGAAAGTCGGGATGATCTGGCTGACGGCGCCGAAGGCCGGCAGGATCATGATGTACACCTCGGGGTGGCCGAAGAACCAGAACACATGCTGGAACAGCACCGGGTCACCGCCACCGGCGGCACTGAAGAAGCTGGTGCCGAAGTGGATGTCCATCAGCATCATCGTCACGCACCCGGCCAGCACCGGCATCACCGCGATCAGCAGGAACGCGGTGATCAGCCAGGTCCAGACGAACAGCGGCATTTTCATCAGGGTCATGCCGGGGGCGCGCAGGTTGAGGATGGTCGCGATCACGTTGATCGCGCCCATGATCGAACTGATCCCCATCAGGTGGATGGCGAAGATGAAGAACGTCACGCTTTCCGGCGCATAGGTGGTGGACAGCGGTGCGTAGAACGTCCAGCCGAAGTTCGGCCCGCCACCGGGGGTGAACAGGGTCGAGACCAGCAGCAGGAACGCCGCCGGCAGCAGCCAGAAGCTGAAGTTGTTCATCCGCGGCAGGGCCATGTCCGGCGCGCCGACCATCAGCGGGATCATCCAGTTGGCGAGGCCGACGAACGCCGGCATCACCGCACCGAACACCATTACCAGACCGTGCATGGTGGTCATCTGGTTGAAGAACGCCGGCTCGACGATCTGCAGGCCGGGCTGGAACAGCTCGGCACGGATCACCATGGCGAACGAGCCGCCGAGCAGGAACATGCAGAACGCAAACCACAGGTACAGCGTGCCGATGTCCTTGTGGTTGGTGGTCAGCACCCAGCGCATCAGGCCTTTGGCGGGGCCGTGGGCGTGGTCGTGGTCGGCATGACCGTGGTCATCGATGACAGCGCTCATGGCCGGTCTCCTTCAAGAGAGTGGACTGGGCAAGCCGGGACGCAGAGCCCCGACCGGTTCACGAAGTACGCAATAGACCGGCTCATTTGCTTTCCGCCTGTTTCAGCTCCAGCACTTCTTTTGGCGTGACCATGTCGCCCTTGTTGTTGCCCCAGGCGTTACGTTCGTAGGTCACGACCGCTGCGATATCGACTTCCGACAGCTGCTTGCCGAACGCCGCCATGGCGGTGCCCGGTTTACCGTGGAACACCAGGCTCAGATGCGCCTCTTTCGGGCCGGTGGCGATTTTCGAGCCCTTGAGTGCCGGGAACATCGGCGGCAAGCCCTGGCCTTCCGCCTGGTGACAGGCGACGCAGGTGGTGTGGTAGATCTTGTCGCCGCGTTCCTTGAGTTCGTCGAGGGTCCATTCCTTGCTGGTCAGCTCCTTGAGCTGCAACGCTTCGGCCTTGCGCTCGGCGAGCCATTTTTCGTAGTCGGCCTTCTCTTTGACGTCGACCACGATCGGCATGAAGCCGTGGTCCTTGCCGCACAGTTCGGCGCACTGACCACGGTAGAGGCCGGGCTTGTCGATGCGGGTCCAGGCTTCGTTGACGAACCCGGGAATCGCATCGCGCTTGACCGCGAAGGCCGGCACCCACCAGGAGTGGATCACGTCGGCGGAGGTCACGAGGAAGCGCACCTTGGCCCCGGTCGGTAGCACCAGTGGCTTGTCGACCTCAAGCAGGTAATGCTCGCCCTTGGCTTCCTTGTTGTGGATCTGCTCGGCGGGGGTGGCCAGGTTGCTGAAGAACTCGACGTCCTGGCCCAGGTATTTGTAATGCCACTTCCACTGATAACCGGTGATCTGGATATCGATATCCGGCTCACTGGTGTCGTACATCTTGATCAGGGTCGCGGTCGCCGGAACGGCCATCGCCACCAGGATCAGCAGCGGGACGACGGTCCAGAGAATTTCGACGGTGGTGCTTTCGTGGAATTTTGCGGCGACCTGCCCGGTAGAACGGCGGTGCACCATCATCGACCAGAACATGGCGCCGAAGACGATGATCCCGATCACCACACAGATCCAGAAAATGGTCATGTGCAGGTCGAATACTGCGTGACTGATTTCAGTCGCTCCAGGCGCCATATTCACAGTCCAGGCAGCTTGCGCCGGGCTGA